>NZ_JASVWB010000002.1:6463970-7756765 GCF_030287445.1 Streptomyces sp. ALI-76-A | reverse complement strand
TCTTCGAGGTTATGTCGATCTCGGACGCGGAAGAGGCTGCTGACCAGGGACACTACGAGACGGACATGTCTTCGTCAGGACCGGAGGCACTCTCCCTGCGGATCGAAGCAGATGAGTCCGTGCTCGCGAGCCAGCGCAGCGGCGTACTCGGACACTTCCTCAGCCTTGCCGTAGGACATGAGCAGGTAGACGATCGGGCCCGATGCCTCATCGAGGACCGGTGGCGACGCCCATACGATGCTGTGCTCGTCGTCGGGGTATCGCGCCACGAGTGCTTGCACGTAGGCCATGATGCGCGGCGCCGGAGGCACGACGACATCGTCCGATTCCAGGTAGCGCTCGTAGAGCTCGTCGTAGGTCGAGCCCGCTTGGTCATTGTCGAGGGGACGATCACCGTCCCAAACAGCAAGGTCATAGCTCATAGGCGCATCGTCGCAGGCAGGAGCTGCGCTGGCGCCAGCAGGCCCCGAGATCGAACCGCCACTCGTGACCCGCAAGAGGTCCTAGGCAAGAGTGCGGAGGCGGCGGATTTCACCGTGGGCGGTCTCCAGTTTTCGGGTGAGGTCAGCGACCTGGTCGCGGAGTTGCCGGTTTCGTTCGAGTGCGGTCTCCAGCCTGCGGTGCAGGGAGGCGTCGCTGGCCGCGTGCCGGGGGCTGCGGTGGGGTGCAGGGGCTCGTTGCTGGAGTTGGTTGATCGCGGTAATGAGGTCGGTCTGCGTGTATAGCCAGGACCGGGAGACACTGGCCGCGTTCGCGATGCCGACGACGGTGGGCCGTTCGCTGCGGCAGGATGCCGTCCTGATGGCCTCTTCGGCGCGCTCGCGTGCCTGCCTGCTGCGTGTCTTCGAGGCTTCGACGAGGAAGCGGGCGTTGTCAGCCGGTGGCATCGAGATCGGTCACCTTCCCGCCGGCCACGATCTGCTGCGGTCCGGCTTGTTCCAGAGCGTCGATGATGGTGTCGAGCTTGCCGAGCGTGCGGGTGTTCTTCTCGACGATGCGCGACAGCCCGGCTTGCTCGGCGTCGCCGATGAGCTTGCGGGTCTCCTCCCGCTGGCGTCGGTGCTGGTCGAGGAAGTCGCCGGTGGTGATGAAGAAGCGGCAGTCCAGACATGGGTTGGCGTACTCGCAGTCGGTCTGGATGGGTGCCCCGCAGTAGCCGTTGGGGAGACTGACCTTGGCGCGGACCAGGGAAAGCCGCATCCAGGTGGCATCGGCGAGCGGGTGGTCGGCGGGCAGTGCGACGGGTTCGCCCTCGGCGTTGACCTTGAGGGACTTCTCCCAGTGCTCGCGCAGGGTCTTTTGATGCAGGCGGGCGTAAACGGCCGTCATCTGCGGCGACATGTGATCCAGCAGTTGCTGGACGATGTGCTGCGGGACGTTGGCATTGATCATCCGGGTGCCGAGCGTGTGGCGGAACTGGTGGAAGGTCACCCGCGCGGGGCGGCCGTGCTCGTCGATGAGGCGGATGCGCTCCAGCCAGGTCTCCATCTGTTCGCGGCACCAGCTGTCCGAGACGGCCTTGCTGCCGTTGAGGTTGGCCACCCAGCCGGGGAACAGGAAGCGGCTCCCGGAGGGGAAGCGGGCCTGGACGCGCTTCTGCTGCGCGGCGATCTCGTCGGCCAGGGCCTGGCTGATGGGGAAGAACGCGATGCGGCCGTGGATCTTGTGGTTGACCCAGCTCAGGTAGGGGGCGCCGGTGTCGTCGTGCGTGACGCAGTCGAACCGCAGGCGCCGGGCGTCCTTCATGCGCAGGCCGCAGGAGATCAGCAGCGGGACCATGAGGCGAAGATCGTCGGTGGCGATCAAGGCCAGGCTGGCGGGGTTCTCCATCTGCCGCATCAGGTGCTCGGAGATCCAGCGGGGCTTGGCCGGCGGCGGAGGCGGGGCGTCGTTGTAGACGACAGCGTCGCGGGGCAGGTCGGGCTGCCAGTCGTGGGCACGGGCGTCGGCGAGGAACCGGCCCAGCGAGTTGACCGCGGCCCGGCGGGTGAACACGTCCGGGTAGTTGACGGCGAGGGCGGCGATCCACGTCTCGATCCTGGCGCGGGTCAGGTCGGCAGGCTTGGCGTTCGGCGGCAGGTGCCGGGAGAGATGGATCAGGGAGCGCAGGTTCTGCGCGACGGTGTTGACGCTGATGTTCGTGCTGATGCGCCAGCGACACCATCGTTTGGCCAGTTCGCGCAGCCAGGGCTGGGCTATGCCACCGAAGCGCAGGTAGCGCGTCTCTCCGTCGGCGAGAGCGAAGTGGCGCAGGTCCCAGACCTCGCGCGGATACTGGTCGGCCCACGGATCATCGGCGATGAGCAGGTGCTCCAGGGCGAAGCGGGTGTCCGCGATGAAGCGGAAGGCGACCACGTTGTAGCCGTGGCGGCGTCCGTCGGGCCCGAGCGGTGCGACGTGGTCGCGCCATCTGGTCTCGTCCCAGTCCAGGAGGCTGGAGACCGGCGCCTGACAGGCCCAGGTGACCGCGCGGCGGACATCGCGGGCGGGGGTGAAGCGCAGCCCCTCGTCGAGGCGGTGTTGCAGGCCGAACTGGAACTCCAGGCGGAGTGCGGGATCGAGCTGACCCAGGCGGATCTTCGGATCGCCGCGGTGGGCGAGGTCCTCGTACCAGCTCGTGAGTTCAGGGCGGCCGTGCTTGCACCACCGGGAGTGGTGCGTGTGACACAGCAGCACATCAGTGCTGTCGGTCCAGCGCGGGCAGTCGGGAAACTCGCAGGTCCGCTCGGCTGCCGTCGGCCTGCGCGGCGGGTGACAGAGGGTGCGTCCCGCCCAGTCCTCAAGCGGCGGTCGCCCGGCGTGGGTCCATCGCGAGGCATGCCGGTGACACAGGCCGTGGGCGGCCCTGGCTCGGTTGCACCCGGAGACCAGGCAGGCCGCCACCTGCTGGCGGCGACGCAGTCGCGCGTCCTCGTCCGCGGCCCAGCTGTCCAGGTCGGCCGGGCGTCCTGCGGCCACCCAGTGGTGATGGTGGGTGCGACACAGCTTCAACCGCCCCATGGTCAGCGCCGTCGGGCAGGAAGCGATGCGGCACTCCCCGGGGAAGAACACCGGGCTGTCACGCGGCGGACAGAACACCTCGGCCCGGAACTCCGGGCGCACCGTCTCCATCAGCTTCGCCAGCAGCCCCGCCGAACCCCGCCGCGTCTGGGGCGCGTTCACCGGGCCGATGCCCCGTCCTTGATGATCCCGGCCGAGAGGAGCACCCGGCGATGATCCTCGACATCGAGGTGACTGTAGATCTCGGCAGTGGTCTGCGGGCTGGCATGACCAAGGAGTTCGGCCACGACCTCGATCGGCACCTCGGCCCGCAACAGCCGCGTGGCGTAGGTATGTCGGCAGACGTGCGGCGAGAAGTGCGTAATGCCGGTCCGCTGCTGCAGGCGTTCCACCAGTTCGTTGACGTTCGCCCGGGTCATCGGGGAGCCGATCGGCTCGCGGAAGAGGTTGGCGAACACAAAGTCGCAGTCCAGCGTGCCGTACTCGCTCTCCATGTAGGCGGCGTAGCAGTCGAACAGCTCCGGCCTCACTGGCACGATCCGGCCCTTCATTCCCTTGACGCGGGCCCCGTTGGCGTTGTTCTCGCGCGGAACGACGTGCACCTCGCCCTTGCGGAGGTTCAAGTCGGCATGCCGCAGGCCCAGGGCCTCGCTGATCCGCAGCCCCGAGTCGTCCAAGAGAGCGATCAGGAACCGGTCCCGGCGCCGGTTGCACGCGCTCATCAGCCGCTGGACCTCGTCGTCGGTCAGCGTCCGGGGCGGCTTGCGATGGGCGTGGATGCGGATCGGGCTGTACTCGACTTCGCCGCCCCTCTGGGTGTGCGCCAACATCGGCGTGTAAGAGCCGGTCGGCTGCCTGCCCAGCAGGCTTCCCAGCAGCGCGGGCACACTCTCGTCCCGCCGGGCGTGGAACCGGTAGAAGGATGCCAGCGTGGCCCGCTTCCGCTGCAACGTGGTGTTCTCCAACGCCTGGCCAACACCGGGCAGCACGAACACTCCCGGCGCACGTGCCGGCTTCGGACGGCGAAGCCAGTCGAAGAACTGGGCCAGGACCTCCAGACGAACACGCCGGAAGTCCAGACCCGTCTGCTCCAGCCAGACGAAGAAGTCGCGCAGGTCGTAGGCGTAGCCCTGCACCGTGTTTGGCGACGCACCGGTCGCTGCCAGGTACGCGAGGAACTCCTCCACGGCATCGACGGGCAAGCCGTCGTCCCCCACCACGGTGTACGAGACCGGATCGTCCTCGGACAACCGCAGCCTCTGCACAGCTAACGACACACCACACCCCAAGCCGACATGGACAGGCGAACAGAACCCGTCCATGAAGCACCGAAAGGCCTTCCAGTGGCAGCGCGTTGGACATCAAAGACACCCAGAAGACTGATCGACATAGTCGACGACACCGGTGAACTCCTGCCGGACGGACGGGTGGTGAGCCCGCACCGCGTCCCGGGCGGGCTGGTCGTGGCCGCCTGAGTCAGCCGAGACCGTCCGGCAGGTCCAGGGTCGCGAGGCGCTCGGGGTCGGCGAGGATGTGCATCGCGGCGATCCGCCCGTCGGCGACGACCAGGTGCATGACGGTGAGCAGGTGTCCGTCGGAGACGTTGACCAGGCCGACCGCGCCGTTGACCAGCACCGGTCGTGCCAGCGGGGTGAACTCCCGGAACAGCATGGCCTGTCGGGCGACCGACTCGGCTCCACGCAGCAGTTTGGACGCTGCGGCGCCCGCCAGGGCCCCGGAGTCGGCCCGCAGCACCACATCGGGGTGCAGGACCGCGACCAGCGCCTCGAAGTCCCCCGCCAGCGAGGCCGCCATGAACGCGTCGACGACCTTGCGCTGCCGCCCGAGGTCCGGGTCGGCCGAGGGGGCGGCCCCCCGCACCCGGCGCCGGGCGCGGCTGGCCAGCTGGCGGGTCGCGGCCGGGCTGCGGTCCACGATCGGCGCGATGTCGTCGAAGGGCACCGCGAACATGTCGTGCAGGACGAAGGCGAGCCGCTCGGCGGGCTCCAGCGTCTCCAGGACGATCATGAGGGCGAGGCCCACCGAGTCGGCCCGGAGGACCTCCTGTTCCGGGTCCGTCTCCCGCAGGGGCCGGATCACGGGGTCGGGGACGAAGGTGTCGTCCAGGGGGTCCTCACGGCGTCCGGTGCGCGAGCGCAGCATGTCGAGGCAGACCCGGCCGGTCACGGTGGTCAGCCAGCCGCCGAGGTTGCGGATCTCCCCGCCGTCGACGCGGCCCAGTTTCAGCCAGGTCTCCTGGACGGCGTCCTCCGCCTCGGCCAGCGAACCGAGCATGCGGTAGGCCACCGCCCGCAGATGACCGCGGTGTTCCTCGAAGCGGTCCGCCAGCAGCTCCGTCTCGTTCACGCCGTCCCCCATGCCCAGTCCGCCGCCCGCCGTGTGACGGAGTGATGATCCGATCCCATCACCTCCTCGCGGCGCTGTGCACGCCGTTTTCCCGACAGGCGGGCGTTCAGTACCGCTGTGCCTGGGCGAGCTTCGGTGTCAGCGCCGGCTCGGGGGGTTTGCGGCTGACGGCGAGCGGCTGGGCCCGGGCACCGGGTTCCAGGTCCTCGGCGCCCACGTACCGGCTCTCCACGGCCTTGCCGGAGTCGTCGAGGAAGTCGACCCGCACGGCGTACGACGCCTTCTTGTCGGTCTTGTTGGTGATGGTGACGACGACGGCCAGTGCCGCGGCAGGCAACGTTTGCCCGTCAAGGAGCGGCGTCCGGTGCGTTCGGCACGCCTCGGCCCGCCGGTGTCGTCGTCGGGGCCGCACGACACCAGCGTGACAGTGCCGGCCAGGACGGCGGCCACCGCCGACGCGACGGCCGTCCGCCGGGACCGGGCGGGGGTGACGTGGGGATCGGGAATCGAGCCTCCAGAGCCGCCGGGCAGACGTGATGCGCCTTATGCCGGAATTTCCGGCCGGGCATGTCGGGTCGTCGGCGGACGGCCGCCCGGGACGCTCAGCGCGCCGCGAGGCTGGAGCGTCGCACCACCAGCTCCGGTTGGAGCACGACCCTGCGGTGCTCGTGCTGCCGCGGCGCGGTCTCCTCCTCCGTCTCCTCCAGCAGCAGCCCGGCGGCCAGGGCGCCCATGGTGACGGCGGGCTGGCGGACCGAGGTGAGCGGAACCGCCGCCGCGGCGGCGAACTCGATGTCGTCGTAACCGACGATCGCGAGGTCGTCGGGGACGCCGACACCGGCCGCGTACATGGCCTGAAGGACGCCCAGGGCGAGCAGGTCGTTGGCGCAGAACACGGCGGTCGGGCGGTCGGCGAGGCCGAGGAGACGGGCGCCGGCGTCCCGGCCGGCGGCCACGTCGAGCCGCTCGGTGGGCAGCTCGCGCAGGGCCTGCGGGCCGAGGCCGGCCTCGGCGAGCGCGTTCAGGGCACCCGTACGCCGGTCCCGGACCTGGTTGAGACCGGGCGGGCCGCTGACGTACGCGATGGAGCGGTGCCCGGCGTCCACGAGATGGCGGACGGCGAGCGCGCCGCCCGCCACGTCGTCCACGGAGACCGAGCACTCGGTGGTGCCCTCGGCGACCCGGTCCACCAGGACGAAGGGGATGCCGTGGCGCCGGAACGACGCGATGTTGCGGCCGGTCGCGTCCGCGGGGGTCAGCAGCACGCCCCGGACCCGCTGCTCGGCGAAGAGCGAGAGGTACTCCGCCTCCTCGCCCGCGTTCTGGGCGCTGTTGCAGACCATCACGCCGAGCCCGGCCTCGCGGGCGGCGCGTTCGGCACCGCGCGCGACGTCGACGAAGAAGGGGTTGCCCATGTCGAGGACGAGCAGCCCCATGATCCGGCTGCGGCCCGCGCGCAGCTGGCGCGCGGACTCGCTGCGGACGTACCCGAGCCGGTCTATCGCGGACAGCACCCGGGCCCGGGTCTCGGTCGCGACCGTGTCCGGCCGGTTGATGACGTTCGACACCGTGCCGACGGAGACCCCCGCGACACGGGCGACGTCCTTGATACCCACCGACTGGCCCATCAGGCAAAGACCTCCAGGAGGGCGAGAAGTGGCCGGAAAGCCCTCACATTACCGTCATCACCGCGCACATCAGCCCCGGTCACGCGGGCAGTGCGAAGTCGGCGACGCGCAGCGCCGAGGGGGTCGTGCCGCTGGACTTCTCCTGGTACATGACCGACAGCACATTGCCGGACCTGACCCGCATCTCGTCGACCAGGACCTCGCCGAAGGCGTTGAGGCCGCTGCCGTCGAACAGGAGCTTCCAGTCGGTGTAACCGGAGGCCGCCGACGCCGCGGCGATCCGGCCGAAGGGGAGGACCGCGTACGCGTTGTCGTACTTGTCCAGGACCAGCCGGGTGCGCTGGCTGGAGTTGAGGGGGACCGGGATCTCGGTCTTCTGCCAGGTGCCGGAGGCGTTCCTGCGGACGTGGAAGGCGCGTCCGTTGGCCGTCCGGGCGGTGACGTAGTTGGTGGTGCACTGGCCGAAGCGGCCGGGCACGTAGCTGATGATCGCGTGCGGGCGGCCGGCGGAGTCGGTGGCCTGGCTCTCCTGGTTCATCAGGGAGTGGTCGGGGTTGAGCGGGTCCACGACGAGGCCGCCGTCCGTGACGGACACCTTGTCGGAGCCGCCGGTGGTGCCCACGACCGTGCCCGCGTTGGTGCGCCAGGTCCGGCCGCGGTCGTCGGAGTAGACGTAGCCGGTGTCGTGGTTGGTGATGCCGCCGCCGTTGCACATCACGGCGCCGTTCTGCTCGCGCCAGGTGAAGAAGGAGTGCAGCCGGCCGTTGACGTCGTAGTCGATGCCGTGCAGGTACATGTTGCGGGCCGTCGAGGAGCCGTGCTCGCTGGTGTACGTGCCGGTGGAGCTGGACCACTCGCCGAGGTTGGTCCACCTGGTGCCGTCGTACTCGGCCAGGGCGTTGCGGCCGTTGCCGGACACGGCGACCCGGTAGCTCAGCTGGAGCTTGCCGTCGGGGGTGGAGACGAACTGCGGGTAGGTGAACTGCGAGGTGAGCGCCAGCCCGTCCAGCGTGGACTGCGGGGCGCCGAAGCGGCTCGTGGTCCAGCTGAGCCCGGCCGGGTTGTCCACCAGGCCGGCCACCGACTTGACGTAGGTGAAGCCGTCGCTGTGGGAGTCCATGTTGAGGTGGAGGCGGCCGTCGACCTGGGAGACGCCCATGGAGATGACGTTGTGGGAGTCGTTGTAGCGCAGCGTGTGGCCGACCTTCACGGTGGACCAGGTGCTGCCCCCGAGCACGCGGCGGCCGACGACGGCGTTGCGGTCGGCGGTGTACCAGACGGCGTACTGGTAACCCTTGTAGGTCAGCAGGCCGTTCTTCTGGAACGAGTTGTTGTTGACCAGGCCGTCGTACGACACGAAGTAGATGGCCTGCGTGTCCAGGGTGGTGGTGCCGGTGCGGGTGACCGAGGGGCCGGGGTCGGCGGCGCGGGCGGTACCGGCGGAGAGGGCGGGGGTGATCACGGCACCGGCGAGGGCGGCGCCCAGCAGCGTACGTCTGTTCATCTCGGGGACTCCGTTGTCTGGCGAGGTGAGCACAGGGATGGGGCGGGCGGAGCGGGGTGAACGAGTGGATCAGGCGAGGTGGAACACCTCGGTGAGGGGCTTCATGGCCTCGTCGGGCCGGGCGCCGTCCAGCGATTCGAAGAACGGCGCCATCTCCGCCTGCCAGCGGGCGTTGACCTCGGTGGCCTCCATGCCGGCCTGTGCCGCGGCGAAGTCCTCGGTCTCCAGGTAGCCGACGAGCAGGCCGTCGTCACGCAGGAAGAGCGAGTAGTTGCGCCAGCCGGTGGCCGTCAGAGCGTCCAGCATCTCCGGCCACACGGCGGCGTGCCGCTCGCGGTACTCGTCGAGGCGGTCCGCCCGGACCTTCAGCAGGAAGCACACGCGCTGCATCAACACCCCTTGGGAATACGGGACTTGAAATGCTCGGGAATCAACGGCCCGGCGATCAGAAGTTGAACTGGTCGATGTTCTTCGCGTCGAACACGGTGGGCTTGCCGAGGCTGATCACGCCGTCCTTGCCGATGGTGTACTCGCCCATGGCGCCGGCCGTGAAGGTCTCGCCCTCCTTGCCGGTGATCTGCCCGGACGCCAGCGCGACGGCCGTGCGCGCGGCCAGTTCGCCGAGCTTCGCCGGGTCCCACAGCTCGAAGCCCTCGACCGTGCCGTTCTTGACGTACTTGCGCATGTCGTTGGGGGTGCCGAGGCCGGTCAGCTTGACCTTGCCCTTGTACTTCGAGCCGGAGAGGTACTGGGCGGCGGCCTTGATGCCGACGGTGGTCGGGGAGATGATCCCCTTCAGGTTCGGGTACTCCTGGAGCAGGCCCTGGGTCTGCTGGAAGGACTGCTGGGCGTCGTCGTTGCCGTAGGCGACCTTGACCAGCTTGACGTCCTTGTACTTCGGGTCCTTCAGCTCCTCCTTCATGAAGTCGATCCAGGTGTTCTGGTTGGTCGCGGTCTGCGCGGCGGACAGGATCGCGATCTCGCCCTTGTAGCCGATCTGTTCGGCGAGCAGCTGCACCTCGGTGCGGCCCAGGTCCTCGGCGCTGGCCTGCGACACGAAGGCGTTGCGGCAGTCGGGGTTGGTGTCGGAGTCGTAGGTGACGACCTTGATGTCGTTGCTCATGGCCTGCTTCAGCGCGGTGCACAGGGCGCCCGGGTCCTGCGCGGACACGGCCATCGCGTCGACCTGCTGCTGGGTGAGCGTGTTGACGTAGGAGACCTGGCCGGAGGTGTCGGTGGCGCTGGAGGGGCCGACCTCCTTGTAGCTGGAGCCCAGCTCCTTGACGGCCTTCTCGCCGCCCTTGTCGGCGGTGGTGAAGTACGGGTTGTTGACCTGCTTGGGCAGGAAGCCGACGGTCAGGCCCTTCTTGAGGGGGGCGTTCGGGTCGGCCTTGCCGGCGGAGGCGGCGGAGCCGGTGCTCTCGCTCTTCACGTCCTCCTTGGTGGTGCCGCCGCAGGCGGTGGCGGCCAGGGCGAAGGACGTGACGGCGGCGAGGGCCGCGCAGCTGCGGCGGAGGGTTGACTTACGCATGACGTGATCCTTTTGACGAGGGTGAGTGCGATGCGCCCCGAAGGGCGCGGGTCTGTGTCGGCGTGCGGCTTCCGCCGTGTGGGTGCGACCAGCCACACGCCCGGGGTTTTCGGGTGGTCTTGCCTACCGGAGCGCGGGACCGGCTCTGCGGCCCGCCCTCGCGACAGCGATCTGCCGTGCGACCCGCGGGCCGAGCACGGAGAGGACGAGCAGCACGCCGGTGACGACGATCTGCGACTGGGCGGAGACGTCCTGGAGGCTCATCACGTTCTGTAGCGCGCCGAGCAGGAAGACTCCCGCGATGGCGCCGCCGAGCGTGCCCTTGCCGCCGTCGAAGTCGATTCCGCCGAGCAGCACGGCGGCCACGACGGACAGTTCCAGGCCGGTGGCGTTGTCATAGCGGGCGCTGGCGTAGTGCAGCGCCCAGAAGACGCCGGTGAGGGAGGCCATCAGGCCGGTCACGGTGAACAGGATCAGCTTCTGCCGCTTGACGCGGATCCCGGCGAACCGGGCCGCCTCCTCGTTGGCGCCGATCGCGAACAGCGACCGCCCGAACGGCGTGGCGTGCAGGGCGACCACCGCGATGGCGAGCAGCACCAGGAAGGGCAGGAAGGCGTACGGGAGGAAGGTGTCGCCGATGCGTCCGGCGGCGAAGTCCAGGTACTGGGTGGGGAAGTCGGTCACGGCGTCGGAGCCGAGGACGATCTGCGCGATGCCCCGGTAGGCGGCGAGGGTGCCGATGGTGACGGCGAGGGACGGCAGGCCGAGCTTGGTGACGAGCAGGCCGTTGATCAGCCCGCAGACGACACCGAGCAGCAGACAGACCGGGATGATGGCCTCGATCGTCATGCCCTGGTTCCACAGGGCGCCCATCACCGCGCCGGACAGGCCGGCCGTGGAGGCGACCGACAGGTCGATCTCGCCGGAGACCACGAGGAGGGTCATCGGCAGGGCGATCAGCGCGATGGGCAGGGTGTTGCCGATCAGGAACGACAGGTTGAGGGCGTTGCCGAAGCCGTCGACCGTGGTGAAGGACAGCAGCAGCAGGACGATCAGGAGGGCGCCGACGACCGTGTCCCAGCGGACCACGCGGTTCGCGAGGGAGACAGAGGACTCAGGCATGGCGGGCGTTCCTCTTCTTCAGGGCCGACGCCACCCGCAGCGCGACCACGCGGTCCACGGCGATGGCGAGGATGAGCAGGATGCCGTTGATGGCGAGCACCCACACGGAGCTGACGCCGAGGGCGGGCAGCACGCTGTTGATGGAGGTCAGCAGGAGGGCGCCGAGGGCCGCGCCGTAGACGCTGCCGGAGCCGCCGGTGAAGACCACCCCGCCGACCACGACCGCGCTGACGACGGTCAGTTCGTAGCCGGTGCCGGTACCGGAGTCGACGTTGCCGAACCGGGCCAGGTACAGGGCGCCCGCGAGGCCGGCGAGCGCGCCGCAGAAGGTGTACGCGGCCAGGATCCGCTTGCGGACCGGGATGCCGGCGAGCCGGGCGGCCTCGGGGTTGGAGCCGAGGGCGTACATCTCGCGGCCGCTGCCGAAGTGCTTGAGGTAGTAGGCGGTCGCCACCAGCACGACCAGGGCGATCATCGCCAGCCACGGCACCGCCGAGAGGCCGCCGGAGCCGAAGTCGACGAACCCGCCGGGCAGGTCGGCCGCGGTGATCTGGCTGGAGCCGACCCAGATGGAGTCGATGCCGCGGATGATGTAGAGGGTGCCGAGGGTGACGACGAGGGCCGGCACCTGGCCGAGGCTGACGAGCAGGCCGTTGAGCAGACCGAAGCCGATGCCGAGGAGGATCGCCAGCACGACGGCGACGACCGGGTTGCCGCCGCCCTGCAGGTAGCTCCCGGCGGCGAAGGCGCTGATGCCGAGGGTGGAGCCGACCGACAGGTCGACGTTGCGGGTGATGACGACCATCGACTGGCCGACGGCGACCAGCACCAGGATGGTGGCGTTCAGCAGCAGGTCCTTGATGCCCTGCTCGGACAGGAAGTCGCTGTTGCCCACCTGGGTGACGGCGATCATCACCAGGAAGACGGCCAGGATGGCCAGTTCACGCATCTTGAAGACGCGGTCGACCAGCCGGGTGCCGCTGGACCTGGGCACCTCGGTGGCGGGGGCGTGGTCGGGGGCGGTGACCGTCATGCGGCGACCCTCCCGGTGGCTGCGGCCATCACGGACTCCTCGGTGGCTTCGGAGCGCGGGATCTCTGCGGTGAGGCGTCCCTCGTGCATCACGAGCACACGGTCGGCCATGCCGAGGATCTCGGGCAGGTCGGAGGAGATCATCAGCACGGCGACCCCGTCGGCGGCCAACTGGCTGAGCAGGCGGTGCACCTCGGCCTTGGTGCCGACGTCGATGCCGCGCGTCGGCTCGTCGACGATCAGCACCCTCGGACCGGTGGCGAGCCACTTGGCCAGGACGACCTTCTGCTGGTTGCCGCCGGAGAGCGTGGAGACGGTGTCGGCGATCCGGGCGTACTTGACCTGGAGCTTGACGGCCCAGTCGAGGGAGCGGCTGCGTTCGGCGCCGCGGTCGACGAGGCCGGCCTTCACGGTCGTACGGAGTCCGGTGAGGCCGATGTTGCGCTCGATGGACATGTCCATCACCAGGCCCTGGGCGCGCCGGTCCTCGGGGACGAGGGCGAGCCCGGCGGCCATCGCGGTGGACGGGGCCCCGCTGGTGAGCCGGCGTCCCTGGACCTCGACCTCCCCGGCGTCCCAGCGGTCGATGCCGAAGACGGCCCGGGCGACCTCCGTACGGCCGGCCCCGACGAGGCCGGCGAGACCGACGATCTCGCCGTGCCGCACGTCGAAGGAGACGTCGGTGAAGACGCCCTCGCGGGTCAGCCGCCGCACGCTCAGGGCGACGTCACCGGGCTGGACGTCCTGCTTCGGGTAGAGCTCGTCGAGGTCGCGGCCGACCATGCGGCGGACGAGGTCGTCCTCGGTCATGCCGTCGATCGGCTCGCTGGAGATCCAGGCGCCGTCGCGCAGGGTGGTCACCCGTTGGCAGATCCGGAAGATCTCCTCCAGGCGGTGGGAGATGAACAGGACGGCGGCGCCCTGCTCGCGCAGGGTGTGGACGACGCCGAAGAGGCGGGCCACCTCGCTGCCGGTGAGGGCGGCGGTCGGTTCGTCCATGATCAGGACGCGGGCGTCGAAGGAGAGGGCCTTGGCCATCTCGACGATCTGCTGGTCGGCGATCGACAGGCCGCGGGCGGGACGGTCGGGGTCGAGTTCGACGCCGAGGCGCCGCATCAGGGCGAGGGTCGCCGCGTGTGTGGCCTTGTGGTCGATCCGGCCGAGAGCGCGGTGCGGCTGGCGCCCCATGAAGATGTTCTCGGCGATCGACAGGTCGGGGAAGAGCGTGGGCTCCTGGTAGATCACGGCGATGCCGGCGTCGCGGGCGTCGCCGGGACCGTGGAAGTGGACGGGCTCGCCGTCGAGCAGTACCTGGCCGGCGTCCGGTCGGTGCACCCCGGCGAGCGTCTTGATGAGGGTCGACTTGCCCGCACCGTTCTCACCGGCGAGTGCGTGCACCTCGCCGGGGAACAGTTCCAGGGACACGTCCCGCAGGGCACGTACCGCTCCGAAGGACTTGGAGACGTCCTTGAGCGACAGCACCGGGGCCGGACCCGCTTCGGACGGGTGGGTCATGAGGGGCTCCTCGACGACGCCGGCGGAGGCCGTCACAGCGTCGTGAAAGGTTTCAACTGGATTGCCGGGACGTTAGGCGCGCCAGCCATGTCGCGTCAATGGTCCGTCTCGAAAAACTTTCGATAGCCAAAGGTCACGGTCAGAGCACGACCCACGGGCTTTGCCGCACCTCTTGACACCCCTCCGGGCGACCCATAACTTCGCCGCTTGAATCGATTCATAGAGATGGCTGACAGAGGAGCCCCGAAGTGACCGACCTCGCCGCGGTGAAGGCCGCTCTCAAGACCCAGGCCGTGGAGACGCCGTCCTGGGCGTACGGGAACTCCGGCACGCGCTTCAAGGTGTTCGCGCAGCCGGGTGTCCCCCGCGATCCGTGGGAGAAGCTGGCGGACGCGGCGAAGGTGCACGAGTTCACGGGCGTGGCTCCGACGGTCGCCCTGCACATCCCCTGGGACAGGGTCGACGACTACGCGGCCTTGGCGAAGTACGCCGAGGAGCGGGGCGTGAAGCTGGGGGCGATCAACTCCAACACGTTCCAGGACGACGCGTACAAGCTGGGCAGCATCTGTCACGCGGACCCGGCGGTGCGGCGCAAGGCGCTGGACCACCTGCTGGAGTGCGTGGACATCATGGACGCCACCGGCTCGCGCGACCTGAAGCTGTGGTTCGCCGACGGGACGAACTATCCCGGCCAGGACGACATCCGCGAGCGGCAGGACCGGCTGGCCGAGGGGCTGGCCCAGGTGTACCGGCGGCTCGGCGACGACCAGCGGATGCTGCTGGAGTACAAGTTCTTCGAGCCGGCCTTCTACCACACCGACGTACCAGACTGGGGCACGGCGTACGCCCACTGCCTCAAGCTCGGCGAGAAGGCGCAGGTCGTGGTGGACACCGGGCACCACGCCCCGGGCACCAACATCGAGTTCATCGTCGCCACACTGCTGCGCGAGGGCAAGCTCGGCGGGTTCGACTTCAACTCGCGGTTCTACGCCGACGACGACCTGATGGTCGGGGCGGCGGACCCGTTCCAGCTGTTCCGGATCATGTACGAGGTGGTGCGCGGGGGCGGGTTCTCCGCCGAGGCCGGGGTCGCGTTCATGCTCGACCAGTGCCACAACATCGAGACGAAGATCCCCGCGATCATCCGGTCGGTGATGAACGTGCAGGAGGCCACGGCGAGGGCGCTGCTCGTGGACCGCGAGGCGCTGGACGCGGCGCAGCGGTCGGGCGACGTGCTGGAGGCCAACGCCGCGATCATGGACGCGTACAACACGGACGTACGGCCGCTGCTCGCGGAGGTCCGCGAGGAGATGGGGCTGGACGCGAATCCGATGGCCGCGTACCGCCGCTCCGGGTGGGCCGAGAGGATCGTCGAGGAGCGGGTCGGCGGCCAGCAGGCCGGCTGGGGGGCGTGAGCGGCCGCCTCGCGTCCGCCGGGTCAGACCGGTAGGCAGGCCGCCGGCCGTACGGAGCCGGTCGCGCCCACGCGGCGGAGCCGCACACGCATCACAGCCCCGCGCCCCTGAAGGGGGCGCTTGTCCGAACCCCCGTTTTCGAAGGACTGAACAGACATGGCACCCCATCCCGAAGCTGCCGCTCTCCTCGCCCGTTCCCACCGGCTCGGCGCCGATCCCCGCAACACGAACTACGCGGGCGGCAACGCGTCCGCCAAGGGCACCGACACCGACCCCGTCACCGGGGGTGACGTGGAGCTGATGTGGGTGAAGGGGTCCGGCGGTGACCTCGGGACGCTGACCGAGGCCGGGCTGGCCGTCCTGCGGCTGGACCGGATGCGGGCGCTCGTCGACGTGTACCCGGGCGTGGAGCGCGAGGACGAGATGGTCGCCGCGTTCGACTACTGCCTGCACGGCAAGGGCGGCGCCGCTCCCTCCATCGACACCGCCATGCACGGCCTCGTCGAGGCGGCGCACGTCGACCACCTGCACCCCGACTCCGGGATCGCGCTGGCCTGCGCGGCCGACGGGGAGAAGCTGACCGCCGAGTGCTTCGGCGACACCGTGGTGTGGGTGCCGTGGCGGCGGCCCGGATTCCAGCTCGGGCTGGACATCGCGGCGGTGAAGGAGGCCAACCCGCAGGCGGTCGGCTGTGTCCTCGGCGGGCACGGGATCACGGCCTGGGGTGACACCTCGGAGGAGTGCGAGCGCAACTCGCTGCACATCATCCGCACCGCGGAGGCGTTCCTCGCCGAGCGGGGCAGGCCGGAGCCGTTCGGTCCGGTGATCGAGGGCTACCGGGCGCTGCCCGAGGCCGAGCGGCGTGAGCGGGCGGCGGCCCTGGCGCCGTACGTCCGTGCCGTCGCCTCACAGGACAGGCCCCAGGTCGGTCACTTCACCGACTCCGACGTCGTCCTGGACTTCCTGGCCGCCGCCGAGCACCCGCGGCTCGCCGCGCTCGGCACCTCCTGCCCGGACCACTTCCTGCGGACCAAGGTCCGGCCGCTGGTCCTGGACCTGCCGCCGACGGCTCCCATCGACGAGGCGATCGCGCGGCTGAAGGAACTGCACGCCGAGTACCGCGAGGAGTACGCGGCCTACTACCAGCGGCACGCCGCAGCCGACTCCCCCGCGATGCGCGGCGCCGACCCGGCGATCGTGCTGATCCCGGGGGTCGGCATGTTCTCCTTCGGCAAGGACAAGCAGACCGCGCGGGTGGCCGGCGAGTTCTACGTGAACGCGATCAACGTGATGCGCGGGGCCGAGGCGGTCTCCACGTACGCGCCGATCGAGGAGTCGGAGAAGTTCCGCATCGAGTACTGGGCGCTGGAGGAGGCCAAGCTCCAGCGGATGCCGAAGCCCAAGCCGCTGGCGACCCGGGTGGCGCTGGTGACCGGCGCCGGCAGCGGGATCGGGCGGGCCATCGCCGAACGGCTGGTCGCCGAGGGGGCCTGTGTCGTCGTCGCGGACCTCAACGCCGAGAACGCGGCCCAGGTCGCCGAGGAGCTGGGCGGGCCGGACAAGGCCGTCGCCGTGACCGTCGACGTCACCTCCGAGGAGCAGATCACCGAGGCGTTCCGGGCGGCGGCGCTGGCCTTCGGCGGCGTGGACCTGGTGGTCAACAACGCCGGCATCTCCATCTCCAAGCCGCTCCTGGAGACCTCGGCGAAGGACTGGGACCTCCAGCACGACATCATGGCCCGCGGCTCCTTCCTCGTCTCGCGCGAGGCGGCCCGGGTGATGATCGCGCAGGAGCTGGGCGGCGACATCGTCTACATCGCCTCGAAGAACGCCGTGTTCGCCGGGCCCAACAACATCGCCTACTCCGCGACCAAGGCCGACCAGGCCCACCAGGTGCGGCTGCTGGCCGCCGAGCTGGGCGAGCACGGCATCCGCGTCAACGGCGTCAACCCGGACGGGGTGGTACGCGGCTCCGGGATCTTCGCGGGCGGCTGGGGTGCCAAGCGGGCGGCCGTGTACGGGGTGCCGGAGGAGAAGCTGGGCGAGTTCTACGCCCAGCGGACCATCCTCAAGCGGGAGGTCCTGCCCGAGCACGTCGCCAACGCGGTCTTCGCGCTGACCGGCGGGGAGCTGACGCACACCACGGGGCTGCACGTCCCGGTCGACGCCGGCGTCGCGGCCGCCTTCCTGCGATGAGGGGCGCCGTGAAGTCGTACGCCGCGGTCGACCTCGGCGCGTCCAGCGGGCGTGTCATGGTCGGCCGCGTCGGCCCCGACAGCCTGGAGCTGACCGAGGCGCACCGCTTCCCCAACCGGCCGGTCCGGGTTCCGGAAGGGCTGCGCTGGGACATCCTCGGGCTCCACCGGGGTGTCCTGGACGGGCTGCGGGCGGCGGGCGCCCACGGCGGCGGACGCCTCGACTCCGTCGGCATCGACAGCTGGGCCGTCGACTACGGCCTGCTCGACGCCGACGGAGCACTGCTGGGCAACCCCGTGCACTACCGGGACGCGCGGACCGAGGGCGTCGCGGAAAAGGTGTGGGCGACCGTGCCGGCCCCCGAGCTGTACGCGGCGACCGGGTTGCAGTACGCGCCCTTCAACACGCTGTACCAGCTCGTCGCGGCGCGTGACTCCGCTCAACTCGCACACGCGAGAAGGCTGTTGCTCATCCCGGATCTGCTCGCCCACTGGCTCACCGGGGTGCAGGGCACCGAGCTGACCAACGCGTCGACGACCCAGCTGATCGACCCCCGTACCCGTGGGTGGTCGCACGACGTCGCGTCCCGGCTCGGCATCGACCTGGACCTGTTCCCGCCGCTGCGGCAGCCCGGCGATCCGGCCGGCGTGCTGCGGCCCGAGGTGCTGGAGGAGACCGGACTGACCGGCCCGGTGCCGGTGACGGCGGTCGGGTCGCACGACACCGCCTCCGCGGTGGCGGCCGTCCCGGCGGGCACCGAGCGGTTCGCGTACATCTGCACCGGCACCTGGTCCCTGGCGGGCCTGGAGCTGGACGCGCCGGTCCTGACGGAGGAGAGCCGCCTCGCCAACTTCACCAACGAGCTGGGGCTGGACGGCACGGTCCGGTACCTGCGCAACATCATGGGCCTGTGGCTGCTCCAGGAGTGCCTGCGCGCCTGGGGGGACCCCGACCTGGGGGAGCTGCTCCGGGACGCGGCCGAGGTGCCGGCGCTGCGGTCGGTGGTGGACGCGGGGGACGCCGGGTTCCTGGCACCGGGCCGGATGCCGGAGCGGATCGCCGGGGCGTGCCGGGTCTCGGGGCAGCCGGTGCCCGAGTCCCCCGCCGAGGTCACACGCTGCATCCTCGACTCCCTGGCCCTCGCCCACCGGCGGGCGGTCGAGGACGCGCAACGGCTGGCCGGCCGTCCCGTCGACGTCGTGCACATCGTCGGCGGCGGCACCCGCAACGCCCTGCTGTGCCAGCTGACCGCCGACGCCTGCGGGCTGCCGGTGGTCGCGGGCCCGACCGAGGCGGCGGCCCTGGGCAACGTCCTCGTCCAGGCCCGCGCCCACGGCCTGGTCGGCGACCTGGCCGGGATGCGCGGGCTGCTCGCCCGCACCCAGCCGCTGACGCGTTACGAGCCGCGGGGCTACACCACCCGGTGGCACGCGGCTCAGGCCCGGCTCGCCGTGGGGTGACGGGGACTCCCCACGGGCCACCTGGCCGGACTACCCTTCACCCATCCGATGACCGACCACAAGGAGCCGCGATGCGTGTCGCCCTGTTCCTGACCTGTGTCAACGACACGCTCTATCCGGACACCGGGCGTGCCGTGGTGAAACTGCTGACCAGACTGGGCGTCGACGTCGACTTCCCGATGGCGCAGACCTGCTGCGGGCAGGCGCACTACAACACCGGATACCGGCACGAGGCGGAGCCGCTGGCCCGGCATTTCTCCGATGTCTTCCGGGACTACGAGGCGATCGTGACGCCGTCCGGCTCGTGCGGGGCGATGGTGCGGGAGCTGTATCCGCGGATGGGTGAGCGGGCCCGGGCGGAGGGGCGCGGGGACACCCTGGCCGCGACGCTGGCGCCGGTGGTGCCGAAGACGTACGAACTCACCGAGTTCCTGGTGGACGTGCTGGGGGTGACCGACGTCGGGGCGTACTACCCGCACACGGTGACCTACCACCCGACCTGCCACGGACTGCGCGGTCTGGGCCTGGGCGACCGGCCCCGGCGGCTGCTCGAGGCGGTGCGGGGGCTGGAGCTGGCCGAGTTGCCGGGTGCCGACGAGTGCTGTGGTTTCGGCGGCACGTTCGCGCTGAAGAACGCCGATGTCTCGGCGGCGATGGGCGAGGACAAGGTGCGCAACGCCGAGTCGACGGGCGCGGAGGTGCTGTGCGCGGCCGACAACTCCTGTCTGATGCACATCGGCGGCACGATGACCCGGCTGCGCACGGGCCTGCGGCCGGTGCACATCGCGGAGATTTTGGCGAGCACGGAGGAGGAACCAGCGGCATGAGCGGCACGTTCGTAGGAATGCCCGCGTTTCCCACGCCCGCGTACCCGGCCTTCCCCGAGGCCGCGCACGAAGCGGTGAACAACCCCACTCTGCGCGGCAATCTGCGGCACGCCACGCACACCATCCGCGGCAAGCGGGCCAAGGCCGTCGCGGAGGTGTCCGACTGGGCGGAACTGCGGGAGGCCGGAAAGCAGATCAAGGACCACACGCTCCGCCATCTCGACCGCTATCTGGTGCAGGTGGAGGAGTCGGTCACGGCGGCGGGCGGCGTCGTCCACTGGGCCGCCGACGCCGACGAGGCCAACCGCATCGTGACCCGGCTCGTCCAGGAGACGGGCGAGTCGGAGGTCGTCAAGGTCAAGTCGATGGCCACCCAGGAGATCGGGCTCAACGAGGCGCTGGAGGCGGAGGGCATCCGCGCCTACGAGACCGATCTCGCCGAGCTGATCGTGCAGTTGGGCAAGGACCGGCCCTCGCACATCCTCGTCCCCGCGATCCATCGCAACCGGGGCGAGATCCGGGACATCTTCGCGCGTGAGATGAGCGAGTGGGGCCGCCCGGCCCCGGAGGGCCTCACCGACACGCCCGCCGAACTCGCCGAGGCGGCCCGGCTGCACCTGCGGGAGAAGTTCCTGCGCGCCAAGGTGGGGGTCTCCGGCGCCAACTTCATGGTCGCCGAGACCGGCACGCTGGTCGTGGTGGAGTCGGAGGGCAACGGGCGGATGTGCCTGACCCTGCCCGAGACGCTGATCTCGGTCGTCGGCATCGAGAAGATCGTGCCGACCTGGCGGGACCTGGAGGTGTTCCTCCAGACCCTGCCCCGCTCCTCCACGGCCGAGCGCATGAACCCGTACACCTCGATGTGGACCGGCACCACCGACGGGGACGGTCCCCGCACCTTCCACCTGGTCCTGCTGGACAACGGCCGCACCGACACCCTCGCCGACGAGGTCGGCCGCCAGGCCCTGCGCTGCATCCGCTGCTCGGCCTGTCTCAACGTCTGCCCGGTGTACGAACGGGCCGGCGGGCACGCCTACGGCTCGGTCTACCCGGGGCCGATCGGCGCCATCCTCAGCCCCCAACTCCGTGGCACGGCAAGCGAGATCGACGCCTCGCTGCCGTACGCCTCGTCGCTGTGCGGGGCCTGCTACGAGGTGTGCCCGGTCGCCATCGACATCCCCGAGGTGCTGGTGCATCTGCGGGAACGGGTCGTGCAGGGCGGCCCGGTGACCCGGGACGGCAACAAGGTGGTGCTGCGGCCGGCGAAGGGGCACGCCGCCGAGCGGGCGGCGATGCGCGCGGCACGCTGGGCGTTCGCTCGTCCGGGCGCGCTGCGCGCCGGCCAGCGGCTCGCCTCGCGCACCCGCCGCTTCCATCCGCGCACGCTGCCCGGCCCCGGCGCCGCGTGGAGCGCCACCCGGGACCTGCCGGCGGTGCCGGCCGAGCCGTTCCGCGACTGGTGGCGGCGCACCCGGGGCGAGAACGGCGAGAACGGCGACAGAGGGGCCGCGAAGTGAGCAGCAGGGAACGGATTCTGGGCCGTGTGCGGCGGGCGCTGGCGGACGTACCGAGGGACGACACTCCCCCAGTGCCTGAAGGGCCCGGGAGGGACCCCCGGTACGAGCGGGCGGTCGCACGGGACTATCTGCGCGAGCACGGCGACCTGGGGGTCGAGCGGACGGTCGATCTGCTGGCCGAGAACCTGGCGGACTACCGGGCGGTCGTGCACCGCTGCGCCACCGCGGACCTGGCCTCGACGATCGCCGGGATACTGGCGGCACGCGGCGCGAATACCGTGCTGGTCCCGCCGGGTCTGGACCCGGCGTGGCTGTCCGCGGCGGAGAGCGAACCGGTGCCCGACCGGGCGGAGAGCACCGCGCGGGAACTCGACGGGGTCGACAGTGTGGTGACCGCGTGCGCGGTGGCGATCGCCGAGACCGGCACGATCGTCCTGGACGGCTCGCCCGATCAGGGCCGCCGCCGCATCACCCTCGTCCCCGACCACCACATCTGTGTCGTGCGGGTCCCCGAGCAGGTCGTCTCCTCCGTCCCGCGGGCCCTCGAACGCCTCGACCCGGCCCGCCCGTCGACCTGGATCTCCGGGCCGTCGGCCACCAGCGACATCGAGCTGGACCGGGTCGAGGGGGTGCACGGTCCGCGCACGCTGGAGGTGGTGCTGGTGGGTGGTCGGGCAAGTGCGGAGGTCACCTCGTAGCAGCTCGAGGGAGCCGGTAGGGGGGTGAAATCCCGGTACGTACGACCCGACGCGGGCAAGGGGTGACCGGTCCTCGCGCCGGGGTGGTCCTGGGTACACCCCCGGATACGGGTTCTGCGCCCCATGTGCTCCGTCCGGCCTCTCCGTAGCTTCGTGAGCCAGGCACACGTCGTGCCGGACGGAGAGGGATGACGATGTTTCGCACAGGCACACGGCGTACACACGACACGGGCCCCGCCCCGGAGGCGCTGCGGCTGGTCAAGGTCAGCAAGACCTACGGGACGGACGACAGCACCGTCACCGCGCTGGACGGGGTGACCCTGTGCCTCGGCCGCGGCACCTTCACCGCGGTGATGGGACCGTCGGGCTCCGGCAAGTCCACGCTGCTCCAGTGCGCGGCCGGGCTCGACCGGCCGGACAGCGGGATCGTCCGGGTCGACGGCACCGAGCTGACCGGCGGCGGCGAGGCCGAGCTGACGAAGTTCCGGCGCGGCCGGATCGGGTTCGTGTTCCAGCAGTACAACCTGCTGGACACGCTGACCGTGGCGCAGAACACCGTGCTGCCCCTCAAGCTCGCCGGACGGCGCGTGGACCGCGGGCGGACCCGGGAGGTGCTGACGGCCGTCGGCCTGGGCGACCGGCTCGGGCACCGGCCGGACCAGTTGTCCGGCGGTCAGCGCCAGCGGGTGGCGATCGCCCGCGCGCTGGTCACCGAACCCCGGGTGATCTTCGCGGACGAGCCGACCGGGGCCCTGGACACCCGCAGCGCGCGCGGTGTGCTGCGGCTGCTCCAGGACACCGTGCGGGTGCACGGGCGGACCGTGGTGATGGTGACGCACGACCCCGTCGCCGCCTCGTACGCCGACTCCGTGCTGTTCCTCGCCGACGGGCGGCTGGCGGGCCGGATGGACGCCCCGACACCGGACGCGGTGGCCGAGCGGCTGGCGCACCTGGGCGACGACGTGACGGCGGGGGTGTGAGCCATGTTCCTGCTGGCGATGCGGTCGATACGGCGACGGCCCGGACGGTTCCTCGCGACGCTGCTGTCCGCCTTCCTGGGCGCGGCGATCATCATGACGTTCAACTCCCTGTACGACACGGCGGGCCGGGGCGGTGTCGACCCGGTGAGCGCGGACACGCTGAACACCTCGGCGGGTGTCGTCGGCGGCTACGGCACCCTGCTGGTGTTCTTCGCGGTCGCCTCGACGCTGACCGTCAACGTCCGCCAGCGGGCGGCCGAGTTGGAGCTGCTGCGCTGCTCGGGGGCGACTCCGGCGCAGCTCAGGCGGATGGTCGTGGGTGAGGCGGTGGCCGTCGCCCTGGGAGGTGCGGTCCTGGCGATCGGCCCGGCGGTGCTCGGCGGACGGGCCCTGCTGGGGGTGTTCCAGGACGGCGGGCAGGTCGCGCGGTCCGTCGACCACTCCTTCGGTCCGGTCGCGCTGACGTCGGGCGTCGCCATCACGCTGGCCGCCGCGGCCGGCGCCGCCTTCCTCGCCGTACGGCGCGCCACCCGCGGACACCGGCGGCGGAGCCGGGTGCGGACGGTGCTCGCGTACGCCGCGCTGCTGATAGGTGCCGTGGCGGCCTGCTCCACCTTCGCCCTCTCGGCGACGGACGCGGCGCTGATGGCGGCGCCGGCGTACGGGGCGATCCTGCTGTCGGTGGGGTTCGCGCTGCTGTCGCCGCGGTTGCTGAAGGGGGTGCTGGACCGGCTGCCGCTGACCGGCGCGAGCGGCTGGCTGGCGGTGCGCAACCTGCGCCGCCGGTCGGACCACCTCGCCGGGATCCTGATGTCGCTGATCCTGTTCACGGCGGTGGCCACGGCCACGCTGTACATGCAGGCGGTGGAGAACGACGCCGTGACGTCCACGGGGCCGGCCAGGTCGGTCGACGCCAGGAACCTGGAGACGCTGAACCTCACGGTCGTCGGCATCATCGTGGTGTTCGTCTGCGTGATGCTGGTCAACTCGCTGTACGCGGCGACCACGTACCGCGGCCGGGAGTTCGGGCAGCAGCGCCTGGCCGGGGCGACTCCGGGGCAGGTGCTCGGCACGGTGGGCGCCGAGGGGCTGATCCTCACGGTCACCGGGCTGTTCTTCGGGACGGTGGCCGCGCTGGCCGGGATCATCCCGTTCACCGTCGTCCGCACCGACTCGGTGCTGCCGCCGGACCAGGGGCTGGGCATCTGGCTCGCGGTCGTGTCGATCGCGGCGGCGGCGACGCTGGGGACCAGCCTGGTCACGGCCCGGCGGGTGCTGCGGACTCCGGCCGTGGGGGCGGTGGCGGTGGCCGCGTGAGTGCGGCGATGCGGAGGGGGAAGCGAGCGGGGGGGCCGTTTCGGCGGCTGCCCTCTCCCCGAGTGCGGGGCGCTGCGCCGCGGTCCGAGCGCGTCGAGGAGGCCGTCGCGGTCGCGGATTCCCCGTGACACAGGTGCTGAACAAGCGCTTAGATAGGAAGCCGTCAGCTGTCGTCGCCGCGCTGGAGGCCCCGTTGTTCACGTCCGTCGACGATGTCTCCGCACGTCTCGCCCAGACCGGCTATCTCGCCTCGCCCGCGGTCGCCACCACCGTCTTCCTCGCCGACCGGCTCGGCAAGCCCCTCCTCGTCGAGGGTCCCGCCGGGGTCGGCAAGACGGAGCTCGCGAAGGCGGTGGCCCAGGTCGCCGGGGCGGAACTGGTACGGCTCCAGTGCTACGAGGGCGTCGACGAGTCCCGCGCGCTGTACGAGTGGAACCACGCCAAGCAACTGCTGCGCATCACCGCCGGCCGCGACGAGAGCTGGGACGAGACGCGGACCGACATCTTCAGCGAGGAGTTCCTGCTCCCCCGCCCGCTGCTCACCGCGATCCGCGGCGACCGGCCGAAGGTCCTGCTGATCGACGAGACCGACAAGGCGGACGTCGAGGTGGAGGGCCTGCTGCTGGAGGTGCTCAGCGACTTCCAGGTCACCGTCCCGGAACTGGGCACGATCACCGCGACCCGCCGCCCCTTCGTGGTGCTCACCTCGAACGCGAGCCGCGAGCTGTCCGAGGCCCTGCGGCGCCGCTGTCTGTTCCTGCACATCGGCTTCCCGGACGAGGAGCTGGAGCGCCGGATCGTCCGGCTGAAGGTGCCCGGCCTGGACGAGGCGCTGGCCGCGTCGGTCGTCCGCGTCGTCGGCGCGCTGCGGGCGATGGACCTGCGGAAGGTCCCGTCGGTCGCCGAGACCATCGACTGGGCGCGCACCCTCCTCGCGCTCGGCGCCGGCACCCTCGACGAGACCGTCGTACGCGACACCCTGGGCGTGCTGCTCAAGCACCAGGACGACCTGCTCAAGGCCGGCGCCAAGCTCGACCTGGGCGCCCTGTGAGCGCACCGGCCGGTGTGACGGAGCGGCTGACGTCGCTCGTCGGGGCGCTGCGCGCCCACGGCATCCGCGTCGGCACCGGTGAGACCGTGGACGCGGCGCAGGCGATGGAGGCACTGGGTCTCGCCGACCGCGAGCGGCTGCGGGAGGGGCTGGCCGCGACCCTGCTGCACGGCCCGGCCCAGCGCCCGGTGTTCGACCCGGTCTTCGACCTGTACTTCCCGCGGGGTGTCGGCGCGCCCGGGACCGAGCCCGCGGACCGGGACGACCTGCGCGAGCGCCTCGCCGCCGCGCTGGCCGCGAACGACCGGGCGCTGCTGGGCCGGCTGGCGGCGGAGGCGGTCGACGGTCTCGGCGGGTACGGCTCCTCGCCGGGGTCGGACGGCTGGTCGTCGTACCAGACGCTGGACCGGCTGCGTCCGCAGACGCTGCTCGCGCGGGTCCGCGACAGCGTCCGCGCGCAGGGCGGCGGGGTGCGGGGTGGCGGGGTGGGGTTCGCCGACCGGCTGCTGGAGGACGAGATCCGGCGGCGTATCGAGGCGTTCCGCGGCATGGTGGCCACGGAGGCGCGGCGCCGGGTCGCCGAGCGGCGCGGCCGGGACGAGATCGCCCGCCGGGCCGTGGCCCCGACCGCCGACCGGGTCGACTTCCTGTTCGCGGGCAAAGCCCAACTCGCCGAGCTGCGCAGGACGGTGCAGCCGCTGGCCCGCAAGCTGGCCACCCGGCTAGCGGCCCGCCGGCGCCGGGCCGCCCGGGGCACCATCGACCTGCGGCGCACCCTGCGCGGTTCCCTGTCGACGGGCGGGGTGCCGATGCGGCCGGTGCTGCGCCGGCGCCGCCCCGCCCGTCCCGAACTGGTGCTGCTGTGCGACGTGTCGGGCTCGGTGTCCGGGTTCTCCGACTTCACGATGCTGCTGGTGCAGGCGCTGCACGACCAGTTCAGCAAGGTGCGGGTGTTCGCCTTCGTCAACCGGATCGACGAGGTGACCCGGTTGCTCGTGCACGGCGCGGCCGACCCGGAGGGACTCGGCGCCCGCATCCGGGCGGAGGCCACGCTCACGGGCTGGCACGGCAGCAGCGACTACGGCGTCGCGCTGGGCGAGTTCGCGGAGCGGTACGGCGATGCGGTCGGCCCGCGCACCACCGTGTTCGTCCTCGGCGACGCGCGCACCAACATGAGCGACCCGAACCTGCCCGCCGTACGCCGGATCGCCGACCGGGCCCGCCGCGTCCACTGGCTGAACCCGGAGGCGCGCTCCCAGTGGGGCACCGGCGACTCCGCCGCCCCCGCCTACGCCGACCTCGTCGAGATGCACGAGTGCCGCAACGCCGGACAGCTCGGCACCCTCGTCGGACGCCTGCTGCCCGTCTGATCACGCTGCCCGGTGACACGGGCACGCTGCCCCGGCCGAATCGCGCGGCCCGGGTACCCGCCCGACCGCAGGACAGCGGGGTGGGACCGGCGGCCGGCTCCTCCCGCAGACGTAGGGCTTGTCCCCGATATCCGTCCCGCCCCCCTGCCCGTACGCTCCGCAGCAACGGAGGGGACAACCATGAAGGCAGTCATCCAGGACCGGTACGGCTCGACGGACACCCTGGAGTTCCGGGAGGTCGAGCGGCCCGTGCCCGCGGCGGACGAGGTGCTGGTGCGGGTGCGCGCGGCAGCGGTGAACGCGTACGACTGGCACCTCATGCACGGCGACCCGAAGATCGCCCGCCTGGTGCTCGGACTGCGCGCGCCGAAGGCCCGGATCCGGGGCCGGGACTTCGCCGGGCTGGTGGAGGCGGTCGGCAGCGAGGTGAAGGAGCTGCACCCCGGGGACGAGGTGTACGGGGAGGCGGACGGCGCTTTCGCGGAGTTCGTGTGCGCCAAGGACGGTGCGGTCGGCCCGAAGCCGGCCGGGTTCACTTTCGAGCAGGCTGCGGCGATGCCCCTGGCCGCGAACACCGCCCTCATCGGTCTGCGGGACGTGGCCGGGGTCCGGCCGGGCCAGAGCGTGCTGGTGAACGGGGCGTCTGGCGGCGTGGGCACGTTCGCGGTCCAGCTCGCCAAGGCGTTCGGCGCCGAGGTGACCGGGGTGTGCCGGACACGGAACCTGGACCTCGTCCGCTCGCTCGGCGCGGACCACGTCGTCGACTACACCCAGGAGGACTTCACCCGCACGGGGCGCCGGTACGACATCGTCCTGGACCTGGTGGGCAACCGCTCCCTGGGCGCGTTCCGGCGCGCGCTCACTCCGACCGGCACGCTCGTGCTGTCCGGCGGGGGCGTGTACGAGGGCGGCAGTGTCCTCGGCCCCATGTCGCTCTTCTTCAGGCGACGCCTGATGTCCCCCTTCACCCGCCGACGACTGCTCGAACTCCCGGCGAAACCCGGCAAGGAGAACCTCGCGGTACTCCGGGAACTCGCCGAATCCGGGCAGATCGCCCCGGTCGTCGAGCGGACCTACCCCCTCAGTGAGGCTGCCGAGGCCATCCGGCACCTGGAACAGGAACACGCCCGCGCGAAGATCGTCGTGACGGTGTGAGTCATGTGGCTGACCGGACGGGCGTCTGAGGCTTGTGGCCGACCGGACGGGCTCTGGGCACGGGGTGTGCCAAAACCGGGCGTGCCCGAGAACGGGTTTCGGCTCCGCCTTCAGGCACACCTGTCGTCAGGTGGTGGGGTCATCCGCCGGTCGCGCAGCGCCGACCGAGTGGAGGCCGCACGTGCCCGCGACCGGCGTCCGGTCCGCCTCCGCGCACATCTGCGAGGCGCGGTCATTTCACTCCGCGCACACCAACTCGGTCAGTCCGCCCTCGCGTACTCGGTCAGTCCGCCTTCGCGTACTCCTTTGCCATACCTCCCGCGAAGTCGTACACCACGACCTGCTCGTCGCTGACGACCCACGCGTCATGGCCGGGCGTGCACACGAAGACGTCGCCGGGGCCCACTTCGCTCTCGGCGCCGTCGTCCATGCGGATGCGCATGCGCCCCTGGACGACGAAGCCGTTGTGGTGGACCTGGCAGCTGTCCGTGCCCGCTATCGGTGCCACGGACTCCGACCAGCGCCAGCCCGGCTCGAAGGTCGCGACGGCGAAGTCGAGTCCGCTGAGATGGACGGCTTCGAGATGTCCCTGGGGGAAGTCGCGGCGCTCGTCCGCCTTGTCGAGTGTCTTCACCTCAAGCATGACGGCTCTCCCTTCCGGCCGTTGTCCGCACGGCCGGGGCCGGTCTCCGTCTTCCGCCCGCCATGAGCGGAACCGCGGGGGCCGCGCCCCATCACTCCATCGTCCGCCCGTCCATCCGGGGCCGCCATTCGGGTGACGGCTCCCGATGTACTGGCAATCGGGTGCCGACGTCCGACGTGCCGACGTGCCGCTCGTGCAGTCAGGCCCCGGCCGCGCACAGCTGGGCGAAACGCTCCACGCCGATGTTCCCGCCGGAGACGATCACTCCCACCCGGCCCGGGAGGGCTCCCGCCCGGCCAGCGAGCAGGGCGGCCAGCGGCGTGGCGCCGCTCGGCTCGACGACGATCTTCAGGCGTTCGAACGCGAACCGCATCGCCGCCCGGATCTCGTCGTCGGACACCAGGACGATCCCGTCGACGAGCCGCCGGTTGACGGAGAAGGTCAGCTCCCCCGGCGTCTCCGCCGCCTGACCGTCGGCGATGGTGCGGGGCACGGGGATCGTGACCCGCCGGCCCGCCTCCAGCGACTGTCTGGTGTCGTCCCCGGCCTCCGGCTCCACGCCGATCACCTGGATACCGGCGTCCAGCCCCTTGGCCGCGGTGGCACTGCCGGCGATCAGTCCACCGCCGCCCACCGGTGTCATCAGTGCCCCCAAATCTCCTACCTCCTCGATGAGTTCGAGTGCCGCGGTGCCCTGGCCCGCCATGACGTGCGGGTGTTCGTAGGGCGGGATGAGAGCGAGGTTCCGCTCGGCGGCCAGCGCCTCCCCGATGGCCACGCGGTCACCGGTGTAGCGGTCGTACGTCACGATCTCGGCGCCGTAGGCGGCGGTGGCCGCCCGCTTGGAGGCCGGGGTGTCCTCCGGCATGACGATCACCGCGGTGGTGCCGAGTTCGCGGGCGGCCAGGGCGACGGCCTGGGCGTGGTTGCCGGAGGAGTAGGCGGCGATGCCCCGGGCCAGTTGTTCCGGGGTGAGCCGGGAGGCCGCGTTGTAGGCACCGCGGAACTTGAAGGCGCCCACGCGCTGGAAGTTCTCGCACTTGAGGAAGACCTCGGCGCCGACGAGTTCGTCGAGGGTGCGTGAGCGCAGCACGGGAGTGCGGTGGGCGACGCCCTTGAGCCGGGCGGCAGCGTCACGGATGTCGTCCAGGGTGACCGGCGGGGTGGTGGTCGTCACGCGTGTCCTCCATCGGAATCGGAAGAAGCAGCAGCGGAAGGAGCAGCAGCGGGAGGAGCAGCAGCGGGAGGAGCGGAGTCGGAGGATCCACCGACCGCCGATCCCGCGGCGGAGCCGGGGGTGGGGTCGGGGGTGGGGTCGGAGGACCCGGAGGACCCGGGCGCATCAGAGGCCCCGGTGGTCGGCGTGGTCGCGGCTCTGGCCTGGGAGAGGTAGCTGTACGCGGAGGCGCGGGAGATGCCGAGCCGGGCGGCGACCTGCTCGACCGCGCGCCGCACGGCGAAGACGCCGCGGTCGTCCAGGCTGCGGAACAGTTCCAGCCGCTCCGCGCGGTCGAGTCCCGCCCAGGGGCGGTTCTGGTGGAGCTGATGGGCGTCGAGTATCACGTCGACGACGGAGTCGATGTCGTTGCCGAAGGTGGTGACCGGCAGTTCGGCGGGGGCCCGGCCGATCCCGGCGAGCACGCCGAGCAGGGCGTGGGCCTCGGTGGCCGCGGACACGTCGAGGTTGACGCAGACGGCTCCGAACACCGCTCCGGTGGAGTCCCGCAGCACCATGGTGGAGGACTTGACGGTCTGTCCGGCGCGCGTGCGGGTGACGTAGTTCAGCTCGTCGGCCGCCCGGTCGCCGCGCGCGACCATCCGCATGCCGATCTCGCTCATCGCCCCGCCCACGGCACGCCCGGTCACCGCGCCGGCGAGGGCGACCACCGACCGCTCCGGGCGCCGGTAGTCGTGCAGGACCACCTCGCACATCGGACCGAAGGTCGCCACGATCCCCTCGACGACCGGCTTCAGCGCGGCGAGGATCGCGTCCCGCTCGCTCTCCAGGTCCTCTTCGCCCGACACACGCCCTCCCTCTCCAAGCCCCGACCAGCACGTCTAGACTACACGTCCAATCGCTGGACTGGAAGTCCAATCACTCACGAACGCGCTCCGTCGCCCACCTTCCGATCCACCACCGCCCAGGATCTTGACGGCTCTGATGTTACCGGTAACATCAGCCGTCGGAGCGAACGAGAGGGGTGTGCGGTGCCGGGGGAAGATCGCGTCGTCGACAGCAGCACGCCGGTGCCGTCCGTCCAGGCACCCACGCACGAACCGGCCCCCGATCCCGTGCAGGAACCGGTTCCCGGTGCCGAGCGCCGGCCGGTCTTCAGTCCCGCCGCCGTGGTGGCCTCCTGCGTCGGTTTCGTCCTGATCGGCGTGCTCCAGGCCCTGTACGGTCCGGCCATCCCGGCGTTCCGGGAGGAGTTCGGGCTGACGCCCTCGGCGGCCGGACTCGGGCTGAGCGCCCACTTCGTCGGCGGGGTCGCCGGTGTGCTGCTGTTCGACCGGCTCTACGGCCGCCTCGGCAACCGGCGGATCCTCGGCGCCTCGTACCTGCTCATGGCGATCGGCGCGGCGGGCTTCGCGCTGGCGCCGAACTGGCCGGCCGCGCTGGCCGCGGCGCTGTTCGCCGGGCTCGGCTTCGGCGGTATCGACTACGGCCTCAACCAGTTGTTCGCGATCGGCTTCGGCCACCGTTCGACCGCGATGCTGAACATCCTCAACGCCCACTTCGGCGTCGGCGCGATCCTCGGACCGGCGCTGATCGGTGTGGTGGGCTCCGAGCACTACCCGGCGGTCTTCCTCGGGTTCGCGCTCGCCACCCTGCCGTTGCTGCTGTGCCTGAAGGGCGTACGCGACCGGGCGCCGCAACCGGCCGGCGTCCGGGAGTCCGGCGGCGCAGGGGTGCTCGGCCGCAGCCTCGGCTCGGTGCTCGCCGTGTTCGTCGCTCTCTACGTCCTGCACGTGGGCATCGAGGCGGGCGTCGGCGGCTGGGAGCCCACCCACCTGGAGACCGTCGGCTACGGCGCCGGGGTCGCCGCGACCGCCACCTCCGTCTACTGGCTGATGATGACCGTCGGCCGCTTCCTGGTCGCGCCGATCGCGCTGCGCTTCTCGGCGCAGACCATCATCACCGTCTCCTGCGCGGGCATGACGGTCTGTCTGCTGCTGGCCTCGGTCCCGGCCCTCGCGCCGTACGCCTACGCCGGTGTCGGTCTGTTCATCGCCCCGATCTTCCCCACCGGCCTGCCCTGGCTGCACCGGGCGGCCCCGAGCGCCCGCCGGGCCGGTGCCGTCGTCATCGCCGCGTCCATGATCGGCGGTGTCGCCGCCGGGCCGGCGCTCGGCAAGGCCATCGAGGCGTCCGGCGTCCGCGCGGTCCCGCTGCTGCTGTGCGGTGTCTCGGCGCTGTGCCTGGCCGCGACCCTCTGGCTGATCCGCGCGACCCGCGCCCGCTGAGGGGGGGGCCGGCCCGAGCCCCCGTCCGCGGCCTCCGCCCGCCCCCTCCGTTCGAGTTCCGCCTCCGAGTCCTCAGCCCCGGCCCTCCGTCCGGGTCCTCCCTCCGAGCCTTCCGTCCGTTCCCCTCGCCTCCCTCTCCACCCGCACCGCACCGGCCTGTCGCACCCCACCGAAGGGAAGCCCCCGCATGCCCGCTCTGACGACGACGTCCGACGGTTTCCTCCTGCACGGCGAGCCGTTCCGGATCATCTCCGGGGCCCTGCACTACTTCCGCGTCCATCCCGACCAATGGACCGACCGGCTGCGCAAGGCCCGTCTGATGGGGCTCAACACCGTCGAGACGTACCTGCCGTGGAACCTCCACGAGCCGCAGCCCGGCACGCTCGTCCTCGACGGTCTGCTCGACCTGCCCCGCTTCCTGCGGCTGGCGCAACAGGAGGGCCTGCGCGTCCTGTTGCGTCCCGGGCCCTACATCTGCGCCGAGTGGGACGACGGCGGACTGCCCGCGTGGCTCATCGCGGACCCGGACATCCGCCTGCGCACCAGTGACCCCCGCTTCACCGAGGCATTCGACCGCTACCTCGACCAGCTCCTGCCCCCGCTGCTGCCGCACCTGGCGGCGAACGGCGGACCGGTGATCGCCGTACAGGTGGAGAACGAGTACGGAGCGTACGGCGACGACATCGCGTACCTCGAGCACGTCGAACAGGCTCTGCGGTCCCGGGGTGTCGAGGAGCTGCTGTTCACCTGCGACCAGGCCAACGCCAAGCACCTGGCCGCCGGCAGCCTGCCCGGCACGCTCAGCACGGGGACGTTCGGCAGCCGGATCGACGAGCATCTGTCCGCACTGCGCGCGCACCGGCCCGACGGCCCCCTGATGTGCGCGGAGTTCTGGATCGGCTGGTTCGACCACTGGGGAGGCCCGCACCACGTGCGGTCGGCGGAGGACACGGCGGCCGACCTGGACCGGCTGCTGTCCGCGGGCGCCTCCGTCAACGTCTACATGTTCCACGGCGGCACCAACTTCGGCTTCACCAACGGCGCCAACCACCACCACACGTACGCGCCCACCGTCACCTCGTACGACTACGACGCCCCGCTCACCGAGAGCGGTGACCCCGGCCCGAAGTACCACGCGTTCCGTGAGGTCATCGCCCGGCACGCGCCGGTCCCCGACGAGCCGGTCCCGGCGGCGGGTCCCAAACTTCCGCCCCGTACCGTCGGCCTGGACCGCAGGGCACCGCTGCTGCCGTACCTCGGCACACTGGACGGCGTGGTGCGCGCCCAGGACCCGGTGACGATGAACGAACTCGGCGTGCACGGCGGGTATGTGCTGTACCGCACCACCGTTCCCGCCTCGGGCGACGGCCTGTTGCACTTCGCGGGCGGGGTGGGTGACCGGGCGCAGGTCTTCGTGGACGGCGCCCCTGTCGGCGTACTGGAACGCGAACGCCACGACGAGACGCTGCCGTTGCGCGTCCCCCGGTCCGGTGCCGTGCTGGAGGTGCTGGTGGAGAACCAGGGCGGGGTCAACTACGGGCCCCGCATCGGCGCGCCCAAGGGGCTGCTGGGCCCGGTGTCCTTCCAGGGCACCGCCCTGCACGGCTGGGAGTGCCTGCCCGTTCCCCTGGGCGACCTCGGCGCGGTGCCGTTCGAGCCGTCCGCCGCGGCCACGGACGCGGTGCCCGCCTTCCACCGCGGCACGTTCGAGGTGGACACGCCGGCCGACACGTTCCTGGCCCTGCCGGGCTGGACGAAGGGCCAGGCGTGGGTCAACGGCTTCCACCTCGGCCGCTACTGGAACCGCGGTCCGCAGCGCACGCTGTACGTGCCGGGGCCGGTCCTGCGGGCGGGCGCCAACGAGCTCGTCCTGCTGGAGCTGCACGCCACCGCCGGCACCCGGGCACGGCTCACCGACGCTCCCGACCTCGGACCGGAGAACACCTGATGACCCGCCCTCATCGGCTGCGCGTCCCCGCCCCCGCCGGTCCCCCGCTGACCGGGCACCTGCCCTTCTCCGACGCGCCCGGCGTGCCCGACCCCGTCGAGGTCACCAGCCGGTGGCTCACGCGGGGCGGGCGCCCCTGGTTCCCGGTCTCCGGCGAGTTCCACTACTCCCGCTACCCGGCCGCCGAGTGGGAGGAGGAGCTGCTGAAGATGAAGGCGGGCGGTGTCACGGCTGTCGCCAGTTACCTCATCTGGATCCACCATGAGGAGATCGAGGGCCGGATCCGCTTCGACGGCGACCGTGACCTGCGCCGATTCGCCGAGCTGTGCGCCCGGCACGGCCTGGACTTCATTCCGCGCATCGGCCCCTGGTGCCACGCGGAGGTCCGCAACGGGGGCCTGCCGGACTGGCTGCTGGCCCGCGACTGCGTGCCGCGCACCGACGACCCCGCCTATCTGGAGCCCGTGCGCACCTGGTTCGCGGCGATCGCCGGGCAACTGCGGGGCCTGGACCGGGCGCACGGCGGCCCGATCGTGGCGATCCAGGTCGAGAACGAGCTGTACGACCAGCCCGGTCATCTCCTCACCCTCAAGCGGACGGCCCAGGACGCCGGACTGAGCGCCCCGCTGTGGACGTCGACCGCCTGGGGCGGCGTCCGGCTCCCGCCCGACGAGCTGCTTCCGCTGTACGGCGGCTACACCGAGACGTTCTGGACCGAGGCGGACGGCGGCTGGCCCGACACCTGCCGCAAGCACTTCTTCTTCACCCACCAGCGCGACGACGAGGGCATCGGCGCCGACCTGCGCCCGACCACCGTGCGCGGCGGCGAACCGGACGCCTCCGCGGACCGGTTCCCGTGGGCCACCTGCGAGTTGGGCGGCGGGATGGCGGTGTCGTACCACCGCCGCCCGCGGGTCGACGCCGACGACATCGGCGCGCTCGGGCTCACGAAGATCGGGTGCGGCTCGGTGTGGCAGGGCTTCTACATGTTCCACGGCGGCACCAACCCCGCCGGCGAGCTGACGACCCTTCAGGAGTCCCACGCCACCGGCTACCCCAACGACCTGCCCGTCCTGACGTACGACTTCCAGGCGCCGCTCGGCGAGTACGGCCAGTACCGGCGGACGTACGACGAACTGCGGTTGCAGAACCTGCTGTTGGCGGACTTCGGTCCGGTCCTCGCGCCCCTGGAGTCCGTGCTGCCCGAGCGGCGGCCGACGGACCAGGACGACCGGGAGACACTGCGCTGGGCCGTACGCGGCGACAGCCGGTCGGGGTTCCTGTTCGTCAACAACCACCAGCCGCACGAGCCGCTGCCGGCCCACCCGGACACGTCGTTCACGGTCGAGTTCCCCGGCGAGGGCGGCGCGCTGACCCTGCCGAGCACGCCGGTCACGGTCCCGAGCGGCGCCTACTTCTGCTGGCCGTTGCGGCTCGACGTGGCGGGGCTGCGGCTGGAGTGGGCCACCGCGCAGCCCGTGTGCACGGTCGGCCTGGACGGCCGTACCGTGCTGGTGCTGGCCGCCACCGACGGTATCGCTGTCGAACTCGCCCTGGGCTCCTCGTCGGTGGTGTCGGTCGGCGCGCCGTCCGGGGAGCTCACCCCGGTCGGGGACCGGCTGCTGGTGACCGGTCTGCGGCCCGGCACCGATGCCCTGGTCGAGGTGGAGACGACGGACGGCGGCCGGGTCGGCCTGCTGGTCCTGGACGCGGCGACGGCACGTACCGCCTACCGGGGCGAGGCCTGGGGCGCCGAGCGGCTGGTGCTGTGCGACGCGGGTGTCGTCTTCGACCGGGAGCGGGACGAGATGCGGCTGCACGGGCCGGCCTCGGCCGTCTCGTTCGCGGTGCTGCCCGCTCCGCCCAAGGCCCCGGTTGTCGACGGGGCGGTGGTCACGGAGTCTGCGGACGGGGTGTTCACGCGGTACGCGGTGCGGGCCGGTACGGAGCCCGCGGACGGGGCCGCCCCGCCGGCCGTCACGGTCGTCCCGCTCCGCCCGGCGGGTCCGGCGCCCGAGCCCGCGACGGGCGTGCAGGGGCGGGCGAGCGTACCCGCGGACAAGCACGTCGACTCCCTGGCCGCCGAGTACCACGTCGACGTACCGGACGGCCTGCCGCCGGGCACGCTGCTGCGCCTGCACTGGACCGGCGACGTGGGACGGGCGTACGTGGGAGACACCCTCGTCGCGGACCAGTTCTTCTCCGGACGGGTCTGGGACATCGGCCTCGACCGGCTGCCCGCGGACACACCGCGCGCCCGGGGACTGCGGCTGCGGGTGCTGCCGCTGCACCCGGACGCCCCGGTGTACGTGCCCCGGGAAGCGGCCGACGGCACCCGGACGGCCGCCGTGACACACGCCGAGTGGATCACCCGGCGCACCTGGTCGGTACGGGCGGGCTGAACGCCTGTCGGACGGAGGGCCGGGGCGCGGCCGGGCGGTCGCGGGCCCCGCCCGGCCGACCGGTCACGATGCGCGCCGGGGGCCGGCCGGCCGCCGCCTCGGCTCCGGCGGGACGCCTGCTCCGGGACGCCCGCGTCCGCCGGGGCTCGGGGCGGTCCGCCGGAGGCCCGGCCTATGCTGTGGTTCTGCCGGGCGGAACAGGGCCGCCGCGATGATGCCGAGGAAACTGTCACCATGACCCGAAGCGCCGCCGACGGAGCCGTTCCGAAGTGGCGCAGCAGACGGAACTTCGCGGGGTCGCGTCCCGTGATGGGCGACGTGGCCCGGCTGGCCGGTGTCTCCAAGCAGACCGTCTCCCGCGTGCTCAACGACCATCCGTCGGTCCGCGCGGAGACCCGCGAGGCGGTCCTGGTGGCCATGCGGACACTGGGGTACCGGCCCAGCCGCAGCGCCAGGTCGCTGGCCAGCGGCCGGACCCGGATGCTCGGAGTGATCTCCTTCGACGCCGCCCGCTACGGGCCCGCGTCGATCCTCACGGCGATCAACACGGCGGCACAGGACGCCGGGTACCTGGTGAGCTCCATCGCGCTGGACACCGCCGACCACGACACGGTCGTCGAGGCGGTGGACCGGCTCTCGGCCGAGGGCGCGGACGGGGTGATCGCCATCGCGCCGCAGCTGTGGGTGGGCCGGGCCCTGGCCGACACCCACCTGGACATTCCGCTGGTGGTGCTGGAGAACGGCCTCGACACCGACACCCCGCTGGCCACCGGCGACTCACGGGCCGGCGCCCGCAAGGCCACCGAGTATCTGCTGACGCTCGGCCACCCGACCGTCTGGCACATCGCGGGGCCGACCGGCTGGACCTCGGCCGATCACCGGCTGGCCGGCTGGCGGTCGACGTTGGCGGCGGCCGGCGCCGAGGTGCCCGAGGCGCTCGTCGGCGACTGGAGCTCCGACTCCGGGTACGACCTGGGCCGCCGGCTGGCCGGACGCCCGGACGTGACGGCGGTGTTCGTGTCCAACGACCAGATGGCGCTCGGCGTCCTGCACGCCCTGCACGAGGCCGGCCGTTCCGTCCCCGGCGAGGTCAGCGTCGTCGGCTACGACGACATCCCCGAGGCCGCGCACCTCCTTCCGCCCCTGACCACCGTCCGCACGGACTTCGCGGAGATCGGCACCCGGTCCCTGCGCCTTCTCCTGAACCGTATCGACGGCTCCGCCGAACCGCCCCGACCCGCGTCGCTGGTCCCGGTCGACCTGGTGATCCGCGCCAGCAGCGGACCCGCACCGGGACGCTGACGCCGCCCGGACACTCATCAGCGCGGCCGCCGCCACCCGACACGGTTCAGCGGCCCCGGCCACTCCACCTGGGACAGCTGAACGGAATGGCCCGGGCGCGCCCGGGCCGGCCATCCGACCGGACAGCGCGTCCCGGTCAGACCGCGTGCAGCGCGGCGTGCAGCGTGTCCGTCACCTGGATGCGCGCCGCCCTGGAGGCGTCCGTACCGCGGAGCGCGTCGAACAGGACGAAGCCGTGGATCGTGCCCTGGTAGCGGATCGACACGACCGGGACGTCCGCCTCCCTCAGCCGCGCCGCGTACGCCTCGCCCTCGTCGCGCAGCACGTCCGCCTCGGCGGTGAGGACCAGCGCCGGCGGCAGCCCCCGCAGGCGGAGGGCGGGCGCGCGCAGCGGGGAGACGGTGCCCTGCGTGCGGGTCTCCGGGTCCGGCGCGTACTGCTGCCAGTAGCCGCACATCGCGGCGCGGCTCAGGAAGTACCCGTCCGCGAACCGACGGTAGGAAGGGGTGTCCATCGCCGCGTCGGTGACCGGGCAGATCAGCACCTGGTGCCGCAGCCGCGGCCCGCCGCGCTCCCTCGCCACCAGGGTGAGGGCGGCGGCGTGCTGGGCGCCCGCGCTGACGCCGGCCACCGCCATCCTGGTCCCGTCCAGCCCGCTTTCCGCGCCGTGCCGGGCGAGCCACCGGGCGACGGTGTACGCCCGCTCCACGGCGCCCGGGTGCCGCGCGTCCTCCGGCCCGTCGTACTCGGGCACGACCACGGCGGCGTCCGCTCCGAGGACCAGGTCCGCCACCAGCTGCCGGTGCGCGTAGGCGTCGGTCAGCATCCAGCCCGTCCCGTGCAGGTAGAGCACCACCGGCAGGGTCTCGTCGCTGCCGGCCGGGCGCAGGATGCGGACCCGGATCCGGCTGCCGTCGCCGCCCGGCAGGGCCAGCCATTGCTCCTCGACGTCGGGTTCGTCGCGGCCGCCGCCGTTCCAGAGCGCGGCCATGGCCGCCCTGGAGGCGGCGTCCGCGGGCGAGGCGACCGGCCACGCGTGGGCCGCCACGAAGTCCCGCGTCCGTCTCTCGAGCACAGGCGTCGCCCGGAAGGCGGGCACGTCTTCTTCCACGGGGACTCCTGCGCGTGGGGGCGGATCACTGAGGCCGTTCGAGGGAGCGGTTCCGCACCCGCGGCGGGGCACGAGGGCGCGCGGCGCCGGTGGCGGCTCCACCGGCACGCGGGACTCACCCCAGGGGGCCGTCGGCGGGAAACAAGCGGGGCACCGCACTCATCTGTGCCGCTGCGTGCACACTTCCGCGCCGCCGGGCCCGTCATCCGCGTTCGTCCGGTTCAGCATGAGGGCGTCCCGTCGCTTGTGGGCGGCGGTACGGCGGCCCCTGCGGCCCCAGGCAAGAGCCGTGCGCGGTCAGGCAACAGGGCGGTGCCATGGTGGTCGGGGCACGCGAGGGCCGAGCAGGTAGGTACGGCGTTGCGGGGCGGTCCGGCCGGCCGGCAGTGCGGGCGACCCGGGCCGTACGGGCGATCGGGCGACCTGGCCGGTCTGGGCGGTCCTGGGGGCGGTCCGGCCGGCCCGGCCCGTGCTGGCGGCCCGGCCTGTGCGGGCGCTCAGGGCGATCCGACGGATCGGGGCGGCCCGGGCCGCGCGGGCTCGGGGCGATCTGGCTGGTGGGGGCGGTCAGGGCAGTGCTGGCGGCTCAGGCAGTCCGGCGCTCAGGGCGATCGGGCCGGCCTGAGCGGCGCGGGTGGCCCAGGGGCTCAGGGCGGCGCGGGACGGCGGGCTCGAAGCGATCCGGCTGGCCTGCGGTCCGGGCGCTCAGGTCGGTCCGGGCGGGTCCGGGCGGGTCCGGGCGGGTCCGGGCGGGTCCGGGCGCTCAGGTCGGTCCGAGCGGTCCGGGCGGTCCGGCGCTCCAAGCGTTCCGAGGTCCGGGCCGTCCGGGAAGGCCTCGGCGCCGGGACCGTCTCCATGCGCTGTGAGGTCAGTGCCGGTGCACTGATGGTCGCCCGGCACCGGCGCCGGGGTCCTAGCGTGACGGTCGACGGCCCGCAGATCTCCGTGTCTGCCCCGCGGCCGTCCCGCCGGAGAGACCGGCGCCTCACCTGAAAATCCGGGAGACACACATGTCCGACGTCGCTGAGCCGGTTCAGCCGGTCCTGGAGCCGGCGGCGGCCGCGGTCGCCGCGGCGACCGCGAATCCGCCCTACCTCTTCGACCTGCCGCCCGCCGAGGGCCGCAAGGCGGTCGACGAGGTCCAGTCCGGCGCCATCACCAAGCCGGACACCGACGAGGAATGGATCACCGTCCCCGGCGGCCCCACCGGCAGCGTCCGCACCCGCATCGTCCGCCCGGCCGGAGCCACCGGCGTCCTCCCGGTGATCCTCTACATCCACGGCGCCGGCTGGGTCTTCGGCAACGCCCACACCCACGACCGCCTGGTCCGCGAACTCGCCACCGGCACCGGCGCCGCCGTGGTCTTCCCCGAGTACGACCTCTCCCCCGAAGCCCGCTACCCCCTCGCCATCGAGCAGAACTACACCGTCGCCCAGTGGATCGTCCACCAGGGCGCCACCAAGGACCTCGACGGCAGCCGGCTGGCCGTCGCCGGCGACTCCGTGGGCGGCAACATGAGCGCCGCCCTCACCCTGATGGCCAAGGAACGCGGCGACGTCCCCCTCCGCCAGCAGGTCCTGTTCTACCCGGTCACCGACGCCGCCTTCGACACCGGCTCCTACCACCAGTTCGCCACCGGCTACTTCCTGCGCCGCGACGGCATGCAGTGGTTCTGGGACCAGTACACGACCGACGAGAGCGAACGCGCCCAGATCACCGCCTCCCCCCTGCGCGCCACCACCGAACAGCTCACCGGCCTGCCCCCGGCCCTGGTCATCACCGCCGAAGCCGACGTCCTGCGCGACGAGGGCGAGGCCTACGCCAACAAGCTCCGCGCCGCCGGCGTCCCCGTCACCGCCGTCCGCTACCAGGGCATCATCCACGACTTCGTCATGCTCAACGCCCTGCGCGAGACCCACGCCGCCGAAGCCGCCATCACCCTGGCCGTGGGGACCCTGCGCACCGCCCTGCACGGTCACTGAAACACCCAGAAGGAGAACCCCTCATGTCCACCACTCCCACCGTCCTTCTCGTGCACGGCGCGTTCGCGGACGCCGGCAGCTGGTCCGGGGTCATCGCGGAGCTGCAGAGCCACGGCATCCCCGTGCTGGCGCCGTCCAACCCGCTGCGCGGTCTGGCCTCGGACGCCGCGTACATCGCCTCCGTGGCGGCGCAGGTCGACGGCCCGGTCGTGCTGGTCGGCCACTCCTACGGCGGTGCGCTGATCACCGTGGCCGGCACCGCGGAGAACGTGGTCGGTCTGGTCTACGTGGCCGCGTACGTCCTGGAGGAGGGCGAGAGCCTGGGCGAGTTGCAGGGGCGCTTCCCGCTCTCGCCGCTCGTCAGCAACCTGAAGGAGTGGACGTACCCGGTCGAGGGCGCGGAGCCCGCGGTCGAGGTCACCATCAAGGCGGAGGCGTACCCGGAGATCTTCGCCGCGGACGTCCCGGCCTCCGTCACCAAGGTGTTGGCCGCCGCCCAACGCCCGCTCGCCGCCGGGGCGTTCGAGGAGACCGCCACCGCCGCCGCGTGGCGGACGAAGCCGTCCTGGGCCCTCGTGGCCGCGGCGGACCAGGCGATCAACCCGGAGGTCGAGCGCTTCGGCGCCAAGCGGGCCGGCGCCACGATCACCGAGCTGGAGGGCGCCTCGCACGCCGTCGCGGTGTCCCGGCCCAAGGAGGTCGCCGAGCTGATCCGCGACGTGGTCCGCGCGACGAGCTGACGCCAGGACAGGCCCGGGCGGGCCAAACGCCCCTACGGTGTCCGGCCCGCCCTGCCTTTCACCGGTTCATGCCACGGACACCCGATCCAACCGCCCGATCATGGCCGCCGGTTCACGCACCGGCCGAAGGCCGCAGACCGGTCTACCCGTGCAGCCAGATCCGCAGCGGACCGACCGGCTCGAAGCCGTGCCGGACGGCGGTCGCCAGGTCGTCACCGTGCTCGTAGCCGACCACCGGCAGGGTGGGGAACAGCCGGTGCACCGCGCCGAGGACGACCGGCCAGGCCGCGTCGGGGCCGCCGCTGTGCGCGAAGACGTTGGAGACACCGACCACGTGATCACTACGGCTCGCCACCGCTCCGGCGACCACCTGACCGTCGGCGCCCCGGCCGGCGAGGACGAACGTGGCCGGATCGGCGAGCAGTTCGGGCCGGAAGAGGTCAGCGTCGCCGTCGCCGTCGCCGTCGCCGTCCCAGGCGAGCGCCCAGGTCCGCAGCGCGTCCCCGTCGCCCGCCACGTCCCAGCGGAGGTCGGAGACGAGCGCGGGCGCACCCGCCGGGCGGTGGATCCACTGCGCCTCGAACAGGACGCGGAAACCGGCCCCGCTCAGATCGAGGTCGGCGAAGCTGTCCTTGACGGAGGCACCCGGCCCGCCGGTGTCGATCCGGTCCACCAGCGCGGCCGGGTCGGCGTCCGGCACCAGCGTCACCGCGTCGGGGTAGTACGGCGGCGTACGGGTCGCAGCGGTCCAGGCCCGCGCACCGAACTCGCCCGCCACTCCGTGCGACCGGCTCATCGCCGCACACCACTCGGCGTTGTTGCGGGCGGCTGCCCCGACCAGGAACTGCTTCGACATCGTCACGAGTGCGGATCATGGCGTGTACCGGGCACGCTGGGCGAACTCTTTTCCGCCCGGCGGCTCTGTCCGGGCGACCTCACCAGTTCTTCCGCGAACGACAAACCGCTTCCACGAACGCGACAGCGCGACACGCACTGGCGGGGCGGTTCCGGTCAGCGGCCCGAGGCCCTGCCGCCCGCCTCGCTGATTCCTTCCCTCAGCACGCGCGTCAGGGAATCCAGCTGCTCGTCTCCCGGATTCTCGCTCTCGGGCCACAGGTGTCTCATTCCGTCGTCCGGCCATCTCGGCACGAGGTGCATGTGGAGGTGGAACACCGTCTGCGACGCCACCTCGCCGGCCGAGTTGATGAGATTGAGCCCTTCCGGTGACAACGCCGATCTGATGCCCTGCGCCACCAGCAGCACGGATTCCATCAACGGGTGGGCCGTCAAGGTGTCGAGCTGCCAGAGGTCCGTGACGTGCCGTTTGGGTACCACCAGCGTGTGACCTCGCGTGGCAGGACGCAGCGGCAGGAAAGCGAGCGTGTGCGGGGATTCGTGGACGATTCTCGCCGGTGACCGGCCCGCGACGATCTCGCAGAACGGACATCCCGCGGCCGCGTGTCCCCTTGTCGACATGAGCGATTCCTCCGCGCCTCGAACCCGGGCATCGCGTGACCGTACAGCAGGTCCGACGCGCGGTGGAAGCCGGCGCCACGCGCTTCTGCGGTGCGACACACCATGGCGATCACGCGGCTGCGATGACCGCTCCGACCGTGAAGGCGACATCGACGGCCCCGAGGACACCGTAGAAATTGACCATGGTGCGCGACCCGACGACCCGACCCCACGGGACGCGGGCGAGGTAGGGCCCCACGTTCATCGAGAACGGCGCCACTCCGGCCGCGCGCACCCTCACCTCGTCGTAGAGTGCGCGAAAGAGTCGCTCCTGCCTGAGGTAATAGGAGTCGAGCAGCCAGAATCCCAGGATGGGGATGATCCCCGTCGCGGCGAGTTTCCAGCTCAGGTTGTTCACCAGGATTCCGAAGAAGACCCCGCTGACCGTCATGGTCCACCCTTTGATCAGGAAGGAACCGTTTCCCAGCCGGGTCACCACCGCCTGGATGAATTCCATGTGCTTGACCTCGTCAGACGTGTATGAAGCCATGTCGGCGAACGTCATGAAGGCTCTCCCTTTCTTCCCGTCACGAGCCGATGTGCACGAAGGACTGCGGTGGTCGCCGCGTCTCCCCCTCTCCGCGTGCGGCCGTCATCGCCTGGTGCAGGGCGAAGGGGGCCCGGTCGGGTCGCGGTCGCCGGCCACCGTCGAGAAGCGCTTCGTAGAACCGGGCGACCACCCGATCGACGCCGTCGGCGGCGTCCGGCGCACCAGGGGTCGACAGTGAGGCGACGACATGCCGGCACCCCGCCCTGTGCAGGCTGCCGGCCAGGGTGTCCCGATCGGGGTCGGTACCGCCGCCCACGGCCTCGCCGTACCCCGACAGGAAGACCAGCCCGGTGCGGGACAGGTCCGCCGCGGCGATGTCGGCCGCGGTGAGCGGCCCGTCCGCCAGCGCGATCGCCCAGCCCTCGCCCCAGCCGGCCACCGCCGGCGGCACGAGACGGCCGACGAGATGGACGACCTCGACCCCGGTGGCCGCCTCGAGAACCGCCAGTCTCGTCGCGTGAGCACCCGTGAGCAGGTCGAACGCCATACCGGTGTCGGTGACGGCCCGCACCTCGGCCGCGGCACGCTCAGCCCACCCGGCGTCGCCCGCCGCGGGCGAGACGACCACCAAGGGCCGCGCCCCCGGCCGTGCACCAGGCCCGCTGTCGACGCGACGGGAGCCGCACAGTTCCGACAGCGACGCGGTGTACGTGGACACGGTCGGCGACGAGGTGGCCCGGGAGCAGGCCTCGTGGACGGGAAGGCGCGAGAACGACCCCGTCGGACACCAGAACATCCGTGGTGTCCGCGAGCCGTCCGTGACCGGTGACCTGCGCCGGAGCTCTTGCGCCACCGGCCGCAGTGCCTCACGGATGCCGGGGTCGTCGGGTGACCATCGCCGGACGGCGGCCGCGGTGACGCCCGGCAGGCGCACGGCGGTGACGGTCCCGCCGCTGAGGATCAGAGCCTCACCACGCGCCTCCGCCGTGGCGAGGACGACCACCGGCCCCTCGCTCGTCACCGCCCGCAACTCGTCCTGTGTCCACTGGACGGCGAGCCGGGCGACCTCCTGGCGCAACCGGCGCGACCGGCGCCAGCGCGGCTGGCAGGAGCGCGGGTCGTCTCCGTGCACGGCCCGCCCCGCCAGGATCACTCGCTGGAGGGCGAGACCCCGCTCCAGTGAGAGCAGGGCTGCCATGGCGGGCTCCCCGGCCGCGACCGCGCACACGGCGGCGTTCTCCGGCGCCCCCGCGAACCCCGCGGTCAGAGCCGCGAACCGGGTCGCCCCGAGACGTACCCAGTCGGCCCCTTCCAGGAGCGCGAACCACCGGTCGAAGACCCGCACCGCCAGACCCACGTCCGCCTCGTGAGTCGCGAGCCGAGCCGCGTCGCGGGCAGCGGCCACCCGTTCGGTCAGCGGGACGGCGTCCCCCGCGCCCGCGGCCGCGAAGTTGAGCAACGCCGTCGATCGGGTCTCCAGCGGGTGACGGCGCAGCCACAGGTCACTCGCCATGAGAGGGGCCAGGCAGGCCGTCAGCTCGAGACGCAGGCCGGCCTCCTGCTCCTCGTCGAGTGCGGCACGGCCGAGCGTCACGGCCTCGTCGAGTGCGGCGACCAGCCGGTCCGGCAGCGGACCGGCACCCGTGATCCCGATGTGGACCCGCAACGCCGACAGCAGTTCGGTCAGCGCGCGTCTGCGCAGGCGGGCCCAGGAACCGGGTTCGGCGGCGGACGGGTCGGTGGTGCGGTCCATCACTCGGCGCAGCAGTCGCACGGCGCTTTCGGCGTCCTGCGGGCTCCCGGTGAGCCGGGCCCGGTGGTGCAGGGCGCGGGCCTGTCCGACGTGGGCGTGCGCGGCCCACACGTCCGTGGGCGGCGGCGTCTGCGAGCCGGCGGGGAAGAGGCCGATCGCCTCGTCGAGAAAACGGCGCTCCCCGTGGGCGGCGAAACGTCGCAGGAGCTCGTCGACCCTGCGGCTCAGCAGCCGGTGCCGCGTCGGAAAGGCACGCGTGCCGACGGGTGCCAAAGCCCGCTCGGTGACCGTTCTGCCGACCGCGTCCGCCACCTCCGCCGCGATCTCCCAGGCATGACCGGGACCCCACGGGCAGTCCTTCGACCACACACGGGAATACGTGCCGTCCACCCAGGTGCAGGCGTCCGCACCGGGCAGCGCCCTCCGGTCCTCGGATCGCAGGCCCCCCAGCGGCACCGCCAAGGGCTTGGGCGCGCCGATCTCCGCCGCCCATGAGGTCAACGTCCTGATCTGGTCGCGTACGACGGGCGAGGTGAGCAGCTCCCGGTCGAGCAGGAAGACCACCACGTCCACCGTCAGGGGCCATGGGATGTCCCCGGTCCGCGTGGGGGACGGCCACAGCGCCTGGAGATCCCACACCTCGTGACCGGCCCGCCTGAGTCCTTCGCGCAGGTCGTCGTGGACCGACCGGGAGAACGCGTCCATGACGGGCGGGGGTCCCAGGAGCACGCTCCGAGGCGGTGTCCCCGGCGCGGCGACTCCGCCCGGCTGCCGTTCGACCGGCGTCGACGGGTCGTAGACGCGGCGGTCCGCGGTCAGCAGGCGGGTCGTGGGCGAGCATCCGGTGATCCTGACCCGTTCGCCCGGGCGCACCTGGAGGGGCCTGCCTGTCTGGTCGTCCATGCCGGAGAGCACCTCCAGCACGACGGGATCGGTGCCGGGCGCACCGATGAACACGCTGCCCGGCTCGTCCTCCTCGGCACCTCCGACATGCAGCACATCACCGTCCAGGCGGACCGCGACCCAGGTCTCGGGCACGTCCGTTTCTCCGGAGGCGGCCACGGAGTCGACGACGAGCGCGGCGTCCTGGCAGGTGAGGCGGGCTGGAGCACGCCGGTCGACCGGCGTGTTCGGTTCCAGGAGGTACGCGATGGAGCGGTACTGCCAGCCGGTGACCGTGTGCCGCAGCGGCTCCGGCAGGCGCGGGCACACGCTGACGACCCAGTCGGCGATCGCCTCCCGTCCTGCGTGCTCGACCAGGGCCCGCAGCGCCGACCGCAGGGCCGCCTCCGCCTCCCGCAACCCGGAGTCCTCGTCACCGCCGCGTGCGGACAGCCAGAGGATCTCCTCCTCCAACCGCATGAGGGGGGAGAGATGGTGGTGGCGGCTGGCGATCAGGTGTCTCAGACGATCCGCCGGAGCGACACCGGGCGGTGAGGCGCAGCGTGCGAGGACCTCGGGCAGTCGGGTCCTGAGCACGCGCTGGACATCGGGGAGGAGCACCATGGCGCGCGGGTTGCGGCTGGCGGCCCACTGGCTGAACCACAGGTCGGACTCCGCGCCGACGTCGACCTGGGGCAGCAGTACGACGCGCACCGCCCGCAGCAGTTCGGGTTCGACACGGACCGTGGTGCTGAGCAGCGTGGCCAGGTCGACCGCGTCGGACGGCGGACCGGGGGGCAGGACGCCCGCGTCCGGCACGGCGTGGGTGAGGTCCCTCATCGCGGCTCTCCCCCGCCCACGGCCGGAGGACACCGGGGGGTGCGCCCTTCCCGCCATGCGTTCATCCGGGAAGCCACACGGCCCACCGTGGTACCGCGGTCCCAGCACAACACCGGCATGACCGTCGCCAGCCACTCGGGCACCCGTCGCTCGGGTACCGGAAGCAGCGCCAGGGGCCGGGCCCCGTTGCGCCGCACCAGCTCGGCGAAGCGCTGCCACTCGGCCGGGGTGCTTCTGCCCTGATCGCCCCGGGGGCCGATCGTTCCGCAGTCACTCAGCAGGAGGACGGCACTGTCGCGGGGCGGTGGCCGGTAGGTGTCCCACGTCCACAGCGGTCCGGCGCCGGCACCACGCAGGGGCGAGTAAGCGAAACGGAGCAGATCCGTCCGGTCCTTGCCCACCAGCGCCTCGACCCGCGCGCAGACATGCGCCTGGTCCCGGGCGAACAGCTCCATGGCGGGACCGTGGTCGACGAGGATCTGCACGCCGTGGCGCAGGGTCCGCCGCATGCGCCGGGGGAGGACGGCCAGCGGCACACCGCGCGCGAGGAGGTCCACCGCGTCCTCGATCTCCACCTCTCCGTCCGGGGCGCGGCCCGACAGCGCCGCTTCGAGCAGGGCCGCCGCGGAACTCCGGGCCAGCAGGGGGGTGTATGGGGGTCGCACGCTCATCAGGTTCCGGTCGGGCCGGGGAAGGGGGTCCCGCACCCAGGCCTGCCGCCCTGCGGGCGCGTACGCCACTGGTGGCAAGGCGTGGTGTGACGGCCGGTGTCCGTGACCGGATGGAGGGGCGCCGTCGGCGGAACCCGGGCCGTCCGGCGTCGTCGACCACTCGGCGCTCGTCACCTCACCGTCGTCGGCACCCTCGCCTCCGTCCGGGGCAGCGGACATCGCCGTTCCGCCGGCGGACCCGCCCGGGGGTAGTGCGGGTCGACACTCGTCGGCGGGCGGCGGCGCGGTCACCGGCAACGTGCCCTGGCCGACGGCGCCCAGGGGGTCGAGTGGCACGGCAGCCTGCCCGCCCGGCTCGGACGGCGCGCTCTGCCGCTCGGTGCGGAGCGGCCGGCCCAACCCCAACAGGCGGGCGATGCGCCACAGTTCGTCCTCGTCCCGGGGCACGACCTCCTCGATGGCCACGACGAGGTCCCCGAGCCACACGTCCGCGCGGCCGGGGACAACCCGCCCCTCCCGTTCCGGCCGTCCGCCCATGTCCCGGTCCGTCACCCCGACAGACCCTCCCCGGGTTGCTGGTGCTTGACCAGAACCAGATCACGCAACCGCTGCCAGCGCTCGTCGTCCCGGCTCCGGATGCCGAGGGACAGGCACGCGTACAGCGCGTCCAGGTACTCGGCCGTGCTCGGCGCCCGCACGCCGTCCTTGCGGGCCTGTTCCCTCGCCTTGTCGACCTCGTCCGCCACGGCGCGCGCCAGTTCCATCCAGTCACCCTCCGGTGATCTGCTCCTCAGGTGCTCACGCGCGATCGCGACCAGTTGATCCGTCCCGGGTGAGGGAAGCGCGGCGACGACGCACCGTCGCAGGAACGCCTGCGGCAGCTCACGCTCGTCGTTGGTGGTGATGACGACGAGGTGACGGGTGGGATTGGGCCCCGGCGCCGTGCACCGGCGCATCCGGATGACATCACCGGTCTCGGCCACCGTGAACTCCGCCGAACCGAGGGGTACCAGCAGCCCGTTGGGTACGTCCGGGTCCGCCTTGTCGATCTCGTCGATGAGGACGACGGCGCCGTCCCGCTTGCGCCCGGCGTTCATTCTGGCCAGCGGCTCGGGACAGGTGCCGCCCGGAGGCGGACCGTCCCCGGGAAGACCGCGCCGCAGAGCGGAGTCCCTGCCGTACGCCCACCACAACGGGCCAGGACGGACGTACTTGTGGTCTTCGAGTCCGGCGTCTCCCTCGCGTGCCTGTGCGTCCGCGAGGCGCCGCACCGTGTCGAAGGTCCACAGCAGATCGGTGGCCTGGGTGCGGTAGGTGACGACGTGCTCGTAGTAGCGCCAGTCGAGCTGCTGGGCGATGTGAGCGGCGAGTGAGGACTTGCCGCAGCCCGGGCTGCCCCGCAACAGCAGAGGCCGACCGGTGGCGAGTGCCACCTTCACGGCGAGCCGTCCCTCCTCGGGCATCAGATACCGGCTGCCGTCTCCGCGGTCCGTGGTCCCCCACGTCCGGATCTCGCCGTAGTCGGGTTCACTCATCGGCACGTGGTCCTCCAGCGCTCGGGCACCTCGTACTGGCTGTCGACGGCCTCGTACAGTTCGTGGACGCGGAGGTGGCCCCGCTCCTCCTGCGTGCCGTTCAGCGCGGGCCGTACCACGACGGCGTCCTCCACCCCCCAGCGCGCCGGCGCGCCCTCGTCCGGCGGTCCGCCGTCCATCAGGGCGACCACATGGAGCCAGGGGGCGTGGCGCCTGATCTCCCCCACGACGGCAGCGAGCCTGCGCCTGCACGCGCGTGACTCGACGGGGACGACCAGATACACGTGCTGTCCCGGGACGGGGACGCCCCACTCCCCGTCGTCGGGTATCGCCATCCTGGCTCGCAGAGCCGCCCGCAGTTCGTCCTCGACGAGGGCGGTGGCCTCCGCCTCGTCCGGCCGGAGTACGTTCAGTGCCGCGCTGACGTACCGGGTGACGTCCCGGCGCATCGCACGCCCTATGTGATGGTCCGCCGTCTGCCTGATGGAGGCGTGGAGCAGGAGGACCCGGCCCTCGTCCGCCTTCTCGTCCGGGATGAAACACCGCGCGGCCTCCTCGTTCACCCAGGTCGGTGCCATCTCCTGGGCGAGTGAGCGGCCAGTGGAGCCGAGCGCTGCGTTGAGGTGGAAGACGGCTCGGGGGACGTTGTCTCCCAGGCCCGCGTTGAGGAGGGACCTGGCGAGGAAGCGCGCGCCGTTGAAGCCGCGTGCCCTGCGCGCGTCCCGCTCCTCCAGCCCCAGCAGTTTCGCGGCGTCCTCGAGCAGGCCCGGGTCCGCCGAACGGCCGAGCTTCGCGGAGAGCCGTTCCGCCCACAGGCGCATGGGCTCGTCCTCGCCCGGCAGGGCGGGCAGCTCGGCGAACTCCTCCACGACGTCCTCGGCGATCCGGGTCGGCTCGGCCTCGGCCTGGGCTCCGAACTTGAGGGCCTGTTTGATGTTCAGCACACCGAGACCGGCCGCTTCGAGATCCTCCGGCTGGAGGTCGTCGAGCAGGACCACCAGGAGGAAGATGCCGCAGATGTCGTGGCGATGGCGCAGGATCTCGGCCTCCCGGCGCACCCATTCCCGGTCCAGAGCCCTTTCGGCGATGACGAACACCGCCGCGTGACAGCTCTCCAGCTGACGGCCGATCTGCCGTCTCCAGTCGTCCTGGGGATGAAGGGACCGGCGGTCCAGGAACACCTCGTATCCGGCCTTGCTCAGCGCTTCCCGGATGTCGTCGCAGACGAGCCAGCTGTAGTGGCTGTCCTTGGAGCCGTGGCTGATGAAGACACGTTGCCGTGTTCCGCGCGAGCGTTCCCCCGGACTCTGCGGTGTTGTCACGTGCGCTTTCCTCTCGCACGGTGCGGCGGGGCGTCGCCTCGCCAGGTCCCGTGTCTTCTTGTGGCGGCTTGGTGGCTCGGTGGCTTGCTGTGGGCGGAACGTCGTGCTGCGTGTCCCAGTCGCCTCACCACCGGGCGATCAGAAGGAGCAGGAGCAGGGCGGCGACGCAGCTCATGGCCATGCAGGCGACCTTCCACAGGTCGTCCGACCGCTGTGCGCGGTGCCCCCGGGCCGGTGCCGTACGCCGGCCGGCGGCGTGACCGGAAGGTTTACGGAGCACCTGCGGTGGTCGCCCCTCGGGCGCTGTCCGCAGGTAGCCGACGAGCTTCATCCAGGCCTGCGTGGGGAGCTTCGGCGGGCCGTGGACGGCGGAGAAGACCAGCACGTCCAGGAAGTGGCGCTCCACCCGACCGTCACGTGTGCACACCTTGCGGAACAGCTCTCCGACGCGATCCCCGACACCCCGGTGCTCGAGGTACGGCAGTACGGCCCAGTGGAGCAGCCAGGCGGCTGTCTCCGCCGCGCGGTACTGCTCCCGCTCGTCCGGTTTCCCGTCGCCGGCCCTTCGACCACCGGGCAGATAGAGCTCCTGCTCCAGCACATCGCGGCAGACGCGGTCCGCCTCCCCCAGCGTCCGAAGGTTCGCCCGGGCGGCCAGTGCGTCGAGCAGACGGTCGACTTCCCCGCGCGACAGGCCCGGCCGACGAAGAATGGCGAGCAGGTCACCGTCGGGCCGCCTGTCGGTGTCCTCCGGGCCCGCGTGCCGGTCGTACCGCCACCGGGCGAAGGTGACGCGGTGGAGCAGGCTGCGCCTTCTCGTCAGGCGCGGGGGCAGTGGCCGGGGCGGCCGGGAGCCCGGGACACGCTCGTCCGCCCCCAGGCTGTCCTCCGGGTCGGCGGCCCGCGCCGGGGAGGGCTGGTAGGACGGCTTCCCCGGGGGCCGGACCGGTGACCGGAACGTCGTCGGCGCCTGAGGCCGCGGGCGCGGGTCGACGTCGGGTGACGGCCGAGGAGTCACCGGCGGTGGGACGGTCGCCGGGCCGGGGGCGGGCTCGTGGCGCGCCGCTGCCGACGGCTCGGACCGGGGAGAGGCCGCCGTGGGCGCGGAACGCCGTACGGCCCCACTCCCGTGATCGGCGGGCTCGTCCTCGGCGCTCCCGTGTGCGGTGGGGACAGGGGCGGGCGGCGGACGGTGCGCCGGATTGCCACGGGGACGCGACGGCAGCGGACCGATCGGCCTCTCGCCCCGGGGATCCGCGCCCGCTTCCCCCCTCGGAGCCTGACGAGCCTCCGGGCCACCGGCCGACTCCCGGTCGCCCACGGCGGACGGCGGAAGCCGGTCTGCGCCGGAAAGACCCAAGGGGCTCATCGGCCGCAGCACTGACACGCCGGCCCCTGACACCGTCGCCGACTCCAGCAGCCGCCTCAGCATGTGCAGCCGGTCGGGCAGGGGCAGGGTGACCGCGTCGGGACACTGGCTGATCAGCCCCTGGACAGCTTCCGCGCCGTCCGGGTCGGACAGGAACAGCGTCACCAGGCCCCGCGCGATCCACTGCGCCTCGTCGTCCGGTGCGTTGTGGAACGCGATCCGCTCCAGAAGGGGGTCCTCGATCGCCGACGTACGCCAGTCCGGCACGCCGACGACCCGCAGTCCGTGGGTGTCGGACGTGTCGTAGGTCGCGTAGGTCCAGAAGTCGCGACCGAGCCAGCTGCCGAAGACGCCGCTGAGCCCCCAGATCAGCAGCGGTGTGTCGTTCTCCCCCTCGCGGGAGAAGTCAGGGATCCGGACTGACATCAAGTGGGCCGGGGTGCGCAGTAGTTGGGCCACCATTGCGGTGAGAGGCGCCGCCACGGTCGGCACCTGCGCCATGAACCGCCGCCCTTCCGGGCCGGCCGTCTCCTTCAGCTCGGTGTGCTTCGCCCGCGGCAGACGGCGGACGTCCGTCCCGGACAGGTCTGCCACGGGAACCGGTAGCTGACTGAGTGCGAGGCAGAATCTGGGCTTCAGGGCACCGCGGCTGCCGATCAGGGCGTGCGACTCCGTGCTGCTCCTGCCGTGGGCGTCGGGGTCCCGTCGGCGGTTGATGACGACCACCTCCCCGGTCCGGCGCACCTGGCGGACCTGGCTCGGCAGGTCACCTCCCTCCACCCGCAGCAGCGGCGCCAGCTCGGCCCGCAGTTCCTCGGCGCGCTCTCCGTCGCACGAGTACGCCACCGCGTTGATGCCCGTGCCGGTCCGGCCCCGGTTGCCCTCCCAGCGGAAGACGACCTGGTCGAGCAGTTCTTCCCGGTCCTGGTCCACGCCGGCTCACATCCCCACCGTGGAGGGCCGGAGCGCCGGGTCCTCGCTCAGCAGCCCGCACATCGCGAGGATCGACAGCAGGGGGCCCAGCACCCGCCGTGAGCGCACGCCGTGCGGGAAGCGGCCGTTCGCCGGCTGGCCGCCGGTCGCGGAGGCGAAGTGCAGGGTGCAGCGCAGGGCGCTGTCGAACGGGCGCAGCCAGGCGGGTGCGGCGTGGCGGCGCAGAAAGGCGTACACGTCGCGGCTCTCCTCACGCAGTCGCCGTGCGTCGAGCGGGGCGGTGGACGGCCGGCTGAGCCAGCGGTCGACCGGGGGCTCGAAGCGCAGCAGGTCCGCCTTGCCGACCACCAGTGCCATGGCCACGTCCAGGTACGGCCCCTGGCGGGGCAGCCGGTCCAGCACCGTCTCGAAGGCGGGGTCGCTCCTGCTGACGTGCAGGCCGTACTGCTCGCGTGCCTCGTCCAGTTGCGGCAGGCCGCAGGCCAGCAGCGGGTCGGCGACGAAGATCAGGGCGTCGACGCCCAGCAGGAAGCGCAGCAGCGAGTCGGTGCGGACCAGGTCCTCACCGCCCAGGTCGAAGAAGGCCACGGGCCGCACCTCGCCGTCCGTTCCGGTGAGCAGCAGGGCCTCGACGAACTGGGCGAACGGGGTCTGCGCGGTGGCCTCCAGCTGCTCGCCCGCCCGCAGCAGTGCCACCCGCTCCCGCATGAAGTCCGAGTGGTCGGCGGGGTTCACCGACTGCCAGCGCACGCCGTAGGGCTCCAGGCCGCCGTCGGTGACCTCGGCGATCATCTGCGTCAGCAGGTGACTCTTTCCGGTACCCGACGTTCCGACCATGGCGACGGTCAGCGGGCGCCCGTGCGTCAGGTAGGGGACGGGGATGTAGTGGTGGCTGACCCCCTCGGTGTTTCCACAGAGCTGGAAGGCCCCGCGCAGGACGTCGGCACGTCGCAGCGGGTTGGCGAGCCCCTCGGTGTCCAGCCGTTCGTACTGCAACTTCTCGTTGCGGACGTGCAGGGCCCGTTCGTCGTGGACGACGATCTCCAGGCAGTACGGGCAGAGCACCTGCCCGGGTTCGAGCTGTGCGGACGTGCCGGTCATCGACATCCCCTTCCCGAGCCGGTCACCGGCGTCCCCTTCCCGAGTCCCGAACCGGTCACCGGCGTCCCCTTCCCGAGTCCCGAGCCGGTCATCGGCGTCCCCTTCCCGAGTCCCGAACCGGTCATCGGCGTCCCCTTCCCGAGTCCCGAGCCGGTCATCGGCGTCCCCTTCCCGAGTCCCGAACCGGTCATCGGCGTCCCCTTCCCGAGTCCCGAACCGGTCATCGGCGTCCCCTTCCCGAGTCCCGAGCGGGACATCGACGTCCCCTTCCCGTGCCAGGTCATCGACGTCCCTTTCCGCTTCTGCCGCGATCACGGTCGGCCGTCCCGCCGAGCCAGGTGCGCTTTCTGCCCCGGTCGCGGTCCGGCGTGCCGGAGGTCCGGCTCGGAGGTCCGGCACGGGTCGTGCCGTCCTGGTCCACCGCCGTTCCGGTGGAACCGTCGCCTCCGCCCGAGCCGTCGCCTCCGCCCGGGCCGCCGGCCCCGTCGACTCCGGCAGCGGCGCGTTTACGGGCCAGGGCCGCGTCGAACTCCCTGCGGTGCGGTTCGAGCGGGTCGGGACGGGCCGCGACCATGGCCGCCGGGTCCGGGTCCGACGTCAGCAGGGCGAGGAGGCGAGCGGGGGCCGGACGGTTCTCGGCCGCGGGCTCGAAGGCTCCGGCGAGGGTCTGGGCCAGGGACCGGTAGGCGTCGAGGTCCGCGGGAGGCCCGTCCGGGTTGCCCTGCCGGCCGGACACGAGCTGGTACATCAGCTGGGCGGTGCTCCACAGCGCGTCCCTCGCGTCGGCCTCGCCCACGCCGGCGCGCTGTTCGGGTGACGCGTAGGGCGGGGCGCCCCACGGGGTGCGCGGGGTGCCGATCCGTGCCATGGCGCCCAGGTCCCACAGCTGCGCCCGTGCTCCGTCCCACCGGACGGCCGCGGGCACGATGCCCCGGTGCACGAGTCCCAGGCTCTCCAGCAGCCGGATGGCGAGCACCAGATCACGCTCGATGATCCGCTGATCGGTGGTGGAGATCCCGTGGGTGAGGCCGGTGGCCGGCGCGCCGCGGGGCGGGGAGTAGATCAGGAACGGTTCGGCCGCGTCCATGTCGTATCCGACCGGGACCGGGAACAACCCCTGGAACGGGCTCCCGGAGAAGGTGCGGTGGATCGTCAGGGCCGCGCCCACCTCGGTCTCCAGCGCGTGGTACTCGTGGGCGTCCGAGGCGTCGGCGGCGCCCAGTCGCACCTGGACGCCTTTCCACGCGTCGCCGAGCAGCACCTCGCGGGCCAGCAGGGGCGGGCGGGCGACCCGTCCGAGGTCGGGGCCGAACCGGGTGGGCACCCGGTGGCGTCGGCCGCCCGAGGTGGTGAAGGAGAGGTCGGGCGGCATCTCGGTGCTGCCGGTGGGCGGGCTGAAGTCCGCGGTGACCGCGCCGCGGCCCGCGGTCCCTGCCGTCCGCTCGTTCACATGCCCCCCTCGCCCCAGGAGAGGTCCGGTGTCACCGGCCGGTCGTCGGCCCATTCGCGCAGGCGGACCGACCGCACCACTCCCATGCGCAGGGGAACGAGCTTGAGCAGTCCGGCGTAGCGGCCGGTGGAGGTCTGCACCGTGCGGCTGCGCAGGCCGGGCGGCGGCATGGCCGGGGCGTGCGCACTCGGTCCGGCACCGGCACCGGCATCCGCCCGGTCGTGCCCGTCCGTGCCGGTCCACACGGCCTGCGGGGCGAACCTGATCCACTCCACACGGGCGGGATCCCGGCTCAGCAGTGCCGTCTGGTCCGGGGAGGCCAGGTCGACGACGCGGCGGCCCTGGGGATCCGGCTCGATGGCATCGGCCACCCGTTGGTGGCCGATGCCGAGCAGCCCCTCGGCGTTGCCCCGCCGGTCCCGTGACCGGGCGAAGGGCGGCGGGGAGACTACCCCGTTGGTGAACAGGTGACGGCGGGTCACCCCCAGCATGTACGTCATCTCCCGCTCGACGCGGCTGAGTGCGGACCCCCCGGCCTGGCCGCGTGCGACGGCTCCCCAGTACGGGCCGAGCGCGCTGACGAGGGTGTCGGTGAGGTCGTCCACCAGCGTGTCCACGAGGTGCGGGCCGCCCTCGCCCGCCTCCCTGTCCAGCCAGCGCGGGCCGTCCCCCGACCGGCGGTCCGGCTCCCGCGTGCGCTCTCCGGCGTCCTCGGCCCCACCGTTCCCGGCGAACCCGGGCCCGTCGGCCGCGGACGTACGGCTGTAGGGGTCCGGTGCCGGCATCCAGTCCGGCCGCTCGGATCCCGTCGGCTCCGCCGGGTCGCCGAGGTCCGCCACGGCGCCGAGGGCCGGGTCGTGGTGGAGGATGTCCTCCCATCCCCCGGCCGGCGCGGCCGCCGTGCGACCGTCCCCGCGGTCATGCCAGTCCAGCCCCTCGACGGTCGCCGCCGCACCGCGCAGCGCCCCGGCCACCATCCTGGCGGCGTTGGCGCAGTACAGACGCTCATCGGCGGCCCAGCGCTGCCGGAGCACCGCTTCCGCGAGCAGCGCGTCCAGGTCGTCCAGAGCCCGCCGGGCCTCGTCCGCACCCGTCAGCTCCCACCAGCGGTCCACCGTCCGGCGCCAGCGCACGACGACCAGGACGACAGCGAGGGCCGACCCGGCGAGGAAACCCAGCAGGCCCGCCCATGACGGCACCTCCCGCACGGTCGTCAGGAAGTACCCGCCCACGCCACCCGTGACCGCCGCGACCGTCTCGGCCAGCCCGGGCGCCACCGGTCCCGAGGAAGGCTGGCCGGGCTGCCGCAGCCGCGCGAGCAGACCGCCGGCGAGGAGGACGAGCACGACGGCGAGCGCGGCGAAGGTACCGGGCCAGGGCCACAGCGCCGCCAGTCCGCCGGCGGCCAGGGCACCCACGAATCGTGCTGGTGTGGTCGTGGCGACGGCGACGTGCCGGTCGGCCGAGACCCGGTGGGGCAGGTCCGGCGGGCAGCGCCGGTCGGCCTCGCCGAGCAGCCCGGCACTCGGTGCGGGCGCCACCTGCTCGGAGAGGGCGGCGAAGCGTTCGGCGACACTGCGCAGGGCCAGCCGCTCGCGCAGCATCCGCTCGGCGAGCCGGTGCAGCCCCTCCCCCACGGCTTCCCTGCTGCCCGTGTACGGCGGGACCCGGACGCCGAGTTCCGTCAGGAGCAGCGCCGACTCGGGTGTCGCCGAGGAGGCGCCCGCGGCACCTTCCTGAAGGGCCCTGACCACCAGGTTCCGGTAGCCGCTGAGGCCGCGCGAGGCGGCGTCGAGGGCCGCTTCGGTGTCCCGTCCGCCGGCTCCGGCGATCAGTCCGCCGACGCCGCTGAGCCGTGCCCAGCCCGCCTCGGCCTCGTCGAGCGCGCCGGAGCAGGCAAGGTACGCGCGATCGGCCGCGCCGCCGGGGACCCGGTGGCCCGGCACCGGACCCGTGGGACGGCCGGCGGCGAGTTCGTCCACCGGCTTGGGAAGCTCGGTCCGGGCGGCATCGTCCCCGTGCGCCGAGCGCCGCGCGGTCGAGTACGGCTCGCCGGCGAGCCGGGTGAGAGCCTCCCGCCACGCCCGCGCCCTGGCGGCGCCGGACAGGTCGTGCTCGAGGACGCGCACGCCGGGCACCGCCACGGCGTCGGGGAACCGGGCGAGCGTCTCCAGGGTCTCGTCGAACAGCGCCCGCAGCAGATCCACCAGGACGGCCAGCGCCTCGGGATCGTCGGCGCGGACGGCGTCGCCGGCCGTCCGGGCCGCGCGCAGGTCCCCCGCCCACAGCAGCCCGGCGTCCGGGCCGTGCAGCGCGGCCGGGCGCAGCAGCCGGCGGCTGTGGGCGTCGGCGAACCCGGTGTCCGGATCGTCGTACGGCTGTTCCGTGTCGTGCCGGCCGGCCGCCGGCGCGCCGGTGTCGTCCGCGCCCGGCAGGTCACCGATGACCAGGCCGAGCATCCACGCCTTGGCGCCGTAGCCGAGGATCTGCTCGTACAGGCTGTGGTGGTCCATGAGCCCGCGGGGGGTGTCCAGCAGGAGGAACCTGTAGTGCCCGTTGCCCGGCTCGGGCAGTCCCTCGTTCCGCAACTGCTTCCAGACCGCTGTGCGCAGTGCTCCGGGGGCGGCCAGCCTGTGGGCACCGGACCGCAGGTCCAGCACGATCACGGCCCGGGACGCGTCCCTGACGTGGTTCATTCGGGGTCACTCTCCCAGGGGTCACGTGCCGCGCGGCCCTCGGCCGCCGTCCCGGACGTGCCGTCGGACGCGGACCGGGACGGATCCTCGGATTCGCTCGAAGTGATCCAGGGGAACGCGTTCTCCGCGTGATCGGCCGGGGTGCCGCCGTCGCCGTCGCCGTCTCCTTCGCCGTCGCCCGCGGGGAACGGCGGATACGCCGAGAGGAACGGCTCGGTGCCGGAGAGGCCCGGGGAGCGATCGGAGCCGCCGGCCGGGTACGGGTCGTCGGCCGGCCGGCCGGCTGTCCTCCGGGGCTGGTGCGGCGAGGGATCGGGCTGCGGCACGGGATCGGACCGGTCGGGGCCGTCGGTCTCCCACGGGAAGCCGGCGCCCCGCGACCCGTGCGCCGCGTCCGCGCGGTCCTGGTTCAGCGGCCGGGTGTGCGCCGCGGTGACGGCGTCGCCGGTCCGCTGGGCGGCTCCGTCCGGCTCCGGGGCGGGAGACGGACGTTCGCGCGCGGGCTCCGGTGAGGTCGCGAGCCGCTCGGGCCAGTGCGGTTTCTCGGGCCACTCGAAGAGGTCGTGCCGGTCGTCGCGGGCCGGCCGCTCCGTCGCGGGGGACGGTTCCGCCGGCGGCTCGCTGCGGGCCGTCGCCGGGGACGGATCCCCTCCTGGCTCGCTGGAGGCCGTCACGGGAGACGACATCGCGCCGGACGCGCTGGAGGCCGTCGCAGGAGACGAATCCGCTCCAGGCTCCCTGCGCGCCGTCGCAGGGGACGAACCCGCTCCGGAGGCACTGCGGGTCGACGGGGACGAGGGCCAGGGCTCGTCGGCGCGGTCGAGGCGGTCCCGACGCAACGGCGCCGTTCCCCAGTCGTCGTCCTCGCGCCGGGGTGCCCCGGGCGGGCCGGACGGCAGCCCCGGGTCCGGCGGCCGCGGGGAGAGCCGGTCCCCCCGCATGGTGGCTGCCAGCGTCCGCAGGGTCGGCTGGAGCGCCCGCTTCTCCGTGAAGGGCACGTCCAGGGCGCCCGGCAGGGTCTCCGCCCAGAACTGGCGCAGGGGCCTGGCCCATTCGGCGGACCACGGCCCCGACTGGTGTTCCAGCTTCTCCAGGACGTCCAGCTGATGCCTGGAGATGTCGTTCACGAACCGCACGAACAGGGGGTCGGGGTCGCTGCCGGACAGGGAGAGGCCCTTGGGCTGGACCCTCATCAGCACGCTGCAGTAGTCCTCCACGATGCGGCCCTCGTCGAGCAGGGCCCACCGCTCGTAGGAGCGCAGCAGTCCGGCCCAGCCGGAGATCTCGCCCTGGTAGGCGTCCAGGCGCAGGGTCATCCCGGGGATGTCGGGGCCCTCCTCCTCGTACAACCGGACACGGATCCGGCGCGGTGAGTCGGCGTCCCCCTCGACCACGGTGACCTGGCCGTTCCACATCGCGCACAGCAGGCGGTGCAGGATGTGCCGCCGGTCCTCCTCGGTGCTGGCCAGCCAGTCGTCGCGGTAGCCCAGCCGCTGCCGCCAGCTCAGCACGTCCTCGCTCTGCTCGACGTCGCGGGCCCTGGCCCAGCGGCGCAGTACGTTGCGGGCCTCCGGCACCTCGGTGAGGCTCATCTCGCTGCGGAAGAGCACCACCGTGATCGAGTCGGTCTCCACACCGCGGAACTCGATGGACCGCTTGCCGTCCCTCGGCAGGAGCAGGGACTTGCGCAGGTACTCCTCGACGGCGTCCTTGTTCTGTATCCGGGGGTAGACGATGAGGATCTTCAGCGGCCCTCCGCCTTCGGGCACGAATCCGTGCGGAAGCAGTCCGGCGATCTTGAACCGGAACTGCTCCAGCGCGGTCTTGCCGATCTCCTCGGCGGTGTCGCCGACGCCGGCCGCCGCGCTCAGCAGCATCGCCATGGAGGGCAGCAGCGGCCGCTCGTCGGCCTGCATGCCGCTCTCCGCGAACAGCGTCTTGATCCGCTGCTCCACCGCGGCCTTGACGGTCGCGACGGCCGCGGCGGGATTGCGCCGGCCGGCGGTGTGCGCGGCCTGCCAGCAGTCGCCGTCGACGAGTTTCAGCAACAGGGCGGACTCGTCGTCGTTGTCCCGCAGGTTGACCCGTTTGATCAGGCGTTCCCTCAGGTCGTCGTAGAAGTCGCGGAGGTTGCTCTGCGGCGGCAGCAGATAGGAGACGCCGGTGCGGTCGTCGTAGAGCTCCTGCACCTGCTCCTGGAACGCTCTGGGCTCTTCCTCGACGTGTTTGCGGAACGCCTCGACCAGCAGCGCCAGTTCGCTGTTCAGCGCCGCCGCGGCCGGGCGCCAGCGCTGCTCCTGGCGCCGCCAGCCGTCGTGCCAGACGACCCGGCTGCGCCACTGGTACCAGCGGTCCTGCGCCTCGACGGCCGCCGCCACCTCGGGGTCGCCCCAGCGGGCCTTGGACAGGCCGCCGATGCGGCCCCTGACCCGGGGCACCGCGGGAGGCTGCACATCCACGCCCGCCGGGCGCGCGGGTTGCCGGCTGCGGTTCTCCAGCATCCCGAGGAAGCCGAGCACGGTCACCGGGTCGGGATCGCCCGGCACTCCCTTGACGATCCGCTCCGCCTGGAAGAAGTCGGCGGTGCGCAGCACCCGCTCCAGCGCGGCGCGGGGTGCGAACTGTTCGGCGAGCGCGGGCGCCCGTCGTTCCACCCGTCGCCGGAGGTCGTCGAGGAGCCCCTGCATGTCGCTGATCCGGTCGCGGAGCGCCTGCTCGATGGCGACTCCGCCGCGGGGCAGCGGATCGGGCTCGGGCACGGGCAGCGCCTCGCGGGCCCACAGTTCGTCCACGCCCGCGTCCGCGAACATCTTGCGGACGGTGCCCGCGTAGGCGTGGCTCGGCCGGGCCGCGGGCTCGGTGAGCCGGCGCACCGACATCGCCAGCATGCGGGAGGAGACGAGCTCGGCCAGTTCGTCGAGCGGCGCGGTCATCGAGGCCACCAGGCTCGTGGACACCCCCCGGTGGCCGATGCCGGACGCGGCCCGTGCCGCGCGGTGCAGTCCGCGGTTGATGAAGCTGGCGGCGAACGTCTGGTAGTCGTCGTCGGCGCGGGGGCGGGGCCCGCTGCCGTCGCCCAGTTCGGTGCCGACCAGCGACATCACCAGGGAGACGATGGAGCGCCGCAGGTCGTCGGGGCGGATCCCGGCGGTACGGCTGAACAGGAAGGCCGTCGGCACCATGCCGGTGCGCAGCCGGATCGGGTGGGCGCCCGGGTACCGGATGTGCAGCGCGGAGTCCAGCTCGGTGTCGCCGAGATCGGACTCGGCGGTGGGCACGTTCTGCTCGTCGACGAGCCGGAAGAGGTCGACCACGGCCCGCGCGGCGTTCAGTTCGGCCTCGCGTCCGCCGCCCGCGGAGGGGGGAAAGGCGGAGGGCATGACCACCAGCGGGTAGATCCGTGCGCCGGTGAAGTTCTTGGCCCTGAACGCCTCGCCGATCAGATGGAGGTAGTCGAGGAAGAGCCCGGCGCCGGTGCCGCCGGCCACCGAGTAGGCCACGAACACGTCGCAGCCGGACATGGGTCCTCCGCCGAGCTGGCTGAGTTCACCCCCGGAGCGGCTGATGGCGTCGATGGCCTGGAGCAGCGGCCCCATGACCGAGTCCAGTCCGTTGCGGAGGGTGCCGAAGAGGGCGGCGCGCCCGACGGTGGGCAGTTGGCCGGCTCCGTTGCGCAGCGGGGTGACCTTGGGTTCGCCGGTGCGTGGAGGGAGCCAGCCGCTCACCTCGTCACGCATCACCGCACGCAGCTCCCGGGTGACCTCCGGGGAGCTGTCGTGGTCGGGCAGGAGGTCGTGGGTGGCCCGTGCGGTCCGGCTGTAGGCGGCACGCAGCGCGTTGTCGGCGCTGAGGTGGGGCAGCCGGGCGAGTTCGGACTCGCTGAAGTCGGCGTAGACGAACTGGAGGCACTCCGGGAGCTGGTAGCGCAGCGGGATGCCGAGACTGTTGAGCGCCGTACCGTCGGGTCCGCACAGTTCGGCTCGCAGCCGGCGCTCCAGCTCGGCCCCGACCAGTCCGCCGGTGCCGCCCAGCCCGACGAAGAGCATCGGCTGGAAGATCTTCATGGTGTGGTCCTCCGCCTGGACGCCGTGCGTCCCGGTCGCTGGTGGTCGAGTACGAGGGGCAAGGAATCGCTGGTGGTCGGGTGGTCGGGGGTCGGGTACGAGGGGCGAAGGAGGACCGCGGTCACCGGTGCGCGGTCGAGGGGACGGGCGGCGGCTCCGGCCGCGGCCGTGGTGCCGGGTGGGGGCGGTGGCTCAGAGGTCCGGGTGGTCCGCCGGGTCCGGCACGTTCGGGAGGCGCGCGCCGCTCTCGTACGTGTCGGTCGCGGCGGTGTCCCCGCCGCGGGCGGTACGGCCACCGCCCACCGCCCGGACCCGCTTCGGCAGGCCGGAACGGCCGTGCGCGACGGGCCGGCGTCCGGCGCTCTCGGTGATCCGCAGGGACAGCGCGTCGGTCAGCACCACCGGCTCCCCCAGACGCAGGGTCCGCTCGCCCTGGCCGCCGGCACGCAGCACCACTCCCCCGTTCAGGTCCCGCCTGACCGCGTAGGCACCACGGTGGCGCCGCTCGATGCGGGGGGTCGCGGTGGCGGTGTCGACGATGTCGAACTCGTACCAGTTGGCGCGGCCCGCCTTGGCCTTGCGGCTGCCGACCAGTGTGGCGTCGGCGTCGCGCAGTTCGAGGAGGAGTCCTCCGGGGGCGGCGAGCAGCCGGTTGACGCGGCGGCGGGACAGGAACGCGGCGACCACGGCGGCGAGGAGGAACGCCGAGGGGATGATGACGTTCCACCACTGGTCCCAGAACCGTTCGACGGGGCCGGGCACCGGGGTGACCGTGATGTCGAGCGGCGCGTCGTCGAGGACGCGCCCGCCGTCGACGGCGGTGATCTTCCCGCCGAGCGCGGTGCCCTCGTCGGCGACCGGCGCGCCGAGACCGTCCTCCTCGGCCACCTGGACGGTGACGGCGACGGTGCGTTCGGCGCCCGGTTCGACGACCACCTCGGCGGGGCTGATGCTGAGACCGGTGCCCGCGCCGTCGGCGACGGCCAGCTTCACCGTGTGCGGGGCCGGGTCGCCGTTGCTGAGATCGAGCGTGCCCGTCACGCGGCCACCGGGGTGCACGGTGGCCGCCGGGAGGTGCAGCTCGGCGCCGAACTTCGCGTGCGGGGGGGTCATCCGGGTCGGATAGGACCTGCGGTCCGGGCTGAGGCCCACCGAGGCGACGGTGCTGGAGAAGAGCAGGGAGCCCGTGGCCTCGTCGGGGACCGTGACGGCTCCGGTGAAGACACCGTCCGAGCCCCGTTCGTCCGGGCCCCGGCCGCCGTCGGTCAACGAGAGGGGGATCTTCCGCGCGAAGCCCTCGCCGGTCAGCTGTCCGGAGACGGAGATCCCGCGCAGGTCCCGTTCGCTCAGTTTGACGCCGGCCCTGGTCAGCACCTCGACCTCGACGCGGGTGCGCTGGCCGGGGTGCGGCGAGGGCTTCTCCAGGCGGATGGCGGAGCGCACCACGCCCCGCCACAGGACGCTGATGCTGGCGACGCGGTCCCGGTGTCCTTCGGGTGCGTCGAGGTGCACCCGCCACTGGCCCGCGACGGGCCGGGTGACGCGCAGGGACTCGACCGACCGGCCGCGGCCGGTGAACTCGAAGGACGAGTCCCCGTCCCCGTCGTCCGACTCGGTGATCTTCCTGCCCTCGGGGTCGTAGTACGTGGCGGTGACCTCGGGATCACCCTTGGAGACGACGATGGTGCCCTCCGTGGCCAGGGGGGACACGCGCACGGTCAGGTCGCCCGGCGGGCGGGTCTGTGAGCCCGGCTCCCGGTAGAGACAGCGGGCGGCGGAGAACGCCGACTCCAGTGCCTCGCCGACCTCCTCGGCACCGGGCACCACCGCCGCCTTCGGCCGGGCCTCGGGCAGGTCGCGGCAGCCGTCCTGGTATCCGGCGGCCGCCATGTCCGCGAGTGCGTCCTCGTCGACACTGGTGCCGAAGCCGAGCGGCCAGATCTGCACCCGGGCGTCGGCCGCCTCCCGCAGCGCCCGGTCGAGGTCCTCGGCGGCCTGGTCCTCCCTGGTCTTCTTGTCGAGGCCCTTGTAGCGATGGCTGTCCCGCACGTCGAGGTAGCCGTCGGTGAGCAGGAACAGCACCCGGGGGCGGCCGGGGTCCGGCGCCTCCTTCAGCCGGGTGACGCCCTGCCGGACGGCCGAGATGAAGTCGGTGCCCGAGCCCTCTTCCTCGGTCCGCTCGCGCAGGTCCGCGGAGCATTCGCCGATCTGCTCCCGGCCGACCGCGTCGAGCCGTCGCATGGGGCACACCTCGTCGATGGGCGACTGCCGCTCGGTCCTGGCGTCGGCGAAGCCGTACACCACCATGCGGGAGCGGGCGGAGGGGTCGCTGACGGCGATCGCCGACACGGCGTCCTTCTCCCGGTCGATCTCCCCGGCCCCCAGGCTCGCCGACTCGTCCACCGCGACGGCGTAGTCGACCGGCTCGTCGGACGCCTCCGACGCGACCGGTACCGCGTCGATCGGCCGGGCGTTCGCTCCGGGGACGTCCGCGCCGAGGGCCGGCAGAGCCGCCCCGGGCAGTATCGCCGCGGCGAGCGCCACGGCGGAGAGACGGAACGTCCCGCGCCGTGCCGGAAGGGGCGTGCGGGTGCGGGGGACATCCGATATCCCCCGGGTCGTCTGCGGCTTACCTGCTTCCGGGGTGCGTGCGCACGCACGCCCGTCCGCCCCCGTCATGAATGTCACGCTTGGCTCCCCACGGATCTGAGGGCCCGCCGGTAAATCCCCGCGTTCCAGCTCCTGCCGGAATGCAACCCCTGCGGCGGCGCCCTAGCGACAAGGCTAAACCGATCCGACCTCGCCTTTGGCCGGAATTCCCTCTTTTCCTATGCCAAGAACACGATCATTCTTGCCGGGAGATCACCCGAAAACCACAATCGCGCTTTCCTGCCCTTTCGGCGACCATTTCATTTTCACTTTCGCCTTTTTCTGATCGCCTGCTCCTGCTCCTGCTCCTGCTCCGCGGAGCGCGCGTCGCGCAGCCGCTCGGCGAGGCGGTGCTTCCCCGCCTGGCCCGCGGCACGGCACAGGGTGTCGAGGCCGACCGGCCCGAGCTCCAGTTGCCGGCAGAGGGACTCGACCCGCGCGCGGACGTCACCGGGATCGCGGCGGAGCCGGGCACCCAGGCAGGCGTCGAGACGTTCGACGAGCGCCCAGGCCCGGGCGTCCCGGTCGGTGCACCAGAGCTGGAAGAAGGCCCCGCCCAGCACCACGTACGAGCCGACGTCGGCCGGCCCGACCGGGCCCTCCCCGAGGAAACGGTCCGGGGGCAGCGTCACCCGCCAGGCCCCGTGGCGGTCCCTCACCGGCGGATACTGCGCGAGTTCCCGCCTGCTGAGCCACTTCCCGATCCGCTCCCCGATCCGTGGGGCGGCCCCGGTCTCCTCGTTCCACAGGATGGTCACGAACTCGGGCGTCTCCTCGCACGCGGCGGAGAGGTCGGCATCGTGCTCACCGTCGTGGGCCTGGGTGTAGACCAGATGACGCACCCGGCCGTCGCCCTCCACCGCCCGCACGGCGTAGGCGGGCAGGTGCAGGCACTCGGGTACTCCGACACACTCGGGATTCTCGATGCCCGGCGGCAGGTTGAAGTGAGCGCGCCGGGGGTGGTCCGCCAGCTCCAGCACGGCCTCGGGCCGGAACACCCGCGGCATCAGCGGGAGCGGCATCAGCCAGGGCGGCATGCTCCCCGGGTCCCCCTCGGGTACCGGCTCGTCACCGGACAGCAAGGTGACGGTGGCGCTCGTGTAGTGCGCCGCCGTCAGCGGACGCGACTGGAACCCGTCGAAGTACAGCCGGCGCCGGTCGTCACGGGTCACCGTGTAGCGCGTGCCGTCCCATACCGACCGGCGGCCGAGTTCGGTGAGGGCGATCCGGCCGTCCTGCTCGGTGACATGGTCGATCGCGGTCAGGAAGGCCAGCGCCTGCCGCACCAGGGCCGGGTCGAGAGCCAGGAACGAGGCCAGCTCCTCGGCGGAACCCAGTCCGCCGTCCGCGACCCCACGTTCGATGAAACGGTCGATGAGCTCGTAGGGCTGTCCCTCGGTGACGGTCGCGCGTACCTCCGCGCACCACACGGGCAGCAGAACGGTGTGGATGCCGGTGGGCACCAGGCCGAGGGTGAACGCGGCGTTCTCCAGAGCCCGTTTCTCCGGATACGGCATCAGCCGGGTCCGGACGCTCATGTACCGTCTCCCGCCGCCCGCAGCCGTTCCAGCATGGCCCGGACCTCCTCGTACGAGCGGGTCTCCCCGCACCCGGCGAGGTGGTCGCGCAGGGCGCGGGAGAGGTCCCTGAAGCCCGCGTCCTTGGCCCGGGTCAGCGTGGACAGGTCGCCCACCAGCACCAACTGGCGTCTGACCCTGGTCAGCGCGACGTTGGCGCGGCGCAGTTCGGCCAGGAAACCCACCCGGCCCCCGGGGTTGCTGCGGGTGAAGCCGTAGAGGATCACGTCCCGCTCGCCGCCCTGGAACGAGTCGACCGTGCCGACGTTGCGGCGGGCCCGCTCCGGCCTGCCGGTGCACCGCGTCAGGTCCGCCTTGATCAGCGCGGCCTGGGCGGCGTACGGGACGATCACCGCCCACTCCTCCCCCCGGCCGTCGTAGTGGGCGGCGAGCAGCGTGAGCAGGTCCGCCTCGGCCGGGTTGACATACCCCTTGCGGAGTTCCGCGTCGCCGGCCTCCCGCTCGAAGCGCCGACCGGCCGGCAGCCGGGAGGTGTCGACGAAGGCCATCGGCGTGCGGAACAGCCGGGAGTCGTGGGGCGGGTCCGGGTCGGGTGTGCGCAGCTGTCCGTCGTAGAACGCGGCGGAGACGAACCGGGCGACGGCCGACGGCATGCGTCGCTGGTCGGTCAGCGGCACGACCGCCTCGTCGGGCAGGACCGGCCGCAGCATCTCGAGTGCGCTGGTGGTCAGCAGGGGCGGCACAGCCGCATCACCGCAGCCTTCCCCCCACTGCCTGACCTCGGAGTCGACGTAGGGCGGCAACTGCCTGTGGTCGCCCACGAGTACCGCGCGGCGGGCGCGTACGAGCGGCACGAGGACGTCCGGGACGCCGATCTGACCCGCCTCGTCGATGACGGCGAGGTCGAAGTCGAGTCCGGTCAGCTCGGGGCGGGATGCCACACCGATGCAGGTGGCGGCGACCACGTGCGCGTAGCGGACCAGTTCCGTGTGCAGCTGCCCGGTCGCCGAGGAGACCTCCTCGCGCCACTCGGCGAGCAGGGCCCGCCGGGACGCGAGCAACGGCAGCCGCTGCATCAGCCGGTCGTGGAGCCGGGTCAGTTCCCGGTCCACGGTCCGCGGCCGCGCCGTCCGCGGGTCATGGAGGGCGGGCATCTCCTCGACGGCGGCCACCGCGGACCGGCAGTACCCGGCGGCTTCGACCGCGTCGGCCCGGCAGGCCGCCGCGCGGGCACTGACCTCCTCCAGGGAGACGGCCGCCGCCCGCACCGCGGGGATGTCCCGGGTGGCAAGCTCGAGGTCGTGTTCGGCCAGGTCCCACGCCGTCCGGTGACGTGCCTGTTCGTCGGCGAGCGCGGCGGCGGCCCTGGCCGCCCGGGCGAGGCGGCGCTCGCAGCGCCGGGCGAACAGGCGGAAGAGGGACCCGGTCAGCCGCCGGTCCGCGCGCCGCAGGGCGGAGTCGCGGGCCCGGGTCCACCGCTCGGTCCGCCGGGCATGCCGGCCCGTCGCGCGTTCCAGGCGCGCACGCCCGGCGACGAGCTCGTCCACCCGCGACACGGCCGGACCGCCGACGGCGCGCCTGGCGTCGGCGAGCGCCGAGCGGGCGGCCTCCTCCTCACCCGCCAGAGCGCGGAGCCGGGCGAGGAGGAGGCCGAGCTCGTCACACCACTTCTCGGCCCGCTCGACGTCGAGCGGGACGGCCAGTCTGGTCTCCAGCCGGGCCAGGATCTCCTGACGCAGCCCGGTGGCCTGCTCCTCCAGCAGGTACGGTCTGCCCTCCGCGGTGACCGCGCCTTCGTTGCCGACGCGGACGACCACCATGTCCCTGGGGAGCCGGCCGAGCACGTTGTCGACGGCGCGGTTGCTGTGGGAGGCGATCAGGACGCGTTCCCTGGCCTCCCGGGCGGCGATGGCCCGGGAGATCTCGCTGATCACCCGGGTCTTGCCGGTGCCGGGCGGCCCCAGGACGAGCATCAGGTCCTCGACGGCCAGGGCCTTGCGGAAGGCCTCCGTCTGGGCGGGGTCCAGCTCCGCCTCGGGTTCGTCGGAGGCCGGGCTGAGCGGCCGGACGCGGTGGTCCACCAGGACGTCCAGCAGGTGCGGGCTGTGCGACTGACCGTCGCGCAGGATCCGTACGGCGGCACGCTGCCGGTCGTGGACGGCCCGGCCGGGGACGATCCGCAGGGCGCCCTGCGCCGGGACGCTGTCCCAGGCGACGGCCCGGTCGAACGCCACGGTCACCGACGTACCGCCCGAGGCGACGGTGAGGACTCGTCCCCGCTGCGCCGGTTCTCCGCGGACCTGGACGAACGCGCCCTCGTCGGGGATTCGGTCCTCGACCAGGTCGAACGTGTAGACCGCGCGGGTGCCGTGACGCTGCTCGCCCGTGGCGGAGACGGACCGGTAGGGGAAGTCCCCGGCCGCCCGTGCCCGGGCTACGGTGATGCGCTCACCGGCGTCGATCACCTGCTCGACGTCATCGAGGAAGCGGGTGTGCCGGGCGGCCGGTGCCCGCGCGCCGCGGCGTGCGGCGATCTCCTCGGTGAGCTGCTGCCACGCCTGGACCAGCCGCTGCCAGTGGGCGTCGCTGCTCCCGGGGGCCCCGCCGTGGAGGTGGCCGGGCACCCACCGGACGGGCCGTACCAGGAGGCACCCTCGCGCGACGCGGTGATGGTCCCGGAAGCCGAGCGGCAGGATCGCTGACACCCCGTAGACGCCCTGTTGCCGCTTCCCCGGAATCAGCCGTGCCACGTAGGTCCTGCCGTGGACGAGCAGGCTCCGGTCGGTGCCGCCGCCGTGGGAGTCGGCGATGGTCGCGGGCACCCCGTCCTCGCGGCTGTCGAGGTCGCTCGCGAGTTCGTGGACGTCAGCGGGCAGGAAGGGATGGTCGACGCGCAGCCGGCGTACGTTCCCCTCCAGGGACGGGAACGGGGCGAGCACGAGGGGGCCCGGCAGAGCGACAGGACGCAGGAGCATTCAGACGTCTCCGAGCAGGTCGGCGCGGGCGTCGCGCAGCGCGGTGCCCAGCGCCCGGGCGCCGGGGCGGTCCTCGGGGTGCTGCGCCAGCGCTGTGCGCAGCGCGTGGTACAGACTGTCGGGGACCTTGCCGAGAGAGGACCGCGGCGGCAGGGGTCCGTGGGGATCCGGTGCGTGGCCGGTGGCCATGTGCTGGAGGAGCGCGGCCAGTTGGTACACGTCGGTGGGCGGGCCGATCAGACCGGGCCGGAAACCTGCCAGCCACTGCTCGGGGGCGCGATAGGGGACGGGGCCTTCGCCGGGGCGGGGGTCGTGCCCCGCCAGCCCCAGGTCCCGCAGGATCAGGCGGCCGTCGCCGAGTTCGATGACGCCCGAGGGGGTGAGCTGCCGGTGCGTGGCCCCGGTCCGGTGCAGAGCGGCGAGGGTGTCGCACAGCTCCGTCACACCGGCCAGCAGGCGGACCAGTCGGTGGCTGGCGAGGGGGTGACGGCGGTCGGTGAGCCACGCGGTGTGCAGCGTCCCGCAGGGACCACCGGTGCGCCCCACCGGCCAGGGCAGGGCGAGGACGGCCCTGCGGCTGCCGATCCGCTCGTGCCGCCCGGTGCCCGGTAGTCCGCGGGAGCGCCCCTGGAGCCGTCCGAGGAGGTCGTGCTCGCGCGCGAGCGCGGTCACCGCGTCCAGGGCGTCCGGGACGGGGTGGCGCACGTGGGCCTGGCGCAGCCAGACGTAGGGCGAGGCCGCACCCCTGGTCCGGCGCGGCTCGGCGGCCGGCTCCAGCAGGCGGGCCAGTGCCTGCTGCTCGATCAGGGAGTGGTCCGGGGAGCAGCGCTCCTCCAGGTGCTCGCTGTGCAGCAGGTACCGGCAGGCCGGGGTGCCGACCTCCTGCCCGCCTTGCCACGGCCGCGGGGCTTCGGGGGACGGCGCGAGCGTGCGGGACGCACCGCGGTGGACCGGGGACACCGGGGTGTGCGCCGTCACCACGGACTCGTACGGAGTCTCCTCGTCGGCCTGGAGTTCGCGGATGACGCAGCAGGCGAAGGCCGCCGCGCTGCGGGCGGCGGTGGTCTGCCAGTTCTCCCCGTCGCTCTGCTCCTTGGTGCCGTCGGCCCGGTCGCTGATGCCGCGCACGATCAGGGTGGGCAGACGGTTGTTGAGGTGGGCGGCGTGCGCGACCCCCGCGCCCTCCATCTCGATGGCGGCCGCGTCCTGGTAGTGCCGGGCCAGCAGCCGCCGCAGCGAGGCGTCCTTCGCGTCGAGCACGGTCTCGCCGGCGGCGATGGGCTCGAGGTGGGCCGTCGGCTCCCGCCGCCCCTCGGTCCGGGGCAGGGCCCGGGACCACTGCCCGTCGACACTGACCAGCCGGGCCGCCTGCTCCAGCTCGTGCGAGGCGGGCCAGGAGACGGGCCGTGCCGAGAATCCCTCGCCGTTCTCCTTGCCCCCGTGGTAGGCGTACACCTTGGTCGCCGCGACGACATCGCCCAGCTCGATGTCCGGTTTGAGGCGGCCCGCGACACCGACGAGGAGCACCGCGTACGGATCGAACATCTCGGCGGCCTGGCCCGTGAGCGCGGCCGCCGCGGGATTGCCCTTTCCCGTCTGCGCCAGGACGATTCTCCACGGTGTGCCGTTGAGCCAGCCCAGTTCGAACACCGTGCCGCTTTGGTGGCGCGGCCCCCTGCGTACCGAGACCAGACAGTCGCGCACCGCCCGGTACTCCACGGGCAGGGCGGTGAGGACCACGATCGTCCCGGCCTCTGCCTGCACACCGTTCACGTCTCTCCCCCGCCGCGGTGCTTTTCCGATGACCCGGTCATCGTCCGACCCGGTCATCGCCGACCAAGGCAGGCGACCTTACTCCTCGCACGCCACGACGAATGGCGAATCAGGAACCCCTGAAAGGAGAGAAAGAGAAAAGGCACCGATGCGGCATTGAGCGATCACAAACAAAGGAGAAACAGCAGAACGACTGCACAAGAATGACAAGTACGAGCAGAGGCGAAGGCTCCCCCTGTCGCTACGACGTGCTCGGGGCCGCTCTCGGTCCAATGCCGCGCAGATGCTGGATCGTCCCGCCGAGCTTGGTACGGAACTCCTCCAGCACCTCCGGCTTCTTGGCGCTGACGACCCAGCGCGAGCCGACCAGGTACTGCCCCCCGTAGACGGCGGCGGAGTCCAGCCAGGCCTGCTTGTACTTCTCCTCGGGGAAGGTGGTGATGAGGTAGTCGATCTTCTCGGTGTGGCACAGGCCCTGGCGCAGTTCGTCCGCCTCGATGCGGATCTCGGGCTCGCAGCCGGTCAGCCCGGCGATCACCTCGACCTTGGCGGGAGCCACCACACCGGCGGCGGGGGCCGCGGAGATCTCCGACGGATCGCTGCTCGCGGGAGCCCCGTCCCCACCACCACTGCCGCAGGCGGTGGCCAGCGGAAGGAAAACCAGGCCCACAGCCAGTGCGGCGCCTCGTACGAAGCGGGCGGCGGGCAGGGTACGGCCGGTGCGTCCCCGCTGTGGGTGCGGTGACTGATCGGGATGCTGTGGCACGTGCCTCTCCGTATGCGTGCTGGTCCTGCCCGCGCCGGCGGCCGGGCGTACGCCCGGGAGTACGGGTGAACACCGGTGGTCGTTCAAGGGTGTCAGCGGGTGGGCGCGAGGTCCGGAGTCGGGTCTCGGCGCCGGGTTCCGGGTGTCTCTCGCGGTGCGGGGAGGCGCGCCGTGGAAACGGATGCCGGCTCATGGCCGGCCAAGCGACCGGCCGGCTGCTGAGGGCTGAGGCCACGGGCCAGGTTCGTCGGGCATGGCCGTTCAACCCTTCCGTACCAGCCCCCAGCCGAACGCGGCCGCGCCCGGGGAACGGCCCTCACAGGCCCGGTCGCGCGTGGGCCGTCCGCTGTGTGTGGTGTCCGTCCACCCCCGCCGGGCGAGACGGCGGCGGGCCGTCCGGTCCCTCCTCGGCCGGAGACCGGCCCTGTCACACGGTGATCCGGCGCCCGGTGACGGCATCGGCCTCGATACGGATCCACAGGTCGCGTCGTCCTCCGGCCCAGGGCGCGCTGTACACCCGCTCCGCGAGCCGGCGCGCCTCGTCCGGGTCGGTCACGTCGTGGGCCGGTCCGCGTACCAGCACGCTCCAGCCCTGGCTGAGGTCGTCGTCGACGCGGTCCACCTCGAAGGCGACCTGGTGGCCGGACGCCTGGGCGGGGGTGGTGCCGTCGGCTGTCCGGAAGACGATCGCCCCGTCGACGACGCCGTAGTTGACCGGCACGACGAGCGGCCCGGAGGGCGTGGTCACCGCCAGCCTGCCCACCCCGTGGGTGCCGAGCAGGTCCCGGCACTCCCGCTCGGTCAGCTCGGTGAACTCCACGCTGTGCGCGGCCCGTCCGCGGCCGGGAGGCAGGTCGACATGGCCACCGGCGAGATCCGGGACGGTCGTGCCCAGGACACCGGCCAGCCTCAGCAGGGCACCCCGGTCCGGTGCGGCGGCAGGGTGCTCCTCCAGGTACCGGAGGTAGCTGGGCGCCATGCCCGCCCGCTGTGCCGTCTCCCGCCGGGTGAGCCCCAGCTCGTTGCGCCGACCGGCGATGCGCCGTCCGAGATCACCGCGCGGCGCTTCCTCGGCGGCGTCGCCCTTGACACCGGGATCAGGGGTTTCCTCGTGGCCGGACTGCCCGGGGCCGTGGAACGTGTGGGCCTTCATGACGATCGTCTCCTTCCTCGGACGCCCGGCGGCCCGGGACCCGTGTGCCGGCCGTCCCGTGTGCCGTCGAACCCGGAGCGGTTCCGGGGCTCTCCACTCCAGCGTCCACCCTGTCCACCGGATCCGCCTGGGCCGGCAGGCTCTGCTCGACGGTCCGGGCGGGTCCCGCGGGCGCGGCCGGGCCACCGAGCCCGGGACCGGCCGGAAGCCGAGGGTCCCGACCGGTCCACGCGCCGGGTCGAACGGTGCTGGACCTGCGTTCCCCGTCCTTCACCGACCGCACCGGGCTGGGCCTGCCGGGCCGGGCGCGCGACCGTGTCCGGGCACGGCACGGCCGGTTCAGGCTGGTCGGCGCCAGTCCGCACTTCCTGCGGGTCCTGCGCCGCGTGCGCCTGACCGGCGTCTTCGAGGTGTACCCCCGCGGGTCCGATGCCTGGGTCCGGCAGGTGGCCGGTCCGGCCGCCCGGAACTGATCCCGAGGCCGAACGAGTTCCGCACAGCCGTGCCCCGAACCGGCAGGTGCTCGGGCGGCGGACCTCGTACGGACCCCCCTGCCCTCGCGGCGTCGGACGGAAGCAGCCAGGCTGGTCATGAGCCCCCTTCGGTGACGCGCACGCCGGGTGAAGGAGTTGATCACCATGACGAACCTGGCCGAACCCCCGGCCCGCCCGGTCCGGGTGAACGCGCGTATCGACGCGCCCCTGTCACGATGGCTGTGGCTCGTGAAGTGGATCCTGGCCCTTCCGCACTACGTGGTGCTGTTCTTCCTCTGGATCGCCTTCACCGTCGTGACCGTGATCGCGTTCTTCGCGATCCTGTTCACCGAGCGCTATCCCCGTGCCCTGTTCGACTTCAACCTGGGTGTGCTGCGCTGGAGTTGGCGCGTCGCGTACTACTCGTACAACGCCCTGGGCACCGACCGGTACCCGCCGTTCAGCCTGGGCGAGGAGCCGGACTACCCGGCACGGCTGGGCATCGCCTACCCGGAGCGGCTCTCCCGCGGCCTGGTGCTGGTGAAGTGGTGGCTCCTGGCCGTCCCGCACTACATGGTCATCGGCTTCTTCCTGGGCGGCGCCCACGTCGGCTGGTGGTCCGGCGGCCTGATCGCCCTGCTGACGATCATCGCGGCCGTGATCCTGGCCTTTACGGAGAAGTATCCGAAGGACCTGTTCGCCCTGATCGTCGGTCTCAACCGGTGGGTCCTGCGCGTCACCGCCTACGCCGCTCTCATGACGGACACGTACCCGCCGTTCCGCCTGGACCAGGGCGGCTCGGAGACGACCGCTCCGGAAGAGCGGGCGTGAGGTAGACGGTGGGGCCGCGGCTGGGTGTCACACCTCAGTGGCAGACTGGCGGCACAACGAAGCTTCGGAAGGGCAGGGCGATACGGCGGGGTCATCCGTCGAGCGCCACTGCTCGGGGGTGGCTGGGGCCACGGGGGAGATGCGCGGCTGTGATCTTCGACAGTCTTGATGTGTCGTACGGCGAGATGTGGGGTTCCCATTTGGGAATGACCCATCCGGACCCGATGTCGCGCGCGGTCGCGGCACGCAGACATGCCGCCGGGATGGATTACGCGGTTCTGCTGTCCGCGTGGGAGCGACCGCTGGCACTGGTCGAGTACTGGCCGCGCCGGATGTGGCGTGTCTATCTGTTCGACGACAGGTCCTGGCGCATTGCAGATGATCGACCTCAAGCCGCACGGCACGGGGATGTTGCTGGCTCACCGGAACACCCGATGGGAGTTTTCCAACGAGCGGGAGCACGCGTCCGGGAAGTGGGACGTTCAGGAGACCACGACCGTCTCGGCCGACGGGCAGGTCGAGGTGAGGTCCGAGTTCGCCGGGCCGAGGGGAGCGTCGACGGAGTCCCTGCGCGCTCGAACATCCGGCTCGCCGAGCGTCCCCGTGCGGCGGTTCTCGGCGCCCGTCGAAAGCTTCCTCTGCCCCGTACCGGAATTCGGCGACTGGCAGGTGTTCGCGCCGTTCCTCGCCCAGCAGGGCCACGAGCCCGCCACGACCGTAGTCCTGAGCGACGTGTCGGTGGACGAAGGACCGGGACCGCTGCGCGCCACCGGAATCGAGCAACTGTTCAGTCCGGGCGCGTGCGCCACTCCGGATGGGCCGGCCGTCGTCGAGCCCGTTGACGCCGGCCTGCTGCGGATCACGTCAGGGCAGCTGGCGGTCTCGGACCCCGGCTGGATCGGAGAGACCCCGCGGACCGTCGCTGTGCCACCGGGCGAGTTCCCGGTCACGCTGTCGCTCTTGCGCACGACACGCGGGGCCGGTGTCGCCGCGGCCAGGGTGACGTTCCTGGACATCCCGCCCCGCGACTGGGAAATGGCCCTCCGGCCCGACGAGAACCTCGGGCTGCTCGGCGAGGGCCAGTTCTACGGGGTCGGCGTGGATACCGGCACAGCGGCTTTCATGGATGCGACCCGGACGGTGAGCGAAGACCTGCTGGACCAGGACCTGTTCATACCCCTCGACAGCCTATTCAGCGTCGAACTGCCCAGCACGAAGCCCGAGCCGAACCTCATCGCCTTCCGTGCCGGCCGGGGCGACGGGACCTACCCCGTCTGGATCGGCCGCACCGATGACGGACAGGTCGGTTGCGTCGTCGTCGACTTCCAGCTCCATTCCGCCGACGAGGGGAAGTAAGGAGCCGCCGACCATCGGCGCGAGGCCATCCCTGGTTGTCTTGCGCCCCGCATCCGAACCTGGCCCACCCCTCGCCCCGCCGGTCGAAGAACGCCCCCTCCTTCAGGGGTTGAGCAGGTCGATCGCGTCCATCACCGGCGGTACGCGGTGTTGTTGCACTTCATCTCCAGCGCGCCCAGGACCCGGGGCTCTCCTCGGCGTGGCTGACGGCCCGGCCGGAGGTCACCAGGCCCAGTTCGCGCGGGCGCAATTAGTAGCCATGGACATAATATCCATGTACTCTATATCGCCTCGGGACATCCGGAGACATCGAGGAGCAGCCATGACCACCCCCGGCACCGCACCACTCACCACACCCGCCCCCGGCCCTGCCGTCGACGGCCGCGTCATCGGCCTGGCCCACTACGCCAGTCGCGCGGTTCTGGAGTCCGTCCTGGCCCGCCACGGCCTCACGTTCCAGCAACTGGTGACCCTGCGCCTCGTCTCGGTCGCCGGCGCCCCCGTCGAGCGCGACGGGCTCACCGGCCAGGTCACCGAGTCCCTCAAGGTCGACCCGGCGGAGGCGCGGAGGACCGTGGACGCGCTGATCGCCAGGGAACTGGTGGCGCCCGAGGCGTCCCGGCTGCGGATCACGGACGCCGGGCAGGCCGTGTACGCCGGGGCGAGCGCCGAGACCGCACCGGTCTCCGCCCGGATCTACGCCGGCATCCCGGCCGCGGACCTGGCGACCGCCGGCCGTGTCCTGGCCCTGGTCACCGAGCGGGCGAACGCCGAACTGGCCGCCCTCTCCCGGTAGTAGGGCAGCCTCGGCCTGCGGTGGCAGGTGGCAGGGGCGGAACGAGGAGGCGGAGCCGCACCCACCCGAGTCCCGCCTCCGGGCTCGCGGGGGACTTCGAGCGGCTCTGACCGCACCCGACGCGGTACGGCTGGGGCCCGGCTCCCGTGGGAGCCGGGCCCCAGCCGTACCGGGTGTACGCCGTTCCGAGCCGCCGTACCGGAGACACGCGTTCGACGCCGGTACGGCGCGCCGGACCGCTACCTCGCGTCGGCGCCGCTCGTTCGCGTCCGTGCTCCGCGCCGGTGGGCGATCTCGCCCAGGACGACGTCCACGGCGATGAAGGCGGCCAGCGGGATACCGAGCAGCGGCACGAAGTAGCCGAGTACGGCGACGGCCGCCGCGCACGGCAGCAGGATCTGCGGGGGCACCTGCTGCCAGGCGCCGCGCGGGATCGGCCGGCCGAAGGCGGAGCCCCGGCCGCGCTGCCACCACATGCGGTAGCCCCAGACGATCAGCAGGACGAGGCTGAGCGCGAGGAGCATCAGGGCGATCTGGTTGACCAGCCCGAAGAGGGATCCGGTGTGCAGGTCGATGCCCCAGCGGGTGAGTTTCGCCAGCACCGGGTAGTCCGCGAACCGCAGGACGTCGGTGACCTCGCCGGTCGTCGGGTCGACCGCGGCGGAGTCCTGCTTCTCGGGCCAGCTGCGCTGCACCTGCTTCACCACGTACGCGGACGAGGCGTCGGCGGGCGGGACGATCTCGACGGGGTCGCCGAGCCCTTCGGCGCGGGCCGCCGCCAGGACCTTGTCGAGGCCGACGCCGTGCTCGGCGTCCCCGGCCGAGGAGGAGGCGCCGTGGCCTCCGTGCTCGCCGCCCGCCGCCGCCGTGACCGACGGAGTGGCCTGGCCGAGCGAGGTGCGCAGCTCGTCGATGTTCGCCCCGGCGTACGTCGACCAGGTCAGCCCGGTCGCCGAGAGGAAGAGGAACCCGGCGGCGGCCCAGGCGCCGAGGGTGCCGTGCAGGCCGAGCGTGCGGCGCCGCCCGCTGGTGCCGCGCAGCCTGCGCAGGGCCCCGCGACGGGAGAACCACAGCACCAGACCGCCGAGGGCGATCACACCCAGCCAGCTGGCGGCCAACTCGCTGTAGAGACGGCCGGTCTCACCGAGGTGCAGATCGCGGTGGAGTTCGTCGATCCAGGTCCGCAGGGGCAACGCACCGGTGGAGCCGTACTGTTCGAGCGCGCCGCGCACCTTTCCGGTGTACGGGTCGACGAACACGGCCAGCGTGTGGTCGGGGTCGACTCCCTCGACGCCGGAGAGCAGGACCCGGGTGGTCGCGTCGGACACGGGCGAGGGACGTACGGCGGACACCGTGCCCTCGGGGTGCGCCTCGCGGGCGGCGGCGACCTGCTCGGATATCGGCAGCTTGCGGTCACCGACGGCGGACACGGTCAGCTCGTCGGCGTACACGAACTTCTCGGCCTGGAACGAGCCGGCGTACAGGAAACCGGTGAGTGCGGCGACCAGCAGGAACGGTGCGACGAGCAGGCCGGCGTAGAAGTGCAGGCGCAGGACCAGCGGGCGCAGCGTGGCCCGTCTGCCGGGCGACGACGCCGGGGCGGCGGGTTGCGGGGCCTCGTCCGTGGCGGGCGAGGGAGCGGTGGACATCGGCGGGCTTCTCCCGGGGCAGGGGACGTTTCTCGGCTGTGGCGGCCACATGGGCTGTAGCGGCTGTAGCGGTTGTGGCGGTCCAGAAGTCGGGAGGAGGCGGCCTGGAGTTCCCGGCGGAATGAGTGGCGTACGTCACACGGGAGGGGCCGGGCCGCCCGGGAGGGCCCGTGGCGTCCGGAGGGCCCGTGGCATGCTGGCGCGATGGCGTCTTCCCGTGATCGCGTGCCCGTTGCCGACCTCGTCGAGGAACTCCTGGCCGTGGACGGTCCGTTGCCCATCGTGGCGGCCGGCGATCCGGTACTGCGGCGCGGCACCGAGCGCTTCGACGGTCAGCTGGGGCCCGCGCTGCTGTCCCGCTTCGTCGAGGCGCTGCGGCTGACCATGCGCGCGGCGCCGGGTGTGGGCCTGGCCGCGCCGCAGGTGGGGGTGGGCCTGCGGATCGCGGTGATCGAGGATCCCGCGCCCGTACCGGACGAGGTGCGGCTGGCGCGCGGCCGGGTGCCGCAGCCCTTCCGGGTACTGGTCAATCCGTCGTACGAACCTGTCGGCACCGCCCGTGCCGCGTTCTTCGAGGGCTGTCTGAGCGTGCCGGGCTGGCAGGCGGTGGTGGCGCGGCCTGCCGCGGTGCGGCTGACGGGCGAGGACGAACGCGGGCGCGCGGTGGACGAGGAGTTCACCGGCTGGCCCGCCCGTATCGTCCAGCACGAGACGGACCACCTCGACGGCACGCTGTACCTCGACCGCGCGGAACCGCGGTCGCTGTCCTCGAACGAGGCGATGGCACGGCGGTGGACGCAGCCGACACCGAGGGAGGCCGCGGCCTCCCTCGGCTTCGAACTGCCCTGACAGGCGGGTCAGTTGTCCCGGTACGCCTCCAGCAGCCGCAGCCACACCTCGCTGATCGTCGGGTACGACGGCACGGCATGCCAGAGCCGGCTGATCGGGACCTGGCCGGCGACGGCGATCGTCGCGGAGTGGAGGAGTTCGCCCACGCCGGGGCCGACGAAGGTGACGCCGAGGAGGATCTCGCGTTCGAGGTCGACGACCATGCGGGCGCGGCCCCGGTAGCCGTCGGCGTAGAGGCCCGCGCCGGAGACCGAGGCCAGGTCGTAGTCGACGGCGCGGACGCGGTGGCCGGCCTGTTCCGCCTCCGCGAGGGAGAGACCCACCGAGGCCGCCTCGGGGTCGGTGAAGACGACCTGGGGGACGGCGGCGTGGTCGGCGGTGGCCGCGTGGGCGCCCCAGGGGTCGGTCTCCAGCAACGGCACGCCGGAGGCGCGGGCGGCGATGGCGGCGCCCGCGACGCGGGCCTGGTACTTGCCCTGGTGGGTGAGCAGGGCGCGGTGGTTGACGTCGCCGACGGCGTAGAGCCACTCGCTGCCGGTGACGCGCAGGCTGTCGTCGACGTCCAGCCAGGAGCCGGGCTCCAGCCCGACGGTGTCGAGGCCGATGTCGTCGGTGTGCGGGGCGCGTCCGGTGGCGAAGAGTATCTCGTCGGCCTCGATGCGGTCGCCGGCGCCCGTGACGACCACGACCGTGCCGTTCTCCCGGGTGACCGACTCGACGGACGTTCCGGTGCGGACGTCGGCGCCCGCCTCGGTGAGCGCCTCGGCGACCAGTTCGCCGGCGAAGGGCTCCATGCGGTTCAGCAGGCCCTTGCCGCGCACGAGCAGGGTGACCCGCGAGCCGAGGGCCTGCCAGGCGGTCGCCATCTCGGTGGCGACCACTCCCCCGCCGATCACGACCAGCCGGCCGGGGACCGTCTTGGCGCTGGTGGCCTCGCGGCTGGTCCAGGGCCGGACGTCGGCGAGGCCGGGGAGGTCGGGCAGGACGGCGCGGGTGCCGGTGCAGACGGCCACGGCGTGCCGGGCGGTCAGCACCTGCCGGGTGCCGTCGGCGCCGGTGACCGTGACCGTGCGCGGTCCGGTGAGGCGGCCGTGGCCGCGGTGGAGGTCGACGCCGATGCCGTCGAGCCACTGGACCTGGCCGTCGTCCTTCCAGTGGGAGGTGTAGGAGTCGCGGTGCGCGAGGACCGCGGACGCGTCGAGGGGGCCCTGCACCGACTGGCGCAGACCGGGCGTGCGGCGGGCGTCGGCGCGGGCGATGACCGGGCGCAGCAGGGCCTTGCTGGGCATGCACGCCCAGTACGAGCATTCGCCGCCGACCAGTTCGCTCTCCACGACCGCGGTGGAGAGTCCGGCCGCACGGGTGCGGTCGGCGACGTTCTCCCCCACGGGCCCGGCACCGAGCACCACGACGTCGTAGGCGATGGATTCCTTTTCCGTCATGGGGTCAGTCTGGTGGGTGGTGTGCGCGGAGGCCACAGGGGTACGTGCGCGGAATACGGACCCGGGCCGTCGTGTTGTGCCAGCGGCTTCGCCCCGACTTCAGGAAGAGGGATCACGCCATGAGCAGCACCGTGGAGCTCACCAAGGAGAACTTCGACCAGACGGTCACGGACAACGAGTTCGTGCTGATCGACTTCTGGGCGGCCTGGTGTGGTCCGTGCCGTCAGTTCGCGCCGGTGTACGAGAAGGCGGCCGAGGAGAACCCGGACCTGGTGTTCGGCAAGGTGGACACCGAGGCGCAGCCGGAGCTGGCCGCGGCCTTCGGCATCCAGTCCATTCCGACCCTGATGATCGTGCGTGACCAGGTCGCCGTCTTCGCGCAGCCGGGCGCCCTGCCCGAGGCCGCCCTGACGGACGTCATCGGGCAGGCCCGCAAGCTGGACATGGACGAGGTCCGCAAGGCGGTCGCCGAGCAGCAGGCCCAGGCCGCGCAGAGCGGCGAGTAGGCCCGGACCGCCTCCCGGCGGGATCCCCGGACCGCCTGCCACGGCACTAGTGCCGCGGCAGGCAACGTTTGCCCGTCAAGGAGCGGCGTCCGGTGCGTGCTCTCGGCGTGCCGGCCGGAAGCCCTCGTACTGGATGTACTCGGGCTTTCGGCCGGTGCGGCGAGAGGGCGTGCCGGGCGTCGCGACGGGGCGAACGTTGCCTGCCACGGCACTAGAACGGGTACGTCGCCACGTCCCCGCGCACCGTCGTCCAGCGCACCTCGGTGAAGGCCTCCAGGTTGGCCTCGCCGCCGAAGCGGGCTCCGGTGCCCGACGCGGCGATGCCGCCGAAGGGGGCCACGGCCTCGTCGTTCACGGTCTGGTCGTTGATGTGGACGATGCCGGTCGGGATCCGCTCGGCCAGGTCCAGACCGCGGGCGGTGTCGCGGGTGACGATGCCGAGCGAGAGGCCGTAGGGTCCGGCCGCCGCCAGGGCCGCCGCCTCCTCGGGTGTGCCGAAGGACCGTACGGGTGCCACCGGGCCGAACACCTCGTCGGTGTAGGCGGGCGTGCGGTCGTCGACGTCGGCGAGCACGGTGGGCCGGTAGAAGCGCCGGTCGTGCGTGCCGCCCGCGGCCAGTTTGGCGCCGTTCGCGGTGCTCGCCTCCACCAGGCCGTGCACCTTGGCCAGTTGGCCGTCGTCGATGATCGGACCGAGGTGGACCTGCTCGCGGTGCGGGTCCCCGACGGCGAGCGAGTCGGCCTTGGCCGCCAGCCGCTCGACGTACTCCCCGTACAGGGAGGCGTGGACCAGGTGGCGGCCGGTGGTCATGCAGATCTGGCCCTGGTGGAAGAAGGAGCCCCAGGCGGCCGTGGAGATCACGGCGTCCAGGTCGGCGTCCTCCAGCACGATCAGGGCGGAGTTGCCGCCCAGTTCCAGGTGCGCCCGCTTGAGGTGGCGGCCGGCCGCCTCGCCGACCGCCCGGCCCGCCGCGGTCGATCCGGTGAACGAGATGACGGGGATGCGCGGGTCGGCCACCAGGGCCTGGCCCGCGTCCGGACCGCCGGGCAGGACGTGGAACAGGTCCTCGGGCAGGCCGGCCTCGGCGAAAACCGCGGCGAGCGACAGGCCGCCGCAGACCGCCGTGCGCGGGTCCGGCTTCAGGACGACCGCGTTGCCGAGGGCCAGCGCCGGGGCGACCGAGCGGATGGAGAGGATCAGCGGGGCGTTGAAGGGCGCGATGACGCCGACCACGCCGACCGGGACGCGGCGGGTGTAGGACAGGCGGGCCGCCTCGCTGGGCAGCACCTGTCCGGCCGGGCGGGAGGCGAGCGCGGCGGCCTCGTAGCACTCCTGGGCGGCGACGTGCAGTTCGAAGTCGGCCTTGCCGGCGATGGAACCGGATTCGCGGACGAGCCACTCGCGCAGTTCGTCGGCGTGCGCGGCGAACAGGTCACCGGCCTTGCGCAGCACCTGGGCCCGGACGAAGTGCGGGACACGGGCCCACTCGGCCTGGGCTCGGCGGCCGGCCTCGGCGGCGGTGGCGACGTCCTCGGCGGTGGCGAGCGTGACGGTGCCGAGCGCGTCGCCGGTGGCGGGCTCGGTCACGGTGTGTTCGGGTCCGGACAGGCTGCGGGACTGCCAGGTCTTGGGGTCGAGCAACGACATGACGGCTCTCCGTTCGGTCACCGGCGGACTCACGGGGGAAGCGGACATCCCGGAGCGCGGCCCCCATTTTGTTGAGTGTGCAACATCCTAGTCGTGCGGTCGCGGCAACGCAGCGCGTCAGCTGGAGTCGCGGTGCACGACCGACGCGCCCAGCACCTTGTGGGTCTCCGGGGCGCCGCCCGGGTCGCGTACCGCGCGGTCGACCAGTTCGGCCAGGTCGCGGCCGGACGGGAGTTCCAGGTTGACCGTGGTCAGCCGCGGCCGCAGGAGCCGGCCGAGCATGAGATCGTCGGCGCCGATCACCGCCGTGTCCCCGGGGATGTCGACACCCTCGTCCTGCAGGGCGCGCATCAGCAGCATCGCGTACTCGTCGTTGTACGCGAACACCGCGTCCAGGCCGCGCTCCGACCAGCGCGCGGCGAGCCGGGCGGCGGACATCTCGTCGTAGGCGAGGGGCAGTTCGGTGACCGTGGCGGCCGTACCGCGCAGGGCGCTGCGGACGCCTTCGAGGCGGGGGGCGGAGAAGGACTCCAGGCCGGGTTCCTGCGGTACGACGACACCGATACGGCGCCTGCCGCGGGCGTGCAGATGTGTGGCCGCGCAGCGGCCGACGGCCTCGTGGTCCATGAGCAGGGCGTGGGCCCCCTCGACGGACTCGGGGCCGAGGGTGACGACGGCCCGGGCGCCGGAGCGCTTGAGTACCGTCACGCCCTTCGGGCCGAGGCCGGAGCCGGGCACCAGCACCGCGACCGGCCGCAGCTCGGCCCAGGAGCGGGCGGCCTCGTCACCCTGGAGGCCGACCGCGCCGTACTGCACCACCGTGTAGTCGAGGCGCCCCAGTTCCCACTGGAGGTCGCTGATGAACTGGTGGTAGAGCGGTCCCACCGGGAAGGAGGGCGCGGGCATCAGCACCATCCGGCTGTGCCCGGCGCGCAGGCTGCGGGCCGCGGCGTGCGGCACGTACCCGAGCTCCTTCGCGGCCTCGTGGACACGGCGGCGGGTGGGTTCGCTGATGCGGACGGCACTGGTGTTGTTGAGGACGTAGGAGACGGTCGCGCGCGAGACGCCGGCCAGGCGGGCGACATCGGCACTCGTGGGGACAGAGCGCGGAACGGGCGACGCGGGCGCGGGCGTTTTCGGTATCTGCACCATGACGTACCGCATCTTTGCAGAACCTGTGATCCGGCTTTCGAGTGGGGGAACTTCAGGGGGTGTTCGGTTGCGGGTTCACCTTCCACGACCCGCTGTCGGACCCGCGTCAGGCCCGCCGTCACTCCCGTGGACCCCCGGATCGGGATCAACGGGATTCATCGACCGCACGGGGTCACCGGCCGCCCGTCACCCGGTCCACCAGGTCGTCCCATCCGGCCTCCAGCCGCTCCAGCGACATGCCGCGCTGCTGGGTGAGGTGGTGGATCAGGACGGGGCTCAGGTGGCCCATGAGGGTGTGGGAGAGCAGGTCGCTGTCCGCGTCCGGTGCCGCCTGCCGCAGCAGCAGGGCGACATGGCCGCGCAGTACCTGGTGGGGCGGCGCGGAGAAACGGCGGTCCGGGCTCGGCTCGGCCGCCAGCTGGAGGTCGAGTTCGCCGACCGAGCGGCGCAGCATGGCGCGGCCGAAGGCCCGCAGCCGTTCCGCGGGGGGCGCGCCCGGCCCGAGCGGTGGCGGACCACTGAGGAAGGCGGCCTGGAACTTCTTCTCGGAGTGGTCGAGCAGCGCCGTCAGCAGGCCCGTGCGGTCGCCGAAGCGGCGGAAGACGGTGCCCTTGCCGACCCGCGCCGCGGCGGCCACCGCCTCCATCGTCACCCCGGCCGCGCCGTGTTCCGCCACCAGGCGGGCGGCGGCCTCCAGGAGCCGGGCCCGGTTGCGGGCGGCGTCGGCCCGCAGACACGGCTCGTCCTCGGTGCGGCCGAGCTGGAGCAGCTCGGGGCCGGATGCCTGCTGCTCTGGTGCGGCGAAGGGAGGCGGGAAGGCGGACATGAACACAGCGTAAAGCACCGGGAAGAAAACTGGACCGCGGTCCGCTTAGGGTGATAGAACCTTAAACGGACCTCGGTCCGGATCGTTACGGCAGTGTTTCAATCAGGGAGTCCCGCATGTCTGTTCGTATCCTCGCGCTCGTCGGCAGCCTTCGCGCCGGCTCGCACAACCGCCAGCTCGCCGAGGCGGCCGTCAAGCTCGCCCCCGAGGGCGCCGACGTGGTGCTGTTCGAGGGCCTGGCCGACATCCCCTTCTACAACGAGGACCTCGACGTCGAGGGCGGCGTCCCGGCGGCCGCCGCCTCCCTGCGCGAGGCCGCGCAGGCCTCCGACGCCTTCCTGTTCTTCTCGCCCGAGTACAACGGCACCATCCCGGCCGTCCTGAAGAACGCCATCGACTGGCTGTCCCGCCCGTACGGCGCCGGCGCCTTCGGCGGCAAGCCGGTCGCCGTGGTCGGCACCGCCTTCGGCCAGTACGGCGGCGTGTGGGCGCAGGACGAGACCCGCAAGGCCGTGGGCATCGCCGGCGGCAAGGTGATCGAGGACCTCAAGCTCTCCATCCCCGGCTCGCTGACCCGCTTCGCCGAGACCCACCCGGCCGACGACGCCGAGGTCGCCGCGCAGCTGACCGAGGTGGTCGCCCGTCTGCACGGCCACGCGGGCGAGGCCGCCGCGGCCTGACCCGCACCCCTGGCCACCAGATCTGCCGCGGGTCCCGCGAAGGGGGCCGGAGCCGTACGGCTCCGGCCCCCTTCGCGCGCCTCGGACAGGGTGAGCTGGGCGAGGCGCGGGATCAGGGCGACGCCGAGCCGGCGGGCGACCAGGTGGGCGGTGACGTTCCAGTCCAGGGCCGGCCACCGGGTCCGCCGGTGATCGCCGGGCAGACGGTGCGACTCGTCGGCCGGTGCCCTCGACGACCGCTGCTCCCCGGCCGGCCGCTTCGCGTGCTGTCGTGTCTCGCGGTGGGGTCAGTGTGCGGCGAACTGGACGCGGGTCGGCTGCGCGACGTCCGGTCGCAGCGCGATCCCGCTGAGGGTCAGCCGTTCTCCGTAGATGTCGGTGATCCTGATCGCGCCGCCGCAGCCGGTGCCGGTGTCGGAGAGGAAGTAGTTGTAGTCGGCGCGGGGCAGCCGAAGCCAGCCGTCGCCGCCGCGCACCTCGATCCGGGCCAGCGGATTGCGGTGGCCGATCGCCTGGATGGCGCACCAGTAGCGGCTGGACCCGGTCTTGTACCGGACCGAGACCGTGTCGGATGTGCTGGGGCTCAAGAGGCTCCAGGTGATGGGGATCCGCCCGAGCGAGGGCTCGGCGAGTGCGGCGAAGGCCTGTTGACTGAGGTCGAGCTGGCCGGGTGCGCAGGGCAGCGGGCACTCGTTGGTGATCCGGACCGTGATGGAGGCGCCATCGGCCGCGTGGACGCGCACATACGCGCCGCACGCCTTGGCCGACTCGTAGTCGGTGTGGTTCATCGCCGCGGTCATGACGTCGTCGCTCGGGCCGAACAGACAGGCGCCGTCGCCGGAGCCGGCGTCGTAGGCGGTGGCGACTCCCCGATAGGTCACGTCGGGACGGATCCGTCCCGCCAGCGGTGCCGCGCCGGAAGCCGGCCGGGGAGCGCTCGTGGCCGACGGCCGCGCGGCCGCGGTGGTCGCGTCCGCCGGTGTGGTCGAGGCCGACGGGGTCGTCGCGCCGGTCGCCGCGGACGGCGACGACGGCGGCGACGGGGACGGCTTGCGCCCTGGCGCAGTGGGCGGCACGGTCGCCCCGTGGCTGTCATCGGCGCCGACGACGGACGTGGCACCGGCAGAACCGGTATCGGCCCCGCGGTCCGGGCGGTCCGGGCGGAGAACCATGATCAGGGACACGGCGACGAGTCCGACCGTCGCCAGGACGGCCGCGGAGACGAGGCCGGTACGCCGCTTGCCACGCCGCTTGCGGCGGGAGGGCCGAGGGGAGGATGACGCCACGGATGAGTCCGTTCTTAGCTGGTCCGGAGAGCATGAGGCCCCGGTGAACGGAGCTTCCGGCCATCAGTGGTCGCCGGGGCCGAAAAGGTTGCCGGGGTACGGCGAGGCCGCTGTCGTCACGGCTGTCGGGCCGGCCGCTCCGTCGCCGCCGCCTCCTGCCTCTTCGCCGCCCGCAGGCTGGTCAGTGTGGTGACCGCGAGGACGAGCACGATGAAACCGAGCGAGAAGGGGATGCTGATCTCCGGGACGTGGACCCCGGATTCGTGCAGCGCGTGCAGGACCAGCTTGACGCCGATGAAGCCCAGGATGATCGACAGGCCGTAGCTGAGGTGGACCAGCTTCCGGAGCAGGCCGCCGATGAGGAAGTACAGCTGCCGCAGACCCATCAGGGCGAAGGCGTTGGCGGTGAAGACGATGTACGGGTCCTGCGTCAGCCCGTAGATGGCGGGGATGGAGTCCAGGGCGAACAGGACGTCGGTGGAACCGATGGCGAGCATCACGACCAGCATCGGCGTCATGACCCGCCTGCCGTTCTCCGTGATGAACAGCTTGGTGCCGTGGTAGCGGTCGGCCACCCCGAACCGTTTCTCCACCGCCTTCAGCAGCTTGTTCTCCTCGTACTCCTCCTCGTGTCCCCCCTTGCGGGCGTCCTGGACCAGCTTCCACGCGGTCCAGACCAGGAAGGCTCCGAAGAGGTAGAACACCCAGGAGAACGCGGAGATGATCGCCGCTCCGGCCGCGATGAACCCCGCGCGCAGCACCAGGGCCATGATCACGCCGACCATCAGCACCCGCTGCTGGTACTGGGTGGGCACCGCGAACTTGCCCATGATCAGGACGAAGACGAAGAGGTTGTCGACGCTCAGCGACTTCTCCGTGATGTATCCGGCGAAGAACTCACCGGTGGGCCCGCTCCCCTCGGAAAGAAACAGCCCGACGCCGAACAGACAGGCCAGGACGACCCAGACGACCGTCCAGGTCCCCGCCTCCCTGATCGACACGTCATGGGGTTTGCGGCCGATGAGGAAGTCCGCGGCCACGAGGGCGCACAGGACCGCGACGGTCAGCAGCCAGACGGTGGGAGAGACGTGCACGGGTGCTCCTGAGACTCGGTGGGCATCCACAGCGTGGCCAGCCGCGCTGATCCCTGCTACCGAGGAGAGGTGAAGAACAGGCCATGGACTGGTAAAGAACGGCAGGTCACGAGGGCATGTGGCCGGAATGCGGCGATACGGCCCGCCAGACGGCGGGCAGGCTCCGCCGGGCGGCGGCCGACGTGCGGATGATTGCGCCACGAGCCGCCGCGCCTCGCGCGAGGAGACCCCATGAGTCACGTCCCGCCCCCGTTCGACCCCGAGCTGGCGCCGCCCTGGATCTGATCAAGGACGTGCTGTCGCCGGGCCTCACCCTCGACGAGCTGGAATCCGTACGCCAGGGTCCGGCCGTCCGGCTGGCTGCCGAGCTGGACCTGACCATGGACGGATTCTTCGAGACCGAGGACCGTACGATGCCGGGCCCGAGAACGCTCCCGGTATCTCGCTCGACCTCGACCGGGACGCACATTGCTTGCGCGCGCTCAATAAACGCACCCGCCGGAAGTTTCGTTGATGCCCTATCCTGGGTGTCGTCACTTCGGGACGGAGGAGCAGGCCCCATGACCGCCACAGACCCCGCACTCACCGCTCTCGCGCAGGGCTGGTGCGCGCTCTCCCTGCTGCACGGCCGGATCGAGGCCCACATCGAGCGGGCGCTCCAGGCCGAGCACGACCTCAGCGTGCGGGAGTACTCCCTGCTCGACGTGCTCAGCCGCCAGCACGACGGGGTGGGCGGCCATCTCCAGATGAAGCAGGTCGCCGACGCGGTGGTGCTGAGCCAGAGCGCCACCACCCGCCTGGTGACCCGACTGGAGGACCGCGGGCTGCTCTCCCGGTACCTGTGCCCCACCGACCGTCGCGGTATCTACACGAACGTCACGGAGGCGGGCCTCACGCTACTGGAAGAGGCCCGCCCCACGAACGAGGGCGCCCTGCGCGAGGCCCTGGACCAGGCCGCGCGGAATCCGGAACTGGCTCCGCTGGTGCGGGCGGTGGAGACACTCGGCGTGCCCGCCTGACGCCTGCGGACCCTCGCCCGCCGCACGGCACGCGGCCCGGTCAGGTGTGCATGCACGTGAGGCACACACGTCGATGCGCCGCGCAGTGTGCATGCACGTGAGGCACACACGTCGATGCGCCGCGCACAGGCGGTACCGCCAGGCGTCGCGCGTGCGCAGTACCGCCCGCCCCCTGCCCCCCTCCCGTCAGCAGCACCCACGCGCGGGAGAGGACGCGGAGGTCTACTCCCCGACCGTCAGCACCAGCTTGCCGCGCGTGTGTCCCGCGCGGCTCAGACGCCAGGCCCCCGCCACCTCGGCGAGCGGCAGTGCCCGGTCCACGGTGACGGAGAGCCGGCCCTGGTCGGCCGGTTCGGCGAGCGCCGTCCGGTCGGCCGGGTCGGGGCGCACCCACACGTAGTGGCCGCCCTTCCCGGACGAGGAGATGGGCGCCATCGCCGCCCTGGACCGGGGGCTGCGCACCGGCCCGGACCCCGACACGCTGAACTGACAGCCCCGGCAGGCCCGGAAACACACAGGTCAGCGGCGATGCGCACCGTTGACAGCGGGTGGCCACGGCCGTAGAAATGGGCCCCATGAGCCTCCCGCAGCGCCCCCTGTCCGGGATCACGGTGGTCAGCCTGGAGCAGGCCGTGGCCGCCCCCTTCGCCACCCGGCAGCTGGCCGACCTCGGCGCCCGGGTGATCAAGGTGGAGCGGCCCGGCGACGGCGACTTCGCCCGCCGCTACGACACGACCGTGCACGGCCACTCCAGCTATTTCGTCTGGCTCAACCGGTCCAAGGAGTCCCTCACCCTGGACCTGAAGGACCCCCGCGGGCGCGACATCCTGCACGGCCTCCTGGCCGAGGCGGACGTGTTCGTGCAGAACCTCGCTCCCGGAGCCGCCGGCCGCCTCGGACTCGGCGTCGACGCGCTGGCGGACCGCTACCCCCGCCTGATCCCGTGCACGATCTCCGGGTACGGCACCTCCGGCCCCTGGGCCGACCGCAAGTCGTACGACCTGCTGGTGCAGTGCCAGACCGGGCTGGTGTCGCTGACCGGGACCGCCGAGGAGACCGCCCGGACCGGGATCTCCGTCGCCGACATCGCCGCCGGGATGTACGCCTACAGCGGCGTCCTCACGGCGCTGTACACCCGCGCCACCACCGGCAGGGCGCACCCGGTGGAGGTGTCCCTGTTCGAGGCGCTGGCGGAGTGGATGAGCCAGCCCGCCTACTACACCCGCTACGGCGGCACCCAGCCCCCGCGTCTGGGCACCCAGCACGCCACCATCGCGCCGTACGGCGCCTTCACGGCCGCCGACGGCGGGGACGTGCTGTTCTCCATCCAGAACGAGCGCGAGTGGGCCGCCCTCTGCGCGCACTTCCTCGGCCGGCCCGAACTGGCCGAGGACCCGCGCTTCGCCACCGGCTCCGACCGCGTCGCCCACCGCGAGGAACTCAACGCCGTCGTCGCCGAGCGGGTCGGCCGCTCCGGTGCCGGGGAGGTCCTCGAGGAACTGGAGGACATCGGCATCGCGTGTGCCGGCGTCAACGACGTGGCCGCGTTCCTCGACCACCCGGTGCTGGCCGCCCGCGGCCGCTGGCAGGACGTGGGCGTGCCCGGCGGCTCCCTGGTGCAGGCACTGCTTCCGCCGGCCGACCTGGCCGGTCTGCCCGCGCGGATGGACCCGGTGCCGGCGGTGGGCGAGCACACCGACGCGATCCTCACCGAACTCGGCCGCGACCGCGGGGACATCGAGGCGTTGCGCGCCGACGCGGTGATCTGACCGACCCGGGCGCCGGGCACGGCCCTTGCCGGGGGCGCCGCCGTCGCCGCGGAGGCCGCCGCGCCGGGTGCGGCCGACAGGGCGGCCAGGGCGGCCAGGACGGCGACCGGACGCGCGAGGGAGATGTGCATGGAGGGACTCCCTCGGTGATGGGGGGCGGGATGTCACCCACGGGTCGCCGCCGACGCCGGGCGGGTCGCCGGGGCGCGGCGCCGGCGTCCGCCCCCGAGGACATGGGCGGCCGCAGAAGGAGATCGGCGGCGGACGGCCGGGCATGACCGACGTCGTCCGGACGACGGACGGCAAGTGGCTGCTGCCGTACGAGTACTGGGGCGGCGGAGCCAACACCCGGTTCCGGATCGCCGACGACCCCGCTGACGTTCTTCACCAACTCCCCCACGGGCGAGTCCGTCGCCTCCCTCGACGCGAACATCGGCAACGGCGACGTGCCCGACGTCGTCCTGGAGGAACCCGGCGCGGCGTCGAACCCCGACACCCGGTACTGGCCGTGGTGAGCGAGCCGCGGGGCGGTACGACGCCGCTGAACACGTCGGGCGGCCGGGCGGCGGCCATCCGGACGGGCGACGCGACGGCCGGCCGGCGGATCGGCCAGTGGCTCGACGACAGCGCCACGGGCAGCTGGAACCTCGTCACGACCGAGGACGGGTTCTACCGGCTCCAGTCGCTGAGGAACCCGAACCCGTACCTGACCGGTGCGTCCGACGGGGCGCCGCTGACCTCGCAGAACGTGGTCGCGGACGGCTCGCAGGAGCGGGAGCTGGTCCAGTGGGCGCCCCCGCGGGACAGCTGAGGACGGTCCGCCCGGACATGGGGGACCGTCCTCAGGGGACAGGCCGGGGCGGGCCCGCGGTCGGTCAGGCCGGCTGGGCGGCGGAGTTCATCACCGGGTCGGGGGCGGCGGCCGGGGTCTCGACGGGGTGCGGGTAGGCGGCCGCCCGGCGCTGGAAGGAGAGGATCTTCGGGTTCCGTACGACGCCGTCGCGCATCTCGATGGCCTTGCTGATGGTGGCGTCGGCCTCCCAGGCCGCGGAACCGCTCATCACCTTGCGCAGATAGGGCAGGATCGCCTCGCTGATCTCCCACGTCGCCGAGTTCCACAGGTGGGACGGGCTGTGGTCCACGGCGTAGTAGTGGCAGCCCGGCCCCACCGTGTGCATCGGGTCGCCGAAGGTGGTCGGGCGGGCCCAGGCGAAGCCCATGCCCTCGTCGCAGGAGACGTCGACGAAGAACGTTCCCGGCCGGAACAGGGCGAGCTCCTCGTCGGTGACGAACATCAGCGGCGCGTCGGTGTCCTGCAGGACGCAGTTGACGACGATGTCGAACCCGGCCAGGTACTCCGCCAGCGGCGCGGAACCGGCCGCGGTGACCGCCCGCAGACGCGACGGGTCGTCGTCCTGCTCCTCGAAGTGGCCCATCACGACCGACGGCATCGGTGACGCGACCGCCGCGGCGGCGCGCTGGGTGAGCACCGTGACGTCGGAGACCCCCATGGCGCCCAGGCCCGTGACGGCTCCGCGCGCCGTGGCGCCGAAGCTGATGACCACCGCGCGCAGGCGGCGCCCGTAGCTGCCGGTCAGACCGCCGAGCTGGAGGGCGTGCAGCACGGAGCTGTAGCCGGCCAGCTCGTTGTTCTTGTGGAACACATGGACGCTGAAGGCGCCCGTGGACGTCCAGTGGTTCATGGCCTCCCAGGCGATGAGGGTCAGCTGCCGGTCGATGCCGAGCTGGGTCATCGTCCCGTCCTGCACGCAGTGCGGCCAGCCCCACAGCACCTGGCCCTGCCGCAGCGCGGCGACGTCCTCGTGCATGGGCTTGGGCAGCAGCAGCACGTCGCACTCGTCGAGGAGCCGCGCACGGGAGCGCAGGCCCGCCACGAGCGGTCGCAGCGCGTCGTCGGCGACGCCGAACCGCTCTCCGTAGCCCTCTTCGAGGTAGATCTTCTCCCGTACGTCCGGGGCGATCCGGTCGAGGTGGGCGGGGTGCAGCGGCAGGCGGAACTCGTTCTCCTTGCGGGAGGAGGCGAAGACGCCGAGGCTCATCAGGGACATGCGGGTGCGGCTCTTTTCCAGCCGGGTTCACGCGCTCCGGCCCTTGCCGTTCCCCGAGGGCGACGCCGAGACGGATGACGGCGTGCGAGGTGCGCTCGGTACCCCAACCGTACTCCCCTCCGGCGATGGAGCGGGCCGGTCAGGACGTCGCCGGAGCGTTCCCGCCCGGCCGGGAACCATCCGGGCACGCCGGACGTTGGAGGGGGTGGTTGTAGTTGAAGTTTGCGAACGTGGAAGCGCCCGCGGAGTTTCGACAGCGGGCGTTTCGTCGTTTCGGGTTCTCTTCGACGGCCGGCGACCAGCAGCCCGGGATCACGCGAGCGCGCGGTCTCCGCCCTACTCGCCGTCTCGCAGGAGACACCCCATGGCACGAGGAACTACCGGCCCCAGGGACCTCCGGGCCGACCGGGTCCGCGCGCTCTGAGGAGACCCTCTTCCGAGTCGGGCCCGCGCCGCGGGCCTGACTCGTGCTGCTTCGACACGGCCGGTGCACCCGGCGCCCCGCCCCCGCGCCGCCCGCACCGGCCCGCGCGCACCCCGAAAGGACACCATGACCACTGACATCATCAACCGGGGCATCGAGCCGGCCGACCAGGCCGGGCCGGCGACCTCCCCGGCCGAGGGCCGGGGCAGCGAGTACGCCGCGCTGTCCCGCGAGGTGAAGCAGCGCGGGCTGCTGAAGCGGCGCCCGGGCTACTACTCCGTCAAGGTCGCGGCGAACCTGCTGCTGCTGGCCGCCGGATGGACCGCGTTCGCCCTGATCGGTGAGTCGTGGTGGCAGTTGCTGACCGCCGCGTTCCTCGCCGTGATGTTCACCCAGACCGGGTTCATCGGGCACGACGCCGGGCACCACCAGATCGCCTCCTCCAAGCGCGTCAACAACCTGCTCGGCCGCGTCCACGCCGACCTGCTGATCGGCCTGAGCTACGGCTGGTGGATCTCCAAGCACAACCGGCACCACTCCCACCCCAACCACATCGACCGTGACCCCGACATCGCCGACGGTGCGATCGCCTTCACCGAGGACCAGGCCCGCGTCCGCAGCGGCGCCTACGCCTGGCTGGCGCGGCAGCAGGCCTGGCTGTTCTTCCCGATGCTGCTCCTGGAAGGGCTCGCCCTGCACGTCGCGGGGGTACAGGCGATGTTCGAGCGCAGCGGCACGCGTACCTCCCGGGTGACCAAGCTGGCCGAGGCGGGACTGCTGACCACGCACATCGTCGGCTACCTCGCCGCCCTCTTCGTGGTCCTGACCCCCCTCCAGGCCGTGGCGTTCCTCGCGGTGCACCAGGGACTGTTCGGGCTGTACATGGGGTGCTCGTTCGCCCCGAACCACAAGGGCATGGCCCTCTTCGCCAAGGACGCGAAGGTCGACTTCCTGCGCCGGCAGGTACTGACCTCGCGCAACATCCGCGGCAACCGGTTCACCGACTTCGCGCTCGGCGGCCTGAACTACCAGATCGAGCACCACCTGTTCCCCTCCATGCCGCGGCCGAGCCTGCGCCATGCCCAGGAGGTCGTGCGGACGTTCTGCGCCCGGCACGGCATCGCCTACCACGAGACCGGGCTCTTCGACTCCTACGCCCAGGTCCTGCGGTACCTCCACACGGTCGGCGGTCCCCTCCGCCCCGAACTGGAGTACTGACCTCACCGCCCTTCACCTCCCTCACCACCCCTTGCCGAACCTATCGAATCTCGATAGATTTCCATCGTGACTCGATCGAAGGGGACGTGATGGGAAAGCTGACTGTGCTCGCGCTGCGGGCCGTGCTCGTGGCGCTGCTCGCCGGCTCGGTGTTCGTCCAGGCGGTGATGGTGCCGCTGCTGGCCATCGACATGCGGGACCTCGACGAGGACGTCGCGCACCTGCGCACCCCGCTCCTCGTCGTCACGGTGCTGGGCGTCGTGACGGTCCAGGTCGTCCTGGTCTGCGTGTGGCGTCTGGTGACGATGGTGCGGCGCGGCACCGTGTTCTCCCACGGCGCCTTCCGGTACGTGCACATCGTGATCGGGGCGGTCGTGGCGGCCGCGCTCCTGGTCTTCGCGCTCGGGGTCGTCCTGGCGCCGGGCGAGGCCGTCGCCCCGGGGGTGGTCCTGCTGATCGGCGGGGTCGGTGTGGCGGTGCTGGGGGTCGCGCTGATCGTGCTGGTGCTGCGGATGCTGCTCGCCCAGGCCGTCGCGCGGGACATCGAGGCCGCGCGCATGCGGGACGAGCTCGCCGAGGTGATCTGATGCCGATCGCCGTCGACATCGACGTGATGCTCGCCAAGCGGAAGATGTCCGTGGGCGAGCTCGCGGACCGCGTCGGGATCACGCCCGCCAACCTCGCGGTGCTCAAGAACGGCCGCGCCAAGGCCGTGCGGTTCGCCACGCTCGCCGCGCTCTGCGAGGTGCTCGAGTGCCAGCCGGGAGACCTGCTGCGCTGGGAGGCGCGGGACATGGGGGACGAGGCCCCTGGGGACAAGGCCCGGGACATGGGGGACGAGTGACCCGGGCCGCGTCCGCCAGGACCTGACCGCGCGTCCCGCCCGCCCGCCCGACCGGTTCCGGGCGCCGTGCCTGCCGGGTCAGCCGATCCGGTCGGCCGGTGGGCCCGGTCGCCGCGACCGGGCGCGATCGGACGCGGGGTGGGTGACCCGGAGCTTGGACTGACCGTGCGGCAGCCGCTCCCAGTCCTCCATGAAGCGGGCGCTCAGACCGTGCTTCCCGGCCAGCCGGATCAGCGTCTCGGTGCGGTAGTAGAAGTCCTCGCCGAGCACCTGGTGTTCGTCGCTGTCGGTGCGGTCGAAGGTGAAGTCGAAGAACCCGTCGGGCGCCAGCACGCGTCCGACGTGCGAGAGGCATTCGTCGATGACCTCCAGCGGCGAGTGCGAGAACACACTGTGCGCGTGCACCACCGTGAAGTACCCGTCGGGCAGGAAGTCCAGGGTCAGGTCGGCGACGGGGGTCAGGTGCGGCAGCTTCCGCTGGAGGCCGTAGCGGACCAGGGTCTTCTTGGCCTCGATGAGGATGTCGGGCGAGATGTCGATCCCGACGTAGTGCCCGGGCTCCAGGTACTCGATGAAGCGCCACCCGGCGCGCAGGTTGCCGCACCCGATCTCCAGCATCCGGTCCCGCGGCGTCAGCCCGTGGCGCAGCAGGTAGTCGTACTGCATCTGCCCGATGGCCAGCCAGCGTGCGTGCGACGGCACGCCCCCGACCGCCGCCTCGGGACTCCTCGCGGTGTCCGACGCCATCACCGCCCGGTAGTACGCGATGTGGCTCCCCCGGTGCCGCAACCGCAGCCAGCCGTCCCTGCCCGCCCGACGCAGGTAGGGCACCACGCGCTCCGGATGAGACAGCGCGTACCGCACCTTGTGCCCCAGGCGCGAGCGGTTCGCCGACAGGCGCGCAGCGGAAGTTCTGTGCATGACGGTCTCCGTGTCTTCCGTCCGTAGGCGGTGCCTGTCCGGATGCTAACCACGGAGGCCGGTGACGGCGCGTCGGCGCCGGCCGCGTCTGCCGGCCGACCCCGGCGGCTTCCCCTGCGCTGCCGCGGGTCTCCCCTCACCCGTTCGGGACGGACCGCTCGGCCGGGTGCCGCACCGGCGTGGTGGACCCCCGCGACCACCGGCAGCGTGGAGGCGCGGACACGGGCCCTGGGGGCGCGGGCACGGGCCGTGGACGCCGTCATCGCCGTACCGTCGAAGGAGGCCGGACCGTGCAGGAATCCCCCTTGATCTTCGGCCCACGGAGCGACCAGTCGGATGGCACACAGCGGCGGACGCGAGGAGGCCGGGGGGATCGAGGACGCCCGGAGCAGGGTGCCCGCCGGCCGGGCCCCATGGCCCGGGCACTCGCCCGTCCGCTGCCGTGGCTCGCGGCCGTCGCCGCCGCCTTCACGCTCGTGCAGCTGGTCCTGGTGGTGCCCGGGCTGGGGCTCGGCTGGGACGAGACCGTGTACGTCAGCCAGGTCAGCCCGCAGGCTCCGGCGGCGTTCTTCAGCGCGCCCCGGGCCCGCGGCGTCACCGTCCTCGTCGCCCCCCTCACGGCGGTGACCACCTCCACCCTGGCGCTCCGCGTCTACCTGGCCGTGCTCTCCGGCTGCGGGCTCTTCGGCGCGCTGTGGGTGTGGCGCCGGTTGCTGCCCACTCCCGTCCTCACGGTCGCCGGGGCGCTGTTCGCGAGCCTGTGGATCACACTGTTCTACGGCCCGCAGGTCATGCCGAACCTCTGGGTCGCCTACGGGGCCCTCGTCGCGGCCGGCTGCTTCCTGCGCGCCGTACGCCGGCCCGGGGACCGCCGGGCACTGGTCGGCGTGGCCGCCGGGGTCGCGCTCGCCGCGCTGATGCGTCCCACCGACGCGGTGTGGCTGGCCCTGCCGCTCGCGGCGGCCGCCCTGCTGATGACGCGGACCCGGCGCCGGCTGCTGCTGCTCCTGGTCCTCGCGGCGGGCCTGGCCCTCGGCTCCGCCGAGTGGGTCGTCGAGGCGTACGTGCGGTACGACGGCCTGTTCGCGCGGCTGCGGCGGGCCAGCGACATCCAGGGGCACCTGGGCGCGTACTTCGCTGTCGACGACCATGTGCGCGCCCTGGGCGGACGGATCCTGTGCCGCCCCTGTGACGTGTCCTGGCGGCACCCCGTCGCCAGTGCGTGGTTCTTCGCGCTGCCCGTGCTCGTCGCGGGCGGCGTGGGGGCGGCGGCCCGCACCCGGCACCGGGCCGGGATCGTCCTCGCGGCCGGGACCGGACTGGCGCTGGCGGTGCCGTACCTGTTCACCGTCGGCTACGCGGCGCCGCGTTTCCTGCTGCCGGCGTACGCCCTGCTGAGCCTGCCGGTGGCGCAGTGCCTGGTCGGCGTGTGGCGCGTGCGTCCGCGGTGGCGCGCGGTCGCCGTCGCGCTGCTCGGGGTGGTGACCGTGGCCCACCTCGTGGTCCAGTACCAGGTTCTCGACGGCGTGGCGGGCCGGGTGCGCGCCGACACCACCGCCCACACCCGTATCGCCGCGGAACTGCGCGCGCAGGGCGTACGCCCGCCCTGCGTGATCACCGGCGAGGAGGCCGTCCGGGTCGCGTTCCGCACCGGCTGCTCCTCCCGCCAGCCCGCCGGGCACGACGTGAGCATCACGTCCACCGGCCTGGCCGCCGCGGCCCGGCAGCGACCGGTCGCCGTCCTGCTCTCCGGAGACCGGCGCCCCCCGGCCTACGCCCGCCGCTGGCACGTCCTCCCCCTCCCGGACCTGCGCAACCGCACCGACTACCGCGCCTACCTGTCCCCCACGGCGTTGTCCCCCACGGCGTTCCCCCTTTCCGGACGCCGCGCCGAACCGGTCGCGGAGAGGTGACGCCCGGGCCGCGTCGACAGCACGCGGGGCGCACTCACCGAAGCACTCCGCCGGGCTCGGTGTGTGCGGTGGAGGGCGGGATCGGGGTGCACGGTGGAGGGCGGACTCGGCCCACCGGTGTGGCCGGGCCCGGCGTGTGCGGCGGTGGTGTGTGGTGTGGCCGGGCTCGGTGTGCACGGGCTCGGCCCGCCGGTGTGGCCGGGCTCCGTGTGCGCGGCGGTGCCCCGGCTCCCCGACCGAACCGCAGGGTGGCCGGCGACAGCGGACGCGGTGACGGCCGGGCTCGGCCTGCGTGGTGGCGGTCGGGCTCAGTCAACGCGGTGACAGGCGGGCTCGGTGTGCGCGCTGGTCACGTCCGGTCGAAAGGTGAGGATCATGCAGCGCAAGGGTCGGCGCGACGGCGCCGGGCAGGACGTGGAGGCCGTTCTCGACGAGCTCTACGCCACGCCGCCGTCCGGCTTCGTCGCCCGCCGCGAGGAGCTGGCGGCGGCCGCCAGGACGGCCGGCCGCGCGGACGACGCCCGCCGGATCCACGCCGCGCGCCGCCCCACCCTCGCGGCCTGGGCGGCGAACCTGCTCCTGCGGGGCCGGCCGGAGGAGAGCCGACGCTTCCTGGAGCTGGGGCAGGCGCTGCGCGAGGCGTACCGGTCCCTGGACGCCGACGGGGTCAGAGAGCTGTCGGAGCAGCGCCGCACCGTCGTCTCCGCCCTGTCCCGGCAGGCCGCCGGGCTGGCGCGGGAGGCAGGGCACCGGCTGTCGGACGCCGCGCAGCAGGACGTCGAATCCACCCTGCGCGCCGTGCTCGCCGACCCGGACGCGGCCGGCCAGTGGGCCACCGGCCGTCTGGAGTCCGCGCTCACCCCGCCGTCCACGTTTCCCGCCGGCACCCCACTGATCACCGGCGCGCGGCCGACGTCACCGAAGCCGTCGTCGAGGTCGTCCGAGCCGTCCAGGGCCGCGACGCCGTCGTCAGCGCGGGCACAGGCCAAGGCCAGGGACGACCTAGCCGACCGGCGCCGCCGGCGGGAGGAACTGGCCCGCGCCAGAAAGGCGGCCAAGGCGGCCGAACACCACCTGCGTGACCAGCGCGCCGCACAGGTGGACGCCGACTCACTGGTCCAGCAGGCACACGACCGGCACGACCGGGCCCGCCGGCAGGTGTCCGCCGCCGAACACCACCTGCGGCAGGCCCGCGAGGAGCTCCAGCAGGCCGAACGGGAAGAGCGGGAAGCCGTGGAGCGGCGGCAGGCGGCCGCCGACGCCCTGAGCCAGGCCGAACGCGAAGCGCACGAGGCCGCCCAAGAGGTGGAACGCCTCACCGCGCCCCCCGGGTAGGCGCCCGGCCGCCGGCTGACGCGGCTGGTCCGGCCAGCCGGCGCAGGGGATCCGGCCAGCCGGCGCCTTGGGTCCGGTCAGCCGGCGGACGTCGCCCGATCAGTCGACATACGACTCGAGCGTGCCGCGCCGGCGGGTGTCGAGGGTCGCGCAGTGGAACGAGCCGCCGAACGGCGCGTAGTGCAGCAGGTCGCACGGGATGGGCTCGAACCCCCACTTCTCCAGCGCACGCAGCATGGTGGCGTGATGCCGCTCCGCGATCACCCGTTTCTCGTCGACCATCAGCACGTTCATGCTGAGCCACTTGCCGCACATCGAGGTGATCTTGAGCAGCCGCTCGTCGATCGGGTCGGGCTCGGGGGCGACCAGGACGTCCCAGGACCTCAGGACGTCGGGCAGGCGGTCGACGTCGATGTACTCGGGATTGACCAGTACCTTGCCGGGCGCGAGCAGGATGAACGTCGTGTCGATGTGCATGGGGGTGCGGCAGCGGCTCTCGATCTCGTGGATGCGGTAGCCGGGTCCGAGATGGCGCCGCAACCACTCGATGCCCATGCGGTTGGTGACGTTGCTCCGGGTGACGAACAGGTCGCGTCCGGCACGCACGAAATCCGCGGCGTCGAAGACCGGCTCGAACTCGGTGAGGATGTAGCGCATCGGCTCCCCCGGCCTGGGGGCCCGGAAGTTCTTCTCGAAGAGCGCGTCGGTGAGTTGGGGCTTCGGCGCCGCCGTCCAGCGGGCGCCGCGCCGGAAGTAGTCCTTGAGGATCTCGCGGTACGAGTGGGTCTCGAAGTACCGGCACGGCCATGCCATCGGGGTCTCGATGATCTCGTCGCCGATCACGAGCATGCTGTCGCGCGGACAGGTGTTGCAGAACCCGCGCGACGACCAGTCGGGGGTGCCGAAGAGCTGCCGGTGATCGACCGCCTCCGGACGCCTGACCGTGACGTCGAGGGACTCCAGGAGAGCGATGAACTGGTCGAGTTCCTGCTGCGCCCGCTCGATCAGCAGGTGCGGATAGCGGAAACCCGCCGCAAGACCCTGCAACCGCCCCGCCCATGGGGGGATGTTGCAGGTCACGACCGGATGGTCGGAGGGGATCGTCGCGCCGTCGAGACGGCCGACGATGATCTCCTCCAGCGGGTCCCACTCGTTGTGCGAACTGACCGGCGAGACAAGGTGTTCCGCGGCGACGGCCTCCGTGACCGATGGCGCCGACATCACGCGTGGTCCGTAACGTGCGGAGGAGCGTCGTCCACGTGCCCGGGGGCATCGCCGACGGGCGCAGGGACATCGTCGCCCGCCGTCACCGTCAGAATGCCGGGTCTCACCACAACCGCCATGTCCAACCGCTTTCGCTCATCACGACGACCGGCCTTCCGGACCGGTCCTCGACGCCAGCCCTTCCCTGTCACGGCCTGTGAGCGGACAGAGACGACCGGCCGACGCGTCGCGCACGCGGCGATCGGCAGCACGTGGGACTCGACGCCACCCCACAGAAGTCCGGCCCTTCCGTACCGCTCAGGCCCACTCCAACCGGTTACCCCGACCCGGAGGCCCTGAACGTCCTCGCCTCGCACCGCTGCGGCCCACGACGGCCGACGCAAGAGCTGATGACCGGCGCACCGGACGGCGGGACCGCCGACGGCACCGCGGCGTACTGCCTGCCGCGGTGCCGTCGGTGCGGAGTGCCTGATCAACCGGCTCGACCGGTTGGCTGGAATGCCTGGTCAACCGGCCTGACCGGCCTGACTGCCGCCGCAGCCGCCGAGCTTACGGGCAGCCGTTGCCGCGCAGGGCCCGCCAGGTGTTCGGACCGATCTCGCCGTCCACGCTCAGCCGCGTGGTGCAGTAGTACCTGCTGTCGTACTGGAAGGAACGCGTCGCGTCGTTGGTGTTCTCGCCGAAGTCACCGTCGATGCCGGACGGGCCGACGTCGTAGCCCCAGTACTCCAGCAGACACTGGGCCTGCTTGACGGCGGTGCCGCTGGAGTTCCGCGCCATGGAGATGGTGGGAGTGGAGTCCGTGTAGTTGCAGCCGTGGACTCCGACTGCCCCTGACGTGCCGGCCAGTGCGGGGGCGGCCAGAGCCGGCCCGGTCACCATGGCCGCGGCCGCTGCGGCAGCCGCGGCGAATGTGCGCAATCGCATGAGAGTTCCCCTTCGATCGGTGTCGTCGGATCAGGGAGGCGTGTGAGGCCTCGCCGGTGGTGCCGTCGCGGACGGCCGACTCGGCGTCGGAGCGCCCCGTGTCGTCCGTGCGAGTCGAGGCCCGCGTTCCGTCCGTGGGCCTGCGGCAGTCCGCCCGGGCACCGTGTGTCTGCGCCACGGGTGTGTGGACAGGAGCCGGGCACGGTCCGTACCTCCGTCACCGCGGTGGGTTCCGTCGGTCCGGCGGGCCCCAACCCTGTACCGTGCCCGGGCCAGGCCGACGCTGGCAGCGCGCGCCGACGGCTGGCAAGGGAACGCCTCCCGGTGGGATGCTGGGACACCGATACGCGTGGGACCTCGTACTTCTGCTGACCTGCTGGGACACCGGTGGGACAGACAGGACGGCGGGATGGACAGGACGGGTGAGCGCCGAGGGGGAGCCATGTCATCGCAGCCCGTGGAGTTCGAGGAGTTCGCGGCCTGTCTGCGGACACTCAAGGAACGAGCGGGCCTCAGCTACGGGGCGCTGGCCGGGAAGACCGGGATCAGCAGCTCCAGCCTGCATCGGTACTGCTCCGGCTCGTACGTCCCGCTGGACTACGGATCGGCACACCGGTTCGCCACCGCCTGCGGGGCGTCACCGGAGGAACTGCGCCGATTACACCGGCTCTGGGCCCTGGCGGACGCCAGCCGGGACCCCGTTCGCGACGGGGCCGCGGATCCGGTGCCGGACCCGGACGTCGGCCGGAGCGGGTCCCGCGCACCGGACCCCGTCCCGGCCGCCGCGCCGGTGCCGCATCCCGCACCCGCCGCCCAGCGGCCGCCACGGCACCGCAGGAGATCACAGGCTCTCGGTGTGATCGCGCTCATCCTCGCGCTGGGCGCCACGGCATGGGTGGTGGCCGCCGTGTCGGGCGGCGGGCCGGCCTCCGACGATGTCGCGTCCGGCAGCGGGGAACGCCTGTTGTTCTCGGCGGCATGCGCCCAGCCGGTCAGCATGGGCCAGCACGACGCCTGCGTACGGGAGGTGCAGCGGCTCCTGGCCCGGGCCGGGGCGGCGCTGGACGTCGACGGCGACTTCGGCCCGCAGACGCTGCGCCGCGTGACCGCCTTCCAGGTGCTGTCCGGCATCAGCCCCAACGGGGTGGTCGGCGACGAGACGAAGAAGGCGCTCTACGCGCCGAAGGCCCGGATGAACACGTGGACTCCGCGGAAGGTACGGCAGCGGATCCGCGAGGTGTTCCGCGACGTGCCCGACCGGGCGGTCGCCATCGCCGACTGCCAGTCGTTCCTCGATCCGTTCCACATCCTGCCGAACACCAACGGGACGCGGAACTGGGGTGTCTTCCAGATCTCCGACGCCAGACTGCGGGAACTGCGGGGCACCCCCCGCGACGCGTTGGATCCGGAGTGGAACATCCAGGCCGCCCACCGGCTGTGGAGCCGTACGAAGAGCTTCGGGGACTGGCCGCACTGCGACCGCGCGTACGGCGGCCCGGCGTCCCCCTCACCGTCCGGCTCGACGCCGGGCTGAGCGGCCCCCGCGGACGCTGCCCCGGCGGCGGGGCCGGACCGGGCCCGACGGCCCGCTCCGACCGCCTGGTGCGCGCCAGTGGTGCCGCTCAGCTCCAGGCCGCCACCGGAACGAACGAACTGTCCTGCCGGAACAGGTCCGTTCCGTCCGCGCGGGCCACACGGAGCTGGTAGTTGTAGTGGCGCAGGTAGTAGCCCGGGTAGTTGTACGACTCCAGGCGCAGCGAGCCGCTCGACGTGCCGGCGCGGGCGATGAACGTGGCGTCCTTGGCGAAGGTCGACGTGCCGTCGTTCGCGTCGAAGCGGGCGCGGTAGTCCCAGTGGCGCAGGTAGTTGCCGGCGGCGTCCCGGAAGGAGTGGCCGTTCGCGTCGGCGAGGCCGGCGACGACCGTGAAGGTGGCCGCCTGCTTCTCGGCGGTGGTGCTGGAGCCGCTCACCACCGGGAGGTTGAGCAGCGAGGACTGCGACTGCCAGTACCGGGTGGAGAAGTTGGCCGACTGGAAGGACCGGGTGACGTTCCGCGCCAGGCTCGGGCCGCCCGACACCGTCTCCTTGATCACCGTGAAGTGGCGGGCCGTGCCCGAGACGGCGGGCAGCGCCGCCGGGGCCGACCAGGTCGCGAAGGTGTCGTAGCTGTCGCTGTAGTAGTAGGTGCCGTCTCCGTAGCCGTCGAAGAAGATCCGCCAGCCGCCGTTGTCGAGCTGCACCAGTGCCGCGCCTTCGCGGTAGCTGCCCCAGCCGGCCCAGTTGCCGGTGCGGCTGATGGTGTAGGGGCCGGTGAGCCGGGAGGCCGTCGCGTACTCGATGTACTTCGACGTCTCGTTCTTGGTGAAGGCGTGGTAGGTCGAGCCGATCCGCACGATGTAGGTGTCGATGTGGTTCGCCCCGATGCCCGACAGCGCCACCGATGAACTCCACGCTGTCAGACCGGAGTTGGTGGCCTTCAGCAGGTACGGGGTGAAGATCCACTCGTCGTTCGTGGTGGAGCAGGACACGATGATGTTCACGCTGCCGTCGCTGTCGACGAACCACTCCGGCGCCCAGGCGCGGGAGAGGTTGGCGATCGGGACCGTGTAGTCGTACAGGAAAGTCCAGTTGACCCGGTCGGAGCTGCGTGCGAAGCCGATCGTGGTGCTCGGGTCCTGCCAGGTGTGGGTGGTGTAGGTGATGTAGTAGTAGCCGTTCGTGTGCTTGAAGATGCTCGCGTCGCGGATGCGGTTGCTCGGCGGCGTGTAGGCGGACGCCTTGGCCAGCCGGAAGTCGGTGGCGTCGTCGGACTGGTAGACGTTCACGGTGCCGTCGTTGCTGTCGAGGAACGGCACGATGGTGTAGCGGGTGGCGGAGCCGCTGGGCGGGGCGGCGGCGAGGGCCGAGCCGAGCAGTCCGGGCATCTCGCCCATGAGCACGGCCGAGGCCGGCAGGGCGGCCAGCGCCCGCAGCAGGGTTCGGCGGGACGGCGACGGCATGGAAGATCGTGTGCTCACGGGCGGCTCTCTCTCCTACGCGTGCGGCTCGACGTTCGACATTGCGAACAAGGTTCGGAAAGTCGATCAGAAGGTAGGGGTGGGGCACGAACGCGTCAATGGTTTGCGCACGACCCCGTGCGGCGCCGCGCACCCGGTGCCGGCCGCCGCGCCGCCACGGCCGCGAACCGTTCCGCCGCGCCCCGGCGGACGTTACCGTGCAGTAGACAGCGCGCCGCGTCCCCGGAGGTGTCCCGCATGACGTTCGACCGTTCCGCAGGCCTGACGGAGTCCGCGCGTGCGCTGGCCGCCGGGGAGGTGACCGCCCGGGCGCTCACGGAGCGGGCCCTGGCCCGGATCGAGGCCACCCGGGACTCGCTGAACGCCTTCCGGATCGTACGGAGCGAGGCGGCGCTCGCCGAGGCGGAGGCGGCGGACGCGGCCCTGGCCGCCGGGGTGCGCAAGCCGCTGCTCGGGGTGCCGGTGGCCGTCAAGGACGACATGGACGTGGCCGGCGAACCCACCGCGTTCGGCTGCCAGGGCGAGTTCCCGCCGGTTCCCAGGGACGGCGAGGCGGTACGGCGGCTGCGCGCGGCCGGGGCGGTGATCGTCGGCAAGACCAACACCTGCGAGTTCGGGCAGTGGCCGTTCACCGAGGGGCCCGCGTTCGGCGCGACCCGCAACCCGTGGAGCCCGGAGCACACGCCCGGCGGCTCGTCCGGCGGATCGGCCGCCGCCGTCGCCGCGGGTCTCGTGCCCGCCGCGCTCGGCTCGGACGGGGCCGGTTCGGTACGCATCCCGGCCTCCTGGACCCATCTCATCGGCATCAAGCCGCAACGCGGCCGGATCTCCACCTGGCCGCGCGGCGAGTCGTTCCACGGCATCACGGTCAACGGCACCCTGGCCCGCACGGTCGCCGACGCGGCCCTGCTGCTGGACGCGGCGAGCGGCAACCACGACCTGGACCCGCACCGCCCGCCGGCCGTCCGCGCCGCCGAGGCCGCCGGCCGCGACCCCGGCCGGCTGCGCGTCGCGCTCTCCCTCCGGCCGCCCTTCACCGCCCTGCCCGCCCGCCTCCAGCCGGAGGTGCGCGCCCTGGTCGTCCGGCTCGCCGAGCGGCTCGGCGCGCTGGGGCACGACGTCGAGGAGGCCGACCCGCCGTACGGACAGATCGGGCTGACGTTCGTCCCCCGCGCCACCGCCGGTCTCGCCGAACGGGTCCGCGAGGCCCCCTTCCCCACCCTCCTCGACCGCCGCACCCGGGAGGCCGCCCGGCTGGGCGGGCTGCTCGGCGGGGTACCGCTGCGGGCGGCCCGGCGCGCCGAGGCGGTGCTGCACCGTCGTATCGGCCGGTTCTTCACGTCGTACGACGTGGTCCTCGCGCCGACCACGGCCGCTCCCCCGCCGCGCATCGGCGCGCTGCTGAACCTGAACGGCCTGGCCACCGACCGCGCGATGATCGCGGCCTGTCCCTACGCCTGGCCGTGGAACGTGCTGGGCTGGCCCGGCGTCAACGTGCCCGCCGGTTTCGTCACGGGCGGTCTGCCGGTCGGTGCCCAGTTGCTCGGTCCGGCGAACAGCGAGCCGCTGCTCGTCTCCCTGGCCGCCCAGTTGGAGGCGGACCTGCGCTGGCACGAGGCGTGGCCGCCGAACCGGGTCGCCTCGGATGCCCCGGCCGCGTGAGGGCGTCGCGCCGAGTCGCGCCCGTCCCCCGCGGCCATGGACGACGCGTCGATGACCGGGCTCACGGGGTGGCGCACCGGGACGATCGGACGCGGGCTGGTCGGCGGGTGATCGTCCGCCTGCGCGGCGGCACCGCGTCGACGACATGGTGGTGCCCGACGGCGCCGACGGCATGGCGGACCTGCTCGCCACGGCGCTCACCACGGGTGGCACGGGACTCGGTCTGGTCCGGGACTCGGTCCGGCCCGTCGGCCACCCGCCTCGAAGAACCGGAACGGACGGACGGCGAACGGCACTTCGCCCCCTCAACGCGGTCGCGACGCCGTCGGCGCACACGGTGCCGGTGGAGACGGACGGGGGTGAGGCGGGCGCGGTCCTCCGCGCGGGCTCTAACGTTGCGCCCGTGACTGCGTCTACCGATCAGAACGTCCCCGGCCGGTCCGGCCCCTTCGCCACGACCGAGGCCGACCCCCGCCGGACGGGCCGGGTGCGCACGGAGTACTCGCCCGCGCACGACGGCGACCCGGATCCCGGCGAGGTCGTCTGGACCTGGGTCCCCTACGAGGAGAACGACGGCCGGGGCAAGGACCGCCCCGTCCTCGTCGTCGCCCGTGAGGCCGGCGGCACCTTCCTGGCCGTCCGGCTGTCCAGCAAGCGGCACGACGGGGACCGGGAGTGGGTGCCGATCGGCAGCGGGCCCTGGGACCGCACGGGACGGGACTCCTGGGTCGACGTGGACCGCGTCCTGCGCCTGCACGAGGCCGGTATGCGCCGCGAGGCCTGCGCCCTGGACCGCATGCGCTTCAACCTCGTCCGCCACCGTCTGACGCAACGCCACGGCTGGACCTGACCCCCTCCTCAGCCCGTCCGGCGCTCGAGGACGGGGCCGTTCAGGCCGAAGCGGGGGTCCGGGGGCGGCGGCAGCCCTCAGGGTCGGGACCGGGAAGGGGCCGCGGAGCGAGACACATCTGACGCACGCCGGGCCTCCCGGGGACCCGGCGTGCGGAACCGCTCGGCTAGAGCTTGCGCAACCTCGTGGTGAAGACGTGGGCGGCGACCTTGTCACCCAGGGTGAGGCCGTCCTCCGCGTCCCACGGGAAGTGGACTCCGAGCCAGACCCTGCTGTAGGCGTCCTCGTGGGCCGCCGCGCTGAAGCTCGTGAAGTGGCGGGTCTTCACCGGTGACTGAGGGTCGTCGGTGGTCATGTCGAAGGCGATGCGGTCGCTGCCGAAGTAGCGCTTCATCACCCCCGCCCAGGCCGCGCCGAACGTCGCGTGCCCCGAGGCCCAGGCCGGGAAGCACGGAGTGACGTTCACGCCCGCCCGGGTCTTCAGCAACGGCTTCCACTCCGGGTCGAGCCCGCCTTCCCGGATCGCGGACACCGGCCGCCACAGGTCGATCGGGGTCAGGAACTTCACGTCCCGTACCGCGATCCCGGAGTCCGCCATCGCGATGGAGACGAGCGCGAACAACCGGGCGTTCTCGTACGTGGTCAGGCCGCGGGCCTGGGCGACCTCCCGGGTCGCCTGAAGCAGCTGACCCGGCGGCTTGTAGGTGCCGTCCAGATCGTTGGCCCAGAACCAGGCCGCCGCCTCCTGGTCCGGGGTCCGGTTGACGGTGGGCGTACGCGCGGTCGGCCTGTCGGCGCCGGCCGACCGGACCGCCTCGACCTGAGCCTTGTAGGCGTCACTGGCCAGCAGCTTCTCGTACGTCCCGTACAGGCTCGGGGTCGCCGGGCGGAACTGCGAGCCGGAGGTGAGGGCGAAGGGCTTCATCTCGCCCCAGAACGGTGTGACCGCCTGGCTGTCGCGCTCGCACGAGGGATCGGGCATGTCCGGGTAGCTGGTGGGCCGCCACGCGCCCGGCTTGTCGTCGCCGGCGTACACCCGGTCGTCGTCGGAGCCGTCGTCGCTTCGCGCGGCCCTCATCTGCTCGACCATGCGGCCGACGACCGTGACGTCGAGCAGATCGAACTCGGTGGGCTCCGTGCCGAACCGCTCACGGAACTTCGAGTCGAGGAACTGCGCCTGTTCCCCGTACAGCCCCAGCAGGATGTTGTACGCCGTGCGGCCGATCACCCGTTCCTCTTCGTCGGGGCCCTCCGTCCAGCCGTCGTACTTGTGGACGTTCAGGTACGGCTCCGAGGTGATCTTTCCCTTCCACTTCAGCCGGTACGAGCTCTCCGCGTCGTAGATCGCCGCGTTCAGCATCGCCGCGGAACGGGCCATCGGCCCCGGTCCGCCTCCCTCACGCCGGATGACCTCGAGCAGCACATCGTTCCAGTAGTGGACGGGATCGGCGATCTGTTGGCGCGGCAGCGCCGCCTGCGCGGGCTGCGCTGCGACGGTGAGCACGCTGCCGGTGGTGGCCAGCACCGCCACCGTGGCCAGCGTCCGGCGCCACATCCCCGTGCCCGGCCGGACAGATCTGACACTTGTCGACATGTCAACTCCCTGAGTGCGTGGAGACGTTGGTCGTGCTGCCCGGGCCGGCCCTCCTGGCCGGTCCGGGCTCGCGCCTGTCGGCGTCGCGGAGGTCTTGTCCGCGGCCGGCCCGACGTGTTCCCTCGAGTGCGCCACTCCCCCGCGGCCGCACAGTCGCTGGAACGCCTCAGTCGTGTATTCGCTGCCACGGTCCGTGGCGAGAACGACCCCGTCGGCCCGGCCGCCTCCGGCCGCGTTCGCCACCCGCGGCCCGTCGCCGTCCTCATGACCGCGACGAGGACGGCGGATCGTGGCCCGCCATCCGGCGCGCGGGCCGCTTCAGGACACGCAGACGGGGTGCGCACCGCCGGCCATGACGTCGCCGGACGTGATCAGGCACGCCGTGCCGTACGCGTACGTCCCGGCGATGTCACCAGCGGTGCCCGTGGCTCCCCAGCCGTCGCACACCGCGGCCGCGGCGGCACCGGCGGCCACCAGCCCCCACCGGGCGTGGCAGCCGCCGTGGCGGCGTCGGAAAGGCTCTGCGTACGGGCATCTGTGTTTCCTCCTTCCAACAGATGCGACGTGCGGCGGTGCTGGTCCAGGACGCTACGGCCGGGCCGCGTACGGCGTCGTCCCACGCTGGTTGGCACTCCGGGTCGACCCAGCGCGGTAGGCAAGCGGTTCCTGCAACTTCCGCGGTACGGCGGGCGTTTGACGCTCATCCGCCGGGACCGGCCGTACGCTGCTGCGATGCGAATCCGCCCCCTCGCCGTCGACGTGCTGATCACGGCGGCGCTGACCGGTGTGGCCTTGCTGCTGGGGCCGGAGGCCGCCCGGCAGGGGCAGAATCCGCTCGACGCGACCGCCTATGCGCTGGTGGTCCTGGTCCACGTGCCGCTCGTGCTCCGTGGCCGGGCCCCCGTCGTGGTCTGCTGTCTCGTGCACGCGACCTGGCTGGTGTACATCACCGCCGGCCACTGGCCCGTGGTGTGCAGCTTCGGCCCCATGCTGGCCGTCTACACCGTCACCTCCCTGCGAGCGCCGCGCGTCTCCCTCCCCTGCGCCGCGCTGATGGGCGGGGTCTGGATCTACGCGGGGGCGGTGAACCAGACCGACTCCTGGCCGTCCGTCGTCGGACAGGCCGTCGTCTACCCGGCGATGCTGTGGCGGTTCGGCGCCCTCGCCCGCCGCTCGGCCGAGCTGGCCCGGCAGCTGCGCCGGGAACAGGCGGAGCGGGCCCGGCGCGAGGTGGCCGAGGAACGCGGCCGGATCGCCCGCGAACTGCACGACGTGGTCGCCCACCACATGTCCGTGATCTCCGTGCAGACCGGACTCGCCCGGTTCGTCTTCGACACCGACCGCCGGACCGCGCGTACCGCGCTCGACACGATAGAGGCCACCGGCAAGGAGGCCCTCGAAGAGCTGCGCCGCATGCTCATGATGCTGCGCGCCGCCGACGACGGTGCCCCGGCCGGCCCGATGCCGGGCCTGGCCCGCCTCGGTGAGATGACCGAACGCGTCCGCACCGGCGGGACCCGGGTCGCCCTGACCGTCGAGGGCGTCGAGCGCCCCCTGGCCCCCGGCGTGGAACTGTGCGCGTACCGGGTGGTGCAGGAGGCGCTCACCAACGTCCTGAAGCACGCGCCCGACGCGCGTGTGGAGGTACGGCTGAGGTATGAACCGCACCAGGTGACCGTCTCGGTCTCGGACGACGGAGAGGGGGTGATTCCGGACAGAGTGCGCACCGGCGGCGGCCATGGCTTGCTTGGCATGCGGGAGCGGGCCAAGCTCTACGGCGGGCAGATCGACATCGGCCCGCAGGACCGAGGTGGTTTCGCCGTGCGGCTGACCCTGCCGACCTCCGCGCGGGCCGCACATCAGGGGGACGACACCACCACATGACCACAGTGCTCGTCGTGGACGACCAGTTCCTCATCCGGGCCGGCCTGGTGGGGCTGCTGCGCGCCGCACCCGGCATCGAGGTGGTCGGCGAGGCGAGCGACGGTGCGGAGGGCGTGACGCTGGCCGCCCGGACCGCCCCCGAGGTGATCCTGATGGACGTCCGGATGCCCGGCATGAACGGCATCGAGGCCACCGAACGCATCCTCGCCCGGGCAGGCGACCCCCCACCCCGGATCCTGATGCTGACCACGTTCGACCTCGACGAGTACGTGTACGGGGCGCTGCGCGCGGGAGCCTGCGGGTTCCTGCTGAAGGACTCCGGTCCGGAACGGCTGCTCGCCGCGGTGGCCGCGGTCGCCGGCGGTGACGCGCTCTTCGCGCCCAGCGTCACCCGCCGCCTGGTGGAGGCGTACGCCCGGCAGACCGTCTGCGTACAGCCCTCCGATCTGGGTGCGTTGACCTCCCGCGAACTGGAGGTCCTGAAACTGATCGCACGCGGCCTGTCCAACCTGGAGATCGCCGACCGCCTCTACATCAGCGAGGCGACGGTCAAGACGCACCTCAACCGCACGATGACCAAACTGGACCTGGACAGCAGGGCACAGGCCGTGGTGATGGCGTACGAGTCAGGGCTCGTGACCCCGGGCGGATAGACAGGGCTCGTGACTCCGGGCGGACAGAGGTGCCGCGGTCCTACGCCAGGAGCTGACGCTCCGGGAACGACCGTACGAACGCCGCGCGCACCACAGCGCCCGGTGTGCGGTCGAGGATGCCGAAGACCACGTGCTCGAAGATTCCGGCGAACCGGCCGTCGGGTCCGAGCAGCAGGGTGCGGAAGGCGTCCGCGACCTGCGCCGGGTCGTTCCGGAACACCCCGCAGCCCCACGCGCCGAGCACCAGCCGCCGGTAGCCGTGCGCGGCGGCGGTCTCCAGCACCCGTTCCGCCCGGACCGCCAGGGCTCCCGGCAACTCGGCCGCCCGCTCCGGCGCCGTCCGCAGCACCACGCCGGCGTTCGGCGCGGCCGCGGTCAGGAAGCCGGCGGTGTACGGCTCGTCCAGGAGGCGGCCGCGGTCGTCGCGGAAGACGGGCACCGCCGGGGCGTGGATGACGCGGTCCGTGTAGAACGGGTCGCGGTGGGCGCGGTGGTGGTCGTAGAACTCCCGGACCCCGATCAGACAGGCGTACAGCGCGGAGGCCCGGCACAGGGCCTCCTCCTGGGCCTGGGCGCCGTTGCGGTAACCGCCGCCGGGATTGCGGGCCGAGGCGAAGTTCAGCACGGCCACCGGTCCGCCGGTCCGGCGGGCCGCCTCCAGACTGCTCTCGCCCGTGACCTCGATGAGCGTGTCCACCGACGGCGTCGGCGGTACCTCCACCGGGCCCGGCCCGTACATCCGGGTGCCGTGCACGGCGGCCTCGACCGCCGCCGCGACGGACACCTCGTGCCCGGCCGGCGCGCGGTAGGCCCCGGCCGCCACGATCTGCTCCGTCTGCTGCGCGATGCCGCGCAGCCGCGCGCTCATGGCGCCACCCCCGTGCGCGCCATGACCGCGTGCCGTGCGGCCTCCCCCGTCGTGCCCATGCACGCATCCTGAGCGATGCTGGTGCTGCGGTGCAACGCGTTTTCCCGGCGCTCCGCCCCCCGGAAAACTCCTCGCCAACACACCGGAAACGGAGATCGCCGACTCCGATCGCAGCGGCTGCGCCCCCTTGTGCGGAACGGCGGAACGGTCTTGGGTGGGTCGGGTGATGCCGACCCCGGCCCTCGCACCCCGGGCCGGCGGCATGGTGGAATCTCAGGAGGATCCCGACATGTCAGACTCGACGAGTGGCTGTACGGAAACCCGTACCGCCATCACGGAAGCCGAGGTGGAGGCCCTGGTCCGGGGCATCTGCTTCAAGACCGGCCCACCCCGCAGGGTGGGCGTGGAAGTGGAATGGCTCGTCCACGAGCTGCGCACCCCGCGGCTCCCCGTGACACCCGAACGACTCGAAGCGGCCTACGCCGCACTGCGGGCCGTGCCCCTGAGGTCGGCGCTCACCGTCGAGCCCGGCGGCCAGCTGGAACTGAGCTCGCCGCCCGCCGCCTCCCTGACGGAGTGCGTCGATACCGTCTCCGCCGACCTGGACGCCGTCCGCGCGGTCCTCGCGAAAGACGGTCTCGGTCTCGTCGGCCTCGGCCAGGATCCCTGGCACCCGCCCCGCCGTTTCCTGCGCGAGCCGCGCTACGACGCCATGGAGACCTGCCTCGACCGCACCGGCCCGGCCGGCCGCGCCATGATGTGCACCTCGGCCTCCGTCCAGGTGTGCCTGGACGCCGGACAGGAGGAGCCGGGCCCGCTCGGGCTCGGGCGGCGCTGGTGGCTGGCGCACCAGCTGGGCGCGGTGCTGGTGGCCGCGTTCGCCAACTCGCCCCTGGCCGGGTCCGAACCGACCGGCTGGCTCTCCTCCCGGCAGCTGCTGTGGATGGAGATCGGCGCCGACCGCGCGGGCGCGCCCGCACCGGACACGGACCCGCGCACCGCCTGGACCCGGCACGTCCTGGACGCGCCGGTGATGTGCGTACGGCGGGAGAGCGGCCCGTGGGACGTACCCGACGGGCTGTCGTTCCGGGAGTGGACCCGGGCGCGGGCGCCCCGGCCGCCGACCCGGGAGGATCTGGACTACCACGTCACCACCCTGTTCCCGCCGGTCAGGCCGCGCGGCCATCTCGAACTGCGCATGATCGACGCGCAGCCCGGCGACGACGGCTGGATCGTGCCGCTCGCCGTCACGACGGCGCTCTTCGACGACCCGGCGGCCGCCGAGACCGCCTACCGGATCATGAAGCCCCTGGCCGAACGGGGCGGAGGGCTGCCCGCGCCGCACAACCCGCTGTGGACCGAAGCGGCCCGGCGCGGGCTGCGGGACCCGGAGCTGCACGAGGCCGCCGTCGCGTGCTTCGCGGTGGCCCTGGAGGCGCTGCCCCGGCTCGGTGCCGGCACCGAGGTGACGGACGCCGTCGCGGCGTACCGGGACCGCTATGTCGTCCCGGGCCGCTGCCCCGCCGACGATCTGCTCGACCACCTGCGCGGCACGGACGCCCGCGCCCCCGGGAAGGACATCCGCACATGACCGACCCCGCCCTCGACACCGGCTCCGCCCTCGACACCGGTCCCGGCCCCGACGGCGAGGCGTTCCGCGAGCGGGCGCTGACCACGCTGACGACCGCCCGGGAGCGCACCACGCTGCTCACCAGCTGTGTGGAGGGGCCGGACCTGACCGCGCAGCACTCACCGCTGATGTCGCCGCTGGTCTGGGACCTCGCGCACATCGGCAACCAGGAGGAGCAGTGGCTGCTGCGGGCCGTCGCCGGACAGGAGGCGATACGGCCCGAGATCGACAGCCTCTACGACGCCTTCGAGCACCCGCGCTCCGAGCGGCCCTCCCTGCCCCTGCTGGCGCCCGCGGAGGCGCGCCGGTACGCGGCCGACGTACGCGGCCGGGTGATGGACGTCCTGGAGCGCACCACGTTCCACGGGACACGGCTCACGGAGGCGGGGTTCGCCTTCGGGATGGTCGCGCAGCACGAACAGCAGCACGACGAGACGATGCTGATCACCCATCAGCTCCGCAAGGGCCCCCAGGCTTTGACCGCTCCCGACCCGGACCCGGTACCGCTGTTCACCGGGCCGGCCGAAGTCCTGGTCCCCGGCGGCCCGTTCACGATGGGCACCTCGGACGAGCCGTGGGCGCTGGACAACGAACGCCCGGCGCACCGGCGCGAGGTGCCGCCGTTCTCCATCGACACCACTCCGGTGACCAACGCCGCGTACCAGGCGTTCATCGAGGACGGCGGTTACGACGAGGAGCGCTGGTGGACGGCGGAGGGCTGGGCGCACATCCGCCGGCACTCCATCCGGGCCCCGCTGTTCTGGCACCGGGACGGCACCCAGTGGCTGCGCCGCCGCTTCGGCGTCACCGAGGTCGTCCCGCCCGACGAGCCGGTGGTGCACGTGTGCTGGTACGAGGCGGACGCCTACGCCCGCTGGGCCGGGCGCCGGCTGCCCACCGAGGCCGAGTGGGAGAAGGCGGCACGGCACGACCCCGCCGGCGACCGCTCGACGCGCTACCCCTGGGGCGACGCCGACCCGGCGCCCGAGCACGCCAACCTGGGCCAGCGGCATCTGCGTCCGGCGCCCGCCGGCAGCTATCCGGCGGGTGAGTCCCCGCTCGGGGTGAGGCAGTTGATCGGCGACGTGTGGGAGTGGACGGCGAGCGACTTCCTGCCCTACCCCGGGTTCCAGGCGTTCCCGTACAAGGAGTACTCGGAGGTGTTCTTCGGCCCCGAGCACAAGGTGCTGCGCGGCGGTTCGTTCGCGGTGGACGCGGTGGCCTGCCGGGGGACGTTCCGCAACTGGGACTACCCGATCCGGCGGCAGATCTTCTCCGGCTTCCGCACCGCCCGTTCGGAGGCCGTCTGATGTGCCGTCATGTGGCCTACCTGGGCCCGCAGGAGCCGCTCGGCCGGATCCTGGCCGAGCCGCCGCACAGCCTGTACCGGCAGTCGTGGGCGCCGCGGCGCCAGCGGCACGGGACGGTCAACGCCGATGGTTTCGGGGTGGGCTGGTACGCCGACGGCGACCCGGAACCGGCCCGGTACCGCCGCGCCGGGCCCATCTGGGCGGACCGGTCGCTCGCCGACCTGGCCCGGGTGGTGCGCTCCGGGGCCGTGCTCGCCGCCGTACGGGACGCGACCCTGGCGGGCGCGGACGCGGAGGCCGCGGCGGCGCCGTTCGCCGCGGACCGCTGGCTGTTCAGCCACAACGGCGCGGTCACGGGCTGGCCGGGCTCGCTGGCGCCCCTCGTGGCGGGCCTGCCCGCCGCCGACGTGCTGTCGCTGGAGGCCCGCAACGACTCGGCGCTCGTGTGGGCGCTGGTCCTGGCCCGGCTGCGCGGCGGCGACGAGGAGGGCCAGGCCCTGGCCGACACGGTCCTGGAGGTCGCCGCGGCGGCCCCCGGCTCCCGGCTCAACCTGCTGCTGACCGACGGCGAGAGCATCACCGCGACCGCCTGGGGCGACACCCTCTGGTACCTCTCCGAGCCCGGCCGCCGCACGGTCGTGGCCTCCGAGCCCTACGACGACGACCCGCGCTGGCGGGAGGTCCCCGACCGCACCCTGCTCGTGGCGAGCCGCACCGACGTGCTGCTCACCCCGCTCAAGGAGCCGGGCGAGGCACTGTCACCCGCTCCCGGCTCGGCCGGGACGGGGTCACCGTCATTCCCGAAGGAGTCCCGCACGTGAGTCCGTTCCTCCTCACCCGCACCCTGCCCGAGGACGCCACGGACGCCGCGCTGCGCGCCGACGTCCTGAAGGGCCTGACCCGCACTCCCAGGACGCTGCCGCCGAAGTGGTTCTACGACGCCCACGGCAGCGACCTGTTCGAGCAGATCACCGAGCTGCCCGAGTACTACCCGACGCGCGCCGAACGGGAGATCCTGGTCGCCCGGTCCGCCGAGATCGCGGCGGCGACCGGCGCCCGCACGCTGGTCGAACTGGGCTCCGGCTCCTCGGCGAAGACCCGCCACCTGATCGAGGCGCTCACCGGCCTGCGCACCTATGTGCCCGTCGACGTCAGCGAGAACGCGCTCACCCAGGCCGGACAGGCGCTCATCACCGAGCGGCCGGGGCTTCAGGTGCACGCGCTGATCGCCGACTTCACGGCGCGGCTGCCCCTGCCGGAGACACCCGCCCCCCGGCTCGTGGCCTTCCTCGGCGGCACCATCGGCAATCTGCTGCCGGCCGAGCGGGCCGCGTTCCTGGCGTCCGTCCGCGCCCTGCTCTCCCCCGGCGACGCGCTGCTCCTCGGCACGGACCTGGTCAAGGACGAGGAGGTCCTGGTGCGGGCCTACGACGACGGGGCCGGGGTGACGGCCCAGTTCAACAAGAACGTCCTGACCGTCGTCAACCGTGAACTGGGCGCCGACTTCGACCCCGGCGCCTTCGACCACGTCGCCCTGTGGGACGCCGGGAACGAATGGATCGAGATGCGGCTGCGCTCCCGCGCGGCGCAGACGGTGAAGATCCGCGCGCTCGATCTCACCGTCGACTTCGCGGCCGGCGAGGAATTGCACACGGAGGTCTCGGCGAAGTTCCGGAAGGAGGGCGTGCGCGCGGAACTGTCCGGAGCCGGGCTCGGCCTGACGCACTGGTGGACGGACCGGGAGGGCCGCTTCGCGCTGTCGCTGAGCACGGCGCGCTGACGGGGGTCGGCCGGCGTACTCGCGGCCGGGGTACTCGCGGTGGGCGGCGCCGGGTCACCGGCGGGCGGCGCTCCCACTCGCGGGTGAGGCCTGGACGGTGGGTCCGGCCGCCCCGGACGCCGGGTCCGCCGGCCCGGCCGCCGTGGACGGGTCGCTGGTGCCGGCCCCGTCCAGGCAGTCGACGAAGCTGACGAAACCGGGCCGACCGGTGCCCTCGGCGACCGCGAACTCGCTCGCCGCGTTGCTGCGGAGCAGGCACATGTCGTAGCGGGCGACGGTCGGCAGGGCGTCCTGGCGAGGGTCCGTCCGGTACTCGTGGCGGCCCACCAACTGGCAGGAGTCGTAGCGGACCAGGGGCCCCCGCGGCCCCACCGCGTAGCGGTGCGGACGCACGTCGGCGGAGAAGTCCCTGAAGGCGTGGCCGGTGTCGTCGCAGTCACTGAAGTGGATCGTTCCGCTCTTCCACACGCAGTCGATGACCCGCACGTGCGGGTTGCGCACCTCGAACCGGATGTCCTGGGCGTGGAACCGTTGCACCGAGTCGTGGTGCTGGGCGACGGGGAAGCGGAAGAACGTGCTGGTGGTGCCGTACTCCTCGGTGCTCTCCGGGCGGATGCCGGTGATGATGTACGAGCCGCCCCGGCAGGTGATGGATCCGCCGTAGGGGAACTCCAGGAAGTTGCCCCACTCGTACTCGACCTTCATGTCGGTGAACCAGTAGTTCAGGAACTGGTCCTGTTCGTTGGGGTCCGCCTGCTCGCGTCCGGTGAGACCCGAGTAGAGGAACGCCCTGCGGTAGCTGCCGCCCACCCGGCACGCCTCCCACCGCATCTCCGAGTTGGTGTCCGTGCCGGCCAGGGCGAGGCCGTACTCCCACTCCCCCATCCACTCGCACTCCGAGAACCGGTAGTCCTGCGCCTGCCCGGTGGAGTACGACCTGAAGAAGGAGGCACCCGGCGTGGCCGAGCGGAACTGCATGCGCTCGAAGGAGAGATTCGACCAGATGTCCTCGTTGCGGCACAGATAGGAACCCGGACCGACGTCCGGGCGGAAGACAAGGGTGGTCATGCGCTTGCCCGCTCCGGAGAAACGCAGACCGTTGGCCGGCCGCAGCGGGGCGACGCCGTTCAGCAGCGCGTGCGGACGGGTGATGAGGAACTCTCCGGCGGGGATCTCGATCACCGTGCGCCCGACCCCGCCGGAGACTCTGGACGCCGCGAGGCGGTAGGCGCGTGCGAACGCCGCGCTGTCGTCGGTCCGTCCGTCGCCCCTCGCGCCGAGGTCGGCCACATTGATCACGAACGGCATCCGGCCGGCGGAGGGAAGGCCGCGCCCGGGGCCGGCCGGGGGCGCGGGAGCGCCCCCCGGCTCCACGGCGGCGGATGCGCTGTGGGCTGTCAGAGCCGTCGTGGCCAGCACCGACGCCCCGCCACGCAGAAGTTGCCGACGGCTGACACGGGGCATCCTGCGTCCCCTTTCTGTCATAATCGCCTTCTTTCCACCGTATTCTCAATAAAGGACAAATATGTCGGAATTCGCCGAGGTGCTCAGACAGCTGTCGACGGCCCAGAAGCCCGCGAAGGGGGCTTCGCTCTACACCGTCTTCGTCAACCGGCCGGCCGGCCGGGTACTGGCCGCGGTGGCCTACCGGGTGGGGGCGACGCCGAACCAGCTGACCGTCCTCGGCGCGCTGTTCACCTTTCCGGCCCTGGCCGCGGTCGCACTGCTGCCGCCCGGGCCGACGATGTCGGTCTGTGTCGGCGCGGCCCTGGCCATGGGGTTCGCGTTGGACGCGGCGGACGGTCAGCTCGCACGGAGGCAGCGCTCGGGGAGCCCGTCGGGCGAATGGCTCGACCATGTCCTGGACTGCGCCAAGATCGTCGCCCTCCACCTGGTGGTGCTGGTGTCGTTCTACCGTTTCTTCTCCCTGCCCAGCCCGGCCTTCCTGCTGGCACCGATGGTGTTCCAGCTCGCGGCCGTGGTGATCTTCTTCGCCGGGATCCTGACGGAGAAGCTCAAGCGGCGGGCGCCGGTCGAAGGCGCGGTCCCGGCCGGGTCGACCCCAGCGCTGCGATCCGTGCTGCTCCTTCCGGTCGACTACGGCCTCACCTGCGTCAGCTTCCTATTCCTGGGGAGCCAGCAGGTCTTCCTCTCGGTGTACTGCGCGCTGCTGCTCGCCCATGTCCTGTTCATGGCCGCCTTCCTGGCGAAGTGGTTCCGCGAGCTGAGCTGAGAGGATCTGCGGCGACTCCTGCGCGGAGAGCAGTTCCAGGGCACCCCGCAGCAGCGTGCTGGACGTGTGCATGGTGTACGGGAAGTAGACGACTTCGACGCCGACCCGCGCGAAACGACGCTCGAACTCCTCCCACTTCGGCGTCCCCCGCCAGTCGTCGCCCTTGAAGATGACATGGAAGCCGACCCGCTTCCATGTCTTCAGCTTGTCGACCTCCGCCTCCACGATGGCGTCGTCGACGTAGCGCACACTGCGGACGATGTCCAGGCGCTCGGCGAGCGGGACGACCGGAACCTTGCCCTTCAGGCGTGTGGCCAGGGCGTCGGTGGTCACCCCCGCGACGAGACGGTCGCAGTGCCGGCGTGCCTCGCGCAGGATGTTGAGGTGTCCGATGTGGAACAGGTCGTAGACACCAGGTGCGAATCCGATGCGTGTCACTGCGGGTCACCCTCGGTTCTCTCCGCGGCCCTCGACGGCACGGTCACGGTCAGGGGCGCGGACTTGGACGAGGTGTTCGTCCCGTCCGTCACCTCGATCGTGTACCGGTGGCGCGCGCCGGCGCTCACGGAGTCCGTGTAGGTCATCTGCGGACGGTCCCAGTAGGTGGAGGACTTCGTCTTGCGCGCGACGAGCTTCCCGTCCCGGTGGATCCGGTACGTCAGCGACGCGTCGTCGCGGTCCCACGAGGCGCGCCAGGAAAGGGTGACCTTGCCGGAGGCGTTGCCGGACAGCGCGAGGGCCGGAACCTTCGGTGCCCCGGTGTCGCGGCTGCCGAAGCGGGTCAGGCCCTGCTGCGGTTTGTCGTTGACCTTGGTGAACTCACCGCCCACCCACAGGACGTTCCGCGAAACCGCCATGGCGCGCGGGCCCACGTGCTCGCCCAGTCCGTCGTCGGTGTCGGGGAACCAGTGCAGGATCTTCCGGTTCGTGAGCGACTGGGCCAGCAGGTGCTGCCGGTCTCCCCGCTCGGGGAACCCTCCGGGCGTCTCGGCGCAGTCGTGCGCGTGCGAGGCGCTGTAGAGGACGCCCTGGTAGGGCACGAGGGCCTGGGTGGCGCCGCGGCAGGTGTCCTTCCACACCATGGTCCCGTTGGTGAGACGTCCCGCGATACGGCCGTCGAAGATGCCCGGCCCGTGGCCCTCCGCGCCCGCGTAGAAGCGGGTGGTGTCCCTGGCGAGCGCCTTGACCGACGACTGGTACGGGAACCAGCCGGGATAGGAGAGCAGCGTCGCGCCGCTGGTGGAGTTCAGGGCGACCAGCGAACGGGCGCTCCGCCCGTTGACCGACTCGAAGTCGCCGCCGACGAAGATCCGGCCGTGCGAGGGGGCGGCCGACAGGGCACGCACCGGGCGGTCGATGTCCGCCTTGAAGGGCAGCAGGGTGCCCTTGGGGGACAGGGCGGCGATCCGATTCCTGACCTGGCCGTTGACACGGCCGAAGTCGCCGCCCAGGTACACCGCGCTGGACGTCGTGTCGATGGCCCGGACGGTGGCGGACACGGCCGGCCTGAAGTCCTGGCGCAATGAGCAGCCGGCGGTCTTGATGGCGACCGCGCTGGCCACGCCGGTGGATCCGACCCGGTTGAAGGAACCGCCCACGTACAGTGTCCGGCCGTCGGGTGAGGCCTTCATGGCCCGCACGGTGCGGCTCAGGCCGGTGAACGACGGGGCACAGGGCAGGAGCTTGCCGGTCACGGCGTCGAACGCGGCGAAGTTGCGGCGCGCGACCTCCCGTTGGCCGGGGGCCGCACCCGGCGGACGGACCGAGTCGAAGGTTCCGCCGACATAGACGACACCGTTCGCGGAAGCCAGCGACCAGACGATGCCGTCCGTCTGCCAGGCGGCCATCGGGTCGGCGGTGAGCGTACCGGGGCTGTCGGCTGCCGCGGCGAGGGAGGTTTCGAGCAGGGCTGCTGTACACACGAGCGTGGTGACGGCGGCCCTGGTGACCGATCTCTTGGTACGGAACTTGTTCAGGCGCAATGGACACCCCGGATTGGAAGTGGCGTGAGTGGTACGGGAGCGAGCGACGCTGACGGTGCGGGACCGACCGGGCGACCACGCCTGGGCTCACGAGGCGCGGCGGCGCAGCACTCCGACCAGTTCGCCCACCCTCAGTGGCGTCCGATAACGCCACAAACTAATACCAAATACACACAATCCGAAGACCATTCCGACGGCGAGTCCTGATGAGTTGTCACCGTGCAGCGCGCGTGCCCCCGCCAGCACGACCGAGACGGCCAGTGCGACGGCGAGCGCTCGCACATAGCCGCCGTCCACGGACGGGAAGCCGAGGCGGAACCGGACGAGCACGGCCGCCGCGAGGTTCTCCACGACGATGGCCGCTCCCCATGACACGGCGGCGCCGAGCACACCCCAGGCCGGCACGGCGAACACGCCGACGGTCAGCTGCACGGTGAACGCCGCGGCCGTGACGGCCAGGTGCCAGGAGCTTCTGCCGGCCATGAGGAGCACGGTCTGCGCGTTGCCGACCGCGACGTTGATCATCGAGGCGGCGCACAGCACCGCCAGCGCGGACGCACCGTGCACGAAATCGGGTCCGAAGACCGACAGAACGGTGTGCGGGAACCCGGCGACGAGAAGGAACAAGGGCCAGGAGAAGAGCACGATCCAGCAGGTGGAGACGCGGTGCAGATGGTGCGCCTCGCCGGCCTGGTCGACGGCGAGCAGACGGCTGATCTCCGGTGCGACGGCGAGCCGGACGGCGAGCTGGACGAGGGTGCCCGCGGTGACGACGCGGCCGATGGCGGTGTACACCCCCGCCTCGTCGGCCGTGGCCAGGACCGACAGGAGGATGACGCCGATCCATACCGCGCTGATGTCGAAGACGGAGGAGACCGCGCGGGGCGCGGCGAAGCTCCAGAAGCCGCGCCAGGGCAGGGACCCGCGTCCGGTGGCAGACGTCGTCGTGCCCCGGTCGGCGCGGCAGCGGCGCAGGGCGAACCAGGCGGCCACGGAACCGGCCAGCGCGGGCAGCAGCCATGCCGAGGCCAGGGACAGCAGTCCGGGCGCGTAGCAGGCCACGGGAACGGCGATCAGCACGCGCAGCACCGGTTTGCCGATCTGCTCCACGCCGACGAACGGCACCACCGTGCCGTATCCCCGGGTCGCGCCGAGCAGGACCGCGCCCATGGTGGCGGCGGGCAGGAAGAGCCCGAAGAGCCGGACCAGGGCGACGGCGTCCGCGGCAGGCAGCTGGGGCAGGAGTGTGGTGGCCACCGCCGGGAACAGCAGCAGGGGCACGGAGGCCGCGGTGACGGCCACGGCCGCCGGCAGGGCGGCCATGCGCAGCAGCGCGCCCACCGAGCGGCCGTCGTCGACGGCGAGGTCGCGCGGGACGAAGCGGACGAGTCCGGTGTCGGCGCCGAGCTTGCAGGCGTTGCTGAGAATGGTGAACAGGGCGACGCCCGTGAAGATCGCTCCCGCCCCGCTCGATCCGACCGCCCGGGTGATCAGGCCGACGAAGACGAAGGAGAAGACGGCGTTCGCGACGGAACCCGCCATCCCCCACCACCCGCCCCGCGCGGCCGCCGCCACCCCGCTCGGGGCGGTGGCCGAGGCGGAGTGGCGGGCGGTCGCTTCGGGGGCGGTCATCGACGGGAGACCGTGAGCGTGCCGTCCAGCAGAGGAAGATCCATGGTCGCCGTGTCGACGGGCGACGTGGGCCCGTTCTTGCGGCGGCGGAACAGGGCGCGCAGTCGGCGGCGCGGGCGCCCGGTGTCGAGCACGGCCCCGAGGATGTGCCCACCGGAGCAGCCGATCAGCTCCTGCATCTTGCGGAGGTCGTCCCGCCGGGTGCCGTTGAGGTCGGCGACCACGATGACTCCGTCCACGCGCTGAGCGACAGCCAGCGCGTCGGCCTGTCCGAGGAAGGGTCCCGTGACGACGATGGCGGACGAGTCCGCTTCGGACACCGTCCGCTCGGCCTCGGCCGCCCGGAGGTACGGACCGGTGCGGCCGGTCGTGGTGAACGCGAAGCTGCCGGCGGCGTCGGCGTCGACGAGGACACCGGCGGGAAACCCGTCCTCCCCGGCGGAAGGCTCGTACGGCATCAGCGGAAGGTGGGCGGCGAGGCCGGAGGTGTCCGGGGCGGCGTCCACCAGCACCACCTCGCCCCCCTCCTCGGTGAGGGCCGCGGCCAGGTTGGCGGCGACGTCCTCGGCGGCGTCGGCCCGCCGCGGTGCCACGACCAGCATGCGGCCGAGGCCTGCCGCACCGCCGATCTGCCGCAGCCGGAAGGCCAGCGCCCGGTACGCCTCCGTACGAGGGCTGACCGTGCGACCGACCGTCAGCAGCGCGTCGTCGCCGCCGTCGTCGGAGGGCAGGATGCCGAACACCGGCGCGCCCAGGGCGTCGCGTACCTCGCCGACCGACCGGACGCGGGTGTCCAGGGCGGAGCGCACCCAGGCCAGCACGATGCCGAGGAGGAGACCGAGTACCAGCCCCAGGGCGAGCAGGGTCCGCGGGCCGGGCCCCACCGGCAGGGCGGGGGCCTGGGCCCTGCGGACGATGTCACCCCCGTCGGTGTCGCGGGCCCTGATGTCGAGGACCTTCTTCTGCAGGCTGTAGAGCTGGTTCTGCGTGGCGGGCTTCGCGGCCGCCCGCTCCAGCTGGTCCTGGGCCAGCCGCTGGTTCAGCACGGCCATCTGCTGCTCCAGGGCGTGGGTGGCCCGCTGCACCGCGGCGTCGTTACGGACCTTGCGGTCGACGAGGTAGGCCTCCGCGAAGGCGTTGGCGCCGCGTGCCGCGCGGTCGGCCTCGCGGGCGGTGAACTCGAAGCGCAGGACCTGGGACTTCATCGGATTGGTGACCCGCACCCGGGCCCCGAGCGTGCCTGCCTGGCTGTCGGGCCGGCCCAGGAGGCGCGCGGCACCGTGAGCGACGGCCGCGCTGGCGGCGATCCGCTGCTCCGTGCTCATGCTGACCTGGTTGTCGGCGGAGACGCCGACCGCGCCGAAGGGATCGGTGGTGGAGCGCACCAGGACCTCACTGGTGGCGGTGTAGGTGTTCGCTCGCTGCAGGGCCAGAGCCAGCCCGCCGAGCAGTCCCAGCAGGATTCCCAGCGCGATGAGGACACGGTGGCGCAGGAGCCGGCGCAGTTGGTCGCGTAGTTGGTCCGGCTCGTCGTACCGGTCGTCGAATGGGGTGGGGCCGGTCACGGGTGCCCTCCTTTTCCGGAGATCGATGCATGACGGATGGGTACGGTCGGCACCGCCGACGAGGGGGACCGGGATGCCCTTCCCCTGGGGGTGCTGATGAGCAGCGGGATGGCCACCAGCAGCGTCAGCGGGCCCGCGATGCCGAGCAGACTGCCGCGCAGGAAGACCATCTGATAGAAGGCGAAGGCCGGGACGAGCAGCGCCGCCACGGTGCCCGGCACGTCGCGCAGCCGGTGGCGTACGTCGTCGACGCGCCGGCTGATCGCACCGAGCAGACAGAACACGATGGCCACCGCGAGAGGGCCGGCCCACAGATAGCTCTCGATCCACAGCGGGGCGGAGAGGTTGAGGAAGTCGTATCCCGCGTACTCGGCGAGGGTGATGCCGGTGTCGTCGGGTTTCCCCGGCCACATCGAGCGCGGCACCATGAACAGCGGGGGGCCGAGCGCGTCCTGGGGAGAGAACCCGTTCTCCCGCGCGTAGTCGAGGCCGGTCTGCACCTGCTGGAAGGCGTCGTAGTCGCCGTTGGTGGTGAACTGCTCGGAGAGCGAGACGACGGCGACGTCCTCCCGGTCGCTGTAGCGGAAGTAGTCGCTGTACGGGAAGGCGAACAGAAGCGCCGCGATGAGAGCGGCCGCCGCGGCACGGAAGGCACGGGGCCGGCCCAGCCGGGGCAGGGTGAACAGCAGGGTCAGCAGGACCGTGCCGACCCAGAACCTCGGCTTGCTGATGGGGTTGTTGACGACGGCGTTCAGCGCGAGGAGGACCGGAAGCAGCAGCCAGCGGACGCCGCGCAGCCACCGGTCACCGCCGGGCAGGCGCGGGACGCGCAGCAGGCCCAGCAGCGCCCAGAACGCGGGCACGGACAAGGACCAGCTGAGCAGCACCTGAAGGAAAGCGCCCTGCCCGTTGTCCGTGGCGCCGACCTCGGTGATGGCCTGACGGCTGGTGAAGTAGGCGCTCAGTCGGCCGGGTTGGCCCGAGATCAGCAGCACGGCGAAGGCGAGGGCGAGCCCGCACAGTGCCAGCAGGCGCCAGGGCGCGATGCGGCGGGAGAGCGTTCGTTCCAGGAACCCCGGCGGGGCGGAGGTCGCGCGGGTGCCCTGCCGGCGTGCGGCGAGGGCCGTTCCGGCGCTGTAGGCGACGAGTCCGAGTTCGATGACCGCCACCGCCTCGAAGGCGGTCACCACGCTGGTCCGGTAGGCCCACGGATACGCGTCGGCGGCGAGCATCGCCAGGGGCGCCAGGCCGAGCCAGATGTAGGCGAAGACCCAGAAGCCGAAGGCGACGAACCGCACCGTGGGCGCGGTGAGGACGCGGGCCAGCGCACCACCCGCGTGCGCCACGACGACGGCTTGCAGAGCGAGTGCGGCCGACACGCGCACACCGTGCGAGTGGAGGATCAGCCCCGGCAGCAGGACGGTCAGCACCACGGCCCAGAGGAAGACCGCAGTCACGCTGCGGACGCGAGGGTCCTGCATGCCGACCTCTTTGCCGAGTGAGCATTCTGGCTGAAACATCACTGAAGGATATATAGCGTGCTTATTTCGCAAATCATCCCAGGCGCGCACGAATCCTCGACTTCGGAGCTGTCAGATCCGAACAGAGTCATCGGGTGATCTTGCTTTGTCGGACGGCGCGCCTTTTACCCCAAATCATGACAAATACGCATAGCTTATCGCGCAGGTCTCCGCGCGGTCCGCTGATGGGCCGGGTCACAGGCAGCGGTGGACCGGCTGACCGCACATCAGATGTCCGCAGGCACAGAGGAGTTGCGCATGAGCAAGCAGGTCGACGTCGTCGTCGCCGGAGGCGGGGGATTCATCGGGGGCCATCTCGTGGGCGATCTTCTAGCCCAGGGGCTGACCGTCCGCTCCATCGACATCAAGCCCCGGAACGAGTGGTACCAGGTCCACCAGGGCGCCGAGAACGTGATCGCCGACCTGTCGCTCCTGGACAGTGCCCGGGCGGGCGTCGAGGGCGCCCGTCAGGTGTACATGCTGGCCGCCGACATGGGCGGCATGGGCTTCATCGAGAACAACAAGGCGGCCTGCATGATGTCGGTGCTGACCAGCACCCACATGCTCAAGGCGGCGCACGAGGCCGCCGTGGAGCGCTACTTCTACTCCTCGTCCGCCTGCGTGTACGCCGCCGGCAAGCAGACCGACCCGAACGTCACCGCCCTGAAGGAGGCGGACGCCTATCCCGCGCAGCCGGAGGACGGCTACGGCTGGGAGAAGCTCTTCTCCGAACGCATGTGCCGCCATTACACCGAGGACTACGGCTTCGTCACCCGCGTCGCCCGGTACCACAACGTGTACGGCCCCGACGGCACCTGGACCGGCGGGCGGGAGAAGGCTCCGGCCGCGGTGTGCCGGAAGGTGGCCGAGGCGGTCCTCTCCGGTGACCACCGGCTCGAGATCTGGGGCGACGGACAGCAGAGCCGGTCCTTCATGTACATCGACGACTGCCTCCACGGCACCCAGATGATCATGGCCGGAGACAGTGGCGTGCCGGTCAACCTCGGATCGTCGGAGCTGGTGACCATCAACCAGCTGGTGGACATCGTCGAGCAGCTCGCGGGCATCCGCTGCGAGCGCAGCTACCGGCTCGACGCCCCCCAGGGCGTGCGCGGCCGCAACTCCGACAACACCGTGATCCGCGAGATCTACGGCTGGGAGCCGTCGACCGCCCTGGTCGACGGGCTGGAGAAGACCTACGCCTGGGTCTACGACCAGGTCAAGCGCTCCCACAAGTGACACGCGACCGAGTACCAGGACACGAAGAACCGATGAGGATCCTCGTCCACGACTACAGCGGCCACCCGTTCCAGGCCCAACTGAGCCGGGAACTGGCACGACGCGGCCACACCGTCGTCCACTCGACCTGTACGGCCTACGTCTCCGGCAAGGGCAACCTCGCCGCGGACGTCCCCGGCCTCCGCTTCGTCACCATCGGGGACGGCACCGCGCTGAGGAAGGAGGCCTACTTCCACCGGCTCCGCCAGGAGACGCTGCTGGGCCTCGAACTCGCCCGGCAGGTACGGCGCGAGAAGCCCGATGTGGCGATGCTGGCCAACCTGCCCATCCCGGTGCTGGTCGTGGCGGCGGCCGTGCTCAGGCGGCTGCGCATCCCCTGGGTGCTGTGGCACCAGGACGTGACGGCCGTCGCGCTGAAGAGCTTCGCCGCCGCCGATGTCGCGAAGTCGATGGGCGTGGCGGCGAGGGTCTTCGGAGCCGGCGAGAAGTGGTCGGCGCGGCGCGCCTCGTCCATCGTGGTGATCGCCGAGTCCTTCGTGCGGATCCACCAGGAGTGGGGCACGGCCGACAAGGTCACCGTCATTCCCAACTGGGCGCCGCTGGACGAGATCGTCCCGGTGGCCCGGGCCAACGCCTGGTCGGCCGAGCAGGGACTGAACAACGTGCGGACCCTGCTGTACTCCGGCACCCTGGGCCTGAAGCACAATCCCGTTCTGCTGGTGCGGCTGGCCGAGCGGTTGCGTGACCGGGGCACTCCGGTACGTCTCGTCGTCGTCAACGACGGCCCGGCCGTACCCGTGCTCAGACAGGCCGCGGCGGTTCGCGGCGTCGAGCTGACCCTGCTGCCCTTCCAGCCCTACGAGCGGCTGCCCGAGGTGCTGGGCACGGGCGATCTCCTCGTCGTCCTGCTGGGGGCGGACGCGGGTCAGTTCTCGGTCCCGTCCAAGACGCTGTCCTACCTGTGCGCCGGGCGCCCGGTGCTCGGCCTGATGCCCGCCGACAACCTGGCGGCGCGGCTGCTCCGTCAGGCGGGATCGGCGGTCTTCCCGCCGGAGGAGTCCTCACTCGACGAGGCCTCCACCTGGGTGCGGGAGATCCTGTCCGACCCGGCGCGTGCCGAGTCGCTGGGCAAGGAGAGCCGCGCCCTGGCCGAGCGGGAGTTCGCCCTGGAGGAGTGCGCGTCACGCTTCGAGGACATCCTGCGGAGGGTGAGCCGGTCCCTGGCACGCTGAAGGCAGGCCGGACGCGGGACAACCGTCCGCCTCGGGCTCGCCGCTGGTCGGCGAGCCCGAGGCGGACGGCGGCCGGGCGTCCCTGTCACCCTTGTCCCGGCCGGTCGCGGTAGACGTCCTCGAGCCGGTCCACGACCGAACGGATGGAGAAGACCTCGTCGATCGCGCGGCGGCCGGCTTCGGCCAGCCGGTGGCGCAGCGCCTTGTCGACGAGCAGCGCGGCCACCGCGTCGGCCAGTGCCTCCGGGCTGCCGTCGGTGACCAGGGCCGCTTGTCTGCGTGCCAGTTCGGCCGCGATGCCGCTGCTGTCCGTGCACACGACCGGTGTTCCCTCGGCCAGTGCTTCCAGGACCGTCATCGGGAAGGGCTCGTGCACGCTCGGCAGGACGTACACGGTGGCTCCCCGGTAGGCGTCCAGCGCTGCGGCGTGCTCCAGCGCGCCGCCGTAGCGGACCACTTCGGTCAGCCCGCGGTCCGCGACGAGCCGGTTCACCGCCGGGAGGGACCCCTCGTCCGCGCCGTAGAGCGTGAAACGTGTCTCGGGGAACTCCTTGTGGATCAGGGCGGCCATCTCGACGAAGGCCTCCGGGCGCTTGCGCGGGTGAAGCCGGGCGAGGAAGATCACCTCGTGGTCCTCCCTCGGCCGTGTCCCCGGCTCCTCACGTGACGTGGGCAGGCCGTTGGGCAGGGACACCAGCGGTGGCCCGTCCGGGCCCAGCACAGCGGTCAGTGCCCGCCGCTCCCGCTCGGTGAGCACGAGACAGCAGCGCGCCCGGCGCAGCAGGGGCACGTACAGACGGTCGAAGACCCGCGCGACGGCGCCGGTGCGGGGCTCGACCATGCCGTGGGTCTGCGTGACGAAGTCCTTGCGCCGCAACCGCGCGACCACGAGTGCGGCGAGAGAGACGAGATCCCGGCCCGCGTGGAGGTGAACGGCGTCCGCCTGCCCCATGGCCCGCCACAGGTCCCGCAGCAACAGGGGATGCATGAGGCCCAGACACCCCTGGCCCGGGATGACGCGCCGGGCCGGGCGGGAGACCAGCCTGACGGCTCCGATGCGTTGCGCAGACCGTGTCCTGCCCCGCGCCAGGGCCACCAGCGTCACGTCGTGACCTCGTGCGGCGCACTCCTCCAGTTGGGCGACGGCCACGCTCGTCGGGCCGCCGAAGGCCCCGTCGTCGCTGACGAGCGTGACCACGTGGACCAGTCTCATGCCGTGACTCCCCTGGCCGACGCGGACGCGGACGCGACCACGGCCGAGGCACCGCGCGCGACCAGGACCGACCCCGGTGCGAGGTCCTGGTGGGCGACGGCCCCGGCGCCCACCACCGCGTCCCGGCCGACGGTGACGCCGCGCAGCACGACCGCGCGGGCCGCGACCCAGCTGCCCGGCTCCAGCCGGACGGGACCGTTGTCGAACTCGAACGTGGCGGAACGACGCAGGTGGCTGCCCGTGCACAACAGCGCCGCCTGCGAGACGCACACGTCGCTGCCGATCGTGACCGGTTCGAGGTTGAGGATCCACGCGTCCTCGCCGACCCACACGTCGTCACCGATGTCCAGCTTCCACGGCCAGTGGATCCGCACCCCTCGACGGATCAGCACCCGGCGGCCGACACGGGCGCCGAAGGCACGCAGCAGGACCGGCCGCAGTCGTGCCGGGAACCACCACTTGACGAAGAACAGATGCAGGGCGGCGAACCAGGCCGCCTGGACCGGCAGCGACCGCCCCTTGTCGTAGCCGGCACCGGTGAAGCCCCGCAGGGACCGAGCCGCTCGGAGCCGTTGGACCGCTTGCTCGACGGTGCCACCCGGGTCCGGGTTCGGAGCGGCCGCGGACTGTGCGGCTGTGGTCTGTGCCATGACGGTGTCCCTTCCATGGGGCCAAGACGTCCACGTCCGCGATCCTTCACGGCCCCCGGGACGGATCATCCGCGATCACCGCGTGTTGGCGGCAGACCTGCCTGGATGGAGGATCGGCCCGTCGGGGCGTGCCGTCCGGTCCGACGGCACGCCCCGACGGGTGTCCTCAGTAGGCGCCCTGGCCGTCCAGCACCGCGCGGACGGTGCGCGCCATCACGTTCATGTCCCCGGCCAGCGACCAGTTGTCGACGTAGCGCAGGTCGAGCGCGACCGTTTCCCGCCAGGACAGGTCCGACCGTCCGCTCACCTGCCACAGGCCGGTCAGGCCCGGTTTGACGCGGAGCCGGCGCATCTCGGTGCCGTCGTAGTGGACGACCTCCTCAGGCAGCGGCGGGCGTGGACCCACCAGGGACATGTGGCCGAACAGGATGTTGAACAGCTGGGGCAGTTCGTCCAGCGAGAACCGGCGAAGGACGCGCCCCACGGGGGTGACCCGGGGGTCCCGGCGCATCTTGAACATGTGCCCGTCGTTCTCGTTCTCCGCCTCCAGCCCGATCTTGAGCCGGTCCGCGTCGACCACCATCGTGCGGAACTTCCACATGACGAACTGCGTCATGTTCCAGCCGACCCGGGTCTGACGGTAGAGGACCGGGCCGGGTGAGCCGAACCGGACGGCCAGCGCCAGTCCGAGCAGCAGCGGTGACAGCAGGACGATCAGCACCAGGGCGCCCATCCGGTCCACGGCGGCCTTCGCCAGCGTGTGCGCGCCGCGCTGCGGCGGCGGTGTGATGTGCAGCAGGGTGAGACCGGCCGCCGAGGTCAGCCGTACCCGTCGGCGTGCCACGTCGACGATGCCGGGCAGCACCACGAGCGAGCGGCCCCGGTCGTGCAGCGTCCAGGACAGCCGGCGCACGCGCTCGCCGGACATGTGGCGGCCCGGTGCCACGAAGACCAGGTCGACCGCGAGTTGGTCGGCTGCCCCGAGCACGGCCACGGCGTCCGCCTCGGGTGTCCCGGGTTCCTCGCAGGGCAGCCGCACGCAGACCGGCACCCCCGAGCGCACCTCGCCCTCGCCCACCGGGCAGGCTCCGACGATGACGTACTCGTGGTCGGTGCGCTGGGCGAGCTGCTCGACCACGGCGTCGACCGTCGGGGGTTCACCGACGACCACCACGTGGCGCAGAGCGCGGGCCTCCCGGCGGGCCCTCAGCAGATGACGGTGGATCACCTTCTGGCAGAGGCCCGTGAGGACCAGCGCGGGAATCAGCGCCGTGAACGCCTCAGCGGGCACGCTGTCCAGTCCGCAGACCACACGGAGCGTCGCCAGGGCGCCGACCAGAACCAGCCAGTCCCGTACGACGGCCCGGAGGCCGCCGCCGTCACCCCAGGCCCAGAACGTGTACCGCTTGCTCACCACCCCGATCAGCGGCCACAGCAGCGCCGCGATGGCCGCCAGGCGCAGTGGATGGGGTTCGCGGACCTCCACGATCGTCGCCGCGACCGGCAGAGCCGCGGCAAGGAGGTCCACGCACACCGAGAACGGGCGGTACCAGCGCGCCCGCGTTTCCTCACGGTAGATGGGATGGTGCCCCATGGGCATTGGCGTCTGTCGGGACATCGCGATCCTGAACCGCCGCATGCTCTCCCCTCAACCCCCGATCACAGCTCACGGGCGCGGCCGCATGGACGGACCCGCGCGTACCGGCACACCCTCGGATGTGATCCTTATATCACCACATGTATCTCAAAATCGTACTTATTCGCCCGCATGATTGTGGCTGGGTGGGGCCGGAAGCGCGACGGGGCGAGATCTTCGCCGCGCGGAGCGCTGCCTCGCGCTCCGCGCCGGCTTGGGGCACGGTGGAGTGGCGCGCCGGACACAGGTGACCTCCACGGTCACCACCGAGAGGAGCCCCGCATGTCGAACCACACGTACCGCGTCACGGAGATCGTCGGTACCTCGCCCGAGGGCGTCGACCAGGCCGTCCGCAACGGCATCGCCCGTGCCTCGCAGACTCTCCGCCATCTCGACTGGTTCGAGGTCACCCAGGTGCGGGGCCAGATCGAGGACGGTCAGGTGGCGCACTGGCAGGTCGGCCTGAAGGTCGGTTTCCGGCTGGACGAGTCGGAGTGACGTCCCTGACGGCACCGACACCCCTGACGGCCCCGGGAACGCGCCGGGGTCTCAGGTCCGCCCCTCCCGCTCCTGGGCGACCTTCAGCTCGGCGGACTGGGCGGCCCAGCGTGCCCGTACGACGGTGAAGCCCGCCCGTTCGGCGTCCTCGCACACCAGCTCGTCGTCGTCCACGAGCACCCGGACCTCCCGGGTCGCGGCGAGCCGGCGGAGAGTCTCCAGCTTGGTGCGCCGGGCGGGCCGGCGGTCGTTGTCGCGCCGCATGTACACGCGCCCCTCGGGCAGACCCTGCGCGGCAAGCCAGTCGAGCGTGTCACGCCGGCAGCGCTCGGGCCGTCCGGTCAGGTAGAGGACCTCGCACTCCCGCGCGCTCTCCCGCGCCAGCGCGATGCCCTCCGGGAGCGGCGGGTCCTGAGGCGCGGCGGCGAAGAAGCCGTCCCAGTCGCGCGGCTTGCGCTCCAGGAACCGCTGCCGGTGGGCCGTGTCGGCGAGGGTGTTGTCCAGGTCGAACACGGCGAGCGGAGGCCTGCTGCTGTCGGTCACGCTCTCCACCCTAGACACCGCGCCCGCGGACCCGGCAACCTCCACGCCCCCGGCGGCCACTGCTGTGCGACATGGCACGCACGGCACAGGCGGGAGGCCCCATGCGCGGGATGCGCGACACGACGGTCCGGGTGACGACGGCACTGGTGAGCGCGGCACTGGTGACAGGACTGGGCACGGCGGGGCCGGCGTCCGCCGCCACCGCCGCGACGACCCTGGTCGTGGCGGTCGACGGCAACGACTCCGCGGCGGGCACCCTCGCCCAGCCCCTGCGCACCATCCAGCGGGCCGTGGACCTGGCCGGGCCCGGCGACACCATCGCCGTCCGCGGGGGGACGTACGCCCTCACCGACAACATCACCATCACCACCTCGGGCACCGCCTCCCAGCCGATCACCCTCGGCGCGTACCAGGGCGAGCGGGTCGTCGTGGACGGTGAGCGACTGCCCGCGAGCCACACGCCCGTCGGCGGCAGCATCCCGCGCGCCGAGCGCGGGGCGATCCACCAGGAGGCGTCGTACTGGCGGATCTCGGACCTGGAGATCGTCAACGGTCCGTACGGCGTGTACTGCGACGGCTGCAACGGGAACGTCTTCGCTCGTCTGAAGACCCACGACAACTACGAGTCGGGCTTCCAGCTCCAGGGTGCCTCCAGCAACAACCAGATCCTGAACCTGGACAGTTACGGCAACCGCGACCCGCGCAAGAACGGCGAGAGCGCGGACGGCCTGGCCGTCAAGGAGGGCAGCGGCACCGGCAACGTGGTGCGCGGCGCCCGGCTGTGGAACAACGTCGACGACGGCTTCGACAACTGGAAGTTCACCTCGCCGGTCGTGGTCGAGGACACGGTCGCGTACGGCAACGGCGTCAACCGCTGGGGCTTCCCCGACTTCGCGGGCGACGGCAACGGCTTCAAGCTCGGCGGCGGCAGCCCCGCCCCGGCGGTGGCCCACACCCTGCGCGACAGCGTGGCGTTCGGGAACGCGGCGCACGGCGTCACGGACAACGGCAACACCGGCGCCCTCGTCCTGACCCGCAACTCCACCTACGCCAACGCGGGTACGGGCTTCGACGTCGACGTCTCCGGCGGCAGGGCGGTGCTCACCGCCAACCTCTCCGTCGCCGACGCCCGCGCCGTCGCCCTCGGTTCGGCCACGGTCTCCACGGGCAACTCCTGGAATCTGGGCGGCACGTGGAACGCGTCCTCGGTGCTGAGCACGGACGCCGCTCCCCTCACGGGCGCGCGTGCGGCGGACGGATCCCTGCCGTCCGCGCCGTCGTTCCTGGTGCCGCGCAACGGGGCGGCCGTCGGGGCGCGGTTCTGACCGGAACGGCACCCCGGCGACGGGTGGTGATCGTCGAAGGGCTCATGCTTCTCCCATGCCTTCGACGCCCCGTACGTCCCTGACCGGTTCCGGCGCCTGCACGCTCGTCGTGTGCCGGGGCTGCTGCTGCGGCAATCCGCGCAAGCGGCCCGGCACCGACCCCGCCTGGCAGCTGGACCTGCTGCGCGCCGCGGCGGCCGAGCACGGCTTCCAGGTCCGGACGACCGACTGCCTCGGCCCGTGCGACCAGGCCGACGTCATCGTCGTCCGCCCCTCGGCCGCCGGGCGCCGGGCCGGAGGACGGGCCGCCTGGATCGGGTTCGTCACGGACGACGACAGCACCGAGGAGGTGGTGCGGTGGGCGGCCGCCGGCGGGCCCGGGGTCGCCGAGCCGCCCGTCGCGCTGGCGCTCCAGTTCATCCGGCCGCCCCGGGACGCGCGCGTGCGTTCCCGGCGCTGAGACCCTGCCGACCACCACGACCCATTGTTAATGGGATCCATTTTCATGTAGCGTCCTCGGTGCTCAGCTCACCCCACCGAGGAGGACCGTCATGGCTGTTCCCAAGCGGAAGATGTCCCGCAGCAACACCCGCCACCGGCGCGCGCAGTGGAAGGCCGCCACGCCCGCGCTGGTGCCCGTCACGATCGACGGCACGCGTCACCTCGTACCGCAGCACCTGGTGAAGGCCTACGAACGCGGGCTGCTGCACCCCGAGGGCTGAGGACGACCGCCACCGACCACCACCGTCCCGGACCGGCGCGCCTACGGCCTCGGCGAGGTCCGCGAGGACGAGCACGACGTGGCCGTCTCCGCGGTGTAGAAGTGCCGTCGGACCCGGAGCAGCCACGCCTGCACCGCCGCTTCGTCGGGCTCCCGAGGCAGCACGGCCGGCGTCTCGTCGAAGGCGGCCTCGTAGTGACGGAGCAGGGGCAGCGCGGCCGACGGGTCCGCGGCGACGCGCTCACCGAAGGCGTGGTACTCCTCGGGGTCCTCGACGCGGATCTCCAGCCGCCCGGTGGTGTACAGCCCCAGACCCTGCCGGCACAGACGCTTCAGGTGCCGGGCGTGCTTGGCGGTCCGCTTGCGGGTGTCCGCGGAGAACGAGCCGTCGCCGCGGCCCTCCAGCCGCCGGAACTGCTGGGTGGCATAGCCGAGGTAGGCGTCCCGGACGCGCTGGGCGCTCAGGAACGACGAACGGATCCCGATGAGTTCCTCGCCCAGCGGGGTGCGCACCTCGTAGAGGTCGGCCGGCAGCCACACCAGTTCCATGGCGGTCGGGTTGCCGCCGAGGGCCAGCCGGCACCACTTCGCGGCCTCGTGCAGGGTGCGGTCCGGTGCCGTGGTGACGTGGGACTCCTTCGGGCCGCGCAGGCCGTGCAGCTCGGTGGTGGGCGCGGCGAACAGGCCCAGGCGGTCGACGTCGGAGCCGACGTGGGCGAGCCCGTACGCGGTGGACCCGACGATGCCGGACAGCAGGAGGTTCGGGACGGTCACGGTCGGCCGCCTTCCTTGGGGTGGGGCGAGTGGACGTACGGCCGCCGCGGAGGCGTGTCCCATTGTGCTGACCCGCGCGATCCCGGTCACCCGGTTTTCCGCGCCCCGGCGGACCCCGGGGCGGGAATGCCACCGGCCGCCAGGCGTTGCACCTCGTGTGAGTTCCCTGATCGCCGGCACCCGCTTCTCCGTCCTCGACCGTTCCCGCACCCGCGAGGGCCACCCGCCCGCCGAGGCGCTGCGCGACACCGTGCGGCTGGCGGGTGCCCTGGAGGAACTCGGCTACCACCGGTTCTGGGTGTCGGAGCACCACGGTGTGCCCGGGGTCGCCGGTTCCGCGCCGACCGTGCTGGCCGCCGCCGTGGCCGCCGCGACCGACCGGATCCGGGTCGGCACCGGCGGCGTGATGCTGCCCAACCACCAGCCGCTGGTCGTGGCCGAGCAGTTCGGGGTGCTGGAGTCGCTCTTCCCGGGCCGGATCGACATGGGACTGGGCCGTTCCGTGGGTTTCACGGACGGGGTGCGCAAGGCGCTGGGACGCGACAAGGACGTCGCCGACGACTTCGCGGCCCAGCTCGACGAGCTGCTCGGCTGGTTCCGGGGCACCTCCCCGACCCGGGTGCACGCGCGCCCCGCCGAAGGGCTGAGCGTGCCGCCCTTCGTCCTGGCGATGGGCGAGGGCGCCGCCGTCGCCGCCCGCGCGGGCCTGCCGATGGTCATCGGCGACCTGCGCGACCGCGAGAGGATGCGGCGCGGCATCGACCGCTACCGCACGCACTTCCGGCCCTCCCCCTGGGCGCGCGAACCGTATGTCGTCGTCTCCGGCACCGTCGCGGTCGCCGCCACGCCCGAGGAGGCCCGGCGGCTGCTGATCCCCGAGGCCTGGTCGATGGCGTACTCCCGCACGCACGGCACCTTTCCGCCGCTGCCGCCCGCCGGGCAGGTGGAGGCGCGGGTGATGACCGCCAAGGAACGCGGCTTCTACGAGTCGGGGCTCACCGGCCAGATCGCCGGCACCGAGGAGCAGGTCGCGCACGAACTGGAGACGGTGCTGAAGGAGACGGGCGCCCAGGAGGTCCTCGTCACCACCAGCACGTACGACCGCGAGGCGCTGCTGGACTCCTACCGCCGCCTCGCCTCGATCACCTCCGGCTAGAGCTCTCCCGCGGTGCCGCGTCCGGAGCGCGCCGTGAACCGTCGGGTGGTGCGGCTCCGGCGCGGGGCCGGGGCGCCTCGTGTCCCGTCCGGGGCCGCGCGGCCCGCACGACGACGACCGCCGAGAGGGCGACCGCCAGGCCGACGGCGGTCTGCGGGGTGAACGGCTCGCCGAACATGGCGGCGCCCCAGACGGCCGTGACGGGCGCCATCAGGAACATGAGCGTGTTGACCTTGGTGACGCCGGAGCGCCGCAGCACCAGCCAGTACAGCCCGTATCCGCCGCAGGTGGAGAGCACCACGAGCCACCCGACCGCGCCCCAGAACGACGGTGTGGACGGCGGCACGGCCGCCCCGGCCGCGAGCGCGGCGCCGGTGAACACCACCGCGCTGGTGGCGCAGTGGACGGTCATCGACACCACGGGCGGGACGTCCGCGCGGGACCGCTGTTCGAGGAAGGTGGCCGCCACCAGCGAGAGCATCCCCGTGAACGGCACCAGGTACGCCCACCAGGCCACTCCGCCGACGGCGCCCGCGTCGGCCGTGGCGACGAGGACGACCCCGGCGAGCCCCAGACACAGCCCGAACCACTGCCGGCCCGAGACGTACTGGCGCAGGAGCGGGCCGGCGAGCGCGCCGGCGACGAGCGGCTGGGTGCCGTCGATCAGGGCGGTCGTGCCGCTGGACACGCCGAGCTGGATCGCCCAGTAGACGGTGAACAGATAGCCGCTCTGGGAGAGGAGGCCGATCACGGCCTGCCGCCCGAGGTCGCGCCCGGCCGGCCTCCGCCACGACGCCCTGCCACGAGCGACGGCCACCGCGACGAGCACGAGCGCGAGGGGCAGGAACCGCCACATCAGGAGCGTCACCGCACCGGCGTCCTCCGTGCCCAGTCTGGCGCCCACGAACCCCGAGCTCCAGCACAGCACGAAGGCCACGGAGAGGAAGAAGTCCACGACGCACCACCAGCCGCTACTAGACAGATCGGTATACCTGCCGTCCCGGATCACTATACAGATCGGTATAGTCTTGGGTCATGGGCACCAGGCGCATCACGATGACCCCCGGCGCGCGCCGCGTACTCGCCGCCGCGTCCCGGCTCTTCTACGAGCGCGGCATCCACGCGGTCGGGGTCGACCTGATCGCCGCCGAGGCCGGGGTCACGAAGAAGACGCTCTACGACCGGTTCGGGTCGAAGGAGCAGATCGTCGTCGAGTACCTCGCGGACCGTGACGAGCGCTGGCGGACGTTCGTCACGGAACGGGTCGAGCGGGCGGGGCCGGGATCCGTGGACCGCGTGTCGGCGGTGTTCGACGCCTCGCGGGAGTGGATGACCGACAGCAGCCCCAAGGGATGCGCGATGGTCAACGCGCACGCCGAGATCAGCGACCCCTCCCATCCGGCGCACCCGATCATCACCGGCCAGAAGGCGTGGATGCTCGCTCTCTTCGCCGGCCTCGTCCGGGACATCGCCCCGGCCCGGGCCGACGACCTGGCCCGCACGCTGATGCTGCTGCACGAGGGGGCAATGGTCGCGCACGGCCTGGGCGTCTTCCCCGACCCGATCGGCGGGGCCCGCGACCGGGCGGGCGAACTCCTGGCCGGCGTCGGTGCCGAAGCCGGTGCCGGTGCCGGTGCCGGTGCCAGCGTCGGTATCGATGCCGACACCGGTGCCAGTACACGTGCGAATGCGAGTAAGAGTGCCGATGCCGGGGCTGCCCCCTGACGACCGCTCCGCTCCCGCGCTAGGTGTTCTGTCCCGGGAGGTTGTGGACGAGGGAGCCAGATCTCGGCTGAGGGATCTTGAAATGAGTGAGGGCCTTCCGGTTCGGTGTGGATTGCGACGTCTACACCGACAGAAAGGCCCTCGTGCCCCACCGTAATGCACCCCTGACCGAGACCGGCCGTCTGCGTCTGGCCCGCTGCGTGGTCGAGGACGGCTGGACCCTGCGCAGGGCCGCCGAACGCTTCCAGGTCTCGCCGACCACCGCCCAGCGGTGGGCCGACCGCTACCGTCGATCCGGTGAGGCAGGCATGAGCGACCGCTCCAGCCGCCCGCGCACCAGCCCGCGCCGGATGCCGACCCGCATCGAGCGGCGGATCATCAAGGTCCGCGTTCTGCGCCGCTGGGGACCGGCCCGCATCGCCTACCTGCTGCGGTTGAACCCGTCCACGGTGCACCGGGTCCTGGCCCGCTACAAGCTGGCCCGTCTCGCTCATCTCGACCGCGCTACCGGGCGGGTGATCCGCCGCTACGAACGGTCAGCGCCGGGCGAGTTGGTGCACGTGGACATCAAGAAGCTCGGCAACATCCCCGACGGCGGCGGCCACAAGACCCTGGGCCGCCAGGCCGGCCGCAAGACCCGCTCCGGCGTCGGTTACAGCTACCTGCACAACGCCGTCGACGATCACTCCCGCCTCGCCTACAGCGAGATCCACGCAGACGAGAAGAAGGAAACCGCAACCGCCTTCTGGGGCCGGGCCCAGACGTTCTTCGCCCAGGCCGGGATCACCGTCCAGCGGGTGCTGACCGACAACGGCTCCTGCTACCGCTCACGCGACTGGCGCGAAGCCCTTGCCACAGCCGGGATCACCCACAAGCGAACCCGCCCCTACCGGCCGCAGACGAACGGCAAGGTCGAGCGCTTCAACCGCACCCTGCTGGACGAGTGGGCCTACGCCCGCCCCTACCGCACAGAGACTGAACGACGCGACGCATACCCCGGCTGGCTGCACACCTACAATCACCACCGCGGACACACCGCGCTGAAAGGCCAACCACCCGCCAGCCGCGTCCCCAACCTCACGGGTCAGTACAGCTAGGACACCAGGGCCGCGTGGATCCCGTCCGGCTCCGGCAGCGCCTCCCGCTGGGCGGCCCGGGCCAGTGCGCGGCGGTCGGGATGACCGTCCGGCGCGATCGCCTCCCGTACCTCCACCTCGGCCACCAGCCCCCGTGTCGACACCACCCGCCACACCGAGGCGAGCAGGGAGTCGTCGCCGACGAAGGCGGGCGCGGTGCTGGCCGCTCCCCCGGCGAGCCGGTAGCGGATGCGCACCGGCTGCACCGGCACGCCCGCGTCGAGCGCGGCCTGGAACACGGCCCGGTGGAAGCGGCCCTGGGCCTGCCCGCACCAGGTGCTGCCCTCGGGGAACACGGCGACGGCCCGCCCGGCCCGCAGCACGTCCGCGACCCGGGCGACCGTGCCGGGCAGCGTGCGCAGCCGGTCCCGGTCGATGAACAGCATCCCGCCGCGCGCGGCCACCGGTCCCGCCACCGGCCACCGCCGGATCTCCGCCTTGGCGAGCATCCGGGCGGGGCGGACGGCGGCGAGCAGCGGGATGTCCAGCCAGGAGATGTGGTTCGCGACCAGCAGCAGTCCCCCGGCGGGCGCGGCGGTGCCGGTGATCCGGACCTGGACGCCCGCGGCCCGCACGATCCACCGGCACCACCGCCGCACCGGCCCCGCGGGGATCCTCCCGCCGCAGGGCGACAGCACGACCCCGGCCAGCACCAGGACCGTGACCGCCGTCAGCCGCAGCACGGCCCGCGGTACGGCGCCGGCGGACCCCGTCCGTTGCACGCACGCCCCCGGGGTGCAGGGCGCGCCGGGCAGCCAGACGCTCATCCGGCCGGGACGAGGGAGAGGAAGTGCCGCAGATAGCGCGGGTTGACGTTGCGCATCGACAGCAGCACGTACAGGTCGGCGACCCCGAAGTCCGGGTCGTGCGCGGGCGGCGCGCAGACCCAGGCGCCGAGCCGGAGGTAGCCGCGCAGCAGGGCGGGGAGGTCGGTGCGGGCCGGAACGGTCACGTCCCCCGGCACCCAGGGCAGCAGCGGCCGTACCCGGAACTCCTGCGGTGCCAGGTGCCTGTCCCGCACCCGGTCCCAGGTGCCGGCCGCGAGGGCGCCGCCGTCCGCGAGCGGGATCGAGCAGCAGCCGGCGAGCCACGCGTGGCCGCGGTCGGTCATGTAACGGCCGATGCCGGCCCAGATGAGTCCGATGACCGCGCCGTCCCGGTGGTCGGGGTGCACGCAGGAGCGGCCGACCTCGACGAGGTCCGGGCGGATCGGGTCGAGCGGGGCGAGGTCGAACTCGCTCTCCGAGTACAGACGTCCGGCGATCGCGGCCCGCTCCGGCGGCAGCAGCCGGTACGTGCCGACGACCTGGCCGGTCACCGTGTCCCGCACGAGCAGGTGGTCGCAGTGGGCGTCGAAGGGGTCGGCGTCCAGGCCCGGCTGCGGGGAGTGCAGGAGGGCGCCCAGCTCCCCGGCGAACACGTCGTGGCGCAGCCGCTGCGCGGCCCGCACGTCGGCCTCGTCGCGGGCCAGGGTGACGGTGTAGCGGACGGGTGCGGTCGACTGCGGGGGACGGTCGAGGGTGGAAACGCCGGTCATGGCACACTCCTGAGCACGGGCCACATCGGGGACGGTGGCGCTACCCCTGTTTCTCCCGACGCCGGCTGGCGGGGACATGACCTGTGCCAGGAGCGGGGATGTGGGAATGCTGAATGCCAGGGGCGCCGCCGGGAAGCCGAGACGGGACCGGGGATGAGCACCACTCCCGGTCCCGCCCGTCCGCACCTGTCGGCGAACGTCTCACTACGGTCCCCGGGGGCGCGGACCGGCGTGACCGGCCCGTACGACCCGCGCCCCGGAGGGGGCCGAACCTTTACGGCACTACCGCTTCCCCGCCTTGCGGGCAGCCCGCAGCCACTCCTTGTTCATGCCGGTGATGGACACGAGCGGGATGCCCTTGGGGCAGGCGGTCGCGCACTCCCCCGCCAGCGTGCACCCGCCGAACCCCTCCTCGTCCATCTGCGCCACCATGTCCAGCACCCGCGTCTCCCGTTCGGGCGCGCCCTGCGGCAGCACGTTCAGGTGGTTGACCTTCGCCGACGTGAACAGCATCGCCGCCCCGTTGGGGCACGCGGCCACGCACGCCCCGCACCCGATGCACTCCGCGTGCTCGAACGCGAAGTCCGCGTCCGGCTTCGGCACCGGCGTCGCGTGCGCCTCCGGCGCGGCCCCGGTCGGCGCGGTGATGTACCCGCCGGCCTGGATGATCCGGTCGAACGCCGACCGGTCCACCACCAGGTCCTTGATCACCGGGAACGCGGAGGCCCGCCACGGCTCGATGTCGATGGTGTCGCCGTCCTCGAAGGACCGCATGTGCAGCTGGCAGGTGGTGGTGCGCTCGGGCCCGTGGGCGTCGCCGTTGATGACGAGCGAACACGCCCCGCAGATGCCCTCACGGCAGTCGTGGTCGAAGGCGACGGGGTCCTCGCCCTTGAGGATGAGTTCCTCGTTGAGGGTGTCCAGCATCTCCAGGAAGGACATGTCGGAGGAGATCCCGTCCACCTCGTACGTGGACATCGCGCCGTCGGTGCCGGCGTTCTTCTGCCGCCAGACGCGCAGGGTGAGCTTCATGCGTAGCTCCGCTGAGTGGGGTGGACGTACTCGAAGACCAGGTCTTCCTTGTGCAGGGCCGGGGCCTCGCCCGTCCCGGTGAACTCCCAGGCCGCCGCGTAGGCGAACTCCTCGTCCCGGCGGGCGGCCTCGCCGTCGGGGGTCTGCGACTCCTCGCGGAAGTGGCCGCCGCAGGACTCGGCGCGGTGCAGCGCGTCAAGGCACATCAGTTCGGCGAGCTCCAGGTAGTCGACGACGCGGTTGGCCTTCTCCAGGGACTGGTTGAACTCCTCGCCGGTGCCCGGGACCTTGACGCGCCGCCAGAACTCCTCCCGGATCTGCGGGATCCGCTCCAGCGCCTTGCGCAGTCCGCTGTCGGTGCGGGCCATGCCGCAGAACTCCCACATCAGTTCGCCGACCTCGCGGTGGAAGGAGTCGGGGGTGCGGTCGCCGTCGACGGCCAGCAGCAGGTTCAGCCGGTCCTCGGTCTCCGCCACCATCTCCTGCACGACGGGGTGTTCGTCGGTCACCGCCTCGTGGTGCGGGTTGCGGGCGAGGTAGTCGTTGATGGTCGCCGGCAGGACGAAGTAGCCGTCGGCCAGGCCCTGCATCAGCGCGGACGCACCGAGCCGGTTGGCGCCGTGGTCGGAGAAGTTGGCCTCGCCGATCGCGAACAGGCCGGGGACGGTGGTCTGGAGGTCGTAGTCGACCCACAGCCCGCCCATCGTGTAGTGCACGGCGGGATAGATCCGCATCGGCACCTCGTACGGGTCCTCGTCGGTGATCCGCTGGTACATGTCGAAGAGGTTGCCGTACTTGGCCTCGACGGCCTTGCGTCCCATCCGCTCGATGGCGTCGGCGAAGTCGAGGTAGACGCCCTGCCCGCCGGGACCGACGCCCCTGCCCTGGTCGCAGACGTTCTTCGCGGCGCGGGAGGCGATGTCACGCGGGACGAGGTTGCCGAAGGACGGGTAGATGCGCTCCAGGTAGTAGTCGCGCTCGTCCTCGGGGATCCGGTTCGGCGGCCGGTCGTCGCCCTTGGCCTTCGGTACCCAGATCCGGCCGTCGTTGCGCAGCGACTCGCTCATCAGCGTCAGCTTGGACTGGTGCTCGCCGGTGCGCGGGATGCAGGTGGGGTGGATCTGGGTGAAGCAGGGGTTGGCGAAGTAGGCGCCGCGCCGGTGGGCCCGCCAGACGGCGGTGGCGTTGGAGTTCATGGCGTTGGTCGACAGATAGAAGACGTTGCCGTAGCCGCCGCTCGCCAGGACGACGGCGTCCGCGACGTACGTGTCGATCCTGCCGGTGACGAGATCCCGTGCCACGATCCCGCGCGCCTTCCCGTCGATGACGATCAGGTCGAGCATCTCGGTGCGCGGGTGCATCTCGATGTTCCCGGCCGCGATCTGCCGCGACAGCGCCTGGTACGCGCCGAGCAGCAGCTGCTGGCCCGTCTGGCCGCGGGCGTAGAAGGTCCGCGACACCTGGACGCCGCCGAAGGAGCGGGTGTCGAGCAGGCCGCCGTACTCCCGCGCGAACGGGACTCCCTGCGCCACGCACTGGTCGATGATCTCCACCGAGATCTGGGCCAGCCGGTGGACGTTCGACTCCCGCGCCCGGAAGTCCCCGCCCTTGACGGTGTCGTAGAACAGCCGGTGGATCGAGTCGCCGTCGTTGCGGTAGTTCTTCGCCGCGTTGATGCCGCCCTGCGCGGCGATCGAGTGGGCGCGGCGCGGGGAGTCCTGGTAGCAGAACTGGACCACGTGGTAGCCCTGTTCGGCGAGCGTGGCGCCGGCCGAGCCGCCGGCGAGGCCGGTCCCCACGACGATCACCGTGTGCTTGCGCCGGTTGGCCGGGTTGACCAGCCTGGCCTCGAAGCGGCGCTTGTCCCAGCGCTCGTGGACGGGCCCGGACGGGGCCTTGGCGTCGACGACGGGCTCGCCGGTCGTGTAGTCCGTGTAGGAAGTCATCTTCAGCTCACCACTCCGGTCATGACGCCCACGGGTACGGCGATGAAGCCGGCCGTGAGCAGCAGCGCGAGGACGTCGGCGAGGGTCTTCAGGGCACGGTCGCGGGCCCGGCTGCCGACGCCGAGGGTCTGGGCCGCGCTCCAGAAGCCGTGCCGGACGTGCAGGCCGAGGGCGAGCATCGCGACGATGTAGACGACGTTGCCGTACCAGGTGGAGAAGGTGTCCACGACGTTCCGGTACGGGTGGCCCGCCTGGAAGCCGGGGTGCACGGTGCCGGTCGTCAGGTCCAGGACGTGCCAGACGATGAACAGGCCGAGGATGATCCCGCCCCAGCGCATGGTGCGGGTCGCGTAGCTCGCCCGCGGCTTCTTGTGCACGTACTTGCCGGGGCGGGCCTTGATGTCGCGGCGGCTGAGCTGGTAGGCGGACGTGGCGTGGGCGACGACCGCGGCCACCAGCACCACGCGGACCAGCCAGAGCGTCCACTCGTAGTGCATGAACGGCTCGCCGACGGTGCGCAGCCAGTGCGCGTAGTGGTCGAACTCCCCCGCGCCGAAGAAGATCTTCAGGTTCCCGATCATGTGGACGACCAGGTACAGCAGCATGATCAGGCCGCTGACGGCCATCACGGTCTTCTTGCCGACGGTGGAGTCCCACACGGTGCGTGCCAAGGACGGCCGTCGGTCCGTCCGCGTTGCCAGAGCCATGCCACCGACGCTACGGGCGGGAATCCGATCGGTCCAAGACATGGTCCGGCTTGATTCCATAGGCTGGAGCTATCGTGGGTCCATGCAGTTCCAGCAGCTCCAGTACTTCGTGGCCGTCGCCGAGACCCGGCACTTCACCCGCGCCGCCGAGCTGGTCCATGTCGCCCAGCCGTCCCTGTCGCAGCAGATCAAGGCGCTGGAGCGGGAGCTGGGGGCCGACCTGTTCCTGCGGGCGCGCGGCAACATCACGCTCACCGACGCGGGTGAGGCGCTGCTGCCGCTGGCCCGGCGCATCCTGGCCGACGCGGACACGGCCCGGCACGAGGTGCTGGAGCTGGTGCAGCTGCGCAGCGGCCGGGTCCGGCTGGGCGCGACGCCGAGTCTGTGCACGGGTCTGCTGCCGGACGTGCTGCGCGCCTTCCACGACCGCTATCCGGGCGTCCGGCTGCTGATCGAGGAGGGCGGCTCCCACGATCTCGTACGGGAACTCGCGCGCGGCGCCCTCGACCTGGCGCTGGTCGTCCTCCCGCTGCCGACGCCGTCCCCCGCGCTCACCACGGTGGAGCTGCTGCGCGAGGACCTCGTCGTGGTGTCCTCCCCGGACACCCCCAAGCCGGGCGGGGCCCGGCGCACCGTGCGGGTCGCCGATCTGGAGGGTGAGCGCCTGGTGATGTTCCGGCACGGCTACGACCTGCGCGAACTGACCGTGGCCGCGTGCCGTGCGGAGGGCTTCGAGCCGGACTTCGCGGTGGAGGGCGGGGAGATGGACGCGGTGCTGGGCTTCGTGCGGGCGGGCCTCGGCATGGCCGTGGTGCCCCGCATGGTGGCGGCCCGGTCCGGGCGCGGGCTGCGGGTCACCCCGCTGGCCCGGCCCGGACTGCACCGCACGATCGCCCTCGCGCACCGCAGTGACGTGGCCCCGCCACGGGCCGCGCGCGAACTGCAACGCATGCTGCTGGAACGCTGACACCGACCGGCCCGCCGGCCCCGTACGAGCGGCGTCGGCGCGGCCCCGCGCCGATCCCGGACGACGCTTCCGTCCCCGCGGCCGGCCCTGGGCGGCGCCCCGCGTCCGCGCTCAGCGGGTCGCGTCCACCAGGGCCAGTTCGTGCAGCCGCTCCGGCGGGCCGGGGCGGGCGTAGTACCAGCCCTGCGCGGTGTCGCAGCCCAGTATCCGCAGCTGCTCGGCCTGCGCTCCGGTCTCCACTCCCTCCACCGTCACCGTGAGGTTCAGGCTGTGGGCGAGCGAGACGATCCCCTCGACGATCTTGAGGTCGACGGGGTCGGCCGGGAACTGCTGCATGCTCTGCGTGAAGGAGCGGTCCAGCTTGAGGATGCTCACCGGCAGGCGCCGCAGGTTGGCGAGGTTCGAGTAGCCGGTGCCGAAGTCGTCCAGGGCGATGTCGACGCCCATCTCGGCGAGCCGCCGCAGCGGTTTCAGCAGGTCGTCGTCCGCGCCGATCAGCGCCGACTCGGTGACCTCCAGGCAGAGCGCTTCGGGTTCGACGCCCATGCGCTCCAGGATGTCGACGGTGTCCTGCACCAGCCCTGGATGAGTGAGCTGGCAGGGCGAGAGGTTGACGTTGATGCGCAACGGCCCCCCGCCGGTGTGCCGTTCGGCCCAGTCACGCGCCTGGCGCACCGACTGCTCCAGGACCCAGCGGCCCAGCGGGACGATCAGCCCGGTGTGCTCGGCGAGCGGGATGAACTGGTCGGGCCCCAGGACCCCGTGCTGCGGGTGCAGCCAGCGCACCAGGGCCTCGGCGCCCCGCACGCTGCCGTCACCGAGGTGGACCAGCGGCTGGTACTCGATGAAGAACTCGCCCCGGTCCAGGGCCGCGGGCAGCGCCGTGGTGAGTCCGTGCCGGGTGATGGCACGGGCGTCGGCCTCCGCGTCGGCGAGCTCGAAACGGTTGCCGCCCGCCGACTTGGCCCGGTACATCGTGATGTCGGCGCTGCGCAGCACCTCCGCCGGGCTGCGTTCCCCCGCCGGGCCCTCGACGATGCCGATGCTGCCGCGCACGGTCAGTTCCCGGCCGTCGATGCTGACGGGCGCGAGGAGCACGTTCATGATCCGCGAGGCGAGTTCGTCGACCTCGCGCTCGGTGTCGGGTCCGGTGGTCAGCGCCACGAACTCGTCGCCGCCGAGCCGGGCGACCATCTCGCCGGGGGCGGTCGCGCAGGACTGGAGCCGGTCGGCGATCTCGACCAGCAGCCGGTCCCCGGCCGCGTGGCCGAGACTGTCGTTGATGGTCTTGAAGCCGTCCAGGTCGAGGTAGCACAGCCCGAACCGCTGGTCCGGTCCGGCGCCCAGTGCCTTCTCCAGGCGCTCGAAGAAGAACGTGCGGTTGGGCAGGCCGGTGAGCGCGTCGTGCGTGGCCTCGTAGCGCAGCCGCAGGTTGAGCAGGCGGCGCTCGGTGGTGTCCTCCATGAGGGCGAGCTGGTACTGCGGTTCACCGTCGGCGTCGCGCAGCAGGGAGACCGTCAGGTTGGTCCACAGGACCGTTCCGTCCGGGCGGTAGAACGCTTTCTCGACGTGGTAGTGCTCGCGCTCGCCGCGGACGAGTTCGTCGTAGAGGCGCCAGGTCTGGGGCGCGTCGTCGGGGTGGGTCCACTCCATGACGTTGCGCCCGCGCATGGTCTGCTCGGAGACGCCGAACATGCGCAGCAGCGCTCCGTTGACCTGGAGGATGTTGCCGTCGAGGTCGGCCATGCCGATGCCTATGGCCGCGCCTTCGAAGACCGCGCGGAAGCGGGCCTCGGTGGCGTGCAGCGCCTGGGCCACCACGCCCTGCGCCCGCAGCGCCGCCTGCGCGATGGCTTCCTGCTCGATCAGCGTCCGCTCGCGCAGCGCCTGGGCGAACCCGGCGGCCATGGCGTGCTGGAGCCGTGCCGCGCGCGCCCGCAGGTCCTCCTGGACGCCGCCCTCGCCGCAGTAGAGCACGAGGTAGGCGTCGACGCAGTCCAGCGTGCGGGTCAGCGCCTCCGGGTCGGTGCAGTGCGCGGAGACCAGGGCCGCGCCGACCGCCTTGGCCTCGCCGGCGTCGAAGGTGCGGGCCCGGAGCGCCTCGCTCAACCTCCTGGCCAGGGGGAGCAGTTGTTTCTCGAACTCGGGCCGGGTCGCGGACGTCGAGGTCACCGGGAAGACCGCCCGGCTCCAGATCGTCGCGAACCGCCGCAGTCTGTCCTCCGGCCCGTCCGGTTCCGCGCTCACGCCGTACGCCCCACGCCGGCGAAACCGGAGAAGGCGAACGGATCCTCGTCCTCCGGTGCGGTGTCCGGCCGCCAGTGCGGCATCGGCACCAGTCCGGGTTCCACCATGTCGTACCCCTCGAAGAACCGCGCGATCTCCTCGCGCGAGCGCATGATCAGCGGGTTGCGGATGTCCTTGTACACGTCCACCGCCCCCTCGGCCCGCTCCGGCGGCAGCGGGATTCCCTCGTAGGAAGCGTGCGTGAGGACCAGCAGGCTGCCGGGCGCGAGCGCCTCGCGCAACTCGGCCACCGCTCGGTACGGGTCGTCCGCGTCTTCCACGAAGTGCAGTATGGCAACGAGAAGCAGGGCCACCGGCCGGTTCAGGTCGATCAGGCCCCGCACCTCGGGGCTCGCGAGGATCTCCCGGGGCTTGCGCAGGTCGGCCGCGACGACGCCCGCGTCTGTGTTGCCCGCGAGCACCGCCTGGCTGTGCGCGACCGCCACCGGGTCGTGGTCCACGTACATCACCCGGGCGCCGGGGCGGGCCGACTGGGCCACTTCGTGGACGTTCCCGAAGGTCGGGATGCCGGAGCCGATGTCGAGGAACTGCGTGATGCCCTCGTCGACGGCGAAGCGCACCGCGCGGCGCATGAACGCCCGGTTCGCCTGCATGATCTTGGGAAGTCCCGGCATGAACTCCAGGGCCCTGCGGGCCGCTTCCCGGTCGACCTCGAAGTTGTGCGAACCGCCCAGGTAGTAGTCGTAGATGCGCGAAACGCTCGGCACCGAGATGTCGATGCTTCGTGGGGCCCAGGCGGGACGCTCCATCTATCTCTCCAGGCGTAGGCGATCCGGTGTTCGAGCTGAGGCTACTGATCGCCCGCCAAAGGAGCGAGCAGAAACGGAAATTGACCGTCCGTTCCCGGTCACTGCCTGCGGCACGTGCCGAAGTGATGCCCAGCCGAAACGCCCGTGAAGCCCCTGGACAGGCACCACGGACAGTCACCAAGGAAGCCGCTACGAAGCGTGTGTGCGGCATTCCGGAGCGTTCCCGAACGCCCGCCGGATCGTGGCGGGTCGCGACGCACGACGGCACACCGGTCCGCCCCCTCCGTGCGGCGCGGAGGGGGCGGACCGGTGTGCCGGAGACGCCGTCACTAGGGCCGCGGCAGGCAACGTTTGCCCATCAAGGAGCGGCGTCCGGTGCGTGCTCTCGGCGTGCCGGCCGCAAGCCCTCGTACTGGATGTACTTGGGCTTTCGGCCGGTGCGGCGAGAGGGCGTGCCGGGCGTCGCGACGGGGCGAACGTTGCCTGCCACGGCACTAGCTCTTGTCGGGCGCTCCGACCGGCTTTCCGTCGGGTGCCACGGCGTACCAGGTGCCGCCGACGCCCTGGCCGTTGGTGTCGCCGGGCTTCTTGTCGCCCGCGAAGGTGTAGATCGGTACGCAGTCGATGGACTGCTGCTTGACGCCGTCGGGGCGGTCGAACACCACGTAGCCCCGGTTGGCGGTGGACCCCTGCAGATCGATGCCCTTGGTGTCCTCAGCGTCGACCGGCGCGACGACGGGCCACTTCTCCAGGCACTTGTCGGTGCAGGCGGTCGACATCGGCCACTGCGTGTCCTTCATGAAGCGGTAGACCGTCATGCCGTTCTTGTCGATGACGATCTCGCCGAGCTCGGGGTCGTTGCGGGTGGACAGTCCGGGCAGACCGGCCTGCTCGGCCTGCCCGGCCCCGGTCTGCTTGGCCTTCTTGCCGTCGGGGGCGAGCGCGTACCACTTGCCGCCCACGCCCTGGCCGGCGACGTCCCCGGCCTTGGTGTCCTTGGCGTAGCGGTAGGCCGGCCAGCCGCCGACGGTCAGCTGCTTGGTGCCGTCGGGGCGGGTGACCTCGCCGAGCAGCGCCTTGTCGATGCCGGCTCCGGCCGTGGCGTCGTCCGCGGGGACCGGCGGCCAGGTGGTGGCGCAGTCCGCCTCGCAGTTCGTCTTCGGCGGCTCGGCGGTGTCCTGGTCGAAGCGGTAGAGGGTGAGTCCGGCGCTGTCGGTCAGGACCTCGCCGAGTTCCGCGTTGTCGGAGACGGACAGCTCACCGGCGGTGGACGTCTGGGTGCCGGCGCTGCTCTGCCCCGCCTGCGGGGAGGCGCCGGTGCCGGTGCCCACGCCCGCGCCGACCGAGCCGTAGTCGCCCGCCGGGGCCGTCGCGCCCACGTTCTGACTGCCGGTGGACGGGGCGCTTTCCTGGCCGCATGCCGTCGTCAGCGCCAGTACCGCCGCGGCGCTCGCCACGAGTGATGCGCTCCGCCAGGAGGTCTTCATCGTCAACTCCCCATACTTCCCTCGGGTGTTGCAGCGCCCTTCTGGGCCGCCGCACGACCATGGATACGCATGGGGGCAGGCGGTGTGTTCAACCGTCTCGCACATTTCTTTCCGAAACCTGTGTCACGAGCGTTCCCCCTTTCGGGGCAATCCGCCGCTTCCCGGGCGTGGGGCGGCCCGCCAGGCCTCATGATCTCCGTCGTGCATCGACCCGAACCGACCCAATCCGCCCCGGCCATACGGGTGTTTGCCCTGTTGACGCTGACGTGGATGCTCGTGGGCGCGCCGGCCGGCGTGGCCCAGGCCGACGCCTGCGCCTACGCCTCGACGGGGCCGGACGGCACACACGCGGTGGCGGTCGCCGGCAGTCTCACCTGCCCGCCGCCCCCTCCCCCGCCGTGCCCGACCCCGACGCCGACCCCGACCCCCACACCTCCGCCCCCGCCGACACCGACGCCGCCCCCGCCGGAGCCCACCCCCACTCCGGAGCCCACCCCCACCCCGGAGCCCCCGCCGCCGCAGCCGACGCCGGCCCCGAAGCCGCCGCCCGCGCCGGCGCCACCACCGGCACCACAACCGCCGCCGCCTCGTCCACGGCCGACCCCGCCGCCCCCGCCCGCGCCGGCTCCACCCCCGCCCCCGGCACCCGCGCCGGCACCGTCGGCGAAACCCACCCCACGCCCCTCCGTCACCCCGGTGGCGTATCCGCGCTACCAGGCGCACCCCCCCAAACGGCAGACCCGCGGCACCACGTCGCCGGTCACCTACGTCCTGCTCATCACCATGCCCGCGGTGGTCGCCGTGGCCGCGCTGCGGCCGCGCTAGCACCGATCCTGGAGGCTTCCCTTGCCGGAATGGCTTGTTCTCACCCTCGCGATGCTGTCCGCCTGTGCCGTGGTGGTCGTCATCACCCTCGTACGGCACCGCCGGGCACCCGAAGACGAGGACCCCAGCGAGACACCGGACGTCATCGAGTACATGACGATGTGGATCGGCGTGGTGTACGCGATCGTCCTGGGCCTGGCCATCGCCGGGGTCTGGGAGGCGCGCAGCAGCGCCCAGGACCACGTACAGACGGAGGCGCAGGCGCTGCACGAGATCTCGGAGCGGGTCCGGGTCTATCCGCCCGACGTCCGCGACCGCATTCGGGACGATGTCAACGCCTATGTCGGACACGTCGTCACCACCGAGTGGAAGGCCATGGCGGACACCGGTCGGCTCACGGACCGGGGCACCGAGCTCCTCGACCGGATCCGCGTGGACGTCACCGACTACGAACCGGCGACCGACTTCGAGGCCCAGGCCTACCAGCCGGTCCTGGACCAGATCGCCACCGCGGACCAGGCCCGCAACGCCCGGGCGGACGCGGCGTCGCCCACGATGCCGGGGGTGGTGTGGTTCGGCCTGCTCGGCGGGGCCGTCGTCACCATCGGGATGGTCTTCGCGCTGCAGATCCGGCGGACGGTGCGAGAACTGGTGCTGGCCGGGCTGTTCTCCGCGCTGATCGCCTTCCTGCTCTTCCTGATCTGGGACTTCGACGCGCCCTACAGCCGGGGCATCACGGCGTCGGCGGACCCGTTCCTGAGCCTCTTCCCGCACATCGAGGGCTGACCCCGTCCACCGGGTGCCGGCCCGGGGCCGACCGCCCCACACCGGGGAGCCGCCCGGGAACACCCGCCACGCCGGTCACATCCCCCGGGCGGCGCACACATTTGCCCCATTCGCACGAGTGGAATCGCGCGGACGTACATACGTTCCTAGCGTTTCGGTCATCGAGGTGCATTTCTGGCGCAAGCGGAAACAGGTCCGCATCTGCTCCTCGGGGACCGGAGGAACCACCATGCGCGCGATACGCGTCGCTTCGGCCGCACTGCTGGGCGTCTGCGCCCTCGCCCTCACCTCCCCCGCCGCCCACGCGAGGGCCGAGAGCACGGGCTTCCGCGTCGGGGTCCTGCCGCAGACCGTCGCGGCGGGCGGGCAGGTGACCCTGCGCGCCACCGGCTGCCACCAGGACGTGTTCGTCTCCTCCGGCGTCTTCGACGACGTGACCATCCGCAAAGGCCGGACGACGGCCACGGCCACCGTCGACCGGGACGCGAAGCCGGGCGCCCTGTACGAGGTGACGTTCCACTGCGGGACCTTCTGGCAGAACGCCGGCCTCACCATCGCCGGGGGCCGCCCGGTCGAGCCCGCACCGGTGCCGGTGCGGCCGTCCCGCGGCGTCCACGCCGGTGAGGGCGGCAGCTCCGCCGGCTTCGACCTCCAGGAGACCGGCCTCGGGATCGCGCTCATCGCGGGCTCGGTCGGGACGGCGTACCACCTCTCCCGCCGCCACGCCGAGGAGGACGGCGACTGAACGGAGAAGGACGGCGCCCGCCGCACCGCGCCAAGGCTTCGCCCTCGGATCCCTGAGGGAAGCCGAGGGCGAAGGCCTGTGCACGTGCGGCTCAGATCTGCTTCTCGGAGCGACGGCGCATCCAGAACAGCCCGCCGCCGATGACGGCCGCCGCCACCAGCCCGCCGCCGATGGCCATGTCGGTGGGGGTCGCCCCGGTGGAACTGCTGCCACCGAGACCGCCGCGGACACCGCCGATGACGGTGAACGCGGCCGGATTGGTGAGCGTGCCCGTCCCCTGGCACCTGACGGTGATGCTGTACGAGCCGGGGCTGGCGTTGGCGTTGATGGTGGCGGTGCCCTTCGACGTCTCGTTGGTGCCGCTGATGGGTGTCAACGCGGTCGCCGGGAACGCGTTCGACGTCATCGTGCCGCCCTTGGGGCAGCCGTCGACGGTGACGGTCAACTGGCCGCCGCGGGCGATGACACTGGGCAGGGCGACGATGTTGCTCGGGCTGTTCCACGCGACGGCGGCCGGAGCGGCGAGCCCGACGACGGCGACCGCGGCGGCGCCGGCGACCGCCAGGGCACGAGAGTTACGCATGTGATCCTCCGCGGAAGACGCCCCGGGAACCGTCCCCGGTGGATCGGCGAGAAAGCGCCTCCCGCAAAAACCCTCAGACGCCCCGCACGGGCCCGCATGTCGGCGATGGTCCGTCCTGGTGAGACGACACACCGGGCGACACGCACATCATCGGATATCACCGCAGGTCACGGACCGTCAGAAATTCCCTGTCGACGGCAACTCGGATGGCGCACCGCACGGGGTCCGGGCCACCCGTTCGCGTTCGCCCCGTCGCCGGTTCCGCACGCGGGACTTAGCGTTCTCGTATGCGCGAATGACGTGGCGACGGCCGCGTCGAGAGGGGAAGTCGAATGTTTGCGTCCGAACTGGCCGGCCTGGCCGAAGAGGAGGAGCGGCCGAAGAAGCGGGCTCCTTGGGGCGTGATAGCGCTTGTTCTGCTGACCGGCCTCGCGCTCATTCGCAACGGGTCGGGGGAATTCGACGTCGGACCGCCGCAGCCAGCGTCGGCGGCGGCCGCCGAGAGCCGCGCCACGCCCGGCGCCTTCGAGCGAACCCCCGACCCACTGCCGTACTCCATGCCCGACCGGGTGAGGATCCCGTCCATCCGGGTGGACGCGCCGGTCATGGCGGTCGGTCTGGACGCGGACGGCTGGGTCGGCGCGCCGCCGCCGGAGGACCCGAACCTGGCCGGCTGGTTCACCGGCGCGGTCACCCCCGGCGAGAAGGGCACCGCCATCGTCGTCGGGCACGTCGACAACAAGCAGGGCCCCGCCGTGTTCTACGGACTCGGGGCCCTGAAGCCGGGACATCGCGTGGAGATCGCGCGGCAGGACGGAAAGACGGCCGTGTTCGAGATCTACGGCATCGAGGTGTTCGAGAAGGACAATTTCCCCGGCGACCGTGTCTACGGTTCCAAGGGCTCCCCCGAACTCCGGGTCATCACCTGCGGGGGCGGTTTCTCCAAGCAGAACGGTTACGACGGGAACGTCGTCGCTTTCGCCCGCCTGGCCGAGGTCCGCTGAGCGTTCCCCGACCGGGCGGGCCCGAATCCGGTCAGGTGAACTGCCGTCGCGGGACGGTGACGTGGTAACCGGAATCCAGCAGGTGCGGCAGATAGTCGCGCAGCGCCCGGACACTCTGGGTGCGGTCGCCCCCGGCGTCGTGCGAGAGCACCACGACACCGGGGGCGGCGCCGTCCTCGACCCGACCGACGATGGTGCGTGTGCCGGGGGTGGTCCAGTCGAGCGTGTCGACCGTCCAGGCCAGCGGTTCCATGCCGAGTTCGGCGCCGAGCTGGAAGGCGGCGCGGTTCCAGGCCCCGTAGGGCGCGCGGAACCAGGCCGGGCGCTCGCCGTACGCCTCCTCGATGACATCGCAGGTGCGTTCCATCTGGCTGCGGATCTGGGTGCGGCCGAGCCGGGTCAGCAGCGGGTGGGACCAGGTGTGGTTGCCGACGACGTGCCCCTCGTCCGCCATCCGGGCCAGCAGGTCCCGGTGGTCCGCGGCCATCTCGCCGCACACGAAGAACATCGCGCGGACGTCGTACTGGGCGAGGGTGTCCAGGATGTCCGGGGTGTAGCGGGGGTCGGGCCCGTCGTCGAAGGTCAGCACCATGGTCCGGCCGCGGCCGGACACCCGCAGGAACGGTTCGCGCCGGACGAGGGGCCGGCCGGGCACGGTCCGGGGCGGGCCGTATCCGGTCAGGGGCTGGAGGCGATAGGCGGAGGGCCTGACCGCGCGGCGGGCCTGCGGACCGGCGACCGGGACGGCGGGCCGGACCGGTTCGCCGCCCGAGCCCAGCGCGAGCAGACCGGCCGTGCCGGCCGCCCCGGCGGCGGCGCCGGCGAGCAGGGCCCGACGCCGCGTGAACACCGCCGTCGCCGTCGACGACAGCCGTGTGAGCAACTGATCCTTCGTCATGACTCATCAGTCGCCCACGGTGGACCCGACGCACCACCACGGCACCGGAGCGGCGGCATGATTCCACCCGGGCGGCCTACGCCTCACCGTGCCGCGACGCACCACCAGGGGAACGGTCGCGGGCCCGTGACCAGGCCGAGGTGGCGCGTCGGGAACGTACGGAGCCTCACCGTGCGCCAACTCCCCCTGCGGCAAGCCGCCTGGTGGCACTCCCGCTTCCGTGCCGTCGTCGCGCAAACTCTCCGCGGAAAGGGGCACCCGAAGGGCGGGCACCGGTCGGCCGCCACCGAAGGCCTGCCGTCGCTCTCGGCTCCCGGCCTCGACGGAGGGGACGGGGCCGGGCCCGGCGGCGCCGGGTGCGGACCTGTTCGGACGGGTCCGCACCCGGCGCCGCACCCCGTGACCGGCCCGCCGCGCGGCGCGGTCACGGCGCGTCAGGTCCCGGGCGCGACCGACCGCACCGGAACGCCCCGGCCGTCCCGCCCGGCGTGCGGCACGGGGGCGGCGGCGGGACCTGGGGGTTCCGATAGCCTCGCAGCCGTGACGGAACAGCGATCGCACCAGTTCGAGCGGGGCACGGACGGGCCCAAGGTCATCGTGGTCGGGGTGGACGGCTCCGACTCCTCGCTTCGCGCGGCGGCCTATGCCGGCGGCCTGGCCCGGCGCCAGCACGCTCTGCTCGCCGTCGTGTACGTGCAGCCGGTCCTCGGGGCGGGCGCGGCACTCGGGGCGCCCGTCGCCGAGACGACCGACGAGATCGCCGAGGACCTGGTGGCCCAGATCCGGGACGCGACCGAGCACACCAAGGGGATATTCGACGTGCGCTGGGAGTTCCACACCTTCCGCGGCGATCCCTACAGCGGTCTGGTGCGGGCGGCGGACGAACTGAAGGCGGACGCGGTGGTCGTGGGCGCCTCGGAGCAGGCCGGCCACCGGATCGTCGGCTCGGTCGCGGTGCGGCTGGTGAAGGCGGGGCGATGGCCGGTGACGGTGGTGCCGTAGGCCACCGGAACGCGGCCACGCGCCGGCGCTCTCGGGCTGCTGCGGCGAGGCCGCGGCAGCGGACCCGGCGGCGGGCCGACCGGTGGCGGGCTGACCGACAGCAGACCGACCGACGTGGGGCCGACCAGCAGCCGACCGACCGACGTCGGGCCGACCAGCAGCCGACCGACCGACGTCGGGCCGACCAGCAGCCGACCGACCGACGTCGGGCCGACCAGCAGCCGACCGACCGACGCTGGACCGACCAGCAGCCGACCGACCGACGTCGGGCCGACCAGCAGCCGACCGACCGACGCTGGACCGACCAGCAGCAGACCGACCGACGTGGGGCCGTCGGCGGGTGGCCGCGTGCTCGGTGGGGCGCCGGGGCCGTTCGGCGCCGGCCGGCCGGCCGCCGGTCAGCGCCCCATGGTCAGCCCGTCCTTCGCCGCGCCCCGGCTCAGCACCACCTGCCGGATCCGGTCGCGCACGGCGCGTACGTCGGCGCCCGAGGCGAGCGCCTCGTTGAGGTTCACCACGCGCCCCGCGTCGACGTCGAACCACTGCGGGACGAACTCGGCCCTCGTCACCCGCCAGCGCTCCCCCGCCCGCGCGGGCGGGGCGAAGGTGAAGCGGCCGAGTGTGGACTGGTTGGCGCGCGGATCCCGGACACCCTGGTGATTGAACATCCCGCCGGCGATCTGGTCGCCCATCCCGTACACCACCCAGGTCCCGTTGACCTTCTCGTACGCCTGCGGGACATGGGCGTGGGTGCCCAGGATCAGGTCGATGTCGGGACGGCCGCCGGTGCGGGCGGCGGTGAGGCTCTCCGCCAGGCTCAGCTGCCGCTCGTCGGGGTCGTCCTGCCACTCGGTGCCCCAGTGCAGGGAGACGACGACCACGTCGGCGCCGGCCTCGCGGGCCGCCCGGGCGTCGGCCACGATCCGGGCCTCGTCGATCAGGTTGACGGCCCAGGGCTGTCCCTGCGGGAGCGGGAGCCCGTTCGTGTCGTAGGTGTAGGCGAGGTGGGCGACCTCCGCGGGGCCCACGCGCAGCACGGTGGCCGTGCGGGCCTCGGCCTCGGTGCGGGCCGAGCCGGCGTGCCGTACGCCCGCGCGGTCGAGGGCGTCCAGGGTGCGGCCGATGCCGCCGGCGCCGTCGTCGAGGCTGTGGTTGGACGCGGTGGAGCAGCCGTCGTAGCCGGTCGCGGCGAGGGCGCCGGCCACCTCGGGCGGGGACTTGAACGTGGGATAGCCGGTGTAGTCGCCGTTCGCGCCGTACACGGTCTCCATGTGACACAGGGCCACGTCGGCGCGGGAGACGACCGGTTTCACGCCGGCGAGCATCGGGCGGAAGTCGTAGCCGGTGCCGCCCGCGTCGAAGCGCGCCCGGTCGATGATCGAGCTGTGCGGCAGGACGTCCCCGGAGGCGACGAGCGTGAAGCCGCGGGCGGCGGCGGACGGGGCCGGGTGTCCTGGCCCGGCGGGCCGTTCGTGGTCCTGTCCCTGGCAGGCGGCGCCCGCGGCGAGCAGGGCCGTGAGAGCCAGGGCGACCTGGCTTCTGCGTGCGATCATCAGCTCACCCCATTGTGGTCATATTGACCTACAAATAGGTACGAAGCTGAAGGCCTCCGCAAACAGTCCCGCCGCTCTCCTTAGCCCGTCCGGAGCGCGCGGACGGCGCGGCGGGACCGTTCGTCGAACCGTTCGTCGACGCGATCGACCGTCCGCCGCAGACCTGTGCGCCCGCCCTGTCCAGAAACGGCCCTCTGTTGTGCCATACGGCCATGACGGCCGGGACCACTCTCACGAACGCGACGACCGCCGAGCACGAGCTCGCCGCACTGCAGCGCGAGCACGGCCGGCCCCTCTTCGCGCTGCTGCTCCGGCTCTGCGACGGCGATCGACAGCGCGCCGAGGACCTCGTCCAGGAAACACTCGTCCGCGCCTGGCAGCACCCCGAGGCCCTGCGCGCCGACGACTTCGACTCCGTACGGCCCTGGCTGCTGACCGTGGGCAGGCGGCTCGCGATCGACGCGCGGCGGGCGCGGCAGGCACGTCCGGCGGAGGTCGGCGACGCGATCCTGGAGAACGCGCGGGTGTGCGCCGACCACGCCGAGCGGGCGGCGGCCACCCTCGATGTGCGGGAGGCTGTGAAGACACTCACTCCGGAACACCGTGAAGTCCTGGTGCTGGTGTATTTCCAAGGGGCGAGTGTGGCGGAGGCCGCGGAAACACTGGGAATTCCGCCCGGTACCGTGAAGTCCCGCGCGTACTACGCGCTGCGTGCCCTGCGCCGGGTGCTTCCGGGGTATGCGGCCGACCTGCGGTGAAACCAATGGCTTAGTCAAACCTCCGTAAAGCGCCTTGCCGTGGACCCCGGTTGAGTAATCGGCTGTCCTCATCCGTGTTCCGCACTGAGGACCCGGCGACGGGCTACGCGCACGCAACCGGAGGAAGGCAGGAAGGGATGCTGCACAGAGGTCACGAGAGCACGGACGGCGCCGGCTGGGGCGAACTGGCCGTTCCCATGGCGTGGTTGTACGCCGAGTACATCGCCGACGAACTGCTGAAGTCCGGCGACCTGATGCCGCCGACGTCCTTCGAGTTCCGCGCCGGACGGGACGCGCTGGCGCTGACCATCTATCTGTCAGACACCGACGGGGAGTTGTCCGGCATCCAGGTCGTCTCCCAACTGGAGAACTGGCTGTCGCTGACGGCGTACGACCAGCCCTGGCAGGACTGGGTGGGCGAGCGGATGGCCGCGCTCGTCGCCGAGACGGTCGCCTCCGGCGGCCCGGCGCCGGACCTGGAACTGGCCCGGGCGGCCTGGCGCTGGCTGGAGGAGACGGAGCTGCTCGCGCCGGATCTGAACGCGGTGCCGGGAGGCGGTGCGGCGGCCGGTGAGGACGAGGGGCCCAAGGTGTGGACGCCTGCCTGGCAGCTCGGGTTGCCTCTGGGACACCTCGCCATCCATCTTTTTTAGATTCCTCTCGACTCGGACCAATCCCCGGGTCCGGCCGCTCCGAATCGCTTGGTTACGATTCGGTGTGGGCCTTGAGTGATTCGGTCGGCCGGTGCGTACCGGTGGGAGCACGGAGTAACCCCACCCGCACCCAACGGCACGAGGATTCGGCATGAGGTCCCTGGAGAGGCATCGCGATGTCGGCGCGTACGCGCTCGGCGTGCTGGACGAGGCGGAGGCCTTCCGCTTCGAGGACCACCTCATGGAGTGCCCCCGCTGCGCGGCACACGTGACCGAGTTCGGACCGGTCACCCGGCAGATGATGCTGTACCGCCGGGCGACCCCCCGGGTCGTGCACCCCATGGCCCAGCCGGGCCCGCGCCTGCTGGACCGGCTGCTCGGCGAGGTCGCGGCACGGCACCGGGCCCGGCGCCGGCGCCTGCTGTACGCGGTGGCCGCGGCGGTGGTGTTCGCGGTGGCCGGACCCGGGATCGCGCTGATGGCGAGCGGCGAGGAGGCCGGAGGCGTAGCGGCCCAAGGCGTGCGGGTGACCGCGACCGACGAGCGGTCGGGCGTGTGGGCCCAGATCACCACCGAGGACAGGGTCTGGGGCAGCGACGTGGAGCTCCAGGTCAAGGACGGCGCCGGCCCCCGCGCCTGCCACCTGGTCGCCATCGGCCGGGACGGCTCGGAGCAGACGGTGACCACCTGGAGCGTCCCCCGGCACGACGCCCGCCCGAACGTCATGCGCGGCGGCGCGGCCATGCACCCCGACGAGATCGACCACTACGAACTGCGCACGAGCGACGGGGAGCACCTGGTGACGCTGAACTCCCGTTAGTGGGGCACCTTCCGGATCGCTCGGCGCGAGTTGCCGGGGCGTGCGGGACGGCACAGACTGGAGGAAATGACGTGGAGCCACCGCTGGTCCGACTCTGCGCCGCCCCTACTCGCAGAACCGAGGGGCTGACCCGGTGGAGAAAGAACTGCTGATCCTCCTGTCCGAGGAGGGAGCGGAACCCGAACGCGTGGCCGATCTCACCGGCTATCTGCGCGAGGAACTGCTCCTGCTCGACGTGGACGACGTGACAGCCGTACCCGGCGAAGAGCTTCCGCCCGGTGCGCGAGCCGTGGACGTGACACAGATCGGCTCGCTCCTGGTGGCACTGGGCGGATCGGTCACCGGGCTGGGCCAGGTCGTGGCCGTGCTCCGGGGCTGGCTCGGCCGGATCCACGGCACCCGCCCGTCGCTGCGACTGACGCTCGACGGCGACGTCCTGGACATCTCGGATGCATCGGACGAGCAGGTCGCGCAAGCCTTCGACCTCTTCGTGCGGCGCCATGCGGCAGGGGAGACCCGGACATGACGGGACCCCGGCACGCGCTGATCATCGCCAACGACCGCTACGACGATCAGGGGCTCAAGAAACTGCGGGCACCGGCGCAGGACGCGACGGCCCTCGCCGCGGTCCTGCACGACCCGGAGATCGGTGACTTCGAGGTCGATGTCGTGCGCAACGAACCGGCCCACGTGATGCGCCGGGAAATACAGCTCTTCTTCAACGACCGCCGCCGCGACGACGTCATGGTGCTGCACTTCTCCTGCCACGGCATCAAGAGCGAGTCCGGCGAGCTCTACTTCGCCGCCAAGGACACCGACCCCAGACTGCTGGACGCCACGGCCGTCCCGGCCCAGTTCGTCCGCCAGTGCATGTCCCGCAGCCGGGCCGGCAGCACCGTCCTGTTCCTCGACTGCTGCTACGGCGGGGCGTTCTCCCGGGGATCGTCCTCCGTACGGGCCACCGGCGAGGTGAACGTCCTCGAATCCTTCGGGTCCGACCCGTCGCCCGGTGGGCGCGGCTGGGCGGTCATCACCGCGTCCAACTCCATGGAGTACGCCTTCGAGGGCCCCGAACTCGCCGAGAACTCCGCCCCCCGGCCATCGGTGTTCACCCGTGCGGTGGTGCAGGGTCTGGAGTCCGGCGAGGCCGATCTGGACGAGGACGGTGAGATCTCGTGCGACGAGCTCTACGACTACGTCTTCGACCACGTACGGGACCAGAACCCGAACCAGACGCCCAGTCGGACCGTGGAGATGCAGGGCGACCTGCATCTGGCGCACAGTCGACGTGGCCGCATCAAGATCGCGGGAGTTCCCTCACCCCCTTACCTGTTGGACGCCATCGGCAGCGACAACCCGTTGACCCGGCAGGGCGCGGTCCAGGAACTACGCTCCCGGCTGCACGACGACTCCCTGCCCATCGCCGAAGGGGCCCGCCATGACCTCGAGAAGATCGCGCGCGACGACATCCGGCAGATAGCCGACCAAGCGGTCGCCGCCCTGCGTGAGATCCGCCTGGCGCCCTCCCCGCACCATCTGGACTTCGGCACGGTCCAGCACGGCTCCACCCCGCCGCAGCAGACGGTCACGCTCGGCGGCCCGCCCCTGGCCCGTCACTGCGTGGCCCAGTCCCAACAGTCCTGGCTGCGGGTCGAGCCCTCCACGACCGGCTTGAACGTCCGCGTGGAGACGAACACCGAAGGGCACCTCACCGGGGACATCGTGCTGAAGGGTGTCGTCGGCGAGGCGTCCGTCCACGTCGAGGTGGAGGTGGAGCCGACGCAGGAGCAGACGGTCGTCGTCCACACGCCGCCGCCCCGGCCGGCACCTGACCCCCCTCCGCCTGCCCCTCCGCCTTTCCCGCCGCCTCCTTCACCGCCTCCTTCATCGCCTCCGGCGCAGTCGCGGCCACGCACACGGCAACGAACACAAGCGGCACCACCGGCACCGGCGGAAACACGGGCGCAGCGTCCGAACCACCGGGAGGGGCAGACGGCGAGCGGGGCCGGGTCGGGGTTGCGCCGCGCCCCCGCTCTCGCCGCCGCCGCCCTCGTCTGCGCCGTCACCGCGGTCGTCCTGTTCGTCCTGGCCGCCCAGGGGGCGGCGGAAGCCATCGAGCGGCGGCGCACGCAAGGGGGGAGCATCGAGACGCACGTCCACGACGTCGAGGCGCTCACGCCGCTCACCGTGTCCCTGGTCACCGCCGCGGCAGCGCTCGTCCTCGTCCCGCTGGCCCGGCATCACCTGGACGTGTGGCGTGAGCGCTACACGAAGTCGGCGTCGGGCCTCACGCGGACGCTGACCGCGTTGGCGAAGGGGCCGGCAGTCACGATCCTCGTCCTGGCCGTGCTCACGGGTCTCACCTACATCGTGGGCAGCGGGAAGTGGTGACCTGTTTCAGGTGACCTATTTCAGCAGCCGGGACAGTCTCCGGTCCGCCAGTGGTCTGCCGCCTGTCTGGCAGGTCGGGCAGTACTGGAGCGAGCGGTCGCTGAAGGAGACCTCGTGGATGGTGTCACCGCACACGGGGCAGGGTTCGCCGGTGCGGCCGTGGACGCGCAGGCCGCTCTTCTTCTCGGCCTTCAGACGGCCCGCCGCCACGCCCCGGGAACGCTCCACCGCCTCCGTGAGGGTGGTGCGCAGGGCCTCGTACAGGCGGCCGGTCTCCTCGGGGGTGAGGGACGAGGTCGGCTTGAAGGGGGACATCCTCGCCGCGTGCAGGATCTCGTCGCTGTAGGCGTTGCCGACTCCGGCGATCAGGCTCTGGTCGCGCAGGGCGCCCTTGAGCTGACGTCGTTCACCCGTGAGCAGCGCGGCGAGACGGGCCTCGTCGAAGTCGGCGGCGAGCGGGTCCGGGCCGAGGCGGGCGATGCCGGGGACCTCGTGCGGGTCCTGGACGACGTACACCGCGAGGCGTTTCTGGGTGCCCGCCTCGGTCAGGTCGAAGCCGGCGCCCGTCTCCAGGGCGGCCCGCAGGGCGAGGGGGCCCTTGCCGGGGCGGGGCAGGCCGTCCGGGAGCCTGTCCTTCCAGTGCAGCCAGCCCGCGCGGGCCAGATGGGTGACGAAGTGCGGGCCGCCGTCGGTGGCGAGGGCGAGGAACTTGCCGTACCGGTGCACGGCGGTGACGCGGCGGCCCTCGACGGCGCCGAGCGGAGGGTCGTACGTCTTCAGGACACTGATCGCGACGGGCAGCACCCGGACGAGTTCGTGGCCGACCAGGTGCTCGGTGAGGAAGTCCTTGAGCGCTTCGACCTCGGGGAGTTCCGGCATACGTCCAGAGTGCCACCGGACACCGGAGTGCTCAGCTCGGCTCCGGCACCTGGAACTCGCACCACACGCACTTGCCGCCGCCCCGCGCCTCCACGCCCCACGTGTCGGTGAGCAGGTCGACGAGGAGCAGGCCCCGTCCGGAGACGCCCGACTCGCCTGCCTCCCGGCGGCGCGGCAGGGCGCTGGAGGGGTCCTCCACCTCGACGCGCAGACGGCGTTCCGGGCCGGTGAGGACCCTGAGCGTGACGATCGCGGAGCCCTCGGTGTGCATCAGGGCGTTGGTGATCAGTTCGTCGGCGACGAGTTCTATCTCGTCGCAGCGGTCGCGGGCGCCCCAGGCACCGACGGCGGCGCGGATCATGTGCCGGGCGGCGACGAGGGCCTCGGGGTCGCCGGGCGCCACGTGCTGCTGGAGGCGGCTGCCGGACTGCGGGGTGTCCAGGCCGTGTCGGCGCAGCAGGAGCAGCGCCACGTCGTCGTCGCCGCCGCGTTCCTCCGCCACGTCGATGAGCCGGTCGGCGAGGTCCCGGACGTCGTCCGGGCCGGTGGCGATGAGGGCGGCCAGGGTGCGCATGCCGTCGTCGAGGTCGGCGCCGGGCTGCTCGACCAGCCCGTCGGTGCACAGCAGCAGGGTGTGCCCGGGGTCGAGTTCGAGAGTGGCGACTGGGTATTCGAGGCGTCCGAACTCGGCGGACAGGCCGAGCGGCAGGCCGCCCGGGACGGACACGCGGCGGCAGCTGCCGTCGGGGTGCCGGATCAGCGGGTCGATGTGGCCGGCCCGGACCACCTGGACGACACCGGTCGACAGGTCGGCCTCGGCGTACAGGCAGGTCGCGAAGCGCTCGGTGTCGAGTTCGTGGAGGAAGACCGAGGCGCGGGCCATCACGGTGCCCGGGGTGTGCCCCTCGGCGGCGTACGCCCTCAGGACGATCCGCAGCTGCCCCATGACGGCGGCGGCGTGGGTGTCGTGGCCCTGGACGTCGCCGATGACGGCGCCGACCCGGCCGCCCGGCAGCGGGATCAGGTCGTACCAGTCGCCGCCGATGTCCCGGCCCGGGGAGCCGCCGGCGGTCGCGGCACGGTAGCGGACGGCGACGTCGGCGCCGGGGACGCTGGGGATGGTGCGCGGCAGCATGGCCTGCTGGAGGCCGGTGGCCAGGTCCTTCTCCTGTTCGAACAGCATGGCCCGTTGCAGGCTCTGGGCGATGCTGCTGCCCAGGGCGATGAGGACGTTGCGGTCCTCGGGCGAGAAACCGCGCCGGTCGCTGTAGAGCAGGCCCATGGCGCCGATCGGGCGGGCCTCGGCGATGAGCGGCAGATAGGCCGCCGAGGTGATGTCCAGGCCGGTGATGTGCGGCCACAGGATGGGGTACCGCTCGGCGAACTCCTCCGGTGACTCGATGAAGCGGGGGCTGAGGGTCCGGACGACCTCGCTCATCGGGTAGGGCTCGTCGATCCGGGTGATGTCGGTGCCCGGGACGAAGCTGCCCTCGGGGCCCTCGGCGACCAGCCGGATGCGGCCGGCCTCGACCAGACCGAAGACCAGGCTGGTGGCGCCCAGGTGGGTGAGGCCGTGGGTGTCCTTGAGGACGTCGATCACGTCGTCGACGGTGCGGGCGTGGGCGAGGGCCGCGGTGGTCAGCTGGACGACGTTGGTCTGGCGGCGCCGCGCCTCGTCCTGGGCTGCCTGCTCCCGGCGGGACTCGAGCTCGCTGAGTTCCTGGGTGGCGTCGCGGACGATGCCGACGATCCGGCGGGGACGGCCCGTCTCGTCGCGCCGGATGTAGCCCTGGGTGTGGGTCCAGCGCAGCGAGCCGTCGCGGCAGCGGAGCCGGAAGTAGGTGCCGTAGTTCTCGCTGCCGTCCTTGATCGCCTGCGCGACCAGGGCGTCGAGACGGTGGGCCTCCGCGCCCGGCACCCGGCTCTCCAGCGACCCGGGGTAGCCGTCGTACTCGTCGGGGCGCAGGTCGAAGACCTCGTAGGCCTGGGCGTCCATGTGGAACAGACCGCTGTCCAGGTCCCAGTCGAAGCTGCCCATGCGGTTGAGCGCCAGGATCGGATCCGGGTGGGCGGGCCAGTCGTCCGGGAGTGACAGGGCGCTCGCTCCCCGATCAACCATGGGGCCACCTTGCCAGGGTTTACCCGATTCTTCGACCGGGAGGACAGGACCGGGAGGGATGAGGGGGCGGACCGGCGGGGCGACTGCCGCCGGCCCGCTCAGACGCCGGTGGGACTGCCGGGGACGCTGTCCGTGCCGGACCGGTCGTCGGGGATCAGTCCACCGCCGTCGGGCAGGTCGGGGCTTTCCGGCACGGTGTCGGGGCCGGCCTCGTCGGAGGGGTCCGGGGAGGTGGCGGGCCAGTCGGCGGAGGGGGCGTCCGGGGAGGGCCCGTCCCGCGAGGGCTGCTCGGCGGTGGGCTCGTCGGGGACCGACGTGCCGGGGTCGGGCGGGGCCGGCTCGTTCGGGGGTGTGCGGGGGGCGCCGGGGTCCGACGGGGATGTGGTGGTGCGGGTGACGGCGGGCGTGGGGCAGTCGGCCGGCTCGTCGGTGCTGTCGTCCCTGATGTCGTCCCTGATGTCGTCCGTCGACGCGTCGGTGTGTGCGTCGTCGGGGGCGTCCGGCGGGTCGGGAGCGTACGGCGGGTCGGTGACGGTTGGCGTCGGCGTCGGGCAGTCGCTCGGCGCCGGTGAGGAGCCGTCCGTCCTCGGGGACGCGCTGCCGTCACCCGGCGAGGCGCCGGGGGGACTTCCGTCGGGGGACGGCTTGGTGGATGTCGGGGCCGACGGGGCCGGCGTCGGCACGACCCGGTCGTGGCGGACGTCGTGACTGACGCGCCGCTCGACCCAGGCGCGGGTGACGATGTCGATGATCGTGACGGTGGTCAGGGCCCGGGTGGCCGGGGCCACCGCGACCACCCGGGCGGGCCGGTAGCCGGCCCAGGGTCGGCCGTGGGTGCCCGGGTTGCCGCGCAGGGCCGCCGGCGGGGTCAGCGGGTTGCCGCAGGCGCAGCGGACGCGCGGCACGCCCCGGTTGTCGACGAGGACGGCGGTGCCCGCCTGGAGGACGGACTGGTGGCCGGTGACCCGCCCGTCGCGATGACCGTGGTCGGTGACCCGGGTGTCGGCACGCAGGACGACCGGGGCCAGTGCGCGCAGGTAGTCCGGGACGGATGCCCGGGGGACGCCCACCACCTGCGCGAAGGCGTGGGCCTTGACCCGGTCCCGGGTCAGCTGCTCGATCTGCCGGCCCACGTCGCAGCTGCCGGACCGCCGGGTGCCGGCGTAGAGGCCGGGCGTCGAGCCGGATACGGACCGCGCTCCGGCCGATCCCGACGGGTCCGGCCGCGGCGTTCGGGTGACCGGCGACGGTGGGACCGCGGAGGTCGCCGTCGAGTCGGTGAAGGGGTCCGGCCCCGGGGCCGCCGCGGGCTGGAGGAAGATCTCCCCGCTCGCCCCGGTGGCGTCGGCGTCGGAGGCGTCCCCGTCGCCGCCGCAGCCGGCGACGAGAAGCGCCGCCGAGAGCGCGCAGGCCGTGACGAGGGTTCCGGTGGGTGTGCGCACCACGTACTCCCGTTCATCCCGTCCACCTCGCCCATGTCGAGCATGTCGCCACTATTGTCTGCTTCACTCACTTGGGTTACGCAAGCGGAAGGGAGGTACACGCAGAGTCACGCGGACGTCCGGCGCGGGGGTGTCCGGAGCGAGAACGGAGACAGGAGCGCACGGTCGTGGACTGGTTCACCGCACCCGAGTACTGGACGAGCCGGCTGGTCTTCCAGCGGGCTCTGGCCGGCGTGTACCTCGTGGCGTTCCTGACGGCGGCCCGGCAGTTCCGCGCGCTGATCGGTGAGCGCGGCATGCTGCCCGTGCCCAGGTACGTCGAACGGGTGCCCTTCAGGCGGGCGCCGAGCCTGTTCCAGCTGCGCTACTCGGACCGCTTCTTCGCGGCCTGCGCCTGGACGGGCTGCGCGGTGTCGGCGGCGCTGCTGGCGGGGCTCGACTCCCGGCTGCCGCTGTGGGCCGCGATGGTGATGTGGGCGGTGCCGTGGGCGCTGTACCTGTCGATCGTGAACGTCGGCCAGACCTGGTACGGCTTCGGCTGGGAGTCCCTGCTCCTGGAGGTCGGTTTCCTCGCCGTGTTCCTCGGCAACGACGAGGTGGCCCCGCCCGTCCTGGTGCTGTTCCTGCTGCGGTGGATCCTGTTCCGCGTCGAGTTCGGCGCGGGTCTGATCAAGATGCGCGGCGACGCGTGCTGGCGGAAGCTGACGTGCCTGGACTTCCACCACGAGACCCAGCCGATGCCGGGCCCCCTCAGCTGGTTCTTCCACCATCTGCCCCGGCCCCTGCACCGGGTGGAGGCGGCCGCCAACCACGTCACCCAACTCGCTGTCCCCTTCCTGCTGTTCACCCCGCAGCCGATCGCCACGGCGGCGGCCTCGCTGATGATCGTCACCCAGCTGTGGCTGGTGCTGTCGGGCAACTTCTCCTGGCTGAACTGGATCACCGTCGTGCTGGCGCTGTCGGCCGTGCGCTTCCCGGGCGAGCCGCCGTCGCTGCCCGGCGCCCCGCTCTGGTACGAGGTGCTGGTCCTCGCGGTCGCCGCGCTGCTCGCCGGGCTCAGCTACCACCCGGTCCGCAACCTGCTCTCCCGCCGCCAGGCCATGAACCGCTCCTTCGACCCGCTCCATCTCGTCAACGCCTACGGCGCGTTCGGCAGCGTCAGCCGGGTCCGGTACGAGGTGGTCGTCGAGGGCACGGCCGACGAGGTGCCGCGCGAGGACTCCGACTGGCGGGAGTACGAGTTCAAGGGCAAGCCGGGTGATCCTCGGCACTGGCCGCGCCAGTTCGCGCCGTACCATCTGCGGCTCGACTGGATGATGTGGTTCGCCGCCTTGTCGCCCGCGTACGCCGGATCGTGGTTCGGCGCCCTGGTGGAACGGCTGTTGGAGAACGACCGCGACACGCTGAGGCTGTTGCGCCGCTCCCCGTTCCCGCCCGACGCGCCGCCCCGCCACATCCGCGCCCGCCTCTTCCGCTACCGGTACACGACCTGGCGCGAGCTGCGGGAGACGGGCGCGTGCTGGGAGCGGACGTACGTGCGCGACTATCTGCCGCCGACCCGGCTGACGGGGGTGAGTCAGAGGTCGTAGACGCGGGTGGTGGTGGTCTCGAAGACCTGGGTGTGTTCCGCTTCGGGGACCAACCGGCGGGCCGCGTCCAGTACGTCGGCGTAGGTCGCCGCGAGCGTGCACACGGGCCAGTCGGAGCCGAACATCAGCCGGTTTGGGCCGAAGGCGTGCAGCGCCACCTCGGCGTACGGGCGCAGGTCGTCGACGATCCAGGAGGCGGTGTCCGCCTCGGTGACCATGCCGGAGAGCTTGCAGACCGTGTTGGGGAGGGCGGCGAGGGCGCGGAGGTCGGACGCCCAGGGTTCGAGGGCGCCGGAGGCGATCGGCGGCTTGCCCAAGTGGTCCAGGACGAACGTGAGGCCGGGCGAGGTACGGGCCGCCTCGACGCAGGCGGGCAGCTGGTGCGGCAGCACCACCAGGTCGTGGACGAGTCCGGCCTCGGCGACGGCGGCCAGTCCGCGCCGTACGTCCGCCCGCAGCAGCCACTCGGGGTCCGGCTCGCCCTGGACCTGGTGCCGGATGCCCTTGAGGTACCCGCCGCCGGGGAGTTCCCGCAGCCTGGCCAGTTCCTCGGCCACGTCCGGGCGGGTGAGGTCGGTCCAGCCGACGACGCCCGCGATCAGGTCGTGCCGGGCGGCGAGGGCCAGGAACTCCGGGGTCTCCTCGGCGACGGTGACCGTCTGGACGAGCACCGTGCGGTCCACTCCGGCGGCCCGGGCCTCGGGGACGAGGTCGTCCACGGTGAAATCCCGCCGCAGGGGACTGTCGTCGGCGATCCAGTCCTGGTCCCGTACGGACAGGTCCCACACGTGGTGGTGCGCGTCCACGGTCACGGCAGCTCCCACACCACGGGCAGGCCGGCGTCCGCGCCCTCGCCGGAGTAGTCGTGCACGACGTCCAGCAGCTCGGCCATGCGGGCCTGCCAGGCCAGGTTGACCGGGAGCTGCTCCAGCTCGGCGAGGAGGCGGGCGTAGTCCTCGCACTCCAGGACGTGGAACAGGTCGGTGCCGCTGCGCCAGATCGTCCAGGAGGTGGCCCCGGCGGCGCGGATCGCGGCGGTGAGGTCGGCCGGGACCTCGCGGTGGGCCGCCTCGTACGCGGTGATCCGGTCGGCGCGGACCTTGGTGTGCAGGGCGATTCTCATGACGGCTCCTCGGCGGGGACGGGGGCGTCGGCGGGCAGGAGACCGGTGGCGCGCAGCTCCCGCCAGAGGGCGGTGGGCACCGGGGCCGCGAACTGGTCGGCGCAGTCGCGTATCTCGGCCGCGGACCGGGCGCCGACGAGGACGCTGGCGACCGCCGCGGGGGCCGCGCAGAAGGCCAGCGCGGCGGCGCGCAGGGTGGTGCCGTGGCGGTCGGCGGCGGCCTGGAGGCGCAGGGCGCGGTCCAGCAGCGCGGCGGGCGCCTCGGCGTAGTCGTACGTCGCTCCCGGCCTCGGGTCCGCCAGCAGGCCGGAGTTGAACGCTCCGCCGATGACGACGGAGACCCCGTGCTCCTCGGCGGCCGGGAGCAGCCCGGTGAGCGCGTCCTGGTCGAGCAGGGTGTAGCGGCCGGCGCACAGGACCACGTCGACGTCCGTGTCGCGGACGAAACGGGTGAGCATCCCGGTCTGGTTCATGCCCGCGCCGATCGCGCCCACCACGCCCTCCGCGCGCAGCTTCTCCAGGGCCGGGTAGCCCTCCCGGAAGGCCTGCTCGGCGTGGTCGTCGGGGTCGTGGAGGTAGACGACGTCCACCCGGTCCAGGCCGAGCCGTTCGAGACTGGCCTCCAGGGTGCGCCGTACGCCGTCGGCGCTGAAGTCCCAGACACGGCGGTGGGTGGCGGGGACGGCGAAGCCGTGGGCGAGGTCGTCGCCGCCGTCCTCGGCGGGGTCCAGTCGCCGGCCGACCTTCGTCGAGACCGTGTACCGGTCGCGGGGGTGCTCGCGCAGGGCCGCGCCGAGGCGGCGTTCGGACAGGCCGAGGCCGTAGTGCGGGGCGGTGTCGAAGTAGCGCACGCCCCGCTGCCAGGCGGCGGTCACCGCCTCGTGCGCCTGCTCCTCGCCGACCTCGGTGTAGAGGTTGCCGATCACGGCGGCGCCGAAGGCCAGGGCGCTGACCTCGACGCCGCTGCGGCCGAGCGTGCTCACCGGCCCGCCGGCCGCAGGCGCAGGCCCTGCATGCCGCCGTCGACGGCGAGCGAGGTGCCGGTGGTGGCGCCGGACAGCGGGCTCGCCAGGTACGCGATCGCGCCCGCCACCTCGTCCGCGCCCACCAGGCGTCCGGTGGGCTGGCGGGCCTCCAGGGCGGCGCGTTCGGCGGCCGGGTCGGCGGCCTTGGACAGCAGGCGGCCGATCCACGGGGTGTCCGCCGTGCCCGGGTTCACGCAGTTGACGCGGATGCCCTCGCGGACGTGGTCGGCGGCCATCGCGAGGGTGAGGGAGTACACGGCCCCCTTGGTCGCGCTGTACAGCACCCGCTGCGGCAGGCCCGCGGTGGCCGCGATGGACGACGTGTTGACGATCGCCGCGTGCGCGGAGGCGCGCAGGTGGGGCAGGGCGGCGCGGGCCACGCGCACCATGCCGACGACGTTGACGTCCAGCACGCGGTGCCACTCCTCGTCGTCGTTGTCCTGGACCGTGCCCTGGGCGCCGATGCCCGCGTTGTTGACCACGATGTCGAGTCCGCCCAGGTCGGCCACGGCGGCGGCGACGGCCTCGCGCACGGAGGCGTCGTCGCGGACGTCGGCCCGGTAGGCCAGCAGGGGCCTGTCGACCGACGAGGGGTCCAGGTCGAGGACGGCGACCTGGGCGCCGCGCGCCGCCAGGAGTTCCGCCGTCGCCCTGCCGATGCCGGAGGCGCCGCCGGTCACCAGGGCCTTGAGGCCCTCGAAGTCGCTCATGCCGCCTGTCCCTTCGGGTGCTCGTCGCTCCGCGTCTCGAGGTCGGCGGCCCAGAAGGAGCCGTCGGGGAAGGTGTACCGCGCGATCGACTCGGGCCGCATGGTGGCCGAGAATCCGGGCGCGGTGGGTGCCGTGTAGTGGCCCTCGCTGATCACGACGGGGTCGAGGAAGTGGTCGTGCAGATGGTCGACGTACTCTATGACCCGGTCCTCGGTGGTGCCGGCGAGCGCCACGTAGTCGAACATCGACAGGTGCTGGACGAGTTCGCACAGGCCGACGCCGCCGGCGTGCGGGCAGACCGGCACGCCGAACTTGGCCGCGAGCAGCAGGACGGCGAGGTTCTCGTTGACGCCGGCGACCCGGGCCGCGTCGATCTGGACGATGTCGACGGCTCCGGCCTGGAGCAGTTGCTTGAAGACGACCCGGTTCTGCACGTGCTCGCCGGTGGCGACCTTCACCGGGGCCACCGCCCTGCGGATCGCCGCGTGTCCGAGGATGTCGTCGGGGCTGGTGGGTTCCTCGATCCAGTACGGGTCGAACTCGGCGAGGGACCTGGTCCAGCGGATCGCCTCGTCGACGTCCCAGCGCTGGTTGGCGTCGATCGCCATCCGGATGCCGGGGCCGACGACCCGCCGGGCGACCCGGCAGCGCCGTACGTCGTCCTCCAGGTCCGCGCCGACCTTCAGCTTGATCTGCCGGAAGCCGTCGGCGACCGCCTGGGCGGCGAGCCGGGTGAGTTTCTCGTCGTCGTAGCCGAGCCAGCCCGGGGAGGTGGTGTAGGCGGGGAAGCCGGTGGCCAGCAGGCGCGTGGTGCGCTCCGCGGCGCCGTCCCGGCCCTTGCGCAGCAGTTCCAGCGCCTCCTCGGGGGTGAGCGCGTCGGTGAGGTAGCGGAAGTCGATCTGTCCGACCAGCCACTCGGGGTCGGCCTCGGCGAGCAGCCGCCACAGCGGCTTGCCGGCGCGCTTGGCCGCCAGGTCCCACACGGCGTTGGTGACCGCGCCGATCGCCATGTGCATCACGCCCTTCTCGGGCCCGAGCCAGCGCAGTTGGCTGTCCCCGATCAGGTCCCGGAAGAGGGATCCCGGGTCGGCGCACACCTCGTCGACGGACCGCCCGACCACGTGGTGGCGCAGTGCGTGGATCGCGGCGACCTGGACCTCGTTGCCCCGCCCGATGGTGAAGGTGAAGCCGTGCCCCTCGGGACCGCCGCCCGCGTCGTCGCCGTCCGTGCGCAGCACGACGTACGCGGCCGAGTAGTCGGGGTCCGGATTCATCGCGTCGGAGCCGTCGAGCTCGCGCGAGGTGGGGAAACGGATGTCGTGGGTGTCGACCGCGGTGATGCGGACGGGCGTCGGGGACACGGAGTGCCTTTCGGTCGGTGGCGGGGACAGGGCGGGTCAGTCCTGGGCACGTCCTGTCGTGACGCGGGCGATCATGAGGGCGACGAGGATGATTCCGCCGTAGATGGCCTGGATCCAGAAGGACGGGACCTGGGCGAGCGTGAGCAGGTTCTGCACGACTCCGAGGAGGAGGACGCCGGTCAGGGCGCCGAACATGGTGCCCTTCCCGCCGTCGAGGCTGATGCCGCCGATCACCGCGGCCGCGAACACCGTGAAGATCATGTTCTGGCCCTGGTTGGCGCTGATGGCACCGACGTAACCGGTCTGCAGCAGCCCGCCCACCGCGGCGAGGACACCGGCGACCACGAACACGCCGAGCATCACGCGGTCGACCCGGATACCGGCCGCCCGGGCCGCGTCCGCGTTGCCGCCGATGGCGTACAGGGCGCGTCCGACGCGGTGGTACTTCAGCACGAACCCGGCGATCGCGAAGGCGGCCGCGGCGAGCCACACGGACATGGGCACGTTCAGGAAGGTGGTCGTGGCGAGGGAGTAGAAGCTGTCGGGCATGCCGAACAGCGTCTTGCCCTCGGTGGCGCCGACGAGCAGACCGCGCAGCACGATCAGCATCGCGAGCGTCACGATGAACGCGTTCAGCTTGAACTTGACGACCAGGATGCCGTTGAAGGCGCCGATCGCCGCGCCGACGACCAGGACGGCCAGCAGGGCGAGCGCGGCCGGGAACTCGGTGCCCCAGCCGGACTGGGCGACGGGCAGTACGAGGAGCGCTCCGACGGCGGGCGCGATCCCGACCACCGACTCCAGGGACAGGTCGAACTTGCCGGTGATGAGGACCAGCGACTCGGCCAGCACCACCATCGCCAGGGCGGCGGAGGCGCCGAGGATCGAGATCAGGTTGCGTTCGGTGAGGAAGGAGTCGTTGAGCACCGCTCCGAGCACGATCAGCAGCAACAGAGCCGGCACCAGGGCGAGTTCGCGCGCCCGGCGCAACAGGACGGTCCGGGCCGAGCGCGGGCCGACGACACGTACCGGCGTGACCGGCGGAGCCTTGGTGTCAGTCATGGTCCACTCCTTCGATGGAGGCGATCAGCTCGTGGTCGCGCCAGCCCGCCGGGTGCTCGGCGACCATGCGGCCGTGGAAGAGGACGAGGACGCGGTCGCAGCGCCGGAGGTCGTCGAGTTCGTCGGAGACGACGAGGACGGCCGTGCCGTCCTCGCGGGCGCTGTCGACGCGGGCCAGCAGGGACTCCTTGGACTTCACGTCCACGCCCGCGGTCGGGTTGATCAGGACCAGCAGGCGCGGGTCGGAGGCGAGGGCGCGGGCCATGACGACCTTCTGCGCGTTGCCCCCGGACAGGTCGGAGACGGGCTGGTCGGGGCCCTCGGCGTGGATGTCGAGGCGGTCGATCAGCTCGGTCGCGACGCCGCGCCGGCGGTCGGTGCCGACGAAGCCGAAGCGGCCGAGCCGGTCGAGGACGCTCAGGGTGGCGTTGTCACCGATGGTCATGGAGACGACGAGTCCCTGGGCGTGCCGGTCCCGGGGGACGCAGCCGACGCCGGCCTTCAGGGCGGCCGGTACGTCACCGAACCGCAGCGGCCGGCCGTCCAGTCGGGCCGTGCCGCGGTGCGGGGTGTGCAGTCCGGTCAGCGACTCGGCGAGCTCGATCTTGCCGCTGCCGCTGGATCCGGCGAGGCCCACGACCTCGCCGCGGCGGACGGTGAGGGCGACGTCCTCGTACGCGTCCGAGGTGAGCCCGCTCACGTCCAGGAGGACGGGGCCGCTGTCGTCGACGACCCGGTGGTGCGCGGCATGTTCGGCGATGGTCTCCCCGGCCATCGCCTCGACCAGCGCGGCGCGCGGCAGGTCGGCGACCGGGGCCGTGGTGATCCAGCGGGCGTCCCGGAGGACCGTCACGGTCTGGCAGACCTCGTACACCTCCTGGAGGTGGTGCGAGATGAACAGGAAGGTGACCCCGGACTTCTGCAGGGCGCGCATGCGGGTGAAGAGCCGCTCGATCTCCCGGTTGTCGAGCTGGGCGGTCGGTTCGTCGAGCACGATGAAGCGGGCGCCGAAGCTCAACGCCCTTGCGATCTCCACCATTTGGCGGTCCTCGACCTTGAGGTCGGCGGTGCGCGCCTCCGGGTCGACGTGCACGTCCCAGGCGTCGAGGAGCTCGGCCGCCTCGGACGTGAGCCGCCGCCAGCTGATGAACCCGCGCCGCAGCGGCTGCCGGTCGATGAACAGGTTCTCGGCGACGGTGAGTTCGGGGACCACCGTGGGTTTCTGGTAGACGCAGGCGACCTTGCGGCGCCAGGCGTCCCGGTCGGCGAGCGCCGGCGCGGGTTCGCCGTCGAAGCGGACGGTGCCCTCGTCCGGCGCCTGAAGACCGGTGAGCAGGGTGACGAGGGTGGACTTGCCGGCGCCGTTGCGGCCGACGAGGGCGTGGGACTCGCCGGGCAGGACGGTGAGGCGGCCGTCGGCGAGGGCGGTGGTGGGACCGTACCGCTTGACGATGCCCGACGCCTCGACGAGGGGTGGTGTGGTCACGGCCGTACTCATTCGACTGTGTTCCCCCACAGGTCGGGGTCGTCGACGTTGTCCTTGGTGACCAGCGGCGCGGGCAGCTGGTCCTCGAGGATGCCGCTGGGCAGCTTGACGATGGTCGAGTCGTGGTCGGTCGGCCCCGGCTCGAACGTCTTGCCCTGCATGGCCGCCTTGACGTAGTACATGCCGTACTTGGCGTACAGGTCGGCGGGCTGGGAGACGGTGGCGTCGATCTCGCCCTTGCGGATGGCGTCGTACTCCTGCGGGATGCCGTCGTTGGAGACGATCGTGATGTGGCCCGCCTGCCCGGTCTTCTTCAGCATGCCCTTCGACTTGAGGGTCTGCAGGGTCGGCGCGAGGTAGACGCCGCCGGCCTGCATGTAGATGCCCTTGAGGTCGGAGTTGGCGTTGAGGAGGGTGTCCAGCTTCGAGGCGGCCGTGTCGGACTCCCACTTGGCGGGGATCTCCAGCACCTTCAGCTTCGGGAAGTTCTTCTTCACGCAGGCGCGGAACGCCTCGGAACGCTCACGGCCGTTGACCGAGGCGAGGTCGCCCATGATCTGCACGACCTTGCCGGAGGGGATCTGCTCGCCGAGGTACTGGCAGGCCTTCTCGCCGTACGCCACGTTGTTGGCGCGTACGACCATGGCGACCTTGCCCTTGTCCGGCGCCACGTCGACCGCGACGACCGGTACGCCCTTGCGCTCGGCCTGGTCGAGGCCGGCCTCGATGGCGGCACTGTCCAGCGGGGCGACGACCAGGCCCTTGACGCCCTGGTTGAGCTGGCTGTTGATGTCGGTGATCTGCTGCGAGGGGTCGCTGTTGGAGTTGACCGTCTTCAGCGCGTCGACCCCTTGGGACTTCGCCATCTTCGGCACGTAGTCGTTGTACGACTGCCAGAACGGCGAGGTGAGCAGGGGCAGGATCACCCCGACCTTGCCGGTGCCGTCCCCTCCCCCGCTGCCGCCCGAGCCGACGGTGTCCTTGGTGCTGCCGCACGCGGCGAGCACGAGCGAGGCTCCGACGGCCGTGGCCACCGTGCCGACACTCCGCATCCTGTTCCGCTTCCGTACTGTCCTGCCGGGCATCTCGTGGCTCCTCGTTGAGCGGGTTCGAGCAGATGACCGCATACTTATCAGACCACTCGCCCGAAACAACACCCCGCGTCGGCATATTTTCCGCGATTGAGGCCGTAGTGGTCCTACCACTCCGATGGTTAGACTGCGGCGCACCCCGGCAGTGGAGGAACGGCGTGAACGAGACAGCCCCGCACAAGGGCACCGTGACGGAGCGCGCCATCGAGCGGATCAAGGCGATGATCGGCGAGGGCCGGCTGGAGCCGGGCCAGCGGCTGCCGACCGAGCGTGAACTGGCGGTCCAGCTGGGCATCTCGCGCAGTTCGATGCGCGAGGCGATCCGCGCGCTGACGGTGATGGGGGTACTGGAGGCGCGGCACGGTTCGGGCATCTACGTGACGCAACTGGAGGCGGGCGACCTCCTGGAGACGTTCGGCGTGGTCGCCGACCTGTCGCGCGGCCCGCGCCTGGTGGAGCTGCTGGAGGTGCGCCGCATCCTGGAGTCGACGGCGACCGCGCTGGCGGCGGCCCGGATCACCCCCGACCAGCTCGCCGAGGTGGAGAAGCACCTGACGGCGATGAACGCGACCGACGATCCGGAGGTGATCCTCGCCCACGACCTGGCCTTCCACCGCGAGATCGCCACGGCCGCCGGCAACGAGGCCATGGCCGCGATCCTGGACGGCCTGTCCTCCCGTACGTTCCGCGCCCGCGTCTGGCGCGGCTACCAGGAGGAGGGGGCCTTCGCCCGCACCCGCCGCGAACACGCCGCCATCCACCGGGCCCTGGTCGCCCGGGACCCGGAGGCGGCACGGGCGGCGGCGGCCGCGCACGTGGGAGAGGTCGAGGAGTGGCTGCGGGCGCAGCTCGGCAGCTGAGCCGACGGCCACGGCGGACCGCACCCGGCGGCCCGGGTCCGGGTGGGGACTCCGGCGCGGGCGGCGCCGGGCACGGCCGGCCCCGCACCGGCCGGCGGGCCGGCGAGGCCGCGCGGGGCGTGCGCGGTGGCCCCGAAGCTCAGCCCGGCAGGATCCGCACCCGTGCCTGGGGAAGCTTGGCCCACCAGTGGCCGTACCTGCTGTACACGCGCGGGTCGCGAGGGGCGAGCAGCCGGGTCAGGGACGCGGCCTCCGAGGCGAGTCCGTCCCAGGCCGCGGGCGAGAGGTCGTGGAAGGCGGTCGCCTCGATGCCGCCCTCGACCGGGCGCCACACGCCCGCCACATAGCCGTCGACCAGCAGCGTCGGCAGCACGTCGCCGTTGACGCGGATCACCAGGGAGCGGTAGTCCGGCGGGATCACGCGGGTGCGGTCGGCGTGGGCCAGCAGGACGCTGTCCCACATCGCCATCAGCCGGGGCGGGGCCGGGGTGTCCGCGGGCGGGCGCGAGGCCCCGGGGATGTCGAACAGTGCCGTGCCGTCGGGCCCCTCGACGTGCTCCACGGCGTCACCGAGCGCGCGGAGCGCCGTGCGGACACGGGCCCGCTGCACCAGGGCGAACTGCGCCACGTCCGCCACCGACGCCGGTCCGAACCCCGCCAGATAGCGCAGGGCGAGGGTCCGCAACGCCTCTTCCGCCCCCGCCGCCGGCTGTGCGGGGCGCGCCGCGACGAACGACGGTGAGGTCCCGAACGACCAGGGCCCGCCGGTCGGGACGTGCAGCAGCGGGGCGTACCCCTTCAGCCCCCACCACGCCCCGGCGCTCCGCTCCGCCCCGAGCCGCTCCTCACACCAGGCGTTCAGCTCGCGGGACGTGCGCGGGTGTGCCACGAACTCCAGCAGCCGGGGCATCAGGTCCTCGGCGTCCGCGGGGGTGAGTCCCGCGGCGGCGAAGCGGTGACCGAGCCGGGAGGCCCGCAGCGTCGGCCGCATCGCCTCCCGGAACACCGGGTGGTCGTCCGCGTGGACCGCGTGGAGGGTGATGCGCATCAGGGTCGCCTTGACGACCGCTCGCCGCGTGAAGGCGGCGTCCAGGTCGGCCGGGTCGAAGCCCGCGATCCGGTTCCACAGCGCCAGATACGGCGACGCGGGCTGCTGCGCCTGCAACGCCACCACGCGCCGCACCGCCTCGACGACCCCCGACCGTTCCCGCCGGAGCAGCGACTGACGGTCGAGGGTGGCCCGGTTGAGTTCCCGCGCGGTGATCTGCACGCCCCGGATTGTGCCGTGCGCGCACGGGTGACGGCCAGGCCGGGGCGCGCCCCGGCAGCGGGAGCCGCGTGTACGGAGCGCGGGCGAGGCGTCCGATGGCGGCCCGGACGGACTCGGCGCGGGCCGCACGGCCGAGCCGTGACCGTCCCGTCCGGTCCCGCCCCGGGGCACAGCTCGGCCGACCCGGGCCCGGGGGCCGGGAAACGCGGGAAACCCGTGCCCGGCGGCGCCGCCCGGAGGACAATGACCGTATGCGGTCATGGAGTACGGCCTGCGTCGCCGCCGCGCTGGTGCTGGTGGCCGCGACCGGCTGCACCGGGGACGGCGGCGAAGGCGACGGGACGCGCACCGGCCCGCCCGCCTCCGCGCGCGCGTCGAGCCAGGGCCCCACCGCCCCGCCCTCCGCCACCCGCACACCCGTCGACCCGGTGTCCATCCCGGGGCTGATCCAGCGCGAGCACCGCGGCTCCGGCCTCGAACTCGGCGCGGTGCTCGCCCGGACCGACGCCTACACCAGTCACCGTGTGACGTACGAGGCGAACGGCCTGACGATCTCCGGCCTCCTGAACATCCCGACGGGCAGGGGGCCCTTCCCGGCGCTGGTCCTGGCGCACGGCTACATCGACCCGGCCGTCTACACCACCGGCCGCGGGCTGGCCCGCGAACAGGACCTGCTGGCCCGCGACGGCTACGTGGTCCTGCACACCGACTACCGCAACCACGCGGGCTCGGACGACGACCCCGACAACGACGTCAACCTCCGCCTCGGCTACACCGAGGACGTCATCGGCGCCGTCAAGGCGCTGCGCTCCTCCGGCCGCCCGGAGATCGACGGCGAACGGATCGGTCTGCTGGGCCGGTCGATGGGCGGCGGGGTCGTCTACAACACGCTGGTGGTGGCCCCCGGCCTGGTCGACGCGGCCGTGGTGTTCGCGCCGGTCAGCTCCCGCCCGGCCGAGAACGTCGACCACTTCCAGCGCGGCGAGGGCGACCCGGTGGTCGCCGGGATCGAGGCCGCGCACGGCACCCCCGAGGAGAACCCGAGGTTCTGGCGGGAGGTCTCGCCGATCACCTATGTCGACCGCGTGACCGAGCCGCTGCTGATCCATCACGGCACGGCGGACGGCACCTGCCCCCTGACCTGGACCCGGCAGACCGTCGCCGCGTTCGAACGGGCCGGCAAGGACGTCCAGCTGCGGACGTACGAGGGCGAGGGGCACACGTTCGGACCACAGTGGCCGCGCTCGATGGACGCCACGACGGCGTTCTTCGAACGGCACCTGCGCTGAGGACCGCTCGGCCGGGCCCGCCCGGTGCCCGGCTCCCCCGCGCCGGCGATCGAGGAGACCCGTCCGCAGCTCCAGCCGTGAGGGCTCTCGACGCGGCGCCCGCTCCGGGGCAGAGTTCTCCCTACATACTCACCAGTAGCCTCCGAGGAGCGCCCGTGACCAGCTGGGTCGGCCGGACCGCCGTCGAGATCGCCGCCGCCGTACGCGAGAAGCGCGTCACGCCCCGCGAGGTGGTGGCCGCACACCTCGCCCGGATCGAGCGGCTCGACGGCCGCATCGGGGCGTTCCGCACGGTACGGGCCGGGGCGGCGCTCGCCGAGGCCGACGAGGTGGCCGCGCGCGGCGACCTGGGCGAACTGCCGCTGGCCGGGGTGCCGGTGGCCGTCAAGGACAACCTGGCCGTGCGCGGCGAGGCCATGCGCGTCGGTTCCGCCGCGACCCCGGACACGCCCGCCGACGCCGACCATGTCACCGTGGCCCGGCTGCGGGCGGCGGGCGCGGTGGTGGTGGGCCTGACCAACGTGCCGGAACTGTGCGTCTTCGGCACCACCGAGGGCGTCCACGGCACCGCCCGCAACCCGTGGGACACCTCCCGCACGGCGGGCGGCTCGTCGGGCGGCAGCGCGGCCGCGGTCGCCGCCGGCCTGGTGCCGATCGCCCTCGGCAACGACGGCCTGGGCTCCCTGCGCATCCCGGCGGCCAACTGCGGCCTGGTCACCCTGAAGCCGGGCCCCGGTGTGGTGCCCGCCGGGGTCAGCGACGGCGACTGGTTCGGCATGTCGGAGAACGGGCCCCTGGCGACGACGGTCGAGGACACCCGGCTGATGCTGTCGGTCCTCGCGGACACCGTGTTCGTACGCCGTGCCCCGGACGCGACACACCGCGTCGCCGCCTCCCTGCGCAGCCCGCTCGCCGGTGTCGCCGTCACCTCGCCGTACACCGCGGCGGTCCGGGAGGCGGCCGGCGTGCTCATGAAGGCGGGTCACCAGGTGCGCCGGGCCGATCCGCCGTACCCGCTGTCGCTGAGCCTCACCTCGCTCGCCCACTGGACGGCCGGCACGGCCGTGGACGCGCAGGGGCTGGACCGGCGGCGACTGGCCCGGCGCACCCGGGTGCACGCGGCGGTCGGACGCCGCTTCGTGAACTCGGTGCGCACCGGAGAGGGGCGGCAGGCGCTGCGCCGGCGCCTGGAGCCGTTCTTCGACGAGTACGACGTGCTGCTCATGCCGGCGCTCGCCCGCCGCTCCCCCAAGTCCGCGCCCTGGCACGAGCGGGGCTGGCTGCGCAACGTGCTGGCCAACACGAACTACTCGCCGCTGACCCCGCCGTGGAACCTCACCGGCTGGCCCGCGATGTCGGTCCCGTTCGGCACTCTTCCCTCGGGCGTCCCCTGCGCCGTGCAGCTGGTGGGGCTGCCGGGGTCGGAGGCGGATCTGCTGGGGGTGGCGGCGCAGTTGGAGGAGCGGCGCCCGTGGGAGCGGACGGCACCGCTGGAGTAGGGGCGGGTCACCGGGCCCTGTACATGATGCGCCAACCACCCGGCCGTGCCGGGGATGGTCGGACGCGTCCGGGACCGTGCCGAGGATCGTGAGGCCGAGGGATGTCCACAGCGTCACGGCCGGGTCGGGCCCGACGACGGCGGCGCTGTCGTCCTCGACGACGTAGACCCGTTCGGCCGGGGCCATCCACAGGGCGCGGGCCGCTTCCTCGGAGGTGTCCGGGTCCCGGGTGCGGGTCCCGGCGGCGGCGACGATCCGGTGCCATGAAGGCCAGATCCGTGGCCAGTCGTCGGCCACGGCTTCTCTGGTCGGCATGGGCGTGAGTTCCGCACGCCCATGCGGTCGGCGATCGGGACGGGTCGTCCGGGGTCAGTCCACGCTGGGCAGGATGTGGTCCTCGGCGAGGTCGTCCTCGTAGCCCGCGAGAAGGATCGGGGCGGACCGGGCCCACACGTCGAGGCTGCCGATCTCTCCGGGCCTGCGGCCCGCACGCTCCGGGCGTTCCTTGGGGCGTTGTTCGCGATTTGTCTTCTCCGGTGTCACCGCGCACTCCTTATGTGTCGGATCACCCTCGGGGCGTACGCCCAGTCTGCGGCCTGGCACACGACGCCCACTCGGTTCTGGCTGGAGGCAGTTCGGACGCGGTGGCGTCGGCTTCTCAGGTGAGAGCAGACCGTGGTGAACGGGCGTTCCCATGACGGACCGTGGGTGTGGGTTGAGACCCCTGACTGCTGTCCGTCGGCTACAGACTAACCAAATGAGCGGGAGTCCGCTCGATAGGGCTGAAAACAAAGGGTAACTATCCGAAGTCAACCCGTGTGCGGCCAGGGCCACTCTGCCCCGTTCCGTCCCCTGACGCACCTTGTGCGCATCGCCCGTTCGGCCTACGGCCCCGAACGGGCGGAGCAGTTCAGGTCCCGTTGGCCGAATCGCAAGCCGGCCATGGTCTGCTGCCGTTCGGCAACGCTCGTCCGGCGGGAGGACTGGCGCATGGAGCTGCGCAGTGTCGAAGAGCTGATGGATCTGCTGTACGCCTGCCGGGGCGCGGGCGACGCACCCGGCCTCGGAGGCGGCCGGACGGACCCCCACCATCACGCGCTGCGCACCGCCGCGCTGCTGCGCCGGTCCCGTCCCGCCGACAAGGAGCTGCAAGTGGCGGGGCTGGTCCAGGCGATCGGCCCGCTGCTGAGCCCCGGCGACCGGACCGCCCACGCGGACCGCGCCGCCCGGGCGGTCCATTTCCTGCTCGGCGAACGCGTCGCCGGCCTCGTCCGCGGATCCGGGCCCGGCCTCGGCCCCGCCGACGACGACCTGCTGCGGCTGCGCCAGGCCGACGAGGAGGCGCGGTCCGCAGGCTTCGACGCCGGGGTCCTGGAGGACTGGCGCACGGTACTGGAACTGCTGGCGGCACGGAACGCCCGTCTCGGGGCCGTCGACTGACGGTGCGTCAGCTCTCGTGCCGCCGGGCCGGGCACACCCGCGGGCGCGTCCGGCGCGCGGTCACCACTTGCCCGGCGCGTAGTCCTTGAGGAAGACGCCGTACAGGTCCTCGCCCGCCTCGCCGCGCACGATCGGGTCGTAGACGCGGGCCGCGCCGTCGACCAGGTCGAGCGGGGCGTGGAAGCCCGCCTCGGCGAGCCGGACCTTGTCGGGGTGCGGGCGCTCGTCGGTGATCCAGCCGGTGTCGACGGCCGTCATGAGGATGCCGTCCTTCTCGAACATCTCCTGGGCGCTGGTGCGCGTGAGCATGTTCAGGGCGGCCTTGGCCATGTTGGTGTGCGGGTGCCCGGCGCCCTTGTAGCCGCGGGCGAAGACCCCCTCCATGGCGGAGACGTTCACGATGTACGTGCGCGCCGCCGACGAGGACGCCATCGACGGACGCAGTCGGCTGATCAGGATGAAGGGCGCCGTCGAGTTGCACAGCTGGACCTCCAGGAGCTCGACCGGCGTCACCTCCTCCACCGTCTGGATCCAGCTGTTGGAGTCGTGCAGGTCGGGGATGAGCCCGCCCGCGTCGATCGCCGTACCGGCGGCGATCCGCTCCAGGGAGGCCGAGCCCGAGATCAGGGCGAGGTCCGTGACGTCCTGGGCGGTCAGCGCGCCGGCCGAGGCCAGCGGCAGCGCGGGGACCGCGCCGGAGCCGAAGGTGCCGATCACCTCGGCCGCGGGCAGCTCACCGGCGGGCAGCGGGGCGGACTCGGCGGCCAGCAGTTCGCTGTAGGCCTGCGGGGAGCGGCGTACGGTCTGGGCCGCGTTGTTGATCAGGATGTCCAGCGGGCCCTCGGCGGCGACCGAGTCCGCCAGTGCCACCACCTGGGCCGGGTCGCGCAGGTCGAGCCCGACGATCTTCAGGCGGTCGATCCAGTCGGCGCTGTCGGGCTGGGCCTTGAAGCGGCGGACGGCGTCGTTCGGGAAGCGGGTGGTGATGGTGGTGTGGGCACCGTCACGCAGCAGCCGCAGCGCGATGTACATGCCGATCTTGGCGCGGCCGCCGGTGAGCAGCGCGCGCCTGCCGGTGAGGTCGGTGCGGGCGTCGCGGCGGGCGCGGTTGTCGGCGGCGCACTTCTGGCAGAGCTGGTGGTAGAAGTAGTCGACCTCGACGTACCGGGTCTTGCAGGTGTAGCAGGAACGGGGGCGCTGGAGTATCCCCGCGATCTGGCCCTCCTCGACGACCGACGACGGCAGGATGCCCTCGGTCTCGTCGTCGATGCGGCGGGCGGAGCCGGTGGCCGTCGCCTCGGTCACCGCCTTGTCGTGCGCGGTCTTGGCGGCCCGGCGCTCCTGGCGGCGGCGCTGCTTGACGGAGCGGTAGATGCCCGCGGTGGCCCGGCGCACGGCGATCGCGTCGGGGTGGTCGACGTCCAGTTCCTCGAGTTCCTCGAGCACGCCGAGGCAGACGGCCAGCCGCTCCGGGTCGATTCCGGGACCGTAGACGATCTCGTCCGTGGTCGCCGAGCCGTTGTCTGTCACCGTCATGGCCGCTGCCGTTCCCTGGGTCCTCCGCGCGGCGCTCCGACGGCGTCCGCTTTCGAACGGCGAATTTTACGGAGCGCCGGGCCACAGCGCCAAACCCGCGGCGGTCAGGAGTCGCAGGCGGTGATCAACGTCTCCACCTCCGCGGAGAGGGCGTGGGCGAACCGGTCGAGGTCGGGGACGGCCTCGGCATCGGCGACGAGGCCGTAGTGGACGCTGCCGCGGTACGTCGAGATCGCGACCGCCAGGGACTGGCCGCGGGCGAGCGGGGCGAAGGGGTAGACCGCGGTGACCGGGTTGCCGCCGAGCTTCAGGCCGATGCTCGGCAGGGGCACGCTGGTGACCAGGATGTCGAACCAGAGCCGGGCGGCCTGGCCGACCAGGGGGCCGCCGAGCCGGTGGCCGAGCGCGGGGACGTGGTCGGCGAGCAGGGCGACGGCGCCGGCGCCCCGGTTGGGTCCGGCGTCCTTGTTGCGGTCCATGGCCGCGCGGACCGCGGCGAGGCGGCCGAGCGGGTCCGGGTCGGCGACCGGCAGCCGCATCAGATACCCGGAGAGCCGGTTGCCCTGGGGGTGGGCGGTGCGCGGCCGGCGCCGGGAGACCGGGATCAGGGCGCGGGGTGCGACGCCCTCGCTGCCGTCGCCGCGCTCGTCGAGCCAGCGGCGCAGCGCGCCCGCGACGACCGCGATCACGACGTCGTTGACGGTGCCGCCGACGGTCTTGCGCACGCGGTGCACGTCGTCCAGGTCGACGACCACGCCGGCGGTGCGGCGGGTGCCGGTGGACCGGGCGGTGAGGGCGGCGCTGGAGCGCACGTCCAGGGTGGAGCGGGCGACGGAGGCGCCGATGTCGAGGGCCCGGCCCACGTCGGACAGGGTGTCGGAGAGGGAGTCGCGGACCAGTCCCGGCAGCCGGCGGACGTCCGGGAGGAGCGCGCGCGGCGGTTCTACCGGGCGGGGGCGGGGCGGGGGCATGTCCAGCGGGTCCAGGACCGCGGCGGCCAGCGTGAGCGCGCGCAGTCCGTCGGCCAGGGCGTGGTGGAACTTGAACAGCACGGCGAACGAGACGCCGTCCTGCCCCGGCAGCACATGAGCCTCCCACGGTGGCCGCTGCCGCTCCAGCGGACGCTGCATGAGCCGGCCCGCCTCGCTCTGGAAGTCCGCGGCGGGGGCGTGCAGGGTGACGTGGTCGAGCGGGTCGAAGTCGGGGGCGGGCTCGCGGGCGGCGCCGCCGAAGGCCGCGGGGAAGCCGAGGGGCCACACGTCCCGGATGCGCATCCGCAGTCCGGGCACCGCGGCGGCCCGGGCGGCGAGCAGGTCGGCCGCGTGGGCGCCCGCGGTGGGCGAGTGCGCCGCGAAGACGCCGAGCGCGCCCAGGTGCATCGGATGCTCGGCGGATTCCATGTTCCAGAAGGCGAGATCGAGGGGTGCGAGCAGGTCAGAAGTCAATGGCTTGCCTCGCGACGACGAAGGGGTGAGCGAGCAGTCAACCGCCCTCAGGCGATTACGGTCAAGTGCGATCAGGCTACGCTCAGTTAACAGCAGATTAAGTCCCGCCCCGGGGAAAGGGGCGGGACTCGTGCGCCGTCCGGGGTCACAGAGGCACCCGTACGGGCCCTCAGGCCGCGGGACAGCCCGCCGGGGTGGCCCGGGAGATGTCCCGGATCAGTGCCTCGTGGGCGGTCCTCAAGCGCGCCACGTCCGGTTTCAGGACCTCGCGGTCGTAGGTGAGCAACCCGTTCAGCTCACCCTCGACGTCCGCGATCTGGGTGTAGACGGCGCCGTTGCCGCCCCGGCAGGCCAGGGCGCGCACCTCGTCGAGCTTGACCAGGTAGTCGTCCGTGTAGGTGGCCGGGTCGACGTCGACGTAGGACTGCTGGACCGACCAGGCGTGGCCCGGGACCGCCAGCCCCAGTCCGCCGTACTCGCCGCTGACCAGGGCGCGTCTGCCGTCCGGGCGAGGCGGCAGGGCGGGGCTGGGATAGCCGTGCTCGTCCATGATGTCGCCGGCGTTCCCGTCGGCGCCCAGGTTGAGGCCGGACTGGTTGTTGACCAGCCGGGTCGGGTCCCAGGCCTTGGCCTGCTCGGCGACCCGCCCGACGTCGTACTGGCCCCAGCCCTCGTTGAAGGTGACCCACATGACCACCGACGGGCTGCTGACGTGCTCGTCGATCATCTCCTTCATCTCCCGCTCGTACTGGGCACGGGCGGCGGCGCTCGGGTTCACGCCCGCGGTCATCGAGGGCATGTCCTGCCACACCAGCAGGCCCAGCCGGTCGGCCCAGTGGAACCAGCGGTCGGGCTCGACCTTGATGTGCTTGCGCACCGAGTTGAAGCCCAGCCGCTTGTGCGCCCGCAGGTCGTACGCCAGGGCCTCGTCGGTGGGCGCGGTGTGCAGGCCGTCGGGCCAGAACCCCTGGTCGAGGGTGGCCATCAGAAAGACGGGTTCACCGTTGAGGACGGTGCGCGGGACGCCGTTCACCGTCTCGACGGAGACCGAGCGCATGCCGAAGTAGCTGCCGACGCGGTCGGCGCCGACGGTCACCTTCAGGTCGTACAGGAACGGATCGTCGGGCGACCACAGGCGCGGGTCCTCGATGGTCAGGGTCAGCGGGGCGCCGGTGCGACCGCGTGCCGTGGCGACCTTGCGCCCGCCCTCGTACGCCGTCGCCGTGACCGGTACGCCGGCCCGTACCCCCCGCGCCTCCACGGTGAGCCGTCCGCTGTCCGCGTCCGGGGTCAGCTTGAGCGTGTCGACGTGGTCCGGCGCGACCGGCTCCATCCACACCGTCTGCCAGATGCCGGAGGACGGGGTGTACCAGATGCCGCTCGGGTCCAGGCGCTGCTTGCCCAGCGGCGGGTTCTCACCGTCGGCCGCGTCCGTCGGGTCGTGGACGCCGACGATCAGCTCCTGGGTCCGGCCGGGCCTGAGCGCGTCGGTGACGTCGGCACTGAACTTGTCGTAGCCGCCCCGGTGCTCGACCACCTTGGTGCCGTTGACGTACACCTCGCTGCGCCAGTCCACCGCGCCGAAGTTGAGCCGCAGCCGCTTGCCGGACCCGATGTCCCAGTCGGCGGGGACGGTGAAGGTGCGCCGGTACCACATGCGGTCCTCGTGCCGTTCGATCCCGGAGAGCTGGGACTCCACCGGGTAGGGGACGAGGATGCGCTCGGGCAGGGTCCTGCCGACGGGCGGCCGCTCACCGGCCTGTGCCGGGGCGAACTGCCAGCGGCCGTTGAGGTTGCGCCAGGCGGAGCGGGTCAGCTGCGGGCGCGGGTACTCGGGGTGCGCGTTGTCCGGCCCGACCTCGTCGGCCCACCGGGTGCGCAGCTGGTGCGTGGAGTGGTTGGCGCCGCTGCTCCAGAAGGCTCCGACAACGTTGCCGTCGGTGTCGGTGAGGCCGCCTCCGCCGTCGTAGCGCAGGTCGGCGGTGCCGCGGGCGGTGCCGGTCCTGTTGCCCACCACGGGTTCGTCCAGGGCGACGAGCAGGACACTCGGGTCGGCGGGGTCGGGCCGGGCCGCGCCCAGGGGCCACCGGGCACCGCCGATCACCGCTTCGAGGTGGTCGGTCAGGCCGGCCGGGGGCGGGGCGAGGCGCTGGGCGAAGTCGAGCCTCAGAGTGCGGCCGTCGGCGAGGACCGTGGTCGTGAGGGGTCCGTCGTAGTCGAAGCCCTCGGGAAGGCGGAACGCCGACTGCGGGACGGCCTCCTTGACACCGCCCGGCTCGGTCCAGCGCAGGTGCAGGTTCGAGCCGCCGTAGTGCTCGAAGTACTCGATCTTGAGGTCGTAGGCCGTGCCGGCGGTCAGCTCGACGGGCGGGGCGGTCTGTTCGCGGTCCCAGTCGTCCACCCAGTGGTCGATGAGGAGCCGGCCGTCGACCCAGAGCCGGAAGCCGTTGTCGCCGATGACGGAGAAGGTGTGCGGGCCGGTCCGCTCCGGCACGATCCGGCCGGTCCAGCGGACGCTGACGTCGTCCGCGCGGCCGGTGGCGGCGGCGAGGCGTGGCTCCAGGGTGTCGAAGTCGAGGACGGGGTCGAAGGTGGTGGCCTTGAGCTCGTGGAAGTCGAAGGCGCCGGGGGCGGACTGGGTGTAGTACTCGCCCTTCAGTCCGTGTGCCTCGACGGGGTCGTCGGCCAGGGCGGGGGCCGCGGTCAGCCCGGTGAGGCCGAGGAGCGCGGCGAGCAGTAAGGAGAGGCGGTCTCTGAGTCGTCTGTGATGCACGGAACCTCCATAACAACGTTGTCATGGGCCGGAGTTGGCATGACAACACGGATTCCGCCGTGCGTCCAGGGACATGACGACGGCTCCGGTGCGTACGAGACACCGGAGCCGTCCTGAGGTCGTACGAACCTGTCCCGGGGTTCTGCGGGACCGTCCGTCCGGGGGGCCTACGTGACCCGTTGGCCCTTGCCGAGCGCGATCGCCCCGCCCTTGGAGACCGTGTACAGCTCCGCGTCCCGCTCCGGGTTGACGCCGATCGTCGCGCCCGGCGGCACCTCGACGTTCTTGTCGAGCACGGCACCGCGCACCACCGCACCCCGCCCGATGTGGACGTTGTCGTGCAGCACCGACCCCTGGACCACCGCTCCCGGGTCGACCACCACGCCGGGGGAGAGCACCGACCGGGTGACCTGGCCCCGGATCAGGCAGCCCGCGCTGATGATGGACTCGCTGGCGATGCCGCCCGCGTTGAACCGGGCGGGCGAGAGCTGGTACGAGTGGGTGTAGATGGGCCACTGCCGGTTGTAGAGGTTGAACGCGGGGCGCTCGGCGATCAGGTCCATGTGGGCGTCGTAGTACGCGTCGAGCGTGCCGACGTCCCGCCAGTAGCCCTGGTCGCGGGTGGTCTCGCCGGGCACGTGGTTGGCGCTGAAGTCGTACAGGTGGGCCTCGCCGCGCTCGGTGAGCTGGGGCAGGATCGACCCGCCCATGTCGTGCACGGAGGCCGCGTCCTCGGCGTCCCGCTGGAGTGCCTCGATCAGGGCCTTGGTGGTGAAGATGTAGTTGCCCATGGAGGCGAAGACGCAGTCCGGGGCGTCGGGCAGCCCGGGCGGGTCGGCCGGCTTCTCCAGGAACCCCTTCACCGTCTGGCCGTCCGAGCCGGCGGTGATCACGCCGAACGACGACGACTCGCTGCGCGGCACCCGTATCCCGGCCACCGTCACGCCCGCGCCGCTGTCGATGTGCTGGGCGAGCATCTGGCGCGGGTCCATGCGGTACACGTGGTCGGCGCCGAAGACCGCCACGTACTCGGGGCGCTCGTCGTGCACCAGGTTCAGGGACTGGAGGAGCGCGTCCGCGCTGCCCAGGTACCAGCGGGGGCCGAGGCGCTGCTGGGCGGGCACCGGTGTGACGTAGTTGCCGAGCAGACTGGACATCCGCCAGGTGGTGGTGATGTGCCGGTCCAGCGAGTGCGACTTGTACTGCGTGAGCACGCAGATCCGCAGGATGTCGGCGTTGACCAGGTTGGACAGCACGAAGTCCACCAGGCGGTACGTGCCGCCGAAGGTGACCGCGGGTTTCGCCCTGTCCGCGGTCAGGGGCATCAGGCGCTTGCCTTCTCCGCCCGCCAGTACGATGCCGAGCACCGAAGGACCACCACGACGCATGGCCGCTCCCCTCACCTGATTGACCCAAGCCTGCCCTCGCCCGGGACGGTCTACGCCTGCTTGATGATCTCCTCGTAAAGACGGACCGTGCGCCGGGCGACGGCGTCCCAGCCGAATTCGCCCACCGCGCGTTCCCGTCCCGCCTCGCCCATCCGCCGGGCGGCCTCCGGATCACCGATGACCGCGTCCAGCGCTCGCGCGAGACCCGCCTCGAAATCATCGTCCACGGACACGAGTACCCCGGTCCTGCCGTCGTCCACGACCTCGGGGATACCGCCGACCCGGGACGCCACGACGGGAGTCCCGCAGGCCATCGCCTCCAGGTTGACGATACCGAGGGGTTCGTACACCGAAGGGCAGACGAACACGGCGGCGTGCGTGAGGAGCTGGATCACCTCGGGGCGCGGCAGCATCTGCGGGATCCAGTGCACGCCCTCCCGGACGGCGCTCAGCTCCCGGAACAGGTCGCGGAACTCCTGGTCGATCTCCGGGGTGTCCGGCGCGCCCGCACACAGCACGACCTGGGCCGCCGGGTCGATGTCCCGCACCGCGCGCAGCAGGTGGGGCACCCCCTTCTGGCGGGTGATGCGGCCGACGAACAGGACGTACGGGCGGGCCGGGTCGAGGCCGATGCGGCGCAGGACGTCGGTGCCGTGGTCCGGCTGGTACAGGCTCGTGTCGATGCCGTTGTGCACGATGTGGACCTTGGCCGGATCCAGGGCCGGGTAGCAGCCCAGGATGTCGTCGCGCATGGCGCCGGAGACGGCGATCACCCCGTCGGCGGTCTCGATCGCGGTGCGCTCGGCCCAGCTGGACAGGGCGTACCCGCCACCGAGCTGCTCGGCCTTCCAGGGGCGCAGGGGCTCCAGCGAGTGGGCGGTCATCACGTGCGGGATGCCGTACAGGAGCTTGCCGAGGTGGCCGGCGAGGTTGGCGTACCAGGTGTGGGAGTGGACCAGCTCGCGGCCTTCGAGGCCGGCGGCCATCGCGAGGTCCACGGAGAACGTGCGCAGCGCGTCGTTGGCGGTGTCCAGTGCCGACCAGGGGCGGTGCCGGAGCACGCCCTCCGCTCGGCCCTCTCCCCAGCAGTGCACGTCCAGGTCCACGAGGGCTCTCAGCTCCCGGGCGAGGAACTCGACATGGACACCCGCGCCGCCGTACACGTCCGGCGGGTACTCCCGGGTCAACAGGCCCACTCGCACCCGGAACCCCCTTCTCAGCAGCTGTTCGGTCTTCATGGTCACCCAGATGTGACGCCTGGGGAAGAGCACGGGGGCCGTGGGAAACAACAGTCGCCGCAGACGCCTCCGCCCGGGACACGGTAGTAGAGGCAGCAGCTGCGGCGCCGGAAGGCGGTCCCGGTGAGGGTGCCGGTGCCCGCGAGGAGGGGATGCGCGAGGAGTTCCGCCGCCAGGTCGCGCGCCCGGCCGCCGGCCCGCGTCCGGCCACGGGCCCGCGCCCACCCGTCCACCTGCCGGGCGGCGCCCGCCAGCGCGGAGGCCGCGTTGCCCCACAAGAGGCCCTCGGCCACGCGGTAGCGGGCGTGCAGGGTGTTCGCCAGCGGCTGGAGGTGCCCGTGCAGGACGAGGTCCGTGAGGGTCCGGGCGGTCGCGGGCAGCGGCCGTACGGCCGACAGCCACAGGTCGTCGGGGGCACTGCCCGCGGGGTCCCAGCGCAGCAGTCGCGGGTCCAGGTCGGGCACCTGCTCGTAGAGGGCGGCGCAGCCGAGCGCCACCGACCACAGGCGCGCCGCGAGACCCTGCTGGGCCACCGAGACCGCGATCCGCGTCTCCGGGGCGCGCAGCGCGTCGGCGACCTTGCGGACACGGACGTCCAGGACGGCGTGCTCGTCGGTGTGCGCCGAGGCGTTCCCGTAGACGTGCGCCAGGGTCGGCGGCGGCGGGCTCGGGGCTCCGGTCGTGCGCAGGGCGAAGAAGCCGCCGAGCGGCCCCAGCGCGGCGAGGTCGGGGTCGAGGTCCACGAAGAGCAGTAGTACCAAGCCCCTTAAGGGGCGCGGCCAGTAGGGGTCCGCTCCGAGTCACCCACCTTGGGGATGATGGCGTCCGTTTCGTACTCCATCGGCAGTAGGACCCATTGCCTGCTCAGGTACGACGACGGCGAGGAATTTTCGCGGGATCGTAGTGGTTATGGAAGCCGACCGTTCGTCGCGCCGGGCAGCCCGCCCCCGCCACACGCAGAGGAGCAACTCATGAGTGCCCTCGCGTTGTCCGTGTTGCTGTCGCTCGTCTCCGCCGTCGCCTACGCGGCCGGAGCGATCGTGCAGGAGCAGGTCGCGGCGTCCTCTCCGGACGAACAGTACGCGCCGCTGCGCCGGCCGGGCTGGTGGGCGGCGGTCGCTCTCAACGGCCTCGGCGGACTCCTGCACGTGGTGGCGCTGGCCTACGGTCCGCTGAGCCTGGTCCAGCCGCTGGGCGCGCTGACCATCGTGTTCGCCCTGCCCATGGCCGCGTTGTTCGTGGGCCGCAGGGCCGGGGCGACCGCCTGGCGCGGCGCGATCATGGCGACGGTGGGCCTCGCGGGTCTGCTGTCCCTGGTCGGCGCGTCCGACGCGCAGTCGCTGGACAGCGCCCAGCGGGTGCTGGTCGCCGTGGTCACCGCGGGTGCGGTGGTGGCGCTGATGATCGCGGGCCGGGCGGCGCACCGGCACCCGGCGGTCCGCAGCATCCTGCTCGCGACCGCGTCCGGCATCGCGTTCGGCATGTCCTCGGTGTTCACCAAGACGGTCGCCGTCGACTGGACCGGCGGCGTCTCGGCGGGCGACGTGCCCTCCCTGGCGGTGATCGGCGTGCTGGCCACGGCCGGCATGCTGCTGTCGCAGGCCTCCTACCGGGGCGCCGGTCTCGCGGCCCCGCTGGCCATGCTGACGGTCGTCAACCCGGTGGTGGCGGCCGCGGTCGGCATCACGATGTTCGGCGAAACCTTCCGCTACGGCACCACGGGCACCCTGCTCGCCCTCGGCTGCGGTGTGGTCGCCGCGGGCGGTCTGATCCTGCTGACCACGGAGCGGATCGCCCGCACGCACGCCGAGGAGGCGGCCACCCCGGCCTCCCCGGTCCTGCCCGCCACGCCGGAGCCCGCCGCCGAGCCGGTTCCCGTGGACGAACTGGCCGGGGAACTCCTCGCGCGGCTGCCCGAGCAGCAGGTCGCCGCACTGCGCAAGAGCGTGCTCGTCCCGTCGGCGGCCCGGGTGGCCGTCCCGTCGGATGTGCGACACGCCATCCCCGGTGGCTCGCCGGCGGTGGCCCGGGAGGACGTGCTCGTCCTCCCGGACCTGGTCGGCTCGCAGCGCCTGCTCGTCCCGCCGCTCACCGCTCCGGCGGGCGTGATCATCCCGGCGCCGTCCGCCCCCGACGGCGGCCAGGAGGAGCCGTCGATCGGCGAGGACGTCCTGTACTACGGACCCTTCTACGGCGGCCCCTACGTTCCGCTGCCCCTCCTCGACCGGCACCGCACCCGCGTCAAATCCTGACGCCGCCGGTCCTCAGGTAGGCCACCGGGTCGATGTCCGTACCGAAGCCGGGCCCCGTCCGCACCTCGAAGTGCAGATGCGGGCCCGAGCTGTTGCCGGTGGACCCCGAGCGGCCGATGCGCTGACCGGCGCCCACCGTCTGCCCGCTCTTCACGGAGATCGCCGACAGATGGGCGTACTGGCTGTAGCGGCCGTCGGAGTGCCGGATCACCACCTGGTAGCCGAACGAGCCCTCCCATCCGGCGCTGACGACCTTGCCCGCCCCGACCGCCTTCACGGACGTGCCGGTGGGCACGGGGAAGTCGACGCCGGTGTGGTAGCCCTTCGACCAGGACGACCCGGCCTTGCGGTACGGCGTCGCCGCCGGAACGCCGACCGGCGCGACCAGGGAACGGCTCCTGGTGGTCTTCTCCTCGGTGTCCTCGGAGGCGGTGTCCCGGGTGTCCCGGGTGTCCCGGGTGTCCCGGGTGTCCCGGGTGTCCCGGGTGTCCCGGGTGTCCCGGGTGCGCGACGCGGTCTTCTTCTCCGCGGTGGACGTGCCGGGGCTCCGGGCCGCCGTGGCGGCGCCCTGGGAGCCCAGCCTCAGCCGCTGCCCCGGCACGATCAGGTCGGGGTCCGCGCCGATGGTCGACCGGTTGGCCGTGTACAGCCCCTCCCAGCCGCCCCGGACGCGCTGGGCGTCCGCGATGGCGGACAGCGAGTCGCCGCGCACCACCGTGTACATCTCGGCCGTCCCGGCCCGGGACTGGGGCGTGGTCTGCGGCTGCACGTCCCGGACGGAGGTGCCGCCCGGCTTCTCGGCGGTCTTCCGGACGGCGTTCCCGGTGCCGCCCGCGGGCTGGATGTCCGGGACGTCCCCGCCCCGCGTCAGCCCGGCCCGGTCCGAGCACACCGGCCAGGCGTCCGGCCCCTGGCCGTCCAGCACCTTCTCCGCCACGGCGATCTGCTGGTCCTTGGTGGCCAGATCCGCGCGGGGCGCGTACCGCGTGCCGCCGTACGCCTCCCAGGTGGACTGGCTGAACTGGAGGCCGCCGTAATACCCGTTGCCGGTGTTGATGCTCCAGTTGTTGGTCGACTCGCACGCGGCGACCTTGTTCCAGGTGTCCACGTCGGCGGCGTGGGCCACGCCGGTGCCGATCAGCGGGATCGCCATACCGGCGCCGCCGGCCGTGACGGTCAGTGAGGCGCGGTTGATCCTGTTCGGCTGATACCGGCGGTGCCGGCCGCGTACGGCCATGGAGAGCCCCCTCGACATGCGTCAGGAGGGGCAAAAGTAAGTGCTGCTAACCGGCCATGACAAGACGGCAATCGGCCGCGCTGCGGTGCAAGCGACCGGGAACAGACGTCAGTTGGCCGCCGGCTGAGGAAGGAGGGGTCTTCCGTGCGTATCTGCCTGCGCGACCGGAACGCCGAACGGCCCCAGACGCGGGGCCGGTGTACCGGTACGTCACGATGGTCAGTGGGGCAGACTGGCGGGCACGACCGGCAATCCCCCGAAAACCGGATCCTTTAGGAGCCAACCGCATGAGCACATCAGCCCAGATCGGCGTCACGGGACTCGCGGTCATGGGCCGCAACCTCGCCCGCAACTTCGCCCGCAACGGCTACACGGTCGCGCTGCACAACCGGACGGCGTCGCGTACGCACGCCCTGGTCGAGGAGTTCGGGAGCGAGGGCGACTTCATCGCGGCCGAGACCGCCAAGGAGTTCGTGGCCGCGCTGGAGCGGCCCCGCCGACTGGTCATCATGGTGAAGGCCGGCGACCCCACCGACGCGGTGATCCAGGAGTTCGCCCCGCTGCTGGAGCCGGGCGACATGATCATCGACGGCGGCAACGCGCACTTCGCGGACACCCGGCGCCGCGAACGCGACCTGCGCGAGCAGGGCATCCACTTCGTCGGCATGGGTGTCTCGGGCGGCGAGGAGGGCGCGCTGCACGGGCCGAGCATCATGCCGGGCGGACCGAAGGAGTCGTACGACTCGCTCGGCCCGATGCTGGAGAAGATCTCCGCGAAGGCCGCGGACGGATCGCCGTGCGTGACGCACGTCGGTCCCGACGGCGCCGGCCACTTCGTGAAGATGGTGCACAACGGCATCGAGTACGCCGACATGCAGCTGATCGGCGAGGCGTACCAGCTGCTGCGCGACGTCGCCGGCTACGAGCCCGCCCAGATCGCGGACATCTTCCGCACCTGGAACACCGGCCGCCTTGACTCCTACCTGATCGAGATCACGGCCGAGGTGCTGTCCCACGTGGACGCCGCCACCGGCAAGCCCTTCGTGGACGTGGTGGTGGACCAGGCCGAGCAGAAGGGCACCGGCCGCTGGACCGTCCAGATCGCCCTCGACCTCGGCGTCCCGGTCTCCGGCATCGCGGAGGCCGTGTTCGCGCGCTCGCTGTCCGGGCACGCGGCGCTGCGCGAGGCGTCTCGCGGGCTGGCCGGTCCGAAGGCCTCCCCGCTGAGCGAGTCCGAGGCGGGCGCCTTCGCCGACCGGGTCGAGCAGGCGCTGTACGCGTCGAAGATCGTGTCCTACACCCAGGGCTTCCACGAGGTCGCCGGGGGCAGCGAGGAGTACGGCTGGGACATCGACCTCGGTGCGGTGTCCGCGATCTGGCGCGGCGGCTGCATCATCCGCGCGGCCTTCCTGGACCGCATCCGCGCCGCGTACGACGCCCGCGCCGACCTGCCGAGCCTGCTGTCCGACGACACGTTCGCCCAGGAGATCGCGGACGCCCAGGACGACTGGCGCGAGGTCCTCGTCGCCGCGACCCGCCAGGGCGTCCCCACCCCGGGCTTCGCCGCGGCCCTCGCGTACTACGACGCCCTGCGCGCGGAGCGGCTGCCGGCCGCGCTGACGCAGGGACAGCGGGACTTCTTCGGCGCGCACACCTACCGGCGGACCGACCGGGACGGGTCGTTCCACACGCTGTGGGGCGGCGACCGGTCGGAGGTGTCGGAGTAGGGACCGGGAGAGGCCAGTGGGCTCTGCCCGGGAGTGAGCCCCCAGTGAGCAAGGCGCGCCGGCGGGGACCGTCGGGTAGGCACCACTGGCCAGGGATGTCCTGGGGACCGCTGGGTGGCGACCGGCTGTGCACGGGTTCCTCGGGCGTGGCGGTGGGTGGCGTTGCTCTCGCCGCCCACCGCCGGCGTCGGGTCAGGTGAGCGGCGGTCCCGGTTCCGGGCTCGGTACCGGCTCCGGGCCCGGGGGGACCGGGGACGGGGACGGGGGCGGCGGCACCGGGGAGGGGGACGGCTCGGGGCCCGGGGTCGGGTCCGGGCCGGGAGTGGGGTCCGGACCGGGGACCGGGTCGGGGCCGGGGGGCGGTGTGGGGTTCGGTACCGGGTCGGGGTACGGCTGCGGGGGCTGCGGATCCGGTCCCGGGGTGGGGCCCGGTCCGGGTCCCGGTGTCGGTCCGGGATGAACGGGGTCCGAGTACGGGTTCGTCATGGTGTCCTCCGGCCAGTCGTCGACATCGGCTCTGGACTACTCCCCCGCCTACCCGACAGCCGCGCCACCACTCACTCCCCCGCGTGAAGCGCCTGACCCGGCCGGGCCGCCCGGAGTGCGGGACCCGGCCACGGGGCCGGCGTCCACGGCCTCCCGCATCCGGCCGCCGCACTCCGCCCATACGCGCGAGCCGCCGTTCACGGCGGGCCACCCTGCGGGCGGCGGGTCACCCTGTCAGGACGCTCGCGTCCGCGCGGACGAGCCGCTCCGCCGCCGCTCCTTGCGGGCCGCGCGGATTCGGACGGCAGTCCAGCGACGCGGAGGCCGTGGGGTGGTCCGCAGGCACCACCGCTGCACCGGGCTCGGCGTCGGACACCGCCGCGACCCGCCGATGACGGAGCAGGCGGGCAGCGTGCCCCGCACATCGGGCGAGGCCGTCCGCCCCGGGGCCCGCCTTCGACCCCTCCGGCCCTCGTGACGGGGGAGCCGTCACGAGGGTGCGCGGGGATGACCCAGAACCGTCCCGGGTGCGCCGCCAGCCACTTCCTCGCCGCACGCAGCAGCTCGGGGTCGGCCGCCGGAGCCTCGTCGGGGTGGCGTTCGGCCCACCTGACGACGTACGGGCACAGCGGGGCGACGACGGTCCCCTCACGCCGCGCGAGGGCGTACAGCTCGCGGGCCAGCGAACCCGCGATGCCCTTCCCCTCATGGGCCGGCTCGACGATCGTGTGGACGGGGACGAGTGCGGACGCGGGCGACTCGAGGACGAAGTACGCGATGTGGCCGACGACTTCACCGCCGCCGATCGCCTCCAGGCGGCCCGCCGCCCGGTCGTCGCGGATCTCGATGTCGCTCATGGGCACGCTCCTGGTCCGGAGGTCGGGATCAGGCCACGACGGCCTGCGGGCTGCGCTGCTGGTCCGAGCCCGGCACCGGCTCGGACGGGTCGGCCCCCAGCGCCACGACACGGTTGTCACGGTCCACGTGCACGACCCGGGGTACGAAGTCCCGCGCCTCGGCGTCGGCCATCTGAGCGTAACTGATGATGATCACCAGATCTCCGGGATGCACCAGATGGGCGGCGGCCCCGTTGATCCCGACGACCCCGGAACCCCGCTCACCCTCGATGACGTACGTCTCCAGCCGGGCACCGTTGGTGATGTCGACGATGTGCACCAGCTCACCGGGCAGCAGATCGGCGGCGTCGAGCAGGTCCGCGTCGATGGTCACCGATCCCACGTAGTGCAGGTCGGCCTGGGTGACGGTGGCGCGGTGGATCTTGGACTTGAACATGGTTCGCAGCATGGAAGTACTCCCGGACCTAGGCTCCCTGCCCGCTTGTGCAGGTCAAGGGCTGTTTCCTCACCTTACGACGAGTCGCAGGACCGGTCGGCACACGCCGGGTCCGGGGGCTCGTGCCGACCGGACGCCGGCCAGACCTGGCGGCACCACGACGCCGACCAGCCTACGCACCGGCCCGCATCGGCCTTCGTGACGTTCGCCACTGCGGGCCATGCGGGCCAGGCGGTCACTCCTCGTTCACCGGAGACCCAGGTCGCTCGCGTCGCAGCCGAGGAAGGCGAAGGTGTCGCCGGAGAGGACGAGTGACCGGATCTGCTCGCGTGCGCCAGGCACAGCGTTCACCTCAGCTGCCGAAGGAGTTCCTCGGTTCCGCGGTCGCACCGGTGACCCTGCCGGACGGACGTGAGGTGATCCTCGCCGGGGACCGGATCGTCGTCTGTCTGGAGCCGGAGTCCGGGCAGGTCTCCCGTCCCGGTTCGCTCAAGGAGATGCTCAAGGCGATGGCCTCGGGCAATCCCGAGGAGACGTACCGGTTCGAGCCGATGCACGAGTCGGACCAGAACCGCGAGGCCCGGCTGCGGGTCATGGACGAGCAGGGCCTGGACCAGACGATCATCCATCCGGGCGGCTGGGCACTGGTCGCCGAGGAGTACGTGAAGGGCGTCGAGCCGCTCTACGCCCACTGGTGACCCGTACTTCGACCCGTTCCGGAAGCTGGTCAACGAGGCCAAGGCCAGTGTCTGCCACCACATCAGCGGGTTCTACTCCACCTCGCAGGTGGCGCCCGCCTGGGGCTACGACCCCCGTGCGGATCGCCGAGTCGGGCGTCGACGCGGAGCCAGTCCTCGCCAGTACCAGGCCATTCATCTACCTGATTATTCTGTGCCAGCGGACGGAGTGGGTGATGGCAGGGCAGGGGCGAGGCGGACCTCGTCCCGTCGCACCGGGCCGCCGTCCAGCCTGGCCGCCGCGATCCCCGGGGCGTCGGCCGTCCGGCGTGCGAACTGCGTCCGGTAGAGCTCGGCGTAGCGGCCGTCGCGTGCCAGCAGCTCCGCGTGGGTGCCGCGTTCCGTGACCCGGCCGGCCTCGACGACCAGGATCAGGTCCGCGCTGCGCACGGTGGACAGCCGGTGGGCGATCACGACCGCCGTCCTGCCCTCCAGGGCCTCGGTCAGCGCTTCCTGGACGGCCGCCTCGGAGGTGTTGTCGAGGTGGGCGGTGGCCTCGTCGAGGATGACGACGCGCTGGCGGGCCAGCAGCAGCCGGGCGATGGTCATGCGCTGGCGTTCGCCGCCGGAGAGGCGGTAACCGCGTTCGCCGACCACGGTGTCGAGACCGTCGGGCAGGGACCGTACGAGATCGTCCAGGCGGGCGCGGCGCAGCGCGTCCCACAGCTCGGCCTCGGTGGCCGTGGGCCGGGCCAGCAGGAGGTTCGCGCGGACGCTGTCGTGGAAGAGGTGACCGTCCTGGGTGACCATGCCGACGGTGCCGCGCAGCGAGCGGGCGTCGAGGTCGCGGACGTCGACGCCACCCACGCGGACGGCGCCCGCGTCGACGTCGTACAGGCGCGGGAGCAGTTGCGCGATCGTCGACTTGCCGGCGCCGGACGAGCCGACGAGCGCGATCGTCTGCCCGGGCTCGGCGCGGAACGAGACACCGTGCAGGACCTCCGCGCCGCCCCGGGTGTCGAGGGACGCCACCTCCTCCAGGGAGGCGAGGGAGACCTTGTCCGCGGAGGGGTAGCCGAAGCGGACGTCGTCGAACTCGACGGAGACGGGGCCGTCGGGGACCTCGCGGGCGTCCGGCTTCTCCTCGATGAGCGGTGTGAGATCCAGCACCTCGAAGACGCGCTCGAAGCTGACGAGGGCGCTCATCACCTCGACGCGGGCACCGGCGAGTGCGGTGAGCGGGGCGTACAGACGGGTCAGGAGCAGGGCGAGGGCCACGACGGCGCCCGCGTCGAGGGTGCCGCGCAGGGCGAACCAGCCGCCGAGGCCGTAGACGAGGGCCAGCGCCAGGGCCGACACGAGGGTCAGGGCGGTGATGAACACGGACTGGGCCATGGCCGTCCGTACGCCGATGTCACGCACCCGGCGGGCGCGTTCCGCGAACTCCTCGGACTCCTGCTCGGGCCGGCCGAACAGCTTGACGAGGGTGGCGCCCGGCGCGGAGAAGCGTTCCGTCATCCGGGTGCCCATCGCCGCGTTGAGCGTCGCCGCCTCCCGCTGCATCCGGGCCATGCGGGTGCCCATGCGCCGGGCCGGGATCACGAACACCGGCAGCAGCACCAGCGCGAGCAGGGTGATCTGCCAGGAGAGCGTGAGCATGACGACGAGGGTCAGGACCAGCGTGACCAGGTTGCTGACCACTCCGGACAGGGTGTTGCTGAAGGCGCGCTGGGCGCCGATGACGTCGTTGTTGAGACGGGAGACGAGCGCTCCCGTACGAGTACGTGTGAAGAACGCGACCGGCATGCGCTGCACATGATCGAACACAGCCGTCCGCAGATCGAGGATGAGCCCCTCCCCGAGCGTCGCCGACAGCCGCCTGCCGAGGATGCCGAGTGCCGCCTCCGCGACCGCGATCAGCGCGATGAGGAGGGCCAGGCGCACGACCGTGCCCTCGTCGTCGCCCGACACGATCGCGTTCACGACGCGTCCGGCGAGGACGGGGGTCGCGACGGCGAGCAGCGCGGTCACCACCCCGAGGGCCACGAACCGCGCGATGCGGCGGCGATGCGGCCGGGCGAAGACGCCGATACGGCGCAGTGTCGCGCGGGCCAGGGGGCGTCGCTCCTGCTCGGCGTTCATGACACTGTGCAGTTGTGTCCAGGCTGTGGTCTCCATGCTCATGGGAGGAACCGTAGGACCTCAAGCAAGATTGAGGTCAATGTCCTTCCACTGACCGCTCGTCCGAAGGATCCGATGACCGTACGTAAGCGTCTGTCCCCGCTTCCGCAACCCGCAGTTGGCGCGGGGTGGACAACCTCTCCCACTGTGACAGCGGTACACGTCCCCGACATGCCCGAGATCCCCAAGGTCCCCCACCTCCCCCACCTCACCGACCTCCCCGAGGGACGACTCCCCCGTCGCGTCCCCGCCCGTCGGATACGTCAGATCCTGTGCGTCGTTCCGCTCCTGCTCGTCACCGTCGTCGCGGTCCGGCACCGGTCGGTGCTCGCCGAGGGCTTCGGCCATCTGACGAACGCCGAGTGGCCCTGGCTGGCGGTCGCGGTCGGTACCACCTGTCTGACCTGGGTGGCCGCCGCGACCACCCGGCAGGGTGCCGTCGTCGAGCCGCTGCCCAAAGGGCGGCTGCTGGCCACCCAGTTCGCGGCGGGCGCGGCCAACCACCTGCTGCCGACCGGCCTGGGCGCGAGCGCGGTCAACCTGCGCTTCATGACGGTGTGCGGACTTCCGCTCGCCCGCTCGTCCGCGGGGCTCGCGCTGTATCTGCTGGCCGAGGCGATCGGCCGGCTGGCCCTGCTCGCCGCGCTGTTCGTCGCCTTCCCCGGCGCGCTGCGCCTCGGCGCCCTCCTGCCGGACGGGGCGGTCGGCCCGCTGCTGCTGGCCGCCGTCGCCGCCCTGCTCGTCGCCGTGGGCGTGCTCGCGTGCGTACGACGGCTGCGTACGGCCGCGCTCTCGTTCCTGCGGACCGCGCTGGGCGAGGCGCGCTCGGTGCACACCCGGCCCGCCCGGGCGCTCGCCCTGTGGGGCGGCTCGCTCGCCTTCCCCGCGCTCCAGGCGGCCGGCCTGGTCGCGGTGGGGAAGGCCCTGGGGCTGCCGGTGCCGCCCGCGCACATGGCACTCGCGTATCTGGCGGCCACGGTCGCCGTCGCGCTGGTGCCCACGCCGGGCGGGATCGGTTCCGTGGAGGCGGCGCTGGTGGTGGCCCTGGTGGCGGCGGGCGGCCCGGCCGCCGTCGCCACGGCCGTGGTCCTCGCCTACCGGATCATCACCGTGTGGCTCCCCCTGGTCCCGGGAGCGCTGACGCTGGCCGCCCTGGTCCGGCTGAAGATCATCTGACCGCCACGGCCGGCCGGACGCCCTCCCGCCAACCCGCCCTCCGAGGCCCCGGCAACCGCAGACGCCCCGACCACCGGCCCCGGGGCCCTGCTCCTCGCCCACCGGAACCTCACCACGTGCCCCCTGGCCCTGGGAGCCGACGGCGCTGGTCCGGTCCCCTGACGCCGATAGCCCTGACGCCGACCGCCTGGTCCAGCGGAAGATCATCTGACCACCACCCCGGGTCGGACCATGACCCGTACGGGCCCGCCTTTCGGGTCCACGCGACCGGTCCAGCGGGCCGTCAGGGTCAGGGTGCGGTTCGGCAGGACCGTACGCGGTGACAGGCGGGCCCGGTGCAGGACGCGGCCGTCCTGGGTGACCCGCAGGACCGGCCGGGACAGCGGGACCGACGTGCGCAGGACGTACGGCAGCCGGTCGGCCGGGGTGACGCGGTTGGGGGCGATCCAGCGCAGCGGTGGCGCGACGAGCAGGGGGACGCCGTCGGACGGTTCGGCTCCGGCGAGTGTCCGCAGGACGGCGTCGGCCACGTGCACGCCTTCGCGGGCCGCCGTGGCCGCGCTCTCGACGGCGTGCAGGACGCTGCCGGCGGCGAACACGCCGGGGCGCGAGGTGTGCAGCGAGCCGTCGACGGCCGGGCCGCGGGTGCCGCTGTCGAGGGTGAGCCCGCCGCGCCGGGCCAGTTCGTGCTCCGGCACGAAGTCGCCGGTGAACACGACGGTGTCGCAGGGCAGCAGGGCCGTCCGGCCGTCGTGGTGGCGTACCCGCACGCCCGACAGCCGCCCGTGGCCGACGAGTTCGGTGACCGTGGTGGCGGTGAGCAGCGGGACGCCGCGGCGCAGGCGGGCGTCGAGGGCGCGGGCGGACGCGGTCTGCGGACGGGGCAGGTCGGTGACCATCGCCACGACCCGGGCCCCGGCGGCCCGTACCGTGTCGGCGGCGGTGTAGGAGACGTCCTCCGCGCCGACCACCACCGCGCGGCTGCCGACGGACCGGCCGTACAGGTGCACGGCCTGCTGGAGTTCCCCGGTGGTGTACACCCCGGCCGGGCGCGTGCCGGGCACGAGCCGGGCGGCGCGGGGCCGTTCGCGGGCCCCGGTGGCCAGGACGACCGCCCGCGCGTGGAGGGTCCGCGGCCCGTGCGGGCCGACGGTGTCCAGCGCCAGGGGCCCGGCCCAGTCGAGGGCCGTCACCCCGGTGCGTACGACGGCTCCGGCGTGCTCGGCGGCGGTGACCAGCGCGTGGGCGTACGCGGGGCCGGTGAGCGGGCGCAGCGCGGTGCCGTAGCCGCCGTGGGCGCAGTGCCGGGGGACTCCCCCCGGCTGCTGCTCCCGGTCCAGGACCTCGACCCGGCCGGCACCGGCGGCCGCCAGCCGGGCGGCGGCGGCGAGACCGGCCGGGCCGGCGCCGACGACGAGCACGTCGACGGCACGCTCGGCGCTCACGCCCGGCCCTCCCCGGACCGGCGGCCGGGCACCGCGGCACCGCGCGTCCTGCGGCCGGGAGGCGTGCGGAGACCGCCGGCCTCCTGCCCGGCCGAGTCCCGTACGGCCGTCCCGCCTCGCGCGCCGCCCGGGCCGGCCCCGCCCCTCCCGCGTACGGCCCTCATCGGCTCGCCCGCTCGAACAGTTCGCGCACCGCCGCACCGCAGTAGAACCCCTGGCAGCGGCCCGCCCCGGCCCGGGTGCGGCGGCGCAGGCCGTCGAGGCCGGCGGGCGGGACCGGGCCGGTGAGCGCGTCACGGATCTCACCGCGGGAGACGCGCTCGCAGTGGCAGACGAGGGTGCCGTACTCCGGGTCGGCCGCGATCAGGTCGGGCCGCCGGTAGGGGCGCGGGAAGGCCTCGCCGAGGTTGGGCATGCGGACCGGGTCGAGCTCGCGGGCCGGGCCGAGGTCCAGGCCCGCTTCGGCGAGCAGCCCCGTCACGTGGCCGGCGAGGGCGAGGGAAGCCGTCAGGCCGGTGGAACGGATGCCGCCGACGGTGACGTACGCCTGCCCGGGGTGCGCCGAGACACGGTAGTCGTCGTGCTCGGTGGCGGCGCGCAGGCCCGCGTACACGGCGGTGACCTCCTCGTCGAGCAGGCCGGGCAGGATGCGCCGGCCCTGGTCCCGGAGAAGGGCGAGACCGTCGGCGGTGGTGCCGGTGGCGCGTCTGTCGTCGAGGTCCTCGGCGGTGGGACCGAGCAGGACGTTGCCGTACACCGTGGGGGCGACCAGGACGCCCTTGCCGAGGGCCGTGGGGACGGGCAGCAGGATGTGGCGGACGAGGGCGCGGGCGAACTTGTCGAAGACGAGGAGCTGACCGCGGCGCGGGGTGACGGTGAAGTCGTCGTGGCCGAGGTGCCGGTCGAGCGTGTCGGCGTGCAGCCCGGCCGCGTTGACCAGCCACCGGGCGCGCAGGGCGCCCCGGTCGGTGTCGAGGACGTGGATGCCCGCCCGCCGGCTCGTCCTCCGCACCCGGCAGTCGAGGTGCAGGTCGACGCCGTGGCGGACGGCCTGGGTGGCGTACGCGAGGGTCGTCGTCCAGGGGCAGACGACGCTCTCGCCGGGCACGTGCAGGGCACCGAGCGCGCCGGGGCCGAGGTGCGGTTCGCGGGCGTACAGCTCGGCCGGGCCGATCAGGCGGGTGTCCCGGTACTCGTTGCGTTCGGCCTTCGCGGCGAGGCGGGGCAGCGCGGTGAGCTGTTCCTCGTCCCAGGCGACGAGGAGCGCGCCGACGGGTTCGACGGGGATGCCGCACTCGGCGGCGTACCCGGCCAGCAGCCGCGCGCCCTCACGGACCAGACGGGCTTCCAGGGAACCGGGCACCGCGTCGAAACCGGTGTGCAGGATCGCGGTGTTGGCCTTCGAGGTGCCCTGACCGACGTCGTCCCCCGCCTCGACGAGGGCGGCCCGCAGCCCCGGATGCCGGGCGAGGGCACGGCCGATCGCACACCCGACGACCCCGGCCCCGACCACCACCACGTCGTACGTCACCGAAGGCAGCGCCCCGCGCCGGGTGACCGTCATCCGGACCTCCGGCCGGGCGACTCGGTCACGGCGGTGAACCCCGCCGGCCGCCCCGGGCCTCCACCGGCCGTGACACGCGCCCCGCGGCCCCGCCCCGGCGGCACCCGCGCCTGCGCCTGCGCCCGCGCCTGGGTTCGCGGAACAGCCACCCCCCGCCGGACGCCCCTCATCCGGGCCTCCTGTCGAGCAGCGCGGTCACGGCGGCGGTGAACACCGCGAGGCGTGCGGCGGCCTCGTCGGCGGTGATGCGGGGTTCGTAGACGGCGGCGGGCTTCCAGTGCGGGAGGGCCTCGGCGAGTGTCAGGTCCGGGTCCGCGCCGAGCCGGGCCAGGGCGCCCACGCCGAGCGCGGTCGCATCGGGGAGGGCGGACACCTCGACGGGGCGTTGCAGGAGGTCGGCCTGGGTCTGCATGAGCAGGGCCGAGCGGGTCAGGCCACCGTCGACGCGCAGCACGTCGAGGGGGTCGCCGAGGTCGGCCGCGGCGGCCTCGGCGAGCGAGACCACCTGCGCCGCCAGGCCTTCGCACAGCGCGCGCACCAGGTGCCCTGGGCCGGTGTCGAGGCCGAGGCCGGTGAGCGAGCCGCGCAGGTCGCCGCGCCACCAGGGGGCGGCGAGTCCGGCGAGGGCCGGGACGAAGGTGACGCCCCCGCTGTCGGGCACCCCGCCCCCCACGGAGTCGAGGTCGGCGGCGCCGCCGATCACGCCGAGGTCGGTGAGCCAGCGGACGGCGGAGGCGGCCGTGTACACCTGCCCGTCGAGGCAGTAGCTGGTACGTCCGCCGAGCCGCCAGGCCACACAGCTGACCAGTCCGGAGGTTCCCCGGGTGGGGGTGTCGCCGGTGTGGGCGAGCAGGAACGCCCCGGTGCCGTAGGTGCACTTGGCGCCGCCGGGTGCGGTGATCCGCTGGGCAAGCAGGGCGGCCTGCTGGTCGACGACGAGAGCGGTGAGCGGGATCTCGGGGCCGAAGGCCGTGGTGGTGCCGACGGGGACGGCGGCGTCGACGACCTCCGGCAGCCGCTCACCGGACAGGCCGTAGAGGTCCAGCGCCCGCGGCGACCACTCCACCCGGTCGAGGTCCAGCAACTGGGTCCGTCCCGCGGTGGCGGCGTCCGTGACGTAGGCGCCGGTGAGGCGGTGGACCAGATGGGCGTCGCTGGTGGTGACGACTCCCTCCGCCGTGAGGTGCCGTCGAATCCAGGCCATCTTGGGCGCGGCGAAGTACGGGTCGAGGGGCAGGCCGGTCAGCTGACGCAACTCGTCGGCGTGGTCGGAGAGTCGGGCGCACACGCTCTCGGCCCGGCGGTCCTGCCAGACCAGGGCGTCGGTGAGCGGGCGGCCGGTCGCCGGGTCCCAGGCGAGCACGGTCTCGCCCTGGTTGGCCAGGCCCAGCGCGACGACGGGTTCCCCGGCCTCGGCCAGGGCGCGGGTCCCCGCCTCGACCACCGAGCCGTACAGCTCGGCCGGGTCGGCCTCCACCAGCCCGCCGGGCAGATGGCGGGGCCGTACGGCGGCGAACCCGGTGCCGATGACGCCGCGTTCGGGGCAGATCACCAGCGCCTTGGTGCCGGACGTGCCCTGGTCGACGGCGAGTACCGGACCGGTCATCACACCCCTTTCTCGGTGATCACAGCCCGACAGCCTGCCGCCGCCTCCCGCACCGCGTCAAGCACCGCCCACCAGCGACGACGCACTCCCGGCCACGGGCCGGCCGCCGGTCAACCGGGGGCAGGGGCAAAGAAGTTCGAAAGGATCCGGGAACCGGGCGTGACGTGCGGCCGGCCGCCCTATAGTGACCGCCGACCACCGCGATCTCCTCAACCGCCGCCCGGAGGAGGGCTGTTGTTACTCCACCCCGCCGTCCTGCCCGGCCCGACGTCCGGGGCGGGCTGATGGCCAGAGACGGAGCTCGCCCCGTGTACGACCCCGCGGGCCACGACGCCGAACTCCGCGCCGCCCTCCAGGAGGTGCGCGCCGGACGCTGGATGTCGATGCGCGCCCTGCTGGAGCGGACCACGGTCTGGTGGCAGTGGACGCAGCGCACCCAGGTCCTGGCCGCGGCGGCGGCCGGCACCGACGTGGTGCGCGCCTGGCTCGCCGAGGAGCCGCACAGCGTCCCGGCGGCGGTGATGCAGGCCCGGGTCGCGGTGGAGCGCGCGCTGCGGGCCCGGCGCGACGGGCACCGCCGGACGCACGAACTGTGGATCGAGGCCTGGGACGTGAGCGACGCCGCCACCCGGGCCGCGCCCCGGGACCCGGTGCCGTGGGTGTGCCTGCTGGCGCTCGCCCAGCTGGACCGGCGGCAGCTGTGGGCGGAACACCGGGTGGCGCCGCCCGGACCGATGCTGCCGCCCGGCCCGTGGGGCCTGCTGGCCGAGGCCGACAAGCGCGACCCGTACAACCGCGAGGCCCACCACCGCGTGCTCCAGTTCCTGTACGCGCAGGCGGCGTCGGACCGGCTGGCGGAGGCGGCCGGCTACGCCCACTCGGTGGCCGGATCCGCGCCGCCGGGCTCCGCGCTGCACCTGCTGCCGCTGTACGTCCGGGTCGAGCGCTACCGGCGCGGCAGCGGGCGGGCCGCCGCCCTGGACCTGTACTGGGTGGCCGACGACGCCACCCGTGAGGCGGGCCGGGCGTACACGTCCTGGTTCGAGCGGTCCCGGCCGGACGAACGCTCCCCGCTCGACCTCAACCACCTGGCCCACGCCCTGTGGGGAGCGCTGCGGTTCGAGGACGCGGCCCGGGTGTTCGAGGCGATCGGGCCGTACTACACCCCCCTGCCCTGGACCCAGCGGGCCGCGGCTCCGGGCGACCAGTCCGAGGCCGTGCAGCTCTTCCTCCAGGCCCGTGCGCGCAGCCGGTCGGCGGCGCGCGGACCCGGCGCCTGACGCCCCAACCGTTTCCCCCGTTCCCTCACCGGAGGTCCCACCATGTCTCCCAGCCCCGAGCCGTCGACGTCCCCGGGCGTGCCGCAGGACGACGAGGAGCGGCGCCTGCGCGAGCTCGGCTACCGGCCGGTCCTCGCCCGCCGCATGGGCGGCTTCGGCAACTTCGCGATCAGCTTCTCGGTGATCTCGATCCTGTCCGGCTGCATGACCCTGTACGGCTTCGGGATGGGCGCCGGCGGTCCCGCCGTGATGCTGTGGGGCTGGGCGGGCGTCGGTCTGTTCGTGCTGTGCGTGGGACTCGCGCTGGCGGAGGTCACCAGCGCGTATCCGACGTCCGGTGCCCTCTACTACATGGCCGACCGGCTCGGCGGGCGCCGCTGGGGCTGGTACACGGGCTGGCTGAATCTGCTCGGCCTGCTCGGCGCCATCGCCGGCATCGACTACGGCGCCGCTCTGTTCACCGGGGCGTTCATGAACCTCCAGTGGGGCTTCGAGCCGACGCCTGAGAAGACGATGCTGATCTTCATGGTGATCCTGCTGCTGCACGCCGTGCTGAACCTGTTCGGCGTGCGGCTGGTCAGCGTGCTCAACTCGATATCCGTCTGGTGGCACCTGGCGGGCGTGGCGATCATCGTGGGCGCGCTCGCGATCGTCCCCGACCACCACCAGTCGCCGTCCTTCGTGTTCACCGAGTTCGTCAACGAGACCGGCTGGTCCAACCCGGTGTACGTGGCCGCCATCGGTCTGCTGCTCGCGCAGTACACGTTCTCCGGCTACGACGCCTCGGCGCACCTGTCGGAGGAGACGTCCAACGCGTCGGTGTCGGCCGCGAAGGGCATCGTGCGTTCCATCTGGGTGTCGTGGATCGCGGGTTTCGTGCTGCTCGCCGGTCTCACCTTCGCCATCCAGGACTACGACGCCACGCGGGCCAGCGAGACCGGGGTGCCCCCCGCGCAGATCCTCCTCGACGGTCTGGGCACGGACGGCGCGAGCGCGCTGCTGCTCGTGGTGATCGTGGCGCAGCTGTTCTGCGGCAACGCGGAGGTGGCAGCGGCCAGCCGGATGGTGTTCGCGTTCAGCCGGGACAAGGCCCTGCCGGGCTCGGCGCTGTGGCGCACGGTCAGCGCCCGCACCCAGACCCCGGTCGCCGCCGTGTGGCTGTCGGTGGCGGTCGCCTGCGTGCTGGCCCTGCCCTCCCTGTACTCGACGACCGCGTACGGCGCGGTGACCGCCATCAACGTCATCGGCATCACACCGGCGTACGCCATTCCCGTGCTGTTGCGTCTGCGCGCGGGCGACCGTTTCCAGCCGGGTCCGTGGAACCTGGGCCGGTGGAGCAGGCCGGTCGGCTGGATCGCGGTGGTGTGGGTGGCCTGTGTGACGGTGCTGTTCTGCCTGCCGCAGTCGTCACCGGTGACGGCGGACACCATGAACTACGCGTCCGTCGCCCTCGCCGTCGTCCTGATCCTGGCCACGGTGTGGTGGTTCGTCGCCCGCCGCTCGTACGGCACACCCACCACGGCCGCCTACACCGACCGGGAACAGGCCGAGCTGGCCGAGGGAATCGTCTGAAACCGCGCGATCCGGCGTCGGTTCCGTTACGAACTTCCGTACCGGATACGGCAGGATGAGCGGTCGCGTCGGCCACGGGGGGGCTTCCCGGCCGGCGCGACCGCACATCCCGGAATCGAGCAGGTGGCAACGTGACGCAACTTCACATCCGGCCGTCGGCGCAGGCCGTCGCCGCAGTCCTTCTCCCCGGAGGTGACCGGTGAAGCGCGACCTCACCGTGGACGACCTGGTCATCGCCGGCATCGCGGTGGCCGCGGGCCTGCTGGCGGCGTTCGGGCTGCGCATGCTGCTGCGCTGGCTGCGCAAGCACGCCGACCGCACCAACTGGGGCGGTGACGACGTCATCGTGGACGCGCTGCGGACGGTGCTGCCGTGGGCCGCGGTGGCGGGCGGTGCCGCGTCCGCCGCGGCGGCGCTGCCGCTGGTCGCCGGCGTCCAGCACACCGTCAACCAGGTCCTGACCGTGCTGCTGATCTTCGTCGTCACGGTGGCGGTGGCCCGGATCGTCGCCGGGCTGATGCAGACGGTCACCCAGTCCCGTTCCGGTGTCGCCGGATCGGCCACGATCTTCGTCAACATCACCCGGGTGCTGGTCCTCGCGATCGGTTTCCTGGTGGTGCTACAGACGCTGGGCATCTCCATAGCGCCCATGCTCACCGCCCTCGGGGTCGGTGGCCTGGCCGTCGCTCTCGCCCTCCAGGACACGCTGGCCAACCTGTTCGCGGGCATCCACATCCTCGCCTCCAAGACCGTCCAGCGCGGCGACTACATCAGGCTGAGCAGCGGCGAGGAGGGCTACGTCGAGGACATCAACTGGCGCCAGACGACGATCCGTTCGCTCTCCAACAACCTGGTCGTCATCCCCAACGGGGAGCTCGCCAAGACGAACATGACCAACTACATGCGTCCTGAGCAGGAGTTGACGATCCTGGTGCAGGCGGGGGTGGCCTACGACAGCGACCTGGAGCACGTCGAGCGGGTGACCATCGAGGTCGTCGCCGAGGTGATGACCGAGATCACCGGGGCCCTGCCCGATCACGAGCCGCTGGTCCGTTTCCACACCTTCGGCGACTCCCGCATCGGCTTCACGGTCATCCTGGGCGTCGGCGAGTTCAGCGACCAGTACCGGATCAAGCACGAGTTCATCAAGCGCCTGCACCGGCGCTACCGCGAGGAGGGCATCCGGATCCCGGCGCCCACCCGGACCGTGGCGCTCCAGCACGGCGCGGTGGTCATCCCGCAGCAGCGGGGCGCCCAGTTCGAGCCGGACGAGGTTCCCTCCGTCCGGCTCGACTGAGCCCCTACCGCGGCTGCCTCACCTCGGCCGGGCCCCTACAGGGTGGCCGAGTTGTCGTGGTAGTGCCCGCCCCTGCGGCTGTTCGGCGCGACGAGCGACGCGGTCGCCGGCGTGACCGTCCAGTCCGGGTGGCCGGGCATCCGGGGGGTCTTGGTGCCGAACAGCCAGTCCCCCAGGAAGCCGGACAGGTCCTGGCCGGAGACCTCCGAGGCGACGGCGATGTAGTCCTGCGTCGAGGCCGCCGAGTCGCGGTACCGCTCCAGGAAGGTGCGCTCGATGGAGCCGAACACCGTCTCGCCGACCAATTGCCGCAGCGCGTACAGGACGAGGACGCCGCCCAGGTAGCGCTGGCTGTCGAAGAGGTTCGCCGCGTTGGGCGAGGCGACCGGTCCGGAGGATTTGCGCCACTGGTCGCCGCGCGCGTAGGTGTTCTGCATGCGGGCTTCCATGGTGGTCAGGCCGATCGAGTCGGCCCAGCCACGCTCGTAGCGGTACAGCAGCCCGTAGAAGTCGGCGTGGCCCTCGTTCAGCCACAGGTCGGCCCAGGTGGCGGGGCTGACACTGTTGCCGAAGTAGGAGTGGACCAGCTCGTGCATCATGTGCGAGCCGATCTTCGACTCCTCCTGGAGGAGGTAGTTCGGCTTGTACAGCGTGAGGGTCTGCGTCTCCAGGCCCGTGAAGTCGAAGGCGGCCGGGTCGTCGGAGTTGCAGGGCAGCAGCCCGTACGTCTCGAACGGGTAGGCGCCCAGCCGCTGCTCGACCCAGCTCACCAGCCCCGGCGTGAGCGAGAGCGCGGGCTCCAGGGCGGCGGCGCGCGCGGTCGGCACGACGTCCCTGAGGGGCAGCCCGTGCGGGCCCGGCCGGCTCTTGACCACGTAGTCGCCCACGGTGATCTGCACGACCTCGGTGGCGATCGGCTCACGGGACCGGTAGGTGTAGGCCACCCGGCCGTCGGCGAGGGTCTCGGTGTTCACCAGGGAACCGCTCGCCACGCCGCGCAGCCCGCTGGGCACGGTGAGGCGGAAGGTGAAGTCCGCCTTGTCCTGCGGGTGGTCGTTGCAGGGGAAGACGGTGTGCGCCGAGTCCGGCTGCGGGCACACGGCGAAGCCGTCCGGGGTGGCGACCCAGGCGGTGTGCGCGAGGGAGCGGCGCGGGTCCGCGGTGTACGCCACGACGACGGTGGCCGCGCACTGGTCCGGCAGGCTGCTGACGGGCGTGATCCGCAGCTTCTCCCCCACCTGCTCGAAGCCTGCCCCGCGGCCCGCGACGCTGACGGAGGTTATGTCCAGGCCGAGGGCGTCCAGGGAGAAGCGGCTCAGGGCCTGGGTGGTGCGGATCCGCAGGGTCGCCGTGGCGGTGACGAGCCGGGTGGTGGCGTCGTACGCGAAATCCAGCACGTACGCGGAGACCCGGTAGCCGTCGTTGCCGAGGCTGGGGAAGACGGGGTCGCCGAGGGTCTCGGCGCCCGGTGACGAGGCCGCCGGGGCCGCGTGGGCGACTGAGCCCACGGTCAGTGCCGCGGCGGTGCCGATCAGTGCGGTGGCCGGCGCCGTCACTCTGGTGCGATATCTCATGGTCCGCTTTCGCTCGGGCGGCCGGTTGGTCGGTTCCGGCCGTCGGTCAGAGGGCGATCAACTTTGCATGACCACAACATCAGACCAATCGGTTGCCTCGTCGGACGCAGAACTTCTCCGGAAGTAGGCCGAGGACCGCTGTCGAGACCGGGGCACCCAGGAGATATCTTGATGTCGAGCAATGTTGCAGACGTGGAGCGGAGCACCCGGTGACTGACTCGACCATCATCTATACGCACACTGACGAGGCCCCGGCCCTGGCGACGTATTCCTTCCTGCCGGTGGTCCAGGCGTACGCCTCGCAGGCGGGTGTCACCGTGGAGACGCGTGACATCTCGCTGGCCGGCCGCATCGTCGCCCTGTTCCCGGAGTACCTCACCGAGGACCAGCGGATCCCGGACGCCCTGGCGGAGCTCGGCGAACTCGCCAAGACGCCCGAGGCGAACATCATCAAGCTGCCGAACATCTCGGCGTCGATCCCGCAGCTCAAGGCCGCGGTCGCCGAGCTGCAGAGCCAGGGCTACGCGCTGCCGGACTACCCGGACGACCCGAAGACCGACGAGGAGCGCGACATCCGCGCCCGCTACGACAAGGTCAAGGGCTCCGCGGTCAACCCGGTCCTGCGGGAGGGCAACTCCGACCGCCGGGCCCCCGCCTCGGTCAAGAACTACGCCAAGACCCACCCGCACCGCATGGGCGCCTGGACCCCCGAGTCCAGGACCAACGTGGCGACCATGGGTGTGGACGACTTCCGCTCCACCGAGAAGTCCGTGGTGATCTCCGAGGCCGGCTCGCTGCGGATCGAGCTGGTCGGCGACGACGGCTCCACCACCGTGCTGCGCGAGTCCGTACCGGTCCTCGAGGGCGAGGTCGTCGACGCCTCCGTCATGCACGTCGCGCCGCTGCGGGAGTTCCTCACCGCGCAGATCGCCCGGGCCAAGGCCGAGGGCGTGCTGTTCTCCGTGCACCTCAAGGCCACGATGATGAAGGTCTCCGACCCGATCATCTTCGGTCACGTGGTGCGCGCCTTCTTCCCTAAGACGTTCGCGAAGTACGGCGAGACACTCGCCGCGGCCGGCCTGACCCCGAACGACGGTCTGGGCGGCATCCACAAGGGTCTGGAGGCCCTGCCCGAGGGCGCCGAGATCAAGGCCTCCTTCGACGCCGAGCTCGCCGAGGGCCCGGCCCTGGCGATGGTCGACTCCGACAAGGGCATCACCAACCTGCACGTGCCGTCCGACGTCATCGTCGACGCCTCGATGCCGGCCATGATCCGCACCTCCGGCCACATGTGGGGCCCGGACGGCCAGGAGGCCGACACCCTCGCGGTGCTGCCGGACTCCAGCTACTCCGGCGTCTACCAGGCCGTGATCGACGACTGCCGCGCCAACGGCGCCTACGACCCGTCGACCATGGGTTCGGTCCCGAACGTCGGCCTGATGGCGCAGAAGGCCGAGGAGTACGGCAGCCACGACAAGACGTTCGAGATCCCGGCCACCGGCACGGTCCGCCTGGTCGACCAGGCCGGGAACGTCGTCATCGAGCAGGCCGTCTCCGCCGGTGACATCTTCCGCGCCTGCCAGACCAAGGACGCCCCGATCCGCGACTGGGTCAAGCTGGCCGTCACCCGCGCCCGCGCCACCGGCAACCCGGCCGTCTTCTGGCTGGACGAGACCCGCGCGCACGACGCCAACCTGATCGCCAAGGTCGACGCGTACCTGCCGGAGCACGACACCGAGGGCCTGGACATCCGGATCCTCAACCCGGTGGAGGCCACCAAGCTGTCGGTGGAGCGCATCCGCCGCGGCGAGGACACCATCTCGGTGACCGGCAACGTCCTGCGTGACTACCTCACCGACCTGTTCCCGATCCTGGAGCTGGGCACCAGCGCCAAGATGCTCTCGGTCGTCCCGCTGATGGCGGGCGGCGGCCTGTTCGAGACGGGTGCCGGCGGCTCCGCGCCGAAGCACGTGCAGCAGCTGGTCAAGGAGAACTACCTGCGCTGGGACTCCCTCGGTGAGTTCTTCGCGCTGGTCCCGTCCCTGGAGCAGTTCGCGACGGTCACCGACAACGCGCGGGCCAAGGTCCTCGCCGACGCCCTCGACCGCGCCACGGCGACCTTCCTCAACGAGGACAAGTCGCCGACCCGTCGCGTCGGCGGCATCGACAACCGCGGCAGCCACTTCTACCTGTCCCTGTACTGGGCGCAGGAGCTGGCGAAGCAGACCGAGGACACGGACCTGGCGAAGGCCTTCGCCGCGCACGCCGAGACGCTCGCCGCCAACGAGCAGAAGATCGTCGACGAGCTGAACGCCGTCCAGGGCGAGCCCGCCGACATCGGCGGCTACTACCAGCCCGACCCGGCCAAGGCCGCGAAGATCATGCGCCCGTCGGCCACGTGGAACGAGGCGCTGGCGTCCCTGAGCTGACGCCACGCTCCCTGAGGGTCCGCAGGTGGCTCCGCCCCGGCCGGCAATGCCCGGCCGGGGCGGAGCCGTGTCTCACCAGTCGCGGGTGGCGATCAGTTCCTCGATGTCGGCGTCCGTGAAGCCGTAGGCGTCGGCGACATACGCGAAGTCCTCGGCTATCTCCTCCCGGGCGACCGTCTCGATGTCACTGCCGGCCTCCTCGAAGGCGGCCTGGAGGTCGTTGAACTCGTCGGTGGCGGCATGGGTCAGCGCGTACAGCGCCGCGAGGCCGACGGGCCGTTCGGTCTCGATGCGCTCGCACAGCCGCAGCAGGATCTCCCTGCCCCGGTCCAGCACGTGGTCGGGGTAGTAGTCGTCCTCGTAGAGCCCCTTGAGAAAGGGGTGTGCGGTCACCTGCTGGTTGCTGACGGGCATGCTGCGGCCCCGCCCTTCCTCGGCGTCGTCGATGTGGCACCTTGATCGTGCACCACCCCACTGACAACGCCTCCGGAGCAGCCGCATGACGCCTTCCGCCGAACCGTCCTTCGCGCTGCTGCCGGGCGCGGCGGACTCCCCCGTGCTCCTCCATGTGCCGCACTCCGCGCGACAGACACCGGCGGACGTGCGGGCCGGCATCCTGCTCGACGACGAGGAACTGGAGCGGGAGCTGGACCACCTCGTCGACGCGCACACCGCGGAACTCGCCGAGGCGGCGGCAGGACTGTGCGCTGTCACCCCCTGGCGGTTCGTCAACCGGCTGTCCCGGCTGGTCGTGGACCCGGAGCGGTTCCCGGACGAGCGGGAGGAGATGCTCGCCGTGGGGATGGGCGCCGTGTACACGAGCACCACGCACCGCGCGCCGCTGCGGCCCGCGGACACCGACCCCGAGCCGTTGATCGCGCGGTACTTCCGGCCGTACGCGCGGGCGATGACGGACGCGGTGGCCGACCGGCTGGCCGTCGCGGGGCGGGCCGTGATCATCGACGTGCACTCCTACCCCACCCGGGCGCTGCCCTACGAGCTGCACGGCGACGGTCCCCGGCCGCCGGTCTGCCTGGGCACCGACTCCTTCCACACCCCGGGCGGGCTGCTCGGCGCGGCGCGCGAGGCGTTCGCGGAGTGCGGGGAGACCGGACTCGACAGCCCGTTCGGCGGCACGTACGTCCCGCTGGAGTTCTACGGCGAGGACCCCCGGGTGAGCGCCCTGATGGTGGAGATCCGCCGGGACACGTACATGAGCGAGCCGGGCGGCCCCGCCGGACCCGGCCTGGACCGGCTGGCCCGCGCCCTGGCCGCGCTCGTCGACGCCGTGACCGGCTGACCTCCGGCTGGAGCACTCCCGCGCGACAGGCCACAGGGCGGCGACGAGGGTGGGGGCATGACCGAGGAAACCACCACGCTGACCGGACAGGCACCGCCTCCGGTGCGGCACTGGCCCACGCTCGGCCTGAAGGGGACGGAGTTCGATCCCCTGCTCGCCGAGTTCATGCGCCAGGGCCCGCTGGTCCGTGTCCAGCTGCCGCACGGTGAGGGATGGGCGTGGCTGGCCACCCGCTACAAGGACGTCCAGGCGCTCAGCGAGGACCCCCGGTTCAGCCGCGCCGAGGTGACGCGTCGTCAGGTAACGCGCACGGAACCGCACTTCGCGCCGCGGCCCGGCTCGCTCGCGTTCGCCGACCAGCCCGACCACGACCGGCTGCGCGAGGCGGTCGCCGGCGCGTTCACCGTCGACGCGACGGAACGGCTGCGCGCCCGGGCCCAGGAGACGCTCGACGCGCTGGTGGACGGTGTGGTGCGGGACGGGCCGCCGGCCGACCTGGTGGAGCGGGTCCTCGAACCCTTCCCGGTCTCCGTCGTCAGCGAGGTCATGGGGGTGCCCGCCGCCGACCGGGAGCGGACGCACGCGTGGGTCCGGCAGATCACCTCCGCCTCCGGCGGCGCCGAGGAGATGTACGACCAAGTGCCGCCCGCGCCTGCGGCGATGTACCAGAAGAAGATCCCGAGGATGCCGATCTGCTTCGTGGTGAGCTTCTTGAAGAGGATGAAGATCGCGGTAGCGAGGGCGAGCGCGGGCATGGTCAGACCGGGAATGACGCCGTTGATGGTGGCGATGATGCTGCCCACAAAGTCCGGAACGATCTTGAAGGGGCCGCCTGCTGCCTTGTACGCGGACCCGGCGAGCATCGAGAGGATCAGCGTCGGCCACCAGCCGAGCGGCTTCAGCTTGCCCCCGCCGGGGATGCCGAAGATGAGCAGCACGGTCAGCACGAAGGCGAGGCCGACCGGGCCGAGGTTGCCGAACACGCTGGTCACAGCGGGATCCTTACTGGGTGGGGGCGTACAGGAGCACGCCGGCGATGGTGGAGGTGGCGGGGACGGCGGCGAGCCAGGCGATGGGCCGCCACCAGGAGCGGGTGCGCCGGTACAGCAGGGCGGTCGCGCCGGCGGCGACGTACCAGAAGATCGCTTGCGGGCCGATCAGGCCGGTGTCGGCGATCCATGCGGTGACGTAGGTGGCGTAGCCGACGAGGCCGACGGTCCAGCCGAGGTAGGCGGCGCTGCCGTGGTAGGCCAGCCACTTCAGCCGGTACGGGATGCGGTCCCAGGCGTCGGCGAGGGACTGGCGGGGGTCTTCGGGGCGGGAGTCCCAGGGGGTGTGCGGGGTGTCCGGGCCGGGCCGGTTCCTGTGCTTCTTCCTCTTCTCCGCCTCGGCCGGGGTCTTCGCGGGCGCGGGGTTCTTGGGCGGCGCGGTGGGCTTCGGCTGTTCGGCCGGCGGGGGCGGCGCGGCGGGTGCGAGGTCGGTCTTGATGATGTCGTCGAGCCAGTCCCGCGGACGTGCGGTCGGCCTCGGCGGTGCGCTCACGGGCGCCGGGTCGGGGCCGACGTGGTGCTTGCGGAGGATGGCGCGCATGCGGAGCTCGTCGGCTCCCGGCTGGTGGCTCATGCGTAGCCTCCCTTGGAGCGGGTCTTGGCGCGCTCACGGCGGACAGCCGCGGCGACGCTCTCCTTGTTGGCGTCAGGCCGGGCGGCCAGCACGCCTCGGATCGCGTCAGCGTTGTTCGGGTTGATCGCGATCTGTTCGCGGACGAGATCGGCGAGACTCGGCTGACCGATCGCAGGGTTCGGGCTGGTCGCGGCCTTGTTCGCGATCTGCTCGCTCGGGTTGTTCGGGTTGTTCGCGAGCGCGCTCGGGGGTTGCTCGGCCTGTTCGCCGATCACCTCGATCGCCTGCTCGGCCACCTCGTCGAACCCCGGCCCGGCAGAATCCGAGGCGGACGCCGGGGGCAGGGCGAGCGGCGCCCGGCGGTGGAGCTCGGCACGCTTGCGGACCCGTTCCAGGGTCACCTCGAAGTCGGCGTCGTCCCGGGCGAGCGCGGTTCGCGTCTCGGCCCAGATGCGGGCGATCTCAGCGTCCGCGCGGGCCTCGTGCAGCTGCGCGGTGTACGACGAGTCACGGATGACCGAGTCGATCTCTGCCTCTTGCTCGGGGGTGAGGGCCGTCCGGTCGACAGTCGCGGCGAGCGCGAACATCCACACGATCTTGCTGACGGCGATGACCAGCACCCCGGCCATGGCCTTGGCCCACGATCCGTCCGGACCCTGGGTGCCGTGCACGGCGAGGAGGACACCGACACCGACGGCGATGAGCCAGCCCGCCGCGGCGGCCGGCCAGGTGCGGTCCCAGATGCGGACGCGGTTGGCTTCGGCCCACAGGACGGTGATCCAGCCGATGTCTCCAGCGATGGCGACGGTGACGCCCCAGGGGCCGGAGTGCATGAGGTCGCTGATGGCGTAGCCGGACCAGATGACGGAGAGCGCGGCGAGGATGCGGGCGCCGTGGACGATGCGGGGGGCGGGTTCGTCCTTCGGTGGTCGGTCGGTCTTCACGGTGCTCCTCCGGGAGCGGGATGGGGACCGGCCCGCGCGCCCGTGGGGGAACGGAGTGCGCGCGGGCCGGCCGATCGGGAGTGGTTCAGTGCGTCGACATCCACACGACGGCGAACACGCCGGACGCGATCGAGGCGAGGATGCCGAGGCCGTACCAGAAGCGCTCGCCCATCACGCGATCACCGCCCCGATGGCCGCGGCCAGGGCGAGGATGCAGAGCAGGAGCGCTGCGCCGCAGCCGAGTTGGGGCTGGTTGTCGTAGCTGGCCCGGTCTTGCAGCTCCCGTTGGGAGCGGCCTCGGCCGTCGCGTTGGGGGCGGTGGTGTGTGCCGCCGAAGGTGTCGCCCATCAGTGGCCACCTCCGGCGAGGACGACCGCGAAGCTGGCGAGGGTCAGCGCGAGGGCGATGAGGGCGAGGATGCGGACGGCGTGGTGTCCGGGCGGGCGGCTCACCGGGACACCGCCTTCCGGTATTCGGCGAGGTACTCGCGGACCTGCTCCTCGGTGAACCCGTGGGCGTGGGCGGCGTCCTGGTAGCGGTCGTAGTCGGCGTGCTCGTCGTCGGTGAGCGGGTTGCCCTGCTCGGTGCGGGCTTCGGCGAGGCCCATCGCGACGGCAGCCCAGTGGAGGGCGGCGGCGGGGTCGTTGGCCGGGGTGCCGTCGTCGGGCGGGGTGTTCGGCTGCTCGCTCATGCTCGGGCCCCTTGCTGGGGGAAGGGGTTGGCGGCGAGGTGCTTGGCGAGGGCGCGGCCTTGGGCGGCTTGTGCGGGGTGGCGGAGGCTGCTGCACAGGTTGCAGGTGCGGGGGTCGTGCTTCGGGTGCTGGTGATCGGTACGGTTGGCCATCAGGGCCTGCCTTTTCGTGATGGTTGAGGTGGGCCTGGCCCCGTCCCGGAGCGCCAACTCAGCGGGACGGGGCCGTTGTGCGTTGCAGGGAACCGGGTGCGGCTCCCCCTGCCTCAGCACGTTAGACCCTAGGGTCTATGCGATGCAAGACCCTAGGGTCTAGAGTCGGGGTGTCGCGCTCCACGGCACGGAGGGAGCGTCAGTGGACGAGCAGGTCGAGGAGGTGCGTCGACTCTTGGAAGCCATCGAGCGCCTGGAGCAGATGCAGGACGACGAGGCGTGCGCCAAGGCGGTCACGCAGGTACTCGATACCTGGCCGGACCACCACGCGCGCCTGCGGGAGCTGCGTCAGGCGCGGGTCCAGCGGATGAAGGACTCGGGGATGACGTGGCAGCAGATCGGCAACGTACTGGGCGTGCACCCGACGCGGGCGCAGCAGATCGCCAAGGGGCTGCGCGGCACGAAGCGACCGGCGAAGAAGGATGCGGAGGCGCAGAGTGGATGAACTCGTGCAGTGGCTGACGGCCCAGCTCGACGAGGACCAGCAGGCAGCCGAGGAGGCGCTGAAGCGGACGACTACGACGCGCCGGAGGATCGGCGGTCAGTGGGTGGAGGACACGGTCCAGCCACCAGAGTGGCGGCGCTCCGCATGGTCTCCGGCGCGGGTGCTGCGGGAGATCGACGCCAAGCGGCGCATCCTCGCCGAGTGCGCGCACTGGCACGGCAAGCTTGCGAAGGAGGTCGTCAATCCCTCCCCGGTACCGTTCCCGGCGCTCGGTGAGGTACTGGACGCGGTGACCCCGATCCTTCGAGCGCTCGCCCTGCCCTACGCGGACCGACCTGGCTACCGCGAGGAATGGCGTCCGTGACGGCGCGGAAGCGGATCGACTGGCCGCCGCACGTCCGTGAAGCGCTGCACGCGGACGTCCGACTGTCGTATGAGGCCGCGCAGGACGCCGACACCCGGTTCAAGATCCGCGTTTACCTGGCCGTCGAGCAGGGCCTCACCACAGCCGAAGTCGCCGAGGGGTTGGGCGTCTCGCAGTCCGTGGTCAGCAAATACCGCATGCAGGGTGAGGCCGCATACCGGGAGCGGTTGGCCGCCGAGTAGGCCCGCCTACAGCTACGCCCGGCCACGGTTCACGCGGCCGGGCGTCATGCTGTCCTCCGCCCCGTACCCTCCCGGGTCGAGAGCGGGCCAGCCTGTCGGCAGCAGCTTGCGACAGCCAGCACCCACACGCTACCCGCCGCCACCGACAGACGCCCCCCGCATGCGCGGCCACCTCGCCGGGGTGACGCTGGGGTCATGGCTTCCGACCGCCCCGTGATCGTGTACCCGCCCTCCGAGACGGGCGGCCGCCGGGTGCGTGTCGACGGGAAGATCCTCGGGACTGCGTACTCGTTGCAGGATCTGACGGTGTTCTTGCAGCACGCCGGCCTGGAGGGCTGGGACGAGCTGGACGTCGCCGGGTCGGGGCTGATCGAGTGGCGGGGTGGCGGACCAGACGTGTGGGAGCACTGACCTACTCAGGGTCCTCCACCGCGCGGAGCTGGCGCTCGCGGCCCCATTCCTCCATCGCGTCGAGGATCTCGTCGTCGCTCTTCCGGTCAGGGGTGTCGGTGTCCTCGACGACGGCGATGACGCGGCGGTCGTCGGGGTATTTGCGGCTGATGACACGGTGGCTGTCGGGCATGGGTCCCCCTTGCCTGGTGCGTGGGGGTTCAGGCTGCCTGTGCGATGGTTTCAGGTCAATGGGGCCGACATCTTTCGGTTCGGCCGGGTGTGGGCTTACGGTCGTGGTCCTCGCGAGGGGCACCCTTGGGGGTGCTCGGCCCGCCGGCCGTAGGGGTACTGGCTGGCGGGCCGCGTCGTGTTCGAATGCGTGAGCGCCCCCTGCCGCGCAAGGGGCGCTCGCGACACAGGATGCCACGCAGGTCAGTCCTGCGGGTGGCTGCTGCCCTGCCCCATCGGCCAGCGGCGGCCGCAGCGCACGCATTCGTACTGGCCGCCTTTGACGACCTTCACCCATCCGGGGCGGCCCTTGCTGCTGCACGGGACGACGGCTGTCACGGCTGCTCCTGGTCGGGGATGGGCCACCAGCGGCAGCCGCGGTCGTCGGCGTGGCTGCCGGAGTGTCCGGGTGGGAGGACGCATTCGGTGGGGCGGGTGGTGAGGAGTGTGGTGGGTGCAAGGTGGCCGCAGTGCTCGCGGGGTTCGGTCGCTTGGGTCGCTGCCGGGTTGTTCACGGTTGTTCGCCCGGGTTGTTCAGCGTTGTTCGTCAGCTCGTCGATCACGCTGATCACGAGTCGTCCGATTGCTACGCCGGGTCCGGTATCACCTGCGTCGATGGCGGCCTGCGCCCACGTCCGCACCCGGGCGATGGCCTCGGTGTCAGTGCGCTCCCGGTGGAGCAGCTGGTCGGCGGCGCGGATCTCGGCTTCGACGTGCTGGCGGAGGAGGGCGCCTTCGTCGGGGTTGACGAGGGCGCCGCGGGCTGCGCGGTCGAGGAGGTTGCGGAGGCTCGCTCGGCGGATGTCGCGCGCGTCGTCGGTCATGTCCAGTCCCGTGGGATTCCGGTGAAGCGGCAGATGGTGGCGGTGGGGTCGTGGCGGTGGCCGCAGCGGCAGCGCCAGGGGCGGGCGTGCGCGGGGACGAGAGTCACGGCTGCACCTCGGGGTCGATCAAGTCGGCGTCGGCCTGGACGGTCAAGTGCACCGGCTCCACCGCTCCTGGGTCGTAGTCCCGGTGGCGGATGGTCTCGGCGAGCATGTGGGCGTGCTCCCGGAGGACGAGGTCGGCGAAGCCTGCGGAGAGGCCGGCGCGGAGGAGACGGTCACGGGGCGACGGGGCGGTCATGTCTGGTTCCTTGCTGGTTGGGGGCGCCGGGCCGGGGTGGCGGGACCCGGCGCCACGGGGGTGGGGTCAGTTCGTGGGCCAGAGGAAGATCGCGGGCACCGCGTCGTCTGGGGCCTGCGTCCAGTCGTCGGGGTTCCGTTCGGCGAGGCGCTGGGCCTCGGGCATGTAGCGCTCGCCGGACCAGGTGGTGTCGGCGAGGTACATGGCGTGGTCGGCTTCGACGAGCGGGGAGTGGCCGTTGCCTTCGGCGTCTTTGGCGAGGACGACGAGGGTGTTGTCGGGCAGGTTGAGGGCGTCGAGTTGGGCGCGGAGCTCGGCGAGGGTCATGCGGCGTCCTTGTCGGTTCGGGCCCACGTCGGGGCGGGAGCGGCTGTGTGGCGTTCTGACGGCTTGTGAGGCTCGGGGAGCAACGCGGGGGCCTCGGAGTGCTGTACGAGCGCCCTGACCCCCGCCACGCCCCGCCACAGCGCCCGGCACGCCCACACCACGGCGGCCACCACCGTCCACCCGGCGAGCGTGGCCACCGCCGCGGTGAGGACGATCCACACGAGGAGCGCCCAGCCGAGCGTCCACACGGTGTCGACCGCCTCGGCGATCACGACGGGTCCTCGCTGTCCAGCCAGCGGGTCGCGGCGAGGTAGGCCGTTGCCTGCGACGGGTCGTCGGGCAGGTCGTCGGACGGCTGGGTCTCTCCGGGGTAAGCCTGCTGGGCGGGCGGTGTCCGTTGGGCGAGTGCGGTGAGGGCGGCGGTACGGCGGTCGGCGAGGCTCGTCACGGCCGGGTCTCCTTCGGCTGCTGCTGTGCCCCGACGGCGGGCTTCCGGCTGGGCAGGTACTCGCAGGCGCATCCGTCGGCGCAGCCGTACACGCTGTGCTCGGCGTCTGGGTGATCGCACTTGCAGGCGCCGGGGCAGCGGACGGGCCGTATGTCGGGCTGCGGCTCCCAGGAGTGCGGGCCGTGGGGGCGGTTGAGGACGGCGGCGCTGCACCGGGCGGCCTGCTGCGTCTCGCCGCCGGTGTGTCCCGTGTCGGCGGGCACGGACTCGGCAGCCATCCGGCGCAGCAGGCCTGCGCCGTCCATCACGCCGCCGTTCCAGGCGTCGCGGTACGTGTCGTAGCCGTAGTCGTTGCTGTCCGTGTCGTAGTCCATGCGGCCCAGTGCCTCGGCGGCTTCCTCCAGCACGGCGGCACGGTCGGCGCGTGCCTGAAGAGCTGCCGTCCTCCAGCGGGCGATGACCTCGCCTGCGGCTTCAGGCGTCAGGTAGTCGCCGCAGTCGCAGCCTGTGATCTCGGTGATGCACACGTCCTCGAAGTGCTGCTGTTCCGCGTGCCCGCAGATGCAGACGGAGGCGGCCCGGTCGGCGGTCGGCGGCAGCACGGCCAGGACCGCGTCGGCGTGCTCGCCGTACTCGTCCGGTTCGATGCCGTCGTCGTCGAACTCGAAGCCGCTGGCCTCACAGATGGCGCGGCGGAGCGCGTCGCGGAGCGCGGCCCGGTCGGTGGCGGGCGCCACGGCAGACACGGTCAGCCGCGGCAGCAGCCAGGCGGCGGCCTTGCGGTAGTCGTCCCGGATACGGCTGCCGGGCTCGCCGGCCAGCTGCTGCCAGGTGGGGTGGTCGGTGCCGTAGACGTGGACGTCGGCGGCGCACAGCATGCGCGCCCAGACTTCGACGGCGGGGGTCGGGTCGGTGGTCATCGGTGGCTTCTTTCGGTCGTGCCCGGCGGGCGGGCTAGGGTCGAGGGGCGGCCGGCCGCCGCTGGGTCGAACAGCGGCGGCCGGTGCCACGGGGTCATTCGTCGTCGACGTCGCCGGGGACGACCACGTGCCGGTTCGCGGGCTCGTGACCGGCGGGCAGGATGCAGCCCGCACCGGGGGCGTCGCCCTCACCGAAGGAGCACCAGGTGCCCTCCTTGGGCTTGGGCAGGCGCGGCTCGATGTACGTCCGGCCGCGGTTGTAGTGCGGCACCGGGTCGGCGGCCGGGAGCATCACGCGCTCGTGCACGTCGAGCTCCTCGCCGTCGCGGGAGTAGGTCGGCTCCGGCTTCTCGTGCTCGTCCCGCCACTCGGCCAGGTCGAACGGCGACAGGTCCTCGGGAACGGGCTCGTCGTACTCGTCCTCGGTGATCCCGGCCTCGTCGAGTTGGACGGGCGTCATCTCGTTGACGATGTGCTCGGTTGCGGCCTCGACCTTGAAGGCCTCCGGCTGCTCGATGTGCCGGTAGGCGTCGGCGAGTTCTTCGAGGCAGGCGACCATGCGCTCCTGCCACGCGGTAGGCATCGACTGCATGAGCGTGCGGTGGAGGACCTGGTAGTTGCTGTAGCTGAGGCTGAACCAGGTGTGGATGGGGCCGTCGGTGGGGTTCTGCGTGGTCATGTCGGTGGTGGTCCTTTCCGGGGTGGGGTGTGATGCCGGCGGCGGCAGGATCAGGCGGTCGGAGCGGCGGTCTCCAAGTGCACGGCCTCGATCACCGAGGCGCGCATCTCCTCCGGCATCGCCGGGTGAAACGCGAAGTGGATCCGCACCCCGATCACGCCGTTGGCACTGGGGATGTCGACGTGCTCCTCGTCGGGGACGAGGCCATCCGCGCCGAGCGCGACGGCCCACCCGGAAACGTCGGCAGCGCCGCGGATCAGATCAGTTACGGCGCGCTGCGCCTTCGCGTACTCCGGAGTTTCATCGCCGTCGGGCTCCAGCAGCTCGACCCAGGTGCGGGCGCTACCGTCCTCGCTGGTCTCGACGGAGGGGACGTAGCCGGACTCCATCACCTCGCCGACCAAGCCTTCGTCTGGCTGGGCAGTGAACTGCTTGTGGATGCGGGCGGCCTCGGCTCGGAGGTCGTCGTCGGTGTACGGCTGGTTGGTCATGACGCTGGTGGTCCTTCCGGGGTTGGTGTGGGGTTGCTGTTGGCCACGCGGTAGGGATCGTTTGTGCGGGGGGCCGGTGGGAGCGGGGGCGGCGGCGGTCAGGTGGCGGGCTGGTTGGCGATCTCCAGCAGCACGTCGGCGTGGCAGGGCTGGTCGGTCGGGCACCAGCACATGAGGTCGCGGCCGGCCAGCTCGGCGCGTGCCGCTTCGGCCAGGGATGGACGCTGCTCGATGAAGCGGCGGTACATGGCGACGGCTTGCTCGCGGGTGGCGTCCTGGACGAGGTGCGAGGTGATGGTCTTGTCGGGGTGGACGTAGGCGTGGTGCTGGCCGGAGGTCTTGCCGAGGCGGCCTTCGTGCTCCCACTCGGAGCCGTCGAGGGCGGGCGTGCGGATTTGGGTGCAGGGGTTGCCCCAGCGGGTGCCGCGTCCGACGTAGACGGCGCCGGCGGGTGCGCGCCAGCCTTTGGTGCGGCGGCGTTGGATGCGGCGGGGGCCGTCGAGGGTGGCCTGTCGACTCATCACTCGCTCCAGCCGAGGAGCCGGAAGGTGGTGCCCTGCTCTTCCATCTCTCGCTTCTCGGAGCAGACTTCGGACGCCCAGACCAGCCGGAGGATCGCGGCTTCGGCGAGCGGGGTCGGCGGGCTGGTCTGGTACTCGCCGTAGAGGAAGCCCTCCTCGTCGACCCAGACGGCGTTGTGGTCGGGTGTGGGGCGTTCGGCGGGCGGGGCGATCCCGGCGGCGACGGCAGCGGCGAGCCAGGCGGTGGCCTCGGTGAGGAAGAGCTGCTGCTCGTCGGGCTTGAGGTTGTCCCAGCGGGCGGTCGAGCCGTAGGGCTGGTGGCCGTGTTGCTGGCGGGCTTCGGCGAGTTGACGGATGCGGGGGTCGGTGTTGGTCATGGGCGTGTCTTTCGTGGGTGGGGTGGTGGGTGGGCTGGGTGGTGCGGGCAGGCGGTTGCCGAGGGGAGATAGTTCACGAGTAAAGGAGGTGGACAGGTGGACAAGGTGGACGCGTGTCCACCACCCCCTGTCTCGCGTAGTGCGTGAAAGAGAAGATGTCCGTTTTGTTATAGATAGTTGAGATATTTTTGAGGCCTTCTTTTCCGACACAGGGGGTGGTGGACAGATGTCCACCTGTCCACCTCGGGGAAAAAGGTGGACGTGGACACGAGCTTGTCCACCTTCGATTAGTCCGTTTTGACACAGATCCGGTCCCCCTCCTCGAACACCCAGCCACGCGCCACAGCGAGCGACACGGCCTTGTCCGCAACCGGCCGGTCCCGGGACGCCAGAGCCTTCTTCAACGCCCCGTACGTGACCCCTCCGACCGTCGAGGCGTGCCGGCGCACAAGGTGCGCGACGCGCTCCAAGGTGAGGTCGGCGTCCTTCTTCGCAACGTGGGAGCGCAGTTCCGCGTGGACCTTCGCGTCCTCGGCACGCTGCTTTTCCGCGGCGGCCTCGCGCTGCGCCCGCAGGACGAGCGCGTCACGGACCTTGCACGATGACTCCCACGCGACCTCGGCCAGCTGCCAGTCCTCTTCGGTGACTTCGTAGCGGCCGCCATCGAGGAGCGCGAAGAGGGCGGCGAGCTTGACCTTCATCAGGCCGGCGTGGCCGTCGAGTTCGGCTACCTCGATCTCGCCGCGTCCGCGGGCGACGCGGTCTTGCCACAGCATCTTGCGGATGCGCTGCGGGAAGGTGATGTCGACCGGACGGTCAGGGCGGTGCCGGCCGGGGTGCGGCTCGATGGGGCCGGGGAATGGCGGCGGCTCGTCGGGGATGGACGGGTCATCAGCCCATCCCCAGTAGAAGCGCTGCGGGGTGCCGGTGTGCGCGTCGGCGAGGAGCACGGTGGCGATGGACGGCTGGAATCCTGCGAGGAGTCCGAGGCTGTAGGAGCCGGGGGCGATGTAGCGGGTGCGTTCCTCGGAGGCGTTGGTCTGGCCGAGGGCCTCGCCGATGGCGGCGCGTCGGAGGGTTTCGCCGAGGATGCTGCCGGAGCGTTCGGCGAGCTTGGCGAGGGTCTGGCCTTCGTCGACATAGAAGAACGCGTTGTGGCGGACCTGCTTGCGGACTTTCGCCATGACGGGGTCGCCCTTGTAGGGGCCCTTCTGGTGGAGTTCGCCGGTCGGCTCGTCGACGGTGCCCATGAACGCTTCGGCTACGCCTTCGCCGGTGCCGATGGGGAGGCCGTCGCGGAAGTCGTCGTCGGCGGGGGCCATGAGGTCGCGGACGCAGCCGGCGGCGATGGATTTGCCTGCGCCGGAGGTGCCGACCATGGCGGCGAACACGTTGAGGCTGGCGCGGCCGCCGATGCCGGTGACGGCGCGGATGTGGTGGGAGAGCATGCCGGAGAGGCGGGCGAGTGTGCTGTAGAGGACGAGGTCGCCGGAGCAGCCTTGGGAGTGGGCGGCTTGGCGGATGTGCTGGAAGATCGGGCGGGCTGCCCAGAACGTTTCGGGGAGGAGGCCGGGGCGGGCGGCGGGGGGTGCGGACGCGTCGGGCTCCGGCTCTTCTTCGTCGGTGGGGTCTTCGATGACCTGCCAGATGTCTTCGGCCGGGGGCTTGGCGGCGGGCGGGTTGCAGCGGCGGCGGATCTCGTCGAGGACGGGGGCGGGCAGGCTGCGGGGTGCGTTGCCGGAGGGCTGGTCGAAGGCGTAGGCGAGGACGTCGAGGACGGCTGCGCGTTCGTCGCCGTTGTAGTGGAGGTGGGCCCACAGGGTGGGGACGGTGAGCTTCTTTCCGCTGGCTTGCTGGCCGACGGGGAGGCCGGAGCGCTCGGACCAGTTGACGGCGACGTGGTCGTCGCAGACGAGGCTGTATTCGCTGTCAGCTGAGCCTTCGGTGCCGGCGGGGCGTAGCCACTTCTGCCGTCCGTCAGCTGCGGTGCCGCGGTAGGTCCAGCCTTCGGGTTCGAGGATGTCGCGGAAGGTGAGGCCCGCGGCGAGGATGTCGAAGACTCCGTTCCCGGCCGGGCGGGGGAAGGCGCCGTTGCGGCGGGGTGTGGTCGGGGCTGGGGTGGGGCGGCCGGTGCGTGCGTCCTGGCGGGCGCGCTTTTCGCGGGCGGCCTGGTCGAGGAGTTCGCGGGCGGCTGGTTCGAGGCGGGTGATGGCGGCACGCATGGCGGCGAGGTCGATGACGTCGCCGGTGCCGGGGTAGCTGTGGCTGGGGCGGGGCTGGTCGTGCTTGCGGTTGACGGTGCCGGGGATGCGCATGAGCCGGTCGAGGTTGCCGACTTGGGTGTCCCAGGTGCAGCCGTGGCTGTAGGCGGCGGCGCCGAGGATTGCCTGGAGGGCGGAGGTCATGTGCTCGACGGCGGCACGGTCGTCGTCGCTGATGATGAAGTTCTCGGCGAGGGTCCAGACGGGGTTGCATCCGCCGCCGGTGTCGACCCAGCCGGACGGTTCGGGCAGGCCGGCGGAGGCGACGATCTCGCGGACGTGGTCGGCGTCGAGGGGGTGGGGCATGTCGTCGAGGCCGGGTTTGTGGCCGATGTTGCCGTAGTCGCCGTCGGCCCATAGCCAGGTGAGGGCGTGGGCGAGGTCTTTGCCACCGCGTCCCTTGGTGGGGTGTTCGCGCAGGGTGGTGACCTGGGCGTAGATCCCTTTGGGGTGGCGGGTGTCGAGGTCTGCGATGTAGCGGACGGCGGAGGCGATGCCGAGTTCGTCGGTGGTGAAGCGGCGGCCGACCCAGCGGTCGGCGTCGGAGCAGATGGAGAGGAGGCCTGGGGCGTCGGCGTAGTGGTAGGCGAGGGACGCTCTGACGAGGTCGAGGTCTGCGGCCACTTGGGGCGCGTGGGGTGCTGTGGTCACTGGTGCACCGCCGGGAAGTAGTAGGCGCCGTTGGTCTGGCCGATGCAGCGGGAGTTGCGGGGGCAGAGGCGGGGTTCGCCGGTGTGGCCTGCGGGGTGGATGTGCTGGTGGTCGCAGTAGGGGCAGTGCACGACGAGGTAGAGGCGGGGTCGCTGTTCGGGATGGTGGGGGTCGCCGGTGCGGGTGGTGACGAGGTGGGCTTCGGCGGGGCGGAGGCCGTAGACGCCTTCCGGTCGTTCGGGTGTCTTTGTCTTCGCTGCCTGGACGGTGGGGGTCTCGTCATCGAAGAGAGTCAGGGGCGCGGTGGTGGTCATCGTTCGTTCCTCCGCGTGTTGATCAGTTCGTCGGCGAGGTTGGTGATGGCGTCTTTCCAGGTCCGGGCGGCGGTGCGGATGGCGGCGGGTGTGGGCTGCTGGGTGAGGTCGTGCCGGATGGAGCCGAGGACCATTTCGCGGAGCGCGTGTTCCTGGGCGCGCTGCACGTACAGCTGGTCGTGTTCCGTCTGGTCCGCGCCGGTGTCGACGGGCTGGACGGGCCACTCGCCGGGGTGGCGGTGCTGTTCGGGGTTCTCGGTCACGCGGGTGGTTCTCCTTGCAGGAGCGCGGTAGGCGGGCAGCTCGAATTAGCAGGTCAGCGCGTTATCTCTGTGGGCCTCACCTGCCTCACACCCTACCAAATTTGTGTACACATATGTTCCCTTGTGGACCTCGGATACCATGCGTGTATGCCTGCGCCCACAAGTGCTGAGAAGGGGATCCGCGAACTGCGGTCGGCCCTGTCCGAGGTCGTCAATGACGCCGCCGTCCGCGGCCGGATCACGTACATCACGAGCCACGGCCGGCGCGTGGCCGCAGTCGTTCCAGTGCCAGTCGCAGAGGACGTTGAGGCCGGCGCGACCCTGCGGGGACTGCGCCGCTACGTGGAAGAACTGCGACGCCGGGAACAGAAGCCGGACATCGTCAGGCAGCTTCGGATCATCGAAGAAGCGATCGACGCCGCCGAGCGCCGGGCCGCGGAGTCCTGACGTCACCACATCGCCCCCTCAGGCCGGCGCCCGTACTGCGCAGCCCCAGCAGGGCACCGGTGCTCGATCACCACGAGATGCCCGCAGTCGTGACGGCACCGCCACCGCAGATCCGCGCCGCCGCTGTGGAGTTCGGCGAGGCACCAGGCCAGCCGGTTCGGTCCGATGAGCGCGGCCACCCGCTCCAGCGGTATCGGTTCGGCCTCCGCGATCACGTTCAGTGCGGCGCGGTGGCCGACGAGCTGCTTGAGCACGGGTGCTCCGCACAGGTCGCAGGCACGCCCGGCCGCAGAGCGGCGGGAGTCGGCGCCCCTCTGCGGCCGGGCGCCCATCAGGCGACCTCGTCCTCGTCGTGCTGGAAGAGGGTGCCGCCGGAGGTGCGCCGGTCGTACATCTCGCGTTGCACGCCGCGGAGTCGGCCGGCGGTGATCTCGTCGGCGGCGACCTCGATCGTGGTGACGCGGACCTTCACGGCCGGCTGCTTGTCCTCGTCGGGGCCGGGCTCGGTGCGCTCGACGTGGGCGAGTTCGACGACGGCCATCCACCGGCCGCGGCGCTGCTTGAACATTTCCTCGGCGTGGGGTTCGAGGGCTTCGGCGACGTCGGTCAACACCTTGCTGTCGAACTTGACGTCGGCGTCGATGGGTTGGGTCACGGTGGTGCCTTTCTCTGGTTGTGGATCTGCGGTTGTGGTTGTGGGGTGGTGGGCCGCCCCGCCTTGGGGGAAGAGCGGGGCGGCCCGGGGTGGCGGCCGCGGCGTGGGGGACGCCGTCAGATCGGCCGCCGGTCAGGTGGTCAGCGGGGGCTGTCGCCGGTCGCCGTGTTGTCGGTGACGACCAGGTCCCACACGTCGCCGGGCTCGTCGCCGTGGGCGTGGATCACGCCGTTGACGGTGTGGTCGAACGTGAACTTCTCGAAGCCGGCCTGACCTTGGGCGTGACCGCCGGGCTTGAGGAAGTGGTCGATGAGGTACTGCATCCACTGGGTGGCGTTGTAGAACTTCTCGGCGCCGTTCCAGCGGATGCCGGTGCCCTCGTCGGTGGGCTCCCAGTTGCACCACAGGCTGGGCTGTCCCTCGGGCGGGGTGTTGTAGGCGGTGTGGCCGAGTTCGCTGTAGCCGTAGTCGGTGGTGGAGTAGGGGCCGTCGGGGCGCTGGTGTCGGCGGCTTTCGGCGAAGCGGTCGAGGTAGGCGATCTCGTGCGGGTTGAGGGGCGGGTCGACGGTGACGTGGCCTTCGAAGGCGGTGGTGTAGCCCATCGTGTTCTCCTTGGTGGGTGCCCCGCCGGTTTCCGCCCGGCGGGGCGCTGCTGTTGGGCGGTCAGGTGGTGTGGTGCACGGCGGCCTGCGCCGCGCGGTACGCCTGCGGATTCGAGCGGCGCTTCCCCGACGCGATGGCGCGGGCGTCCGCCACCCGCGAGTCGGAGATCGGGGACGGTGTCGTCCACGCGGCGGCCGGCATGCCCGGCCCGGGCGGCGGCTCCGGCAGACCACGCAGCGCGTTCGGGGTGTGGTCCGGGCAGCACGGGCCGGTGAGGTACGGGCGCACGTTCTCTCCGCTGCGGCAGTGCCGCTGCTCGGCACCGATCCAGTGCCGGCACTCGGGACGGGTGGGCCCGTCAGACCGTCGGCCGCTCATGGCGCGAGGACCTTGCTGGTGCCGGTACGGCGCAGACGGTTGTCCGCATCCGTGTTCGCCTGACGGCACGGCCCGCAGACCGGCGTCTTCTCCCGCAGGTGCTTCTGATAGCCGGGACGGGTGCCGCACTTCGCGGGCTCCCGCTTCTTCGGAGCCGGCCGGGTGCCAGCCTTGGCCCTGCTGGTGAAGCGGCGGCGCTTCTTGCGGAGTTCGTCCTGGCTCATGCCGCCCCACACACCCCAGCGTTCACCGCTCTCGATCGCCCACTCCCGGCACTGCTCGCGGACGGGGCACGCGTCGCAGACCCTTTTCGCGGCGAAGACCTGGGCGCGGGCGTGGCGGCCGGTGGCGAAGAACGCGCGCTGGTCCATGCCGGCGCAGACCGCGTGGCGGAGCCAGTCGAGGTTCGGGATCATCGGGTCACCGCCTCCCCGAACAGGCCCAGCTGTCCGGCCGGGACCGGTTGCGGGCGGCAAGCTCGGCGAGGAGCCGCAGCAGGAAGGGGAGCAGCGTCGGCCGGGGTGCTGGCGGGGTGCGGGCACGGGCACAGCAGGCGGCACGGCTTTTGCCGGGGCAGCCAGATCACCTCGGCCACACGCCAGCCGTCCCAGCCGAGGACGGCGGTGACGTACCGGTCGAGGGCGGCCTTGCCGTCGCCGGTGACGCAGATGTGGTGGTGGCCGCTTGCGCAGTTGTAGCAGGTGCCCCAGGTGCAGGAGCACACGGCGGGCCGGGGAGGGTAGTTGCCGCGGCGGCGGTTGCGCGGGGGCCAGGCGTGGTCGCGGACCCAGGCGGCTTCGAGTTCGGTCATCGCGCGATCACCGCCGCCCGCTCCGGCCACTGCACGCCGGCCAGCGCCGCACGATGGCCGTCCGGGACCTCCGCCAACGGCTGTTCCAGCCAGTGCAGACCCATCGCCCGCAGCACGAGCGCGTCCGCCTCGTCGTCGGTCTCGAGGATCGCCCCGTACCGGTGCTGCGCCGCCTCGAGGACCGCGGTCTTCCTCGAGGCTCCCGACCCGGTCGCGTACTTCGCTCGAGCGGTGGGCGAGATGACGGCGATGGGGATGTCCCGCTCGAGGAGGGCGGCGACGATCCGCCACCACAGTCCGCCGCGGTCCCACGTGCTGCCGCCGGGGGTGGCGTAGCCGATGGGGCCTTCGATGCAGGCGAGGTCGACGGTGCCGACTTCCTCGAGGACGCGGGTGGTGATGTGTTTCATGCGGGCGTTTCGCTCGAGCAGGGTGTCTTTGCGGCGCCCTTTGGTGGGGACGCGGGTGGTGCCGCCGAGGGTGGCGATGCCGGTGCCGGTGAGGCTGATGTCGAGTCCGGCGACTCGGTAGAGCGGAGGCCCGGCCGCTGCGCAGGCGGCCGGTGCCTGCGGCTGGAGATCGAACAGTGTGCTCACTGGCCACCGTCCCTCTTGGCCCAGCGGGCTGCCGCACGCTTACGATCCCGGTTACGGCCGTACAGCCGATGGGCTTCCAGGCACTTGTCACACGCCTGCTCGTCGCGGTACCGGTGCTGCTTGTAGCCCTTGAGGGTTCCGTGTTCGATCGGCTGTCGCCTGCTCGGCGTGGGGGTGCCCTTGGTGCGCTTGGCCTCGGCGTTGGCGTGACGGCAGGCGTCGTCGATCGGCTCGCCGTTCTTCACGTGCCGGGTGTAGGCAGATTGGGTGCCGCATGGGGCGATGGCCTGACCGCGGTGAGGGTCTGTGAGGCCGATGTTTTGGATGAGCTGGTCGAGTTGGGTGTCGTCGAGTTCAGGCATCGCCTGCCTCCTTCTGCTGTTCGTCGCGGACGGCCTGGCGCAGTCGGGCGAACCCGTCAGCCACGTCCGGGTTGTCGACGAGGAAGCGGACGAGGTGGTCCTCCACATCCGCAGGCAGACGCTGCCCGCGGGCGGCGTCGGCGAGGGTGTGGCCGTCGAGGCGTGCCGCTTCCTCCGCCCGCTCGTGAGCCGCGGCGATGATCCGGTCCCGCGTCGACTCCTCACGCCGGGCCCGCTTGACCTGGAAGTAGGTGGCGGCGAGCGACGAGCTGACGACGGCGAACACGATCAGCGCGGCCTCGGCGGTGGACAGGCTGCTCATCGGCCACCGCCTTCGGTCAGGCCTCGGTTGCGGCACTCGGTGCACAGCTCGCCGCCCACCCGCAGCCGGATGTGGAGGGTCGGCCGGTCCTCGGCCGGGCAGTCCGCCTCGAACTCGTCGAGGACCTGCGTCGGCCGCATCAGCTCGGCCAGCGGCACCAGACGCTCGTGCTTGCCGCGATGCCGGCCCGTCGGAACGTCGGCCGGTTCGATCCGGGTCCACGACCGGGCGGCGATCGTCATACCCACGGCGATCGCGGTGCCGGCGCCGGTGAGGGCGGTCAGGTACTGGCTCACGACGTGGCCTCCTTCGCCCACCGCTTGTCGTCGCGGGTTTCCTGCCAGTGCCGGCCATGCTCGACGCGGGCATCGTTGAGGCCGCACGCGTCGTCGAGGCGCTGCTGGAGGTGCTCTGCGCGCTGCTGCTCCGCCTCGCGGCCCAGGTACAGGCGGCCCGCGACCGCCAGGAGCCGGGCCACCCGCCGTTCCAGGCGGGCCGCATACTCGGGGTCGGCCTCGGTCAGCGAGGTGAGGCGGCGGCCGAGTTCGAGGAGCCGGCCGTTCAGGCGCCGGTTGTCGGCGTCAGCATGGGCGAGCTGCCGCAGTACCTGCTTGCGGTTGAACACGGCGGTGGCCGCGTGCTTCTCGGCGGTCTCGGCCCGCTCGCGCTGCCGGTTGGTCTCCGCGCGGGCGGCGTCCAGCTCGGCGCGCAGGCGGCGGGTGGTGGTGAGGCCGAACATCAGCACTCACCGCCCCACACCGCGTCGAACACGTCGCGGGCCCAGCGGGCGTCGCCCAGCGCGGTGTGCGCCGCCCCAGTAACCGGCGGCTCGACGCCCACGAAGCGGGACATCTCCCGCGAGGAGAACGGCAGCTCAGGCACGTCGTTCTTGCCGGGCCGTCCGCCGAAGCGGCGGATCACGTTGGCCATGCCGAGCCGGGACCCGGCCACAAGGGTGGCGATGTCGACCGGCCGGTAGTGCCACTGCACGCCTCCCGGACCGAGGAGCTTGCGCAGGAACCGGTCATCGAAGCCAGGGTTGGAGCCGACCAGGACCGTCCCGCGCAGGATGGTGAGGATCGCCTTCACGGCGTCGTCCCGACTCATCGGTACGGCGGGGATGCTGCCGGTGAACGCGGCCTGGCTGACGCGGGCGGGGAGTTGACGGCGCTCGTGCCAGCGTCCGATCCGCAGGGACTCGGGGTCGGCGAGGTCGGGGTCGATGGCGAACTCCCACACGTACTCGGTGTCGGTGGTGGGGTCTTCGTCCTCGCGGAGGATGACGGCGACCTCCCACGCCTCGCCGATCTCGGCGTCCAGGTGCGTCGTCTCGCAGTCGACGAAGGCGATCAGCGCGTTCACGGGCGGGCCCCCGATCCCGGGGTCGCGGCGGCCGGCCAGCCCGCGGCCGGCTCGTCGTCGACGAACTCCGCCTCGATCGGGCCCTCGTCGTCAGAGGCGTCCGGATCGGCTGAGGCGATGGCGGGCGGACCGGCGGCCGCCGGCAGCGCGGGAGCCTCGGCCTGTACCTGCGGCTGCTCGTTGCGCCACTCCACCGCCGTCGGCACCCACGGCTCCAGCCGCCGGGCCACGGTCTTGAGGACCATGCCCTCTTCCCACTTCACCCACGGCGAGGAAGCCCGGTCGGAGCCCTTGGACTCCTTCTTGACCTTGTCGATGTACGACCGGTTGATGACGACGACCTTCGACGTGGAGCCGTCCTCGAACACGCCGTACGCGTAGGCGCCGACGATGCGCCCGCGGTCGGAGAAGTAGTCCGGCTCGTGCTCGGGCCGGTCCATGCCGGGGTGGTACTTGAACTGGTCGTTCTCGTACACCACCTCGGCCTTGACGGCCTTGACCGCGCCGGCCCGGTAGATCCGCTCGATGATGCCGCGGTAGCCCTCGATGCCCTGGACTTCCTGGCCGAACGGCACGAGGTAGAACGCTTCGGTGCCGGGTTCGTGGCCGAGGCGGGCACATTCGAGGAGGGCGTTCATGAGGGAGCCGGGGTTGCGGGCGGCGACTTGGCGGAGGTTGGCGTCGCGGCGGAGGGCGCCGGTGGCGAGGCGCATCCACGTCTCGCCCTTGACGTGGGTGGGGAGGACGAGGGTGAGGTCTTCGCGGTGCTGGCGAACGATGGCCTCGGGCCCGTTGTCGCGGGTGGCAATCGCGTTTCCTACGGTGTTGTCGCTCATGCGGCGTTCCTTCGGGTTCGTGCAGGCATCAGGGAGTAGGTGCGGCCCTCGCGGACCGTGCGGGTGGCGATCCGCTGGCGCTCGCACACGGCGCGCTGGCCGGTGCCGATCGCGTCGAGGAGCTCGCTCTTGCAGGCGGTCAGCTCGTCCTCCGCCGCCCACGCGGAGTCCTGTGCGGCGTAGAAGCGGTCCCGCAGGGAGGTGTCGATCTCGACGTCGACCGGGTCCAGCCCGTCGGGGATCTCGCGGATGGCCTGGTAGGTCGCGGAGTGGCCGTCGATGTCGGGGCGGATGTCGCGGGCCAGGTCGTCCATGAAGCGGGCGCCCGCATCCCGCAGGAGCCGGGCTTCGGCCTCGTCGTACTCGACGACGTACTCCCGGTACTGCGACCCGGCGATCAGCACGCCGACCCAGCAGTTGCGGGCGCCGGTCACATCCATGTAGTGCAGGCACTGCGCCCGGTAGTGCACCGGGATTTCGCTGGTGCCTTCCTTGCCCCAGCCCGTGTCGTCGCGGGCGGTCTTCGCCTCGAACAGGTCCGGGCCGGCGTGCCGGTCGGGGTTGGCGATCTGCCACGGCCGGTCGGGGTGGGAGTAGGTCGGTGCGGCGGTGACGACGAGTTCGGGGTGGTCGCGGGCGAAGCGGCGGCAGATCGCGGGCTCGTGCTCCTTGCCCCAGTACATTTCCTCGGACTCCTCGACGGGTCCGATGAGGCCCTTCTTGCGGTGCCAGAGGGAGAAGCGGGACTCGTACGGGGAGAGGCCGAGGACTGCGGCGATCTCGCTGCCGCCGATGCCGTTGGCGCGGGCGGCGTGCCACTGGTCGGAGCCGGGTTCGAACCATCCGAGGACGGTGGGGCCGGCGGCCGGGGCCGAAGCCCCGGCCTGCGCGGTGGTCGGCATCAGACAGCCACCTCCGTCATGACGTGGCGCTCCCACTTGCCGCCGAAGGTGTCGTCACCGAACTTGTCCGGCGTGACCATGCCGAGCGCCTTGCCGCACTGGCAGTAGCCGTAGAACTCGCAGTCCCCGTACTCGACGATCAGCGCGTGCCCGCCGGACAGGGTGGTGGGGAAGTCGGGGTCGCCCAGCCCGGTCGGGGTCTGCGGCTCCTTGTCGGCGCGCTCCAGCAGGCTGATGGCCTCGCGGCTCTTGTATCCGTCGCGCTCAAGGGCGTCGAGGATGTCGGTGCGGGCGCTCACGGGCGCACGTCCTTCCGGGAGTTGAGCGTGTAGAAGCGGTTCGAGGGCTCGTCATGGCGTTGCAGCCAGCCCCACACCGCGAGATCCCGAAGGTCCCCGCGGGCGATCGCACGGATCTGAGCGGAAGGCACGCTCACGCCGAGAGCGCGGTACAGGCGGATGACGCGGATGGCGTTCCACCGGCCGCGCTGGCGGCGGATCTCGGCGAGGAGCAGACCGAGTCGGCCGGTCGGGCGCGCGATGCGGATGGCTGGGGCGATCTTCATCGGCTGCCACCACCCGCACCGACGTACCGGGCCGTGACCTGCACCCCGTACTCCGTCAACTCCATCCGCGACTCGAACGCCCCGGCCGGCCGGTACGGCGACCGGCCGCGGCCGACGTGACGCTGGAACGCGGAGCGGATGTCGCGGGCGATGCCCTCGGCGCTGACGGTGGAGCGGTACTCGCCGACGATCAGCCACATGTGGGGGTGGGCGCGGAGCCGGGCGGCGGTGGCGACGTGGTCGACGCGGGGCCGCTTGGACAGGAGACTCATCGGCCCTCACCCGCCTCGGTGACGTCGGTCCAGCCGCCGTGCGCCCAGTCGTCCGGGTCCAGCGCCACCGCGTGCCAGAGGTGGACGTCGTACACGGGGGCGCGCTTCCAGCCCAGAGCGCGAGGCTCCCCTGTCGTGGGGCTGGCGCTGATGGCCTCGCAGCGGAACTGCCAAGTCCCGCTGGTGTAGTTGCGGTCGACCTCGAAGAAGGTGGCGGGCAGCATCCGCAGGTTGTCGGGGCGGATCGCGCCGCGGTCGGCCTTCGAGGCGAGCTGCCACACCGGCGTCTCCTCGCGGGCTTTCTTCACCAGCCAGGCGACGACGTCTGCCTTGAGCAGCAGCCCTTCCTCGGCAAGGACTTCGGCGCGGTGGGTGTCGAACTTCTCCGCGAGGATCCGTCCGTACTCGTCGGCGCTCAGGTGCGCCGGGCAGATACGGCGGATCATCTCGACGGCCTCGTCACGGGCGCTCATGCGGTGCGCCTCCCGTCCTGCTGGCCGGGGATCATCCGCACGCTCAGCGGGTTGAACCGCCACAGCTTCGTTGCCACTGTCGACAGCTCCGCGAACAACCGCCGGGCCGTCCTCGCGTCGACCTCGATGCGAGCGGTGTCCATCGACGCGACGCCCTCGATCTCCTCGACCGCCGCATCCAACTCGCCCTCACCACGCGGGCCCTGCACCACCTCGGCCAGCGCGTCCAGTGCGGCGATCGCCTCGTCCCGGGTGTCCGGGTCGCCCCACCCCGCGACGAGGGAGACGAAGGTGTCGGTGCGGATCTTGTCGGCGCGGAGGTACCCGGCGAGGTGGTCGGAGCGGAGCTCGAAGGAGAGCGGCGGGACACTGCTGGTGGGCTCGGGGTTCTTCATCGCTGGCCGCCCTTCCCGTTGACTCCGGCCACGGCGTTCCACGCCTTGGCGTCCTGAGGAGGAAGGCCGCTGTCGGCCTCCCCGTCGACGGGCGCGCCCATCGCAGTTGCGGCGGCAGCGGCGAGGGTGGCGTGCACCTGCGCCTCAGCCAGATCGGCCATGCGGTACGCGATCCGCTCCTCGCTGGACAGGTGGGCCTTCCAGCCCATGTCCGCGTTCGCCCAAGTGCTGGCCTGTTCCGTGAGACGCTCGGCCTCGCGGTAGTGCTCGGGTCCAGTCATCGGAGCGCCCCCTTCGGGCTGGTGGTGAGGAGAAGGACCAGCGCGGCCAGGTCAAGGACGGCGTCACGGGCAGCGGCCCACGTGGGGCCGACCACGATCAGCAGCGGGTCCAGACGACCGGCCTCGACGAGGCGGCCCAGCTGGTAGCGCGGGTCGAAGTAGCCGGCGTCCGCGTCAGCGAAAGCCATCGCGAGGCTGATGAGACTGATCGCGGTCACGCCGAGGGACCCGGCAGCAGCCCACTCCGTGGGCGTGTGGGTGTCGTACATCAGCTGCCACCCCGCTTGGCCGCCCGATATGCGCGGGCCCGCTCGCGCAGGCACGTCTTGCACCGGCGGTAGTTCTTGTAGCGGTAGGTGTTTGCCTCGTCGTACGGGTGGCCCTGCGGGCAGTGGGTCTTATCGGCGTTTTGCTTAGCGAGACCGACACCTCGGAGGGTGTTCTCCCGGGACGTCACCGGTTCCAGGTGAGCCGGATTGACGCAGTGCCGAACGCGACAGCGGTGATCAAGCTGCATCCCGTCGGGGATGGGGCCGACCAGGCTCTCGTAGGTCGTGCGATGAGCCATGTGCGTCCTGCCGTGCAGCTTGTGCTCGGCGTATCCGTCCTTGTTCAAGCGGCCGCGCCACAGCCAGCATTCGCCGGTGCGATCGGTGCGCTGCATGATTCGTTCGAGCGGCGTGCCTGTCAGGCGCGGCAGTGATCTGGTGCTAGCCAAGGCGATCACTCGCCTCAAGCTCGATGATCCGGTCCCGGTCCGCGCGCAGCTGCTCAGCCGCGTCGGAGAGCGCCTCGTTCGTCGAGTGCCGCTCCGCCTCCAGCTCGGCCGCGTACCTGATGACGTTCTCCAGGACGAGACGCAGATCGTCCTTCGCCAGGCGGGCACCCAGGGCGTCCCGGGCACGGTCGAGGACGCTGTGGGAACGCGGCTCCGGGCCCGCCGGCATCGGCAGCGCATCCGCCGACCCGACAATCCCGTGCGCCGCCAACTCCGCCAGCGTCGCCATCAGATAAGGCGGGCACTTGCAGGAGTCCGTCACCGCGTACAGGCCGTGCCCGTCCTCGGTCACCGCACGACGCAGCCACACCACGCCGTCCCTCGTGTTCACGACCAGCGGGTCATGCGTCATCGGGGCGCTCACGCGGCCACCGCCTTCAACGGACCGAACGCCAGACGCACGCTGCGCAGCGTCCACGGGAATGACTCGCCAGCCCCCGCGTCGGCCGGGTCCTGCGGCGCCGGGCAGGCGAGCAGCAGCTCCCCGTCCGCGGTGCGACCGTTCGGCACCCACAGGTCGCCGTCCCGGTCGACGAACGACGGCAGCGGTCGGGGCGCCTCATGCAGCGGCAGTACCGCGCTGGGGGTCTGAGATGATGTGGCCATTCGGTGGCCTCTCCTTCTGGTGTGTAGGGGTCGCCGAAGTCGAGGGACCGTCAGCCGGCAAGCAGGGCGGTCCTTCGGCGTTTGGGGAATCAGGCAGCGTCGGACGCAGGAGCGGCCGGCTGCGCGGCAGGAATTTCACCGGCCGGGCGCGTCATGATCCGGCGCAGCTTCTCGACCACTTCGGGGGTCGGTTCGGGCGCCGCCTCCACCAGCTCATCGATGTGGGCGATGAGGGCGGGGCCGAGAATGGCGTGGCGCTCTTCGCGGGTCATGCGGCGGCCTGGATGGGCACGCGCTTGATGACGCCGCGGAGGTCGAGGTTGTACTGCTCGGCGAGTCGCATGGCCGAGTTCAGGTCAGGCTGGGCTTCGCCGCGGAGATAGCGGGACACGGACGATTCGGCGATTCCGGTCCTGCGGGCGATCTGGGCCTGGGTGTTGTCTCCGTGGGCCTTCGCGGCTTCGAGGAGCTTGGGTACGTCCAGACGGAACACGTAGTCACCTCCCTCGCTGGGGGGTTGGCAGGGGTTGTCGCTGGTAGCAGGGAGTTCCTTGCTCACGAGCAAGACTCTGCCATGAACATTCCTTGCGCGCAAGCAAGGTTCGCAAGAGATTTACGGCAAATAGGTTCGAACGCGTGTTCACTAGGGCGTATGGCCTGCGTTAACGCAGGTCAGTGGCTCAATCGGGATCCTTGCGCGCAAGGAAGTTTCTGGCTATCTCCCTATCTAGGGAGGTAGAGTCAGCGGACATGACGGATGGGACCCCCACGCGCGCGCAGCAGTTCGCGGCCATCGTTGTGCCCGCAGCCCAACGCGCTGGCTACACCGGACACGGCAGCAAGGCACGCTTCGCACGCGATACGGGCATGGTCGAAAGCAGCGTCACCCGCATGTGGCAAGGAAAAGCCCTACCGGACGCCCGGTTTTACCCCGCCATCGCCGAGGCAACACAACTGGACCTGCGGACTCTGCTTGTGGAAGGTGGCGTTCTGACACCCGAAGCACTCCAGTCACTGTCCGAAACCGATCGAACGCAGGTAGGCTCTAGCCTCACTCCGGAAGAAGCGGCCGATCGGCTGGGAATTCAGGACGAAGTAGGGCGCCAGCTGCTATACGCAACCATCGAGCGCCTCAAGCGTCTCGAAGACGAGCCCTCCACCCACACCGCGGACCCCGGAGAAGCAGCAGCACAGATGTGATGCGGGGGTACGTATGGGTCTCACGGGCAGCACACGAGCCATGGCCGGCGCAGCAGGAACGGCGGTGGTCGGCGGCCTGTCAGTGGTTGTCTACGGCACCATCGTCGACGACTTGCCCCGCACCCTCGGCGGGACGTGCCTCACCCTCACCGCCCTCACGCTCCTCGCGCTCATCCTCATCCGCAACTGGATAGTGGACACCAGAGACGAGCGCCGCATCCTCGCCGCCGCCCAACGCGAGACTGTCGCCGAAAGAAGCCGGTACTTCGCCGCTCAAGCAGCCCTAGAAAACGAACAGGGCCGCCTCAACCGGGACATGGCGGCCGAACGCGCCGGCCTCGCAGCCCGACTCCAAGCCGAACGCGAGGCCCTGGCCGCCGAGTTCGAAGAGCGGCGCGCGACTGTCATCGCGGAAACGATGGAAGCTACGTTCCGCATGTTCCACGATGGCAAGTTCGCCCCCGGCGTGCCGGAGCAGAGCAAGGTCATACAGCTCCGGGAGCACCAGCAGCAGAGGCACCCGGAGCGGGAACGCTCGCGGGAACACGGAGTCGTCCGTCCCTGAAACCGGCCTCCCCCACGAACGACAACCGGATCCGGTCCGGCTCCAGCCAATGAACGCCAGGCGTCTTGGCCTTGTACAACCGCACCGTCACCACCGTACGCAGCACTTCACGCCGCTGCTCCAGCGTCAACGCCGGGCGGCCCACCTCCGTCTCGGTCGCCAGCCGCCCGTTCCACACAACATCCGGGTCCTCCGCATTCAGAAGCGACAGCAACAGCGGCGACACCCCCGTCATGTCCTGAAGCTTCTTCCGCTCCTGCTCCAGCTTCGGCACAAGGCGCTGCTCCATCGACGCGAGTGAAGCCGCTGACAGCTTGAAGCGGCCCGACTCTTCGTCGAACTCCTCCGCCAGCGACCGGGCCTCGGCCAGCTGCTCCTCGAAGCTGTTGATGCGCCGCTGCGCGGCGGCGACCTTCTCCTCAATCTCCCCGTCGTCGGCCACAAGGGCGGCCGTGGCCTCCCGCTTCTTCCGGAACCACTTCAGCACCGCTTCCTCAACGAAGGCATCTGCCCAGTCCTCGCGGACACTCGTGTCCTGCTTCTCCCGACACCGCAGGTACGGCACCCCTCTGATGGGCTGCCCTTCCAGCAGGGCATGGTCACCGCACTCCCCGCACAGCGCGATCAACGTCTGCAGATGCACTGGTGCCGACCCACGCTGCATGCACCGAGCAGGATCCGTAAGCGTGGCCGTGACCCGGTTGAACATGGCCCGGCCGGCCGGAGTGTCAAGGCCCTTGATGGCCGGCCAGGTCGCAGGCGTCCACTCGCCCTTGTTCTTCCGCTCCCCCAGATACGCGCGATTGAGAAGCATCAGGCGGACGTTCCGTGTGTTCCACGGGCGGCCGTCGGCTCGGGCCGCGTTCGGTTCTGAGTTGAGCCAGCGGAGCAAGGAGGCGACCGAACTGCCTTGATCAATGTGGGCGATGGACCGGTACACGTAAGGGCCAGTCACCTTGTTCTCGTACTGGCGCACGCACCTGAGTTGGCCGTTGACGACCTCGTAGTCGCGGCTGTATCCGAACAGCAGTCGGCCATGGGGGTCGCCGGCAGCAGCTGTCCGGCGCGCTGTGCGCAGGTTCCGGTCGCGGATGTCGTCGGCTTCGCCTTCCGCGGCGATGGCGTCCATGGCCGTGGCTTTGCGGTCGTCGCTGCGGCTGAGGTCGTAGACGGTCCCCTTGTAGCAGAGCAGGACGCCCGCGTTGAGGCAGGCTGCGCGGAGCCGGACGTACGCCTCAAGGTCCCGGTAGTAGCGGGAGGCTTCGTAGGCGACGACGATGCGGATGACGCCGGGGCGGGCGGGGGTGTCTTCGATGGCTTCGAGGAGGTCTTCGAAGTCGTCGCGAGACTGCTTTGCGTGCCGTGAGGCGGATAGGCCGAGGTCCTTGAACTCCTCGGCGATGTGCCAGTTGTGGGTCTGGCACATCGCCCGGCCAGCGCTGAGCTGGTCTTCGACGCTGTCTCCCCTCTTGTTCGGGTCGCGGGATGCGCGCCCGTACAGGTAAGCCTCAAACTGTGTGTCGGGGAAGACGAGGTGCAGGTACGACGGGTCGAAGGCCATGTGGTGACTGTAGCCCTGCGGCTAGTGTCTTAGCTTCACTTTCGGGGGAGGGAGACGTCCGCGGCCGCGCCACACCCGTGCCGGCCGGAGTGACAGCGAACGACAGCAGGGGCCCGGACGGCGGCCGTTGGACGGCTGGTCCGGCCTCCGGCCGGTGACGTCAGGCCTGTGCGAGCACGCCGTCGGTGGAGGCGCCGGAGGCGATGCCGTGGCCCGGCTCGGGTACCGCCTCCGGGGCGAGCAGCGTCGAACGGCGGCCGTCGACGCCGACCGGCACGTCACCGTCGACGGTGACGCGGCGCAGGGTGCGCTCGTGGTCGTCGGAGTCGTCGACACCGTAGTGCTGGGTGGCACGGTTGTCCCAGATCGCGACGTCGCCGGCGCGCCACTGCCAGCGGACGGTGTTCTCCGGTCGTTCGATGTGCGACTGGAGGACTTCGACGAGGGCGTGCGAGTCACGACCGCTGAAGCCGGTGAGCTTCTGCAGGAAACTCCCGAGCACCAGGGTGCGTTCGCCGGTCTCGGGGTGGACGCGCACGACCGGGTGCTCGGTCCGGAAGGTGATCGACGTGAAGACCTTCCGGTGCTGTTCCAGCTCCCGCGGCGGCGCGTCGGGGCGGGTGGCGGCGTAGTCGTAGTCGTTGGTGTGCACGCCGCGCAGCGACTCGGCCAACACCCGCAGGGGGGCGGGGAGTCCGGAGTAGGCGGCGGCCGTGTTGGCCCACAGGGTGTTGCCGCCGTAGGGCGGGACGATCTCGGCGCGCAGGATGGAGAAGGCCGGGTAGGCGGGCACGAAGGTGACGTCGGTGTGCCACTGGTTGGCGCGGCCGCCGTGGTCGTTGTCGATGCCGAGGGCGTAACGGCCGTCGACGGAGGGGACGGTGGGGTGCGCGACGAGCTCGCCGAGCAGCCGGCCGAACGCCTCGTGCCCCACGGCGTCGAGGTGGTGCTGGTCGCGGAAGAAGACGACCTTGTGCTCCAGGACGGCGGCACGGATCGCGGCGACGGTGGCCTCGTCCAGGTCACCGCCGAGGCGGACACCGGAGAGCACGGCGCCGATCCGGCCGCCGACCCGGTCGACGGTGAGGACGGCAGGGGCGGTGGCGGGAGTGGCGGTGGCGGCGGGCGCGGTGACGGTCACGGTGGATCCCTTTCGGCGGATCGCCGACAGTCGCTTGCTGTCGGAGCAGAGGACATACGCGCGGGTGAGGCGCTTGGGCCTGCACGGAGTACGAGGAGGAGCACGGGGCGCTGAAGACGACATCCCGCGGAGGCGACCGGCCGGAACACCGGGCCCGGCGCAGGACGAGGGTGCTGTGGTCAGCGACACGCACACACGGCCGGGGCAGGACACCCCAGGCCGGCGCGAAGCCGCGGAACGGAAGGATTCATCGCGGTCACACCAAGAGCTTGGGCACCGCGCCGATCCCCGGTCAAGGTTTCCCGCCCCCGCTTCACGACCTTGCAACACGCCCGTCGCCTCCGCGGTCAGTCCGCCCGTGCGGTGCCGGGAGACGGCCGCCAGACTCAGCCGGGCAGCCGGGCAGCCGGGCAGCCGGGCAGCCGGGTGACGGTGCTGGGGCGGTCGGCATGATGATCCTGGTGGCCGGTGCGAGCCGGGACTCCGACACGGGCGGCGCGCCCGCCGCCCCGGCCGGCCTTCCCGGGCCGGGTCCCCAGGGCCGGGCGGCGCGACCCCCTCCGCGACCGCCGTGGGCGCGGGCACGGAAAAAGCCGCCCTCTCATCTCTGAGAAGACGGCCTCCGACCCGCGGTGAAGCTGGTCGGGACGACAGGATTTGAACCTGCGACCCCTTGACCCCCAGTCAAGTGCGCTACCAAGCTGCGCCACGTCCCGATGCGTTCCACGGTTGTCCGTGTGAGCATGCGGACCAACCCTACCGCATACGCCCGCGCCGGCCGCGCGGGCCGCGCGGAGCCACCGTGGAGGGCGCCGCCCGTACGACCGGGTCCCGTCGGTCGTCCTCGACGGAGCGCGCCGTGCGCCGGATCCACTCCTTGGCCCCCTTGACTGAGTCAAGTAAATTCGCCTCGTCAGGCGGATCCCTCGCCTCCCCTCGGGACCGCCGCGAGTCCAGCGATCGGAGCCACATGTCCTTCCTCGCCCGGCCGGCGGTGGCCGCCCTCGCCGCCAAGACGATGCAGCACGCGACCCGGCTCGCGGACCGGCGCTCCGGCGGGCGCGGCTCGGCGGCGGCTTCCCACGCCCGCTTCCCCGAGCATCCCCGCGTCGTACGGCAGTTGACGGTCCCCACCTCGGTCGCGCCGGCCCGGGCGACGGTGTACCTGCCCGCCGGGGAGAGCCCCGGGCGGGCCGCGCCGCCCGTGCACGTCAACTTCCACGGAGGCGGGTACGTCATGTCCCTCACGGAGACGGACGACCCGCTGTGCCGTTTTCTCGCCGCCGAGGCGGGGGTCGTCGTGATCAACGTCGACTACGTGGTCGCCCCGCAGCACCCGTTCCCGGCCCCGCCCCGGCAGGCGTACGAGGTCGTCCGCTGGGTGGCCGAGCACGGTGGGGAGCACGGCTGGGACGGGAGCCGGCTCACCGTGGGCGGACAGAGCGCCGGGGGCGGGCTCGCGGCGGCGGTGGCACGTCAGGCGCTGGAGGCGGGCGGTCCCTCGATCGCGCTCCAGGTCCTGCACTATCCCCCGCTGGACCTGGCGACCGGTGCCCGGGACAAGCGGGCCTCGGTGGCCAGACCGATGCTGCGGCCGTGGATGGCCGACGTCTTCGACGCCTCGTACGTCCCGGACGAACGGCTGCGCGCCGATCCGCTGGTGTCGCCCGCGCATCCGTCGGACACCGCCGATCTGACGGGGATCGCCCCGGCCCTCGTCGTCACGGCCGCGCACGACCTGCTGCGGGCGGAGGGCGAGAGCTACGCCGAGCGGCTGCGCAAGGCGAAATCCCTGGCCGAGCACCACGACGTGGCCGGGGCCGACCACGGCTACGACGGCTCGGACGACGCCAAGGCGCGGGAGACGTACGCCCTGATCGCCCGCCACCTGCGGGAGGCGGTCCGGGCCTGAGCGGACGGACGCCGGCCCCCGGACGGCCGCGCCGGGCTCCGCCGGCCCCCGGACGGCCGCGCCGGGCTCGGCCGGCCCGGGAGACGACCGGCCGGGGCGGGGTGAGGTCCACCCTCTCGCCGTTCTCCGTCGGTTCGCGCGTTCTCCATCCGTGCGCGCCACACCTCGGGCGTCACCACAACCTTGCGCCCGGGCGGCCGCACGGCCACGGCGGCGCCCGCTCGCGCAGGAGTGGGCACGGCCTTCAGGAGTGGGCACGGCGAAGGGGGCACACACACCGGCGTGTGCGCCCTGCCCCCTGCCCCCTGCCCCCTGCCGCCTGACGCCGACGAAGGGACCGACGCCGGCGAGGATGTTCCCGCAGTTCTGACGGCTGGTCACCTCGGCCCGGTCGACGACGACTTGAAGGAACAGGTAGTCGACGTCGGCCTGTGGGTCGGCCGAGGGCGAGACGACGGCCACCTTGCTGGTGAGCGGGTGCGCACCGCCCAGACCGTCGATCTGCCGCTCGTCGGGCGGGCGGGGCCCGCTGCGGACGACGGGACGGTCAGGCGATCACTTTCAGCTCATGGGCGGGTGTGCGGAGCACCGCGTGCGGACGCCGCGCGGACGCAATGGTTGCTTGACTTAAGTAACACGTTTGTGTTTGCCTAACTCAAGCAACCTGAACCTCGCCGAGCGGAGGCGGCTCCCGCGTGCCGGACCTGTGGGGACAGGTTGGGCACGGCCGCCGGGCCGGCGGCGGAACACTCCCCCGCCCGCCGTCGCCGTCGACCGGGGGACACCGGCACACCGCCGGCCGCGGCCACCGTCCTCCCCCGCCCGGCAGGGCACGGCCGACCACCACCCCTGGCGACATCACCTGACAGCAGCCCCTCCAGAAGGAGAGACCCCCATGGCCACGATGAAGTCCGTCCTGACCGGCGCCACCGACAAGGTCGACGTGGTGGACGTCGAGCGTCCCGTGCCCGGCCCCAAGGACGCGCTGGTCAGGATCCGTGCCTGCGGGATCTGCGGCACCGATACGTTCTTCCTGCACATGGGCGGCATGCCGACCGGCGCCGACGGATCGACGCGGGCCATTCCGCTGGGGCACGAGCCGGCCGGCGAGGTCGTGGAGGTGGGCGCCGAGGTCGCCGGCCTGGAGGTCGGCAACCGGGTGGTCGTCAACCCGCAGAGCGCCGCCTCCGGGATCATCGGGTGCGGCGGCGAGCTGGGCGGCATGGACGAGTACCTGCTCATCGAGAACGCCGAGGTCGGCAGAAGCGTCGCGGTCTTCCCCGACCACGTCCCCTTCGACGTCGCGGCGCTGAACGAGCCGATGGCGGTCGCAAGGCACTGCGTCAACCGCTCCGGCGCCCGGCCCACCGACAAGGTCGTCGTCTTCGGCGCCGGGCCCATCGGACTCGGCGCCACCATCTGGCTCAAACTACGCGGGGTCCAGCACGTCGTCGTCGCCGACATCATCCCCGAACGCCTCGAGACCGCACTCGCCATCGGCGCCGACGCCGTCATCGACTCCGCCACCGAGGACATCACCGCCCGCCTCACCCAACTCCACGGCCAGGACGCCAACGCACTCGGGCAGCCCCGCCCCGGCACCGACATCTACATCGACGCCGCCGGCGCCCCCGCCGTCTTCCAGGCCGCCGTCGACGCCGCCAGATGGAAGGCGAAGCTGGTCATGGTCGCCGTACAGAAGAAGGGCGCCGACCTCGACCTCGGCGGCATGCTCCGCAGCGAACTCACCCTCATCGCCTCCCAGGGCTACCCCACCGAGATCTTCGAGGTCACGCCCGAACTGGCGGAGCACAAGGACCGCTTCGCCCGGCTGATCAGCCACCGGGTCCCGTTCTCCGAGGTCGGCCGGGCCTTCGAGCTGGCGCTGACCCCGGGCGCCGCGGAGAAGGTCGTCGTCACCTTCGACGAGTGACGGAGCGCCGCACACCACGCACCCCCGCGTTCTCCTGAGTCAGAACTCACTTCGGTACGTCAAGCAACGCACTCCCCCTGGTCGCACTCGATGGAGGCCCTGCCATGCCCGACGCCCTTGCCCGACCCGCCCGGACGGGGACATCCGTCCCGTCGAAGCCGAACGCCGTGGTGGCGGTGCTGGCTCTGGCCGGAATCGTCGTCTCGCTGATGCAGACGCTGGTCATCCCGATCGTTCCGCAGCTGCCGAGGCTTCTCGACGCCTCGGCGTCCGACGCCGCCTGGGCGGTCACCGCCACCCTGCTCGCCGCCGCCATCGCCACTCCGGTGGTCGGGCGGCTCGGGGACATGTTCGGCAAGCGCCGGATGCTGCTGATCAGCATCGTGCTGCTGGTGTCCGGCTCGGTGGTGTGCGCCCTGGCCGACTCGCTCGTACCGATGATCATCGGGCGGGCCCTGCAGGGTCTGGCCGCGGCCGTCGTCCCGCTGGGCATCAGCGTGATGCGTGATGTGCTGCCTTCCGATCGCCTGGCCGGCTCCACCGCCCTGATGAGCGCCTCCCTCGGTGTCGGCGGCGCTCTGGGGCTGCCGTCGGCCGCCTTCATCGCGGACAACTTCGACTGGCACTTCCTGTTCTGGACCTCCGCCGTCCTCGGTGCCGTCTCCTTCCTGCTGGTCATGACGTTCGTGCCCGAGTCCGAGGTCCGCACCGGCGGCCGCTTCGACCTGGTCGGGTCGCTCGGCCTGTCGGCCGGCCTGATGTCCCTGCTGCTGGCCGTCTCCAAGGGCGGTGACTGGGGCTGGACCAGCGCCATCACGGTCGGCCTCGGTGTCGCCGCCGTCCTGATCCTGGTGGCCTGGGGCTGGTGGGAGCTGCGCAGCCCGCAGCCGCTGGTCGACCTGCGCACCACCGCCCGCCCCCAGGTGCTGTTCACCAACCTCGCCTCGGTGGCGCTCGGTTTCTCGATGTTCGCCATGTCCCTGGTGCTGCCGCAACTGCTCCAGCTGCCCGAGCAGACCGGCTACGGCCTGGGCAGGTCCATGATGACCGTCGGCCTGGTGCTGGCCCCGCAGGGCCTGGTGATGATGGCCATGGCCCCGGTGTCCGCGGCCATCACCAAGACCAGGGGTCCGAAGCTGACGCTGATGATCGGCGCGCTGATCGTGGCCACCGGCTACGGACTCAACATGGTGCTGATGTCCGAGGTCTGGCACCTGGTCCTGGTGTCCTGCGTCATCGGCGGCGGTGTCGGCTTCACCTACGGCGCGATGCCCGCCCTGATCATGGGCGCGGTCGACCCGTCGCAGACCGGCGCGGCCAACAGCCTCAACACCCTGATGCGGTCCCTGGGCACCTCGTTCGCCAGCGCCATCGCCGGTGTCGTCCTCGCCCGGATGACCACCGACTTCAACGGCTTCCCCCTGCCCTCCGAGAACGGCTTCAAGACGGTCATGGCCCTCGGTGCGGGCGCCGCCCTGCTGGCCTTCGCGGTCGCCTCCTTCGTCCCGAAACACCGCCCCGCCGAGCCCGCCCCGGTCACGGACGGCCCCGTCGAGCCCGCGGAGGCCGCCGCCAGGGCATGACAGCGGCACCAGACAGGACAGCGACGTACATCGGCGCCGGGCGGCCACTCTCTTCGGAGGAGACGGTCCGGCGCCGATGCAGGTGCACCTCAGGCCGGCGGCCGAGGGCGCCGGCCCGGCGATCATGCTTGACACCGGCTGACGCCCCCGCCCAGGGTGGCCTGATCAGAAGTTGGACCTGTCCGAAATGGGGCTCATGGTGGATGCGCTCGGTGTCGCCGTCGTCGGATTCGGCTGGATGGGCCGGGTGCACACCCAGGCGTACGCCCGCGTCCCCCACCACTATCCGCTGCTCGGTCTGCGGCCGGAGCTGGTGGCCGTGGCCGAGGAGGTGCCCGGCCGGGCCGAGGAGGCCGCCGCGCAGTACGGCTTCGCCTCGACGAGCCGCGACTGGCGGGAGGTGGCCGACGATCCCCGGGTCCAGGCGGTCAGCATCACCGCCCCCAACTTCCTGCACCGGCGGATCGGTGTGGCGATGGCCGAGGCCGGCAAGCACATCTGGATCGAGAAGCCGGTCGGTCTGACCGTGGCGGACGCGCGGGCGGTGGCCGACGCGGTCGCCGCGGCGGGTGTCCAGGGCGCGGTCGGCTTCAACTACCGCAACGCGCCCGCCGTCGAGACGGCCCGCCGGCTGATCCGCGACGGTGGGATCGGCACCGTCACCCATGTCCGCATCCGTCTGTTCAGCGACTACGCGGCCCATCCCGAGGGCGCTCTGACCTGGCGGTACGAGCGGGAGCGCGGCGGCAGCGGAGTGCTGGGCGACCTGGCCTCGCACGGCGCGGACCTCGCCCGGTACCTGCTCGGCGACATCGCGTCCCTGACCGCGGACACCGCCATCTTCGTGCCGGAGCGGTCCCGGCCCAGCGGGGCCACCGCCGGTCACAGCCGCGCCTCGGGCGGCGAGGTGGGCCCGGTCGAGAACGAGGACTACGTCAGCTGCCTGCTGCGGTTCGCCTCCGGCGCGCGCGGTGTCCTGGAGGCGTGCCGGGTCTCGGTCGGCGAGCAGAACAACTACGGCTTCGAGGTGCACGGCACCGAGGGCGCGGTGTTCTGGGACTTCCGCCGGATGAACGAGCTGGGCGTGAGCCGCGGCACCGCCTACCAGGACCAGCCCGTCAGCACGGTCTACGTCGGCCCGGGCGACGGCGAGTTCGGCGCGTTCCAGCCGGGCGCGGCGAACGCCATGGGGTACGACGACCTGAAGGTGATCGAGGCCTACCGTTTCCTGCGCTCGATCGCGGAGGGCGAGCCGTACGGTGCCACCGTCACGGACGCCGTGCGCAGCGCCGCCGTCCTGGACGCGATGGCCCGGTCGGCCGAGAGCCGAGCGTGGGTGGACGTGCACGAGGAGCGGTGTCCGTAGGACCACCCCGTGTCCGAAGGTCAGGACCGTCCGGGTACGCCGTCACCCGCCCCCGGCTGCCGCCGCGCTGGACCGGTCGGTCGGCGTACGTCCCGCCGGGGGCGGCCCGGCCGTCGTGCCGTCCCCGTTCTTCGGCGACCCCCGGCCGACTGCACGCGGCCGACGGCTGGGGCACGACGGCGCTGACGGGGCCGTCCTCAGCCACTGACTGCCGGCGATCGGCGGCTCGACGCGCCCCGGCGCCGAGATCACCGGTTCCGCGGCGTGAGCGCGAGCGGGTGGCGGCCGGATCATCCGGCGGTGGCCTGCGGCGGCATGTTGTAGGGCGTGACCACCTGGATCGCCGACGGCGGGGTGGGCCCCGCGGGCGGCAGGGCGCCGTGGGCGCGCATCACGAGGTGGCAGGCCTCGCGCAGGTCCTGGCGCAGGTCGTGGTGGAGCACGGCGGACAGCCGGTGCTCGCGCAGCAGGCGGGTGTTGTCGTGGTCGAGGTCGTGGGCGACGAACACCACGCACTCACGGCCGAGGTCCTGGAAGGCGCGCAGGGTGGCGATGTTGCCGCCGCCGATCGAATAGACCGCGAGGATGTCCGGGTCCCGCTCCAGCGCGGCCCGGACGAGGTCGTACTGGGTGGCGTCCAGGCCCTGGCCTTCCGCGATCTCGACCAGCGTGCGCTGCGGGTGCCGGGCGCGCATGGCCCCGCGGAAGCCCATCTCGCGCTCCTCCTCGTTGCGGAAGAAGCCGCTGCTGAGGCTGGTCAGCACGTTGCCGGGGCGGTCGCCGAGCCACTGGCCCATGAGGTACGCGGCGGTGGCGCCGGCGGCCCGGTTGTCTATGCCGACGTAGCCCAGGCGTGCGGTGGAGGGCAGGTCGGTGACCAGGGTGACGACGGGGATGCCCGCCTCCGCGAGCCGGCCGACGGCGGCGGCGGCCTCGGGGACGTCGGGCGCCTTGAGGACCACGCCCTGCGAGCCGCGCCGGGCGATCCGGTCCAGGGTCCGGGTCAGTTCCTCCACCGGGCCGGTCTCGCGGAAGTGGAAGCGGGAGCGCACGACCGCCGGGTGCAGGGCGGGCAGCTCGGCCTCCAGGGCGGCCCGTACGGCGGTGGAGAACCGTTCCGGCGTCTGCATCACGATGTCGATCATGAAGGTGCGGCCGACCAGCCGGACCTGGGTGCGCTGCCGGTCCAGGTCGGCGACGGCCTGGCGGACCTCCCGCGCGGTGCTCTCGCGCACCCCGCCCCGGCCGTTGAGCACCCGGTCGACGGTGGCCTCGCTCAGGCCCGCCTGACGTGCGATCTCCCGGATCGCGAAGGGATGACCCACCGACGGCTCCTTGAGGGGTTTTTGATGGCTCGCTGCTGGTTGTTGGAGGGGTTTGTACTGACAAGAATGTCAGAGCCGTGTCGCCGCCCGTGACCGGCCGCGTGTCGCTTCCCGTGACCGAAAGAAGGACGACGATGTCCGTCACCGCCGCTGGACACCGTGCCTGGCTGACCGAGCAGGACTGCGACCTCGACGCCTTCCGCTCGCTGGTCGAACGCTCCACGGACCTCGCCGACCACCCGCACGCCTCGGCGGTCGAGGACGACGTCCTGGTGTACGACAGCGACCGGCTCCGCGCGGCCGGCGCCTCCCGTGAGGTACGGGCCGAGCTGGTCCGGGCCCTCACCGACGGCCCCGGTGTGCTGGTGTTCCGGGGGGCCTTCCCCGACCCGGCGGTGGTGGACCGGGCCAGCGCCGTGTTCGACGCGCTGATCACCGAGCAGAACGCCTCGGGCGCCCCGGCCGGCGACCACTTCGCCCGGCCGGGCGCCAACGAGCGGGTCTGGAACGCGCTGGAGAAGACGGCGCTCTACGACCCGGAGGCGTTCGCCGACTACTACGCCAACGAGATCCTGGCGCTGGTCTCGGCCGCCTGGCTGGGCCCCGGCTACCAGGTCACCTCGCAGGTCAACGTGGTGAATCCGGGCGGCGCCGCGCAGACCGCGCACCGCGACTACCACCTGGGCTTCCTCTCCAACGAGACCGCCGCGGCCTACCCCTCGCACGTCCACCGCCTCTCCCCCGCGCTCACCCTCCAGGGGGCGGTCGCGCACTGCGACATGCCCGTGGAGTCCGGGCCGACGCTGTACCTGCCGTACTCGCAGGCGTACGAGCCCGGCTACCTCGCCTGGCGGCTGCCGGAGTTCCAGGCGTACTTCAAGGCGCACCACGTCCAGCTCCCGCTGGCGAAGGGCGACGCCGTCTTCTTCAACCCGGCCGTCTTCCACGGGGCGGGCACCAACCGCACCCTGAACGTGCGCCGCACGGCCAACCTGCTCCAGGTGTCCTCGGCCTTCGGGCGGGCCATGGAGACGGTGGACCGGGAAGCGGTCGCCAACGCCGTCTTCCCCGTGCTGCGCAGGCGCCGGGCCGAAGGGGCGGGCGAGGGGTGGCTGGAGCGCGTGATCGCCGCGAGCGCCGAGGGCTACCCGTTCCCCACCAACCTCGACAGTGATCCGCCGGTCGACGGCATGGCGCCGCCCTCGCAGGCGGACGTCGTCCGGCGCGCGCTGGACGAGGGCTGGACGCCGCGGACGCTGCGGGACGCGCTGCGGACCGGCGCCGTACGGCGCGAGAGCTGAAAGGCACATCCTCATGGGACTTCTCGACGACAGGATCGTCCTCGTCAACGGCGGCAGTCAGGGCGTGGGCGCCGCGATCGCCCGGGCCGCGGTCCGGGAGGGCGCCCAGGTCGCCGTCACCGGGCGGCGCCGGGAGCCCGGCGAGGCACTGGTGGCGGAGCTGGCCGCGGCCGGCGGAAAGGCCCTGTTCGTCCGGGCCGACCTGGCGGACGCCGAGCAGGCGAAGGCCTCCGTCGCCGAGGTGATCGACGCGTACGGCCGCGTCGACTGCCTGGTGAACTCCGCGGGCCTCACCTCCCGGGGCACCCTGCTGGACACCACGCCCGAACTGTTCGACCAGCACATCGCGATCAACCTGAAGGCGCCGTTCTTCGCCATGCAGGCCGCCGTCGCGGACATGGTGGGCCGGGGGGCGCCGGGCACGGTCGTCAACATCATCACGTCCTCCGCGCACGGCGGGCAGCCGTTCCTCGCCCCGTACGTCGCCGCGAAGGCCGGGCTGATCGGCCTGACCCGCAACGCGGCGCACGCCCACCGCTTCGACCGGGTCCGCATCAACGGCCTCAACATCGGCTGGACCGCGACCGAGGGCGAGGACGCCACCCAGAAGGCCTTCCACGGCGCCGGGGACGACTGGCGCGAGCAGGCCGCCGCACGGCTGCCGATGGGCAAGCTGGGCCAGCCGGACGAGATCGCGGACTTCGTGGTCCTCCTGCTGTCGGAGCGGTCCGGCGTCGTGACCGGTTCGGTGATCGACTGGGACCAGAACGTCCTCGGCGGCCTCGACTGACCTCCCCGGTCCCCCTGATCTCCCCGGTCCTCCCGGTCTCCGCGCAAGAAACCCGCACCCCCAAGGAGCAACACCCCATGCGCATCGGAATCCTCGGCCTCGGCCGCATCGGCGCCTTCCACGCCGAGACCCTCTCCGGACTCGACGTGGTCGAGTCGCTCGTCCTCGCCGACCCGTTCGCCGACGCCGCGAAGTCGGCCGCCGAGCGGTTCGGCGGCGAGGTCGCGGACTCCCCCGAGGCGGTGCTGGCCGCCGGGGTGGACGGCATCGTCGTGGCGGCGGCCACCGACGCCCACCCGGCGCTGATCCTGGCCGCCGTCGAGGCGGGTGTGCCCGTCTTCTGCGAGAAGCCCGTCGCCCGGACCATGCGCGAGGGCGTCGAGGTGCTCAAGGCCGTCCAGGGCTCGGCCGTCCCGATCCAGATCGGCTACAACCGGCGCTTCGACGCCGGGTTCGTCGCCGCGCGGGCCGCGGTGCGCAGCGGTGAGCTGGGCACGCTGCACACCGTGCGGTCGACCACGCTGGACCCGGCGCCGCCGCCGGCCGCGTACATCGCCGCCTCCGGCGGCATCTTCCGCGACTGCTCGGTGCACGACTTCGACATCATCCGCTGGGTGACCGGCCGCGAGGTGACCGAGGTGTACGCGGTCGGCGGCAACCGGGGCGCCGACTTCATCAAGGCGGCCGGTGACGCCGACACCACCGGAGCGATCCTCACCCTGGACGACGGGACCATCGCGGTGGTCTCCAACTCCCGCCACAACGCCCGCGGTTACGACGTCCGCATGGAGATCCACGGCTTCGCGGACTCCATCGCCGTCGGCCTGGAGGACAAGCTGCCACTGCGGTCGGTCGAGCCCGGCGTGACCTTCCCGGCGGGCACCCCGCACGACTTCTTCATGGACCGCTTCACCGCGGCCTACCGCGCCGAACTCACCGCGTTCACCGAGGTCGTGGCCGGCACCCGGCCCTCCCCGTGCACGATCGAGGACGCCCTGGAGGCAGGCTGGATCGCCGACGCCTGCACCCTGTCACTGCGCGAGCACCGCCCCGTCACCGTCCAGGAGGTCCGAGAGGCCTGACCGGCCCCGCCCGGGCACCGCTGCCGTCGGCGTCCTGACCGACGACAGCGGTCGCGCGGCGAGCTGGGGACCACGACGGCACGACGGCAGCGGTCGCGCGGCCAGCTTGCGGCCTACCGCACGACGGCAGCGGGCCACAGCCTGGAGCCGCTGCACATCGGCGTTCGGGACGACGACCGCTGTCGCGCCGCGAGCTTCCGGCCGCGACCGCGCCGATCCGGTCGGCCCGCGCCACCACGGCACCACACCACCACGCCGACCGCCCCGCCGTCACCCGTACAGCGTGGGCCGCTCGACCAGTTCCACCTCGACCCGGCTGCCCTCCGTCAGGGCCCGTACCCCCGCCTCGCAGACCGCTGCCGCCGCGTACCCGTCCCAGACGCTGGGGCCGGTGACCTCGCCGTGACGGGTGGCGTCGACCCAGGCCTGGATCTCGCGGTCGTAGGCGTCGGCGAAGCGTTCGGTGAAGTCCTGGGCGATGGTGCCGCCCCAGCGGGCGGCCATGTGGGTCACCATGGCGTGGCCGTCGCCGATGCGGGCGGTGCCCCGTTCGCAGACCATCTCGGCCTGGACCTGGTAGCCGAAGCCGCAGTTGACGAACATCTCGACGTCGACGATCGCGCCGCCGTCGGTCTCGAACACGACGAACTGGGGGTCCTGGAGGCCGTCCGGCGCGTTCGCCGACGGCCGCGGACGCAGCACCGTGACGGCCGTGATCTCCTGGCCGAGCAGCCAGCGCGTCACGTCCGTCTCGTGCGCGACGGAGTCGCTGATCAGCATGTCGCTGGTGAACCCGGGCGGGCCGGCCACGTTGCGATGCCGGTGGTGCAGCATCAGCGGACGCCCCAACTGCCCGGTCTCCAGCAGCGCCTTGAGCTTCCGGTACTCGGCGTCGTAGCGCCGCATGAAGCCGACCTGGACCCGGCGCCGGCCCAGGCGCCGCTCCGCCTCCATCACCCGCAGCGCGGAGGCCGCGTCCGGGGTGAGCGGCTTCTCGCACAGCACTGGCAGGTCGCGTGCGAAGGCCGCCAGCAGGGCCGCCTCGTGGGCGGGCCCCGGGGAGGCGACCAGGACGGCGTCGACGTCCGCCGCCGCCATCGCGGCGACCGGATCGGTGTAGGCGGCGCAGCCGTCGACGGTGGCGGCGACCGCCTTGGCGCGTTCCGCGTCGATGTCCACGACGGCGGTCACCCGGGCTCCGCTGGTGACCTGGTGGATGCGGCGCACATGGTCGGCGCCCATCCGTCCGGTGCCGATGACGGCGACTCCGAGCGTTCCTCGACGCGTCATGGTCATCCCTTCAGGCGTCGCCGGGCCGGGTCCGCCGGCCCGCAGCCGTACGGGCCCGGTCCGGTCCGCGCGTGACCCGCTTCGGCGACCCGCTCCGGGAGACCGGCCCGCGGCCGGCCCAGCTCCGGGCTCATCTCACGACATCCCTTCGGAAGCCGGCGCCACGGACGCGGTGAGGTCCCCCTCTTCCGGGAGTCTCTCGACGTCGACGCCGCGCACCTGGGACAACTCGTGCTTGAGAGCGGCGAGTTCGGTGCCGCCCGCCATGTGGTTGGTCAGCTCCTCGAGGCTGACCTCGCTGCGCGGCGCGGACAGTTCCATCGTGCCCAGCCGCAGCACGCTGAAGTGGTCGCCGACCATGTAGGCGTGGTGCGGGTTGTGGGTGATGAAGATGACGCCGAGGCCACGGTCACGGGCGGCGGCGATGTACTTCAGCACGACACCGGACTGCTTGACGCCGAGAGCGGCGGTCGGCTCGTCCAGGATGAGGACGCGGGCACCGAAGTAGACGGCGCGGGCGATCGCCACGCACTGGCGCTGGCCGCCGGAGAGGGTGCCGATGGGCTGTTCCAGGTCGTCGAGGACGATGCCCATGTTGCGCAGTTCCTCGTCCGCGGTCCGCTTCATCCGCTCGATGTCGAGGCGGCGGAACGGCCAGGGCCCCTTCGTCATCTCGGAGCCGAGGAAGAAGTTGCGCCACACCGGCATCAGCGGGACGGTCGCCAGGTCCTGGTAGACGGTGGCGATGCCCTTGTCGAGGGCTTCGCGCGGGGTGGAGAAGCGTACGGGGACGTCGTCGACGAGGAAGTCGCCCTCGGTGTGCTGGTGCAGCCCCGAAACGATCTTGATGAGGGTGGACTTGCCGGCGCCGTTGTCCCCGAGGACGCAGGTGACCCGGCCGGGATGGACGGTCAGGTCGACGCCGTGCAGGGCGCGGATGTTGCCGTACGACTTGCCCGCACCACGCAGTTCGACGATCGCCGCGTCCGGGCCGGGCGTCCTGTCGCTGTCGGTGTCGACGAGCACGGCTCCGTGCGTTCCGGCCTGCTCGGTGAGGGTCTTGTCGGTGGAGGTCTTGTCGGTGGATGTCACGGGGGTTACCTCCGGGTCGCCGTGCGCTGGACCCACAGATTGATCAGGACGGCGCCGAGCAGCATCACGCCGAGGAAGGCCTTGAACCAGTCGGGGTTCCAGCCGGCGTAGACGATGCCCTGCTGCACCATGCCGAACATGAACGCGCCGAAGAGCGGGCCGATCGCGGAACCGTAGCCGCCGGTCAGCAGGCAGCCGCCGATGACCGCGGCGGCGATGTAGATGAGCTCCTGGCCCACGCCCTCGCCGGACTGCACGGTGTTGAAGGAGAACAGCTGGTGCATGCCGACGAACCAGGCGCCGAAGCCGACCAGCATGAACAGCGAGATCTTGGTGAACGTCACCGGCACACCCACGGCCCGCGCGCTCTCCTTGTTGCCGCCGACCGCGAAGATCCAGTTGCCGTACTTGGTGCGCAGCAGCACCCAGGTGGCGATCGCGGCGAACACCAGCCACCACACCACGGTGATCTTCACCTGGACGCCGCCGACGTCGAAGGACGACGCGAACAGCGACTTGGCCTGGTCGAAGCCGTCCATGGTGCTGATGTCGTCGGTGGCGACGTTGCCGGTGACCAGCTTGGTCACCGCGAGGTTCACACCTTGCAGGATCAGGAAGGTGCCCAGGGTGACCAGGAAGCTCGGCAGGCCGGTCCTGACCAGCATCCAGCCGTTGAACAGGCCGACTCCGAGGGACACCAGCAGGGCGACGACCACGCCGACCCAGACGTTCATGGTCAGCTGGTAGCTGAGCATGCTCGCGGTCAGTGCCGAGGTGACCACCGCGACACCGGCGGACAGGTCGAACTCGCCGCCGATCATCAGCAGCGCGACCGGGAGCGCCATGATCCCGATCGTCGAGGACTGGTACAGGATGTTCGCCATGGAGCTGCCGTCGCGCACCGGCGGGGCCGTGATCAGGAAGAACACGAACACCGCCACGGCACCGAGGAACACACCCACCTCGGGCCGGGCCAGCAGCCTGAAGGTCAGGGGACGTCGGGTGGTCCGGCCGTCGGACTCCTTCGGGCCGGGAGCCGGCGGTGAGGTCACCGCCGGCGCAGCCTGATGGGTCATACTCATCACCGAGTGCCCTTCGCGGCGAACTCCGCGACCCTGTCGACGTTGGACTTGTCGACGAAGGCCGGGCCGGTCAGCACCGGCTGCTCACCGCCGCCGCTGTAGTTGCCGTTGTTCTTGTAGAGCCACAGGGAGTCCACCGCCAGGTAGCCCTGGAGGTAGGGCTGCTGGTCGACCGCGAACTGGATCGTGCCGTCGGAGATGGCGGTCGTCAGAGCCTTGTTGAGGTCGAAGGTGGCGACCTTGGCCTTGCTGCCGGCCTCGGACACCGACTGCGCCGCGGTCAGCGCGAAGGGGGCGCCGAGCGCGACGATGTAGTCGACGCTCTTGTCCTGGCTGAGCTTGGCGGTGATCGTCGACTTCACGGACGGCATGTCGGTGCCGTTGACGTTCAGGGTCTGCAGCTTGCCGGTGAACGTCTTGTCCACGCCGTCGCAGCGCTGGGTGAGGCCGATGTTGCCCTGCTCCTGGATGACGCAGACGGCGTTCTTGGCGCCCGCCTCGTTCAGCCGCTTGCCGAGCGCTTCACCGGCGACCGTCTCGTCCTGGCCGAAGAACTCCATGAGGCCGAGCTTCTGCCATTCGCTCACACCGGAGTTGAGCCCGACCACGGGTATGTTCGCGGCCTTGGCCTTGCTCACCACGTCCTTGAGGGCGTCCGGCTTGGCCAGGGTGATCGCGATGCCGTCGACCTTCTGGTCGATCGCGTTCTGCACCAGGTTGGCCTGGTTGCCCGCGTTCGGGTCGGCCGAGTAGATGAGCTTGATGTTGTCCTTGGCGGCGGCGGCCTCCGCGCCCTTGCGGACGATGTCCCAGAAGGTGTCGCCGGGCGACTGGTGGGTCACCAGGGCGACGGTCATCCGGGGCGTGGTGGCCTTGCCCGCGGAGGCCCCCGCCTCGCTCTCCTCGGCCTTCTTGCCGCCGGAGCTGCTGGAGCAGCCTGCGAGGGTCAGAGCCGCCGCCGCGGCGACTGCCACGAAGGGGGCGACTCTGCGGGAACGGAAGTGAGACGAGCGGTCCATCTTTCCTGCACCTCACTGTGCGACGGGAGAACGTCGGGAAAGGAAGGGGATCACGGAGATCCGGGGGGCCCGGGACCTGAAGGGTTCCGGGTCGAACGCCGCGAAAAGCGGCTGTTGTACTGGGACGGGATCCAATCCCCTGACACGCCCGGTGTCAATACTTTGTTAAGACATCATTTCACAAGCAAGTTCGAATGTAATGACAAAGTATTGACACGGTCGCCCTCCGCGCCCTACACCTGGACTACGGCGGACTTTCGAATACCGCGGGTCACGCCCTGGTGAGGAGCATCGCGCATGGCCGAGTCAGCCCAGCACTTTCGACCTGATCAGTATGGGCTGTATCGGAATTGATCTCCACCCGCCCCAGCCGTCAGCCCCACCCGGCCCTTGAGGGAGGTACATCCATGGCGAAGACCGGCGGCCGGCCGCGTGCCGCGACCGCCCCCGCGCTCAGCTCCCTGGACCTCGCCCTGGACCGCGCCAGTCCGGTGCCGCTGTACTACCAGCTCGCACAGCAGCTGGAGGCGGCGATCGAGCGCGGTGTCCTCGCCCCGGGCAACCTCCTGGGCAACGAGATCGACCTGTCGGTGCGCCTCGGCCTGTCCCGTCCGACGGTCCGCCAGGCCATCCAGTCCCTCGTCGACAAGGGGCTGCTGGTGCGCCGGCGCGGGGTCGGCACGCAGGTGGTGCACAGCCAGGTCAAGCGCCCGCTCGAGCTCAGCAGTCTCTACGACGACCTGGAGGCGGCCGGGCAGGGGCCGGCGACCCGGGTGGTGCGCAACGAGCGCGTCCCGGCGACCGCCGCCGTCGCGGCCGCCCTCGGGATCGCGGAGGGCGGCGAGGTGACACTCCTGGAGCGGCTGCGCTCCACACACGGCCGGCCCGTGGCGTTCCTGTGCAACCACCTGCCCGCGGGCCTGCTCGACCTCGACACCGCCCGGCTGGAGTCGACCGGGCTGTACCGGATGATGCGCACCGCCGGCATCACCCTGCACAGCGCCCACCAGACCATCGGCGCCCGCAGCGCCACCGCCCCGGAGGCCCGGCTCCTGGACGAACGCGAGGGCGCCGCCCTGCTGACCATGCAGCGCACCGCGTACGACGACACGGGCCGCCCGGTCGAGTACGGGACGCACATCTACCGCGCGTCCCGGTACGCGTTCGACTTCCAGCTGCTCGTCAGGCCCTGAGCGGAGGCATCCCGTCCGTGCCCCGAGCTCGGGGCACGGACGGGATGCCTCCGCCGGAGCGCTCCACGTCAAGGGAGTGCGCCGTGGCGGTGGTTCAGTCGCGGCGGGCGAACGGGCCCTCCAGCGCCGCCCATTGGAGAAGCATGATCGTCTTCCCGTCGGCGATCTCCCCCGTACGGATCATCTCCAGCGCGCGACGGAAGGGGAGTTCGAGGATCTCGATGTCCTCGCCCTCCTCGTCCAGTCCGCCTCCCTCGTGGGTGTGGGTCGCCGGACCGTAGGCGGCGGCGTAGAAGCTGACGCGCTCGGTGACCGAGCCGGGACTCATGTACACGTCGAAGACGTGCCGGACCTCGCCGATGGTGTGCCCGGTCTCCTCGACGACCTCGCGCCGCACGGCGATCTCCGGGTGCTCGGCCTCGTCGTCGAGGAGGCCGCCGGGGGTCTCGATCAGCATGCCGTCCGGGTGCCCGTTGACGTAGGCGGGGAAGCGGAACTGGCGGGTGAGCAGCACGGTTTCGCGGGCGGTGTCGTACAGCAGCATGGTGGCGCCGTTGCCGCGGTCGTGCGTCTCGCGCTGCTGGGTGCTCCAGGTGCCGTCGGCGTGCTGGAAGTCGAAGGTCGTGGCACGCTCGACGTACCAGTGGCTGGACAGCAGGGTCACGTCCCGCACCTTGACGCGCGGGTTGCCGGTGAGGTCCCGGCCGGTGCGGTCGAGTCCCGTGCGGCCCCGGTGGTCCGGGCTGTCGATACCGGCGGTCATCGCGGGCCTGCCGTGCGCGGGTCGGAGTACGAGTTGGTCATGCCCGCTTCTACCATCACGGGCCGCCCGGCGTCGCCCGCCGCGATCCCCCGGCGGGTGCCTCACCTCGGGGAACAGGGGTACCCGAGGCCGCGAAGAACGAAAGCCGTCCCGTCTGCCCGGCGGGACCAGGACGAAAGGGAGCAGAGCCGTGACCTCACCGGAGCACCCGGCCGAACGTCATCCGACCCCCGAGTTCCCGTCCCAGGACCAGCCGCATCCCGGCTGGACGGGACCCATGGACCCGCCCCCGGACCACGGTGAGGAGTCCTACCGGGGCAGTGGCCGCCTGGAGGGCCGCAAGGCCGTGATCACCGGCGGTGACTCGGGGATCGGCCGCGCGGTGGCCATCGCGTTCGCCCGGGAGGGCGCCGACGTCCTGTTCACCCACCTCGACGACGAGAAGGACGACGCGCAGGAGACGGTCCGGTGGGTGACGGACGCGGGGCGGCGCGCGGTGCCGGTGGCCTGCGACATCCGCGAGGAGGGCAACTGCCGCGACCTGATCGACCGGGCGGTTTCGGAGTTCGGCCGCATCGACGTGCTGGTGAACAACGCGGCGTACCAGATGTCGCAGCCCGACGGCATCGAGGCCATCTCCACCGAGCAGTTCGACCGGGTCATGCGCACCAACCTGTACGGCATGTTCTGGCTGTCGAAGTTCGCGCTGCCGCACATCCCCGAGGGCGGCAGCATCATCAACTCGACGTCCGTACAGGCCTACAAGCCCAGCCCGCACCTGCTGGACTACGCCATGACGAAGGGCGCCATCGTCACCTTCACCCAGGGGATGGCGCAGATGCTGGCCGAGCGGGGCGTCCGCGTCAACGCGGTCGCGCCGGGACCGGTGTGGACCCCGCTGATCCCCGCGACGATGCCGGACACGGTGGAGTTCGGCAAGCAGGCGCCGCTGGGCCGCCCGGCCCAGCCCGCCGAGATGGCGCCCGCCTACGTCTTCCTGGCCTCGCAGGAGGCGTCCTTCATCACCGCGGAGATCGTCAACGCGACGGGCGGCACCCCGCTGCCGTAGGCGCCACCCACCCACCCACCCACCCACCCACCCACCGACCGCCGACCGCCGCCCGTCCCGGGGGCCCGCCGTCCTAGCCGGCGGCGGGCTTGTGCGTCGCGGCGAACTCGTCGGCGGCCGCCAGATCGAAGTCACCGTGGTCGCTGCCGAGCCCCTGTGCCACCAGGGCCGCCGCCGCGCAGCCGAGGACGGCGGCCTCACGCGGGGTGCGGCCCAGACTCACGCCGCGCAGGAAGCCGGCGGAGAACGCGTCACCGCACCCCGTGGTGTCGACGACGTCGACCGCGAAGGCGGGCACCGCCTCGGCGCCCTCCTCCGTCACCAGGAGCGCGCCGTCGGCGCCCCGGGTCACCGCGACCACGCCGACACCGGCGCCGAGGAGTTTCCCGGCGCCGGCCAGCAGGTCGTCCTCGCCGGTGAACCCGAGCACCTGGTCCTCGTTGGGCAGCAGATGGTCGACGTACGGCAGCGCCGCCTCGATCTGCTCGAAACTGCCGAGCACCCCCGGCGCGAGAAGGTCCACGGAGGTGACCACACCGCGCTCCTTGGCGTACGCCAGGATCCGCGCGGCGACCTCGACACCGATCAGCTCAGGGCCGCCCAGATGCAGATGTGTGGCCTCGGCGACGGCGTCCCAGGGCACGTCGTCCAGGCCGTAGGTGATGTTGGCGCCGAGCAGGTGCAGCGAGGGCCGGTCGCCGTTGGGCCGGATCGGCAGGACGCTGGCGGAGGTGGCGGTGTCCGTACGGCGGACGAGGAACTCGGTGTCGATCCCCGCCCTGCCGAGCAGCTGGACGAGCAGGTCGCCGGTCGGGTCGGCGCCGATCGCGCCGGCGGCGCGCACCGAGGCGCCCAGCTTGGCGAGGGTGAGCGCGGTGCCCCCGGCCGTCCCGGCGGCGGTCATCCTGATGTCCTCCACCAAGGTGGCGCCCTGCCCCTCGGGTATCGCCTCCACCGGCCGCACCAGCACGTCCAGCACATGCACGCCCATCGTGACGACTCTCATGGGTTCTCCTCCTGCGCGGGTGACACGGGTCGGGTGGTGCCGTAGTCGCGGGCGACGGCGGCCTCGATCACCGCGAGCTGCTGCCGCTCGTCGAGGACGCGGGGCGGTCCGAAGGCCGCCGCGCGCTGGTAGACACCGCAGGCCCACTCCAGCAGCAGCGCGTGCTCGACCGCCTTGGCGAGCGTCGGCGCGTGGGTGACCGCGCCATGGTTGGCCATCAGCGCGGCGCTGCGCCCCTCGAGCGCGGCGAGCACCGACTCGGCGAGTTCCGGGGTACCGAACGTGGCGTACGGCGCCACCCGCACGGTGCCGCCGAGCGCGAGCAACTGGTAATGGACACAGGGCAGTTCGTCGAGCACGCAGGACAGCGCGGTGGCCATCGGGGCGTGGGTGTGGACGACCGCGCCGGTGCCGTAGCGGTGGTAGACACCGAGGTGCAGGTCCAGCTCCGAGGTCGGCCGCAGAGCCCCGGCCACGATCGTCCCGTCGAGGTCGACGACGGTCACCTGGTCCGGGGTCAGGCCGGCGAGCACCGCGCCGGTGGCGGTGATCGCCACCCGCTCCCCCGCGCGCACGCTCACGTTCCCCGCCGTACCGATGAGCAGGCCCTCGGCCCCGAGGCGCCGGCAGGCGTCCGCCACGGCGGCCCGCTCCTCGCTCAGCGCCGAGCTTGAGTCGGTCATGCGCGCGACGGTAACGTAGACATGAAACAAAGTCACGTTCATGTTCAGGCGGAGAAGGTGGCGCACGCAGACCGGCGAGTTCGCAGGACGTGGTCATCGGCGGACCAAGGTGGCGGCACGGGTCGGATCGCCGCGTGGGTAAGGTGGTCCGCGTGAGTGAGCCGATCGCGGGGCCCGACCGGGCGGCAGGTGTCACCTCTCTCCGGCGTACGCCCCAGCAGGCACGCAGCAGGGCCCGCCTGGCGCGGGTCCTCCAGGCCGCCGAGCGCGTCCTGATCGACGAGGGTGTGGAGGCGCTCACCACGACCCGCATCGCGGCCGAGGCGAAGGTGTCCGTCGGCTCGCTGTACCAGTACCTTCCCGACCGGGGCGCGATCATCGAGGCCCTCGCGGCGGGTTACTTCGCGAAACTCGAAGCCGTCATGGACGGTCTCGTCGAGGCGGCGGCCGAGCGCGGCTGGGAGGATCCGGTCGGCGTCCTCATCGACGCGTACGCCGAGATCTACCGCACCGAACACGGCTTCAGGGCCCTGTGGTTCGGCAGCGGCCTGACCGAGCGGACGCGCGCCGCGGACCGCGAGCACAAGCGCCGGATGGCCGACGGCATCGGCCGCGTCCTGCTCGCCCTCGGTCTCGCCCGGGACGACGAAGCGCTGCGGCGGGCCTGTCACGCCGCCGTCCTCGCCGCCGACGCGCTCGCGCAGGAGGCCTTCCGCCGCGACACCGACGGCGACGCCGCCCTCCTCGACGAGGCGAAGACCATGCTGCGCGGCTACCTGACCGCCGTCACCGCGCGCTACTGACGCGGCCCCGGCCAATGTCCTCGTTCCCGCAGGACTCCCGCCGCATACCCGCTGAATTCCCGCCGAGCGGGACAGTGGCGGTCGCACCATGACCGGTACCGGTTCGCCCGGCTGACCAGCCACCCCGTGCCCTTCGCCGACGTCGGGCGGGCCTGCGCTCCCGCCCGCACCCCGGGCGCCGCCGAGCAGGTCGTCGTCACGTTTGACGGCCCCGGAGCAGCCGACGGCGGAGCAGCCGTGCCGAGGCCCGCGGACAGCACGAAGGCCGTCTTCCCATCGCTGGAAAAACGGCCTTCGATCCACGACTTCCGCAGTCGGGACGACAGGATTTGAACCTGCGACCCCTTGACCCCCAGTCAAGTGCGCTACCAAGCTGCGCCACGTCCCGATGCACTGCCCGCGGCGAACCGCGGGACCATGCGCACAGAACTTTACCGCACGTCGGAGGCCCTCTCGAAGGCGGGCCCGGGGCGGTCGTGGCCGACGGCGCCCGGCGCGGGACAATCGGCGTATGGGCAGTGCATCCGCAGGACGACAGGTCGGCGCGCGGGACCGGGACGACGAGGGGCGGGCCCGCAACGCCCGGCCCCGGGACGGGCTGGGGCGGCCGTTGCCGTACGGCACGGAGGGTGTCGCCCGGCAGCCCGAGGGCATCGTCCGCGCGCCGCGGGAGAGCGTCGCGGAGGCGCAGGAGCTGCTGGACGCGGGGAGGCCGTTCCACGCGCACGAGGTGTTCGAGGACGCCTGGAAGTCGGGGCCCGAGGAGGAACGGGAGCTGTGGCGCGGGCTCGCCCAGCTCGCCGTGGGGCTCACCCACGCGGCCCGCGGCAACATCACGGGCGGCGCCCGCCTGCTGCGACGCGGCGCGGGAGCGCTGGCGGACTGGGCGTCGGCCACGGGACGGGGGCGGCCGTACGACATGGATCTGACGGGACTGACGCGGTGGGCGCGCGACCTGGCGGAGCGCGTGGAGCGGGACGGCACGAGCGTGGACGCGGCGGCGGGGGCGCCGAGACTACGGGGAACCGAAGCTTCGTAACTGCTGCCCGGAAGACCTCGTGGCCCGGTCCCGGAGGGCGTCGTGAGCAGGGACCTCCTGGGCGTCGTGAGCAGGAAGACCTCCTGGGCGTCGTGAGCAGGGAACCCCTGGGCCTCGTGGGCACCGAGCGCTCCCGCCCGCCCGGACACCGCCCGTCCTCGGGGCGCCGGTGACCGGCGGACCGGGCACACGGCCACCGTCCTCGGGGCGCCGTCGGCTCCGCCGCGGCGTGAGGCGGTGGACGCGGTGTTCGCGCTGTCCGTGGGGTGCGGCAGACTCGGGGCGTGCGAAAGATTCATGTCATCGGTATCGGCGCGGGCGACCCCGACCAGCTGACCTTGCAGGCGGTCAGGGCGCTGCGGAACACGGACGTCTTCTTCGTCCTGGACAAGGGCGAGGCGAAGGCGGACCTGGTGCGGCTGCGCCGGGACATGCTCGACGCGCATGTCCCCGAGGGGACGTACCGCGTGGTCGAGGCACGTGATCCGGAGCGCGACCGGGCCGCGGGCGGCGCCGCGTACTCCCCCGCCGTCGGCGACTGGCGCAGCGCCCGCGCGGAGATCTACGCGCGGCTGATCGCCGAGGAACTGGACGAGGAAGCGAGCGGCGCGTTCCTGGTGTGGGGGGACCCCTCGCTGTACGACAGCACGATCGGGATCCTGGACGAGATCCTCGCCCGGGGCACCGTCGCGTTCACGTACGACGTCGTGCCCGGGATCAGCAGTGTCTCGGCGCTGGTCGCCCGGCACCGGACCGGACTGAACCGGGTCGCCCGGCCGGTGCAGATCACCACCGGGCGGCGGCTGGCCGAGGGCTTCCCGGAGGGCGTGGACGACGTGGTGGTGATGCTCGACGCCCACCAGACCTTCCGGAAGTACGCCGACCAGGACATCGACATCTACTGGGGCGCCTACATCGGCACACCGGACGAGATCCTCGCCGCCGGTCCGATCGCCGAGGCCGCGCCACGCATCGAACGGCTGCGCGCCGAGGCCCGGGAGCGCAAGGGCTGGATCATGGACACGTACCTGCTGCGCAGACACTCCCAGGACTGACGCGGCGCGGGTCGGGACAGTGGTGCGGACCGTTCCCTGACGCGTGCGTGATCCGCGGGCCTGAGGGTGACCGCGTGACCGTCGTGGAGCAGACCGGGGTGCCCGCCCGGCTGGGAGAACGGGTACGGCACGCCGACCTCGGTCACACGGGGGTGATGCCGAGCCGCGTCAGGACCCCCGTCACATCGGCCACCGCGGTCACGCCCTCGGGCAGGGGCGGCCGTCGTACGACCACGACCGGCAGGCCCAGCTCGCGCGCGGCCGTGAGTTTGGCGGCCGTCGCCTGCCCGCCGCTGTCCTTGGTCACCAGGACGTCGACGCGGTGCGCGGACAGCAGTGCCGACTCGTCGGCGACCGTGAACGGACCGCGGGCCAGGAGCACCTCGGTGTGCGACGGCATCGGCGGCCCGGGCGGTTCCACCGACCGCACGACGAAGTGCAGGTCCGTGAGACGGGCGAAGGCGGCCAGGCCCAGGCGCCCCGTGGTCAGGAACACCCGCCGGCCGAGCTGGGGCAGCAGCCGCGCGGCGGCGTCCAGGGAGGCGACCGGGTGCCAGCGGTCGCCGGGGCCGGGCCGCCAGCCGGGGCGGCGCAGCACCACCGACGGGACGCCGGTCGCCGTCGCGGCGCGGGCCGCGTTCGCCGTGATCGACTCGGCGAAGGGGTGGGTGGCGTCGACGAGCGCGTCCACGCGCTGCTCGCGCAGCCACCCGGCCAGTCCGTCCGCTCCGCCGAAACCTCCGACGCGTACGTCCCCCGTGATCGCCCCCGGCCGTGCCACGCGTCCGGCGAGCGAGGTGGTGACGCGGACACCGGGGCGCGCCCCGAGCACGGCGGCCAGCTCCCGGGCCTCGGCGGTGCCGCCGAGGATGAGGATGTGCGTGGACATGGCGAGAGCCTACGAGGTGCCCACGGCGGGCGTCGCCCGGAACGGGGCGCGGGGCGCGGGAGTTCCGGGCCCGAACCGCTCAGCGGATCAGGAGCTGCACGCCGCCCACCACCGTCGCGGCGATCACCAGCCGCTCGAACAGCTGCTGGTTGATCCTGCTCACAGCCCACTTGCCGAGGAAGGCGCCGGGCACGACGAACGCCACGAGCGCCGCGTCGAGGAGCAGCGAGCGGCCGTCGATCAGCCCGAGGCCGACGCTGAAGGGCACCTTGGACACGTTGACGATGAGGAAGAAGAAGGCGGAGGTACCGAGGAAGCCGAGCTTGCGGAAGCCCGCGGAGAGGAGATACATCGACATCACCGGGCCGCCCGCGTTGGCGACCATCGTGGTGAAGCCACCGAGAACGCCGTACGAGCGGGCCTTGACCCGGCCCGTCCGGCTGGCGACCGTGTCCGGCTCCTCCTCCGCGTCGGCCGTGCGGCGGCGCCACACCGTCACCCCGGCCATCAGCAGCAGGATCGCGCCGATCGACGTCCGGACGATCCCGTCGTCCGCCCACATCAGGAACAGCGTGCCGGCGACCACGCCCACCGCGACCGCCGGGAACAGCTTCCACAGCGTGGGCCAGTGGGCGTGCCGGCGGTAGGTGAGCACGGCGAGCACGTCCCCGGCGATCAGCACCGGCAACAGGACGCCGGTGGAGGCGCGGGCGGGCAGGACGGCCGCGAAGATCGCCAGGCTGACCGTGTTGGCCCCGCTCACGGCGGTCTTGGAGAAGCCGACGAGCAGGGCGGCGCAGGCGAGGGCGGCGAACTCCCAGCCGGTGATGTGCCAGAGGGTCATGGTGTTCATGCGAACACCGATGCTATGTGCGGGGGACCTGGCCCGTAAGGAGCGTCTCGCCAGGTGGCCCGTGTGCACGCGGGCGGTGCTGCGTGAGCCGGTGGACGCGGTGTTCGCCCTGTCAGTGGGGTGCGGCACACTCGGGGCGTGCGAAAGATCGGTGGGCGGGTGGGCGGGGGGTTTTGATTAGCGCTGCTAGTTTCTGACTGTGGACCCACCGCCGGCCGCCTGGGAAGATCCCGGGGACCCGCACCGCCCCAGCAGGAGGAGACATGGCCGACTCCCGTGAGCACGTCCTGCCCGGAACCCGGGGCCCGATCAGCGCACGGGAGTGGCCGGCCGAGCGGCCCGGGTACGTCGCCCTCGTCGTCCACGGCTACGGCGAGCACGTCGGCCGCTACGAGCAGGTCGCCGAGGTCCTGGTGCGGCACGGAGCGGCCGTGTTCGGGTCCGACCACATGGGACACGGGCGGTCGGCGGGCGAGCGGGTGCTGATCGAGGACTTCGAGGACGTGGTCACCGACGTGCACACGGTGGCCGCGTTCGCCCGAGCCGCCCGTCCGGCCCTGCCGGTGGTGATGATCGGGCACTCGATGGGCGGCCTGATCGCGGCCCGCTACGCCCAGCGGTACGGCGACACGCTCGCCGCGCTGGTGCTGTCCGGGCCGGTGATCGGCGCGTGGGAGCTGCCGGGGCGACTGCTGGCGCTCGACGAGATCCCCGACATCCCCGTCAGCCCGGCCGCGCTCTCCCGCGATCCGGCGGTCGGGGCGGCGTACGCGGCTGATCCGCTGGTGTGGCACGGACCGATGAAGCGGCCGACGGCGCAGGCGTTCGTACGGACCCTGGAGACCGTGTCCAGGGGCGGGGACGTGGGCACCCTGCCGCTGCTGTGGCTGCACGGCGAGGACGACCGACTGGTGCCGCTCGCCGGGAGCCGGGCCGGTGTCGAGGCGTTGAGCGGGGGCCGGCTGACCGAGCGGATCCGCCCGGGCGCCCGGCACGAGGTGTTCCACGAGACCGACCGCGAGCGGGTCTTCGCGGACGTGACCCGCTTCCTGGACGAGGTGCTCACAAGCTGAGACGACACACCTGAGGCGGCGGTGCCTGGTGTTTGCACCAGTTCGCCCTGGGCACCCGCGCTGCCATGGAGTGGTTGCGCCGTGCCGCCTGCGTCGGAGAGGACCCCGAGCTGTTCTTCCCCGTGGGCACGACCGGACCGGCGCTGCGGGACATCGCGGCCGCCAAACGCGTCTGTGCCCGCTGCCCGGTCAGCGCCCACTGTCTTGCCTTCGCACTGGACATGGGACAGACCTCGGGCGTGTGGGGCGGGACCGGTGAGCAGGAACGGGACGCGCTGCTCCGTACCGCCGGACAGGACGCCAGAAGGGGAAGCATCGTATGACTGTCATGAAGAGCACGATTCCCGAATCGGCCCGACAGGTGGTCGCGGACGCTCTGCAGAGCACCCTGGTCGATCTGATCGGGCTCTCCCTGATCGGGAAGCAGGCCCACTGGAACCTCGTGGGTCCGCGCTTCCGCTCGATCCACCTGCAACTCGACGAGGTCGTGACGGCCGCCCGCGAGTTCTCCGACACCGTGGCGGAGCGCTCGGCCGCGCTCGGCCTGCCGCCCGACGGCCGGCCGGAGACCATCGCGTCGGCGTTCACCCTGCCGAGCCCGAAGGACGGCTGGGTGCGGGACACCGACGTCGTCGGAGTGCTGGTCGAATCCCTGGACGCCGCCATCGGGCGGCTGCGCGAGCGCATCGGGGCGACCGACGAGGCCGACCCGGTCACCCAGGACCTGCTGATCTCGATCACCGCCGAGCTGGAGAAGCAGCGCTGGATGTTCGACGCGGAGAACTGGCCCAGGGACGCCTGAGCGGCGCCCGGCCGAGAACCCGTACGGACAGGAGGGGCAAGCGATGACCGACGCCCTCGAACTCGACGCGCTGTGGGAGGACTTCCACCGCGCGGTGAACATGACCTCGCAGGAACTGGCCGCCTGGCTGCGGGTCAGCGAGGCCGACGAGAATGCGGAACCGCTGCCGGAGCACGCGGGCACCCCCACGGGGCAGCACGTCCTGGCGATCCTGCAGAAGCGGCGCACGGACCTCACCGACGACGACATCAGCGTGATGTACGAGGTCGTGGACACCGTCACCGAGCAGGCGGACGTGGAGAACGAACCCGAGGCCGAGGAGACGCGCCGGCGACAGCGTCTGATGACGATCGGCCACGATCCGCTCAGGCCGTGAGCGATCAGGAGCGCGTGCGCGTCGCGCGCGCACGCCTTTGACGCGGACGCAGCGGACGCGGACGGAGGAGCAGGGGCGGACGTCCGGCCGAGGAGCCGGGCACCCCGCTCCCCGCTCCCGCTCAAGTCCGCACGATCCCGAACCCCCGTCTGTCCGCCCGGCCGAACGGTTCGGTTCGATCCGCCGAGGGCCCCGGAGCGGGCGGCAGCGCCGAACTGGTCGCGACCACCAACTCGTCTCCCCCGCCACCCTGTTGGCACTTCGGCGCCGGATCGGCAGGTGGCCGAAGACCGTCTCCGCCCACCCGCGTGATCGTGCCAGACTGCTCGCACGTCCTGCCGTCACCGCGCAGGCCAGTCGAGCAGAAGGAGCACCGCGTGCCCGGCACCGAGCCGACCGTCGACCGGTACGGGACGAACGGAACCGACAAGCGGGGAACCGACGAGCGGGCACCCGACACGCGGAGATCCGGCACCCGGGGCTCGGACACGCACCGGGCCGCGGCCACCGACCGGATCGACACCACGACACCGCACCCGGCCCGGGTCTACGACTGGTTCCTCGGCGGCAAGGACAACTACCCGGTCGACGAGGCGCTCGGTCGGCAGATCATGTCCACCGACGGGGGCGCCCCGCGAGCGGCCCGCGCCAACCGCCGGTTCATGCGGCGGGCCACGCGCCGAGTCGCCCAGGAGGCGGGAATCCGCCAGTTCCTGGACATCGGCACCGGCATACCCACCGAGCCCAATCTCCACCAGGTCGCCCAGTCGGTCGCCCCGGACGCCCGCATCGTCTACGTCGACAACGACCCGATCGTCCTCGCCCACGCCGAGGCCCTGCTGCGCGGCACCCCCGAGGGCGAGACGCGGTACCTCCAGGCGGACGCGCGCGAACCGGACCTCATCCTCGAACAGGCCCGCCGCATCCTGGACTTCGACCGGCCCGTCGCCCTGTCCCTCATCGCCCTGCTGCACTTCGTCGCGGACGAGGACGGCGCGTACGACATCGTGGCCACCCTCGTCGACGCGCTGGCGTCGGGCAGTTGCCTGGCCCTGTCCGCGATGACCGCCGACTTCGAGCCGGAACAGGTCCGGCGGGGCATCGCCGCCTACGCGGCGGGCGGGGTGACGCTCGTGGCCCGCTCGCAGGCCGAAGTGGGCGGCTTCTTCACGGGCCTCGACCTGATGGAGCCGGGGGTCGTGTCGGTGGCCCACTGGCATCCCGAACCCGGCCCGGACGGCGTGTCCCCCGACGGGGAAGGCCCCGTGTCGCTGTACGGCGGGGTCGGCGTCAAGCCCTGACCCAGCAGCGGACGCCCGGCCCCGGGAGCCGACGGTGCCGCCGGCGGGGCCGCGCTCGACGGCGCCGACACATCGCGGCGCCCACGGCGGCGGACCGGCCGAACGGCGAACGGCGAACGGCCGTGGGTGCCCGCCGACGGTGGCCGTACGGCGAGGCGAGGCCCCCCGCGCCACGGGCGAGGGTGGAACCGGTTCCTCCGCCGCCCGCCCCGCGCCACTCACCGAGTCCCTCACCGACCGGGAGCTCGACGTGGTCCGCCCGGTCGCCCTCGGCCGCACCGACGCCGAGATCGCCGCCGAGCCGTACATCTCCCTCTGCACGATCAGGACGCGCCTGTCCGGCGTGGCTGAAGCGGACGCCGGAACCGCGTGGAGATCGCGGCCTGGCGTGGCGGAACGGACAGGCGAAACCCTCACCATGACGGCCGTCCGGCCGCACGGCGTGACGCCGCGGCTCAGCCGCCCGAGCGGATGAGGCCCGTCAGGTACCGCCACAGCGACGACCGCCGCTTGGCGGCCAGGTCCGGTACGTCGGCCGCGGGGCTCGCGGTCTCCTCGCGCAGCGGCACCACCGGCACCGGCCGCTCGGCCAGTTCGTAACGCACCGGCAGCGAGCGCAGTCCCCGCATGAACGGCGAGGAACGCCACGGCAGTTGGTCGACCGGGAGGGCGAGCTCCAGATGCCCGAACCGTTCGAAGAGGCGGCTCACGCCCGCCGAGGCGATCGTCGACGCCAGCTCGCGGGCGGGGCACTGGCGGGGCCCCGCGCCCCACGACAGGTGCGCCCGGCTGCTGATGGTGGAGGAGCCCGGCGCCATCTGTCCGGCGAAGAGCGGGTCCGCGTGCGCGGCGGCGGAGGAGACCCACACCGGGTCGCCGGCGTGGATGGTGTAGTGCCCGAGCCGGGTGTCCTCGGCCGCGAACCTCGGCACGAAGTTGACCAGGGGCGGCTTGCGCATGACCACCCGGTTCATGGTCTCCCGGATCATCCCGGCGGACAGGGCGGTACGCACCCCGCCCTCGCGCTCGCCGGAGATCACCTCGACCACGGTGTTGGAGATGAGGATGCCGACGTGGTCGGAGGTCATGCCGAGCAGCATGAACAGCTCCCGGGCCAGCTCGTCGACCGAGAGGTCCGGGTGGGCGGCCAGCAGGTGGGAGGGGAAGTCGTTCCCCGGTCGCTCGACCTTGGCGGCGGCCAGCTCCGTGAGCGTCCCCAGCAGGCGGTCCAGGGCGGGTTCCGCGTCCGGGCCCGCGTCCAGCACGCGCCACATGTCCATCAGGGCGTCGTCGCCCTGCGATCCGGGGAAGCCGAGCAGGTGGCTCGCCGCCATCAGCGGGAGCGGGCGGGAGAACTGTGCCGACAGGTCGGCCATGCCGGTGCCACCGCCCTGCGCGAGCAGGGTGATCAGCTCGTCGGCGTAGACCGTGACGGCCGCTTTCAGCCGCTTGGCCTGGGGGTGGCGCGGGTCCTGGAACGGTCGCAGGGCGACGTCCCAGGCGGTGCGCAGCGGGCGGTAGCCCGGACCGCCCTGGATCAGTACGTGGTTGACCTCGAGGGAGGGGCCGAGCGGCCAGTCGGCGGGGACCCGGCCCTCCGACCGGGCCCGCCAGTTCTCCAGGCCCTTCGGCCAGGCCGCGTCGTCCTGCAGCACCTGAAGCGACTCGCGGTAGCCCAGCACGAGCCACGCGGGGACGCCGAGCAGGTCGACCGGCGCGACGGGGCCGTGCCGTTGCCGCAGCCGTTCGTAGACGAGCGCGGGGCGCGTCTCGTAGTCCCGGGTCAGCAGGGGTTCCGGTGCCAGCGCCTCCAGCCGCGCCCCTCCCGCCGCCGGCTCCCCTTCGTCGACCAGGTGGATTTCCATGATTTGCCGCCCTCTTCGACACTGCGCGTAGCGGTCCGCGGCCTGTGCGTGGTTGCGGACCGGGGGGACCTTACCTCAGGGGTCACGCGCGCCACACCCCCGGGGTACTCACCGGTAGCAAGGAACGCGCCCGTCAGCGGGCTCTCGGCGGTCGAGCCGGGGCGCCCCGACGGCCGTCCCTGGGGCGGGAGTCGAAGGGGAGCGCACCACCCCCTGGGCCCAGGGCGCGCGGCCCGGCCCGCCCGCCCTTCGCCGGGGGTTTTGGGGACAGAGCTGATCTTCGGGCGGCACAATGACGACGAGGGCCGAGGAAGGCCAAGGCGCGACAAGGAGCACGGACGTGAGTGACAGCCACACCCCCTCAGGCACGTCGGCGAGGCTGAACACCGGGGTGGCACACAACGCCCGCGTGTGGAACTACTGGATCGGCGGCAAGGACCACTACGAGGTGGACCAGCAGGTCGGCGAGCACGTGGCCGGGATGTTCCCGGTCATCCGGGAGATAGCCCGCGCCGACCGCTGGTTCCTGGGCCGCGCGGTGCGGTTCCTCGCCGAGGAGCAGGGCGTGCGGCAGTTCCTCGACATCGGCACCGGGCTGCCGACCGTCGACAACACCCACGAGATCGCCCAGCGGATCGCCCCCGACTCGCGGATCGTCTACGTCGACAACGACCCCATCGTGCTGGTCCACGCCCGCACCCTGCTCACCGGCACCACCGACGGGATCACCGACTACATCGACGCCGACGTGCACGACCCGGACGCCATCCTCGAACGCGCCGGGCGGACCCTGGACTTCGGTCGGCCGGTCGCCGTGATGATGCTGGGCATCCTGAACTTCGTCCTGGACACCGACAAAGCGCGGGACATCGTCCACCGCGTGATGGCCGCACTGCCCTCCGGCAGCCATCTGGCCCTCACGCATCCCACGTTCGACGCCGACCTCGGCGGCGAGGGCCAGATGTCGGCGATGAGGTTCTGGAACGAGAACGCCACCCCGCCGATCACCGCCCGCAGCCGCGCGGACATCGCCGCCTTCTTCGACGGTCTGGACCTGCTGGAGCCCGGTCTGGTGTCGTGCTCGCAGTGGCGCGCCGAGTCCGCGTCCCCCGTCGTGGTACCGCAGTTCGGCGCGGTGGCGGTGAAACCCTGAGCCGGGCACCGGCCCGGCGGCACGTCGGCCAGGGCTCGCCCCAGGAGGGCTACGACCACGCGCGGGCCCGGCGAACGGGCTGAGCGCGCGGCACGCCCCGCGGATCGCCGTACGGGTTCCCGGGTGACAACGCTCACCAGGTCTACCCGTTTTTCGCCACGTCCGGAAAGTATGATCAAGCAATGTCTGACATGACCGATACCACGTCCGGTTGGCTGAGTTCCGACGAGCTCGAGTTCGCGCGCGCCCGTATGCCGATCCTGTACGTCGAGGCCGTGCCCGTGCGCGTCGACGACAGCGGTGAAGTCACCAGCATCGGAGTCCTGCTCCGCATCGGTCCGGACGGGACGGTCAGCCGGACCCTGGTGTCCGGCCGGGTGATGCACCACGAGCGCGTCCGGGACGCGCTGCTGCGCCACCTGGAGAAGGACCTCGGCCCGGTCGCCCTGCCCCGCGTGCCGGCCTCCCTCCAGCCCTTCACCGTGGCCGAGTACTTCCCGACCCAGGGCATCACGCCGTACCACGACCCGCGCCAGCACGCCGTGTCGCTCGCCTACGTGGTGCCGGTCAGCGGCGACTGCCGCCCCCGGCAGGACGCCCTGGACCTGGTCTGGTTCAGCCCGCAGGAGGCGCTGTCGCCCGCGGTGCAGAGCGAGATGCCGGGCGGCCACGGAGTCCTGCTCAAGCAGGCGCTGGCGCACATGGGCTGCGTGATCTGAGAGTCCGCGGTCCCGGGCCGTCAGCCGCGGGCCGGGCCGTCAGTCGGTGTCATTGCGCTGTGTGGTGCCGGGCTCACCGGTGTCGCGCCGCCACTCGACGACGAGCTCGTCCTTGGTGCCGAAGCGGACCAGATGGCGGCCGACGACGTCTTCCAGACGGTCGAGGTGTTCGGCCTGCGACTCCACCGAGAGCAGCAGGGCGCCCTCGGTCGCGGTGAGGGCGCCCGTGCCGTCCTGGAGGACCAGCCGGCCCTCGCCGCTGTCCTCGTCCCAGCTGGTCTCGGCGCGGCGGCCGAGGTGGGAGGCGAGCTGCTTGGCGTAGCGGTGCGGGCGGTCGGTGGCGACGCGCGCTTCGGAACGGGCCATGGTGGGCTCCTGGGGATCGTCGTGCGGTACGGGTCGATGGTGCCGCAGCGCGGTGCCCCTACGGCGTTTCTCCACCGGCCCCACACCACCAGGCGGAGAAGCAGCCACCGTGTCGACGCGGGTGCCGCGTCCCTGCCTCGCGGTGCGGGTGCCCCGGCCGGCGTTCTGGTGCCGGGGCGGGTCAGTCCGCTTCGGTGAACCCCACGGCCCGGCCGCTCTCGTCCCACTCGACGCGCAGGACCCGCGCGACGGCCTCGCGGTCGAGCGGGCCGAACACATGCGGGAACAGGGTTCCCTCGGCGACCCCGGGCGGCGGGGCGGGCGCCGCCGCCTCCCACGCCACCACGGAACCGAGCCGTTCCTCGTCGAGGACCAGCGCCATCAGCGGCCTGGGCGCGTCCCGGTAGAAGGCGTTGACGACGGCCAGGGTCGTCCGCTCGTCGGCCGAGCAGTGCACGAATCCCTCCTCCGCGAGGGAGGCGGGGGCGTAGGGGCACTCGGGATCGGTCATCCAGTCGGCGAGTGGTACGACGTGATAGATCATGGTCCGGTTATACCCGCGGGGACGGCCGTTCGGCGTGCCGTGTCCCGCGACGCGGGCCACGCGGTCCAGGTGTTCTCGCCCCCGACCCGGACACTCCCCCACGCCGTCCTGAGGACGCGGTCCCGCAGGTCCTCGCGGCGGCTCGGCGGGTTCCGTGAGTCCGGCGACCGCCTGACATGCCGACGTTCCGCGGAACGCGGCCCGCCTCGCCGGTCCGGGTCGGACGAACGCGTCAGCGGGCCCGCCGTAGTCGGCGGACCCGCTGATGAACACCGTCGGGACGACAGGATTTGAACCTGCGACCCCTTGACCCCCAGTCAAGTGCGCTACCAAGCTGCGCCACGTCCCGGTGCCGTCTGACCTGGGCTTTCCCTGGCCGAACGCGCAGGGAAACAATACCGCACTCGGGTCGATGGTCGCGCACCCGTTTATCGGGCTTGACGCGGTGCCGTCCGCCGCCGTCCGCCAACCCGCTGGGCGCCCGTCGACCGGTCGCGGAGTCCCGGCCCGCGGAACCCGGCCCAGGCCACGCCGACGGCGCCGGGGCGTGGTCAGCCGACGGCCGGCGACCCCAACTCGGGGTGGGCGTCGAGCAGTCCGGTGGGTGCCGCCTGGCGCCAGGAGTCGATGAGGATGTCCCGCAGTTCGTCCTCGTCCTCCAAAGCGGCGAGGCGGGCCCGTACCCAGGCGAACTGGGCCTCGTGGCCGGCGATCCAGAACTTCTCCGGCTCGGCCAGGACCAGTTCGTCGCGCTCCTCCTTGGGGCAGCGCACGGCGAGGGAGGTCTCGTCCTCGGGCAGCGTGGCGAACATCTTCCCCGCGACCCGGAAGGTGGGCATGCTCCAGGCGGTCTTCTCCGTCGTGTCCGGCAGGGACAGGGCGATCCGTCGTACGTCTTCGGCATCCGGCATGACAGGCACCGTAGCGGCTGCCACTGACAATCACCTGGTGAGAGTGCCCGCCTGGGCATCCGTACGGGCGCCTACACGCTTGTAGTACAGCGTCGTCGGCCGCAGTGCCCCGGCCGGGTCGGCCGCGTAGTCGGGGATCACACCGGCCCTGGTCCAGCCGGCCGCGCGGTAGAGGTGCTCGGCGTGGCTGCCGGTCTCCGTGTCCAGGTGGAGGAGAGTGACGCCCGCCTCGGCCGCGGCCCGCTCCGCGACGGTCAGGAGTCCGCGGCCCAGGCCCTGGCCCCGGGCGTCCCGGTGCACCATCAGCTTGACCAGTTCGGCGCGGTGGCGGCTGTTGGGTTTGTCGGGGAAGGCCAGCGTGACCGTGCCCACGGTCCGGTCCCCGTCGTGCGCCGTCCACACGGCGAGTCGACCGGCGGCGGCCGCGGCGGCGCGCTCCTCCCACCAGGCGAGGGCCGTCTCGCGGTCGAGCGGGGCGAGGAATCCCACCGAGGCCCCGTCGTCCACGGTGTCGACCAGCAGGTCCGCCAACTCCTCGACAGCGGCGTTCAGCTGCGTTTCGTCCAGCCGGGAGACGATCACGGCAGCACCACCGCCAGCACGTACCGCGCCGCCTCCTGACCGGCGCACCGGAAGCGCGTCGGACCCCACACCCGCATCCGCAGGCAGTCCCCGGTGGCGAGGTGGTGCTCGACGTCCTGCGTGGTCACGTCGAGCGCTCCGGACAGCACCCAGACGTGCTGTTCCAGGCCGGGCACCGGCGGCCGGTCGTACGCGAGGTCGGCGCCCGCGGCGAGCCGCCCCTCCACCAGCTCGCCGCGCAGCCCGGAGTGCGGCGGGGACACGGAACGCCGTACGAAACCGGAGGCCCGGTCCTCCCACACCGGCTGTTCGGCGGCCCGTACCAGCAGCGCCGGTTCCGCCTCGACCTCGCTGAGGAGCTGGGACATGGTCCGGCCGTAGACGTGACAGAGCCGGTTCAGGAGGGAGGCGGTGGGGCTGATCTCCGCCCGCTCGGCCCGGGACAGGGTGGACCGGCTCACTCCGGTCCGCTCCGCCAACTCCCCGAGGCTCCAGCCGCGTTCGGCCCGCAGCCCGGCGAGCCGCGCACCGAGCCGGGTGTCCACGGTGTCGACAGGGTCGGCGGGGTCTGCGGGGTCTGCGGGGTCGACGGTGGCCGTGCGCGAAGCCGGGGTGAGGGAACCCCCTCCAAGGGCGTGTTTCATATCCGGGACGGTATCCCATAAATGAAACGAACGGGTTTCGCGGGTCACATCGGAGCAGCTGCCTCCAACGCGTCCAGCACCGGACGGATCAGGGGATGCTCCTCCGCGCCCCGCCGTACCGCCGCGAACACCCGGCGGGTGGGCGCGACACCGTCGACGGGCCGGACGACCACACCGGTGAGGTCCATGCCGCGCAGCGCCGAACGGGGCACGAGGGCGACGCCCACGTCGGCGGACGCCAGGGCCACCACGGCACGGAAGTCGTCCGAGGAGTGTTCGAGGCGAGGCTGGAAACCGGCGCCCTCACAGGCGAGGACGACCACCTCGTGGCACGGGTTGCCCGGGTAGGGGCCGATCCACGGGTCCTTGGCCAGCTCCGCGAGCGGGACCTCGTCGGCGTCGGCGAGGCGGTGGCTGACCGGGACGACCGCGTCGAAGGGCTCGGCGTACAGCGGGACGTGCGCCAGGCGCGGGTCGTCGGCGCGCGGGGCCCCGCGGTACTCGACGGCGACCGCGACGTCGACCTGCCGGTCCAGCACCATCGGCAGGCTGGCGTCCCCCTCGGCGTCCTGCACGCGGATGCGGATACCGGGCGCCGTGCCGGCGAGGCGGGTCACCGCGGGCGCGACGACCAGGGCGATGCCGGTGGCGAAGGAGGCGACGGTGACCGTGCCCGCCTGGCCCGAACCGTAGGCGGCGAGCTCGGCCCCGGCGCGCTCCAGCTGGGCGAGGACCGCGTGGGTGTGGCGGAGCAGGATCTCACCGGCCGGAGTCAGCCGTACGCCCTTGGCGCCGCGCTCGACCAGCCGGTGGCCGGTCTCCTGCTCCAGGGCCGTCAGCTGCTGCGAGACCGCCGACGGGGTGAGGTACAGCGCGGCGGCAGCCGCCGTCACCGTGCGGTGGTCGGCCACCGCACGCAGGATGTGGAGCCGCCGCGCTTCGATCATGCGAACGATTATCGCAATATGTCCGCCTGGTCAGGCGTCCAGCTCCGCCCGCGCCGCGACGAACGCGTCCACCGCCCGGTGCACGTCCTCGGTGGAGTGCGCGGCGGAGAGCTGGACGCGGATCCGGGCCTGGTCCTGCGGCACGACCGGGTAGGAGAACCCGATCACGTAGACGCCGCGCTCCAGCAGCAGCTCGGCCAGGCGGCCGGCCCTCGCCGCGTCCCCGATCATCACGGGCGCGATGGCGTGGTCGCCGGGCAGGACGTCGAAGCCCTCCTCGGTCATCCGGCGACGGAAGAGGGCGGTGTTCCCGGCCAGCCGCACGCGCAGGTCGTCCGCCGACTCCAGTAGGTCGAGCACCTTCAGGGACGCGGCGGCGATCACCGGGGCGAGGGTGTTGGAGAAGAGGTACGGCCGTGAGCGCTGGCGCAGCAGCGCGACGATCTCGGCGCGGGCGGCGACATACCCGCCGGAGGCCCCGCCGAGCGCCTTGCCGAGGGTGCCGGTGATGATGTCGACGCGGTCCATCACGCCGTGCAGTTCCGGGGTGCCGCGCCCGCCGGGACCGACGAAGCCGACCGCGTGGGAGTCGTCGACCATGACCATCGCGTCGTGGCGGTCGGCGAGGTCGCAGATCTCGCGGAGCGGGGCCACATAGCCGTCCATGGAGAAGACGCCGTCGGTGACGATCAGCTTCCGCCGCGCGCCTCCCTCCGTGGCCTCCTTCAACTGGCGTTCCAGGTCCGCGAGATCGCGGTTGGCGTAGCGGAAGCGGCGGGCCTTCGACAGACGGATGCCGTCGATGATCGAGGCGTGGTTGAGCGCGTCGGAGATGACCGCGTCCTGCGGGCCGAGCAGTGTCTCGAACACACCGCCGTTGGCGTCGAAGCAGGAGGAGTAGAGGATCGTGTCCTCCTGGCCGAGGAAGGACGACAGGCGCGCCTCCAGCTCCTTGTGCACCTGCTGCGTCCCGCAGATGAAGCGCACGGACGCCATGCCGTAGCCCCAGCGGTCCAGGGCCTCGTGTGCGGCGGCGATCACCTCGGGGTGGTCGGCGAGCCCGAGGTAGTTGTTGGCACAGAAGTTGAGGACCTCGCCGGGACGGCCGCCCGCGGACACGTTGACGGTCGCCGACTGCGGGCTGTCGATCACGCGCTCGGGCTTGTGCAGACCGGCGGCGCGGATCTCGTCGAGGGTGACGCGCAGATCGTCACGCACGGAGTCGAACATGGGAGGCTCCTGAAGTCCTGGCACGGAAGGGTGAGTCGGGGGTCTCGCGCGGAGAGAGGTGTGGGGTGCCGCGCGGAGAGCGGTGCGGGTGCTCGTACGGGGAGCGGGTGCGGTGTCTGCCCGGGAGGCGCGGGGCCGGGCCGACGGCGGGCGCGGTGCTCGGGTGGGAAGCGGGTCACGCGGTCCAGTCGAGGATGACCTTGCCGCCGCGGCCGCTCGCCGCGTCCGCGAACGCCGCCTCGAAGTCGCGGTAGCCGTACCGGCCGGTGATCACGGGGGCCAGGTCGAGGCCGCCCTCCAGCAGCACCGACATCGCGTACCAGGTCTCGAACATCTCGCGGCCGTAGATCCCCTTGAGGGTGATCATCGAGGTGACGATCCGGGCCCAGTCGACCGGGAACTCCTCGGACGGCAGGCCGAGCATCGCGATCCGGCCGCCGTGCGTCATGTTGGCGATCATGTCGCGCAGCGCCTCGGGGCGGCCCGACATCTCCAGCCCGATGTCGAAGCCCTCGCGCAGGCCGAGGTCCCGCTGCCCGTCGGCGATCGTCGCCCGCGAGACATCGAGCGCGAGGCTCACGCCGATCTTGCGGGCGAGTTCCAGCCGCTCCTCGCTCACATCGGTGATCATGACGTTGCGGGCACCCGCGTGCCGGGCCACCGCGGCGGCCATCAGCCCGATCGGGCCGGCGCCCGTGATCAGGACGTCCTCGCCGACCAGCGGGAACGACAGCGCGGTGTGGACGGCGTTGCCGAACGGATCGAAGATCGCGGCGATGTCCAGGTCGACCGGGACGCGGTGCACCCACACGTTGGCGGCGGGCAGCGCCACGTACTCGGCGAACGCGCCGTCACGGCCGACGCCGAGCCCGACCGTGGCCCGGCACAGGTGCCGCCGCCCGGCCAGACAGTTGCGGCACCTGCCGCACACCAGGTGGCCCTCGCCGCTGACCCGGTCGCCCGGCTTGATGTCGCCGACGTCCCGCCCGGTGTCGACGACCTCGCCGACGAACTCGTGCCCGATCACGAGCGGGGTGCGGATCGCCTGCCGCGCCCACCCGTCCCAGGACCGGATGTGCAGGTCGGTGCCGCAGATGCCGGTACGCAGCACCTTGATCAGTACGTCGCCGGGTCCGACGGCGGGCTCCGGGACGTCCGCGAGCCACAGCCCGGGCTCCGCCTTCTCCTTCACCAGCGCTTTCAACGCTACGGCTCCTGAGGTCGGGCCCCGGGCACGGGCATGCCGAAGACGCCCGCGTCCGGGGTGAGGGGTGGAATCGCGTAGCAATCTGCCCTACGGCGGCGCCCCGGTCCATCGAGGATTTCTTAAGCGCCGCCACAGCTTTCCTTCACGCCCTCCGGCGGTCTTCGCGGCAGGCGGCGGGCCCGGTTCCGGCTGGTCGGCGGGACCGGGTGCCGGAGCGCCGTGGTACTGCCCTGCCGCCGTATGCCGTACCGCGGTCCGTGGCCCGGCACCGGATCCTCAAGCCGGAAGTCCGTCGCCCTCGCGACGTTCCAGTCGTACGACGAGTTCGGCGGCCGCCGCCTTGATGGTCTCCAGGCCGGGCCTGCCCCAGGGCCGCGGCTCGATGTCGGCGACGCACACGGTGCCCAGCACCATGCCCACGCTGTCGAGCAGGGGTGCGCCGAGATAGGAGCGGATGCCGTACTCGTCGACGATCGGGTTGCCGGCGAATCGCGGGTAGTCGCGGACGTCCTCCAGCACCAGCGCCTTGCGCCGCACCACCACATGGGGACAGAACCCGTGGTCGCGCTCCATGTGGCGGCCCACCACGGGTGCGGTGCCGTCGGCCTTCACCCGAGGTCTGATGTCCGGGACGCGCAGGCCCGCGAAGAACTGCCGCCGCTCACCGACGAAGTTGACCATGGCGTACGGCGCGGCGACTCGCTCGGCGAGGTGGTACGCGAAGGCGTCGAGGGCGGGCTCCGGATGGTCCCCCAGGCCCAGCGAGGCCAGCCGCCGGGCACGGGCGGGGGCCTCCTTGTCCTCGGGGGTGAGCAGTAGTCGACCGGCCGGGCGGGGCAGGTCGTAGCTCATGGGCGGGCTCCGTCGCTGTGGACGTACGGCATATGCGGCTCCGTTGCGGGTGTGCGGGGGTCACATGTGGGCGCCATGACTCGGCGCGACGGCCGGGCTGTGGGCGATGAGGTGGCGTACCAGGGTCAGCAGGGTCTGGACCCCGGAGCTGGAGATCCTGGCGTCGCAGCGGACGATGGGGATCTCCGGGGCGAGGTCGATGGCGGCACGGACCTCCTCGGGGTCGTAGCGGTACCCGCCGTCGAACTCGTTGATCGCGACGATGAACCCCAGGCCGCGCTGCTCGAAGAAGTCGACGGCTGCGAAGCAGTCCTCCAGTCGGCGGGTGTCGGCGAGGATGACCGCGCCGAGGGCTCCCTCGGAGAGTTCGTCCCACATGAACCAGAACCGCTCCTGCCCGGGCGTGCCGAACAGGTACAGGACGTGTTCCCGGTCGAGGGTGATGCGGCCGAAGTCCATGGCCACCGTCGTCTCGACCTTGTTCTCGATCCCTTCGAGGCTGTCGGTCGCGGCACTGACCGTGGTGAGCAGTTCCTCCGTACTGAGCGGCGCGATCTCGCTGACCGCGCCCACGAAGGTCGTCTTGCCTACTCCGAACCCGCCCGCCACCAGGATCTTCAGTGCGGTGGGAAAGGGGTCAGAGCTGTCGTCGTAGTCCATCGAGCACTGCCTCCAGAAGGGCCCGGTCTGTCGGGTTGTGGGTGAACTCGGGTGGCTTGGTGGTCAGGGCCCCGCAGTCGACGAGGTCCGACAGCAGCACCTTGGTGACCACCGCCGGCAGCTTCAGATGGGCGGCCACCTCGGCGACCGAGACGGGCGCGCGGCACATGTCGAGCACCTGCGCGTGCTCGGGGCCGAGGTAGCCGAGGGGGGTGGCTCCGGTGGCCATCACGTGCGACAGGAGGTCGAGCGCGATGGTGGGCCGGGTACGACCGTTGCTGACCGTGAAGGGGCGCACCAACCGCCCGGCCGCGTCGTCGAGCCAGGGCCCGTCTCCGGCCGCCGCCACGTTCAAGGCCTCATCGCCGTGGGTTCGACGGTGTGCTGCCGAGGTGCCGTCACCAGGTAGGGGCGGACGCTCTTGACCAGCATCGCCATCTCGTAGCCGAGCACCGCCGCGTCGGCCTCGCGGCCGGCCAGCACCGCCAGACAGGTGCCGGAGCCCGCGGTGGTCACGAACAGCAGCGTCGCGTCGAGTTCGACGACGACCTGGCGGACGTCCCCGCCGTCGCCGAACCGGACGCCGGCGCTGCGGCCGAGGGAGTACAGGCCGGAGGCCAGAGCCGCCATGTGGTCGGCGCTGTCGGGGTCGAGCCCGTGCACGGACTTCACGAGCCCGTCGCAGGACAGGAGCACCGCGCTGGTGGTGTGCGGGACGCGCTGCACGAGGCCGCTCATCAGCCAGTCGAGATCGGATACATGGCCGGTCGGCGCTTCGCTCGCCATGGTGGATCGACTCCTTGAGGTACGAAGGTCTGCGGGAGCGCTGGGGGGTGGGGTGAACGCGGGGGTGGTCATCCGGCGGGTGCGCTCCCGTCGTGCCGGGTGCTGTGGTCGGGATCGTGGTCGCGGTCGGCATGGAGGTCGACGTCGGAATCGGGCGCGGGGGCCGGCACGGGACCGTTCTCCGGCCCGCCCGGCTCCTCGCGGGCCACCGGCGCCGCGCGCGGGAAACGCCCCTCGCCGGTACCGGCCCGGTCCATGGGCCACGGGTCGATGGACCGGGCGTCCATGGACCGTGCGCCTATGGGTCGTACGTCCATGGAGGCCGCCGGGGTCATGTCGGCGGGGTCCATGGGGCGCAGGTCCGGGGATCCGAGATCCGGAAGCGGTGCGACTGGCGAGGTCGGGTTCGTGTGAGGGAGGGCCGCGTGAACAGCACCCGTGTGCGAGGAGTCGGCGAGGGCCGGGCCCATGTGCTCGGACCCCCTGTGGACGGCGTCCGAGTGGGCCGGGTCCCAGTGCGCTGAACTCCGGTCGACGGTGTCTGTGTGGGCCTGCGTCATGGAGCGCGGCTCCATGTGGGACGCCTTCGTGTGCGCCGACTCCAAGTGGCCACGCCCCGTGTCGGCCGACCCGAAGTGGTCGTACCCCGTGTCGGCCGACCCCACGTCAGCAGACCTCACGTCGGTCGACGCCCTGCCGCTCGATGTCCTGCCGGTCGACCTCAGATGGGTCGACCCCACGTCAGCGGCCTCCGTGTCCGCCGACGCCACGTCGGTCGGGGACACGTCGGTCGGGGACACGTCGGTCCAGGACACGTCGGTCGCGCCCATGCGGGTCGTCCCCATGCCGGTCGAGGACATGTCGGTCGAGGACATGTCCGACGACGCGACAGGGGTGGGCCCCATATCCGCCGACCTCGGGTGCGCCGACGCCACGTCGGCCGAGGGCATGCGGGCCGAGGGCATGCGGGCCGAGGCCGTGTGGGTCGGCCCCACGTCGGCCGACCCCATGTGAGGCGGCGCCACAAAAGCCGTCGTATCCCCGGACGCCGCCTCCAGATGCTGCTGCGCCTCGGCGAGGCCGACACCGCGCTGGAAGGCCGCCATCAGACCAGGGTCGTGGCCGGCCAGGTACTCGGTGTCCTGGCGCGGCGCTGGGCCGTCGCGCAGCTGGGGTGCGATGTGCTCCTGGGCCCGTCGCTGGGGCAGTTGGGGCTTGCCCATGGTGCCGCGCACGGCACCACCGCGCGGAGTGGGGGGCGCGACCGTGTACTCCGCGACGAAAGGCCGGTCGCCGGCCCTGATGCCGGGCACGGCCTCCGCCGGAGTGGGCCGCTCCGCACGGGCCCCGCGCACGGGCAGCGGCGGCGGACCGCTGCCGTCCGACGCTCCCGCAGCTGGACCGGCGCCCGCGCCCGAGCCGGCGACCGCACCCGGACTCGCAGCCGAGGCGCCGCCCTGTCCGGAAGCGGAGCTCGCCCCCCGGGCCCCCGCAGTCCCCATGGCGCCCGTGGCACCCCTGGCCCCCCGCTGCGCGGGAGGCGCGCTCTGCTGCGGACGCGGTGCGGTGGACGGCCGGGAGGACGCCGACGACGCCGCGGCACCCCGTGTCGTCGCGCCGGCCCGCTGCCCTGCCTCGGCCGCGGGCTGCGGGGACGACACGGCCGGGCCCGCCGGGCCGTCCGGCGGCTGCGGTACGACGCCGGGGGCGCCGGGCACCGTGCCCAGGAGCGCCTGCGGTACGACGAGCACGGCCTGGACCCCGCCGTAGATGTTGGTCTGCAGGCGGACGTGGATGCCGTGCCGCTTGGCGAGCTGCGAGACGACGAACAGCCCGATACGGCCGTCGGCCAGCAGGCTGGCGACATTGACCTGGTCCGGGTCGGCGAGCAGGGCGTTCATCCGGCTCTGTTCGCCGACGGGCATGCCGAGCCCACGGTCCTCGACCTCGACGGCGAGCCCCGAGGTGACGAGGTTGGCCCGCAGCAGGACCTGGGTGTGCGGGGCGGAGAACACCGTGGCGTTCTCGACGAGTTCGGCCAGCAGATGGATGACGTCGGCGACGGCGTGGCCGCGCAGTTCGCCGTCGATGGGAGGCACGAGCTTGACCCGGGAGTACTGCTCGACCTCGGCGATGGCCGAACGCAGCACCTCGGTCATGGAGACCGGGTTGCTCCACTGCCGGCGCGAGACGGCGCCGCCGAGCACGGCGAGGTTCTCGGCGTGGCGGCGGATGCGGGTGGCGAGGTGGTCGACGTGGAAGAGGCCCTTGAGGAGATCGGGGTCCTCGATCTCGTTCTCCAGCTCGTCGAGGATGGAGATCTCGCGGTGCACCAGCGACTGCAGCCGTCGGGCCAGGTTGAGGAAGACCTCCAGTTTCTGTTCGCTGCCCGCCTGGCTGGAGAGCTGCGCGGCCTGCACCACGGCGCTGATCGCGCTGTCGTGCGCGCGGGCGAGATCGGCGGCGAGCAGTTCCAGGTCGTCGGCGTCCTCGGGCGGGCCGCTGCGCGGCTTGCGCCGGGGCGGGCCCTCGCCGCGGCGCAGGGCGTCGACCAGGGCCCGGAGGTCGGCCTCGCCGCGTGCGCTGCTGCGGCGCAGGGCGCCGATGCGGTCGCTCACGGACCTGGCGGCCCGATCGGCGGCCACGGCGGCGATGAGGATGCCCGCACAGGTCACCGAGACCGCGCCGGCGAGCACGCTCCAGAGCGTGAGGCTGGGCCGTGCGCCGGTGGAGCGCACGGTGAACAGGACCGCGGCACAGCCGCTGAGGGCGACGGCGACGGGCGGCAGCACGGCGAGACGCATCAGCTGAGGCCGTATGTGGGTCTCGGGCAGCGCGGGAACGGCACGGGCGGCCGGCCGGCCGTGGCGCCCGCCCTCACGGCGGTCTGCGCGGGCGGCCGGTGCGCGGAGGTGAGACATCGGTGTCCTCGTCGTACTCGTCCGTCGGTCCTGATGGACAGGTGCGCATGGCGAATGCGTGCCGCGGGCACGCGCATGCGAGCGTCGGTCGAGAGAACCGAACTGCTCGGCCCCGCGTCGCCCGACGGACACTGACAGTAGTCGGCAACGCATCCGGCGCGATGGGCAGTTGACAAACTGGTACGGGCAGCGTCCCGCTCTGGTATGAGGCTTCGCACGAAAGATCGAAGGGCTCTCCGCGAACTCGGCACACAAAGCGCCTGACGCCGATCAGACCTGTTCAGAAGCGTTCACGGGAGGACGGAGGATGTCGGCGGCCTGCGGCCGACCCGGCCCTCACCATGGCCCACAGCTGGCCGACAACCGGCTCGCGGGCCCGCCCGCGATGGCTCCGGCGCCCGTACCACGCCGCAAGCAATGTCACTGAGCGTGCCGGTTCTGGCCAAGACAGGGGCCGGTGTGGACGGCTGCTCCCCGCCGGGCGCGACCACCGACCGGCACGCCTCAGCGCCAGGCCGCAGCCCACCGGGACGGCCGCGCGCACGAACCCGCGAGCGTCCGCGCCGCCCGCGCGCACCTCATCAGCGCCGGCGCCTCACCGGCGCGGGATCACGCGGCACACGGGTGGACCCAGGTACCTACGCGCCTACGGTGTGACTTCCGCCTGTGTCCGGTCGCGTCCGTGGATCGTGCCGGATCAACTGTGGTCGCCGATCGAGCCGTTGTCGTCGGCACCGAGACCGGAGCAGATCGAGGGCCGACCAAGGATGCAGGACCACCACAAGCACACGGGCCGGTCCTGCTCTTTCCTGGCCGGCCGTGTGCCTGTGCTGGTCCGGGCGCTCAGTTCCCTGGCCGGCCGTGTGCCTGTGCTGGTCCGGGCGCTCAGTCCTGGTCGCTATCGGTACCGACCTCTCCGGCGCCGATCGTGTCCGCGTACTCGGACGGGTCCAGCGTGCCTTCACGGTCGGGGTTGATACCGGCGCTTCCGCCTGGCTGACCGCCCCCGGTGCTGCCGTAACCGCCCGGGACGCCTGGAGTGAGGTCAGCGTCGGCCTCTTCCCGCGTGATGTGACGGGTGGCCCGGACGTTCGCGCGGCGCTCCGGGTACGGATAGCTGAACGGCTGGGATTCCGCGCGTTCCTCTTCTGCCTTACGGGCCTCCTGCGCGGCCTGAGCCGCCTGCCCCTCGGAGTGGGGGTCCTTCTGGTTCTTCGTCATGGTCAGCTCCCTGGTCGTGGGGCCTTGAGGGCAGCGGGCCTGCGGGCCGGCGACGGCGGACGAGTGATCCACACGTTTCCGACACGCCCCGGGTCCATGCCGATTCACTGCTCCTCGTAATCGTCAGGGCTCACTCCCGCCTGTTCGAAGGCCTCCCTGACCGTTCGTCCGGTGCCACCCGTGTCGTGTTCCTCGGCTCCGGTCGTGTCCTTCTCGGTGAGGACGCCATCAGTCGACTCGGTCCTGGGCCGGTTCTCCTCAGGAACGGTCATGACGACTCCTTCTTCGTCTCGGGCGTTGCGGAACCCGTCTCACGACGGCCGCCCTCCAGGCCGTCGGGACGGGCAACGGCACAGGACCGACTAGCCTCAGCCATGCCTGGTAAACACCTGCTTCCGCGCACTTCCAGATCTGCGTCGACCCCTTGATCAGGTACGTGCGCACAGGTGTGCCGACAGCATGGACGGGTACGCCGTCGACATCGGTACCCACCTCCCCTTGGAGGCACCATGTCTGTGTGGTCATGGATCCGTGAACACCTCGGGGGCGAAGGGACTGAGCGGCCCTCCACCATCCCGGATGCCGCGCAGGTCGATTCGGGCAGGCCGGATGACACGGGCGGCGAACCGGCGGCCGACGCGGCCGACCAGCACAGCACGACGGGGACGACGCCCAGCGAGACGTTCGTGGGCCGGATCGCCGGTGACGACCCCGGCTCCCTGGAGACGGGCGCCGAGAGGCGGGCTGAACAGTAGGAGCGCAGACCCGGGGGCAGCGGCGTCTCGTCTCCTCCCAGGCGCACCCCGGAGGAGCCTACGGTCAGCCCTCCCCCACCAGGTCCAGGTCGTCCCGGCTCGTCGTCGCCGGCGGCTGGGGCGTGGGCCAGCCGCCCTTCAGGGGCCGGGACACGTCCCGCCACCACGGACGCACCGGCAGCTCCCCCGCGGGCTCGAACGGCTGCCCGGGAACGGGTACGGCGACGGCCTGCCCGACCGCCTCACCGGCGGCCACGGTCCACTCCCCCGGCTCCGCCCAGGCGTGCGCGGCGAGGTTGAAGGTCCCCCAGTGGATCGGCAGCATCGCGCCGTGCGCCCGTCCGCCCTGAAGGTCGAGGTGGGCGCGCATGCCCTCCTCGGGCGTCATGTGGATGTCCGGCCAGAACTCGCTGTAGGCGCCGATCTGGATCATCGTGGCGTCGAAGGGGCCGTGTGTGGCGCCGATGTCCCGGAATCCCGTGAAGTAGCCGGTGTCGCCGCTGTGGTAGATCCGGTGCGCGTCCCCGGCGACGACCCAGGAGGCCCAGAGGGTGTGCTGGGTGTTGCGCAGGCCGCGACCGCAGAAGTGGCGGGCCGGGGTGGCGGTCAGGGTGAGCCCGCCGACCTTGGCCGTCTCGTGCCAGTCCAGCTCGCGCAGCCGGTCGGCGGACACGCCCCAGTGCTCCAGGTGGGCGCCGACGCCGAGCGGCACGGCGAACACGGTGTCGGTGCCGGCCAGCGCCTTGATCGTGGGCAGGTCCAGGTGGTCGTAGTGGTCGTGGGAGATCACGACGACGTCGACCGGGCCGAGCGCGGCCAGCGGGAGGGGCACCGGGTGCAGCCGCCTGGGCCCGGCGAAGGCGAACGGGGAGCAGCGCTCGCCCCAGACCGGGTCGAAGAGCACGCGGTGTCCGTCGATCTCGGCGAGCACGCTGGAGTGGCCCATCCACGTCAGCCTCAGCCCCGTGGCGGGGGGCCTGGAGATGTCGGCGAGGGTGGTGGAGTGCACCGGCACCGGGCCCTGGGGGGCGCGCCGGTTGCGTTCGTCCTTGTCCAGGAAGGCCTTGGCGAGTTCCACCGACGAACCGGAGGGCCGGGTGCGGGCGGTGCCCCCCGGGTTCTGGAACACCCCGTTCTTGAAGTGGGGCGATCTGCGGATACGCGCCAGGCGCTCACCGCTCGGGTCCGCGCCGAAGGCCGCGGGCCGCAGCGCGCCAAGCCCGGAGCTCGGGGAACGGAAACCGGTCACGGTGTACCTCCAGGTGGGGTCGGTGAGGCGTTCCATTATGGTCGGCCCCTCTGACAGCCGGGTTACCGCCCGGCGTCCGTTCCGCGTTGACAGGGCGCGACCACGGTCCGAATACTGACCCACCATTCAGTATCCGCCCCTGGCCGGCACCCCCGTCCGCGCGCTGTGGCGCCCGCCGCACCGCGCACCGCGCGACGCCACGCCGACCCGCCGTCCCGCCGTCCCGCCGTCCCGCGGCCCCCGCACGCCCATCCCCTCCGAGGAGACCGCATGACCGCTCCCCTGATGTCGCTGACCTGGACCGACCACGTCACGGGACGCCAGGGCTTCCTGGTGGTCGACCGGCTGGTGCGCGGAGTCTCCAGCGGAGGGCTGCGGATGCGGGCGGGCTGCACCCTGGACGAGGTGGCCGGGCTGGCGCACGGGATGACCATGAAGGAAGCGCTGCACTACGACCCGGAGAGCCGCTGCGTCCCCCTGGGCGGCGCCAAGGGCGGCATCGACTGCGATCCCCGGGATCCGGGGGCCTACGAGCTCCTGGTGCGGTACCTGCGGGCCGTGCGGCCCTACATCGAGAGCTGCTGGACCACGGGCGAGGACCTCGGGCTCTCCCAGGACCTGGTGGACCGGGCGGCTGCCGAGGTGGGGCTCGTGTCGTCCGTCCAGGCCGTGTATCCGCTGCTCGACGACGAGGTCGCGGCGCGGCGGCGGCTCACCGACGCGTTCGCGGTCGAGGTGGACGGGATCGGGCTCGACGAACTGGTCGGCGGGTGCGGTGTCGCGGAGTCGGTGCTCGCGGCGCTGGACCGGGCGGGCGTGCCGTACGCGGGCACCCGGGTCGCCGTGCAGGGTCTGGGGACCATGGGCGGTGCCACCGCGCGTTTCCTCACGCGCGCGGGACTCACCGTCGTCGCCGTCGCCGACATCAAGGGCACGATCGCCAACCCGGCGGGACTGGACGTCGAGGCGCTGCTCGCCGCGCGGGACGCCCACGGCACCGTGGACCGCGCCGGCCTCGGCCCCGACGACCGTGAGCTGCCCGGCGACGCCTGGCTCGCGGCGGACGCGGAGGTGCTGGTGCCCGCGGCGGTCTCGTACGCCGTCGACACCGTGAACCAGGAGCGGATCAGTGCGCGCTGGATCGTCGAGGCGGCAAACATGCCGGTCCTGCCCGAGGCGGAGGAACTGCTCGCCGCGCGCGGGATCACCGTGCTGCCGGACGTGGTCGTCAACTCCGGGACGAAACCTGGTGGTGGTGGACGCTGTTCGGCGACATCGGGGCCGACGCGGACGAGGCGTTCACCCACATCCGCCGCTCGATGCGGGCCCTGGTCGGGCGGATGCTGGTCCGGGCGGAGGCCGACGGGACGTCGCCGCGGGCGGCGGCGCACGCCATCGGCGCGGACCGGCTGCCGGTGATCGCGGAGCGTTTCGGGTGGTACCGGTGACTTCCGGCCGAACCCGCGGGTGAGCGGCCTCTTTCCGGCGGCGCCGATGGCGACCCCATAAGGTGACCCGCGTGGCGAGAGTGCGGTTGAGCGTGGCGGAGCGGCGCGAGGAGCTGCTGCGGGCCGCCGTCGGGCAGATCGAGGCGCGCGGTGTGGCGGCGGTCCGGATCGCGGACGTGGCCTCGGCGCTCGGCGTGAGCAACGCGCTGGTGCTCTACCACTTCTCCACCAAGGAGCAGCTGGTCGCCGCCGCGTTCCGGTATGCCGCCGAGGACGACCTCGCCCGGTTCCGCAAGCTGCTCGGCCGGCGCACCACGGCACTGCGACGGCTGCGGGCGGCCGTGCGCTGGTACGCCCCGACCGGCCAGGCCAAGGGGTGGCGGCTGTGGATCGAGAGCTGGGCGGCGGCACTGCGTGAGCCCGCGCTGCGGGAGGTGGCGCGCGGTCTCGACACGCAGTGGAAGTCGGCGCTCGCCGAGGTGATCGCCGAGGGCGTGGCCGCGGACGAGTTCCGCTGCCCGGACCCGACGGGGACGGCCCTGCGCCTCACCGCCCTGCTCGACGGTCTCGCCGTCCAGCTCACGTCGTACGCCGGTGCGGTCCCGCGCGCGCGGGCGCAGGAGTGGGTGGACGAGGCACTGGCCCGGGAACTGGGGCTGACGCGGGAGGCGTTGACGGCGTAGGCGACCGTCCCGGGGCGGCGCGCCCTGGTCCCTGGGCGAGCGGCAGGCCCCGTTCCCGCACCGCACCGGCCTCCGGCGTCGTCCGAACCCGAGGCGTCCGGACGGGGGCCGCCCGGACGGGGACCGACCAACCGCGTACCGACCGGCCGGGTACCCGTACCCCCTCAGGCCACTGTGGCGATCCGCGTCCTGATGTCGTGCGGCGACAGCGCGCCCTTGGCGGTGACGTGGTCTCCGGACGACTCTCCGCGCAACCGGCGCCCGATCCACGGCACCAGGTACTCGCGCGCCCAGTGCACGTCGTCCCGCCGGATCTCCAGGGTGCCGCGCGGCGGCAGGGGTGGCCAGGGCTGTTCCGGGTCGGCGGGGACCTCCAGACCGAGGACCTGGCCCGCGCGCAGTGCCACGCGCGTGTGCCCCTCGGGCGAGAGGTGGAGCCGGTCGCCGTCCCAGGCCCGGCGGTCCTGAATGGCCTTCAGGGACCACAGGTCGAGCACGGGACAGCCGTACCGGTCGGCGATGGCCCGCACATGCCCGTTGTAGGTGGCGATCTTGCCGCGCAGATGCCTGAGCACGGGCATGCGGCGGGTGTCGAACCCCGTCGTCACCATCACCGTGCCGGCGACGGCGGTGAGCCGGTCCACCGCCCGTTCGAAGCGCTCGGCGACCTCGTCGGGGTCGGTGCCGGGCCGGAGGATGTCGTTGCCGCCCGCGCAGAAGGAGACCAGGTCGGGCGCGAGGGCGACGGCCTGGGGAAGCTGGTCGGCCACGACCTGGTCGAGCAGTTTCCCGCGCACGGCGAGGTTCGTGTACCGGAAGTCGCCCTCGGGACGCCGGTCCGCGAGGAGGACCGCGAACCGGTCGGCCCAGCCGACCAACGCCCCGTCGGGCCCGGGGTCGCCGACGCCTTCGGTGAAGCTGTCCCCCAGCGCCACGTACGACCCGATCACTGATCTGATGTCACTCTTCGAATCGTCTGCCACGTCGGCCCATGATTCCCCTTGGGATGTGAGCTACGCGACCGTAGGAAAGGATTGACGGGCGGTGATATAAACCACTCGTCAAAGCTTGGTCAATCCAGGAATAGCTCTTTCGTCAGCGCTGTTGACGCGGCGGTTGCCACACCCGGAAATCGGCGATGCGGAAGTGGCTCCAGGTGGTCCGGAAGGCGAAGTGACCGCTGGTGTACGGCTGCGGGTCGTGGTGGTCGAAGACGAGCCGCCCGTTGTTCCACCATCGCACGGTCGAACCGTCGGAGACGATCCGCACCCGGTGCGGCCGGTTCGGTACGAGCAGCGGCTCGGTGTAGTCGTAGAGAAGCGGCCGGACGCCCGCCTCGCCGACGTAGCGGCGCAGCCGGGTCGTGGTGTTGGTGTTGGCGCCGTAGCCGACGTAGTACGTCCTCAAGTAGTCGTACTCGGCGAGTGCGCCGCCCCGCGCGGTGGCGAACAGGTCGTCCGGGGAGCGGACGTCGACGGCGTTCCAGAAGTTGTTGAGGTCGGAGACCCGGTCGTTGACACCGCCCGCCGACACCGGTGTGGCGGTGTACTCCAGCGCGTACGGACCTTCCAGCCGCTTCCTGAACCAGATCGTCGCGCCGGCGGGCACGTCGACCTCCAGGGCGCCCCGGGAGGCGGTGACGGTGCCGCCCTTCTCGAGTTCCACGGCCCACTGGCCGAGACCGCGGCGGAAGTCGTCGTGGGCGATCAGCCGGTGATGGCGGCGGGGTGAGGCGCTCGCGGTGGTCGCCGGGGCGAGGGCCGTGACGGCGGCCGTGGCGGCCAGGGCTCCGAACGCTCTACGCGTGGTCGTCATGGGAAACGGCTCCTTCGGCAGGGGTGATCGACGGCTTCGGCACGCGCCGGGTCTCGGTGCCGAGGCAGTAGTCGGTGTACGTGGACTGCAGATAGCCGCGCACGGTCCAGCCGAGGCGGTAGGCCGGGTTCTGCGCGAGGGTGTGGAGACGGGTCCGGGTCGGCCGGGTGGTGGTGTACAGGCGCAGGGCGCTGTGGTCGGCGGTCTCGGCGAGGATCTCCTCGCGCCAGTCGCCGAGGACGTCGCCGTAGAACGGGGTCGCGTTGCGGGCGCCGGCGGTGACTGCGACGGTTCTTCGACGTCGGGCGGGGTGCACGGGAGCTCCTTCGGGAAGTCGGCGGCAGAAAGCGCTTGCCCCACAACGGAGTTCACTCTGTCCCCGCGGCCCCCTCGTTGTCGACGCTCCGGGAGCCACCGCCACAAGACCGCAATACGGCGATCATGAACGAGACAAGAACGCCCTCCGAGCCAGGAGCGGCCCGGACGCCTGCGGGGAGGCCGTGCCCGGTCCCCGGAACACACCGAAGGCCGGACCCGGGGATCGGGATCCGGCCTTCGACGGCGTGTCAGGCAGGTGGTCGGGCGGTCGGTGGGCGTCAGCCGACGGAGACGCCCTTCGCACGGAGGTAGGCGACCGGGTCCACGTCCGAGCCGTAGTCGGGCGAGGTGCGGATCTCGAAGTGCAGGTGCGGGCCCGTCACGTTGCCGGTCGCACCGGAAAGGCCTATCTGCTGCCCCCCGGACACGGTCTGGCCGCTGGAGACGGACAGCGAGGACAGGTGCGCGTACTGCGCGTAGTAGCCGTCGGCCAGCTTGATGACGACCTGGTTGCCGTACGCGCCACCCCAGCCCGCGGAGACGACCGTGCCCGCGCCGACGGCCTTGAGCGAGGTACCGGTCGGGACGACGAAGTCGACACCGGTGTGGTAACCGCTGGACCACATGCTGCCGGACATCCGGTACGGGGTGCCGACGGTGGCACCGGCCACCGGGGCGGCGGACCCGCTCGCGGTGCCGGCGGTGCCGGCGCTCTGGGTGGTGGCCGTCGACTTCTGCGACGTGGAGGACTTCGACGAGGAGGCGGACGAATCCGACGTCTGCGACGCCGACTCGTTCGACGCCGACTCGTTGGACTCCGACTCGTTGGACTCCGACTTCTTCGAGGAGGACGACGACGAGGAGGAGTCCGCCGACCCGGTCTTCGGCGTGCTCGTCGTGGCCTTCTTGCCGATCGCGAGCTTCAGGCCGGGGTGGATCAGCGACGGATCGTCGCCGACGGCCTCGCGGTTGTCGGCGTAGAGCCTCTGCCAGCCACCGCTGACGTCCTGCTCGTCGGCGATCTTCGAGAGATAGTCGCCGGCCCGCACGGCATACGTCGTCACGCCGGTCGTCTGCGTGGCGGTCTTCTTTTCGGCCACCGGCTTTTCGGCCACCACATTCTTCGCGGCGGTGGGAATCGAAGACTGAACGGCATTTTCCGAAACGGACTGGGCACTCGCGGCATGGGCGCCGGTGGCTCCGAGGAGCGGAAGGGCGAGTGCGGCGCCGCCGGTTCCGGCGACGGCGATGGAACGCGTGAAGCGCTGGGTCTTGGGACGGCGGTGCTTACCCTTCGCGGGCATGACGAATTCCTCTCCGGCGCCTGCGAGGTGAGCTGTCGGGTGCGGACTGGAGATGCCCGGCCGTGCCGAGGCACGACTTAACCCCAAGCCTCTTCCGGAGACCGGAACAGGCGGTTCTACCTGTGGGTCCCCCGCTCCTGCCGTGTACGGGTGATGGTGTGCGGGCTCCGGGCGGCGGCAGGATTGGGCGTCCGTCCGGATCGGTGGTGAACGTAAGCGACCAGGACGCACAGGGACAAGTAGAGGTTGTACGAAAATGCGTCCGGCTTGCTCCCGGAAGGGAATTCCCGGTCACCCTCCGTCCATCGCGGGGCGCCACCCGACCCCGAAAGCCCTTGTGGGACATGCGTATTACGTGAACATGACGGGCGACGCACGGTCACGAGTATGACGCTCCTCACGCGCCGCCCCTCAGGCCCCCCTATTCCGGCCGGAGTTGGAATGAAGGCGCCAATTCGGACAGAACTCTCATATGCGGCGCAGCCGGAGAACTGCCGCATCGAGATCGCCCCGAAGTCCGGTCCGCAGCCCGTGATGCAGCAGCACGGCACCACGGTGGACTTCGCCCGTTTCGAGGCATTCGTACGATGCCGTCGGGTCGAGTCCGCGCAGCCGCACCGCCGGGACGGGCTCGCCGTGGTGCTGTGCCTGGAGCCAGGCGAGGACGACCGCCTCGTCCCCCAGCACGTACTGCACCGCGCTCGGTCCGCCCTGCGGGGGCCGCAGCCGGTAGAGGTCGCCCCGCTGCACGAGGGGCCGGATCTCCTTGTAGAGAGCCACCCAGTCACCCGCCTCGGCGAGTTCCTCCTCGGTCCACTCCGCGAGGTCTCCGCCCACCCCGAGCACCCCGGCCATGGCGCTGACGAACCGGAACCGCAGTGAGCTGACCCGCCCGTTGAGCTGCGTGTTGGGACTGTCGGTGACCCAGGCCGCCATCACCCGGGCGGGGTGGATCTGCGTGAAGCCGTGCTGGATGGCGAGCCGGTCCAGCGGGTCGGTGTTGTCGGAGGTCCACACCTGGTCCGTACGGCTCATCACGCCGAGGTCGATCCGGCCGCCACCACCCGAGCAGGACTCGAAGGCGACGTCCGGGTGCGCCGCGCGCAGCCGGTCCAGCAGCCGGTAGAGCGCGTCGACGTGGTCGACCCACAGGCGCTGCGGGTAGGCGTCGCCGGGCCAGCCCGCGTCGGTGAAGCAGCGGTTGAAGTCCCACTTCACGTAGTCGATCGGGGCACTGGAGAGCAGCCCGTGGAGCTGTTCCCACAGATACTCCTGGACGTCCTCGCGGGCGAGGTTCAGTACGAGCTGGTTGCGCAGCTCCGTCCGCTTTCGCCCCGGTTGGTACTGCACCCAGTCGGGGTGGGCCCGGTAGAGGTCGCTGTCCGGGTTGACCATCTCCGGCTCGACCCAGATGCCGAACTGCATGCCGAGGCCGTGCACATAGTCGGCCAGGGGCTTGACGCCGCCGGGGAAGCGGTCCGGGTTGGGCGTCCAGTCGCCGAGCCCGGCACGGTCGCTCGTGCGCTTCCCGAACCAGCCGTCGTCCACGACGAACAGCTCGACACCCATCGCCGCCGCCCGGCGGGCCAGCACCTGCTGCTGCTCCTCGGAGATGTCGAACTCCGTGGCCTCCCAGGAGTTGAACAGCACCGGCCGGTCCCGGTCCGCCTCCGGGATGACGTACGCGCGCTGGTAGGCGTGCCAGGCGCGGCTCGCCCCGCCGAAGCCGCCGTCGCTCCACAGGCCGGCGAAGACGGGTGTGGTGAAGGACTCCCCCGCCGCCAGACGCAGCAGGCCGGAGTCGTCGTAGCCCGCCCCGCCGGTGATCTGCACACGGGTGTCGGGGAGTTCGGCGACGGCGATGCGCCAGGAACCGGACCAGCCCAGGGCGCAGCCGTAGACCTCGCCGCGCTCCTCGGTCGCGTCGGTGTCGAGCGCGACCCACGGCAGGTGCTGGTGCCCGGTGTGGCCGCGGCGGCTGCCGATGACCTTCTCACCGTAGGTGAGGGGGGCGCGCACGAGCCGGGACTCCGCGGCCCAGCGGCCGTGCAGCTGGGACAGCCGCCAGCCGTCCTCCCGGTCGGGCAGGGTCCAGGTGGCGGAGTCGGCGCGCAGCACCTCGATCGTGGGGCCCTGGTTGTCCAGCGTCACCCAGCGCTCCACGACGTCGTGACGCATCCGGTAGTGCAGCGTGATCGCCAGCTCTCCGTCCCGGAACCGCAGCCGCAGCTCGTCGCCCTCGGCCCTCTCGTACGCGTCGAAGCGCCACTCGGTGCCGCGTCGCTCGTCGGTGCGCACGGACAGGGCGGGGCGGACGAAGCGGGGGCCGCCCTCGACGGGGTACTCCTCGCGTCCGTCGAGCGGAGACTCGAAGGGCCAGTAGTCCGGCAGCGGGCGGACGGCGAGGGCCTCGGCGTCGGCGAGCGCGATTCGCGGGCCCCAGTGCAGGTGGAGGAGCTCGTCCTCCCCGGTGAGGTGGAGGGCGTAACTGCTGGCCGGCCCGGACAGGATCCATGTACGGCCGTTTTCGGCGATCTCCAGCATGCAGTCCTCACAGATACGAACAGACGCGAACAGGTGCACTCAAGCGTCAACATCATCAAGGGCCGCGAGCCCTCCGTGCAACGCCTGTGGACAACTCATTGCCCCAGGCAGCCATGTCGTATCGTCGATGAAGTGCCCGTCGTCGAGCAGCGTCGGCGGGGCCGAGTGGGAGGAGCCCCCGTGTCGCAGCAGGTCCCGTCGACCGAGCCCCAGCTGGCCGGAGTGCGCAACTTCCGGGACGTGGGCGGGCTGCCGACCGTGGACGGCCGCCGGGTGCGGCAGGGCGTGCTGTTCCGTAGCGGCCACCTCGCGCACGCCACCGAGCAGGACGCCGGCTTCCTCGCCTCCCTGGGCCTGCACACCATCTTCGACTTCCGCAACGCGGCGGACCAGAAGCTGGAGGGACCCGACGTCGAGCTGCCGGGCGTGCGCAATGTCAACCTGCCGCTGACCGACCCGGCGGACGGCGCCGAGTTCTGGACGATGGTCCGTGACGGCGAGATCGACCAGCTGCGCGAGATCCTCGGCGAGGGCAAGGCCGCCCGGCGCATGATCGCCTCGTACCGCGTGATCATCAAGGAACGCACCGCCGAGCACTCCCGGCTGCTGCGCGCGCTCGCCGACGACAGCGTCCCCGCGCTCATGCACTGCGCCGCCGGCAAGGACCGCGCGGGACTGTCCATGGCCGTGACGCTGCTCACCCTGGGCGTGGAGCGGGAGGCGATCTTCGCCGACTACCTGGAGTCGAACGCCCGGCACCGCCGCTACAAGGTGCGCCGCAGCGGCAGCTCCGCCTCCGCCTACTCCCCCGAGGTGATGGAGCTGCTCAGCCCGTTGTTCGACGCCCGGGCCGAGTATCTGACGGCCGCCTTCGAGACGATCGGGGAGACCTGGGGCAGCGTCGACACCTACCTGGAGAAGGGCCTGGGGGTCACCCCGGAGATCCGCGAGCGACTGCGGGCCCGGCTGCTCGACTGAGGCGTACGGCGTCGCCGGTACCGGCCGCCCTACTGGGCACCCACCTCGAACAGCAGGTAGATGAAGGCCGCGAAGAGGTGGCCGACCGCCAGGTAGATGATCAGTCGCACCCACAGGGCACGCGGGAACTTCTCCTCCATGTCACTCATGGCATGTCTCCAGGGGTGGGGCCCAGGCACAGCGTGGCCGTGGGGCTCTGCAGCAGGGTGTGGACGAACAGCAGGTCGACCCCGTCGGGGTCCTGGGCGGCGATACGGTGCGGGGTCAGCGAGTCGAAGTGCGCGCTGTCGCCGGCCGCGAGCCGGTGCGTGGTGTCCCCGAGGCGCAGCCGCAGCCGGCCCTTGAGGACGTACAGCCACTCCTCGCCGGGGTGGACGCGCACGATGTCGCCCTGGGAGCCGTGCGGGACGTGGACGCGCAGGGCCTGCATGGCGTGGCCGGGTGCGCCGGCCTGCCAGTAGGTCCAGCCGCCGGCCGCGGTCGGTTCCATGGCGGCGGCGCGCACGACGGCGTCCCGGCCGCCGACCGTCTCGCCGAGCAGCTCCGAAACCGTCGTACCGTAGATGCGGGCGAGCGCGAGCAGCATCGGCAGCGAGGGCTGACGCTGTCCGGTCTCCAGCCGGGAGAGGTGAGCGGGTGACAGTCCGGCGGCGCGGGCCGCGGCCTCCAGGGTGAGGGAGGCCTGGCGGCGCAGGGCGCGCAGCTGGGGCGCGACCTGCGGGACCGCTTCGGCGGACGGTCCGGAGCCGGGCCCGGTGCCGGACTCGGGCCTCGTCTCGGGCTCGGACTCGGGAGAGCTCATGCACCCCATTGAGCCGGACCCTTGCCTCTGCGGCAAATCCTTTGCCTCAGAGGCAAAGGCTGCCTCCCGAGCGGGCGTCCTAGCGGTTGGCCACCGCCTGTTTGATCAGCGTCTTGCCGAAGTCCCACATCAGACCGCCGCCGCTGTGCGCGTCGTCCATCACGTCCGTGAAGGCGTCCACGAACCGGTCCACCTCCCGCTCGCCGACGACCAGCGGCGGAATCAGCTTGATCACCTCCAGGTGGTCGCCGGAGACCTGGGTGAGGATCCGGTGCCGTTGGAGCAGCGGCACGACCACCATCTGGGCGAACAGTCCCTTGCGGGCCGCCTGCAGCATGGCCCACCGGCTGCGCAGTTTCAGCGACGTGGGCCGGCCGAACTCGATGCCGATCATCAGGCCCCGGCCGCGGACGTCGGCCAGCAGCTCGTACCGGTCGATCAGTGCCGTCAGGCGGGCCTTCAACAGCTCCCCGGTGGCCCGGGCGCCCGCCACGACCTGCTCGTTCTCCAGCACCGACAGGACGGCCAGTCCCGCCGCCATCGCCTGCGCGTTGGAGCCGAAGCTCGCCGAGTGGACCAGCACCCGGTCCATCGAGGAATAGACCTTCCGGAAGATCCAGTCCTTGCCGAGGGTCGCGCCGACGGGCACGTATCCGCCGGACAGCGCCTTGGCCACGCAGACCAGGTCGGGTTCGACGCCCTCCTCGTGCTGGTAGGCGTAGAAGTCGCCGGTGCGACCCAGGCCGGTCTGCACCTCGTCCGCGATGAGCAGCGCCTTGTGCCGGTGCAGCAGGTCCTGGGCGGCGCGCAGATAGCCGGGCGGAGACTCGTGCACGCCCTTGCCCTGGATCGGTTCGACGATCAGGGCGGCGACGTCGCCCTTCCGCAACTCCCGTGCCAGCGCGTCGAGATCACCGAGCGGGATGCCGGTGTCGGGCAGCAGCGGGGCGAAGCCGTCCCGGAAACCGTCCTCGCCGTTGACCGACAACGACCCGGTGGTCAGGCCGTGGAAGGCGTGCTCGCAGTACAGGATCCGCGGCTTGCCGGTGGCGTACCGGGCGAACTTCAGGGCGCCCTCGACCGCCTCGGTCCCGCTGTTGCCGAAGAACACCCGGTCCAGGTGCGGGCTGTGCGCCAGCAGTTTCTCGGCCAGCAGCCCCGGCAGCGGCTGGCAGTCGAAGCGGGTGAGGTCGGCGAGCTGGGCGTCGAGGACGTCGTGCAGCGCCTTGCGGACGACGGGGTGGTGACGGCCCAGGCCCATCACCCCGAACCCGGCGAGCATGTCCAGGTAGTCGTTGCCGTCCGCGTCCCAGAAGTAGGCGCCCTCGCCCCGCTCGTAGACCTTGTCGAAGCCGATGGTGTGCAGCATGCGCGGGAGCTGGTGGTTCAGGTACTTGCCGTGCAGCTCGTAGCGCTCGGCTCCGCGTTCGGCCAGCAGCGCGCCGAGGTCGAACTCCCCGGCCTGCGAGGAGGGCGACGCGGATTTGGCGGTTGTCATTCCTGTTTCTCCTTGGACAGCTCTTCCCGGACGGCCAGGTCCGCTTCCTTGACGGCCAGACTGGCGCCGATCCGTCCGGCGACCTCGACGGGCGTGAGGCCGATGTCGGCGAGCACCTCGGCCCGCTTGGCGTGCGCGAGGAACTGTTCCGGGACACCGAACCGCCGTACCGGGACGTCCACGTCCGCGTCGCCGAGGGCGAGTGCCACGGCGGCCCCCACCCCGGACGCGCGGCTGTTGTCCTCGACCACCGCGACCAGGCGGTGCCCGGCGGCGAGGCCGGGCAGCGCCGGATCGACCGGCTTGACCCAGCGCGGGTCGACCACCGTGCAGCCGATGCCCCGTGCTTCCAGCAGCTCGGCGGCCTGGAGACAGACGGGCGCCATCACACCCACGGCGACCAGCAGGACCTCGGGCCGGTCGGCGCGGTGCAGCACGTCCAGGCCGCCCACCCGGTCGACCGCCGGGATCACCGGTCCCACCGACTCCTTGGGGAAGCGGACCAGCGTCGGCGCGTCGTCCACCGTGACCGCCTCTCTGAGCTGCGCGCGCAGCTGGTCGGCGTCCCGGGGTGCGGCGATCCTGAGTCCGGGCACGACCTGGAGGATCGACATGTCCCACATCCCGTTGTGGGAGGCCCCGTCGACACCGGTGACGCCGGCCCGGTCCAGCACGAAGGTGACGCCGCAGCGGTGCAGCGCCACATCCATCAGCAGCTGGTCGAAGGCCCGGTTGAGGAAGGTGGCGTAGACGGCGACGACCGGGTGCAGCCCGCCGGTGGCGAGGCCGGCGGCGGACACGGCCGCGTGCTGCTCGGCGATGCCGACGTCCCAGATCCGGTCGGGGAAGCGGGCCGCGAACGGGCCGAGCCCCACCGGGTGCAGCATGGCCGCCGTGATCGCCACGACATCGTCCCGCTCCTGCCCGATCCGGACCATCTCCTCGCCGAACACCGAGGTCCAGGACGGCCCGCCCGACGGCGTGAGCGGCTCGCAGGTGAGCGGGTCCATCACGCCCACGGTGTGGAAGTGGTCCTCCTCGTGGGCGAGGGCGGGCTCATAGCCGCGCCCCTTCTCGGTGAGGCAGTGCACGAGCACCGGGCCGTGGAAGCGTTTCGCACGCCGGAGCGCCGACTCGACGGCCTTCAGGTCGTGCCCGTCGATCGGGCCGACGTACTTCAGGCCCAGGTCCTCGAACATGCCCTGCGGGGCGAACGCGTCCTTGAAGCCCTTCTTCGCGCCGTGCAGGGACTCGTAGAGGGTGGTGCCGACCAGCGGGGTCCGCAGCAGTACGTCCTTCCCCCAGGCCAGGACCTTCTCGTAGCCGTCCGTCGTGCGCAGGGTGGCGAGGTGGTTGGCGAGTCCGCCGATGGTCGGCGCGTACGAGCGCTCGTTGTCGTTGACGACGATGATCAGCGGCCGGTCCTTGGCGGCCGCGATGTTGTTGAGCGCCTCCCAGGCCATGCCCCCGGTGAGCGCCCCGTCGCCCATCACCGCGACGACATGGCCCCTCTCGCCCTGGACCTGGCGGGCCTTGGCGAGCCCGTCGGCCCAGCCGAGCGCGGTGGAGGCGTGGCTGTTCTCGATGACGTCGTGCTCGGACTCCTCGCGCGAGGGGTAGCCGGACAGCCCGCCCTTGCCGCGCAGCTTGGAGAAGTCCTGACGCCCCGTCAGCAACTTGTGGACGTAGCTCTGGTGGCCGGTGTCCCACAGGATGCGGTCGACCGGCGACTCGAAGACCCGGTGGAGCGCGACGGAGAGTTCCACCACCCCCAGGTTGGGCCCGAGGTGTCCGCCGGTCCTGGCGACCGCGTGCACCAGGAACTGCCGTATCTCTTGGGACAGTTCCCCGAGTTCCGTCTCGGACAGCGCCTTCAGGTCACGTGGTCCTCGGATGTTCTCCAGAATCGTCACGTCGGGCCCCCTATCGGTCCGTGCTGTTCAGCTCACGGTGACGGCCGGCTCCCCCGAGGCGACGCCGTCCTGCTCCATCTGCTCGGCGATCTTCATCGCCTCTTCGATCAGGGTCTCCACGATCTTCGACTCGGGCACGGTCTTGATGATCCTGCCCTTGACGAAGATCTGCCCCTTGCCGTTGCCGGAGGCGACGCCGAGGTCGGCCTCCCGGGCCTCTCCGGGCCCGTTCACCACGCATCCCATGACGGCGACCCGCAGCGGCACCTCCATGCCCTCCAGGCCCGCCGTGACCTCGTCGGCCAGCTTGTAGACGTCGACCTGGGCCCGTCCGCAGGACGGGCACGAGACGATCTCCAGCCGGCGCTGCCTCAGGTGCAGCGACTCCAGGATCTGGATGCCGACCTTGACCTCCTCGGCGGGCGGGGCGGACAGCGACACCCGGATGGTGTCGCCGATGCCGCGTGACAACAACGCCCCGAAGGCCACGGCCGACTTGATCGTCCCCTGGAACACGGGACCGGCCTCCGTCACCCCCAGGTGCAGCGGATAGTCGCACTGCTCGGCGAGCAGCGTGTACGCGTTGACCATCACCACGGGATCGTTGTGCTTCACCGAGATCTTGATGTCCCGGAAGCCGTGCTCCTCGAAGAGCGAGGCCTCCCACAGGGCCGACTCCACCAGCGCCTCGGGCGTGGCCCTGCCGTACTTCTGCAGCAGCCGCCGGTCCAGCGAGCCCGCGTTGACCCCGATCCGGATCGGCGTGCCGTGATCCTTCGCGGCCCGCGCGATCTCCTTCACCTTGTCGTCGAACTGCTTGATGTTGCCGGGATTGACGCGTACGGCCGCACAGCCGGCCTCGATCGCGGCGAACACGTACTTGGGCTGGAAGTGGATGTCCGCGATCACCGGGATCTGCGACTTGCGCGCGATGGTCGCCAGCGCGTCCGCGTCGTCCTGCGTGGGGCAGGCGACGCGCACGATCTGGCAGCCGGACGCGGTCAGTTCGGCGATCTGCTGGAGGGTGGCGCCGATGTCGGACGTACGGGTCGTCGTCATCGACTGCACCGACACCGGGGCCCCGCCCCCGACCGCGACCGGCCCGACCTGGATCCGCCGCGACACACGCCGCTCGGCGATCGGCGGGACCGGTACCTCGGGAACGCCCAGTGACACGGCGGTCATGCCGTCACTCGCGGTTTCCGGAGACCGTCTCGCGCATCGCGCGCAGCGACTCCTTGAGGGATCCCATGGTGGCCAGCACGGCGGTGGGCTCGTAGCCGCAGTGCGCCATGCAGTTGGCGCAGCGCGGGTCCTTGCCGCGGCCGTACTTGTCCCAGTCGGTGTCCTCGATGAGTTCGCGGTACGTCGGGACGTACCCGTCGCTCATCAGGTAGCAGGGGCGCTGCCAGCCGAAGAGCGAGTAGTTCGGGATCGCCCAGGCGGTGCACGGGAAGTCGACCTTGCCCTCCAGGAAGTCCAGGAAGAGCGGGGAGTGGTTGAGCCGCCACTTGCGCCGGTTGCCGCCCGCGAAGGCCTTCTTGAACAGTTCGCGGGTCTGCTCCACGCCCAGGAAGTGCTCCTGGTCGGGCGCCTTCTCGTAGGCGTAGGCGGGCGAGATCATCATCTCGTCGACCTGGAGGTCGTCATTGAGGAAGTCGAGCACCTCGATGATGGTCTGCGGGGTGTCCGTGTTGAAGAAGGTCGAGTTGGTGGTGACCCGGAAGCCGCGCCGCTTGGCCTGTTTGATCGCCTCCACGGCCTCGTCGAACACACCTTCCTTGGCGACCGACTCGTCGTGCCGCTCCCGCAGTCCGTCGATGTGCACGGCGAAGGCGAAGTAGGGGGAGGGAGTGAACTTGTCCATCTTCTTGCGCAGCAGCATGGCGTTGGTGCAGAGGAAGACGTACTTCTTCTTCGCCACCAACTGCCGCACGATCTCGTCGATCTGAGGGTGCATCAGCGGCTCACCGCCGGCGATCGACACCATCGGCGCACCGGATTCGAGCACCGCCCCGACGGCCTGGGCCACCGGCATGCGCTGCTTGAGCACACCGGCGGGATGCTGGATCTTGCCGCAGCCCTCGCACTTCAGATTGCACGCGAAGAGGGGTTCCAGCTCGACGATCAGCGGGAACTTGTCCCGCTTGCGGAGCTTCTGTTCGGCCAAGTATGTAGCGACCTTGATGGATTGGCGCAGCGGCATGGCCATCTGGCTCACCTCCTGGGGAGCAGCAAGGAACGGTGCCATTCGTAGAAAGCGGGGAGTACGGAACGAAGGACGCGGAAAGCCGATATTCCGCCGCGCACCGTGCCGATCCGGACAAGTTCATGTTCTGGAGCGTCCACGACAACCCGGACGGCCGCAACCGGGCGCGCGCCCGCGCGCACGGCGCTCAGGAGCGTGGCCGCGGACTCCATGTCGACCGCGATCGCGCCGGTCGCGAGCAGGGCCGACCGTTCGTGCCCGCGGACGACGTGATCGGAACCGGCGAGCGGCCCGGTGTGGACGGTCCGCCCGGGCAGGGTCCGGACCAGCTCCTTGACGAGCAGGTCGGTCCCGACGCACGGCACGGCGCCGCGCGGGTCCCGGGTCTCCTCGGCGACGACGAGGTCGCCGGGGTGCATGCCGGGGGCGAGCCCCGCGCAGAACCCCGTGGCGAGCACGGCGGCCCCGTCGTGCGCCGGGCCGGCCAGCACCCGGGTGACCGCGCGCTCGGCCGCCCTGGGTCCCATCCCCGTCCGCAGGACGGTGACCGGCCCGTCGGCGCCGCCGCGGTCGCCGCTGCGCAGGGCGAGGTGCTCGATGCCGAGCGCACAGGCGATCAGCAGCGGGGCCGCGGCGGCCTGGGTGGTCATCAGCCCCCCTCGGCCCCGGAGAACGGCTCTCCGTGGACGTACCGGCCCAGTGCGGTGAGCGGGAACACCTGCCGGTACAGGTGGTAGTTGATCGAGAAGTCCCACGGGAAACCGGTGCCGGTGAAATGGGGCTCGTCCCAGGAGCCGTCCTCGCGCTGGGTGCTCACGAGCCACACGATGCCGCGCTCGACGGCCTTGGAGTCCTTCTCCCCCGCCGCCAGCAGGGCCATCAGCGCCCAGCCCGTCTGCGAGGCGGTGGAGGCACCCCGTCCGCTCCACTTCTTGCTGTCCCGGTACGAGCGCAGGTCCTCGCCCCAGCCGCCGTCGTCGTTCTGCACCGACTCCAGCCAGCCCACGGCCCGCCGGATCGCCGGGTGCGAGGCGGGCAGCCCGGCCGCGGTCAGGGCGGGCACCACCGAGCCCGTGCCGTAGATGTAGTTGACGCCCCAGCGCCCGAACCAGGAGCCGTCCGGCTCCTGCTCGGCGAGCAGCCACTCGATGCCGCGCCGGGTGCGCGGATCGTGTGCGAGCCCCTCGAAGGCCAGCATCTCCACGACGTGCGCGGTGACGTCGGCGGACGGCGGGTCGATGACCTCGCCGAAGTCGCAGAACGGCAACCGGTTGGGGAACGGGCTGGTGTTGTCGACGTCGAAGGCGCCCCACGCGCCGTTCTTCGACTGCATCCCGAGGTTCCAGCGCACCCCGCGCCCGATCGCGTTCTCCACCCGCTCCGGGTCGTGGTGCCGGACCCGGCGCAGCGCGAGGACGACCTCGGCGGTGTCGTCGATGTCCGGGTAGTTGTCGTTGTGGAACTCGAACGCCCAGCCGCCGGGCGGCAGTCCGGGCCTGCGCACCGACCAGTCGCCGGGCCGGACAACCTGTTCGCCGAGCATCCAGTCGGCGGCCTTGACCAGTTGGGGGTGGTCGGCGGGCACCCCCGCGTCGGCGAGCGCGATCGTCGCGAGGCAGGTGTCCCAGACCGGTGACTGGCACGCCTCGATCATCCGGGCCCCGTCCTCGCGCCACAACGCGAACCGGTCCAGCGACTCCAGGCCCGCGCGCATCACCGGGTGTTCGAGGTCGTAGCCGAGCAGGTGCAGGGCGATGACCGAGTACACGGCCGGCGGCTGGATGCCGCCCCAGCAGCCGTCGTTCTCCTGCCGCTCGACGATCCAGCGGGCGGCACTGTTCATCGCGGCCCTGCGCAGCCGGCGCGGCGCGACCTTGCGCAGCGCGTGCAGGGCCTTGTCCAGTCGCTGGAAGGCGCCGTCCCAACTCGCCACCGGGGCGAAGGGCCTGGGCGGGTTCGGGTGGTCGGGGTCGGTGTGCAGCTCGTCGAGCGGGAAGGGCGCGGGCCGGACCGGACGCTTCGCGGAGACGATCGTCAGCGGGACGATGGTCTGCCGGGCCCAGCACCCGAAGTCGTAGATGTTCAGCGGTGCCCAGGTGGGGAAGTAGATCAGCTCCGGCGGGAGTTCGGGCAGGTCCTCCCACTTCCACCAGCCGAACAGGGCCAGCCAGATCCGGGTGAAGACCCGGGCGGCGGCGATGCCGCCCTGCTCGCGGATCCAGGCGGACGCCTTCGCCATGTGCGGCGCGTCCGGCGCGTCACCGGCCAGGCGGAGGGCGACGTACGCCTCGATGGTGGTGGAGAGTTCGCCGGGCCCGCCGTAGAAGCTCGCCCAGGTGCCGTCCTCGCGCTGCTCGCCGCGGACGAAGAGCGCGGCGGCCCGGGTCGTGGCCTCGTCGCGGATACCCAGGAACTGACGCAGCAGCAGATCCTCGGCGTCCATCGTGACGTTGGTCTCGAGGTCGCCCTTCCACCAGCCCTCGGCGTCCTGCCGGGACAGCAGGTGGTCGGTGGCGCGTTGCACGGCGCGAACGGCGGCGTCGTGCACCCCGGCCGCCACGGGAGTGGTGATGTCGGTTTCGCTGGCCGCGGCTGCGCGGGGCGGCATGGTGGCCCCGGTGCTTCCGTCGGTCGTCGCTGTCATGGCTTCCCCTTCGTGCAGTGGCAAGTGGTGCGTCTGCTGTGGGTCCGCCGTCGGCCGGTGCTCGGTTGCCCGCGACACCGGCCGGCGACTACGCGAGGGCTATTCGACCGATAGTGATCATCTCTTTCGTACGACGACGAAGTCGGCGAGCGCCGTGAACCGCGCCCGTACCTGGCCGGGCATGTCGACGGCGTCCAGGGCTTCGATGGCGATGGTGTGCTGACGGCGGGCCTCTTCGGCCGTCCACTCACGGCCGCCCGCCTCCTCGATGAGGGCGGCGCGGGCCGCGAACTCCTCCTCGGAGAAGTTCGCGAAGTCGCTGCTCTTGGCGTCGGCGGCGAGGATCTCGCCGAGCCGCTCGGAGGCGGCACCGCCCGCCGCGAGCGCGGCCACGACCGGCAGGGACTTCTTGCGCTGGCGCAGATCGCTCCAGGTCTGCTTGCCGGTCGACACCGGGTCGCCCCAGATGCCGAGGAGGTCGTCGACCGCCTGGAAGGCGAGACCCAGGTGGTAGCCGTACGTCTCCAGGGTGTCGGCGGTGCGGTCGTCCGCGCCGCCGAGCACCGCGCCGATGGAGCTGGCGCAGGCGAGCAGGGCTCCGGTCTTGTTGCCCTCCATCTCCAGGCACTCCTCGACGCTGACGCGGTCGCGGTGCTCGTAGGACATGTCCTGCGCCTGGCCGTCGATCAGCGCGCGGGTCGCGGTGGTCAGGCGGCGGGTGGCGCGGCCGGCCTCGACGGTGCCCAGCTCCAGGAGGACCTCGTTGGCGAGGGCGAACAGGGCGTCGCCGACCAGGATGGCCTGGGCGGGACCGTGCACCTTCCAGACGGTGTCGCGGTGCCGGCGCTGTTCGTCGCCGTCCATCAGATCGTCGTGCAGCAGCGAGAAGTTGTGGACCAGTTCGACGGCGACCGCGCCGGGGACACCCACCTCGGGTGCGGCGCCGGTGACCTCGGCCGAGAGCACCGCGAGGGCGGGCCGTACGGCCTTGCCGCCGTCGCCGTCGGCGGGGTTGCCCTGGGCGTCGATCCAGCCGAAGTGGTAGGCGGCGACCGTGTCCATGGGAGGTGCCAGGCGGTCCACGGCCGTCCGCAGCACCGGTGTGGCCAGGGTACGGCCGCGCTCCAGGAGCGCGGTCACGTCCACCGCGGTCCTCCGAGCGGCCGTCGGGGCCGGGGGCACAGTGGGCACAGTCTCTCCTCTTGTCGCGGTACCGAAGGTGCTGGGGCCCGCTGTGTCGTGCTGACCGAGCATCAGGCCGCCTCCTCGAACGCGAAGAGGTGGCGGGGACGGGGCCGGCCGAGGGCGCCGAGGGCGGCGTCGGCCGCGCTCACTCCGCTGCGGACGGCACTCTCCATGGTCGCGGGCCACCCGGTGGCGGTCCACGCTCCGGCCAGGTACAGGCCGGGGGCCTTGGTGCGGGCGCCGGGCCGCAGGCGCCCGACGCCGGGGGCGGGCGCGAACGTCGCCGTCCGTTCCCGGGTGACGAAGAAGTCCTTCACCTCGGCCCCCCGGGTGCGGGGCAGCAGCCGCTCCAGCTCCGGCAGATAGCGCTCGCGCAGCACGGCGACGGGCTCGTCGATCTCGTCCCGCGCCGCCGACTGGGACAGCGCGAGGTACTGACCCTGGTGCAGCCCGGACGCCTCGGTCCGGTCGAACACCCACTGCACCGGGGTGCCGAGGGCCGCCAGGAACGGCGTACCGAGCACCCGGCGGTCGTAGACGACGTGGATGTTGAGGATCGGCGCGGTACCGATCTCCAGCAGCCGCTCCGGCGCGTCGAGCGCGCCCGCGGGCAACAGGTCGTGCGCCTCGCGCTGGGGTACGGCGAGGACGACCGCGTCCGCGGTGAGCGTCTCGCCGGGAACCTGCACGCTCCACCGTCCGTTCTCATCAGTGGAGACGGTGGTGACGCGGGTGCGGACTTCGGTGCGCACGCCCGCGGAGTCGAGCGCCTTGCGGGCCAGCCGGTCGTGCAGGTCGCCCAGCGGGACGCGCGCCCATCCGATGTCGGCCGCGCCCGGGTCGGACAGTAGACCGGTCTTGAACACCATCGCGGCGAGCCCGAGCGAGCACTCTCCCGCGACCGCGTTGAGGGTGGCGACCCCAACCAGGTCCCACAGGGCCTCGACGGCACGCGCCGACTGACCGTGCGCGGTCAGCCAGCTGCCGAAGTCCTGCGTGTCCAGGTCAGGATCGGCGAGGTCGAGCCCCTTGAGCGCGAGCGCGGCACGCCCCACCCGGGCCCGCTCGGCGAGCGAGAGATGCGGATACGTGGCGAGGCTGCGCCCCAGATGCAGGGGCACCGGCAGCGCGTCGCGCCGCAGCCTGCCCAGCCGCCGTCCCTCGGGCCGGTCCACGTCGAGCACGGGCACGTCCAGGCGGTCCTGCAACGGAGCCAGCGCAGCGCCCTCGATCCGGTCGAGGAACCAACGGTAGGCGGTGCAGCAGCGCAGGTACACGTGCTGTCCGTTGTCGACGGTCAGTCCGTCGCGCTGGAAGGAGAAGGCGAGCCCGCCCAGACGCGGCCGGCCCTCGAGCAGTGTCACCCGGACGCCGGCGTCGGCGAGAGCGAGCGCGGCGGTGACGCCGGCGAGCCCGCCGCCGACCACGACGGCGTCCGTGCCCGTGTGGTCCGGCGTCCGTGCGTGCGGCGCGTCGAACCGTGTGCCGTCGGTCATCGTGCGTCCTCCCCTGCCCGGGCGCCGTGGAGGTGGAACGGCGCACGGCCGGCCGTCGCAGTCTGGGACGCCGCCCCCGGGCGGAGGGTTGCCTGCCGCTTCTCGCCGATGGCATCACCTTGGACCGGATTGTCCATCAGGCGCGCCTCCTGACGGTCCTGCGGGTCACATGCCGGGCGTCCAGGCCGGACAGGCCGCGCACGGCGACGTACGCCTTCTCCCGGCCGGGCAGCGAGACCCGGCCGCGCAGCACGGCCTCCGGGTCGCGTTCGATACGGTCGAGGAGGCGGCGGTAGATGCCGGCCATGGCGGCCACACAGGCGCCGCTGCGCCGGTCGAGCATGGGGAGCAGCCGGTAGCCCTCGGCGAAAAGGGCGCGGGCCCGTCGCACTTCGAAGTGCACGAGGCCCGCGAAGTCGGCGCCCTCCGGCGGTTTGGGTCCTTTGAAGCCGGCCGAGCAGCCGAACTTCGCGAGGTCGTCGGCGGGCAGATAGGTCCGCCCTCCCTCGGCGTCCTCACGGACGTCCCGGAGGATGTTGGTGAGCTGGAGCGCGAGCCCGAGCGTGTCGGCGTACTCGGGCGCGCGCTCGACGCCGCGCGCCCCCGGTTCCGTGCCGAACACACCGAGGGAGAGCCGTCCGATGGCACCCGCCACACAGCGGCAGTACACCTTCAGGTCGTCCCAGGTCTCGTACGCCTCACCGCGTACGTCCATCTGCACGCCGTCGATGAGCTCGTCCAGACCGCCGAGCGGGATCGGGAAGGTCCTGGCGGCGTGCGCGAGGGCGACCGCGACGGGATCGGTGTCGTCCTCGGTGACCAGACCGTCGCGCACCCGGGCCAGCATCGCCCGGGTGTCGTCGAGTCGCGCGGACTTCACCTCGCCGGCCAGCGCCCCGTCGCCGATGTCGTCGACGCGCCGGGAGAACGCGTACAGCGCCGACATCGCGCGACGCTTGGGCGTCGGCAGCAGCCTGATGCCGTACGCGAAGTTGCGGGCCTGCTGCCCGGTGACGGCCTCGCAGTAGCTGTAGGCGGCGAGTACCGGTGCGGACGCGTGCGGTTGCGACTCCACGGCCCGGATCACCCCTCTCCTCGCAGAGCGACGCCCACCTCGCGCAGCAACCGAAGCCTGCCGGGCTCGGGTGGGCCGGGAAGTACGTCGTGATCGGCGGCGGCGATCGCGTGGACGGCCGCCCTTCCCCCCGCCACGAAGCCTGCGAGGAGCAGCTTCAGCCTGCCGTGGACGCTACCCACCAGAGGAGCGCCTTCATCCAGGAGGTCGCGGGCGCGTTGCGCTTCGTACGCGATCAGGGCGCGCACCGACGCGCTCCCGGTCGGCGCGGCGAGGTCCGCCTCCTGGACGTGAAAGCGCTTCATGTCCACGGCGGGCAGGTAGACGCGGTCGCGCCCGCGGTCCTCGGCGACGTCCTGGAGGTGCTCGACGATCTGCAGGGCCGTACAGATCGCGTCGGAGCGGCGGACCCGTTCGGGGGTCGAGGTGCCGGTGACGGCCAGCACCAGTCGGCCGACCGGGTTGGCGGACAGTTCGCAGTACGCGAGGAGGTCGTCGTAGGTCTCGTACCGCGCGACGAGCTGGTCCTGGCGGTTGGCGGCGATCAGGCCGAGGAAGGGCTCGGGGGTGAGCGCGCGACGGCGGACGGTCGGCTGGAGGCGCCGCAGCAGGGGGTGGCGCGGGGTGCCGTCGAAGACCCGGCGGAGATCCGCCTCGAAGGCGTCCAGCAGCAGCATCCGGTCCTCGGCGTCCGCGGGCGACACGCCGAGCAGGCGGGCGTCGGCGCCGCCGGGAGCGAGATCACCGTCGCCGATGTCGTCGACCAGACGGGCGAAGCCGTAGACGGCCATGAGGTCGGTGCGCCAGGCCCTGGGCAGGAAGAACGGGGCGACGGGGAAGTTCTCCGCCGCGGCCTTGTCGAGCGTGCCGCGCTCCGCCTGGCCGGGACGCACCGGGCCGGATCCCCTCACCACGGGCTGCCCGGAACGGGGACGGCGCGTGCTGCGTGGAGCTGGGGAGTTTCCGTAGCCATTGCCGTCACATCTCCCGTTCTACACCGCCGACCCAACGCACACTATTTCGGACACGCCGCCCGGCCGTCCGCACGGCGGGGCGGACCTCGAGGTGGCGCGCGTTATCGCCCCACTTGCCGTGATTCGGGACCGCTACAGCTTACGTTGTACAACGCGCCGTGGTTCGCTGGGGTGTCCTGCACATCACAAGAACACACCGATTGGCTCCAAGATTCCGGAGCGGAGCCGAAGTTGACGTTTCCTTTGCAGACGCGGAGCCCCGCCGGAGCAGTTCCGGCGGGGCTCCGTGAAGCGGGGCGGTCTCTTTCGCCCGGGTCCGGGTGGACTACTTGCCGGTGAACTTCTCGTACTCCTTGATGACCTCGTCGGTCGGGCCGTCCATGCGCAGCTCGCCGCGTTCCAGCCACAGCACGCGGTTGCAGGTGTCACGGATCGACTTGTTGTTGTGGCTGACGAGAAACACCGTGCCGGCCTCCTTGCGCAGTTCGCGGATGCGTTCCTCGGAACGCTTCTGGAACTTGCGGTCGCCGGTGGCGAGGGCCTCGTCGATCATGAGGACGTCGTGGTCCTTGGCGGCGGCGATGGAGAAGCGGAGCCGGGCGGCCATGCCGGAGGAGTAGGTGCGCATCGGGAGGGTGATGAAGTCGCCCTTCTCGTTGATGCCGGAGAAGTCGACGATCTCCTGGTACCGCTCCTTGATCTGCTCGCGGGTCATCCCCATCGCGAGCCCGCCCAGGATGACGTTCCGCTCGCCGGTGAGGTCGTTCATCAGGGCCGCGTTGACGCCGAGCAGGGAGGGCTGGCCGTCGGTGTACACCTTGCCGCTCTCGGCCGGGAGCAGGCCCGCGATGGCGCGCAACAGGGTCGACTTGCCGGATCCGTTGGAGCCGATCAGGCCGATGGCCTCACCGCGGTAGGCGACGAAGGAGACGCCCTTGACGGCGTGCACCTTGCGCACGCCGCGCTCCTCGCCGCGCTTGAGTATCCGGCTGAGCGCGGCGGTGGCGCTGCCCTTGCCGGCCTTGGCGCCGTTGACGCGGTAGACGATGTGCAGTTGGTCCGCGATGACGGTGGGGATGTGCCCGTCGTTCCTGTCCTCAGCCACGGCCGTACCTCTCCTCCGCCTTCCAGAAGTACACGAAGCCGCCGGCCGCGAAGAGCAGCGCCCAGCCGAGCGCGGCCGCCCACACGTGGTCGGGCAGGTTCTCCGCGCCGTAGCCGTCGATGAGGGCGAAGCGCATGAGGTCCATGTAGATGGCGGCCGGGTTCCACTGCAGGACGGTGGCGATCCAGGCCGGCTTGTCCTCCAGCATGATCGGGATGGAGAACATCACGCCCGAGGCGTACATCCAGGTACGCATCACGAACGGCATGAGCTGCGCCAGGTCCGGTGTCTTGGCGCCCGCGCGGGCCACGATCAGCGCGAGGCCCGTGTTGAAGAGGAACTGCAGGGCCAGCGCCGGGACGATCAGCAGCCAGGACAGGCCCGGGTAGCTGCCGAAGGCGACGGCCACGGCGAACAGCACGATCATGGAGAACAGCAGCTGCTGGAGTTGCTGGAGCGCGAAGGAGACCGGCAGCGACGCGCGCGGGAAGTGCAGCGCGCGCACCAGGCCCAGGTTGCCGGAGATCGCGCGCACACCCGCCATCACCGAGCTCTGCGTGAAGGTGAACACGAACACGCCGGTGACCAGGAACGGGATGTACACGTCCCTCGTCATGCCGCGGCCGGCGTCCAGGATGACGCCGAAGATGAAGAAGTACACGGCCGCGTTCAGCAGCGGGGTGGCCACCTGCCACAGCTGGCCGAGCTTGGCCTGGCTGTACTGGGCGGTCAGCTTCGCCCGTGAGAAGGCGAGGATGAAGTGACGCCGGTCCCAGAGCTGGCGGACGTACTCGACGAGCGACGGCCGGGCACCGCTCACGGTCAGCCCGTACTTGGCGGCGAGCTGCGCCGCCGTGAGGCCCTCGTCGGGCGGCACGGGCGCGCTCACCGCGACCGTGCCGTCGTGCGTTGTCTCACTCACTAGTGGAAACTTTCGTCTTCGAGATGCGCAGCCTGTGCGGGCATCGCATGAGCCCAGGGTCCCGGTACGAGCCGGGGCCCCGTCCGGCCCGGTTGCTGTCAGGAACGAGCTTGTCAGATGACGGGGGGCCGGCCCAGTCGAGTCAGCCGCCACACCGTACGCCACTTCATGGCCCGGCGCGGTCCGCAGGGTGTGGTCCAGCCTTCCCGGAATCCGCCGAACCACGCCCGCAGCGCGGGCCGCGAGGGACGGCGCACCAGGGTGAGCAGCAGCCAGACGCACAGGTAGACCGGGATCAGCGGGGCGGGCAGGTTGCGGCGGGCGAGCCAGACGCGGTTGCGGGCGACCATGCGGTGGTAGACCGCGTGCCGCGAGGGCGCTGTCGTCGGGTGGTACAGCACCATGTCGGACCGGTAGTCGATCATCCAGCCCGCGTCGAGGGCCCGCCACGCCAGGTCGGTCTCCTCGTGGGCGTAGAAGAACGCGTCCGGCAGGCCGCCGACGTCGGCGAAAACCTTCGTGCGGACGGCGTTGGCGCCGCCGAGGAAGGTGGTGACCCGGGAGGAGCGCATCGGGTCGGCGGCGCGCAGCCGCGGCACGTGGCGGCGCTGGGTGATCCCGGTCTCGGGGTCGGCGATGCGGAAGCTGATGATGCCGAGGGCCGGGTCGTCCGCGAAGGCCCGACGGCACAGCTCGGCGGTGTCGTGGCCGGCCAGCAGGCCGTCGTCGTCGAGGAACAGCAGGATGTCGACGTCGCGGCCGCCGGGCCCGAAGGCCTCGATGCCGACGTTGCGGCCGCCGGGGATGCCGAGGTTCTCGGGGAGTTCGATGGTGCGGACGCCCTCGGGGACGTCCGGGACGGGCGAGCCGTTGCCGACGACGACCACCTCGACGCGGTCGCCGTCCTGCTTGGCGACCGAGTCGAGCAGGGCACGCAGTTCGTCGGGGCGGTTGCCCATGGTGATGATGACCGCGCCGACCTTCATGCCGTTCACTTCAGCCTGCTGGAGGCGAGGATCGACACCAGGTGCAGCAGGGTCTGCAGGAGCGCGATGCCGGCCAGCACCGCGACGCCGAGGCGGGAGAAGAACAGGTCGTCCCGGACGTGGTCGAGGACCGCCAGGACCAGGATCAGCAGGGACGCCTCGATGCCGAGCACCAGCCGGTGGAACTTCAGCGCCGCGGCGGCCCGGCGGGCCAGTGCCATGCCCGAGGAGCGCGGCTCGGCGGCCGACTCCTGGACCGGTGGCAGGCCGCCCTGGTGGCGGGCGACCCCGACGAGGTCGGTCTCGGCCTTGATCAGGATGGCGCCGAGGGCGGCCAGCGTGCCGAGGAAGGCCCACAGCCAGTCGATGCGCCCGGTGCCGAACAGGTCGGCGGCGCGCAGGCCGAAGCCGACGAGGACGGCGGCGTCGGTGAGGTAGGCGCCGACGCGGTCCAGGTAGACCCCGCCGAGCGAGTACTGCTGCCGCCAGCGGGCGATCTCGCCGTCGACGCAGTCGAGCAGCAGATAGAGCTGGACGCAGACGACGCCGAGCACGGCGCCCCAGATCCCCGGCACCAGGAGCGCCGGGGCCGCGAGGACACCGAAGACGGTCATCAGGTACGTGAGCTGGTTGGGCGTGACCCTGGTGTTGACCAGGTAGCGGTCGACCCGCAGGGACACCTCTCGCATGTAGAGGCGCCCCATCCAGTGCTCACCGCTGCGCCGGTCCTTCACCCCGGCGGGGTGGACGACCGGACGGAGTTCAGCTACCGATGGCCTTGACATAGTCGGCGTAGATGTCCTTGATCTGGTCGGTCGAGAGGTCGAGGTGTTCGAGGATCGTGTAGCGGCCGGGGCGGGTCTGCGGGGCGAACTCCACGGCCCGGACGAACTCGTCCGTGGTGAAGCCGATCTCGTGCGGCAGCACCGGCAGCCCGTGCCGGCGCAGCACCCCGGCCATGTACGCCGACTCCTCGTGGGCGCCGCGCAGGTACATCGCGAAGGCCGCGCCCAGTCCGCACTGTTCGCCGTGGGCGGCCGCCCGCTTGGGGAACAGCAGGTCGAAGGCGTGGTTGATCTCGTGGCAGGCGCCGGAGGAGGGACGGGAGTCGCCCGACACCGACATCGCGATGCCGCTGAGGACGAGCGCCTCGGCGAGCACCTGGAGGAAGTCGGTGTCCCCTATGCCGCCGGGGTGCCGCAGCACCGCCTCGCCGGCCTGGCGGGCGATCGCGGCGGCGAGACCGTCGATCTTCTCGCCCTTGACGCGGTGGGCGAGTTCCCAGTCGGCGATCGCGGAGATGTTGGAGATGGCGTCGCCGATGCCCGCGCGCACGTAGCGCGCCGGCGCCTCGCGGATGACGTCGAGGTCGATGACGACGGCGATCGGGTTCGGCACGCCGTAGGAGCCGCGCCCGGCGTCGTTGTCCAGGGTGGCCACCGGCGAACACAGGCCGTCGTGCGCGAGGTTCGTCGGGACGGCGACCAGCGGGAGGCCGACGCGGGCCGCGGCGAACTTGGCGCAGTCGATGATCTTTCCGCCGCCGAGGCCCACGACCGCGTCGAAGTGGCCGGCCTTTATGTCACCGGCCAGCCGGACCGCGTCGTCGAGGGTGCCGCCGCCGACCTCGTACCAGGTGGCGCCGGGCAGCGAGGGGGCGATGCGCTCCCGCAGCGCGGCGCCGGAGCCGCCGCTGACGGCGACGGCGAGCTTGCCGGAGTGCGAGATGCGCTCGTCGGCGAGCACACAGCCCAGGTCGTCGAGGGCACCCGGACGGATGTCGACGACGAGCGGGGACGGGATGAGCCGGGTCAGTACTGGCACGCGATCTCCCGTCCACGGGCGAGATCGTCGTGGTTGTCGATCTCGACCCACTTGACGTCGCCGATCGGCGCCACGTCGATACGGAAGCCGCGGTTCACGAGTTCCTGGTAGCCGTGCTCGTAGAACTGCTGCGGGTCGGTCTCCCACACGGCCTTGAGCGCGTCGGCCAGTTCGGGGGCGGCGTCGCCCTCGATGAGGGTGACGCCGATGTACTCGCCGGTGGCCTCGGCCGGGTCCATCAATTTGGTGATCTTCGTCATGCCCCGGGCGGGGTCGACGACGACCTTCATCTCCTCGTCCGCGAGGGACTTGACGGTGTCGAGGGCGAGGATGATCTTCTTGCCGTCGCCGCGGGCGGCGAGCAGCGTCCGCTCGACGGAGACCGGGTGGACGGTGTCGCCGTTGGCGAGGATCACGCCGTCCTTGAGGGCGTCACGGCCGCACCACAGGGAGTAGGCGTTGTTCCACTCCTCGGCCTTGTCGTTGTCGATGAGGGTGAGCTTGAGGCCGTACTTCTGCTCCAGGGCGGCCTTGCGCTCGTACACGGCCTCCTTGCGGTAGCCGACGATGATCGCGACCTCGGTCAGACCGATCTCGGCGAAGTTGCCGAGGGTGAGGTCCAGGACCGTGGGTTCGCCCTCTATGCCCGCGGGCCCCACCGGCACCAGAGCCTTGGGAAGGCTGTCGGTGTAGGGGCGCAGACGCCGTCCGGCGCCGGCCGCCAGCACGAGGCCGATCATGCGGGTTCTCCTTCATCGTGTACGGCGGGCGCCCCTGCGGACACCCAGAAGCGGATGCTCTCCAGGAGCACCACCAGGGCGACGGCCACGGCCAGGACCGTGAGCGCGGCCTTGAACTGCGAGGCGGTGAGCGCGGCGGCGAGAACGGTGACGAACAGCGTCCGCCCTTCCTGCCCCCCGATGACGCGCACCAGCCAGGCCGGGGGCGCCCCGGCGTCGCCGCGGATGCGGTACACCGTGTCGTAGTGATGGTAGGCGACCGCCGCGACCAGCCCGAAAGCCGCAGGAAGGGCCCCGTTCACGTCCGCCTGGGCGGCGAGGATCAGGACCGTGCCGTACTCGGCGGCGCGGAAGAGCGGGGGAACCAGCCAGTCCAGGGCGCCCTTGAGCGGGCGGCACAGGGCCTGACCGGCGGTGACGGTGTACACGGCGGCGCCCAGCACCGGCGCCCAGGTGACGCCGGAGAAGAGGGACACGGCGAGCACGGCCGTCCCCCCGAGCGCCAGCAGCAGCGGGGCACCGAGGCGGACGGGAGTGACGCGCGCCACGAGTGAGGCGAGCGGCCCGTTGTCGGCGAGGTCCGCCAGCGCCCGCGCCGCCCGGTCCGTCCGCTGTGCCTTGCGCGTCAGCGACCGCAGCACCCGGCCCGCCGTCGTGTAGGTCGCCGCGAAGGCGCACCCGACGAGCAGCGCGTAGAAGGTGACGCGGGGAGTGGTCGCCGCCGTGAGGACGGCGATCATCGCCCAGCGCTCGCCGATCGGCAGGACGATCATCCGCCGTATCCACACCGTCCAGCCGACGCTGTCGAGTCTGTCGGAGAGGGCGGCGGTCGGACTGGTGTTGGCGGTGGCGTCGTGGTTCGCCTCGTTGAAGGAGAAGTCGACGACGTGCCGGCAGGTCTGCAGGACCATCGCGCCGAGCGCGAGCGCCCACACGTCGTCGCCGCCGCGGGCGGCCCCGAGGGCGAGACCCGCGTAGTAGGCGTACTCCTTGGCCCGGTCGAAGGTGGCGTCCAGCCAGGCGCCGAGGGTCGAGTACTGCAGGGAGTAGCGGGCGAGCTGGCCGTCGGTGCAGTCCAGGACGAACGAGGCGATCAGCAGGACGCCGGCCGCGACGAACCCGCCCCGGGTGCCGGTGGCCGCGCAGGCGGCCGCGATCAGGGCGGTGAACAGGGAGGCGGTGGTGACCTGGTTCGGGGTCAGCCCCCGGCGGGCGCACCAGCGGGCGAGGTAGCGGGAGTACGGGCTGACGAAGTAGGTGGTGAAGAAGCCGTCCCGGGCCTTCACGGCCGACTTCAGGCGTACGGCCTCGTCGTCGACGGCGGACACCGCCTGCCGTGCCTCGTTGCGGGCCTGCGGGTCGGCGGGCACCACGGCGACCAGGCTGCCCAGTTCGGGGCGGTGCACGGCGGTGCCGTCGGCGTCGAGGGCGGTGACGATGCGGTCGGCGAGGCTCTCCACGGCGAGCGCGGTGCCGCCGCCCGCGGAGTTCTCGCGTGCCACCGCCCGGGTCAGGGCCTGACGGCCGGCCGGCTGGGCGGTGACGGCGCCCGGGACGGCGGCGAGCGGGAAGCGGGGGTCGGTGAGGCCGAGCCGCAGCGCGTGGACGTGGCCCACGAAGCGGCCGTCGACCACGGCGACCCGCTGGTCACCGGGGATCCGGGCGAGGAGCGTCTCGGTCTCGGCGGCGTCGGAGGCGATCCGTACGTCGAAGCCGAGGGACCGCAGATCGCCTTCGATCGACGATCCGGGGACCGGCTGACCGGTGAGGATGGCGGTCGACAACCGAACTCACTCCCTGGGTGCCGGCGCTGGGGCGCCGGTCAAGTGCATGGTGGGGGCGCCCCCTTCGGCCTGGCTGACTGCACCGGGCGGGCGGCATGTCGGCAGAGGCTATCGGATACCCGGAAGGCCCCGTTCACCGCCCGTTCACGGGCCGATCAACACGGTCTTCCCCGGCCTTCGCCGCGATCATCATCGGTGATCGCGGGCCCCACCGACAAACGTGCGCCCCCAGACCGGACATCCAGGACATCGCGTGGGGCTCCGGAGCCTCGGCATAGGGTGGGCGACCATGACGTGGCTGATCACCGGCGGTGCCGGATACATCGGGGCCCATGTGGCGCGGGCCATGGCCGGAGCCGGCGAACGCGTCCTGGTGCTGGACGACCTGTCGGCCGGGGTGCCCGCGCGGCTCCCGGCGGGCGTTCCGCTCGTGCGGGGGTCCTCGCTGGACGCCGGGCTGGTGAAGCGGGTGTGCGCGGAGCACGCGGTGACGGGCGTGGTGCATCTCGCCGCGCGCAAGCAGGTCGCCGAGTCCGTGGCGCGGCCGACGTACTACTACCGGGAGAACGTCGGCGGTCTCGCCACGCTCCTGGAGGTGGTCGCGGAGGCCGGGATCACCCGCTTCGTCCTCTCCTCGTCCGCCGCCGTCTACGGCGACCCCGGCGTGGACCTGATCACGGAGGACACCCCGTGCGCCCCGGTGAACCCGTACGGCGAGACCAAGCTGGCCGGGGAGTGGCTGGTGCGGGCGGCGGGCCGGGCGCACGGAATCTCCACCGTGTGCCTGCGCTACTTCAACGTCGCCGGTGCCGCCGCGCCGGAACTGGCGGACACGGGTGTCTTCAACATCGTCCCCATGGTGTTCGACCGGCTCACCCGCGACGAGGCCCCGCGGATCTTCGGCGACGACCATCCGACGCCGGACGGCACGTGCGTCCGTGACTACATCCACGTCGCGGATCTGGCCGAGGCGCACCTCGCGGCGGCCCGGCGGCTGACCGAGAACGCCGTGCAGGGGGACCTGACGGTCAACATCGGGCGCGGCGAAGGCGTTTCCGTGCGCGAACTGATCGCGGTGATCGGCGAGGTGAGCGGCGACCGGCGCGCGCCCGTCGTCGAGGGCCGGCGTCCCGGGGACGCGCCGCGCGCGGTCGCCTCGGCCGCCCTGGCCGCCGAGACGCTCGGCTGGAGCGCCCGGCGCGGGGTGCGCGAGATGGTCGAGTCGGCGTGGCGGGGATGGCTGCTGCACCACGGCCACTGATCCGCGCCTGTCCTGACCTGTGTAGCGTTTCCGCAGGTCACGGCACATGACAACGGTGTTCAGTGCCGCGTTGCCGGATACCCCCCGCCCGTAGTTGACTGTGGTTCCGGGCGAACACAGGAGGCACTGTTCATGGGGGCTGGCCACGATCACGGGCACGCGCACGGCGGCGGTACGGCGACCGCCGCGTACCGCGGGAGGCTGCGGGTCGCGCTGTCGATCACGCTCACCGTGATGGTGGTCGAGATCGTCGGCGGTGTGCTCGCCGACTCGCTCGCCCTGGTGGCGGACGCGGCCCACATGGCGACGGACGCGGTGGGTCTGGGCATGGCCCTCCTCGCCATCCACTTCTCCAGCCGGCCCCCGAGCGACCGGCGCACCTTCGGCTACGCCCGCGCGGAGATCCTCGCCGCGCTCGCCAACTGCCTGCTGCTGCTCGGGGTGGGCGGCTACGTGCTGTACGAGGCGATCCAGCGGTTCGTCACGCCCGCCGACACCGAGGGCGGTCTGACCGTCGTGTTCGGTCTGGTCGGCCTGGTGGCGAACATGATCTCGCTGTCCCTGCTGATGCGCGGGCAGAGGGAGAGCCTGAACGTGCGGGGCGCGTTCCTGGAGGTGGCCGCGGACGCGCTGGGGTCGCTCGCGGTGCTGATCTCGGCCGTGGTGATTCTCACCACCGGCTGGCAGGCCGCCGACCCGATCGCCTCCCTCGCCATCGGCGCGATGATCGTGCCGCGCGCCTGGAAGCTGCTGGGCGAGACCCTCGACGTACTGCTGGAGGCGGCCCCCAAGGGCGTCGACATCGCGGAGGTCCGGGCGCACATACTGGCCCTGGACGGCGTCGAGGACATCCACGACCTGCACGCGTGGACGATCACCTCCGGGCTGCCGGTGCTGTCGGCGCACGTCGTCGTGCGGTCCGACGTGCTGAGCGCGATCGGCCACGAGAAGATGCTGCACGAGCTCCAGGGCTGCCTCGGTGACCACTTCGACGTGGAGCACTGCACCTTCCAGCTGGAGCCGAGCGGACACGCGCAGCACGAGGCCCGGCTGTGCCACTGAGCCCGGGCCGCCGGGGACATCAGTTCGGCTGGTGACACGCCCGTTCTGACGGAATGCAGCGATCCGGCGAACGGTTGCGTCCTCATGCTCACAGCCCCGCCCGGGACGGTTCCGCCGCCGCCGCGCCGGGCACGCTCCCCTGCCGGGAGTGTCGGATTCGTACGGCACACTTGGGGCGCGAAGACCGATGTGAAGGATGGGTATGCCGATCACACCTGCCACCGCGACGCACAGTCCGTCGAACGGCACCGCAGACGCGATCTTGCTGGAACTGGTCGACGAGAACGGTGTGACGATCGGCACCGCGGAGAAGCTCGCCGCGCACCAGCCGCCGGGGCGGCTGCACCGCGCCTTCTCCGTGTTCCTCTTCGACGAGCGGGGCCGGCTGTTGCTCCAGCAACGGGCGCCCGGCAAGTACCACTCCCCCGGTGTGTGGTCCAACACCTGCTGCGGCCATCCCTATCCGGGGGAGGCGCCGTTCGCGGCGGCGGCCCGGCGCACGTTCGAGGAGCTGGGGCTCTCCCCGTCGCTGCTCGCCGAGGCGGGCACGGTGCGCTACAACCACCCGGACCCGGAGTCGGGGCTGGTGGAGCAGGAGTACAACCACCTCTTCGTCGGGCTGGTGCAGTCCCCGCCGCGGCCGGACCCGGACGAGGTCGGCGAGACGGTCTTCGTGACCCCCGGCGAGCTGGCGGAACGGCACGCGAAGGACCCCTTCTCGTCCTGGTTCATGACCGTCCTGGACGCGGCCCGTCCCGCGGTCAGGGAGCTGACCGGACCGTCCGCCGGCTGGTGAGCGGCCGGGGACCCGCCGGCCCTACGGCCTCTCCGCGGGCGTGAGCGGCAGGGCGACCCAGATCACCTTGCCGCCGCTCGCGGTGTGCTCCACGTCGCACGCACCGCCCGCCTCCCGGGTGACCTCGCGCACCAGGAGCAGCCCGCGGCCGCCGGTCTGACCGTGGTCGGCCTCCAGGGCGGTCGGACGGTAGGGATGGTTGTCCTCGACGGACACCCGCACCCACCGCGCGCCGACGGCGACCTCCACGGCGAGCATCGGCGACAGCAGCGCCGCGTGCCGCACGGCGTTCGTGACCAGCTCCGAGACGATCAGCAGCAGGGCCTGGACCAGGTCGTCCGAGGCCGGTACACCCTGGCGGTACAGCAGGTCCCGTACGGCGTGTCGCGCCTGCGGGACGGAGACGTCGGCCGCGGGGGCGGTGAACCGCCACACGCCTTCGTACGGCAGCGGATCCGGCGGCCCGGCATCGCGGGTCTCGTCCGTTCCGTCTGCTGGGCGTGGGCCGGACCCGCGCCCATGGTTCTCCATCGTCCGGTCGCCACCCTCGCGCTCGATTGTCACCACCCGTCGAGTGTTGGCAACCGGCCCGGTCACCCCGGAGAACTGAACAGAAGTCAGCTGGTATCGAGCGCTTCTGACCGTTGACGTATGCCCAGGTGAAGTACGGGACCGCTCCTGTCCCCCGTGCGTCGGCTTCGTGCACTCTTCGGGTTGTAGGGGTTCGAGACGAGGGCGGGACGAGGAGGGGCCCGCGGGCCCGCCGACCGGGGCGGATAGCATCCGGCGCATGGAGCCCCAGCTGCTGCACGGTGTCGCCGACGCGGTCGCCACCGTCGTCATCCACCACCCGGCCAAGCGCAACGCGATGACCGCCGCGATGTGGCGGGCGCTGCCGCCGCTGCTCGACACGCTGGCGGCCGACCCGGGCGTACGGGCCCTGGTGCTGACCGGTGAGGGCGGGACGTTCTGCGCGGGCGCCGACATCTCCACCCTCCGGGGCTCGCCGAAGGAGGCGCAGGAGCTCGCGGTGCGCGCCGAGGAGGCCCTCGCGGCCTTCCCGAAGCCGACACTGGCGGCGGTCCGCGGGCACTGTGTGGGCGGCGGGTCGCAGCTCGCGGCGGCCTGCGATCTGCGGTTCGCCGAGGAGGGCGCGCAGTTCGGGGTGACTCCGGCGAAACTCGGGATCGTGTATCCGGCGTCCTCCACCCGTCGGCTGGTGTCCCTGGTGGGACCGGCGACGGCCAAGTACCTGCTGTTCTCCGGGGAGTTGATCGACGCGGGGCGGGCACTGCGCACCGGCCTGGTGGACGAGGTGCTCCCGGAGGGCGAACTCGACGGGCGGGTCGCCGAGTTCACCCGGATCCTGGTGTCCCGCTCGCAGCTGACGCAGGCCGCGGCGAAGGAGTTCGCGGACGGTCACACGGACCGGGACGACCACTGGGCCGGACAGGCGCACGGCAGCGGCGACACCGCGGAGGGCGTCGCCGCGTTCCTGGAGCGCCGGCAGCCGCGGTTCACCTGGACCGCGTCACGTTGAAGCGGCCGCGGGCCCGCAGCCGGTCGACGAGGTGGGCGGAAGCCTTCCCTCGCGCTGCGCCAGGAGATCGAGCGGGAGACGGACCGGCTCGACCGGGCTCCCTACGAGCACCTGGGCGCGGACGGTGTCGCCCGGCTGACCGAGCTCGGCGCCGGGTACGCGCAGGCCGCGCTCGCCGCCGGGGCCTTCCCGGCCGATCTGCTCGGCAAGCGCTGAACAGGCCGGATCTCACGTGCCCAGGCATGTCCGGCCGTTCTCGAGGTACCCGTCACCTTCCCGGTCGTCGTGACCGGGAGAGGAAAGGGGAATTTTCGTGTTCCGTGCGATCGCAGACGTACTCCGCCAGATCGGTGGGGCCATCGCCACTGTCGTGACCCTGCCCTTCCGTGCGGTGGCGCGCCTCTTCGGCGGCGCCTCCAGCTCGACCCGCAGCCGCCGGGCCTGACCCGCGCGGGACGTTCGCCGGGCCCGCGGCACTCCGCCGCGGGCGGCGGGCCGTCCCCCCGGCCCGCCGGGAATCCGCCCTGAACCCCGAGTGTCGGTGTCACCTGCCACAATTGCCGCGCAACCTCAGTGGAGAAGGCGGTACGGGATCGTGACGACACCCCTCGTAGGGTCCATCGAAGGCAGGATCGCCGAGGAACTCGGCGTACGGGAGCGGCAGGTCAGGGCGGCCGTGGAGCTGCTCGACGGCGGTTCCACGGTTCCCTTCGTCGCTCGCTACCGCAAGGAAGCGACCGAGATGCTCGACGACGCGCAGCTGCGCGCGATCGAGGAACGGCTGCGCTATCTGCGGGAGCTGGAGGAGCGGCGGACCGCGATCCTGGACTCGGTGCGGGAGCAGGGCAAGCTCACCGAGGAGCTGGAGGCGCGGATCCGTGGCGCGGAGACCAAGGCCCGCCTGGAGGACATCTACCTGCCGTTCAAGCCGAAGCGGCGCACCAAGGCGCAGATCGCCCGCGAGGCGGGCCTGGAGCCGCTGGCCGACGGGCTGCTCGGTGACCCGGGTGTGGAGCCCCTGGCCGCGGCGGCCGCCTTCGTGGACGCCGACAAGGGCGTGGCCGATCCGCAGGCCGCCCTGGACGGCGCGCGGGCGATCCTCACCGAGCGGTTCTCCGAGGACGCGGACCTGATCGGCGAGCTGCGCGAGCGCATGTGGGTGCGCGGGCGGCTGGTCGCGAAGGTGCGGGAGGGCAAGGAGGAGGCGGGTGCCAAGTTCGCCGACTACTTCGACTTCGCCGAGCCGTTCACCGCGCTGCCCTCGCACCGCGTCCTCGCCATGCTGCGTGGCGAGAAGGAGGAGGTCCTCGACCTCGTCCTGGAGCCGGAGGAGCCGACCGACGGGCCGTCGTCGTACGAGGGGACGGTGGCGCACCGGTTCGGGATCTCCGACCGTGGCCGCCCCGGTGACAAGTGGCTCAAGGACACGGTCCGCTGGGCCTGGCGCACCCGCATCCTGGTGCACCTCGGCATCGACGTCCGGATGCGGCTGCGCACGGCGGCCGAGGACGAGGCGGTGAACGTCTTCGCGGCGAACCTGCGGGACCTGCTGCTCGCCGCACCGGCCGGCACCCGGGCGACGCTGGGCCTGGACCCCGGCTTCCGTACGGGCGTGAAGGTCGCCGTGGTCGACGCGACCGGCAAGGTCGTCGCCACCGACGTCATCCACCCGCACGTGCCGGCCAACCGGTGGGACGAGGCGATCGCCAAGCTGGCGCGTCTCTCCGAGGAGCACGCGGTCGAGCTGATCGCCATCGGCAACGGCACGGCCTCCCGTGAGACCGACAAGCTCGCCGGTGAGCTGATCGCCAAGCACCCGGAGCTGAACCTCACCAAGGTGATGGTCTCCGAGGCGGGCGCCTCCGTGTACTCGGCCTCCGCCTTCGCCTCGCAGGAGCTGCCCGACATGGACGTGTCGCTGCGCGGCGCCGTGTCGATCGCGCGCCGGCTCCAGGACCCCCTCGCGGAGCTGGTGAAGATCGACCCGAAGTCGATCGGCGTCGGCCAGTACCAGCACGACCTGTCCGAGGTGAAACTGTCGCGTTCGCTGGACGCGGTGGTGGAGGACTGTGTGAACGGCGTCGGTGTCGACGTCAACACCGCGTCGGCCCCGCTGCTCTCCCGGGTCTCGGGCATCACCTCCGGTCTCGCCGAGAACATCGTGGCGCATCGCGACACCAACGGTCCGTTCACGTCCCGCTCGCAGCTCAAGGGCGTGGCCCGGCTCGGCCCGAAGGCGTTCGAGCAGTGCGCGGGCTTCCTCCGCATCCGCGGCGGCGACGACCCGCTGGACGCGTCCAGCGTGCACCCCGAGGCCTATCCGGTGGTGCGGCGGATGGTGAAGACGGCGGGGAGCGAGGTCGCCTCGCTGGTCGGCAACACGGCGGTGCTGCGCTCGCTGAGGCCGGACGACTTCGTGGACGAGACGTTCGGTCTGCCGACCGTGACGGACATCCTCAGGGAACTGGAGAAGCCCGGACGCGACCCCCGGCCCGCTTTCAAGACGGCCACCTTCAAGGACGGCGTCGAGAAGCTCTCCGACCTGTCCTCCGGGATGATCCTGGAGGGCGTGGTCACGAACGTGGCGGCTTTCGGGGCGTTCGTCGACGTCGGCGTCCACCAGGACGGGCTGGTGCACGTCTCCGCGATGTCGAAGACGTTCGTCAAGGACCCGCGGGACGTGGTGAAGCCGGGCGACATCGTCAAGGTGAAGGTGCTGGACGTCGACATCCCGCGCAAGCGGGTCTCCCTCACACTGCGGCTCGACGACGAGGCTGCGCCGCAGGAGCGGCAGCAGGGCGCGGGCGGAGGCGAGCGCCGGCAGCGGGGCGCGCGTCCGCCGCAGCAGCGGCAGAACCGCGGAGGCGGAGGCGGAGGCGGCTCACGCCAGGCTCCACCCCCCGGCAACAGCGCGATGGCCGACGCCCTGCGCAAGGCGGGCCTCGTCGACCCGAAGAAGGGCAGGCGCTGAGCGGCGGGCGCTGATCCGTCCGGCCCGGGTCCTTCCGCACGGCGAGGGGAGCCCGGGCCCGTTCACCCCCTCGGTCGTCCGGCGGACCGTCAGCGTTCGGTCACCTTGCCGTCGGTCACCTCGAAGCGGCGGGTGACGTGGACCGCGTCCAGCATGCGGCGGTCGTGGGTGACCAGGAGCAGCGTGCCCTCGTAGGCGTCCAGGGCCGCCTCCAGTTGTTCGATGGCCGGCAGGTCAAGGTGGTTGGTCGGCTCGTCCAGGACCAGGAGGTTGACGCCCCGGCCCTGGAGCAGGGCCAGCGCGGCCCGGGTGCGCTCGCCCGGGGAGAGGGTCGACGCAGGGCGCAGGACGTGTTCCGCCTTCAGGCCGAACTTGGCCAGCAGCGTGCGGAGCTCGGCCGGTTCGGTGTCCGGGACGGCCGCGCCGAAGGCGTCCAGCAGGGCTTCCGGGCCGTGGAACAGCTTGCGGGCCTGGTCGACCTCGCCGACCAGGACACCGGAGCCGAGGGAGCCGGCGCCCGCGTCCAGGGGGACGCGGCCCAGCAGGGCGCCGAGCAGGGTGGACTTGCCCGAGCCGTTCGCTCCGGTCACCGCGATCCGGTCCGCCCAGTCGATCTGCAAGGACACCGGGCCGAGCACGAAGCCGCCGCGCCGGACCTCGGCGTCCCGCAGGGTCGCGACGACGGCGCCCGAACGCGGGGCCGTCGCGATCTCCATGCGCAGCTCCCACTCCTTGCGGGGCTCCTCAACGACGTCGAGGCGTTCGATCATGCGCTGGGTCTGGCGGGCCTTCGCGGCCTGCTTCTCGCTGGCCTCGCTGCGGAACTTGCGGCCGATCTTGTCGTTGTCGTTGCCCGCCTTGCGGCGGGCGTTCTTCACGCCCTTGTCCATCCAGGAGCGCTGGATCTGGGCCCGCTCCTGGAGGGCGGCCTTCTTGTCGGCGAACTCCTCGTAGTCGCCGCGCGCGTGCCGCCGGGCGACCTCCCGCTCCTCCAGGTAGGCCTCGTAGCCGCCGCCGTAGAGGGAGATCTGCTGCTGGGCCAGGTCGAGTTCCAGGACCTTGGTGACCGTGCGGGTGAGGAACTCGCGGTCGTGGCTGACCACGACGGTGCCGGCCCGCAGACCGCTCACGAAGCGTTCGAGGCGCTCCAGGCCGTCCAGGTCGAGGTCGTTGGTCGGCTCGTCGAGGAGGAAGACGTCGTAGCGGGACAGCAGCAGGGACGCCAGTCCGGCGCGGGCCGCCTGGCCGCCCGACAGGGACGTCATCGGCAGGTCCAGGTCGACGGTCAGGCCCAGCGTGCCGGCGACCTCCTCGGCCCGCTCGTCCAGGTCGGCGCCGCCGAGGCCGAGCCAGCGCTCCAGGCTCGTGGCGTACGCGTCGTCGGCGCCCGGCGCCCCGTCGACGAGGGCCTGCGTGGCCTCGTCCATCAGCCGCTGGGCCTCGGCAACGCCGGTGCGGCGGGCGAGGAAGTCCCGCACGGTCTCGCCCGGCCGGCGCTCCGGCTCCTGCGGGAGATGGCCGACGGTCGCCGACGGCGGGGACAGCCGCAGCTCCCCCTCCTCCGGTGCGGTCAGGCCGGCGAGCATCCTGAGCAGCGTGGACTTGCCCGCGCCGTTGGCTCCGACCAGACCGATCACGTCTCCGGGCGCGACGACGAGGTCGAGCCCGGAGAACAGGGAGCGGTCGCCGTGGCCGGCGGCGAGGTTCTTGGCGACGAGAGTGGCAGTCATCAGGGAGCCGATCCTAATGGGCGGCCCGAGCCCTCCGCGTTCCGGTTTTCTTCAGTGGGCCATCGCCTCCACCAGGACGCTCCCCGAGGTCCGCGCCACCAGGAACGACTCGCCCTTGACCGCCCGGGCGTCCAGGGGGACGCGGTGGTGGCCCGGTTCCAGGACGCCGTCGAACACCTCGTGGGTGTGGGTGCGGTGGAGGCGGTCGAGCCGGTACGCGGTGAGGACCACCCGGCACGGGGAGGTGACCTCGATGCCCGCCTCGCCGTCGGCGGCCACCAGGCGGGTGAGGCGGCGCCGTTCCACCGGTCCGCGGTCGAGGGCGTGCTCGATCTGGGCGACGAGGAGGGGGACGATCGGGGCGAGACCGTCCACGTAGACCACCTCGACGCCGGCCCGGTCGAAGGAGCGGCGTACGGCGGCCCGTTCCTCCTGGGTGACCGCGCGGCCGAAGGCGACGGCTCCGTAGGCGTGCAGTTCGTCGGCGGAGATGGCGTGCGTGCCGTGGGTGATGTCGGCGCCGACGCCGATGATGCGCAGGGCGGCGGCGAGCTTGGCCAGGAGGGCGGCCCGGGCGCCGACCAGCAGGACCCGGCGGCGGGTGCCGACGGTCTCGCCGGTGTCACCCGTGTCGCCGGTGTCGTCGAGCAGGGAGGCCAGAGCCGCCCGGTACTCGGCGCCGCGGAAACGGAAGGGACCGATGCCGTGGTAGCCGTTGAGTTCGAGGTCGGCGTGTTCGTCCGTCTGCCAGGCGAAGTCCCGCCAGACGTAGTCGTCGCCGTCGCGGGCGATGACCGCGGTGACGGCGCCGCACCCCAGGTCCGCGCACTCGGGGCAGCCGTAGACGACGAAGCGGCCGCCGGGCAGCGGTGCCGGCGCCTCCAGGAGCAGGGTGCGGACCTGGGTGGTGAAGAGGGCGGGCGGGATGTCGGAGGCGAGCGGGGAGACGGCGTCGAGGTCGGAGAGCTCGAAGAGGAGCGGGCGTCCGTCGACGATGAAGTCCACGAAGTCCCGGTGTACCTGGTAACCACCGTCGGCGAGGACCCCACCGGCGCGCACGGCCGGTGCCAGGCCGAAGGTGGTGTAGGCGGCAGACATGCTGTGAGTATTCCCGCAGCGGGACCGCCGTGAGCACGGCATGACATATTCCGCTAGCGTCCCCGTGTGAAGAGCGCGCTGAGGGATGAGGCCGTCGTGGTCGGCGGCGGGGTCATCGGGCTGACGACGGCCGTGGTGCTCGCCGAGCGCGGCCGGCGCGTGCGGGTGTGGACGCGGGATCCGGTCGAGCGGACCACCTCGGCGGTCGCCGGGGCGCTGTGGTGGCCCTACGCCGTCGAGCCGGTCGCGTCCGCGCGCGCGTGGGCGCTGCGCTCCCTGGACGACCATGAGGAGGCCGCGGCCTCGCCCGAGGTCACCGGCGTACGCCTGGTCGAAGGGGTACTGGGCGAGGCGGACCTGGACGGGGCCCTCGCCTGGGCGGGCGCCCGGATGCCGGGGCTGCGGGCGGCGACGGCCGGGGAGTACGCCGGGACGGGCGTGTGGGCCCGGTTGCCGCTCATCGACATGTCGACCCACCTGCCGTGGCTGCGGGAGCGGTTCCTGGAGGCGGGCGGGGTGATCGAGACCCGTACGGTGTCCGACCTGGCCGGGGTCGACGCGCCGGTGGTGGTCAACTGCACCGGGCTGGGCGCCCGCGAGCTCGTGCCGGACCCGTCGGTGCGTCCCGTGCGCGGGCAGCTGGTCGTCGTGGAGAACCCCGGCATCCGCACCTGGGCGGTCTCCACGGACGCCTCCGGGGCGAAGACCTACTACTTCCCGCAGCCGGGCCGGCTGGTGCTGGGCGGCACGGCGGACGAGGACGCGTGGACGCTGGAGCCGGATCCGGCGGTCGCGGAGGCGATCGTGCGGCGGTGTGCGGCGCTGCGGCCGGAGATCGCCGGCGCGCGGGTGCTGGAGCACCGGGTGGGGCTCAGGCCCGCCCGGCCCGCGGTCCGGCTGGAGCGTGAACCGCTGTCCGGTGGGAGGGTGCTGGTGCACAACTACGGTCACGGGGGTGCGGGCGTGACCGTGGCCTGGGGATGTGCGCGGGAGGCGGCGGATCTGGCCGTCGCCTCCCGCACGTGAGCCGCTAGGTGCCGTGGCAGGCAACGTTTGCCCGTCAAGGAGCGGCGTCCGGTGCGTGCTCTCGGCGTGCCGGCCGCAAGCCCTCGTACTGGATGTACTTGGGCTTTCGGCCGGTGCGGCGAGAGGGCGTGCCGGGCGTCGCGACGGGCGAACGTTGCCTGCCACGGCACTAGCAGTCGGTGACCGGCTCACCGGCCGTGAGGTGGTACGGGGCGCGCTCGTCGAGGAGCAGCGGGACGAGGGCGCGCAGGGACTGACGCAGCGGAACCAGGGTGCCCTTGGTCCGCACGCCGTGCAGGGCGAGTTCGTCCTGCACCTCGGCGTACTGGCCGGCGGTGAGCCGGTAGCCGCAGGGCGGGTCCGCGATCACCTCGGCCGGTTCCGGCGGGTCGTTGTCGGCGCCGCCGAGGTAGACCGGCCCGGTGTCCGCGTGACCCGTGCGCCGGGCCGTGTCCGTCGCCGCCTCGACCTGGGCGCGCCGCTCGCCGGTGAACCGGAACAGGCCTTTCAGAGCGGCCAGTTGGGAGTCCACCCGGCGTCGGTTGTTGACCGGTTCGGTGACCTCCGTCAGCGGTTCGACGCGGCTCTCGATGAGCAGGCCGAGCGCGTGCTTGACCCCGGACAGGTTGCGCAGGATCCGTTCCTGCCCGTCCCCGGCGACCTGCCGGATCGGCTCGCCGGTGACGGGGTCGGTCCAGATGCCGTACGTGCCGGTCGTGTATCCGGCGCGCCGCGCGGCGGGGCGGACGTACGCCTCGGACAGGGCGCGGGCCTGGTCGTGGACGGCCGCGTCGGTGTTGAGGTTGCGCGGCCACAGGTCGAACAGGTCCTTGTCGTAGTAGGGGGGCGTGCCGCCGTACTCGTGCAGGTCGTAGATCACGTCGGGGCGCCGGTCGCGGATGACCTGGGCCATGGCGCGGCCCTCGGCGGTCCGCAGGGCGACGTGGTCGCGGTTGATGTCGACGCCGTCGCTGTTGCCGCGGGTGCCGGCGGCGCGGCCGTCGGGGTTGGCGGTGGGCACGACGAGGAGGGTGGTGCGCTCCAGGAAGCGGCGGGTGGGCCGGTCCTTCGCGTACGCCAGGTCGCGGATCGTGGTCAGGCAGGCCTCCCGGCCGGACGGTTCGTCGCCGTGCTGACTGCACACGAGCAGCACCTTGTTCGGTGCGTGTCGCGCGCCGATCCGGACGAGCTGGAGGGGGCGGCCCTGCTTCGTCGTCCCGATGCGGGTCAGCGAGACGCGGGCGCTCGCGCGGTCGACGGCCGCGAGGAAGGCCCGCTCCTCGCTCTCGCCGGTCCAGCGGGCGCCGTTCGTCCGCTCGAAGCCGGTGCGGGGCGGGGGCTCCGCGGCGACGGCCGGCGCCGCGACCAGGGAGGCGGCCAGGGCCGCGGTCGTCAGGGTCAGGGCGCGGATCATCGGCCGCTCCCGGGGACCCGCTGGGTGGTGCGCGGTGCGCTCACCCCGTCGAGGGGGGTGCCCTCGGGCACGGTGGCCGCGGACCCGGCGGTGGCGCGGGCGAAGGCGGTGGTGCCGCCGACGAACGGGACGCGGGCCGCGGTGCGGGACAGGTCGAGCGTCAGGGTGGGCCGCGTGGACGGCGGGTCGATGAGGTCCTTGTCGGTGCCCGCGACGATCAACGCGAGGCGGTGTCCGGCCGGGACGACGTGGTCCGTGGCGCCCAGGTGGAGGGTGATCGTGTAGGCCTTGCCCGGGGTGAGCGGGACGCCCTTGCGGTCGGAGGCGTACGTGCCGAGGTCGGCCCAGCCGCGGCTGACGACCGTGTGGTCGACGTCGGCGGTCCTGGCCCGGGTCTCCTTGAAGCAGGCGCTGTCGCCGGTGGTGCTCACGCCCCAGCAGGTGCGGTCGGCGAGCGTGGTGATGCCCTCGCCGCTCGCGCCGTAGTCACGGATGGTGTCGGGGCCGAGGTCCACGAGGACGGCGGACAGGTGGGCCGTCGAGGTGGTCGGGGTGGCGGTGACGGTGACCGTCGAGGAGCCGGACAGGCGCAGGTCGCGGGTGAGCGGTCCGGTGGTGAAGCCGGCCTTGTCGGGGGTGGGGCTGTCGATCCGCTCGGCCCAGTCGGTCTCGCTCAGCCGCGGGTCGTCGGTGAACGTCTCGGTGCCGGTGTCCTTGCGCAGGCCGAGGGTGCCGACGCCTTCCTGGGCGCCCTCGGCGGGGCGCAGGGTGGTGGGGGCGGTGCCGCGCGGCGGCCAGGTCTTCGAGGTCTCCCACTGGTCGGGGTGGCGTTCGATGTCGGCCATGGGTTCGCGGTCGACGCCGTTGTCGTAGCCGAGGAGTTCGTGGTCGAACCAGCGGTGCAGGGTGTCGACCCAGGCGGCGCGGCGGAAGTCGAAGGGGTCGACGTGGCCGGTCTGGGAGAGCCAGATCTTGCGCTCGACGCCGTTCTTCGCGAGGGCGTCCCACCACGGACCGACGTGCCGCATACGGACGTTGAGGTCCTGCATGCCGTGGACGAGGAAGACGCTGGCCTTCACCTTGGAGGCGGCCTTGACGTAGTCGCGCTCGCTCCACAGCCTGGTCCGGTCGCCGGAGCGCGGGGCGCCGTCGACGAGTTCCCGCTGGACGGCGGCGCACTTGGCGCGGGCGTCGGGGCTGTTGACGTAGTCCGACAGCCAGTCGGGGCCGGAGCCGTAGAGGGGGGCGCCCTGGGAGAAGTAGTAGTCGTACCAGGTCGAGATGGCGCTGATCGGGACGATGGTCTCCAGGCCCTCGACGCCGGTGGCGGCGACGCCGTTGGCGACGGTGCCGTCCCAGCTCTTGCCGATCATGCCGGTGCGGCCGTTGGTCCAGGTGGCCTTGGCGCGAGTGGTGCCGGTGCGGCTGGTGTAGGCCTTGGCGCGGCCGTTCAGCCAGTCGACGACGGCCTTCGCGGACTGGACGTCGGAGCGTCCGCCGACGTCCACACAGCCGTCGGAGCGGTTGGTGCCGGCGAGGTCGACGGCGACATAGGCGTAGCCGCGGGGCACGAAGTAGTTGTCGTAGAACATGTTCCCAATGCTAGTATCAAAACCTAGCTTGGGTCGCCCTGACGTGCGGAAATCGAGCGACACCCTTCGTGCCACATGTGAGGTTCCAAATATGGCGAGACGTACCACCCCGAAGGTCAGCGAAGCTCGGGAGCTGTTCCTTCTGAAGGTCAGGGGCCAGACTCAAAGCCGGATCGCGGTGAACCAATACAGCAGCGTCGTTCGACGCTTCGAGCTACGGGTGAACAACTGCCAGGTCGGCTCTCTCACCCCCGAGCACGTCGAAGACTTCTTCTTCGGCTCCGGTAGGTCGCTCAACTCGACGTGCGGGCCTACGACCCTCGGGGCCTACAAGACGCGGCTGAAGTCGTTCCTTCGGTTCTGTCACCGCCGGGGGTGGCTCACCATGAGTCCTGACGTGATGCTCGAAGAGATCCGGGCGAAGACTCGCGCGAACCGCAACCGCTACCGGATGACTCGGGCCGAGCTTCGGACGCTTCTCGACGTGGCTACAGACCCCAGGGACAGGGCTCTTGCGGCCTTCGTCGCGAACACTGGCGTGCGCATCTCCGAGGCGATCGGGCTTACCGTGCGAGACGTGAGCTTCCCGAAGGGTGAGCTGTACGTGACCCTGTACAAGACGCGCGAGGAAGTCACGCTTCCCATGTCGTCTGACCTCGAACGGGAGCTTCGAGTGTGGCTCACGGCCTACACGGCCGAGGTGGGAGAGCTTCAGCCCGGTTACCGGCTCTTCCCTCCGCACTTCCCTAGCCGTTTCCAGAAGGGGAAGTTCACCACTCAGCAGCCCCTACGGCTGAACCCCGAAGGGCGGATATCGAACCCTCGGGTGATCATCCAGGCCCTTGCCAAGAGTGCGGGAATCGAGCTGGAGCCTGGCGACGGATGGCACACGCTCCGCCGGTCGTTCGGGCGGATTCTCTACGAGGACGCACGCGCGCACGGGCATGATGACGCGCTTCGCCTCACTCAGGCCGCCCTGAACCACGCGCGGGCAGAGACGACTGAGAGGTATCTCGGCCTCGATCTGGAGCGTCAGCGGTACGAAGCCATGGTGAAGGGGAAGCCGTTCCTTACGGCGGACCTTGACCCCGGTAAGATCGTCACGCTTGACGAGAGGAGGGCGGGCCGTGGCTAGAGAAGTCATTGAGCTGGTGAAGTGCGACGAGTGCGGCGGCACGGATGACGTCGAGGGCTTCACGGTCATCCGGGACGGGAAGCCGAAGGACGTGGACCTGTGCGGGGAGCATAAGGCCCCCCTTGTGCGGCTGTACGCCCTCGGGGCGGCACCGAAGGCCGCCAGTCCACGGAAGGCCGCCCGAGGCGGTCACGCGGTTGTAGCCATTGAGGATTGGAAGCCCGAAGACCAGTAGGCCGCAACGCAGAAGCCCCCGAACCCTGTTGGGTCGGGGGCTTCTTGCTGTCATCGCTCGATCTCGCGCAACAGGTGCTCTTTGCAGTTGTCGCAACGCCACACGCCCGGAATCCGCGGGTGCCGTTCGAGGCCGGCGGGGCCGCACGTAGGGCACTTCACCCCGCACTCGGGACACCGGACACCGCCCGTAGGGCACCTACCAAAGGCCATCCGGTCCTACGTTCTCTTCGTGCACTTCGCGGTCAATCGGCATGATCACGCCCCGGAAGGTCGGGCCGATCTTGCAGAGAATCGGTTCTTTGGCGTTGTAGACGCACATGTCGAGGGCGCGGCCTAGGCCGTCCTTCCCCTTCGGGGCCTTCACCTTCGAGAACCGGGCCAGTAGGGCAGGGTCGAACGCGACCAGCTCGGGCAGGGCCAGGGGCCGCCCTTCGAGCCGTGTAAACAGGCTGTCGAGCATCCCCCAGAGTTGTTCATCGGCCAGGGCCGAAGCGTCCTGGGCGGCCGTAGGGGTGTCGTTGTTGCCAGGCCGGAAGACCAGCCCGTCACCGGGCCGTAGTTCGAGCTTCCCGAAGCCCTTCTTGTCCTTCCGTCCGGCCGTGTCGAGGGCGGCCAGGGCGTCACGGTCGACATGCACCGTGACCCCCTCGGGAGGGCCTTCGTAGTCCTCAACAGCGGCCGTGTCCTGGCCTATGGCGTATCCGTCCGTGCCCGTGAACCGAAGGCCGGCGGGGCCGAGTTCTACCCGCGCGGTCTTCACCATGGCGCGGGCAGGGACGAACGCGTGCGCGTTGTACGCGGCCCTGGCCATCTCTTCGCTAGGCAGCGTCACCGACGCTTGCAACGTCTCTCCTCTCAAGCTCCCCGAGAAGGTGGGCGAAGGCATGGAAGGCTTGTTGCGGAACAACCCCGTCACCAATGGCCTTCAACTGTTGGCCTCGGTCGAGGCCCTTAACCTTCGTGATCCATCCGGGCACGATCCCCATAAGCCACTCACCGAACCGAGGGGCCAGGCGAAGGCCGCCGCGCGGCCCGTACTCGACCGGCACGGGGGCCGGTTGCCCGGTGAGCACTTCCCAACGGCGTACGGCAGGGGCGAAGTCGCCCCACCATTCCGAGGGGCTGAAATCGCCCCCGTAATCGGCCCCAGGCTCGACGGCCAGGAGGAAGCACACTTCGTCTTCGAGGGTCGGGCCGTGGCCGCCCGCTTTCCTCTTGTCGGGATGCTGGGGGGCACCGTTCCGCCCCAAATTCGCGGTAGGGGTCTTCAGTAGCCTTTCGCTCTTGTCTCGGGGCCACAGTCGAGCCATGGCGGTTACGAGATCGTCGCCCCCGGCCCCAGGGCGGGCCGCTTTCGCGTAGTCCGGTCCTCGGCGACTGTCAGCGGCCGTGGGAGTCGGAAGGCACGGCAACGAGAAACCACCTATCGCGATGGTGGGGGGCACCAGCGGCGGACGCTCGATAACACGTCCATTGCGCGTCATACCCGCACGCGGCCAGGTCCCCGAGTACGCGGGCGAGTCCTCGGCTTCGGATCGCGGAGACGTTTTCCAGGAAGACGAGCTTCGGTCGAAGAACGCGAACGGCTTCAGCGACGTTCGCCCAGATTCCCGAGCGCGCACCTTCGATACCAACCCGTTTCCCCGCATTCGAAATGTCTTGGCACGGAAAACCGGCCGTCAGAATGTCTACGCCCTCTTCAGCGAGCGTCGCCCAATCAATCCGGGTGATATCCCCGAGGTTCGGCACCCCAGGGAATCGACGTTCGAGGATCAGGGCCTTACTCGGGTCGTTGTCCGCTACCCACGTAACGCGACCCCCCGTTAGTGCCTCTACGGCCATCCCCAGGCCGCCGTAACCGGCGCAGAGTTCCAAGATGCGGGGGGCCGTAGAAGGCCACTTACTCACAGTCGTTCTCGGCCTCTCCGAAGAGGTCCAGAAGGATTCGCTCTCTCTCCTCGGCCGGAAGCTTGTCTAGCTCGATCGGCTCATTCACCGCGCTTCCCCTTTCCCTGCCAGGACCGAAAGAGGTCTTCGAGGGCGAAGCCCACGATGAAGACCAGGGTGAGAAGGCCGAAGATCGGCCACCCGTACCGCTGAATGTCGTTCAGGGCCTCGATCACGCGGTATCGGCCTTTCCGTAGCTCACGCTGTAGTCGTAGGCGACAAACGCGTCACGGATTCGGTAGGCGGCCCGGTGAAGCTCCCGCTTTCCCTTGGTAGCCGCTACGTGGAGTTGAGCCACGGCGGTTTCGTAGTGGGGAAGGCCCTCGAAGGGCCGGATCATCTGAATAGCCTTGACCAGAGTCACCGAGGCCACCCTTTCCAAATACTAGTTTCCGGCCTGAGCAATACCGCGAATGAGGGCCGCAGCAGGGTTCACCTTCGGAAGCACCTTCACCGGGGAAGTCGTGCTGTAGCGGAGGATTCCGCCCCGGTGCTCGACACGGCCTCGGAAGTCGTGCTTGAAGGACGGGTTACGGTCCTCGGGGCCGTTCTCGACATAGCGGTTCGTGGCAGCAACGGTCTTCAGGGACAGGTACACGGAGCCTCTTTCCTGGGCGGTTTAAACGGCTTCTTCTGCTAGCTCCCGGCCCTTCCTGGGCCGTTCCTTGCTGGCGTTCCAAAACATAGCTTCGATGCCCTGGCGGGTTCAAGGTGTCCCAGGTCAGAGGCCCTATGTGGGGCCTCGGCCATGGCAACAGGTCTACAGGCTCCGTAGGGGGTAAGGGGGTCGGCTGTAGAGAGTGAGCGGAGCGAGCGAACGAAAGCCGGGGGGATCGGGGGACAGAGATAGCTATAGAGCTACTGCGAACGGAAGAGAGCAGTAGCAGAAGGGCGGCCCTCCCGAGGCCGCCCCTATATAAGGAATCTCTGAAGGCCAGGGCATTAGAAGCCCTGGCTCTAACAGGTCTATAGCTAGTGCAAGAGCGGCCGGCAGGCCGCTTCTAAAGGGGGTGCCCCCCTAACAGGGAGGGTGCACCCCATGCCGTACAGCATGTGCAGTCGACATAAGAAGCTCTATCCCCTGGGCACATCATGTGCCCTATGTGCTAACCCACCACGTAAGCACAAGAGCAAGAACACTCGAAGGCCAGGGCAGTACGACTACCAATGGCAGAAGGTAAGAGCAGAAGCCATAAGGCTTCAGCCCTACTGCCTGTTCTGCGGTACCGATAAGGACCTAACCGGAGATCACATCATCCCTCTGAAAGAGGGAGGCACGAACGTACTCGACAACGTTCGTGTTCTCTGTCGCTCATGTAACACGCGAAGAGAGAATGATTACCGCAAAGGCAATAGGTACTGACCCCCACTCCCCCACCATCGAGCCGTTAAGGCTCGACCAGGAACACCACAGAGCAACCGATGCGACCGGCGAAGACGGGGAGTCAACCGCTCTAGTGGCCCAATCAATCCGAGAACACACCAGATCAAGCACTGTCAAGCAATCTGGCTCAGATTCTCCGGATTCTTTGGGGTAGGGGGAGGTCGAAAGGATTCCGGGACGCTTCCCCGCACCCGCCGCCTTCCCTCGGCGTGAGCGCGCGGGGGTTCGCCGGGGTTCGTGGGAATGCGGGTGGCTCCGGATGAGCGAGCGAGCAACCGCCTAGGCCGTTGACCAGCGCGGATCACTCCGCGCGAATTACTTAATCGTTTCCCAGAGAGGGGAATTCAGACCCGAGAGAGGTTGCAACCATGCCCGGACCGCCCCCGACCCCTTCCAAGCTGGTCGAGCTGAAGGGGAATCCCTCGAAGAAGAAGCTTTCCGGTGCCGAACCGGAGCCTAGGCGGGGTGCCCCTCGGCCCCCTGCCGACCTGAAGGGCGAGGCCCTGGCCGAGTGGGGCCGTATCGTCCCCGAGCTTGACCGCCTCGGCCTTCTGACGCTGGTTGACCGGGCCTATCTGGTCGCCTACTGCGAAGCCTGGGCGTCCTTCAACGCGGCCAGGGAAGCTCTCTCCGAGTACGGCCCTCTTGTGGCCGGCCGAGACGGCGGCCTAGTCAAGAATCCGGCTTCTCAGATCATGCGAGACGCGGCCGATCTGATGTTGAAGTTCGGTAGCCGCTTCGGTCTGTCGCCTAGCGACCGTACGCGGCTCTCTGTGCCCTCTGGAAACGAAGACGGCCCCGACGCTCAGGTTCTCTCTCTCCTGAGCTAAGAGGGGCACTCAGGCCCCTTCTCGGGGCCTCGGGGTTGAGCCCCCACGTTGACCCGCGAAGGGCGGTCGCGGTCCGTGGGTGGCTCCCCTGAAGGGAACGTAGCTCAGTCGGAAGAGCTACCGGGTGAAATCCGGTGCGCGGGGGTTCGAATCCCTCCGTTCCCGCAGGTGCAGACAATAGGCCGTGACTGGCCGACGATATGCACCCTGGGTGAAACCGGCCCCTAGTAGCACGGCTAGTCACCGTGACGAACCGGGCGGCGAGTAGCCCTCAATGACGTGTAGCTCAGTTGGCAGAGCAGAGGATTGTTAATCCTCGGGTCACTGGTTCGAGTCCAGTCACGTCAGCAGTGGGGTAGCTCCCCTGTTCCTGAAACTCCCCCTGATCAGGGGACGGACGGAACGCGCACTTCGTCTAGCGGCTCAGGACTCCTCTCGCAAGGAGGTAACGCGGGTTCGAATCCCGCAGTGCGCCCCAATACGTTTACACGTCTCCTCGAACGGGATTCATCATGGCTCAGGTCACAAGCTCCGACAGGGCTTATCGCTTCTTCTTCGCCGAGGACATTCAGAGCGAGACGTTCACGCTCTCCGAGGGTGTCGAGCGAACGCCCGAGCTTGATCAGGTCGCCATGGACTATCTGAAGGCGAAGCTTGCTCTCTTCGCGGCCGTCAATCCTGGCCGCATCTTCCCTGACCGCAATCTCTACTTCTCGGGGACGCTCACCGTTTCCGAGGTCACCTCGGAGAGTGTCAGGCTTTACCCGTTTGACTAGCAGGAGCGACAACCGTGCAGACCCCTAAGAAGCGACGTAGGCGAAGGCCGGCCGGTTGGCTCTCTCGGCGCGAGTACGCGCTAAAGCTTCGCTGCGAACAATGGGGCGTGCCCTACTCGAAGGTCAGTCGAGCGAAGGTGTTCAACCGCGACGGTTGGGTTTGTCAGCTCTGCGGCGAACCTATCGACCGGGTCATTCGGTTCCCGAAGCCACTCAGTAAGTCACTCGACCACATAGTTCCCCTGTCTCACGGCCCCGGTACTCCGGGGCACGTCGAGAGTAATTGCCAGGCTGCACACCTGGGCTGCAATTCCTCAAAGGGCAATCGAGTGTGAGGGATCTCCGGGCTTAACCGGTCTTTGGGATATGCGAAGACAACGGAAGCCGGGGGTGAACAGTGAACGACGGAATCGTTCTCTCACCCTTCGGCCCGATCGAACCGCGTGAAGGCTTCTTCTACTACGACGAGAAGAAGGCCACGCACGCTATCAACTTCATTGAGAAGCTGATTGTGCACACGAAGGGCCGCCATGCTGGTGCGCCCTTCCTTCTCGATCCGTGGCAGAAGAACGAGATCGTACGGCCGCTCTTCGGAACGGTCATGTGGGATGACCAGTACGAGGAATACGTTCGTCAGTACCGCATTGCGTGGCTTGAGATGGCGCGCAAGAACGGGAAGTCAGAGCTTCTTTCCGCGTTCGCTTTGCTGGGTCTAGTTGGGGACTTCGAGGAATCCGCCGAAGTGTATTCGGTCGCGGTTGACCGCGATCAGGCCGGACTCGTCTACAACACAGCTAAGCGCATGGTCGAGCTGAACCCCGTTCTGAACAAGCGGCTCGAAATCATCGACTCGAAGAAACGCATTATCGACCGGAAGACGAATTCCTTCTATCAGGTCTTGCCCGGTGACGCTGCGGGTGCACTCGGAACGAACCCTTCGATGGTTCTGTTCGATGAGGTTCTTACGCAGAGGGACCGGCACCTTTGGGATTCCATGCGACAGGGCTTCGGTACCCGTCGACAGCCGATCATGATTGCGGCGACAACGGCCGCATATCGAACCGCGGCCTTCGCCCTCGAAGAGCATGAGCATTCGCTTCGTGTTCGCGAGGATCAGAACATGGACCCCGCGCGGTTCGTGTTCGCGCGAAACGTGCCCGATGACTGGGACTGGAAAGACGAAGGCAAACCGCCCTCGGTCGAGCATCCGAAGGGAACGGGTTGGTACCTGGCGAATCCCGCCCTCGGTTCCTTCCTGAACATCAACAACCTTCGGGCCGAAGCGATGGAAGCGGCCGAAAAGCCTACGGCTCAGAACGCGTTCCGAGTGTTCCGCCTTAACCAATGGGTTAGCCAGGCTAACCGGTGGCTCGACATGCACCTATGGGACGAGAACGGTTCGCCGAAGGTGGACCGGGACCGGCTGAAGGGCCGCCCCTGCTATGCCGGTATCGACCTGGCCGCTACGGGCGACTTCAACGCATGGGTTCTTCTCTTCCCCGGTACGCCTACCGATCCAGAAGCGGACGGCTGGACAGTCGTTCCTCACTTCTGGGTTCCTCGGCCGGCGGTCGAGAAGCGATCCAACATGAAGGCATCCTTCGAGGTTTGGGAGCGTGAAGGCTTCCTTACCGTGACCGAGGGACCGACTACGGACTTCAAGGCAATCTTCCGGCACATCGCCCAGGATGCCGAGACGTTCCGGATTCGCTTCTTCGGCTATGACCCGTGGAACGCAACTCAGCTTGTGAACGAGCTTGAGGAACACGGCCTTACGGCCGTGAAGGTGCCGCAGAGTGCCGCTCGACTCAATGACCCGTGTAAGGCCATTGAGAGCGCGCTAGCGGCCCGTGGGCTGCACCACGGCGGTCACCCGGTGCTTCGTTGGATGGCGGATAACGTCGAGCTTGACGTGACCGGAGACGGTTTGGTGAAGCCCTCGAAGGCTAAGAGCGGCGAGAAAATCGACGGTATCGCGGCTATGGCTAACGCCTTCTTCCTTACGGCTCTTCCGGCCGAGGAAGAAGCGCATGTGACCTTCCTGAACTTCAACGAAGAGTATTCGGATTCCGAACTGGAAGACCTTCTTACTCCTGCCACGCGGCAGAAGGATTACTTCCAAGACGACGACGATTAGGAGATTCATGGACCGGCCCAACCTGGGCCGCTCCCTCCGGTCGGTCGCTAATTCGTTTGTCCCGAACGTCTTTCAGGTTGGCAGTCTCGGCTTTCTGGCCGCATCTGCTTACGACGTTGCGCGCCCTCTTGGGCACTTCGCGGTGGCCGTGTGCCTCGGGCTTATCGGTTACGCGACGGACGGGGGTAAGCGGCTGTGAGCCTGTTTACACGCATCGGTGAGCTTCGCGCGGCTGTGTCCGGCATGGCTTCCGATTGGGAACGGGGCGTGGAGTCGTCGGGCTTCATGCGAACGGCTTCGGGCCGGAAGGTGTCCCGGCGGAACAGTCTTCAGATGGTGGCGGTATACGCCTGCCAATCGCTGATTGCGGACGCCGTGTCTTCCCTGCCGGTCGACCACTACACGAAGATAAACGGCCGGAAGGAATCCTTCGATCCGATCCGGTCGCCCCGTTGGGTGCGTCAGCCGAACCCCTTCCAGACCTCTTACGACTTCTGGTTTCGGGTTGTCGTCAGTCTCTTGACGGACGGGAACGCATTCCTCTACACCATGCGGAACGACCGGGGCGAAGTCGTCGCCCTGTACTGCCTTCACCCGCAGTACGTGAGCATTCTCGACGGCCCGCTAGGCGACAACCGGTATGAGGTCAGCGACGACCAGGGGGCCGTTCAGGGCGTCCTCGATCGCACTCAGATACTCCACATTCCCGCGTTCACGCTTCCGGGCGTGAGCCGTGGCCTGTCGCCCGTCGACATGGCCCGAGAGGCTATCGGCCTCGGTCTCACGGCCGAGGAATTCGGTTCGAGGTTCTTTGAGCAGGGAACCACGATGGCCGGCGTAATCGAGCATCCGGGAACCCCTCGGCCGGACGAAGCCCGGCTTCTTCGGGACATGTTCAGGAAGTCGCACGCGGGGGTGAAGAACTCTCACAGCGTGGGCGTCCTTACCGGCGGGGCTCAGTTCAAGCCGATCACGCTTTCCCCGGAACAGGCGCAGTTCCTCGAAACGCGGCGATTCCAGAAGGCCGAGATTGCCCTTCTGTATCGCGTGCCCGCGTATCTGGTCGACAGCTCGGTTAGCTCGACCTGGGGAACCGGTATCGAGGAACAGAACAAGTTCTTCGTAGACCAAACGCTTATGCCGTGGATTGTTCGTATCGAGCAAGCCGTGTCGACGTTCCTTCTTCCGGGCCTTCAGTACATCCGCTTCAACGTGGACGCGCGACTTCGCGCGAAGACGAAGGACCGTTACGAGTCGTATCAGACGGCCCTCAATAACGGGTTCCTGAACGCGGACGAGATTCGCGCAATGGAAGACCTGGCCCCGCTTCCCAAGAAGCTCGGTCAGCGTTACTACCGGCCCTTGAATCTCGGCGTTGTCGGCGACGAAGACAAGGAAGCGGCGAAGGCCGAGGCCGAGAAGCCTCCCCCGGCTCCGCCGGTTGCACCGGTTGCCCCTGATCCAAACGCGGACCCGAACGCACTACAGGACCCGAACGCTACGGATCAGAAGGACAACAGCAATGCAGATGGAGCGTAGGGCGGTCCCTACTGAATTCGAGGTTCGATCCGAGGGCGGGAAGTTCAACTTCTATGGCTACGCGCTGAAGTGGGACGCCCGTTCTTCGAACCTCGGGGGCTTTCGCGAACGCGTCGCCCAGGGTGCGACTTCCGAGAGCATCGGGCGGGATGACATTCGCGCCCTGTTCAACCATGACCCGAACCTGATCCTAGGGAGGAACCGAAGCGGAACGCTTCGCCTTTCAGAGGATACCGAGGGCCTTCATTACGAAGTCGACATGCCCGATACGACGTACGCCCGTGACCTGGCTACGGCCATGGAACGCGGGGACGTTTCTCAGTCGAGTTTCGGCTTCAAGACTTCTGGACCCGAGGGCGATTCCTGGGCCGAGGACGAAGACGGGTTTCCGCTTCGGACTCTTCAGAAGGTCGCCCTGTTCGACGTCTCGCCGGTGACGTACCCGGCTTACACCGACTCCACTTCGGGGATTGGTTCCCGCGCTCTTCAGCTTCTCGCCGAGAAGCGCGGTCTTTCTGTTGCGCGGCTGGATTCGCCGGAAGCGATCCGGGCCGCTATTCGGGGCGAAGTCGAAGTTCCGGCGCTAAGCGAAGCGCGGACGCTCTTCCCCCGATACGAGCTGCCTACCGATCCGGTGGCGGCTCTTGCGGCTCTTCGTCGCTTCTAGCTGGTCTGAAACTATCATTTGGAGCGTTCATGGACTTCGCGTCCGTTGCTAAGGCTGCGCTGGAGAAGCGAGCCAACCTGATTGCCGAGCTTCGTTCCGTCGAGGCTGACACTGCCCTTTCCGAGGCCGAGAAGCGCGAGCGCGTCGAGCGGATCGACACCGACGTTCGCGGCCTTGAGGTCGAGGCCCGAGACGCGGTCGAGCGCGGTGAGCGTGAGGCGGAGGTTCGTTCCCTGGCCGCGCGGGCCGGCGGCCTGGTCCTGCCTGGCACCCCCGAGGCCCGCCAGGACGAGCGCGACGAAGCGGCCGAGCTGCGCTCCGTTGCGCGCGGTGACCTTCCGGGCGTCGACTTCGACCTTCGGACCGCGACCACCGGCACCGCCGCGAACGCGGGCAACACCTACGCAACGACCTTCGTTGCTCAGGTCATTGAGGCGATGCGCGTTCGGAGCGACTTCTTCTCGAAGGCCCGCACGCTCACCACGGGTTCGGGCGAGACGCTTGAGTACCCGGTGAAGAACGGTCGCCCGACCGCTTCGCAGGTCGCCGAGAACACCCCGTACGGGAAGAGCGATGGTTCTTGGAGCAAGACGAACATCGGCGCGTACAAGTACGGCGTGATCGTCGAGGCTACGTCCGAAATCGTCGATGACTCTCAGCTCGACATTCTCGGCATTCTCGCCGAGGACGCGGGCGAGGCTGTCGCCGATAAGGTCATGGCCGATCTCCTGATCGGCAACGGCACCGGTAAGCCCTGGGGCTGGATCACTCGCGCTACCGGCGCGGTGAACGCGGCGAACCTGGCGGGTGTCACGACTGACAACCTGATCGACCTTCAGCACTCCATCCTGAAGCCGTACCGCCGGAACGCGGTCTTCATGACCTCGGACTCTGCGGTGCAGAACCTTCGGAAGCTGAAGGACTCGACCGGTAACTACATCTGGCAGCCGGCGCTTACCGCTGGTGCCCCGGACACCATTCTCGGTACCGCGATCATGACTGACCCGAACGTCGTCACCTCTGGTGCGGGCGCGAAGGTTCTCGTCTACGGCGACCCCTCGAAGTACCTCATCCGTCAGGTGAAGTCGCTTCGCGTTGTCCGGTCCGACGAGTACGGCTACGACCGTGACGTGGTCGCCTTCAAGGTCACTTGGAGGGGTTCGGGCGACCTGTTCGACCTGGCTTCCGTCAAGGCTCTGACCGTTACCGCGTAAGCGGCTTGGGGGGCCGCCCTTCGGGGCGGCCCCTCGGTCATTCCAACGGGAGTTGAGGTTATGAAGGTTCGCATTCTGGAGAGCGGTTCGGGGCTTCTCGATGGGGCGCCGTTTCCGGCTGTAGGCGAAGAGGTCGAGCTTCCTACGGGACTCGCCCTGTCGCTGATCAATGACAAGCGCGCTGAAGTCGTGGCCGAGGCCGCAGAGACGCGCGAGACGGCCGCTGCGGCGGCCCCCGAGAAGCGGGGCCCCGGTCGGCCCCGCAAGACCGCGTAAGGGGGCACTGTGCGGTTTCTGAGCGGTAGGGGCGTCAAGCTGACGCACACCTTCCTTGACGACGAGTCGCCCCTGATCGTCCCTGCCGTGTCAGTGACCGTGCGGGATGCCTCGGGCGCGACCGTTTACACGGGCGACGCGACCAGCTCGGGCGACGAGTGGACGGCGACGCTTCCGGCGCGACCCGAGGGCGTTTACACGGTGTCCTGGCAGGCCGGCGAGACGGCCACGGACGCTACCGGCTTCGAGGTTGTCGGGGGTCACCTGTTCACCCTCCCCGAGGCCCGCGGATCGGACATGGACCTAGCGGATTCGGCCCGGTTCCCCACGGCCGAGCTGAAGCACTACCGCGAAGTGGTCACGGATGAGTTCGAGACCATCACGGCCCGGTCGTTCGTGCCGCGTACGGCGCGCGTCGAGGTCGAGGCGGACGGCTCTTCGAGCCTGTACCTGGGCTACTTCGATGTGACCGCCCTGAAGGCCGTAGACGGCCCCTCGGGGGCCGTAGACCTGGCGGGGTGGACCGTTGACCCCTCGGGCTTCGTGAAAGCCCCCTTCGAGCTTCGAGAAGGCGACCGGTACACGGTCACCTTCGGGTACGGCTTCGGCCAGGTCCCCGAGGACGTGAAGCGCGCGGGCTTGCTGCGGCTTCGGTCCGTCCTCACTGCTGAGCGGTCCGGCATCCCGGATCGGGCTACGGCCTTCGTGGCCGCCGAGGGCGGGAACTTCACGCTCGCTACTGCGGGCCGGAACGGTTGGGAAACCGGCATCCCCGAAGTCGACGCGGTTCTGAAGCGATACAAGTTCGGCATTTTCTACGACGTGTTCGGGGTGGCCCGGTGAGTACCCATGCCTTCGAGGCGAAGGCCGCCCTTCGCGACATGATCAAGGGCCTTCCGGCCCTGGCCGGCTATCAAGTCACCTGGGGCTTCCCGTCCCGAAGCCCTGAACGCCGTTGGGTGTTCGTGGGCGAAGTGATGTGGCCTGATTCCCAGTGGGTGACCAATCGAAGCCGTGAAGAGGTCTTCGAGATCAGCGTGATTGTGAACTGTCAGCTTTCCGGAGCGACTTCGGAAGAGGTCGAGGGGGAGCTTCAGCGCATGGCCGCAGGGATCGAGGACGGAATGAAGGCGGCCCCCAATCTCGGTATTCAGTCCGTCGTCACGTCGGACTTCGTTCCTAAGAAGCTCTCTAGCTTCCCGTCAGATCAGGTCTATGAAGGCCAGTTCGAGGCGGTTGTTCGCGTGAAGGCGAGGCTGTAGCAGTGAAGACCGTTGCTTACAACGGGCCTTATTCGGCGGTAGAGGTTCCCTCGCTGGGACTTACCGCCGTGAAGGGCGACCCTATCGAGGTCGCCGAGGATATCGCCCAGGCGCTTCTTCGCCAGGGTTGGCAGGAGATCAAGGCGAAGAGGGAGACGGCTAAGTAATGGCCACGATTCACGATGCATACTTTGGCGCGGCCGACGAGTCCACTTACGGAACGGCCGTTGTCCCTACGAAGTTCTTCGAGTTCACCGACGAAGGCATTGAGGGTAAGTACGAGCGGATTGATTCCGAGGCGATTCGAGCCGGTACCCGCGTCCTTCGAAGTGACCGCTTCGCGCCGAACGCGAAGGGTGCCGAGGGTGACGTGAAGATGGAGGTTCTTTCCGGGGGCTTCGACTTCTGGCTGAAGCACATGATGGGCGGGGTTGTTGCTGGTGCCCCCTCGGGCGGCTTCACCACGTACACGGCGACCCTGGGCGACCTGAACGGGAAGAGCTTCACGGCTCAGGTTGGCCGAGTGGACAACACCGGCACGAAGATTCCCTTCACTTACCAGGGTGGCAAGGTCAAGGAATGGGAGCTTACGAACGCCGTTGACGAGCTTCTGAAGCTCTCGGTTACGTGCGACTTCGCGAAGGAAACGATCGGTGCGGGCACCGGTGCTTACGCCCTGGCGACTCCTGCATACGTCGCAAACACGAAGCTCTTCAGCTTCGGCGGGGGCACGGTCACCGTTGGCGGTTCGTCCTTCGACATCAACGACTTCTCCCTGAAGGCGTCCAACGGCCTGAAGGATGACCGGTACTTCATCCGGAACAACGGCATGAAGTCTGAGCCGCTTGAGTCGGAGCTTCGAAAGTACGAGTGGAGCGTTAAGGGCGAGTTCAGCGGCACCACGCACGTTAACCGCGTTGCTGCGGCCATTGCGAGTGGGGCTGTCGCCGATCTAACGGTTCTTTGGGATGGGCCGGACGGCTCTCAGTTCAAGGTTCAGATGCCCTTCGCCCGGTTCGACGAAGGCCCGGTTTCCGTGGGCGGTCTCGAAGTCGTGAGTCACGACCTTTCGGGTATCGCGCTGACGGACGGCACGGCTTCGCCGGTCACGATCACCTACAAGGCTATTTCGTAAGGGCTCCCTTTTTTTGCCCTGAACCTATCATTTGGAACGGGGGTGCTGGGCTATGCCCACTGAAGGCATTTACGCGAATGTCGAGGGCCTATCCCAGTTCACCCGCGCTCTTGCGCGTGCTGGTGCTGACGGCACAAAGCAAGAGGTGAAACAAGCGAACTTCGATGTTGCCGACAAGCTGACTCAAGCGGCCAAAGAGAAGGCCGGGGGCCTTAGTCGGCAGCAAAGAGCCGCAGCCCAATCCCTTCGCGCAACGAAGACACAGAACTATGCGGCCGTGCGCCTCGGCTCCGCCCGAAAGCCCTATGCCATGGGTGCCGAGTTCGGCGCGAAGAAGCTAACGCGTAACGGCCGTATCGCCCGAGGATTCCGCCCCTGGCGAGGAAACCAGTTCGACGGTTGGGCCGGCGGACCGGGCTACTTCCTGCACCCCGCAATTCGCGAAGAGGGTCCTGCCCTTATCCGCGAGTACATGAACCACATTGACCGCCTAATGTCGGAGGCTTTCCCAGAATGAGCACGAACCCCGAGACGATTTCCCTTCGCGTTGACCCGGACGTTCTGACGATCGGTGACCTTGAAGACTTCGAAGAGGTCGTAGGCGCGGCTATCTACGACGTTCTTTCTCCTCGGCCGGTTATCGGCCCGGATGGAAAGAAGGTTCTCGACGAGAAGGGCCGCCCCGAGCTTGAGACGAAGATCCCGACTAAGGCCCTGAAGGCCCTTATCTGGATTACGCAGCGTGCCGAGAAGCCGGGCTTCTCTCTTGAGGACGCGCGAAACGTTCGAGTCTCCGCGCTTGAGCTGGTCGGCACCGAGGACGGCCAGGGAAACGGCGACGCGCAGAACGCCTAAAGGATCGGGCGGCGTTCTGCCGGTTCTACCGCATGACTCCCGGTGAAGTTCGCGGCCTTACGGCCGCCGAGTATCGCGCTTTCTGCGAGTACATGAACGAGTACAACACTAGTCGGGAGTCTTACTAATGGCGGATTCGAGGACCCTTCGCGTTGTCATTGTCGGCAACGCCGATTCCGCCGAGGACGCCATTCAGGGGCTCGCTGACACGTCCGAGGACGCGGGCGGACAGTTCGACGCCATGGGCGGGAAGATGGCGGGCTTTAAGGGTGCCCTGGCAGGTATGGGGGCGGCCGTCCTGGCCGCCCTCCCCCTGGCGGGTCTCCTGGCCTTCGCGAAGGGCCTCGAAGAGATCGAGAACCGCGCGAAGCTTGCGGCTCAGCTCGGTCTTACGGGCAAGGATGCGGCTCAGGCCGGCAAGCTTGCTGGTGACCTTTACGTTAAGGGCTTCGGCGAATCGACGGCCGAGACTGGCGAGATAGTCAAGCGGGTCTCTCAAGACCTGAACATGTCGGTTAACGACGTGGACTTTAAGCCGATTGCGGCGAAGGTCGGCACCATTGCCGAAGTCATGGATCAGGAGATTGGCGGCACCACTCGGGCCGTTGCGAACCTTCTCCGAAATGGTCTGGCTAAGAATGCGGATGAAGCCCTTGACATTGTCGCCGCGGGCTTCACTAACGGTGTCGACAAGTCGGAAGACTTTTTGGACACTTTGAACGAATATGGAACTCAGTTTAGGAAGCTGGGTCTCGACGGCGCTACGGCTACCGGAATCCTTTCCCAGGGTTTGAAGGGCGGTGCCCGAGACGCCGATATCGTCGCCGATGCGATCAAGGAATTTTCGATTCGCGCGGTCGACGGCAGCAAGACCACAGCTGACGGATTCAAGGCTATCGGGCTCGATGCTTCGGACATGGCTAAGCGCATTGGCCAGGGCGGTAAGACTGCCTCTGACGCGCTTCAGGAAACCATGGACAAGCTTCGGGGAATGAAGGACCCGGTTAAGCAGTCTCAGGCCGCCGTACAGCTTTTTGGAACTCAGAGCGAAGACCTCGGTAAGGCCCTTTACTCGATTGACCCGAAGAGCGCGGTTGACTCCCTCGGGAAGGTTGGTGGTGCGGCCGATCAGATGGCCGACACCATGCACAACAACGCTGCGGCGAAGCTGACGACGTTTAAACGGAAGCTCGAAATGGGCTTCACGAACGCTGCGGCTTCGGCGATTACGGCGTTCGAGGGCGTTGGTAAGAAGCTCGGTCCGACCTTCGACAAGATCGGCCAGGCTACGGCCCCGTTCCTGCGGGGCCTGGGCGAGATCGGTTCGAGGATCAAGACCAGCTTCGAGACGGGGGCCGCACGGACCGCGCTCGACCAGCTCGGGCAGAAGCTCTCTGGTATATGGGCGGTCGTCGGGCCGGCCGTGTCTCAGTTCGTGACGTTCTTCAAGACTCAGCTAATGCCGGTCTTTCAAGAGCTTTGGGCGAAGGCTCAGCCTGTTCTCGTTCAGCTCTGGCAGACCTTCATGACGTATCTCGACTTCATCAAGCTTGAGATTCAGGGCTTCATAGCCGTTGTGAAGTGGCTTTGGCAGACCTTCGGGGCCACGCTCATTAACTATGTCAAGGTCGCTTGGAATGCCGTATGGCAGGTGATTTCCGGTGTGCTCTCGGTTATCCAGGGGATCTACAACGTCTTCATAGGCGTCTTCACTGGTGACTGGTCGAGGGCCTGGCAGGGCATCAAGCAAATCTTCTCGGGTGTCTGGAACATCATCGTTGGAATTTTCCGGGCCGTCTGGAACACGATAAAGACGGTTCTGAAGCTCGGTGTCGATGCCGTGAAGGGGATTTGGTCCCTGGCTTGGAAGGCCGTTAGCTCGCTCTTCAAGAGCATTTGGAGCGGCATAACCGGACACTTCTCGGGCGTCATGGGCACCATTCGCGGCTATGCGTCCTCGGGCGTGACCGCCGTGAAGAACTTCTTCGTGAATGGCTTCACGTCGCTGTACACCTCGGCGAAGGGCAAGCTCTCTAACCTCGTCTCGGCCGTGAAGGAGATTCCCGGTAAGGCGAAGGCCGCCCTGTCTGGCCTGCCCGGCCAGATGCTCAGCATCGGCCGGAACATCATCGACGGAATCGTGAACGGTATTCGGGGCTCCCTAAGCCGTGTGATGAGTGCGGCTCAGGCCATCGTCGACAAGATCCCCGGCCCGATTAAGAAGGCTCTCGGAATCCACTCCCCTTCCCGCGTCATGAAGGAAATCGGTAAGTGGGTCACCGAAGGTCTCGTTAAGGGAATGCTCGGGGGCTCGAAGAAGGTTGCGGCTACCTCGAAGAAGCTTCATGAGCTGATCACGAAGGCTTACAAGGGTAAGGCCATTTCGAAGAAGAAGGCTGACAGCCTTCACAAGTACATCAGCTCTCAGAACAGGAAGCTGACGAAGCTTGCGAAGGAACGGGAGAAGATTCAGAAGGCCATCGGCAACGCGAACGCGAAGCTGACTGACCTGAAGAAGGCTAAGGCCGATATGGCTTCTTCGGTGTCCTCGAAGGCGAAGGACTACGGCTCTTTCATGGGGGCTCTCGACACTTCGCAGTACGGGGACAACTCGGCTAGCGCGATCATCGGTCGCCTGAAGGCGAAGCTAAAGGGCATCGTCGACTTCCGGAAGAACCTTGCCACTCTCGCGAAGCGTGGCCTCGGTAAGGGCATCATTTCGGAACTTGCCCAGGCCGGCCCCGAAGAGGGCGGCCAGATGGCCGCAGCCCTTCTCAATGCCGGAGGCGGACAGATCAAGGAACTGAACTCGACCTACTCGGCGATCGGTTCCCAGTCCAACGCTCTCGGAAGCCAGGTGGCGGGCAACTACTACAACGCGGGTATCAAGGCGACCGAGGGCCTTATCAGGGGCCTGAAGGCCAAAGAGAAGCACCTGACCAAGGCTATCGAGAACATGTCGAAGGCCATGGTTAAGGCCCTGAAGAAGGCCCTGGGGATCAAGTCTCCTAGCCGTGTCTTCATGGGCCTGGGCGGCTTCACTGCGGCCGGTTTCACGAACGGTATCCGCAACGGCCAGGGCGACGTTCAAAAGGCTGTCGACGAGATGGCGGGCACTCGCCCGTCCGGTCGGCTTGCTAACAGGTCTATAGCCCGTGCAATGGCCCTTCAGGGGGCCTCGGGCGGCCAGGCCGCCCCGGTGGTTCACGTCACCGTTCAAGGCAACGTCACGGCCGAGAAGGCCCTAGCCAAGAGCATTGCCACCACCATTCGAGACGAGATCGTTCGCAACGGAAAGCGCAACGGGGGAAGGACGGGACTTTAAGCATGGCTTCAATCCCGAAGGTCACCGTCGAAGTCGCCTTTGACGGTGGCCCCTTCTCCTCCTCGTATTCGTGGACCGACATTAGCGATTACGTCGAGGGGTTTCAGGTCCGGCGCGGCCGGAACAATGAGCTTGACCGGATCGAGGCGGGAACGCTCTCCCTGAAGCTCGACAACAGCGATGGACGTTTCACCCCCGGCAAACAGAAGTTGGGGGGAAACATCCTCTCGGGCTTCTCGGGCGCCTATACGTGGGACCTGAGCAACCGGGCCAACAACACGATCATCTCGACTATCAACGTGGGCCAGGTGGACGACGACCAGAAGCCACGGATCATGTCCCGAACGGTCTGGACGAACGGCCGCCCGGTGTCCTGCTACTTCGCGGTGAAGTGGCTCGACGCGGGCGGGAATACGCTCCGTTGGGTGCAGGGCACGCGCTTCGTCGCCGACTGGACGAAGGCCGTTTACACGCACGAAGAGGCCCCACCCGCCGGAACGGCTACGGCCGTTCTGTACATCTACGCGGACACCTACCCGGAAGGGAACACGGGGACCTTCGAGGCGTACGGGGAAAAGGCCGAGTGGTTCAAGACTCAGCCGTACTACCCGAACGTCGTCCCTCGGCGAAGGGTGCGGGTTCGTACCGCGAACCTGGCCCCGAAGGACGTGTCTACGGGCGGCGACGTAACGCGCTCCTCGGCGATGTTCTCGACTTCGCACAGTGCCGGAACTACCAACGCATGGGCGGACTTCCCGAAGAGTGGCGCAGGCTCGATCCGCGTTGACCTGGGCAACAACGGCTCCGCGGATTGGGCTAGCTCGGTCTACTGCGGCTTCGGCAGCACGAAGCCTGTCGGCCTGGCGAAGGTGGTCGGCGGAAGCACGTACGTCGCTTCCGGCCAGATCAGGCTAGGCGCGAGCGCGCCGGCCACGAAGGTTCGGGCGCGCATCCGGTGGTATCGGCCCGATGGCTCGTTCTACAACTCCAGCTCTTCTACGGCTCAGATCACCCTCGTTAACGGCCAGTGGGTTTCGTTCTCGATCTCGGGAACGGCCCCCTCGGTTGCGGGTTGGGCTGGAATCGAAATCGGTTCCTCGGGCGGCGACAATAACGCCTATCTGTTCCTTGATGAGCTTCAGATAGAGCAGGGCTCGACGGCTTCGGAGTGGAGTCCTGGCGGCTCGATCTTTCACGGGTACATCGAGAAATGGCCCGTTGCCGTTGACGGCCTTACGGCCTCGGTCGACGTTTCGGCCGTGGACGGCTTCTCTGTACTCAGCAACACCGATCTACGGGCCGCAATGCAAGCCGAGATACTTCGGGCGGAACCCCTCGGCTATTGGACCCTCGGCGATCCGGTCGGCTCGACCAGGCTTGAGAACCTGGCGAACGACCAGCAACCCGCGAAGCTTGTTGCTTCGAAGTACGGTCCGGGCACTCCCCTTCTCGGTGCTGATTCCATCGTGGCCAGAGATGCGACCACCTGTTACAGCCTGGCGAACGTGTCGAGCAATCAGGGCACGGTCGTTGATATCTGCGAAGGCGGTACGAGAACGTTCCCCCTGGGAACGGATTTCACCGTTGGCTTCTGGACTAACCCGACTCGGCCGAGTGCCGGAAGCTGGGTAACCCTCTTTCAGGGTTGGGCTGATACCGGTAGCGAATTGCTGAAGATTCGCATGGACAGTAACGGCTTCCTCGGGGTCACGACGACTTACACGGATGGCACGGTTACTAGCTTCGTGTCTAACTACGCCCTAAGCTCGGGCGTTTCGCACTTCGTTATGGTTCACATACAGCAGGGCCTTACGCGGCTGTACTACGACGGCGATTTCCGGGATTCGGACCCCGGTCCGGCCCCGGCGAACACGGATATCCGTGACCTTCGCTGGGCGTCTTTCGGAGGTCGCCAGGCCGGCTCGATCTACAACGAATATGCGAACGGTCGACACGGCCACCTGTTCATCATGGATCGTCGTATGTCCTGGCAGGAACAGCGGGATATCTGGAGTCTCGGCCAGGGTACGGCCCTGACCGAGAACGAGAATGCCCGCATCGGGCGTATCGCGGACATGGCGAAGTATCAGGGCGAGACGGCGCTAGACGCTGGCCTGAGCACACTTCTAGAGCCTGACTGGAGTACGGGCGCGAGTGCGCTTGATGAGCTTCAGGGGGCCGCTCAGGACGCTTCCGGGTATCTCTTCATGGATGGTGACGGAAGGCTCACCTATCACAACCGGGCACGGCGTCAAGCGGCGGCGGTTCGGTTCGTGCTGGGCGATAGCGTCGGGCTTCCTTGGGAGCCTGGCCTTCAGTTCGAGATGGACGATGACCGCATTATCAATGAGGTCACGTACAAGCGGACTAACGGCGTCGAAGGTGTTCTGAAGGATCAGGCTTCCATTGCAGCCTACGGCCGTAAGTCGACCAGCATTGAGCTAGGGGTGACCTCGGATCAAGCGATTCAGGATGCGGCTTACACGCGGCTGAACACGTATGCCGAACCTATGGTTCGGTGCGATTCGGTGACTCTGAAGGCTACGGCTACACCGGGCCTGTTCCTCGTCGCCCTGGGCGTCGAGATCGGCGACCGGATCACGCTTACCGATCTGCCTACGGCGGCCCCGGATTCGGAACTTGACTTCTATGTCGAGGCGATCGACACGGACGTTTCCGTGAACGGGTCAACCCTCGAATGGGTGACGACGCTTTCCCTGTCCCCTGCCGATGGTTCCGACGTGTGGATTCTCGAAGATTCCGCGCTAGGCAGGCTCGACCGCACGGCGGTCCTGGCCTACTGATCAGCACGTTTACACGCCCTGGGGGCGGCCGTCCTGGCCGCCCCTTTGGTGTGTCTTTCCCCTTTGGAGTCTGGCCGCTATGGCTACCGTTCCCGCTACTCAAAGCTTCCTCGCGGGCGAGAAGGTCACGGCAGCGAAGCTGATTGCTGCCGCTAAAACCCCGATCGACTTCCTGATGAACCCGCCGCGTGTAAACGCGTATTCGAGTGCCGTCACCCCCCTGACTACTTCCGTTAGCACGCTGGTTTCGTTCGATTCGGAACCGTGGGACACGGATTCGATGCACTCGACGACGACTAACCCGAGTCGCATCACAATCAATACCTCTGGTCAATTCCTGGTGAGCTTCTACGGTCGCTTCGTCAGCAACTCGACCGGCTACCGACAGTTGAACCTTCGGCTTAACTCGGGCGGCACCTCCGGTGGAGGCAACACGGTGAGCACCGTGAACTCTGCGGCCGTTAACGGGTCTTCTACGGTCGTAGCACGCACTTTTGAACTTACTTGCGTTGCCGGTGACCACTACGAACTATTCGCGTGGCAAAACTGCGGCTCGACACTGAACCTCGAATCGGGTCAGCGCGTAACCGGAATGGAATTCCGTTGGCTCGGCAACTCCTGATCATCTGAAAGATAGACCCTTGGATCTCCTCGGTATCGCTGGTTGGGTCTTCGGTGCTCTCGCCACTCTCGGCGCCCTCGGGGCCGCCTACGTTCGCGTCCGGTCGGATGCGGATAACGCTACGGCCGAGATTTGGAAGGGCGAGGCAGAAGCGCAGAAGGCCCGAGCTGATCGGCTCGAAGCGCAACTTGACGAACTGAGCGGCCGTGTCGCTCGACTCGAAGCCGAGAATCGGCACCTTTCCGAGCTTGTCACTGGACAGGCCGCAATAGCCGATCTGAAGGCCCTCGTCCTGGCCCAGCACCAGGAACTTACTTCCCTTATTCGAACCGCCCCGGAAGGAAACTGACAATGGAATTCGTACAGGCTAAGTGGTACGGCCCTGGCCGCACTGTCCCTATTCGCGTGATCGTCATTCACGACATGGAGGCCCCCGAGGGGCCGATGACTGCCGAGAATGTCGCGCATTGGTTCGCGACCATGTCCGCTAGCTCGAAGGCTTCGGCGCATGTGTGCGTGGACAACAACAGCGCCGTTCGCTGCGTCGCCGATGGTGACCGCGCCTGGCACGCACCGGGCGCGAACTCTGACGGCCTGGGCATCGAGCTTGCCGGGTACGCGCGTCAGTCTCGGGCCGAATGGCTCGACCAGTATTCGAAGGGTGTGCTGGAGAACGCGGCTAAGGTCGTGGCCGGCTGGTGCCGGAAGCACAACATCCCGGCCCGGAAGCTCACCGCTTCTGAGCTGAAGGCCGGTAAGCGCGGGATCGTCGGTCACATTGACGTGTCGAAGGCTTACGGCCAGACCAACCACTATGACCCCGGTCCTAACTTCCCGTGGGATTACTTCCTGGGGCGCGTGAACGCGCACCTGAACCCGAAGCCTTCGACCCCTGCACCGAAGCCGACCCCGGCCCCGAAGCCGAAGCCGAAGCCTTCGAAGTACGTTCCCCCGGCTTTCCCGAAGGGCCTTCAGCCGAACAGCTCGAAGCCCTCGGCGGAGAAGCTTCAGCGTGCCCTGAAGGCCGCTGGATTCATGAACAAGAGCGTTCCCGAGTCGGACAACTACGGCCCGAAGACTCAGGAAGGCGTCGGGATCTTCCATCGGAAGTACCCGCAGTACGCGGCTCAGGGCTCGACCTGGGACGTTGAAATCGGGCCGAAGGGTTGGGCGTTCCTGTTCACCCTGGCCTACGGCAAGTAAGGAACCTCAGTGAACTTCTTCAAGACTCATCCGGCGCGCGTGTACGCGCTTGTCGTGGCCGTCCTCGGCCTTGTGGCCGCGTACGGCGTCCACGTACCCGAAGGCCCCGTTCTCGGCGTTGTGGCGGCCGTCCTCGGCCTTCTCGGCGGTGAAGCCGTACAGCGCTTCGAGGACGCGAAGACCCGTGACGCTCTCCTGACTCCGTCGCCCAGTCACGGCGACCTGGCCGACTAAGGCCAGGAACCGAACCCCCTGCACCCCTTCCGGGTGCGGGGGGTCTTTCGTCGTTCTGCAGGACGTTTACACGGGCTCTAGACGGCCGCGGGCTTCATCTGTTGCGCACGGTCGTACAGCTCGGCGGCCCCGTGGTGCCGAAGGTGGGGCCGGATGAGTCGGCGCATGTTCGCAATGCGTTCGTCGGCTCGACCCGAGTGAACTAGCGGGTAGTCGTCGAGGGCGGCGTGCCAGGTCTTCACGGCCTCTTCGAGGTGCCCCACCTGAAGCTGACGTTCGGCGAGAAGAGCGCGCATCCGAACGTTCCCCCGGCGGTACACAGAGAACCGAACCCGGTTGCTCTCTTCTAGGGCCTCGATCGAGCCGTGAACGTCGCCCAGCTCGTAACGCACTTGCGCTGTGTGGTAGTTGAGGGCGGCGGGATCGTAGGACCCGAGGGGCTTCCCTCGGCTCTCGGCCCGGTCCATGGCGGCCTCGGCTTCCCGGATGTACCGAAGAGCGGCCGTACGGTCCCCCTCCTGTGCTGCGGCGTGCGCCTGTTGCCCGGTGAGGAAGGCCAGCATCCGGGGGCCGGCCTTCGGCGAAGCGGCGGCGGCGGCCTCGGCCAGGCGCAACGCGTCGGGACCGTGCCCTAGGTCTACGGCCTGAACGCTCATTCCTCGAAGCGTGGTGCAGTACGTCAGGTGATCCTCGGCGGCCCCCGCTAGTTCGAGGGCCTTCAGGTAGTAGCTCTGTGCCAGGCCGTGAAGCCCTTCGTCTACGGCCATGTACCCGGTTAGGTAGCAAAGGTCAGAAGCGGCGGACATCATCGCTTGCCGTACGTCCTCGGGGGCGTCCGCCCGAAGGTATGGCGCAACAGTGTTCACCAGGAAGGTAGCGGCCATGGGCCGCGCGGTGCGGCCCCCGAACTGGTCGTCAAGCTCAGAGACCTTCTCGGTCATCTGAACAACCATGTCGACTTCGGCGAAGCCGTACCGAAGCCCCTTGCCCTTCTTCACCGCTTCGGCCCGCCCGATCACGTCGGGCCATCCGGGGATCGTGAGCGCAACGGAGTACAGCCCTGCCCCGAGGACGCTACGGCGGGAAGGGTCCATGTCCGCCCGGCCGAGGTCTACTAGCCCTTCGACCGTGCCAGGGGCGGACGGGCCGTCCTTCGGGGCCGGTAGGCCGGCCTCGGCATGGGTGACCTGGCGGCCGAGTCGGCGGGACATGGCTTCGAGGATGAGCGGCCGTACCTTCTCGACGGGCGTGTGCCCCTTCAGCCACTTACTGACGTTGCTCTTGTCGGCCCGGACGCTGACACCGGCTTCTTCACCCGCTCGATTGATGGCGGTGGCCAACTGTCCAAGGGACCAATCCGCCTCGGCGAGAAGGCGGTTCAGACCCTCGTTCGGCTCTTTCTCGGCCACGGGAACCCCCGAACTTTCCACGCTTTCAACTCTCGCTGACTCCCCAACGGTACCGCCGCGGGCGACGGCACGGTTGCGTAGAGCGACAACGTCAGCGAGAGGACAGTTCATGCCTGGGGAAACGGTGGCGAGCGTGACGAAGGAACCGGAAGCGACCAGCGTTGACGGATCGCCGATCGACGTAGAGACGATCTCGGACACCGTCGACACCATCTCGGCGATGGAGCTGAGCACGTCGACGCGTGAGGAGATTGACGACAGAACGGCGCGCGTCGTCGGTCATCTGAACTTGCTCCTGGCCGAAGACGTGTGGGAGGGCGACGAAGAGGCTTCGGGCCTCTTCCGGGAGTCTTACAGGCTTCTTGAGTTGTCCAACCGGCCCGGCAAGGGGGATCCCGTCTTCGAGGCGTTCACCTTCATGAGGGAGTCGGCGACGCTCACCGGGGCTCTCCTGTCTGTGTTCGTGAAGAAGAGGGGGCTCGACGACCAGTGACCCCCCGAGCTGTCTACCGGTTCGTGAACTACCGGATCGCCCAGGACCCCACCGGGGAAGTGTCCCGGTCGGCTGTGTGCGTGTCTGGCGAAGAGGCCGATTGCGGGGAGTCGTCCGGGGAGCTGGACGAAGAGCGGGTAGGTAAGTGGATGGCAGGGCACGCGGCGGCCACGGGCCACACGCGGTTCATGCGTACCTTCACCGACTACGCCGTGGTGGAGCCGAAGCCGTGACGCGCCGGCCGTTAGTCCCTGGCTGGTGCTTCCTGTGTCGCCGTGGCGACCGGCTAGTGGTGTGGATAGGCCCGCTTGAGCACAACGGCCGGACGGCCCCGATCTACGCGTGTGAGGGGTGCTGCGAGTTCGCTCGGCAGTACATCGCCCAGTACCAGTGGGAGCGGGACGCGCGTCCGGCCAGTTGACCCCCCTGCCGTGCGTCCGTCCCCCCGTGGCGCGCGGCAGGGGCTTTCCCCCTTGGAGTGATGATCCGTGCTCTTGGAACCGCTTGACCTTCGTACGCCCCGCCCTGGCCCCGTGGACCCCGACCGGTGCCCCGTGTGCGCCAGGCTCCGCGAAGCCGTGTCTACCGTGGTCATCACGGGCAGCCGGAAGGCTGCTCGGGGCGTAGTGACGGCCATGCGAACCCACATGGTCCATGGCCACCCGAAGGACCCTCGTACCGTGAACCCCTCGGGCGCGTAGGCGCCCACAACGACGAAGGGGCGGCCCCCGTGGGCCGCCCCTTCTCTGCGCTACGCCTGGCAGCGCTCGTATTCGTCACTGAACAGACAGGACAGTCGGACGAAGCTCATTCCTGCCATCTTCGCGGCTTCGTGAACGTCGGTGGTTCCGTAGTTCTCTCGAAGCCACCATTCCTTAGCCGCGTCGCGGTGCTTCATCTCTTCGTACTCGGCTTCTCTGCGGGCCGCTTCGGCGGCTTCCCGCTTCGCCCTGTCGGCGGCCCTGGCCGCCGTGGTCACGGCCTTCTGAGTCCATCCGGCGGCCTTCGCCGCGCAGCTCGGCCCGTAGTAGTGATCCGCGAAGTCGTTGCCGTCCGCGTCAAGCTCGATCATCTGGACCGTGCCCCGAAGCTCGGGCTTCCCGCAGAGTTCACAAGTCGTGATCTCGTCCGTCGTTCCGCCGACTCGAAAGACCTTCATCGGTCGTTCCCCTCTTGAGTTATCAAGCCCGGCCCGTTCTCGGGCCGTTCTCTCGCTGACAGGTGAAACTCTACGGCGTTTAAACGGGCTATGTCAAATGATAGTTTCCAGAAACGAGTAAGGCCCCCGCCGTGGCGGGGGCCTTCTCTTGTCAGTGCTTGCAGCCGTACATGACGCATCCGTGAGCGTTGACGCTGTAACCGCAGCGTCCGTGACGCTGCGCCCACCGGATCAGTTCCGCGTCTTCGCGCATGTCCCGGATATCGTCCAGGATGGCCGCCCCGGTGACAATGTCCGCCGCTTCGCCCTTCTCGACTTCGCGCCGGAAGGCCGCGCGGTACGCGTTCACGTCGTCCTCGTAGGCGGCCAGGTCGAACAGGCTCCTCTTATCGCGTTCCGAGTACGACAGGCACAGGAAGACAGTCTTCTCGGCGGTGGCGTGAACGTTCGTCGCAATGAACATTGCGTTCCCCTTTTGAGTTTTCATCCGGGCCGGCCTGGCCCGTCTCTCGCTGACAAGAAGAACTCTAGGCCGTTTAAACGATCGTGTCAAATGATAGTTTCAGGGCAACGAGAAGAGGCCGGTTTCCCGGCCCCCTCGGTCTTGCTACGCGTTCACGGCCTTCCGGCATCCGTCGCACACACAGTCTCGGTCATGCACGCTGGTGCAGTGCTCCGAGAAGGGCGACTGTCCGGCGTCGAGGATCGTGTGACACATCCGGCAGAAGCTCACGTTCGATTCCATGAGGTAGACCCACCGGTGAATTCCCTTACCAAGCTTGACGCTCATCTGTCTTCCCTTCGTTCGGCCCCCGGTTGGGGCCGCTCTCTCGCTGACAAGGAAGACGATAGCACCGTTTAAACGAGATTCCAAATGCTAGCTTCAGGCAAAGCAAAAGGGCCGGTTGCCCGGCCCCCCGTTCAGTCTTTGCGGCGAACTCTCCACGCCTTCTGTCCGCGCGCGTTCATCGCACAATGCCACTTAGACGACTCGACATGCTCTCGCGGCATAGAGCAGCGCACAAGGCGCCACCGGTCCCAGCACCACGACCAGCAACGGCCCCCGCGCCCCATCACTTCGCGGCCTCTCGCTCCCACTCGGCCACCTGCCACGCGTCCACGCGTACGACTTCCACGGGCCACCCGGCCCCCTCGTACGCGGCCCGCACGGTTCGGCCGGCCACGGCCCCAACGTCCCACAGGGACGGCACGCGCACGGTCATGGTCCACTCGGTCACGTCGTCCCACATCTGCGCCGTGGCCCCATAGTCGACCAGCTCACCGGTAACGGCGTCGAGCGTGTCGGACGACTCGGCCAGGTTCCGCCCGCGGTGCCTCACTCGCACAACGGCCTGATACTCGCGCATGGTTTAAACCTTCTCTCTCGCTGACACAGTGAAGGGGGCCGGTCGCCCGGCCCCCGTTGGGGAGGTTACAGAATCCCGAACCGCTTCGCTACGGCCTCATTGTTCCTCTGGCCCCGGCCCCCGGTGTTTCGGCTTATCCACTCGGCAGGCTGGTCTTTCGCGGCGGGGAAGCAAAGCCATCCGTGATTCCGGCGCTCGACCTTGAACCCTGCTGCCTTGATTGCCTCGGCGAGACCTTCCGGAGTCCTCTTCACCTTTGCCACTGTGACGCCCTTCCTTGCCGTTCCCTCGCTGACAAGAGAGACGTTACTAGTATTTGGAATCCTTGTCTAGTGGCTCCGGTGGGTTGGGTTGTTGTTGCTGTTGTCTTTCGCCTTTCCCCATGCCTCGGGTGCCTAGAGCGGGTGGAGTGGATTGGACCCCCCCTTGAAGCAAGCAATAGGCCCCCCACGTATGGAGGTTACTCACTTCAAGAGGGGAGCCTGTCAGTCGTACTCGGTACGCCTGTCACGGTATGTCGCTTACAGGACCGGTTAAGGGAATTAGCCTCACCGCAGGGCCGGGAAGTGTGATCAGAGCTAGGGGCCGCACGCCCGTCCCCTCTGCGGGAACACCGGTCCGGGCCTGCCTTCACCCGATCTGTCTGTCACTCGGTATGCCGTGCCCCACCGGGCTTCTCTACCTCCCGGTGGCTGAATCCGGGGTCGGCTTTTGTTGTGGCAGAGCCGTTCTCTTACTGCCGACTCGTCTGGACTCCCCAGGGCGTCAACCTGGGGCCGCAGGGCGGTTTCCTGGGGCCGCTCTCCCTTGGCATGTCGTTTCCCCCCGGTGCCATCCGTGGGGCCGTCCTACGCGGCCACGGCCCAAGATCGGCCGTGCCCGAGGGACGTTACTGTCATTTGAACTAGACGCGCAAGCTATACGCGAGTGATCAAGGCCACGCGTTTACACAGCTTCCAGAAGGCAGCTTCCCGCGCGAGCGTGACGAGATGGCCGGCCGAGGGGCCAGGGGGCCGCTACGCGGGCCGTACAGGGCCGTTCAGGGTGCGTGCGGACACAGAGAAGGCCCCCGCCGAAGCGGGGGCCTGTAGGGGCACCTGGGGCCTACTGGCCCCGGCGGTCCGTGAAGGTCTCGATCGTCTCCTGACCGGGGCGGACCGCGAACCGGGCGTTCTCGACGTGGTACGCGCCACCCGAGGGGATGACGCGGGTTATCCGACCGACGCAACCCCACCTGTGCCCGGTGACGTGAACCCGAGTGCCGACCTTCAGAAGCAGAACCTTGTACACGGGTCTTCCCTTCCCTTCGACCCCGAGGGGTCGTCTCGCTGACAAGGAAGACGATACTGTTATTTGGAATCCGGCGCAACGTTTAAACACGACGAAGGCCCCCGCCGAAGCGGGGGCCGTGGTCGAGCTGGTCGAGCTGGTCGAGCTGGTCGAGCTACGCGGCGTTCGCCTTCTCGTACGCCTCACGGATGGACGCGGGCACGCGGCCCCGGTCGTTCACCTCGAAGCCGTTGGCCTTCGCCCATTCCCGAATGGCGCCCGAGTCTTCGGCAGGCTTGCCGGTCCCGAGTCGGCGAACCGTTGCACGGCCCCCAGAGACCTTCCGGGCCGCACCGATGTACGGGGCCAGGGCCTCACGAAGCTTCGCGTTGTTGTCGTCGTTCAGGTCGATCTCGTAGGACTTCCCGTCGAGGGCGAAGAGAACCGTCTGACTCGCCTCGGAACCGTCAAGGTCGTCTTCGAGAGTCGTGATTACCTTCTGGGCCATGGTGTGTTCCTTCTTCGGGAAAAGTTCGATTACGTTCGTGGACTTCTTACCAGCGTGGCAACTACAGCCACAAGCTAGGCCGCTTACCGTGCGGACGGGGCAAGTTTCGTGATGCCCCGTCATGCACCACCCGAGACGCGTCACGGAGTGACTACCGTTCCGCCGTGCGCCCTGGCGTACGCCTTCAGGACGTTGTCAGGAATCCGCCCGGTGTCCTTCACCGTGAAGCCGTTCTGTCGCGCCCAGGACCGAATCACGGCGCTCGAATCCGTGGCCACGGTAACGGCCGGAACCTTCGCCACCGAGGCCGCGAAGATGGGGGCCTGAACCGCCGGGGGCTCCCAGGCCGGCCAGGGCTCATCCGACAGGGGCTCTTCGTCCTCCTGGCCGTCCTCGGCGACCAGCTCGACCAGCTCGGCCCCGACAGGCTCACGACGCTTCAGAAGGTGCGTGAACAGGTGGACGGCCAGGGGCACGGCCAGGGAGGGCACTCCGCGGATTACCGGCCCCGGAACGGTGTCCGGGAGGCTGTTCGACCAAAGCGAGTACGCGAAGAACAGGGCGGCCAGGGTCCACGGGTAGGCCGTGGCCTTCCACCCGTAGTCACGGAGCCTGTAGGCGACCCATACGGCCACCGTGACGAACCCTTCGACAATGAGCGGGTATATGGGGCTCAGGTCGTGGTTTCCGTCGCTCCCCAGGTAGACGCTCCGAAGAGCCTCATACGAGAGCGTGAACGCCCCCGCCGCAATACCGGCGACCACGCTAGCGGCGGCCTTATCCGTCTTCTGCACTGGATTCCCTTCCGGCCCTTCGGGCCGTTTCTCGCTGACATTGGGAACCTAGCACTTAGTCAGCCCGGATTTCAAGTCATAGCTTCCAAACAACAGGAAAGGGCACCCCTTCCAGGGTGCCCTTCGCTGCGCTCAGAGGTACAGAAGCTCTACCTTCACGGCCGTAATCTCGCATTCGGGCATCTGCCGCTTCGCGAAGATTTCGCGGCCCCTCTCCTCGGCCCGTCCCCGATCCTTGGCTTCTATCGCGTAGGTGAGCGTCAAGGCTCGACCCTGGTAGGTGTAGGAGAAGGTCAGGTAGTAGGTGTGGAGCGTGCTCGCTTGCATGGGGTGCCCTTTGGTCGGTACGGAATTCCGGGTAGGCAGGGGGCCTCTTTCGAGGCCCCCAGGTCGACTACTTCTCGACCTTCACCCACTTGAAGCGGTGAGCGTGGTTCGGGTTCTCGTCGCATCCCTTGTGCCAGACACAAACAAGCTTCCAGTTCGGGTCAAGGAAGTGCATTGCCGTTCCCCTTCACGTTGTGCACCGGGTCTTTCCCGGTGTCTCTCGCTGACAAGGAAGACGATACTAGTATTTGGAACGCCGCGCAAGCGTGTAAACGGTCCGGACATGAAGAAGGGGCCGGATTCTTCCGGCCCCTCAATCACTCGCCCTTCAGGGCCTCTTCAAGTTCGAGGCCGGCCGAGAGCCGGTTAGGCCAACCCATGCCGGTGGGGGCCGTCTTGATCGGGTTTCCGGCCAGGTCGGTGCACTGCCATACGCCCCGGTGCTTCATCACGTAGCCAATCGGCTTCGGGGCCTCCCCCGGTACGTCCACGACGACCCGGTGACGGCTCTTCCCCGCGCGCTCGAAGTACATTGCGTTTCCCTTCTCTCTGCTGACAAGGGCAACGTTACTATCATTTGGAATCGGGGGCAAGTTTAAACGGCCCCGGAAACGAAGAAGGCCCCCGCCGAAGCGGGGGACGAGGGCGGTTAGGCCACCCTCTTTATGTAGAACCGCTGGAGAGAACCGCGCGGGGCCTCCCCGCGCCGCTCACGGGCGGTCTGCTCCTCGTTCCAAGAGTGGCAACGCTCTTCGATCTCGGCGTACACGCCCGGACCCTCGTACACGTCGCCCTCGGGCCGACCGTGACCGAGAAGAACCCACTCACCGGAAACGTTCATCGCTCTTCCCCTTTGCTCCCACCGGGCGGTTCCCGGTGTCTCGCTGACAAGAGAAAGCTAGCACGTTTAAACGCAAATTCCAAATGACAGCTTCAGGGGGAAGAGAAGGCCCCCTTCCGGGGGCCGTTCCCTGTCAGCCTTCGTACTCGGCCACCCGGCGCGACCAGTACGCCCGAGCCGCTTCGGTGTTGCCCGACTTCGCAAGCTCGATGAAGTTCTTCGGGGCCTTACCGGGCTTCTTAGCGGGGGCCTGGGGCTTCTCCTCGGCCTGGGGCTTCTCGGCCATCTCAGGGGCCTTCACGGCCTTCTTCCGGGGCCGCTTCGGCTTCGCCTCGGCCTCGGCCGGCTGACCGTTCACGGCACCCGCAAAGATGACCGTTCCCGTACGGGAGTGAAGAACCTCTTCGCCAGTCTCCGCGTGAATCAGCTTCACAATCCCTCGGGGGTGAGACTCGACCTTGACCGGCACCAGTTCCCTCTTAGGGGCCTTCCGTCCGGCGGCCTTCCCGCCGAAGACGAACACGCCCTTCGAGTCGGCGACGTTGGCAGTCTCGGCAATCTTCATGGTCTGCATTTCGGTTCCCCTTCGGGCTGTTGCTATCTCTCGCTGACAGGGAAGAAGCTACCGCGTTTAAACGGGGCGTGTCAAATAACAGGTTCGAGCGGGGCCAGAAACGCCAAACGGCCCCCCGAAGGGGGCCGCCGGTTGGCCTGTCAGCCTCGCTCCATCTCCGTCCCCTTCGGGCAGAAGGGCATTCCGACTTCGAGCCACTTTTCAGTAGTCCGGAGGATCATCCCGCCACACTCGCACTTCTTAGAGCACTGAACCTTGACCATGCGGGTTCCCTGCTTCTTCGGGCCAGAGGAAACCGGGGGCTCTTCCGGGTCTTCCTCGGGGCCTTCCGGGGTCGGCTCCGTCTTCGGCTGGATCGGCTTACCCATCGGGTAAAGCGTGGCGTGAGCGTACGGGCCGAGGCCCTTAGCCAACTCCCGAAGCTTCTCGGTCAGTTCGGGGGTGGCAACCGTGGCAGTCATCTTGCCCGTAAGGCCGAGAGCCTTAGCGGCCTTCGCGAAGGCCCCCTTATGGCCGCTCTTGCAGTCGTCCGCAGCGTGCACCAGCTCATGAATCAGAACGTCGAGGACGCGGGCCGCATCGTTCATTTCGGGGCTGATGAAGATGTGGTTCACGCCATCTTCGGAAACTCGGCTAGCCCAGCACTGGCCGAGGATCGTAGCGCTTTCGCGCTTCGCGCCGTAGCCGAAGCCGACGCTGACGTGAATCTTCTCGGGAAGGGGAAACTCGATCTTCTCGAACTCGGGCCGCAGGGCCTCAATCGCCAGGTGAAGCCACTCTTCGCGGGTGATCTCTCGCATTGTTCTTCCCCTTCGTTACCCGGCCGGACTGTCCGGCCGTCTCGCTGACAGGAAGAACGTTACTCATATTTGGAATCTGTGTCAACGTTTAAACGGGCTGTTCCAGATGCTAGTATCAGGGCACACCAAAACGGCCCCCGCCGAAGCGGGGGCCGTCGCACCGACCTACTCAAGTGTCAGCGAGAGATAGGGGAAGGTGCGGGTTCGAGAGTACCGGAAGGTTCGTGGCGGAAGCTATCCGGACCGGGCTTCGAGGGCGCGGGCGTAGTTGTCGAGGGCGCGGGCGTCCGGCCGTAGGTGCCAGGTACCGCACCGAACTAAGCGGACACCGTGAAGGCCGTACAAGGCCTGAACGTCTCGGGCATAGGTGACGTGCCGCGCCTCGGGGTCGAGGCCGGCCGAACGGCACCACTGGCGGAACTGGGCTAGAGACCCTGCCAGGACTACAACGCGTTCAGGCACGGTCACCCGCGGCCCCCTCGGCGATGTACTCCGCCGACGCGTCCCGAGTGCCGATCACGCGCGTCACGGTGGTCTTCGCGTACTTCGCTGCGCTGTACTGACCCTTCATGCCGGACAGGCAACGCTTCACCTGCCGGTCAAGGCTCTCTTCCGTCTCGGCCTCGATCACGCGGGGAAACTTCGGGTAGTAGGCGTGCGGATTGTCGATGATCACTCGGGGCATACGGTGAACCTCCGGGTCTCTATCCCTGCCTTCTCGGCAAGTTGGGCGGTCATGGAAGCCCCTCGGCTTCCGTTTCGGATGAAGGCCAGGCAGATATCCGGCTGTAGCTCGACCAGCTCGACGTTCCGCAGGAACCCCGCGCGCTTCCCGTGCTGGTCCCAATCGGCGGGCCGCCGGATCACATGCATTCCGGTCGCCCTGGCGTATTCGTCGGCGAGAGCATCCGCCCCGGTGGGGCAGGCTCCGTGAATCAGTACGGCGTGATCGAAGGGCGTCTTCGCCTCATACAAAGCCCGGAACATCTCAAGCTCGATGGTCCGGGCGTCCTCCCAATCTCGGGAGCCTGTAACGAGAATCTTCAGGAGAACCGAACCTCTTCGCGGTCCGCGTAGCCCTTCTCAGCCTCGGCGAGAAGCATTTCCCACGCCATGCCCTGAGCGGCTTCCGTCGAGTGCGCGTCGTACACCCAGAAGTACGCGGCCTTCGAGCTACCGGAGAAGCCGAGTCGTTCGGCCCGGTACCGGCCCCGCCGGAACGGGGAGGTCGAATCGAGGTAGTACCGCGCGAACGGGCGGGTGTGGAATTCCTCGGCTACTTCTACGTCTCGGCTACTGCCGATCACCTTGCCGTGAAGCGGGCCGCCTACCGCAAGCCCCCTCAACAGTGGCTCCCGTCCACGTACACGGGCACCGGAACAACGGTGGTCGAGTGGCCGCCACTCCTCGGGGTCGAGGGACGGGCCGGGGCCGGGGCCGGCCGAGGGGCAGACGGCTTCGAGAAGGACGGAACGCGCGGGGCCGGGGCAGGGGCAGGGCGGGGAGCGCTGATCCCCATGGGGGCCGCACACGCGCTTTCCTGGTCACACGACACGATGCCGATAGCGGCCAGAAGAGCGGCGGCCAGGGCCACGGCAAGCCGCTTCGAGCGACTGAGCGTCTTTCGGGTCATTCGGCGGAGCCTTTCGGGAATTGGAAACGGAGGGGGGCCGGGACTCTTCACCGGCCGCCCTCCGCATTTCGTGTTTCTAGTATCGGGCGCCAGGGGTGGCGGTTTCAAATAGTAGCTTCAGTGCGAAGAAGAGGTGACGTACTGCGAATGCGCGTTCGTCATGGCGTCACGGCTTCCGGGGCCGGAATGCGCCTTAGCTTCCTGCTGACGCTTGACGACACTGTTGTTCAGCGTCCGTACGATCTTGTCGATAGCCCGAGAAAGCCGCATCGTTTCGGCCGAGGAAAGAGACTCACCCCGCTCGTATCGCTTCGCGATCACCTGGGAGTCGAGGACGGGCAGAAGGCTGTAAGCGCGGTCAAGGTCCCAAAGGGCGACGACGACACCCCCGGCGGCCACGGAAACGGCGTCATCCTTCGTCGGGGCCTTCTCCCAAAGCTCAGGCTGGAAAAACGCCTTCTCGAAGAGCTGTCGCACTTCCGAGGACGTGTAAACGTACTCCGCAGAGTGATAGATGTACGTGTACCGCTCTTTGCCCGCGTAGCTGACGGCGATCTTCCGGAAGTTGTTCCGAAGCTGTCCATCGGGATACTCGGCCCCCTCGTACACGGCTTCCTTCTCGACGACGTGAAGAAGAATCTCCTGCCGAATGTCCTCGGCCTCGATACCGGGGTACTCCTCGGCCACTCGACGCGCGACACCCTCGGCAATCTTCGTGTACTTCGTCCAGTCAATCATTTGCGAGTCTCCTAAGTGGCCTACTGGCCGTAAGTCTTGCCTTCGACCACGAAGGTTCCGTTCGGCTTAATGAACACCGGGGCAGGGGTGACCCGGTTCTTATCGACGTACAGGATTCCGAAGCCCTGATTCCAGTTCGCGTGACCGGCCTTCAGGTAGCTTGCGCTCTTCAGGTCCATAAGGTTTCCGACCTCGAACCCGAAGCGTTCCTTGACCAGCTTGGAATTCACGGCCATGTGTTCGTGCTGGATTCCGAGCTTGTGAGTGTGGCCGCACACGACCGAATAGCCCCACCTACGGGCCAGGGCCAGGGCGGTACCGCCGGGAGCGCGGGAACTCCCCCCTTCGTCGCCGTGGGCGAGAAGCCAACCGGGGGCAATCTCATAAGGCTCTTCGTGGTAGGTGATCCCGTACTTCTCGAAGTCGAGAAGGGACGGCACTTCGAGGGCCTTCAAGCCCATAAGGCCAGGGGCACGGGAACGGACGTAGTTAAGGGGCCGGTCCATGTGGTTCGAGCGGCTTACGTGAATCGGTCCGTCGTGAACGGCCCGCAGGCCGGCCAGGACCCGCTTCCCCGCGTCACAGTGCGCCTGAAGATCCCCCTTGTACTCCCCCGCCATTCCTCGGGTCCAACGGCTGATCTGGGGGAAGTCGACTTCATCCCCCACGCTCGCTATCTCGTCCGGCTTGTACTCGGCCAGGAAGCCGAGGACGTTACGAACGGCCCGCTTGTCGTGGTAGGGAATCTGCATGTCGGACAGAACAACAATGCGCTTCACAGGCTAACGCCCTTCTCTCGAAGAGCGTCTTCGAGTCTTTTCAATCGGATATCCAGCATGGCCGCATAGACGGCCAGGTCTTGAGCTTCTTCACGGGCGTACGTCACCAGCTCGACCAGCGGCATGGTTTCGAACTTCTGGCCCTCGGGTTCCTCGTACTGTTCGGCCCCGATACCGAGGATTCGCCCTCGGCACTGCCGGATGAAGTGACCAACTTCGTCGGCTAGTTCGTCACTCGTCATCTCTTGATCTCCAGTTGGTCTAGAAGGGCCTCGGGGCCGTTGGCCAGTACGAAGCTGTTCACGTCGTGTCCGGCCGGCATGGGGGATATTCGAGCGTTCTTGATCTGTTCGGCGACCTTCTCGGCGAACTCCATCCCCTGTCCCTTGTCGTCCTGATCGGCGAGGATGTACACGGCTCGATAGCCCTTGAAGCACCGGGCGAAGTAGCTTTTCCACGCGCTCACACCCGCGATCCCAACGGCCGGAATACCGGCCAGGGTGGCGGTCATCGCGTCGAATTCGCCTTCACAGATGGCGATATGGTCGGAGGGGACGAGAAGCGCATTCGCGTTGAAGATGCGGGGAGGGTCACCGGGAACGCTGCGGTACTTCGGGCCTTCCCCATCGCCTAGGCGACGGAATCGCACGGTCACCACACCGGCCCGAGTGAGGTAGGGAACGGCTAGCATCCCTCGGGACGTTTCATGCCCCGGCAAGGGGCTTTCGACGTACCCCAGCCTGAAGAAGGCTGCGTTGTCCTCGGACAGGCCGCGAGTCTTCAAATACTCCACGGCGACGGGGCTTCTCGTTAGATCCCCCTCGTATCGCGCCGTAGCTTCCTCCAAGAAGCTTTTCAGCGCAGGATCGGGTACAAGAGAAATCGTTGCATCCTTCCTGGTCGGCGATCACGTCGAAGCTGTCGCCCGAGATATCGCAAGCGAAGCACCGAAAGCGGTTCTCTTCGGTACACACGGAAGCCGAGGCATTTCGGTCTTCGTGAAAGGGGCACTTCATCTTTCGGAAGCGCGACCCTTCCGGAACGTCTGTGGCTCCGTAGTGCTCTAGCACTTCCGCTATCGGCGGCTTCTCCATCCGCCCTCACATTCCAAATACTAGTTTCGGACGGGTGGCGGAATCAAAGAGTCGGGAAGACCTGAATCCGTGCGCCCGGTTCGCTGCGGTCGGCGAAGACCTTCCGGGCGTCGAGAACGACGACCAGGGCGTCATCCTCGAAGGCCCCGCCGGCCTTCAGGCCGTCGAGGGTCGAGCGACAGAGCTTGTCGAGGTCGGGATACTTCGCCGGGTACCGAGGGGCATCCGGCCTGAGCTGGTCGGCGAACCGACCGGTGCGGTAATGGCTCTTCGGCCGCTTCAGTCGGAACACGACGGAGACACCGACATACGGCCAGGGGCCGAAGGTGTGGTTCAGGGCCTCGGCCGCAATGGCGTTACGCCACGGCTTGACCTTCTTCGAGGACTCCACCATTCGGCCCCCGCCAACGTGCCTCTTACTGCCCTGGGGGGCAGGGGTGCCGATCACGTCTATCTCGATCACCCGGTGAGCCTCATTCGCTCCATGTCGGCATCGAGATAAAGGATCATCGCGCCGGAAGCGTCCGCCTTCCCCGTACGGTTCTTGACGACGGAAACGCCCATCTGGCGGGAACCGTCTTCGCCGATCCGGTGAAGGGTCAGGATCATTTCCGGCACGCGGCCTATCTGCCCCTTGATCTGAGACAGGGGAACGGGCTGGTTGCCGTCGTTGCTGTCGCCCTTTACGTGGTGCAGGGCGACCACGCACGCGCCCGTCATGCGGGCAAGTTCATGCAGGTACTCACACACCTTTTCCAGGGCGACGTAAGAGTTACTGTCGCCCTCGGCATCCGGCACCACGTTGGAAATGTTGTCCACGATGATCAGTTCGGGCCAGGCCCCGTAAGTGACCGCGAAAGCCTTCAGCTCGGCTTCGAGGTCATCAATGGTGAGACTGGCGGTGAAGTCCCACCGGAGATGATCGAGGCCGTCTAGCTGAGCTTCTACGGCGTTCGTCTTGCCGTGCTCTAGGGCGTTCTCGATATCCCTGGTCGACCAGCCCGAGACGTTCGCAGCACAACGAACGAACATGGTTTGAGGGTCGGTATCCGCGCTGAAGTAGAAGGCCGGTACGCGGGCATGTAGGGCCAGGGCCATGCTCAGGGCGGACTTACCGACACCGGGGGCCGCAGAGATGATCGTGAACTGTCCTCGGCGGAAGTGCACGGTATTCGCGGCGAAGGTCTTAAAGAGCGTGGGAAGGGGTTCGCCGGTCTTACCGGCGTCGCCCTTAGCTCGAACAATCGTGTACAAGGGCGATCCTTCGAGAGTTCTTAGACGGACGCCCAGACAGGCAGGGGGGCACAGTTGCGGTAGCGGCTCGCCCGGAATTCGCCGGTCGTGGCGATCAGTCCGCGCTTCGCGGCTCGACGCATCACGGGGCCGAGGGCGCGCGGCTCACGCGGCTTGATCAAGCCCAGGTCCCACAGGTCATCCGTGGTGAAGTCGTCGAGAACGCCGGACACTTCGGCGACGAAGCCGAGGGCGTATCGCTTCCACTCGTCATCCGCGTTCTTGTCGACCTGGGCGATAGCAGCGTCACGGGTCTTCTGGGCGTCGAGGTTCGTAGGCATGGGGCACTCCGCGGGGGTGTGTAAACGGGCATGAAGAGGGCGCGTTGGGCGGCCTTACGGCCTGGCAGTCGCGCCCCTACCATTCCAAATATGAGCTTCGGGCCTACTTAATGAACTCCAGGCCGCACGCGTCCGGGGTGCCCTGCGGGGCCGGGCAACCCCAGGCACGCCAGGTGCCAGGCTTGTTCCGGTAGGGCTTCTCGATGAAGCGCTTCGTGCCGTGCGGGCACGTCGGCGGAGTGCCGTAGGGGGTCTGGCCGGCCGGAGCCTGGGAAGGGGCCTGAGCGCCGTTCTGGCCGCCTCGGTCGTAGCTTCCGGGGTGCTCGACCGGACGCGCCCCGAGCTGAGCCCCTAGGATCTCCTCGGCCCGAAGGGCGGTCACGGCCTCACCGATAAGGGCGGACACGCCAGACTGAGAGAAGCCGTTCAGAAGGTCGACCAGCTCAGTCTGGGAATCGGCCTTGACGACAACCCACGTAGCGTCATGGCCGCCGTGGCTCTTCATGGTCACGGTGAACTTCTCGGGGGTGTCAGACATTCACACTCTCCTGATAGGGGTATTGGCGGGCGTCGACTCCGTTGAAGTCGCAGTAACGCCGAACCGTGCAGGTACGGCACGCGTCGCCAGGATTGGGAAGGAACAGGCCGAGACGAACGGCCTTATCCATGTTGCGGAACCATCGGGTGACCTTCTCTAGCGAGTAGTCCTGAAGGTTCCAAGCGTCCGTAGGGGCGTTGTTCTTCGCCATGAAGTAATCGCCGAAGCCGGGCTTCTCGCCGAACATGTCGTTCACGGCGTGGTCGTAGATGGCTAGCTGAAAAGCCGTGTCGGGAAGCTTCGTGCCGGTCTTCAGGTCCCTTACCCGAAGGTGGCCATCCGGGTATTCAACGATCTGATCAATGAAGCCCCGGATCAGGATTCCGCCGAGGTCGAGCGTGAAGCCGAGTTCGACGGCCGGCTGACCTTCGATCGGTTCCCATACGCGTTCGGGGGCTTCTATCGCGTACTCGAAGTACGCTTCTACCTGATCCCGTCCACGCTTCCGGCGGTTCTTGATATCCGTCTCGGGCTTCGTGGTGCCACCGGTGAGCCATCGGGAAGTATCGGGCTCGACGGCCAGGGCGGCGGCCATGTCCCGTTCCCAGGCTTCTTCGAACCATTCGCCCATCTGGTCGGGGCCGTAGGCCCGGTGGCTCTTCTCCCACTTCTCTACGGCTTCGTGGTAGGCCGTTCCCTGAATGAACCACGCGGCTTGATTCTGCGGGGCCTTAGCGACCTTCTCTAGCCGGTAAGCCTCACCGCAGCGTACGAAGCTCCCGTACTGCGATACGGAGCGATGCGTTACGGGTTCGCCCACGGTCACGCCCCGGCGGGGGTCGGGTTGCCGGTGGCGACGTTCTCGATCTCGCCGAGGAACGCGGCCATGGTCACGATGTCCACGAAGGTCGGAACGGTGCTGTTCGAGAGGCGGACGGTAGCGCCGTGCACGACCAGCTCGACGACGTTTCGGCCGAGGCCCGCGTCATAGATGGGGCGCACGGTGACCGCGCGGCCGTCAACGTCGGTGAAGCTCTTCGCGGGGGTGTTCTTCGAGGGACCGAAGGCAGTCATGTGATTCTCTCTCTCGTTCCAAATATGAGCTTCAGGGCAAACGGAAGGGGCACCCTGGGGGAGGTGCCCCTAGAAGTCTTTTAAGTTGTGCACGGCCTAGTGGAAGACCCAACAAGCCGTAGTGTACTCGTCGTCATGTCCGCACCCGAGAGTGTCACTCGGGTATCCCTTCAGGGGAACCGCGTCATTCGGGGACATGGACCGAGCTATTTCGTAATCCTCTTCTTCTGCGTTCTGTCGACAGTACGCGAATTCCATTCGCGTTCCGTTCGCGTATCTCAGTCTCGCAACCGAGAGCACTTTCGGCAGGTCGTACAGAACATCAACGCCCTGAAGATCGTCCCCCGCATTGTTGAGGTCCAATCCTTGAGAGCTATCTACCAACATGGGCGTTCCCCGAGGCCGTTACTTCTTCCGCACACTGCCAACCTGTGACCCCTGGTCCCTGTGAGGTTGGTGTCTAAAAACTGTAACCGGAAACCTTCACTCCGCGTACACATACCGGACGGCATTGGTTCACCTGTTACGTGTTCGTAACGCGGAAAACTGAACGCGGGAGTAAGTAAGGCGGACCTTACCTAGGCGGCCAGTCCCGTCATTCGGCGAAGTCGGTCCGCCAAAGTCTTACGGGGGATGCTGAGTTCACGGGCCATGGCCGAGATGGAGATGCCTTCAGCGTGCATCCGTCGGATGCGAGCGTTGTTCAGCTCTTCGACCATAATGACCAAAAAGCGCTGAGCAGTGCGCCTCTCCTCGGGGGTCATGCCACCCCAAACGCCGAACTCCTCATCTTTACCCAACTCGGCACACTCGGTGCGAACCGGGCAGAAGCCGCACGCTTCTTTCGCCTGGGCTATATCCTCGGCCCTTTCCGAAAACCAAAGGTCCGGATCGGCCTCGCAGGAATTCGACAAGACGCCTCACTTATGCCGGGGTTTCGTTTGCTCGGTTTCGCTCACGTCCCCGACTTTCTCGCCGGTTCCTCCGTGGCCTTCCCTCGCTGACATGTATATCTTCGCTCGATGCCCCTGGCGGAGTCAAATGATAGTTTCAGAACACAGCAAGGCCGCCCCCATACAGGGGCGGCCCATCGGTGCACGCGCAGGTTTGGTTTAAACGGGCTAAGCGGTGCCCGAAGGGTCGACCACCTTCGAAGAGTCGTTCCGCTTCTTCTCTTCCTCGAAGCGAATGAGGCTGTCGCCATCCGAAGGCCGGCGCTTCGAGTAGTACCAACCGCCCGTAGGGCTAGCCGGATTGGGGGCCTGCTCGCGGTTGTAGCAGACCACAACGTCAGCGGCTTTGAGTTCTTCAAGCCACTTATCCAACATGCGCTCTTTCACGGCAGGAATCGGATCGTTCTGCTCTCGGCGCGAGTAGAGACGGAGCATGGCGTTCGGTCGGGCCTGGGCGTGCTCGGTCTTCACAGTCCAAGGAATGTAGCGGCTGTGATCCGGGCGGGCCTTCGAGATCTTGGCATCACGCAACTGAAGGTAGACGGCACCCTTCGTGACGCCGTACATCTCGCCGATCTGCTCATAGGTCATGCCCTGGGCGCGCAGAGAGCGCAACACGTCGCTCGATGGGAGCTGTCTAGGGGCCGGCATAGGGGGAAACCCTTCAGGTCTGACGGTCGGAACTAGTTGATCAAGGTAGGGAAGTGCGCAACTAGCTGTCAACTGGAAGCTTGGCTAGCGGCCAGCGTCTAGCTTCGAGTCGAGTATAGAACGCGTAGAGCTTCGAAGGTTGTACGACTAGGAAAGAAAACCTAGTTTGACGTGCGCCTCTATTCGGATACTTGTTCGAATGACACGTTCGAACGGCCCTTGACCGAGCTGTCAGGGAGGCGTACGTTACGCGAAAGACCGCGCGTTTCCGCAGGTCAGAGGGCTAACGATAGTTGTCGTAGAACAGCGGCATCTGGACGACCTTGCCGCTCGCGTCGTACGTCTTGAGCTGACTCTCGTTGCCGCGCCCGCAGCAGGAGTAGTACGGGCTGGCGTCCATGATCACGGGAATCCTGCGGCCCTGCTGGGCGGGTTCGCGCGGCCGGACGATGTCCGCCGCGACCCGGTCGGTCCGCCCGTCACCGTCGCCGTCGAGTCCGGTGTCCACCCAGACGGCCTCCCGGACGGCGTTGTCGTACGAGTGGACGGGCCGGCTCTCGCGCGGGGCGGCGTGGGCCGCGGCCGGGGTGAGAAGGGCGGCCATCAGGGCTGCTGGGGCCACCGCGGCGAGCGATCTCCAGGTCGTTGAGCGCATGCGTGTCGGCATGCGCGGACGGTACATCGGTCAACTCCCGTGCAGAAAGGGGGCGTCAGCGCGCGTGGTGCGGTCGGGACGTCCGCGCGGGGATGACGGCCGAATGGCATGCGTGTGACAGCGGCGGCCATGGACAGGTCCGGGCCCACAGGGACTCAATAGGCTGCGAACGGACTTCGGGCACCTACGACTTGGAGCTTTCGTGCACCGCAGAATCTTCGCGCCGGGCGCTCTCGCCGCGGCCTCGCTGCTGCTGGCGATCCCGGCGTCGGCCGCGAGCCACTCCCCCGGCGCACCGGGCATCGGTGACCCCTACTACCCGGACTACGGCAACGGCGGATACGACGTCTCCCACTACGACCTGCGGCTCAAGTACCAGCCGCGGACGGACGAGTTGCAGGGGACGGCGACGCTGCTGGCCCGCACCACGCAGGACCTGTCGCGGTTCGACCTGGACTTCCTGCTGGACGTCAGCGAGGTGCGGGTGGACGGCGTGCGCGCGGCGTTCGCCACCTCCGGCGAGCACGAACTGGAGATCACGCCGAAGACCCCGCTGGCCAAGGGCACCGCGGTCACGATCGTGGTGCGCTACAGCGGTGTGCCGTCGTCGAAGCGGGCGTACGGCTTCACCAACTGGCTGCGCACACCGGACGGCGGGGTCGCGGCGAACGAGCCGGAGGCGGCCTGGTGGTGGTTCCCCAGCAACGACCACCCCCTCGACAAGGCCACCTACGACGTGTCGGCGCAGGTGCCCGACGGCACCCAGGCCATCTCCAACGGCACGCTCCAGTCGACGAGTTCACGGGCCGGCTGGACGCGGTACAGCTGGCGGTCGAACAAGCCGCAGGCCACGTATCTCGCGACGCTGGCCGTCGGCCGGTTCGACGTCACGACCGGGACGACCGAGAGCGGCGTTCCGGTCCTGAACGCCTACAGCAAGGACCTGGGCGACCACGCCGGCGCGGCCCGGGCGAGCATCGAGCGGACCGGGGAGATCGCGGACTGGCTGACCGGGTACTTCGGGCCGTATCCGTACAACGCGCTCGGCGGGTACGTCCCGAACGTGACCACCGGGTACGCGCTGGAGACGCAGACCCGGCCCTTCTACAGCCCCCGGCAGTTCGCGAACGGGTCGAACACCTCCGTGGTCGTGCACGAGCTGGCCCACCAGTGGTACGGCGACCTGGTGTCCGTCGCGGGCTGGAAGGACATCTGGATCAACGAGGGCTTCGCGCGGTACGCGCAGTGGCTGTGGTCCGAGCACGAGGGCGAGGGCACCACGCGGGAGCTCGCCGACCACGTGTACGCCTCGCACCCGGCCGACGACCCGTTCTGGACGGTGCGGCCCGGTGATCCGGGGCCGGAGAACCAGTTCCATCTCGCGGTCTACGACCGGGGCGCGCTAGCTGTGCAGGCGCTGCGCGAGGAGATCGGCGACGAGGCGTTCTTCGCCGTCCTGAAGGGCTGGCCGCGGACGTATGCGCACGGCAACGCGTCGGTGGCCGACTTCCGGGAGTACGCCGAACAGGTGTCCGGCACATCGTTGGCCGCGCTGTTCGACACCTGGCTGTACCAGCCGGTGAAGCCGACGGCGGCCGCGGCCCGCGACGCGTCCGTGGCGCGGGGTGCGGCGGTGGCCGTACCGCCGAAGTCGTGGGCGAAGATCGCGGCGACGAACGGCGTGCACGCGCGGTGAGACTCGCGTGCGCCCGGGGTCCGGGGGCCGTCGGGCTGAGCGTGGTGGGTGGGTGCGGGTCGTGGGCGCTGGTCGCGCGGTTTCCCGCGCCCCTCGGGGGCCTCCCTGGGCGTTCGCCGGCAGAGCCGAGGGCGGGGAAGCGGGCGGCACCACCGGCACACGCGCACCTGTCCGCTACTTCGTGAAGCCGGACAGTTCGTTGTCCGCCGTCTGCGACACCCTGCGTCGGACGCCGAACCAGCCGGCGATCAGCAGGAGGGCGATGACGGGGATGAGGAGCAGGGTCCTGCGGCCGATCTCGGGGTCGTTGGCCATCATGCCGAGGCAGGCGAGGAGGAAGGCGATCGTGGTGATCTCCGTGGCCGGGCTGAACGGCAGGCGGAAGGAGGGGCGGGCCAGCAGACCGGCCCGGGCCCGGCGGACGAAGACCAGGTGGCACACCATGATGCTCACCCAGGTGCTGATGATGCCCAGGGAGGCGACGTTCAGCACGATCTCGAAGGCCTGGCTGGGCATGAGGTAGTTCAGGCCGACGCCGAGCACGCACACCCCGCAGGTCAGCAGGATGCCGCCGTAGGGCACCTGGCTGCGGTTCATCCGGGCGGTGAACCGTGGCGCCGAGCCCGCCATCGCCATGGAACGCAGGATGCGCCCGGTGGAGTACAGGCCCGAGTTCAGGGACGACATGGCGGCGGTCAGCACCACCAGGTTCATCACGTCGCCGGCCGCCGGGACGCCGATCTTCGACAGGACCGTGACGAAGGGGCTCTCGTCGGCCGAGTAGGCGGAGCCGGGCAGGAGGAGGGCGAGGAGGACGACCGAGCCGACGTAGAACAGGCCGACCCGCCACATGATGGAGTTCACCGCGCGCGGGACGACCTTCTCCGGCTCGGCGGTCTCGCCCGCGGCGACGCCGACCAGTTCCAGGGCGGCGTACGCGAAGATCACGCCCTGCATCACGAGGACGACCGGCAGCACACCGTGCGGAAGGACGCCGCCGTTGTCGGTGATCACGCTCGTGCCCGGGGTCCGCCCGCCCACCTCGCGCTGGGTGGCCAGCAGGAAGACGCCGATCAGCATGAACCCGACGAGGGTGGCCACCTTGATGATCGCGAACCAGAACTCCATCTCGCCGAAGTACTTCACCGAGATCAGGTTCACCGCGAGGACCACCGCGAGGGCGATCAGGGCGAGCACCCACTGCGGGATGTCGGTGAACAGGCTCCAGTAGTGCGTGTACAGCGCGATGGCGGTGATGTCGGCGATCCCGGTCGTCGACCAGTTCAGGAAGTACATCCAGCCGGCGACGTACGCGCCCTTCTCGCCGAGGAACTCGCGCGCGTACGACACGAACGAGCCGGAGGAGGGACGGTAGAGGACGAGTTCGCCGAGCGCCCGCACCACGAAGAAGGCGAAGACGCCGCAGACGAGATAGGCGAGCGCGAGCGCGGGGCCCGCGCTGTGCAGACGGCCGCCGGCGCCCAGGAAGAGGCCGGTGCCGATCGCGCCGCCGATGGCGATCATGTTGACGTGACGGGCCTTGAGGTCCTTGCTGTAGCCGGCGTCGCCCGCGTCCGCGGGCACCTGTGCCACGTCGGTGCGGGAGGCGACCTGTGCCGATTCCACGGCGTCCTTGCTCACGGGTGGTTCCACTCTCTGGTGCGCCCCCGGCGGGTCCCGCTCGGGTGTCCGGACGTGTCGCGGCGCGCGTCCCCGGTCGGGGCACGGGCCGACGGGGCGCCTTCCCCCGGCAGGCGCCCGGCACGCGATGGCACACCTCACACGGCGAAACCTTCACAGGGGCACCGAGGGCCCCCGGCGGAACTCCGGAGAAGCTTCACATCGTCGGTGACACAGCTTCGGTGAGACAGCGATACTGCTGCACATGACGACCGACACCGGGGAGCCGACCCTCACGATCGACGAGCTGGCCGCGCGCGCGGGGGTCACGGTCCGCACGGTCCGCTTCTACGGCACCAAGGGTCTGCTGCCCCCGCCGGAGCTCGGTCCACGGCGCGTCGGTCACTACGGGCGGGACCACCTCGCGCGGCTCGCTCTCATCGAGGAGTTGCAGCAGCAGGGCATGACACTGGCGGCCATCGAGCGCTACCTGGACCGGCTGCCGCCCGGACTGAGCCCGCACGACCTCGCCATCCACCGCGCCGTGGTGGCCTCCTGGGCCCCGGACACGGTGGAGACGGTCACCCGGGAGGAACTCCAGCGGCGGGCGGGGCGGGAGCTGGACGACGACGAGGTGGCGCGGCTCGCCGCGATGGACGTGGTCCGGGCCGACGACGGCGACGGCGGTGACGGCGGTGACGGCGGTGACGGGTACCGCGTCGATCTCGGGCTGCTGCGGCTCGGCGTGCGGCTGCTCGACGTACCGCTGTCGCAGGAGGCGATCCTCGCGTCGCGGCAGGTGCTCGTCGAGCACTCGCGGGCGGCGGCGCGCGAGCTGGCGCGGCTCTTCCACGACGAGGTCGCGGAGCGGGACGCGCGGGACGTGAGATCGCTGTCCGAGCACATGCGGCCCTTGGTGGTGCAGGCGCTGCTGACCACCTTCCAGCGGTCGCTGAAGGAGGAGCTGCGCGAGTGGCTCACGCCCGCGCGGGCGCCGGTGGCCGGGTCACCCGGCACGTCGAGCGCCTCGGAGCCGGCCGTGGGCCGGTCCGCCTGACACGCCCGGCGCACCGGGTCAGCGTGAGCCGGTCCGCCTGACACGTCGAGCACGGCCACCCGGTAGCCGCGTCCGGCGAGTGCGACGGCGAGCTCCTGTCCGAGGCCCTGTGCCGCTCCGGTCACCGGCGTGGTCCGCGTCTCCGTGGGCCGAGTGCGGTGACCGGCGGGCGGGGCACAAGGGGGCGTCCCGGCCGTCGGGACGCCCGGGCGCGGGGCGGGCGGGCTGTGGCGGGCGGGCGCCGCACCCGCCCGCGTCCGCGCGGTCAGCGGTTGTCGCTGAAGGTCTCCCCCTTCTCCGCCTTGTCGACCAGCAGCGCCGGAGGCGTGAACCGCTCCCCGTAGCGCTCGGCGAGTTCACGCGCGCGTGCCACGAAGGCGGGCAGGCCCGCACCCGCCCCGGTGCCGCCGTCGTAGCCGTTGATGTATTGCAGGACCCCGCCGGTCCAGCCCGGGAAGCCGATGCCGAGGATCGAGCCGATGTTGGCGTCCGCGACGGAGGTCAGCACGCCCTCTTCGAGGAGCCTGACGGTGTCGAGCGCCTCGGCGAACAGCATGCGTTCCTGCATGTCCCGGAAGGGGATCTCGGCTCCCGCGCGCGTGAAGTGCTCGCGCAGGCCCGGCCACAGTCCCGTCCGCCCGCCGTCCTCCCCGTACGCGTAGAAGCCCGCGCCGCCGCTGCGGCCGGTGCGCCCGAACTCGTCGACCATGCGGTCGATGACGGCGTCGGCGGGGTGGGGCGTCCAGGTGCCGCCCGTCTCCTCGACCGCCCGCCTGGTCTCCTGGCGGATCCTGCGGGCGAGGGTGAGCGTCAGCTCGTCCATCAGGGACAGCACCTTGGCCGGGTAGCCCGCCTGGGCCGCCGCCTGCTCGACCGACGCGGGCTCGATGCCCTCGCCGACCATCGCGACCCCCTCGTTGAGGAAGTGCCCGATGACGCGGGAGGTGAAGAAGCCGCGCGAGTCGTTGACGACGATCGGCGTCTTGTTGATCTGCCGGACCAGGTCGAAGGCGCGCGCGAGGGCTTCGTCGCCGGTGCGTTCGCCCTTGATGATCTCGACGAGGGGCATCCGGTCGACCGGCGAGAAGAAGTGCAGTCCGATGAAGTCGGCCTGGCGCTCCACGCCTTCGGCCAGCGCGGTGATGGGCAGGGTGGAGGTGTTGGAGCAGAGCAGCGCGTCCGGCTCGACGAGGTGCTGGATCTCCTGGAACACCTTGTGCTTGAGCGAGGTGTCCTCGAAGACGGCCTCGATGACGGCGTCGCAGCCCGCGAGGTCGGCGGGGTCGGCCGTCGGGGTGATGCGCCCGAGCAGCGTGTCCGCCTTCTCCTGGGTGGTACGGCCCCGGGTCACGGCCTTGGCGCACAGCTTCTCGGAGTGCCCCTTGCCCTTGACGGCCGCTTCCAGGGACACGTCCTTCAGGACGACGTCGATGCCCGCGCGGGCGCACGCGTAGGCGATGCCCGCGCCCATCATCCCGGCGCCGAGGACGGCGACCCTGCGGACCTGGCGGGACTCGTGTCCCTTCGGGCGGTTGGCGCCGGAGTTGACGGCCTGGAGGTCGAAGAAGAACGCCTGGATCATGTTCTTCGAGGTCTGGCCGGCGGCCAGTTCGACGAAGTAGCGGGCCTCGACGACCTGCGCGGTCTCGAAGTCGACCTGGGAGCCCTCGACGGCGGCGGCGAGGATGCTCCGCGGGGCCGGGTAGGGGGCGCCGTCGGTCTGCTTGCGCAGCGTGGCCGGGAAGGCGGGCAGGTTCGCCGCGAACTTGGGGTGGGCGGGGGTGCCGCCCGGGATGCGGTAGCCCGGCCGGTCCCAGGGCTGCCGGGACTCGGGGTGTGCCTCGATGTAGGCGCGGGCCTTGGCGAGCAGCTCCTCCCGCGTGGCGGCCACGTCGTCGACCAGGCCGTTCTCCAGGGCGCGCCGCGGGCTGTACTGGGTGCCCTGGAGGAGGACCTTCAGCAGCGCGTCGGCGATGCCGAGCAGGCGTACCGCGCGGACGACGCCGCCGCCTCCGGGGAGCAGGCCCAGGGTGACCTCGGGGCAGCCGATCTTCGAGCCGGGCGCGTCCAGGGCGATGCGGTGATGGCAGGCGAGGGCGATCTCGTAGCCGCCGCCGAGGGCCGCGCCGTTCAGGGCGGCGACGACCGGCTTGCCGAGGGTCTCGATGCGGCGCAGGTTCCGCTTGATCGCCATGCCGCCGTCGAACAGGTCCTGGGCGGTCTCGGGCGTGACCCGGATCAGGTCGCGCAGGTCGCCACCGGCGAAGAAGGTCTTCTTCGCGGAGGTGACGATGATGCCGCGGATGGTGTCCTTCTCGGCCTCCAGGCGGTCGGTGATCACCGCGAGGGAGTCGCGGAACGCCTGGTTCATGGTGTTCGCGGACTGGTGCGGGTCGTCGAGGACGAGGGTGACGACGCCGGTGCGGTCCTGTTCCCAGCGGATGGTGGTGCTCTGTGTCATGAAGGGTCTCCGTAGAGGTCTCTCGGTTCCGAATTCCGCCGGGGATTCAGACGCGTTCGACGATCGTGGCGATGCCCATGCCGCCGCCGACGCACAGGGTGGCGAGGCCGTACCGCTTGTCCTGGCGCTCCAGTTCGTCGACGAGGGAGCCGAGGATCATGGCGCCGGTGGCACCGAGCGGGTGGCCCAGCGCGATGGCGCCGCCGTTGACGTTGACCTTGTCGAGGGTCAGGCCCATGTCCTTCACGAAGCGCAGGACGACCGCCGCGAAGGCCTCGTTGATCTCGACCAGGTCGATGTCGTCGATGGTCAGCCCGGCCCGTGCGAGCGCCTTGCGGGTGGCGGGCGCGGGGCCGGTGAGCATGATGGTGGGCTCGGAGCCGGAGACGGCGGCGGAGACGATCCGCGCGCGCGGGGTGAGCCCGTGGCGCTCGCCGATCTCCTTCGAGCCGATGGCGACCAGCGAGGCGCCGTCGACGATGCCGGAGGAGTTGCCCGCGTGGTGGACGTGGTCGATCTTCTCCACCCAGTGGTACTTCTGCAGGGCCACGGCGTCGAAGCCGCCCAGGTCTCCGATGTCCGCGAAGGACGGCTTCAGCGTGGCCAGCGAGTCGGCGGTGGTGCCGGGGCGCGGGTGCTCGTCGTGGTCGAGGACGACCAGCCCGGCGCGGTCCTTCACGGGGACGACGGAACGGTCGAAGCGGCCCTCCTTCCAGGCGGTGGCCGCCCGCTCCTGCGAGAGGGCGGCGTACTCGTCGACGTCCCGCCGGGAGAAGCCCTCGATGGTGGCGATGAGGTCGGCGCCGATGCCCTGCGGCACGAAGTTGACGGCGAGGTTCGTCATCGGGTCGTTGAACCAGGCGCCGCCGTCCGAGGCCATCGGCACCCGGGACATGGACTCCACGCCGCCCGCGAGGACCAGGTCCTCCCAGCCCGAACGGATCTTCGCTGCGGCCATGTTGACGGCTTCCAGGCCCGAGGCACAGAAGCGGTTCTCCTGGACGCCCGCGACCGTGTCCGGCAGTCCGGCGGCGATGGCGGCGATCCGGGCGATGTCGGAGCCCTGGTCGCCGACCGGGCCGACGACGCCCAGGACGATGTCGTCGACGGCGGCCGGGTCCAGACCCGGGAAGCGGTCACGGATCTCGTGGATGAGCCCGACGACCAGGTCGATGGGCTTGGTGCCGTGCAGGGCGCCGCTCGCCTTGCCGCGGCCGCGCGGGGTGCGGATCGCGTCGTACACGTACGCTTCGGTGCTCACAGGTCAAGCCTTTCGGGGGAGAAGTCGTCGTGCTCGGGGGTGAGGATCCGCCGCTTCATTCGGGGCCCTTCAGGAGGTCCGGTACGTCCCAGTCGCGGGCCACGTCCGCCGTGTCGGCGCCGGGCCGGGCGGGGCCGGCGCGGACCGCCGTCGGGGTCGCCGAGAAGCGGGGGGCGGGCGCGGGCTGGGTGATGCCGCCGTGGTCGGTGAAGGTGCCGCGCGCGGCGAGGTGCGGGTGGTGCGGGGCCTCGCGCAGCGACAGGACGGGGGCCACGCAGGCGTCGGTGCCCTCGAAGACCTCCGTCCACTCGTCGCGGGTACGGGTCCTGAAGCGGGCGGCGACCGCCTCGCGCAGTTCGCTCCAGCGGGTCCAGTCCTTGCGGGCCGTGGCGAAGTCCGTGAGGCCGAGCAGGTCCAGGAACGTGTCGTAGAACTGCGGTTCGAGGGCGCCGACCGCCATGTGACGGCCGTCGGCGGTCTCGTAGGTGCCGTAGTAGGGGCAGCCGCCGTCCAGGAGGTTGGCCCCGCGCCGGTCCTGCCAGCCGCCGGCGGCGAGCATGCCGTGGATCATCGCGGAGAGGTGGGCGGTGCCGTCGACGATGGCGGCGTCCACGACCTGGCCGGTGCCGCTCGCGCGCGCGTGGTGGAGGGCGGCGAGGATTCCGACGACGAGGTAGAGGGAGCCGCCCGCGTAGTCCCCGAGCAGGTTGGCGGGGACGGCAGGGGGCCCGTCCGGGGCACCGATCATGCCGAGGGTGCCGGTGACGGCGATGTAGGCGATGTCGTGGCCCGCGCGTGCGGCGAGGGGGCCCTGCTGGCCCCAGCCGGTCATCCGGCCGTAGACGAGGCGCGGGTTGCGGGCGTGGCACGCCTCGGGGCCGACGCCGAGGCGTTCGGCGACCTGGGGCCGGTAGCCCTCGACGAGGATGTCGGCGTGCGCGGCGAGGTCCAGGACGCGGGCGGGGCCGTCGGCCGCCTTCAGGTCGACGATCACCGAGCGCTTGTTCCGGTTGGTGACGTCGTACGCGGGATCGATCGCGAGTCCGGGGCCGCCGGGCCGGTCCACGCGGACCACGTCGGCGCCCAGGTCGGCGAGGAGCATGGCGGCGAACGGGCCGGGCCCGATACCGGCCAGCTCGACCACGCGCACGCCGGTGAGCGGGCCCTGCCCTGGCGTCGTTGCCATCCAGCCCCCAGAGATGTGACACAACCGATGTAACACCAGTGATGCTAGGAACGCCGTACGGCCGGCACAAGACCTGGGCGAGCAAGCGCTCAGTTGGCCCGCCGTCCCTCAGCGCGCGTCCAGCTCCGCCGTCCGTCGCTTCGTGGCTATCGCGCGGTAGCTCTCCTCCACCCAGTCGCACAGCAGCTCGGCGGCGGGGGCGCCCTGCGGCTCCAGCGGGACCCTCACCCAGCCGGACTTCCCGAGGCCGTACCCGGCGGGTTCGGCACCCGGGCAGGTCAGCGCGTGGGCATGGGCGGCCTCGTCCTTGAGCTTGACCGTCACGCCCAGCGGATAGCCGCCGTCGGTGACGCCGAGGAAGACGAACACCTTCTTGTCGACCTTGGCGACGCTCTCGCCCCAGGGGAACTCCTCCGTCGCGCCGGGCATCGCGAGCGCGAACGCGCGCACTTTCTCCCATTTCCTCAGGGCGCTCTTCGGCACGGCCACCTGTGCCACCTCCGGCCTCGTTGTCGGGCACCGCACTCCTCACGCTAGCCTCGGCCACCGACAACGGCGCGTGCGACGAGACCAAGGGGTGTCATGAGCAGGACGAACAGAGCGGATCGTCCGTACGACATCGTGCTCTTCGGAGCCACCGGCTTCGTGGGGACGCTCACCGCGGAGTACCTGGCCGCGCACGCCCCCGAGGGGCTGCGCTGGGCGATCGCCGGACGCAGCGAGGCGAAACTCCGGGAACTGCGCCAGCGGCTGCCCGGCGGCACGGACGTCGGGGTGCTGCGGGCGGACGTGGCCGACCCGGCCTCGCTGCGCGCGCTCGCCGAGCACGCGCGCGTGGTGGCCACGACGGTGGGCCCCTACGTGACGTACGGCGAGGAGCTGGTCGCCGCGTGCGCGGACACCGGCACGGACTGTCTCGACCTCACGGGGGAGCCGGAGTTCGTGGACCTGACGTACGTCCGTCACGACGCCCGCGCGCGGGAGACGGGCGCGCGGCTGGTGCACGCCTGCGGGTTCGACTCGGTGCCGCACGACCTGGGGGTGTACTTCACGGTCCGCCGGCTGCCCGAGGGGGTGCCGCTCAGGGTGGACGGGTTCGTGACGGCGGACGCGGCCTTCTCGGGCGGCACCTTCGCCTCGGCGCTCAACCAGGTCGCGCGCGGACGGCGGATGATCGCCGCCGCCCGGGACCGGGGCCGGCACGAGCCCCGGCTGATCGGCCGGCGGGTCTCCGCTCCGACCGGAGCACCACGTTTCGCACCGGAGGTCGGTGCCTGGGCGCTGCCGCTGCCGACGATCGACGCGCAGGTCGTCCGGCGCTCCGCGCGGGCGCTGGAACGGTACGGACCCGACTTCCGCTACCGCGAGTACGCGGCGGTACGGCGCCTGCCGGTGGCGGTGGGCGGGGTCGCGGCGGTGGGCGCGGTGCTGGCCGCCGCCCAACTGCCGCCCGCGCGGCGCTGGCTGTCCGCCCGGCTCAAGCCCGGGGAGGGGCCGGGTCCGGAGAAGCGCGCGAAGAGCTGGTTCCGGGTGCGGTTCGTCGGCGAGGGCGGCGGCCGGCGGGTGTGCACGGAGGTCGCGGGCGGCGACCCCGGGTACGGAGAGACGGCGAAGATGTTCGCCGAGTCGGCGATGTCCCTCGCCCTCGACGACCTGCCGCCGAGCGCCGGTCAGGTCACCACGGCGGTCGCGATGGGCGACGCGCTGACCGAGCGACTGCGCCGGGCGGGGATCACGTTCCGGGTCGTCGCGACCCGCTGACCGGTCCTACGACGGCCACTGGACGACGGTGTAGATCATGCCGCCGATCCAGGCGAGTCCCGCCACCACGGCGAGGATCAGCGCGGCGGTCACGGCACGCTCGACGGGCCGTTCGGGGTCGGCGAGGGGCTGGGGGGCACGGTGTGTCGTCATGCGCCCCAGCCTGCCGAGGGCATGCGTGTCCGCACATCCGTACAGGTACTCAGACGAGGTACTCAGGCCGCTTCCGGCGGACCGGCACTGTCGGCGGGCCGTCGGTGGCGGCTGGTTGCCTCCCCGGTAGGCCGTCGGCCTCCTGCGGGCCGCCGCCGGCAGGTGGTCGCCTCCCCCGGCGGGCCGTCCCGTCCGGCGGTCGGCTCCCGTCAGGCGGTCGCTTCCCGCAGGGTCTCGCGGCAGAGCGCGTCGGCCGCGCGGGTCGTTTCCGGGAGGCGGTAGGCGGGGGTCAGGGCGAGGGTGTGGGCGCAGGCGCCGTCCAGGTCGACGCGGTGGCCGACGGAGACGAACACCGGTTTCACTCCGTCACGGGTGCGCAGCGCGCGGCCGACCTCCTCGGTGCCGGCGAGCAGCGGGGACGTACTGCCGCGCGGGGTGCCGGGATCGTCGTACGTGAAGGTGAAGGGGTTCTTGGCGACGCCGATCGTGGGCAGGCCGGCGAGGACGCCGAGGTGGCTGGCGAGGCCGAAGCGGCGCGGGTGGGCGAGGCCGTAGCCGTCGCAGACGACCAGGCCGGGCGGGCACGGCAGCCGTTCCAGGGCGGCCAGGACCGTGGGGATCTCGCGGAAGGCGAGCAGGCCCGGCACGTACGGGAAGGAGACCCGGCCGACGGCCGTGGCCCGCGCGACGACGGTGAGCCGCGCCGCGTCCAGCACGACGGCCGCGGCCGCGACGAGGTCACGTTCGTCGTCGTAGGCCACGTCGACGCCGGTCACATGCCCGGTGCCGGGCGGCGGGCCCGGCTGGTCGAGCGTCACCCGCGCCCGCAGCTCGTCCTGGACCGCGCGGGCCTCGTCCTCGGTCGCGGGCCAGCCCGCGGGAATGCGTACGGTCGTCATGGTGGCAACGAGCGTACGGTTACCGCGCGGGCGGCCACGGCGCCGGGGTCAGCCCTTGTCGCCCAGCGCGCGCTGGAGCTGACTCTTGTTCATGTCCGAGCGGCCCTGGATGCCGCGCTTCTTGGCCTCTTCGTACAGCTGGTCGTACGTGGGGCCCTGGGAACCCTTGCCGGACCGCTGACCGCCGCGCTTGCCGGACGACATGTCCTGGGTCGAGGTGCGACTGGCCGTCTCGGCCTCGCCGGACCGGGCGCGCTCCTTGTTCACCGTCCGCGCGGCGATCTCCTTGGCGCGTCCGGTGCTCTCACCGCGGTCCTTCGCGCTCTCCTTGATGTGCTCGTACTGGCGTTCCCGCTTGGGGCTGGAACCACTGGGCATGTCCGCCACTCCTCTCGCGTGGGGTGGACGGGTACCCGGAATCCGGCGCACCTGGCCCGGCCGCCCGCCGTCAGCTTTCCAGCCGGGCCACCCGCCCTTGTTCTCCTGCCGCCCAGCAGCTCAGGTCGGGGGCGCAGTCCACGGTGTCGTAGGAGCCCGGGTCCACCGTCCGCCAGGTGCGGCCGCCGTCCGTCGTCAGGTCCGTGCCGGTCGGGCCGACGGCGAGGGCGGCCGTGCGGCTGTGCGGGAGCCAGGAGACGCCGGAGCGGTAGGCGGGCGGCGGCTCGGCGGCGGGCCGCCAGGTGCGGGGCCCGTCGGCGGTGCGGGCGGCCGCCTGCGGGGAGGCCTGGTCCGCGCGGTAGTCGCCGCCGACCGCGAGGCCGTGCGTACGGTCGCGGAAGGCGAGCCCGAAGACGCCACGGGCCGGGTCGCCGGCCGGGACCGGCAGGTCGGCGGCCGTCCAGGTCAGCCCGCGGTCGGCGGAGTGCAGCACCCGCGCGCGGGCGGCCCCGCCGGTCGCCAGCCACACGTCCCGGGGGCCGGCGGAGACCAGGCACTGGCCGCTGGCCGCGAAGCCCGCCTCGCCCGCCTGCGCGGCCGGCATCCCGGCACTGGGCAGCACCGTCCAGGTGCGGCCGCCGTCGCCGGTCGACAGGATGCGGAACTTCCCGTCCACCGGGTCGCTCATCGCGAGACCGTGGCGGCGGTCGAAGAAGGTGAGGCAGTCGTAGAAGGCCCTCGGGTCGGTGTTGCGGAAGGACTCGGTCCAGGTCTCGCCGCCGTCGTCGGTGCGGTACACCCGGGACGCCTCGCCCTCGCCGATGGCCAGCACCACCGCGCGCCGCGCGTCGAACGCCTCGACGTCCCGGAACTGGAGCGCGGCGGCGCCCGGCGGCGAGACGTTCCGCCAGTTCGCGCCGCCGTCGGTGGTGCGCAGCACGGTGCCCCGCGTCCCGGCGACCCAGGCGGTGCTCCGGCCGACCGCCGCCAGGCCCCGGAAGCGGACCTCCGGGCTCGCGGTGTCCTTCGGTTCCCAGTGCGGGGTCCGGCCGGGCGCCTGCTGTGCCTGCGCGGGCGCGGCGGTCAGGACGGCGAGCGCCGCCACGCAGGCCGCGCCCGCGATGACGGTCCGGGCGGGCCGGCGGATACGGGTCAGCGGGCTCGTCCCGATGGTCGGGGGCGTCGGGGTCATTCCGGCCATCCCGGCCTCCGTCCCAGCGATCCCGGCCATCCGGCTCGTACGTCTCGTGCGTCGCGTGATCCCCAAGCGCCTCATGGCGGGCGAAGCTAGCCCACCCTCCAGGTGCCGTCCAGAGGACCGCGTCCGCCGTGTGCGGTTTTGCCGCACTCGCCCCAACTGGCCTTCGGGACCCACGAGAAGAGCTTCGTCACTCCCGTGAATGAACGCGGTGACAGAGGTCACTCGACAATCGTGTGCACGGATCGACTCATTCCAGCGTCTCTTCCAGTGCCCGGCCTCATCCCCGGAGTCCGTCCAGCCGTCGCAAGGGAGCAAGGCGTTGTCCATCGTCATCGAGCAGCCCGTAGAGGCCCGTCTCGTCGCCGCCGCGCCGCGGATGCCGAGCATCCCCGCCACGCTGCACTACGACCGGCGCGACCCGTTCGCCGTCCGCATGACCTTCCCGGCCCCGGCCACCCTGGAGGGCGTGGAGGTCTGCTGGACCTTCAGCCGCGAGCTGCTGTCGGCCGGCCTCCAGGAGCCTCAGGGCCACGGGGACGTACGCGTGCGGCCGTACGGGTACGACCGCACCGTCCTGGAGTTCCACGCCCCCGAGGGCACCGCCGTCGTGCACGTCCGCTCGGGCGAGCTGCGGAGGTTCCTGGAGGCGACCGGCGAGCTGGTGCCGGTCGGTCTGGAGCACGTGTACCTGGACCTGGACCACGACCTGGCGGAGCTGATGCGGGACGCCTGCTGACCGTTCCGCGTCCCACCCGCTGAGCCCTCGGGCACGCCTGCTGACCCGTGCGGGCCGGCGTCCCTCGAAGGCACCGGGCTGACCGTCTCGGCGGCGCGTCGACCTCGCCGGGGTCGAGTCCGTCCGTCGGTGACGCCTGGGTTGCCCGCAGGGGTCGAGTCCGTCCGTCGGTGACGCCTGGGTTCCCGCGCCCGACAGCTCCCGCGCCGCGCGACGGACCAGGACGTGCGCGGCATGGGCGACACGCGAGCCGACGCTCAGGTGCTCCCCCCCACGGCGGCCGGCTGCCCGCCGGACCGGCCGGCACGCGGGGACGGCCCGCCGCTCCCGTCGACGAACTCCTTCACCACCCGGGCTCGACGGCCCCGGGGACGAGGATCCGTCGGCGCCCACGGCCAGGCCCGGGACGCCGGGACAGGTTCAGTCGGCGACGGCCGACGCCACCCTCGTCGTCCGCACCTCCCGGAGGACCGTCCGCAGCACGGCGGTCGCCGCTCCACCGCGCTCGGTGAGCTCTTCGAGACGCCCCGGTACGGGCCCGGCGCCCGGCACCAGCCCGGCGGCGTCCGCGAGCGCGGCGACGGCCGCGTCCCGCTCGGAGAGCTCGGCGACCGGGAACGGACCCCCTACCGCCTCCCGTGTCCGCTCGCACAGCGCCTCCAGGACGGCGCCGCGGTCCAGGGCGTACTCCACGGTCGGGAACACCCCGAGGACGCGCCTCTTCTCGGCCCGCAGGTGACCTTCGGCGGCCAGTTGCTCCCGTACGGCGTCCAGCGTGATCCGCGCCCGCAGGGTCACCCAGGTCCGCCACCGGTGCGGCCGGGACTCCCGGACCAGTTCCAGGAGTCCGTCGAGGACCGCGTCGCCCGTGCCGGAGTCCAGGTCGGCGGGGGTGGCGATGCCGTCGTCGTCGATGAGCAGGCCGCGTTGCGCCAGCTCGACGAGGGCACCGGCCCGGACCAGAGGGGGCAGCCGGCCGGCCCCGCCGGTCTCCGTCTCCGTACTGTTCCAGGCCAGCAGGCACAGGCGGGCCGGGAGCGAGAGCGAGCCGTGGGGCACGGGGACTCCTTCGGAGGGTGGGATCGGGGCCGACGTTAATGCGTTGACAGCCGTCGAGAGCCGCTCGTACGGTGTTGGCGGTTCTGTTGCCGTCGATAGGAGAAGGACGTTGCTCGTCTGAGGTTCTGAGACACCGCGTCACACACCTGGGGTGTGTGCCGCCGCGTGCGACCTCGGCGTTCGAGCCGTCCTTCGCGGAACAGGGCCGTTCCCTGCCCCCGGGCCTCTCCTCCCTGGTCGCCGGTGTCTCGATACGCGTCTGCCCGTGCCCGCACCGAGCAACCGCGGAGGCTTCCGTATGTCTGCGTCCATCACCTGTACATCCCTCTCCTTCACCTGGCCCGACGGCACCTCCGTCTTCGAGGGCCTCGACGTCGCCTTCGGTCCGGGCCGCACCGGTCTCGTCGGCGTCAACGGGTCGGGGAAGTCGACCCTGCTGAAGCTGATCGCCGGCCGGCTGACTCCGGCCGACGGCACCGTGCGCGTCGCGGGCGAGGTCGGTCACCTCCCGCAGAACGTCACGCTCGACACCGCCCTGAGGGTCGACGAGGCGCTCGGCATCGCCGCCCGGCGGGCCGCGCTGCACGCGATCGAGGCCGGTGACGTGGCCGAGGAACACTTCGAGACGGTCGGCGACGACTGGGACGTGGAGGAGCGGGCCCTCGCCACCCTCGGCGAACTCGGGCTCGGCCACATCGGGCTGGACCGCACGATCGGCGAGGTGTCGGGCGGCGAGTCGGTGCTGCTGCGGCTGGCCGCGCTGCTGCTGCGCCGGCCGGACGTGCTGCTGCTCGACGAGCCCACCAACAACCTCGACCTGTACGCGCGCAGGCGGCTCTACGCGGCCGTCGCGGCCTGGCCGGGGATCATGGTCGTGGTCAGCCACGACCGCGAACTGCTCGACCTGGTCGACCAGATCGCCGATCTGCGCTCCGGCGGGATCACCTGGTACGGCGGCAACCTCTCGGCGTACGAGGACGCGCTCGCCACCGAACAGGAGGCCGCGGAACGGATGGTGCGCGTCGCCGAGGCCGATCTCAAGAAGCAGAAGCGTGAACTGGTCGACGCGCAGGTCAAGTTGGCCCGACGCAGGCGGTACGGACAGAAGATGTGGGACCAGAAGCGCGAGCCGAAGATCGTCATGGGGGCCCGCAAGCGCGCGGCGCAGGAGTCCGCGGGCAAGCACCGCATCATGCACGAGGAGAAGCTCGCCGAGGCGAGGGAACGGCTCGACGAGGCGGCCGAGGCCGTGCGGGACGACGACGAGATCCGCGTCGACCTGCCGTACACGGCCGTACCCCAGGGCCGTACCGTCCTCACCCTCCAGGATGTGCACCTGGCCCACGGGGCACGGGTGGAGGGAGGTTTCGAGCTGCACGGTCCGGAGCGGATCGCCCTGGTCGGGCGCAACGGCGCGGGCAAGACGACGCTGCTGCGGACGGTCGCCGGGGAGCTGGAGCCGCTGTCCGGCGACGTGCGGGCCCACGTCCCGCTCCGCTTCCTGCCGCAGCGGCTGGACGTGCTCGACGGCGAGCTGACCGTCGCCGAGAACGTGGCCCGGTTCGCGCCGGACGCCACCCGCAACCGGATCCGGGCCCGGCTCGCCCGCTTCCTGTTCCGGGGCGCCCGCGCGGACCAGAAGGCGGCCACCCTGTCGGGCGGCGAACGCTTCCGGGCGACCCTCGCCGCGCTGATGCTGGCGGAGCCCGCGCCCCAGCTGCTGATGCTGGACGAGCCGACGAACAACCTGGACATGGCGAGCGTGCGGCAGCTCACGACCGCCCTGGAGTCGTACGAGGGGGCGCTGATCGTGGCCAGCCACGACCTGCCGTTCCTGGAGTCGGTCGGCATCACCCGGTGGCTGCTGCTGGAGAACGGAGAACTGAGGGAAATCACGTCAGAAGCTGTCGGGTATCCCTTCTAGCGTCGGGTGCATGTCCGATTTCATCACCCTCACCGGAGCCCGGCAGAACAACCTCGAGGACGTCACGCTCCGCATCCCGAAGGGCCGGCTGACCGTGTTCACCGGCGTTTCGGGATCGGGGAAGTCGTCCGTCGTCTTCGACACGATCGCGGTCGAGTCGCAGCGCCAGCTGAACGAGACGTTCACCTGGTTCGTGCGCAACCGGCTGCCCAAGTACGAGCGGCCGCACGCCGACACGCTGGAGGACCTCACCCCCGCCATCGTGGTCGACCAGCGGCAGATCGGGGGCCACTCCCGCTCCACCGTCGGCACGATGACCGACGTCTACTCGGTGATCCGCGTGCTGTTCTCCCGGCACGGCACCCCGAGCGCCGGACCGGCGACGGCGTACTCGTTCAACGACCCGGCGGGCATGTGCCCCGACTGCGACGGGCTCGGGCGGGTGGTGCGGCCGGACTGGGACCGCATCCTGGACCCGGAGCGGTCACTGGCCGACGGGGCGGTGCGCTTCCCGCCGTTCGCGGCGGGGACCTGGCAGGGGCAGGCGTACACGAACTCCGACGACCTGGACCCGCACAAGCCGGTCGGCGCGTTCACCGCCGCCGAGCGGGAGTTCCTGATGCACGGCCGCCCCGGCAGCAAGGTCACCGTCAACGGCAGCGGCGGCACCTGGACCACCGAGTACGAGGGGCTCGCCGACCGGTTCGAGCGGCTGTACCTGAAGCGCGACCTGTCCGGCATGAGCCAGAAGACCCGCGACCTCGTACGGGAGTTCCTGACCGAGGGCACCTGCCCCGCCTGCGCCGGCGCCCGGCTCAACCGGGCGGCGCTCGCCACCCGGATCAACGGCCGCACCATCGCCGACTGCGCCCGGATGCAGGTCAGTGACCTGATCGGCGTGCTGAGGGAGATCGACGACCCGGTCGCCACGCCCGTCGCCCGGGCCGCGATCACCGCCCTCGAACGCATCGACGCGATCGGTCTCGGTTACCTCAGCCTCGACCGGGAGACCGCCACGCTCTCCGGCGGCGAGGGACAGCGGCTGAAGACCGTGCGGCACCTCGGCTCCAGCCTGACCGGGATGACGTACATCTTCGACGAACCCAGTGTGGGTCTGCACCCGCGGGACGTCGGACGGCTCGGCGACCTGTTGCTGCGGCTGCGCGACAAGGGGAACACCGTGCTGGTCGTCGAGCACGACCCGGACGTCATCGCGCTCGCCGACCACGTCGTCGACATGGGGCCGGGCGCCGGAGCCGACGGCGGACGGGTGGTGTTCGAGGGGACGCCGGCCGAGCTGGCCGGGTCGGACACCCCGACCGGGCGCTGCCTGCGCCGCCGTACGCGGGTCAAGGAGGAGGTGCGGCGAGCCACCGGCGGGCTGTGGGTGAAGGGCGCCGGCCGGCACAATCTGCGGGACCTGACCGTGGAGTTCCCGACCGGCGTGCTGACCGTGGTCACCGGGGTCGCCGGGTCCGGGAAGAGCACACTGGCCGCGGAGCTGACCGCCGCCCACCCCGACGCCGTGGTCGTCGACCAGTCGTCGATCGGGATCTCCGGGCGGTCCACACCGGCGACCTACGTCGGGATCATGGACACGGTCCGGAAGATCTTCGCCCGGGAGACGGGGACCGGACCGGGGCTCTTCAGCTTCAACTCGGCCGGGGCGTGCGGGACCTGCGAGGGGCGCGGCATCCTTTACACCGACCTGGCGTTCATGGACCCGGTGACGACGACCTGCCACGACTGCGAGGGGCGGCGCTTCAAGGACGAGGTGCTGCGGCTGACCGTCGACGGCCGGTCCGTCGCGGACGTCCTGGAGATGACGGCCGGCGAGGCACTCGGCTTCTTCGACGACCCGGGCGTACGGCGCCGGCTGCGCGCGCTGGCCGACGTCGGCCTCGCCTACCTCACGCTGGGGCAGCCGCTGTCCACGCTCTCCGGCGGCGAACGCCAGCGCATCAAGCTGGCGACGCGGCTGCACCGGACCGGGGCGGTGTACGTCCTGGACGAACCGACGACCGGACTGCACATGTCCGACGTCGACGGGCTGCTCGCGCTGCTGGACCGGCTGGTCGACACGGGCAACACGGTCGTGGTCGTCGAGCACAACCTGGACGTCGTGGCGCACGCCGACTGGATCGTCGACCTCGGGCCGGGCGGCGGCCGGGACGGCGGCCGGCTCGTCTTCGAGGGCACACCCCGTCAACTTCTCGACGCTGAGGGCTCGTTCACCGGGGAGCACCTTCGACGGGTGACGGCGGAGGGAGCGGAGACGGAAGGAACGGAGGTGGAGGTGGAGGTCGTCACAGGGCGGTGAGACGGGGCGGGGCCAGGGTGCCGGTGGGGCGGGTGTCTCCGGGATGCCGTCCCAGCCGGCCGGGGGTGGCGTCCCAGCCGGCCGGGACGGTCGCGCCCGTCCCGGCCGGCCTGACGAGCCGTGAGGCCGGTCGTGAGGCCGGGGACCGTGAGGCCGGACACCGCGAGGCCAGGCACCGCCAAGCCGGGCACCGTCGGCCCCGGCGGGCTACGCTCCCCGGCCGCCCAGGCCGTCCACCGCCACGGTGGCCGCCTCGGCGATCAGTGCGTCGCGGCGTTCGGCGTCCTGCTCGTCCCGGCTGGACAGGACCGCCAGCACGATGGGATCGGCGCCGTCGTCCGGCCACACCACGGCGATGTCGTTGCGTCCGCCGTACCCGGCGGTGCCGCTCTTGTCGGCCACGGTCCAGTCGTCCGGGAGGCCGGCCATGATGAGCGTCTCGCCGGTGGTGTTCGTCTTCATCCACGTCCTGAGCAGAGCGCGCTCCTCCCTGTCCAGGGCCTTGCCGAGCAGGAACGCCCGCAGGCTCCCCGCCAACGCGCGGGGCGTGCTCGTGTCACGGATGTCGCCCGGCGTGCCGTCGCTGAGCTCCGGCTCGTACCGGTCCATCTCGGTGACGTCGTCGCCGAGTCGTTCCAGGGCCTTCTCCAGGCCGTCGGGGCCGCCGAGCTCGTCGAAGAGCAGGTTGGCCGCCGTGTTGTCGCTGTACCAGAGGGTGGCGGCGCACAGTTCGCGCAGGCTCATCCCGGTCTCGACGAAGTTCTCGGTCACGGGCGAGTTGGCGACCACGTCCTCGCGCGAGAAGGTGACCACCTTGTCGAGCCCCTCCAGGCCACGCCGCTGAAGCACGGCTCCCACCGCGAGCGCCTTGAAGGTCGAGGCGTACGCGAACCGTTCGTCCGCCTGGTAGGCGACCGTCCGGCCGGTACCGGTGTCCAGGGCGTACACACCGAGCCGCGCGTCGAACTCGCGCTCCAACCGCCGGAACGCGCCCGCGGTGGCTCCCGGGGCCGCCGCGGAGGCGGCCGTCGACCGCGGGGAGCCCACGGCGGAACCGGACGCGGACCCGGTCTCCTGGCCGCATGCCGGGAGCGCGACGAGGGCGAGCAACCCGGCCGCCCAGGCGGCGCCGCGGCGCATGCGATGCGGGTACGTCATGGATGGGACCTCCAGGACCTCGAAGTGCCGACGTGTCGAAGCGTCGACGTGCTTGTCCGGCCACCCTCGGGCCGGACGGGCACCGGTGTCCAAGACGCGTGGACGCGCTCCCATGCTGTTTTGGCATAGTGGCCCCGTGGATCTTGTAGCGGCCTGCCGTGCGTTCGTCAGCGTGAGCGAGCACGGCAGTTTCACGGTGGGCGCGGCGGCGGCCCGGACGGCCCAGTCGGTCGTGAGCCGCCGCGTCGCCGCGCTCGAACAACGCCTGGGCGAGCGTCTGCTGGAGCGGTCCGCGCGTGCGGTGACCCTGACCCCGTTCGGCCGGGACATGCTGCCGCTGGCCCAGCAGTTGGTGCGGCTGGCCGACCGGCTCGACCACGAGGCGGAGACCGCGCGGCACCGACCGCTGCGCATCGCCGTCCCGGCCATCTGCCCCACGGGCGCCCTCGCCCACCTCATCGCGGCGGCGCACGACCACGGGATCCTCCTCGACCCGCGCCCCGCCGGCCCCGCGGAGCGCGCTGACCTGCTGACCTCCCGGCAGGTGCGCGCGGCCCTGCTGGCGGTACCGCCCCGCGAGGCGGCCTGGACGGTGCCGCTGGGACTGGCGCTCGCGGACGACCCGGGCGGCTCGGCGGTCTACCTGGACGTCCTGCGCCCAGGCCGGGCCGGACGCGCGCGGCGACCGCGCCGCGTGTGGCTCCAGCCGGAGGACGACGTGCCGCACGTCCGGGACCGTCTGGCCCGTCTGCGCGACGCCGTCGGGCTGCGCCCGGCGCAGCTGGCCGTGACCCGGACCGTGGCGGCCGCCGCGGCGGACGTGCTGAGCCGGGACGACACCCTGCTGTGCTCGCCGGCGCAGGCCCGGGAGCTGGGCCTGCACTGGCGGCCCGTCGGCGAGCTCGGCCCCGGCTTCGCACGGGGGTACGCCCTGGCCGTGGCCGACGAGACGGACACCGACGCCGCCCGCACGGGCCGGACGTGCGCGGACGCCGTCGCCCGGTGCCTGGGCGCCACACAACCCCCGCCGTCCCCGCGTTCCGCGCGTGCCACACAGCTCACGCGAGCCACGGCGTCCTCTCAGTCCAGGCGGTCCCCGGAGGAGTCCTTGTGAACACGAACACCGAGAGACTGCTCGGGCAGCTGCGCCGGACGTTGCGCGAGGGCGGGCTGGGCGGCTCGTTCCTGGTCCGTGACCTGGACACCGGCGAGGAGATCGGCATCGAACCCGACATAGAGTTCCCGGTCGCGTCCCTCACCAAGGTCCCGCTCGCGCTGGCGACACTGGAACGCATCCGGCGCGGAGAACTCGACGGCGCCGCGACGATCGAGGTGACACCCGGGCGGATCACCACCCCGGGGCCGACCGGCCTGAGCCGGTTCCGCCACAGCGCCCGGATCGCCGTCGACGACCTGCTCTACCTCAGCGTCTGCGTCAGCGACAGCGTCGCCGCCGACGCCCTCTTCGCACTCACCCCGCCCGACCAGGTCGCGGCGACCGTGCACGCGTTCGGACTGCGGGGCATCTCCGTACGGCACACCATGCACGAACTGACCGAAACGCCGGTGGAGCGTTTCGACCCGGCGGAGGTGCACCTCGCCCACGCCCTCGCGATCGAGTCCGGCACACCGGGGCGCGGCCACCGGCTGCCGCAGCTGGACACCTCGCGCGCCAACACCGGCACGGCACGCGCCTTCGTCGACCTCCTCCAGGCGCTCTGGCGGCCCCGGGCCCGTACTCCGGGTGCCGGGGCCCCGGCGATCCACCCCGACATCGCCGCCCGCCTGCGCGGCCTCCTGGCCGACAACCTGCTGCGCCACCGCCTCGCCCCGGACTTCACCTCCGACGCCTCCACCTGGTCGTCCAAGACCGGCACCCTGCTCAATCTGCGCCACGAGGTCGGCGTCGTCGAACACGCCGACGGCCGGACCTACGCCGTCGCCGCCCTGACCGAGTCGCAGGTGGCCGCGGGCAGCCAGCCCGACGCCGAGGCCCTCATGGGCCAGGTCGCCCGCCGCCTGCGCGACCACCTGCGGGCCGGGACGGTCTAGGGCCCTGGCAGGCGACGTCTCACCGCGGTGCCAGGTGATCCCAAAGTGCCCCCTGGACGCCTCTCCCCGTGCCGTCAGCACGGCGTGCCGACCCGGCCGGCGGCCCCGGGGGTGTCGTCCGGCGGCACGGCGCTGCATGATGGTCCGCTGACGCCCGACGGCTTCCGGCGATCCCGGAGCACCGTCGGCACGGTCCCGACACCTCCCATCCGATACGGAGTCCCGCTCGTGCCCAGCAAGAAGGCCCTCGTCCGCCGCCCCGGTCCGCGCCTCGCCGAAGGCCTGGTGACGCACATCGAGCGGGACAAGGTCGATGCCGGCCTCGCGCTCGAACAGTGGGAGGCGTACGTCGAGGCCCTGCGCACGCACGGCTGGGAGACGGTCGAGGTGGAGGCGGCCGAGGACTGCCCGGACTCGGTGTTCGTCGAGGACACCGTGGTCATGTACCGGAACGTCGCGCTGATCGCCCGGCCCGGCGCCGAGTCCCGGCGCGAGGAGACCACGGGCGTCGAGGAGGCAGTGGCCCGCCTCGGCTGCTCGGTGAACTGGGTCTGGGATCCGGGCACCCTGGACGGCGGCGACGTGCTGAAGATCGACGACACGATCTACGTCGGCCGGGGCGGACGCACCAACGCGGCCGGCGTCCAGCAGGTGCGGGCCGCCTTCGAGCCGCTCGGGGCGCGGGTCGTCGCCGTACCGGTGAGCAAGGTGCTGCATCTGAAGTCGGCGGTCACCGCGCTGCCGGACGGGACGGTCATCGGGCACATCCCGAAGGTGGACAGGCCGTCGCTGTTCCCGCGTTTCCTGTCGGTGCCGGAGGAGTCCGGGGCGCACGTGGTGCTGCTCGGCGGTGACCGGCTGCTGATGGCGTCGAGCGCGCCGAAGACCGCGGACCTGCTCGCCGACCTCGGCCACGAGCCCGTCCTGGTGGACATCGGCGAGTTCGAGAAGCTCGAGGGCTGTGTGACATGCCTCTCGGTGCGGATGCGGGAGCTGTACGCCTGACCTCGTCGCCGCGAGGGCCCTCCGGCCCCGGACCTGGGATATAGGAATCGTTCGCCACGCCCGGGGTACCCGCCTGATCAGGGATCTTTACACCGTTCTTAACCTACGGTTTCGTAACCTACGGATACGTAGCCTACGATTCCGTAGGTACAGGTCGGCACCGCTCGCCGACTGTTTCCGTCTTCACGTTCCGCGTCCCCATGGAGTACCCGTGACGATCACTTCCCCTCACCTCGGCAGCCCGTCCTCCGCCTGGACCGACGCCCGCCTGCTGTACGCGCTGGAGGAAGTGGTCGAGCAGGAGCTCAACCGGCACCTGAAGGTCGCCAAGGACTGGATGCCGCACGAGTACGTGCCGTTCAGTGACGGCCGCAACTTCCCCGGCCTCTTCGAGGACGGCCAGGCGTGGGAGAAGGAGCAGTCCAAGGTCACCGAGATCGGCCGGATCGCGCTGGTGGTCAACCTTCTCACGGAGGACAACCTCCCCAGCTACCACCACGAGATCGCCTCGCTGTTCGGCCGTGACGGCGCCTGGGGCACCTGGGTGCACCGCTGGACCGCGGAGGAGGGCCGGCACGGCATCGTGATGCGCGACTACCTGCTCACCTCGCGCGCGGTGGACCCGGACAAGCTGGAGCAGTTCCGGATGGCCCACATGGCCGAGGGCTTCGAGTCGGACAACCGCCACTCGATGCTCCACTCGGTGGCGTACGTCGCCTTCCAGGAGCTGGCGACCCGTGTCTCGCACCGCAACACCGGCCACCAGTCCGGGGACCCGGTCTGCGACCGCATGCTGGCGCGCATCGCGACCGACGAGAACCTGCACATGGTCTTCTACCGGAACCTGCTGAAGGCCGCCTTCGAGCTGGCGCCCGACCTGACGATGCAGGCGGTGCGCGACGTGATCGTGAACTTCCGGATGCCCGGTCACGGCATGCCCGGCTTCGAGCGGGCCGCCGCGCAGATGGCGATCGGCGAGATCTACAACATGCGCATCCACCATGACGACGTGCTCCAGCCCGTGCTGCGCTTCCTGAGGGTCCTGGACATCGACGGCCTCGGTCCGGAGGGTCTCAAGGCGCAGGAGGAGCTCGGCATGTACATGGGCGGCCTGGACGCCGAGGCCTCGAAGTTCGACGAGAAGCTGGCCGCGCGCAAGGCGCGGATGGCGGCCCGCGCGGCGGGCTGACCTCACCGTCCGAGGAGTCGGGCGCGGCGGGACCGGTGCACCGGTCCCGCCGCGTCCGTCCCGGCGCCGCGCCCCGGCCCTGGCCGCCGCAGCAGCAGACCGGGGTGAGTTCCGGACACCCCGCTCGCACCCGCGCGCCGGTGACCGCACGCACCTGAGACACGGAGCGGCCTGACGGAACCCGTGCGCGTCGCGCTGTCGCGCCCGGCCGCCGCGGGGGTTGCGGCCACGTCGGCGGCCCCGGACGAGCCACACCCCGACAACCGGCCGACGGCCCGCGGCCACACCCCGACGACACGCGCGACACCGGGAGCCGAACCCCGGAGGTTGCGCCGTACCGCCCGTCGTGGCCCGGTGGTACTCGTTCACCTTGGGCTCGTTCGCCTTGGGCTCGTTCACCTTGGGCTCGTTCGCCTTGGGCTCAGCCGCTGCCCGGGCTGCGGCCGGGTGACGGGCCGCAGCCGCATCTCGACAGCCGGCGGACGGCCCGTGGCCGTATCTCGTCAGTCGGCCGACGGGTCATGGGCCCGCCTCGGCGACCCGCCCCGGAACCCTGCGTTCAGGCCGGCCGGCGGCCGTCGTCCCGGTGGGTCACGGTCGCGTGCGCCTGAGTTGCAGGCGTTCCTTCTCCGACAGGCCGCCCCACACTCCGAAGCGCTCGTCGTTGGCCAGCGCGTACTCCAGGCACGCGGGACGCATCTCGCACATGCCGCAGATGCGCTTCGCCTCCCGTACCGAGCTGCCCGGCTCGGGGAAGAAGAAGTCCGCCCCGGTCTGTGCGCACAGGGCCTGCGTCTGCCAGCCGGGATCGGCCGGGGTGATGGTGTCGATGTGCATGGACGAGATCGTGCCGGTCGGCGAAAAACGTTCCATCAACGTGGGATCAACGCCGCGTCCCGGACCTCCGGCCGCCCGATGATGACCCGGCCGGGCAGCCCGGCGCACGGCGGCGCGCGGAGCGCGGTACGACGAGTCCGTCGGTGACCGGTCTCCTCGGGTGAACCTCGCGCGCTTGTCAGTGGGTGGTGTCAGACTCGGCAGTGCAGGCAACGGGACCCCGCAGAGGAGGGGCAGCGATGCTCACCACCCGCTATGTCACCGGCGCTCCCAACTGGCTCGACCTCGGCACTCCCGACATCGAGAGCGCCGCCTCCTTCTACGGCGCGCTCCTCGGCTGGGAGTACCGGCCGGGCGGGCCCGAGGTCGGCGGCTACGGCCTCTTCCAGCTCGACGGCAGGACAGCCGCGGGCGGGATGCAGACCACCCCGGACCAGGGCCCGCCCTCCTGGACCGTGTACTTCCAGACGCCGGACGCCGACGCCACCGCGAAGGCCGCCGAGCAGGCGCACGGCTCGGTGCTCATGCAGCCCATGGACGTCATGGACCTGGGCCGCATGGCGATCCTCGCCGACCAGGCGGGCGTGTCCTTCGGCATCTGGCAGCCCGCGGCCAACAAGGGTCTGGACGTCGTGCAGGAGCCCGGCGCACTGTGCTGGCTGGAGCTGTACACCCCGGACCTCCCCGCCGCCGCCGGCTTCTACCACGCGCTGTTCGGCTGGGAGACCTCCGCGCTCACCTTCGCCGGGGACACGTACACCACCGTCCACCCGGAGGGCACCGAACCCGGTTCCATGTTCGGCGGCCTCGTCCCACTGGAGGACGACCCGACGCAGGCGCCGTCCGGGACCTGGCTGCCGTACTTCGAGGTGCCGGACGCGGACGCGGCGGTCGGCACGGCACTGGAGCGGGGCGGCACCGTGCGGCTGCCGGCGACGGACCTGGCGGACGTCGGCCGGATCGCCGAGCTCACGGATCCCTACGGTGCCCGCTTCGCGGTGCTCAAGAGCGTGCCGCCGCAGGAGGCGTAGGGCCCGTCCGGTCCTTCCGCCTGCCTCGCGCCACCATGCGCGCGCTCTCGCCGCACCGGGCGCGGAACGAAGCCCGAGTACGTCCAGTACGAGGCTCCGCACCCGGCACGCCGAGAACACGCGTCCGACACCGGAGGCGGACAGGCCCTGGCGGCGTCAGGCGGTGGCGCGGCGGACCAGGGTCGTCGGCAGGACCACGCCGGGCGACTCCGTCTCCTCGGCGGTGGGGCGGCCGGGGCCGCGCAGCAGCAGGCGGGCCATCAGCCGGCCCATCTCCTCGATGTCCTGACGGATCGTCGTGAGCGGCGGATCGGTCTGCTCGGCGACGGGCAGCATGTCGTCGAAGCCGATCACGGCCACGTCGTCGGGCACCCGCCGCCCGTGCTCGCGCAGCACCCGCAGCGCACCGGCGGCGGTGAGGTCGTTGGCGGCGAACACGGCGTCCACGTCGGGGCAGCGGTCGAGGAGTTCCCGCATCGCCCGTTCGCCGCCCGCCGGCGTGAAGTCGCCCTCGGCCACCGTCCGCGGGTCGGCGTCGGGCAGGACGTCACGGAACCCGTCGAGCCGGTCCGCCGCCGAGGTCTGGTCGAGGGGGCCGGTGATGTGGGCGACGCGGGTGCGGCCGAGGCCGACGAGATGGCGTACGGCCTGGCGGGCGCCGCCCCGGTTGTCGCTGTCGACGTACACGACCCCGTCGCCGTCGCCGTCGTTCCAGCCGGGGCGGCCGCCGAAGACGGTCGGGATCCCGGCCCGCCGGATCAGCCCGGGCAGCGGGTCGTCGAGGTGCAGGGAGAACACCAGCGCCCCGTCGACGTGACCGCCGGCGAGATAGCGGCCGACCCGGGCGTGGTCGTCGCGGCCCTCGGTGAGCAGCAGCACCAGCTGGTTGTCGTGAGCCGTCAACTCCTTGCTGATCCCGCGTAGTTGCAGGGCGAAGAACGGGTCGGCGAAGACCCGCGTCTCCGGTTCGGCGACGACCACGGCGATCGCGTCGTGCCGTCTGGTCACCAGACTGCGGGCGGCCTGGTTGGGCACGTACCCGAGTTCCTCGACCGCCCGCCGGACCCGTTCGACGAGCGGCTCCCGCACCCCGTCCCCGCCGTTGACCACCCGGGAGGCGGTGGCCCGCGACACCCCGGCCAGCGCGGCCACGGCCTCCAGGGTCGGACGGGGCACTGTCTCGGTCACTTCGGGACTCCTCACCGGCGGGTGCCGATCAGGATAGCCCCGGGGACGGAGCAGCCGTGAGAGCGCTCTCGGCGTCACCGCCCGTGCCGGGACCGCCGGGCGGTGGGCCGTGTGCGGCGGGCGGCGGGCGGCGGACGGCGGACGGCGGTGAACACCCGCTCCGGCGGATCAGTGCGCGTGACCGGACTCTTCGCGACCGGCCCCGTCTTCGTCACCGCCCGCGCGCCCGTGCGGCTCGTAGCCCGGGATCGTCCCGTCCGTCTTCTTCACCAGGAACAGCCCCACCATCCCCATGTCGGAGTGACTCTGCACGTGGCAGTGGTACATCCACGCGCCCGCTCCCACGCCCTCCCCCGCGATCACCTGGAAGCCGAAGGAGTCCGCCGGGCCGACGATCTTGTTGTCGATGACCTGGCTCGGGTCGTCGGGACCGGTGAGCATGCCGGTGCGGTTGTCCGCCCAGCGATGACCGTGCATGTGGAAGGTGTGGTAGAACTCGCCGTGCGTGATCATCACGAACTCGACGCGATCCCCCACCGTGGCCTCGAAGTTCGGCCCGCTGTGCGGGGGCCGGTTGTTGATCAGCATGTCGTTGAAGACGATCGTGTGCGTCCGGTCGGGCAGGATGTCTCCCTGGCGGCGGACGATCACCGCCCCGTACAGGCCCTTGCGGATGCCTACGGTGCCGTGTTCCGTGCCGACGACATGGTCGTGGTAGTGCCAGTAGCCCGCGCTGCCGGCCCGCCAGGTGCCGTCCTTGCGGCGGCCGGGGGCATGGGTGCGCCAGGTGTAGGTGCGGGTGCCGCCCGGCTCCACGTCGCTGCCGTTCTGTTTCGTGCCGTCGCTGGTGATCTCGTAGTCCAGCCCGTGCGTGTGCAGACTCACCGCCACGTCCGTCGTGTTCTCGAACTCGATGTGCACGGTGTCGCCCTCGTTGAGTTCGATCAGCGGTCCGGGGATGGTGGCCCCGCCCTTCTCCAAGCCGTATCCCATCTGCCCGTCGGCCAGCCTCTCGGCGTACAGTTTCAGGCGTCTCACCTCACCGCCGGCCGGGGCGGTGCGCGCCGGGGCGGCGGCACTCGTGGCCTCGGGCCCGAGGGACAACGATGTCGCGACGACCGTGCCGCCGAGCAGCAGCCGTCGGTTGAACCCGCGTCTGTCCATGCCGAACTCCCCACCCTGATACGGAATTTGCGGAGACGTACCTGTGATGAGCGTGTGAGACGGTAGCGGCCCGCCCCGTGTTTCTCCACACCCAGGACAAAGTTGGGGCCAGTTCGGTCATAAGTCTTGGCGAGCCACGCGAAGGGGTCTAGCTTCCTTGGCGCTGTCGCTGTGACCGAGGAGGTGCCCATGCACTTACGAGGGTTGAGCACGAAAGGGACGAGACGTACCAGAAGACGGGCCTGGGTGGCCACCGTCGCCACCGGGGTCGTCGCCGCCGGGCTGCTGTCGGGCCCGGCGGCCACCGCGCGTCCGGACGGGGATCCGGACCTGACAACGATGTCCGTCAAGTCGCCGCCGGGCGGCGCGAATGTACGCGTGCTGATCTTCCACGGGTCCGCCGCGGCCGGGGACGAGTCCCCCGTCGTGAACGCCGGGATCGAGGCCATCGAGGACCTCGGAGCGACCGGCCCGGCGGACCAGCGCTACCAGGTCGAGGCGACGGACGACGCCGCGGTCTTCACCGACGAGGCCGAGCTGGGCACCTACAACGCGATCGTGTTCCTGACCGGCGGCGGAGACGTCCTCGACCCGGAGCAGGAGGCGGGCCTGGAGTCCTACATGGAGGCCGGCGGCGGCTTCGTCGGCCTCCATGACGCGGCCCGCGCGGAGCCGTACTCGGACTGGTTCACCGGCCTGGTCGGCGCCCGCCCGGCCGCGTCCAGCCCGACGACCGTGCAGCGGGCCACCGTCGAGGTCGGCGACCGCCGGCATCCGGCCACCCGGGACCTGCCGGTCCAGTGGAAACGCCCTGACCGGTGGCTCAACTGGGTCAAGAACCCGTCGGGAGACGTGCACACGGTCGCCCGTGTACGGGAGTCGACCTACCAGCCGGGGACGGGCGCCAACGGCTGGGACCACCCGGTGAGCTGGTGCCGTGACTACGACGGCGGACGCTCCTTCTACTCCGGCATGGGCGGCACGGTGTCGTCGTACGACGAGACCGACTTCCGGGCGCATCTGCGCGGCGCGCTGCTGTGGACCACCCGTCTGGCGCAGGCCGACTGCAAGGCGACGATCACCCGCAACTACAAGGCGGAGCGGCTCACCCAGCCCAACCAGCCCGGGCAGAACGACCAGATCGGTGAACCGCACGGCCTGGTCACCGCGCCCGACGGCCGAGTGCTCTACATCGGCCGGGGCGGTGCCGACTCCGCCCAGCCCGTGATCACCGACTGGAACAACCCGGACATCGGCAAGGGCCGGGGCCAGATCCACGTCTACGACCCGGCGGCCAAGAAGGTCACCCTGGCGGGCGAGTTGACGGTGTTCGGCAACAAGGGCGGCGGCGACGAGCTGGTCAAGGTCGAGGAGGGCCTGCTCGGCATCGAACTCGACCCGCGCTTCCAGCAGAACGGCTGGGTCTACCTGCACTACACGCCCCACTCGGGACTCGACCGCGACAAGCGGATGGCCGAACGGCGCGTCTCCCGCTTCACGCTGGACCTCGCGACGAACAAGCTGGACCTCAGCAGCGAGAAGGTGCTGCTCGACTGGCCGGTGCAGGTGCACAGTTGCTGCCACGCGGGCGGCGGCATGGCCTGGGACTCCAAGGGCAACCTGTACATCGCCACCGGTGACAACAACTCCAGCGGCTTCAGCGGCGGTTACTCCGGCAACAACCCGCAGCCCGCCTACAAGGGCGTGTCCTTCGCCGACGCCCGGCGCACCGCCGGCAACACCAACAACCTCAACGGCAAGATCCTGCGCATCCACCCGGAGCCCGACGGGACGTACACGCTCCCCGACGGCAACCTCTTCACCGGCCGGGAGACCGACGAGGGCGGCGGCAAGACCCGCGGCGAGATCTACGTGATGGGTGTGCGCAACCCGGCGCGCATCTTCGTCGACCGGCAGACCGACGTCCTCTACGCGGGCTGGGTCGGCCCGGACGCGGGTGCGCCGTCGACGACCTGGGGACCCGCCAAGTACGACACGTTCGCCGTGATCACCAAGGCGAGCAACCGGGGCTGGCCCTACTGCATGGGCAACAAGCAGCCCTACCGGGACCGCAACCTGCCCGATCCGGCCCAGCCGCTCGGCTGGTACGACTGCGACCACCCGAAGAACGAGTCGCCGAACAACGACGGCCTGGTCAACCTGCCGCCGATCACCGGCAACAACATCTGGTACTCACCGCAGGGCGGCGCGCCGGACTTCCCGCGCGACGCCGACGGTGTCCCGTCCTACCGGCAGGAGGAGGCCACCTACCGGCTGCCGTGGCTCAAGGGCGGCGGACAGGCCGCGATGAACGGGCCGGTCTACCGCTACGACGCGGCGAGCGCCAGCTCCACGAAGTGGCCCTCCTACTGGGACGGCAAGTGGTTCGTCGGTGACTTCTACGACGGCGACCAGCCGCGCAACGCCGTGCTCACCGACCCGGCGAACCACGGCGACGGCGGTCTGCCGGTCCACTCGGAGTCCCTGAAGAAGATCGTGCCGATCGGCAACGACGGCATCAAGAACCTCATGGACTGGACGTTCGGCCCGGACGGTGCCCTGTACGTCCTCGACTACGGGCGCGGCTTCTTCACCTCGGACGCCAAGTCGGCGCTGTGGCGGGTCACCTACACGGGCGGCGGACCCACTCCGGCCGCCGGACAGCTGGCGAGGGGGACCCGGTGAGACAGCGACGACCCTTGTGGGCGGCCCTGTTGGCGGCCGTGCTGGTGATGCTCGGACTGCAGACGGTGTCCGTCGCGGGAACCGAGGAGGCGGCGGAGCCGGCCGCCGCCCAGGTGCTGACCTGGACCGCCGGCAACGACATCGACACATACACCTCCGCGCCGGCGACGGCCGTCGCGGGCCCGGCGACCATCGTGTTCGAGAACAGCGAGGCCACCGGCAACACCCTCGGGATGCCGCACACGTTGACGTTCGTGACCTCGGATCCGGAGTTCAACGACGACGTGGCGCTGAACATCCTCGCCAACCCGAACGACGACCTGGGCGGACGCCACACCGCCGAGGTCACGCTCACCCCGGGCCGTTACTTCTACCACTGCACGATCCCCGGCCACGGTCAGATGCAGGGCATCCTCGTGGTGACCGAGGGCGGCGGCGAGGACACCACACCGCCCGAGACGGCCGCGCGGGTGACCGGGGCGCAGAACGCGCAGGGCGAGTACGTCGGTTCGGCGAGCGTCGCGATCAGCGCGACCGACGAGGACGGCGGGTCGGGTGTCGACGCCGTCCAGTACGCGGTCGGCGACACCGGCGACTGGCTTCCGTACACCGCGCCCGTCGTCGTCGACCAGGTCGGCGGTCACACGATCCGGTACCGCGCGCTCGACAAGGCGGGCAACGTCTCGCCGGAGAAGAGCGTCCGGTTCACGGTCGTCCCGCCGGCCTCCGACGACACGGCCCCGCCGGACACCTCGGCGACGGTGAGCGGGCAGCAGAACGCCGACGGGACGTACGTCGACATGGCCACCGTCACCGTCACGGCCTCCGACACCGGCTCCGGGGTCAACACCATCGAGTACGCGGTCGGTACCGGCGCCTGGCAGCCGTACACCGCCCCCGTGATGGTGCACCAGGTGGGCACGCACACCGTCCGCTACCGGGCCACCGACAAGGCCGGCAACGTGGCCGCCGAGAAGAGCGTGCGGTTCACGGTGGTCGCGGCGACCCCGCAGGACACGACCGCGCCGACGACCGGTGTGGCCGTCGACGGCACCCGGAACTCCGACGGGGCGTACGTGGGGCGGGCCCGGGTCACCGTGAGCGCCGCCGACAACCACGGCGGGTCGGGGGTCGACCGGATCGAGTACTCCCTCGACGGTGGCCCGTACATCGCCTACAGCGCCCCGGTCGTGGTCGACCGTGCGGGGGCGCACACCGTGGCCTACCGGGCGAGCGACAAGGCGGGCAACACCTCCGCCGCGCGCACGGTGAGCTTCTCGGTGGTGGTCGGCGGCGGGGTGCCCGCGCCCGCCTGCCCGGAGTACGACGAGCGGCTGACGGTGATCGTCGGCACGGTCGACTCGGGTGTGCCCAACCGGGTGACGAACAACCGGTGCCGCATCGGCGAGTTGATCGAGGACGAGAAGGAGTGGACCTCGCACGCGCTGTTCCTCAAGCACGTCAGGACGGTCCTGGACAGACTGCTGCGGGAAGGAGTGGTCGACCAGCGCGAGTACGACACCGTCCAGGAGGCGGCCCGCGCGTCGGGGCTCGGCACGCCCGGCCAGACCGAGGGCTACCGTCCGCTCCTCGACGGCAGCGCTGAGTCCTTCGCCAAGTGGCAGCAGGTGGGCGGCGGTTCGTTCGCGCTGAACGCCGACGGATCGATCACCTCCGGCACCACGAAGGCCGGCCTCGGGATGCTGTGGTTCCCGCAGCGCAAGTACGGCGACTTCTCGCTCAGGCTCCAGTGGCGTGACGACGCTCCGGACACCGGCAACGCCAACTCGGGTGTGTTCGTGCGGTTCCCGGGGGTCCACGGCCACCCGGAGGAGTCGCGGCCGGAGTGGGTCGCCATCAAGTACGGGCACGAGGTGCAGGTGCTCGACCGGCCCGACGGCGACATGTACAAGACGGGCTCGGTCTACGGCTTCGACCGGGTGGGGCTCGCCGGGGCCGGCGTCACCCAGAAGGGCACGTGGAACGACTACGAGATCCGGGTGGTCGGCCAGCACTACTCGGTCTACCGCAACGGCGTGCTGATCAACGAGTTCGACAACCTCGGCGGCCAGGACTTCTCCCCGCCCCGCTCGGACGACCCGGGCACGGACGGGCGGCGGTTCGCCTCCGGCTACGTCGGACTCCAGGTGCACGGCACGACGGACGTCGTCTCGTACCGGGACATCCGGATCAAGGAGTTGTAGGTCCCGGACCCACGAGGCCGCCCGGCCACCAGGCCATCCGGCCACCGCACGGCGGGATCACGACCCGGGAGGCGCCTTCGGTGAAGGCGCCTCCTTCCTTGCCTTGCTGGGCTGCACCCGCTTCGGCTCCCCCGGCATCTTCGGGTACTCCGGCGGATACGGCAGATCACCGAGTCCGTGATCGTGCTCGTCGCGGCGCGCCAGTTCCAGCAGCGCCTCCAGCGAGAAGGCGTGCTCGTCCATGTCGGCGTGCACGTCGCCCAGTTCGGCGAAGCGGCCCGGCATGGTCGCGAGGTCGAAGTCCCGGGGGTGTGCGGTGCCGACCTCCTCCCAGCGCAGGGGCGCCGACACCGGGGCGTGCGGGCGCGGCCGTACGGAGTAGGCGGAGGCGATCGTGCGGTCCCGGGCGGTCTGGTTGTAGTCCAGGAAGATACGGGCGCCCCGCTCCTCCTTCCACCACTTGATCGTCACGTGCTCGGGCATGCGGCGCTCCATCTCGCGTCCGACGGCGATGGCGGCGCGCCGCACCTGGGTGAAGGTCCAGCGCGGTTCGATCGGGACGAAGACGTGCAGGCCCCGGCCGCCGGAGGTCTTGGGCCAGCCGCGCAGGCCGCCGAACTCGTCGAGCACGGCACGCAGTTCGTGGGCGGCGCGGACGGCGTCGTCGTAGTCGGTGCCGGGCTGCGGGTCGAGGTCGATGCGGAGTTCGTCGGGGCGGTCGACGTCGTCGCGGCGCACCGGCCAGGGGTGGAAGGTGAGGGTGCCGAACTGGGCGGCCCACAGGAAGGCGGCCTCCTCGGTGGGACACATCTCGTCGGCGCTGCGGCCGCTGGGGAAGGTGATGTGGGCGGTGGGGATCCAGTCGGGCATGTTCTTGGGCGCCCGCTTCTGGAAGAACGACTCGCCGGTGACTCCGTCCGGGTAGCGCTCCAGGGTGGTGGGCCGGTCGCGCAGCGCGCGCAGGATGCCGGGGCCGACGGCCTGGTAGTAGCGGGCGAGGTCCAGCTTGGTGAAGCCGCGCTCCGGGAAGAAGACCTTGTCCGGGCTGGACAGCCGTACGGTCCGGCCGCCCGCCTCCAGTTCCACCGCGTCACCCATGCGAGCCACGGTAGGCGCACCGCGCAAACCTCGCACACCGGGCATTTCATTCGATCTCGGCGCAGAATCGGAGCATGGATCTGCCCGTGATGCCGCCCGTGAAGCCCATGCTCGCCAAGTCGGTGGCGGCGATCCCGCCCGGCATGCACTACGAGGCGAAGTGGGACGGGTTCCGGTCGATCGTGTTCCGCGACGGGCCCGAGGTCGAGCTGGGCAGCCGGACGGGCAAGCCGCTGACCAGGTACTTCCCCGAGCTGGTGGCGGCACTGAAGGAGCGGTTGCCGAAGCGGTGCGTGCTGGACGGGGAGATCGTCATCGCGCGGGACGGGCGGCTGGACTTCGACGCGCTGACCGAGCGCATCCACCCGGCGGACTCCCGGGTGCGGACGCTGGCCGAGCGGACGCCGTCGTCGTTCGTGGCCTTCGACCTGCTGGCGCTGGGGGACGAGTCACTGCTGGACGTCCCGCTGGGCGACCGCCGGACGCTGCTGACCACGGCCCTGTCCGGGGTGACGGCGCCGGTGCACGTGGCGCCGGCGACGACCGACATCGACGTGGCCCGGCAGTGGTTCGAGCAGTACGAGGGGGCCGGCCTGGACGGCGTCGTCGCCAAGCCGCTGACCGTGCGCTACCTCCAGGACGAGCGCGCCATGTTCAAGGTCAAGCACGAGCGGACGGCGGACGTGGTCGTCGCGGGCTACCGCCTGCACAAGAGCGGCCCGGTCGTCGGCTCGCTGCTGCTCGGCCTGCACGACGACCGGGGCGCCCTCCAGCACGTGGGCGTGTCCGCCGCGTTCCCGATGAAGCGGCGCGCCGAGCTGATCGAGGAGCTGGAGCCGCTGCGCATGGACGACGTCACGGGCCACCCGTGGGCGGCCTGGGCCGAGGCGGCGGCGCACGAGAGCGCACGGCTGCCCGGCGCGCCCAGCCGCTGGTCGGGCAAGAAGGACCTGTCCTGGGTGCCGCTGCGGCCCGAGCGGGTCGCCGAGGTGGCGTACGACCACATGGAGAACGGCGCGCGCTTCCGGCACACGGCCCGCTTCCGGCGCTGGCGCCCGGACCGGTCCCCCGAGAGCTGCACGTACGCGCAGCTGGAGGAGCCGGTGCGCTACGACCTGGCGGAGATCCTCGGCACCGGGGCCTGACTCACGGTGTCATCAGGACCTTCACGGCGCCGTCCCGCTTGCGCTGGAACATCTCGTACGCCTGCGGGGCGTCCGCCAGCGGCAGCCGGTGGGTGGCGAAGTCGTCGACGCCGAGCGGGTCCTCGTCGGTGAGGTACGGGATGATCTCGTCGACCCAGCGGCGGACGTTGGCCTGGCCCATCCGGATCTGGATCTGCTTGTCGAACATGGTGAGCATCGGCAGCGGGTCGGCCATCCCGCCGTAGACGCCGGACAGCGAGATCGTGCCGCCCCGGCGCACGAGCTCGATGGCGGTGTGGAAGGCGGCGAGCCGGTCCACGCTGAAGCGCTCCGCGAACGGCCCGCTGATCTTGTGCGGCAGCAGGGCCGAGGCCTGCTGGGCCAGCTTGGCGACGGCGCTGCCGTGGGCCTCGGTGCCGACGGCGTCGATCACCGCGTCCGGGCCGCGCCCGTCGGTCTCGTCGCGGATCGCCTGGACCAGCTCCTTCTCGCTGTCGAAGCTCCTGAGGTCGTACGTCTCCACGCCCCGCGCGCGGGCCCGGCGCAGCCGCTCGGTCACCAGGTCCACGCCGAACACCCGGCCGGCGCCGCGCACCTGGGCGACCCGGCACGCCATGTCCCCGATCGGTCCGAGGCCCAGCACGGCGATGCTGCCGCCCTGCGGGACGTCGGCGTAGGCGACCGCCTGCCAGGCGGTGGGCAGCACGTCGGAGAGGTAGACGAACCGGTCGTCGGGCGGTCCCTCGGGGACCTTGATCGGGCCGTACTGGGCCTGCGGCACGCGCAGGTACTCGGCCTGGCCGCCCGGTACGGCCCCGTACAGGCGGGTGTAGCCGAACAGGGCGGCGCCCATGCCCTCGCTGGTGACCTGGGTGGTCTCGCACTGGGTGGGCAGGCCGGTCATGCACATCCAGCAGCCGCCGCAGGCGATCTGGAACGGCACCACGACCCGGTCGCCCGCCTTGAGGTCCGGGACCCCGGCGCCGACCGCCTCGACGATGCCCATGGGTTCGTGACCGAGGATGTCGCCCGGTGTCATGAACGGGGTGAGCACCTCGTAGAGGTGCAGGTCGGAGCCGCACAGTCCGCTGGAGGTGACGCGGATGACGGCGTCCGTCGGCTCCTGGATCGTCGGATCGGGCACGGTCTCCACCCGTACGTCCCGCTTGCCCTGCCAGGTCACTGCCTTCATCGCGCGCTCCTCGTCACGTCGGCGTGTCCGGTCTGCGGTGGCGCCCGGGTACCCGGGCGCCACCGCCGCGAATCGCCGCGCGCCGCACCGCCTGGGCCGATCGGCCTGTCCAGCGAGCGTGATCGGAATCGATCGAGTATGGCCATCAATGCGCCGATAAGCGCACAATCGACAGCACGAGATGGGTGGCAACGGTGGGCATGGGACAGCAGGCACGCACGCGGCGCGCCGCCACGACGGCCGCGCTGCTGGCCGCCACGATGTCGGCCGCGCTGGCGGCGGGCTGCACGGGTGCGGGCGGCCCGGCCGACGACGGCCGCGGACAGTCACCGTCGTCGCGACAGAGCCCGAGCGAGGGGCGGGACGAGAGCGGCCCCACCGGTGCCTCCGTGCTCGCCGTGAAGCTCGACAACGCGCGGGCGGCCCGGCCGCACACCGGCCTCGACGCGGCGGACCTCGTGTACGTCGAGCAGGTCGAGGGCGGGCTGAGCCGGCTGATGGCGGTGTACGCGAGCGAGCTGCCGAAGGCGGTCGGGCCGGTGCGCAGCGCCCGCGAGTCGGACCTGGAACTGCTGGCCCAGTTCGAGCGGCCGGCACTCGCCTTCTCCGGCGCGCAGGGCAGGCTGATGCCCCTGATCGACAAGGCGCGGCTGGACGCGCGGACCCCCGAGAAGGCGGCCGACGCGTTCTACCGCGACCCCGACCGGGCCGCTCCGCACAACCTCTATCTGCGCCCCGGCGAGCTGCCGGCCTCCGCGCCCGGCGCCGACGCCCTGACCACCGGCTTCCGCTACGGCCCCGCGCCCGCGGGCGGGGAGCCCCGGGAGTCCCGGACCGTGCGCTATCCGGCGGCCCGCTTCACCTTCACCTGGTCCGCGGAGCGGGCCGGCTGGCTGCTCTCGACGGACGGGGCACCGACCGAGACGTCCGACGGGGAGCGGGTGGCCCCGGCGACGGTGGTCGTGCAGCACGTGAAGGTGCGCGCGTCGGCCTTCCGCGACTTCCTCGGCAACAACACGCCGTACACCGAGACGGTCGGCTCCGGGACGGCGGAGGTGCTGCGCGACGGACGCTCCTACGACGTGCGGTGGGAGCGCCGATCGGCCACGGACGGCACCGGGTTCACGACGGCGGACGGCACGCCGGTGAACTTCGCCGAGGGACAGGTGTGGGTCGTGTTCACCGGGGCGTGAGGCGCGGGCGCGGGCTCAGGTGCGGGTGGCCAGGGGTTCCGCGGGGTTGCGGAGCCCTTCGGCCGCGTCCGAGACCCGGCGGATGAGGTCGAGGAAGACGCTCTGCTCCGCTGCCGAGAGGGGGGCCAGGAACACCTGGTTCATGCGGGCCGTGCGTACGGTCAGCTTGCGGTGGGTGCGCAGCCCCTCGTCGGTCGGACGCAGCAGGAAGCGGCGGCCGTCCTGAGGGTCGCGGACCTTGTCGAGCAGTCCCCGCCGGTCCAGCCGGCTGATCACCTCGGCGATCGTGGACCGGTCGAGCCCCACCCGCTCGCCGACCGTGCGCTGGTCGAGCCCGGGCTCGGCGACCAGGGCGTTGAGGACCGCGAACTGGGGCGAGGTGATCTCCTCGGAGACCATCGTGTTCCACAGCAGGTAGTGCGCCTGCTGGAGCCGCCGGGCCAGGTGCCCGGGGTGGGTGGAGAGGTCCACCGCGGCCATGTGCGCTCCCGAGGTCGTGTTCGTGCCGTGATCGTCGGTCGTGTTCGCGGATCGTATGTCGCGGGTCGTATGTCGCGGGTCGTATTCGTTGGTGTACTGAACAATACTCGGCGGCACCGGCACTGTCTCGGGGCCGACGCGACGACGTGACCTCCGGCTACCCGGGCCCTTGACGCCCCGCCGCGCCGGTGGCAGCGTGAGGGACACCTCGCTGAGATAATCAGTGCGCTGACTAATTCCGACTGACTCGACTGTGACGGTCGCGGACCTGGGTGCGCGTACGGGATGGGGCTTCACGGATGGACAAGGTGGTCGCCACGGCCCTGGAGGCCGTGGCCGACGTGCCGGACGGCGCGTCGCACGCGGTCGGCGGCTTCGGTCCGAGCGGTGTGCCGAGCGGTGTGCCGAACGTACCGATCCAGGCGCCGTACGGGCGCGGGACCGGCTCTCTCCGCGTGGTCTCCCACACGTGCGGGGCGATGGACACCGGCCTGCCGGTGCTGCGGCCGGCGGGGCGGATCGCCCGGGTGACCGGCTCCCGCATCGGCGCGTTCGAGAAGTTCGTCCGCCCGTACCTGCCTGACGTGCGGTCCGTCCACACCGTCGACGCGGTCCGTACCCCGGTCGGGCGCTCCGACGGCGCCCTGACGCCGGTGCGGCCGGAGGACCCGGCCGCCGCCCCGCGTGAACTCCTCGCCCGTGCCCCCCGGGCGGACCCGTCCCGGATCGAGCACGTCCACCAACCGTGGGCCGGCCGCGGCCTGCCGCGCCGTTCCCCGCGCCCCGCCCGGGGCGACTCCGCGCCCCCGGTCCGACGAGACCGTCAGGAATCCCAGGAAACCTCATGACTCTCACGCAGCACGACATCGACCTGGAGATCGCGGCCGAGCACGCCGCGTACGAGAGGCGGATCGCCGACGGGGCACCCGTCGAGCACCAGCCGCGCCGCGACTACGCCCCGTACCGCTCGTCGGTCCTGCGGCACCCCAAGCAGCCGCCGGTCGCGATCGACGTGAGCCGGGACCCGGAGCTGGTGGAGCTGGCCTCCCCCGCCTTCGGGGAACGGGACATCACCGAGATCGACAACGACCTGACCCGGCAGCACAACGGCGAGCCCATCGGCGAGCGCGTCACCGTCTCCGGCCGGCTCCTCGACCGCGACGGGCGCCCGGTCCGCGGCCAGCTGGTCGAGATCTGGCAGGCGAACTCGGCGGGCCGCTACGCGCACCAGCGCGAGCAGCACGACGCCCCGCTGGACCCGAACTTCACCGGCGTGGGCCGCACCCTGACCGACGACAGCGGCTTCTACCGGTTCACCACCGTCCAGCCGGGCCCGTACCCGTGGCGTCAGCACGTCAACGCCTGGCGGCCGGCCCACATCCACTTCTCGCTCTTCGGTTCGGCGTTCACACAGCGGTTGGTGACGCAGATGTACTTCCCGAACGACCCGCTGTTCCCGTACGACCCGATCATCCAGTCGGTGACGGACGACGCGGCCAGGCAGCGGCTGGTGGCGACCTACGACCACAGCCTGTCGGTGCCGGAGTTCTCGATGGGCTACCACTGGGACATCGTGCTCGACGGACCGCATGCCACCTGGCTCGAAGAAGGACGCTGACCTGCCATGACGAGGATCGACACAAGTCGCCCGGAGACCGTGCTGCCCACCCCGTCGCACACGGTCGGCCCGTTCTTCGGCCACGCGCTGCCGTTCCGCGGCGGCGGCGACATCGCCCCGCTCGGCCACCCGGACACGATCGCCGTGCACGGGCGCGTGTACGACGGCGAGGGCGAACCGCTGCCCGACGCGTTCGTGGAGCTGTGGGGGCCCGACCCGGACGGCAACCTGCCGGCGGTCGACGGCTCGATGCGGCGCGACCCGGCCAGCGGTGGCTTCCTCGGCCGCAACGGCGTGGAGTTCACCGGCTGGGGCCGCATGGAGACGGACGCGAGCGGCCACTGGTCGGCGCGCACGCTGCGGCCCGGCGCGCGGGGTCACAGCGCCCCGTACCTCAGCGTGTGCGTCTTCGCGCGCGGACTGCTGGTGCACCTGTTCACCCGGATCTACCTGCCGGGCGACGAGGCGGCGCTCGCCGCGGACCCGCTGCTGGCGCGGCTGGACGCGGCGCGGCGCGACACGCTGATCGCCGTGGCCCAGGGCAACGGCACGTACCGTTTCGACATCCGCCTTCAGGGCGAAGGCGAGACGGTCTTCCTGGAGTTCCAGTGACATCCGTGTTCTCGGACACCGGTCTGCTCGCCCCCGGGTGGGCGGACTCCCCCGCCGCGTCCGCGACCTGCGACAGCGCCTTTCTCCAGGCGCTGCTCGACGCGGAGGCCGCGCTGACCCGCGCCCAGGCCGCGTTGGGGCTCGCCCCGGCACAGGCCGCCGCGGCGGTGACCCGGGCGGCCGAGGCCGGCCGCTTCGACGCGGGCTCGCTCGCGCGGCGCGCGCGCGGCGGCGGGAACCCCGTCATCCCGCTGGTCGCCGACCTGACGCGAGAGGCCGGCGAGGAGTACGGCCCGTACGTCCACCGGGGCGCCACCAGCCAGGACATCATGGACACGGCGATGATGCTGGTGGCCGGGCGGACCCTCGCCCTCGTCCTGGACGACCTCGGCCGCACCGAGCGGGCGCTGGCCCGGCTCGCCGCCGGCCACCGGGACACGGCGATGCCGGGGCGGACACTGACCCAGCACGCCGTCCCCACGACGTTCGGTCTCAAGGCTGCCGGATGGCGGTCCCTGGTGCTCGACGCGCGGGACCGGACGGCGGCGGTACGGGACGCGCTGCCCGCCCAACTCGGCGGCGCCGCCGGCACGCTGGCCGCCTTCGAGGCGTACGGCGCGGCGGACCCGGCGGCCGTGCCGCGGGCCTACGCGCGCGAACTCGGCCTCCAGGCGCCCCCGCTCCCCTGGCACACCCTGCGCACCCCGGTGGCCGACCTCGCGGGGGCCCTGGCCTTCACCGCCGGGGCGCTGGGCAAGGTCGCCGTGGACGTGCTCACCCTGTCCCGCACCGAGATCGCCGAGGTGACCGAGGGCAGCGGCGGCGGTTCGTCGGCCATGCCGCACAAGGCGAACCCCGTCCGCTCCACGCTGATCGCGGCGGCGGCCCGGCGCGCCCCACAGCTCGCCGCCACGCTGTACGGGTCGCTGGTGGCGCAGGACGAACGTCCGGCCGGGGCCTGGCACGCCGAGTGGGAGCCGCTGCGGGACCTGCTCCGACTGGTCGGCGGCGCGGCCCGGGACGCCGCCGAACTCGCCGAGGGGCTGCGGGTGCACCCGGACGTCATGCGGCAGCACCTCGACCTCACCCACGGGCTGATCGTGTCCGAGCGGCTGTCCGCCGTGCTGGCGCCGCTGCTCGGCCGCGCCCGCGCCAAGTCCCTGCTCACGGACCTGGCCCGGCGTACGTACAGCGAGGGCCGGCCCCTGCGCGAACTCCTGGCCGAGGAAGCCGACTTGAAGCACATCGATGTCGGCCTCGACGAGCTCACCGACCCCGCCCGCTACACGGGCGCTGCCGGCGCCCTCACCGACCGTGCTCTGGAGCGACGTTGACCGACCGGCTGCTCAACCACCGTACCGAGGGGCCCGCCACCGCTCCCCCGCTGCTCCTCGGGCCCTCGCTGGGCACGTCGTACGCCCTGTGGGACCTGGTCGCGCCCGAACTGTCCGTCACCCACCGGGTGATCCGCTGGGATCTGCCCGGGCACGGTGGCTCCGCGGCCGGCCTGATCGGTCCCGGCGCCACCGTCGCGGACCTCGCCGCTCTGGTGCTGGCGCTCGCCGACTCCCTGGGCGTCGACCGGTTCGCGTACGCGGGCGTGTCCCTGGGCGGCGCGGTCGGGCTGCACCTGGCGGTGCACCACCCGGAACGGGTGTCGTCGCTGGCGGTGATCTGCTCCTCGGCCCACTTCAACGGTTCCAGGCCGTGGAGGGAACGGGCCGAGCAGGTGCGGCGCGAGGGCCTGGACGCGCTCGCCGAGAGCGCCGACGCCCGCTGGTTCACCGACGGGTTCACCGTGCCGGAACTCGTGCGTGACCACCGGGACGCCGACCCCGGGGCGTACGCCGCGTGCTGTGACGCGCTGGCCGCGTTCGACCTGCGGGACCGGCTGGACGGCATCCGCGTCCCCACCCTGCTGGTCGCGGGCCGGCAGGATCCGGCGACACCGCCGGCCCATCTGCGGGAGATCGCGGACGCCGTCCCCGGCGCCGCGCTCGTCGAGATCCCGGGAGCCTCGCATCTCGCGCCCGCGCAGTGCCCGCGGGCGGTGCTCACCGCCCTGCGGGCACACTTCGACGGCGGGGCGGAGCGGGGCATGGAGGTACGGCGCCAGGTCCTCGGCGACACCCACGTGGACCGGGCGCAGGCCCGGCAGACCCCGTTCACCGCACGCTTCCAGGACTTCATCTCCCGCTACGCGTGGGGCGAGATCTGGACGGACCCGACCCTCACCCGCCGCGAACGCAGCATGATCACCCTGACGGCCCTGGTCGCGCACGGCCACTACGACGAGCTGGCCATGCACGTACGGGCCGCCCGGCGCAACGGGCTCACGCCCGACGAGATCGGCGCGGTGCTGCTGCAGACGGCCGTGTACTGCGGGGTGCCGGCGGCGAACTCGGCCTTCGCGACGGCTCAGCGGGTGCTCGCGGAGGAGGGGGAGGAGGGCTCGGCGGGGTGACGCATGCGGTGGCGGTGTCAGGGGCCGCTGACGCCCGCGTCCCGCGGTGACGGAGGCATGAGCACCATCCCTGATCACCGGTGCCGCTTCCGCCGTGGACCGGTACGTCCTCTTCCAGCCGGTCCGCTGGGGCCAGGGTTGTCGCCCGCGGGCGGGATCCGGACCGTACGGAACAGCTCGTCGGCGCGGCGATGGTCCGCGAGGGCGGAGCAGTCCCGAAACAGGGTCGCCGACTGCCTGCCGGGTGTCCTGGCGCCGGCCACCCGGCGACCGGGGCCGGCCGCCGCTTCGACGGCACTCGGCCGGCGCGGGCCCACGCGGGCCAACGCGGGTCCGTACGGCCCGGAGGCGCGCGGGCGGCCGGCGGAGGTGACCGGCACCCGCTCGTCCGCCGGACCCCTCAGCCGCCTACCGCAGCCCGCGTCCCGTCTCCAGCACCGCGCTCGCCTGGACGGCCAGGCCGTCCGCTCCGCAGGAACGTGCCAGGGCCAGGCCCCGCTCGAGCTCGGCGGCCGAGCGGGACAGGATGCCGTACTCGACGCGGGCCGCCGCGTGTTCGTACTGGCAGGGTGAGGCCTCCAGGTAGGCGACCGCCTGGGCGGCCAGCCGGACCGCGCGCTGGCCCGTCTCCAGGGCGGCGGCGCAGCGCAGGGCCTCACCTATGGCGGTGTCCGTGCCGAAGCGCTCGGCGTGCCGGCGGGCGTCGGTGGCGAGCTGGGCGGCCCGGCCCGGGTCCTCCACCGCGAGGGCTCTGGCGAGGTCGACGGCCCCCGGCACCAGCACCGGGTTGTGGTGTCCGCGCGCGGCCGCGGCCTTCTCCGCGGCCTCCAGTTCGTTGACGCCCTCCTCGAAGCGGCCGACCGCGAGCAGCAGACGGCCCCGCACCGAACGGGGGTCCGGCAGCACGATGGTGGAGGGGTAGGGCGGGGCGAAGCCGTACTGTCCGGCGATCGACCAGGCCTCGTCGACGTGGCCGCGGGCGAGCAGGGTGTCGACGAGGTTGCAGGTCGCCGACCAGTACAGGGGCAGGCCGCGCCCGACGCGTTCGGCGATGCGCAGCGACTCGCGCAGGGACGCCTCCGCCTCGCGGAGCCGGCCGCGCCTGCGGTGCCCGAGGCCGACGTAGGCGTGCGCGAGGGCGAGGTGGCCGCCGCTCCAGCCGGCCGACTCGTAGGCGCGCAGGGCCTGGGTGAACAGGCTGTCCGCCCGGTCGAGCCGGTCGGTGTAGGCGTACGAGGAGGCCAGCATCATGGGGAGTTCGACGCCCCACTCGCTGTCCGTCCAGCCCAGTCCGGGCGCGAGCAGGCCGTTGACGAGGGCGCGGTCGCACAGTTCGACGATCTCCTCGGCGTTCTCGCCGTGGGTCATGGCGTCGAAGCCGCGCAGGATCAGCAGGGCACGCTCGGCGTTGTCCCGGCCGGTGCAGCCGCGGGCGAGTCCGGCGAGGCGCTCGGAGCGTCCCGGGGAGGTGGCCTCGCCCGCGTGGATGCCCTCCCACATGTACTGCACGGCCTGGAGCCGCATCCGGGCGGGCCCGGGTTCGTGCCGGGCGGCCTCCGCCTCGACCGTGCGGACGGCCTCCTCCAGCTGGTCGTTGTGCAGGAGTGCCTGGGAGAGGCGGAAGACGGCGTCGACGCGGGCGGCGCCGTCGAGGCCCGGCAGGGCGAGCGCGGTCTGCAGATGGTCGATGGTCCGGGCGGGCGCGGTCAGCAGGGTGGCGCAGCCCAGTTCGTAGAGGACGCGCGCGTGCACCTCGGGCGACGGGGGTTCCAGCAGGGCGCGTTCGAGGCAGCGGCGGGCCGCGTCGGGGGCGCCGACCGCGAGATGGTCCCGGGCTGCCTCGCGCAGCTGCTCGACGAGCTCCTCGTCGTCGTCCGGGTGGACCTGGAGGAGGTGCCGGGAGGCGGCCGCGGCGCCGAGACCGGAGTCCGTGACGACCTGCGCGGCGATACCGTGCATCGCGGTGCACAGTGCGGGCGGTATGGAGTCGTAGACGGCGGTGGCGATCAGCGGGTGGACGAACTCCAGGTCGCCGCCGCCCGCTTGGGCGTTCGCCGGATCCGGGGCGGTCAGGATCCGCGCGTTGCGCAGGAGTTCGGCGCAGCGCACCGCCTCGGCGCGGCTGAGGGTGGCGAGTTTGGCCACCAGGTCGACGGAGATGCCGGTGCCGAGGATCGCGGCCGCCCAGGCGAACCGGGTGGCGTCGATGCCGAGTTCCTCCAGGCGGGCGACCAGGCCGCCGCCGCGGGCCGCGCGGTTCAGGGCGCGCAGTTCGCCCGCGGCGGCCTCGGTGGGCGCCAGCCCGCTGTCGCGCACCTTGGCGAGGAGTTCCACGGTCTCGTACGGGTTGCCGTCGGTGACGGCCCACACCTCGCGGCAGAAAGGGGCGTCGGCGTGGTCGCCGAGGGTGGCGCGGGTGAGTCCGGCGGTCGCCTGCGGGGTGAGGGCGCTCAGGGTGGTGGCGGGGTGGCCCGCGGTGGCGGCGACCGCGTCGAGGAGCCGGGCGCTCTCGCCGGTCACCTCACCCGGGCGGCGGGCCACCACGACCAGGACGGACAGGTCGTCCAGGCGCTCGGCGAAGGCGGCGAGCCAGCGCAGGGTCTCCTGGTCGGCCCAGTGGGCGTCGTCGATCAGCAGCACCAGCGGCCAGTCGCGCCGGGCCAGCCGGCGCACCGCGGCGACCAGTCCCTCGGTGACGCCCTGCGGGTCGGCCTGCCGCTCGCCGGGCTCGGTGATGCCGAGGGCGGGTCCGGCGATGTCGTACCAGTCGCCGAGGTACTCGCGGGCCTCCTCCGGCATCAGGGACAGCAGCGCGGGTTGCAGCAACTGCCGTACGACGTTGAAGGGGACGGACCTGAGGGTCTCCCCGCCGCGGGCCGACCACACCGCGCAGCCGTGCCGTTCGGCGATGCGACGGGTCTCGGCGAGCAGGGCGGTCTTGCCGAAGCCCGCCTCGCCCCGGATCACCAACAGGCTGCCCGAGGAGGAACTGTCCGCGCGCAGGGTCTCGACCGCCCCGACGACGGCGTCGACTTCCTTCTCGCGCTCCCACAGGGCGGCCGAGGCGGCCTCCGTGGGCCCGACCTCCGTCATCCCGCTCCCTCCCCCACAGTCACCCGAACGACGTACAGAACTCGAGAGTAGCCCTCCGACTGCCGAAGCGGAGGCCGGTCCGGGCACCTGTTGCCATGACGGGTGAAGTCGGGTACGGAGGTCGACGCGTTGTGCCCGTGACCTGCCGTCACGAACCCTGACTGACTGTCAGGAACGGTCACGCGACGGGTCGGAGAGTCCCATCGGCAGGGGGAAGTACCTGTGCGCGGTGAGGACGGGGAAGACGTGCGGGGCGGGTGCCGGGCGGGAGGTCCGGCCCGCCGAGTGCCGGTCCGGTCGGTGACACCGGTGTCCAGGGCTCGCGGGCGACGGCGAGCCGCGGCAGGGGCGAGGGCGTGAACCCCAGCCACCCCGCCGGCCGGGCGACACCCCCCGCCCCCGCCGGACCAGGCAGGTCGAACCGGCCGGAAATGGTCCGGGCCGACCGGGAGCCCTCTCATCCCTCTTTCACCGAGTGCTCATACGGTGGGGGCATGACGCAGGAGACTCCCCCCGGCTGGTATCCCGACCCCGGGCAGACAAGTGACGCTCCCGCCACCGAACGCTGGTGGGACGGTAAGGCATGGACGGACCAGACCCGCCCCGCGGGATCGGCCGCCGCGTGGGGTCCCCCGACGCCGGTGCCGGCCGCCGGGGCGCACCCGGCGTACCCCGGCCACCAGGGGTATCCGGGGTATCCGGGCCACCCGGGGTATCCCGGCAGGCCGCCGGGCGGCTCGCGGCGCGGACTGCGGGCCGGCATAGCCGTGGGCGCGGCCGTCGTGGTCCTCGCCTGCATAGGTGTGGGCGTGTACGCGCTCTCCGACAGCGGCCGAAACGGCGACACCGCCGACTCGCGGCCGGGACAGGGCGGGACCGGCGGCCAGGGCGGCCCCTTCGGCGACTCAGGAGGCTCCGGTGAGTCCGGCGGTTCGGGCGGTTCGGGCGGTTCGGGCGGCGCGTCCCCCGGACCGGACCGCTCCCCCGCGCCCGGCCAGTCGGAGGCGCCGAAGATCGAGAGCGGTTCGGTGACCGACGCGGTCGACGGGATCAGCCTGCCGATCCCGGACGGCTGGTACGGCCGGGAGATCTCGGTGGGCGCGCAGATCACGTCGGACGACTCCTACGACTGCCCCGCCGACACCTCGCAGACGTGCACGAAGGGCGGCGCGTACTCGGCGCCCGCCCTGGCGCTCGGCACCAAGGGGTCCACGGCCGAGCAGGTGGCGAAGGCGGACATCCCGGCCAACGCCGAGGAGTCGTACGGCAAGGGCTACGGCGAGATCACCTCGCACGACGTGCTGGCCTCCAAGGCGGTGACCGTGGCCGGGCAGAAGGGCTACCTGGTCCGCTGGAAGGCGGTCACCAGCAAGGGCGCCGACGGGTACGTCCAGTCGCTGGCCTTCCCCTCCCCCGCGAACCCGCGGCAGATGGTCGTCGTCCGCTTCGGCGTGGACGTCGGGGAGCCGCAGTCCGTCATCGACGACATCACCAAGGGCATCAAGGTGTCGACGGGCGGCGGCAACGGCCAGGACGTCTGACGGGACACGCGTCGGCCGGGTGGGGCGCCTCTCCGCTCGAGAGGCGCCCCACCCGGCCGGGGGTGCGCGCCGCCCCCGTCCCCACGGTGCGGCGCGAGCAGGTCACCGTCCGGTCATCCCTGGACGGCGGCCCGGGTCTCAGGTCAGGCCCAGCGCCGGCAGTACGGCGGCCTCCACGAAGCGGACCAGGTAGTCGGGGTCGGCGTACTTGCCCTCCAGCACGGGGCGGGCGCGCAGGACGCCGAACATCTGCGCCGGGATGTACTCCAGTGCCGGATGGTCCGCCGCGACCTCGCCGCGCTCCACACCCCGCCGCAGGATCTCCTCCAGCGCGGCGATCTCCGGATCCACGAGCGCCTCACGCAGCGCGCAGGCGAGCTCGCCGTCCTGCGTGACGGCGTGGCCGAGCGCGTGGACCAGCTTGGTGTCGCTCGTCGACCAGGCGCCCGCCGCCCGCGCGGCCTCGCGCAGGTCCCCGGCGAGCGAACCGGTGTCGATGCCGACGAACCGCACCCGCCGGCTGGCGCGCAGGGCCGCCGCCACGAACTGGGGCTTGGTGCGCCACTGCCGGTAGAGCGTGGACTTGCTGCACCGGGTGCTGGCGGCGACCCGCTCCATGGTCACGGAGTCATAGCCGCACTCACGGATCTGTTCGAGGACGGCGTCGAAGAACTCCCGCTCACGCTCGGGCGTGATCTTGGAGCGGCGCGAGGCGGCGACCGTCTCCGGTCCGTCCGCGGCCTGCGACGTCATCTGTTCTTCTCCTCACTCGGGTCCGGCGGCCTGGGGACCCGCGTTCCCCTGTGGTCCCAGTGTGTCGCATGTCAATCGAGACGCCAGTGTACCGGTACGCAAGCGTATCGGTACACTATCGTATCGGTACGCACCCGTACCGCTTACTTTCCGGTGCCGTACGAGTCACCAGCCCGTCCGGAATCGGCACACGCACCACCGTCAGCGAAAGGGCCGGGGGATGAATGCCCGCACCGAGCCTTCCCGAACATCCCGAGCGGAACCGGCCGCGACAGCGCGCCCGCCGCTCGTCCGTGAGCTGCTGCTCGTCGCGGGGCTGTTCCTCGTCTACAAGTTCGGCCGGCAGCTGGCGACGGGCCACACCGCCGATGCCTTCCGCAACGCGGACCGCGTGTGGGACCTGGAGCGGGCCGTCCACCTGCCCGGCGAGGGCTCGGTGCAGTCCCTGCTGCTGCACGGCGACACGCTCGCGCACCTGGCGAACACCTACTACGCCACGGTCCACTTCCCGGCCACCGCGGCCTTCCTGGTCTGGCTCTACCTGCGCCGCCCCGCGCACTACGTCCGGGCCCGCCGCGCCCTCGCCGCGCTGACCGCCGCCGCCCTGGTGCTGCACCTGGTGTTCCCGCTCGCCCCGCCGCGCATGCCGGCCGCGGCCGGCCTGGTCGACACCGCGCGGGTGTACGGCCCGTCGGTGTACGGCCCGCCGCAGACCGACCACCTGTCCAACCAGTTCGCGGCGATGCCCTCGCTGCACTTCGGCTGGGCGCTGATGGTGGCGATCGGCCTGATCGTGGCGACCAGGTCCCGCTGGCGCCCGCTGTGGCTGCTGCACCCGCTGCTGACCCTGCTGGTGATCGTCGGCACGGCGAACCACTACTGGCTGGACGCGCTCGCGGCGGCCGCCCTGCTCGGTGTGGCGCTCGCGGCGATCCACCTGCCGCGCCGCACGGTGTCCCGAGCCCGCCGGGTGCCCGACCGGCTCGTAGCGGCCGACGAGAACGTCCTGGTCGGGGCCGGCCGATGAACGCCACCCTGCTCGCCGTCGTCCTGTCCCTGTTCTCCGCCGTCGCCTACGCGGCCGCCGCCGTCGCCCAGGAGCGCCTGGCCTCCCGCGATCCCGGCTCGGGCCTGCCGCGGCTGCTGGGTTCGGGGGCCTGGTGGTGGTCGGTCGGGCTCAACGCGGCGGCCGCGCTGCTGCACGTCGTCGCCCTCACGTACGGTCCGCTGACCGTGGTCCAGCCGCTCGGCGCGCTCACCCTGGTCGCGGCCGTGCCGCTGGGCGCGCGGGTCGCGGGGCGGCGGGTCGGCGCGGTGGAGTGGCGGGGCACCGCGTTCACCCTGGCCGGACTGTCGGCGATCCTGGTCACCGCGTCCGGGCCCGCGCCCGACGACGTGCTGAGCGTGCCCGAGGCGCTGGCGGTCGCGGGCGTGACGGCGACCCTCATCGGTGCGCTGGCGCGGCGGGGCGCCCGACCCGGCCTGCGGCACGCGACGGCGTCCGGCTTCGCCTCCGGGGTCGCCTCGGCACTCACCCAGACCGTCACGGTGGCGGTGACGGACCGTTCCGGCCCGCTGCTGAGCATCGAGGTGATCGGGGTGGCACTGCTCGTCGCCGCCTTCGCGACGGGCGGGCTGCTGCTGTCCCAGACGGCCTACCGGGGCGGACTCGGCGCCCCGCTCGCGGTGGTCACCCTGGCCAATCCGGTGGCCGCGGTGGCGATCGGGCTGGCCCTGCTCGGCGAGCGGCCGCGGGGCGGCCCGGCGGGCGTGCTCCTCGCGCTGGCCGGAGCGGGCCTCGCGGCCTGGGGCGTCCTGCTGCTGACCCGGGCGGCACCGCACGCCACCCCGCACGTCACACCGCCGGACGAACATCCGGTGGTGGCGGTGCTGGCGCTGGCGCCCGGATCCGCGACGGCCGAACCGGTGCTGATGCCCCGGCCGTCGGAGCCGGGACACCTCACCTCGTTGTGAGCCGCGAGCGGCGAGCCGTGGGTGGCGAGCGGCGAGCCGTGGGTGGCGAGCTGTGAACAGCGGGCTCAGCACCCGCTGTGGGCGGGCTCGCTGGGGGGCGGGCTCGCTGTGAGCCGGCTCAGCCCAGTCCGCGCGAGTCCTGCTTGAGCGCGGTGTCGACGGTGAGCGCCGTCGCCACGACGAGGCTCAGCAGCGGCTCGGGCAGCTGGTAGTGGATCTGCAGGACGTAGTTGTCCGCGGTGGTGAACATCGTCTTGGCGAGGCCTTCCCAGGTCTTGGTGATCCGGGCGACCTCGTTCTCGGCGTGGTCGACGATCGCGAAGTTCCAGGCGCGCCAGTTCTCCGCCTTGATCGCGCCGACCTGCTGTCCGTTCACGTTCATGGCGAAGCTGATCTTGCCGATCATGTTCTGCTGGACGATCTCGCCGACCGGCTGACCGTCCGGACGCGTCACGATCACCCGGGACCTGACGAACTTCCGGGGCCGGGTCAGCAGCAGCACCGGCTGTCCGTGGGCGTCACGGATCTCCAGCCTGTGCGTCATGAACTGGTCGACGCTGGCGACGAAGCGCAGGACCTTCTTCAGCGCGCTCTGCCCGACCTGGACGACCGAGCCGAGCTGGTTGCCGTTCTGGTCCATGACCGTGTACTCGTTGGTCAGCTCGATCAGCTTGGCCTTCTGGTTCACCACCAGCACCGGCTCGGTGAACAGGCTGCCGCCGCCGGAGCCGCTCGGCGCGACTCCGGCCTGCTGCTGCACCTGACGCTGGACGCGCGGGTCCGGGCCGGCCGGCTGCTGGGGCATCTGCGGCGCGGCCTTGGCCTGCTGGTCCGCGTTGGTGTGGTCGGTCCACTGCGCGCCGTCCCAGTAGCGGAGCGTCTGCGCGGCTCCGTGCGGGTCCGGGTACCAGCCTGCAGGTGTGTTCGATTGCGTGGTCACCGGGGCACACTACCCCGGCCCCGTCGGTTTCCGGCCGGCCCGGTGAGCCGCCCCCGATCAGGCTCTACACGGTCCTGACCGCCGGGTCGCTCACCCCCGCGCGCCCGTTCTCGACATGTCCCGCGAACCTGCGCAGGAAGGCCGGGTCGGCCTCCGAGGTGACGGTCAGGTCGTACCAGCGCCGGCTCGCCGTGAGGTCGACGGTGTGCCGCACGGTGGTACCGGCCCGCACGGTGAAGGTCCTGGTCCGGCCGCCGTAGCCGTCGGCGACCTTCAACCGGGCCGTGCCGGACGTCCGGTTGGTGAAGGTCAGCTGGACGTCGTCGCCGGTGTGCCGTGCCGTGACCTCGGGTCCGGCCTTCGTGTTCGCCCCCTTGAAGGCGCGCAGGAAGCCGTTGGGACCGTGCACGGTCAGGTCGTACGCCCCCTTCGAGTGGGCCGAGTTCCAGGTGTCCGCGATCGTCCGGCCGGCCTCGGTGGTGTACGTCCACGGGCCGTCGGCGCGGTTGCCGGAGGTGACGTGGAAGGCGCCGCCGGCCTTGGCGCCGGACGCGAAGGTCAGGGTGAACCTCCCGGCCGCGGTGTCCGCGGAACCGTCCACGTACGGCGCGTACTTGAGCGGGCGCGCCGGACGCAGACCGCGTTCCTGCCGGGGCAGGCGCGGGTCGGCGGGCGGCGTGGGCCGGTAGTCGGGGTGACGGTCGCGGTCCTGCGGCTCGTAGCCGTCGGTGTCGGGCAGCGCGGCGGGCCGGGGGTCCCTGCGGGAGAAGTCGAAGGCGGAGGTGAGGTCGCCGCAGACGGCCCGGCGCCACGGCGAGATGTTCGGCTCGCGCACGCCGAAGCGACGCTCCATGAACCGCAGGATGGAGGTGTGGTCGAAGGTCTCGGAGCAGACGTAACCGCCCTTGCTCCAGGGCGAGACGACCAGCATCGGCACCCGCGGGCCGAGTCCGTAGGGACCCGCGACCCGCTGGGGGTCGCCCTGGTAGAGGTCCGGGCCCACGTCCACCGTGGACTTGCCCTGGCCGGCGTCGCGGGGCGGCAGCGGCGGCACGACGTGGTCGAAGAAGCCGTCGTTCTCGTCGTAGGTGATGAACAGGGCCGTCTTCGCCCATACCGCGGGGTTCGAGGTGAGCGCGTCGAGCACCTGGGCGATGTACCAGGCGCCGTAGTTCGAGGGCCAGTTGGAGTGCTCGGAGAACGCCTCGGGGGCGGTGACGTAGGAGATCTGCGGCAGCCGGCCGGCCTTGACGTCGGCCTTCAGCAGGTCGAAGTAGCCGTCGCCGTTCTTCACGTCGGTGCCGGTGCGGGCCTTGTCGTACCAGGGGTCGCCGGGCTTCGCGTCGCGGTACTTGTCGAAGTAGAGCAGCGAGTTGTCGCCGTAGTTGCCGCGGTAGGCGTCCTGGATCCAGCCCCAGGAGCCGGCCGCGTCCAGGCCGTCGCCGATGTCCTGGTAGATCTTCCAGGAGATCCCGGCCTTCTCCAGGCGCTCGGGGTAGGTCGTCCAGCCGTAGCCCAGTTCGTCGTTGCCGAGGACCGGCCCGCCGCCCCGGCCGTCGTTGCCGGTGTAACCGCTCCACATGTAGTAGCGGTTGGGGTCGGTGGACCCGATGAAGGAGCAGTGGTACGCGTCGCAGACGGTGAAGGTGTCGGCGAGCGCGTAGTGGAACGGGATGTCCTCGCGGGTCAGGTACGCCATGGTCGTGGCGCCCTTCGCGGGCACCCACCGGTCGTAGGCGCCGTCGTGGTAGGCGGCCTGGCCGTCGGGCCAGGAGTGCGGCAGGCCTTCGAGGAACTGCATGCCGAGGTCGTCGGCGTCCGGGCGGAAGGGCAGCAGGTCCTTGGTGCCGTCCGACTGGTACCAGACCGGCTTGCCGCTCGGCAGGGTGACCGGGCGCGGGTCGCCGAAGCCGCGCACGCCCCGCAGCGAGCCGAAGTAGTGGTCGAAAGAACGGTTCTCCTGCATCAGGACGACGATGTGCTCGACGTCCTGGATGGTCCCCGTGCGGTGGTTCGCCGGGAGCGCGGCGGCGCGCTGGATGCTGTTCGACAGTGCGGTGAACGCCGTGGTGGCGCCCGCGAGTTGGAGGAATCTGCGCCGGTTGACTTCGGACATGGCTGAGGGACCTCTTCGCTTCGAGGGGCGAGACCGGCCGGATCATGACGGAACACGCGCGCTTGGAGTGTTCCAAGAGCACCGAACCGCAGGGAAGGGTGCGGTGGCGCCGGTGTGAAGGTCACGGGTACGGGGGGTGCCGGCCCCGGGAGCCGTCGGTCGCGCCGGGGCGTCGACCCGGGACCGAAGCGGTCGCACGTGCCTTCCGCGGGACGGAAGAGGCATTGCCGCGCCGCGACGTCCTTCCGGATGATGGCGCCACCGAAGAGAGACGGGAGCCGCTTCCATGCCTCACATGACCGCGTTCGCCAGGAACCAGTGGTACGTCGCCGCCTACAGCCACGAGGTCGGCCGCGAGGAGCTGCTCGGGCGGACGATCCTCGGTGAGCCGCTCGTGTTCTACCGGACCGAGGAGGAGGGCACGCCCGTCGTCCTGCACGACCGCTGTGTGCACCGCCGCTACCCGCTGTCCGAGAGCCGCCTCGACGGTGACCGGATCGTGTGCGGGTATCACGGGTTCACCTACGACACGACCGGCACGTGTGTGTACGTGCCGGGGCAGAAACGCGTCCCGCGCACCGCCCGCGTCGCCTCCTACCCGGTCGTCGAGCAGGACTCCCTGGTCTGGGTGTGGATCGGCGACCCGGCGCTCGCCGACCCGCAGACGATCCCGCGCGCCCGTCACCTCGACTCCCCCGGCTGGGTCACGGTGCGCGGCATGGAGCCGATCGACGCCGACTACGGTCTCCTCGTCGACAACCTGCTCGACCTGTCCCATGAGACGTATCTGCACGGCGGGTACATCGGCACGCCCGAGGTCGCGGAGACTCCGATCACCACGGAGGTCGACGAGGGCGCGGGGATCGTGCGGGTGAGCCGGCACATGGACGACGCCGCCTGCCCGCCGTTCTACGCCAGGTCCACCGGCATCGAGGGGCGGATCACCCGCTGGCAGGACATCGAGTACCACGCGCCGTGCCTGTACCTGCTGCACAGCCGGATCGCGCCGGTCGGGGTGCTGCCGGAGCCCGACGGCAGCGACCCGAACGGCTTCCACACCGAGATCACGTACGCCATCACCCCGTCCGACGACGGCAAGGTGTACGACTTCTGGATGGTCTCGCGGGACTGGGCGACGGAGGACGCCGAGGTCACCGAGTTCCTTCGGGGCAACAACCACACCGTGGTCATGCAGGACGTCGACGCGCTCAACCTGCTGCAACGGACCCTGGGCACCGAGCGGACCGGCTACCAGGAGCTGAGCATCAACATCGACACCGGGGGTCTCGCCGCCCGCCGTATCCTCGCCCGGCTGGTCGAGGAGGGCGACAAGCCCGTGGAGAAGGTCCTGTGACGGAGCTCTTCCCCGACCGGCCGCGCGAGGTCTACCGCATCGACTGGCTGCCGGGCACGGACGTCCTGCACGGCACCTGTCACTGCGGTCGCGAGCACTCCTCGCAGGATCCCGTCGAGATGTGGGAGTGGATGCTCGCCCACCCGCGAGGACACGAGCCGCACGCAGACGAGCCGCGCGCGAACGCGCACCAAGGACACGAGCCGCGAGGACACAGCTCATGACCGCGTTCGAAGCCGAACTCGTCGTCACGGGCCGGGAGCCGGCGGCCGACGGCGTGCTCGCCCTGACCCTGCGCCACCCGCTGGGCGAGCCGCTGCCGGCCTGGGAGCCGGGCGCTCACATCGACGTCGTCCTCGGCCCCGGCCTGGAACGGCAGTACTCCCTGTGCGGCGACCCGGCCGACCGCGCCGCGTGGCGGATCGCGGTGCTCCGCGAGCCGGACGGGCGCGGTGGATCCGCCTATGTGCACGAGCGGCTGGCGCGGGAGGACACGGTGCGGGTGCGCGGTCCGCGCAACCACTTCGCGCTGCTGCCCGCCCCCCGCTACCGCTTCGTCGCGGGCGGCATCGGCATCACGCCCGTGCTGCCGATGCTGGCCGCGGCCGAGGCGGCGGGCGCCGAGTGGAGCCTGCTGTACGGCGGCCGCACGCGCGCGTCCATGGCGTTCACCGGGGAACTGAGCCGGTACGGCGACCGCGTCACGATCGCCCCCCAGGACGAGGTGGGGCTGCTCGACCTCGCCTCGGTGCTCGACGCCCTGCCCGAGGGCACCCTGGTGTACTGCTGCGGTCCCGGGCCGCTGCTGGACGCGGTGGAGGCGCGGTGCCCGGCGGCGGCGCTGCACGTCGAGCGCTTCCAGCCGAAGGCCCAGGAGACGGGTGGTGACACCGAGTTCGAGGTGGAGCTGGCGCGCAGCGGCCGTACGCTGACCGTCCCCGCGGACGTGTCGGTGCTCGACACCGTGCGCGCCGCCGGGGTCGAGGTGCTGTTCTCCTGCACCGAGGGAACCTGCGGCACCTGCGAGACGGACGTCCTGGACGGCACCCCGGACCACCGGGACTCGGTGCTCAGCGACGAGGAACGCGAGGCCGGCGAGACGATGCTCATCTGTGTGTCCCGGTGCCGGGGGAAGCGGCTCGTCCTGGACCTGTGATCCGCAGGTCGGCCTCGATCCGGGCCACCGCCGCGAGCAGGCGTGGCAGCAGGTCGCTGCGGACCGACGCCACGGAGGTGCGGCCGGCGTGCACGGCGATGTTCACGCCGGCCACCACCTGTCCGTCCCGGTCGCGCACCGGGGCGGCGACGGACCGGAGCCCCTCCTCCAGCTCCTGGTCGACCAGCGCGTACCCCTGCCGCCGCACCCGGCGCAGTTCGGCCCGCAGGGCGTCCGGCGTGCCGATCGTGCGGGCGGTCAGCGGGCGCAGGTCCGCGCGGGCGAGGCGGGCGTCGATCTCCTCGTCCGGCAGATCCGCGAGGATCACCCGGCCCACGGAGGTCACGTGCGCCGGGAAGCGGGTGCCCACGGTGATCGTCGCGGACATGATGCGGCGGGTCGGCACCCGGGCGACGTACACGACGTCGTCGCCGTCCAGCACGCACAGCGACGAGGACTCCCGTATCTCCGAGACGAGTTGCTCCAGGTGCGGCTCGGCGAGCTGAGGAAGGGTCAGACCCGCGAGGTAGGCGTAGCCGAGTTCCAGGACCCGCGGGGTGAGCCGGAAGTGCCGGCCGTCGCACTGGACGTAGCCGAGATCCGTGAGGGTGAGCAGCAGCCGGCGGGCGGCGGCGCGGGTCAGATCGCAGGCGCGGGCCACCTCGCTGAGCGTGCGCGCCGGGTTCTCGGCGTCGAAGGAGCGGATGACGGCGAGGCCCCGTTCGAAGGACCTCACGAAGTGCGGTGCGCGGACCGGTTCGGGCATCACGCCCTCCTGACTGTCAACGACCTTGTCATCCTTGCCCATTGACCGTTCCGGACGGTCGTTTCTCCATTCCCCTCCACCCTGGCCGAGCACTAGTGTGCGGTGTGCGCACAACCTGTCGGAACACCGTAGTCTGCACAGGAGGAGCCATGCGTCGTCTGTTCGCCGGTCTCGCGGCCGGCACCGTCCTTCTCGCCACGGCGGCCTGTGGCTCGTCCGACGACTCCGGTACGCCGGGCAGCACCCCGTCGTCCGGCACCACCACCACCGTCCAGCTGGGCCTCATCCCCATCGTGGACGTGGCGCCCGTCTATCTCGGGCAGAAAAAGGGCTTCTACGGGAAACACGGCCTGAAACTGACCATCACCACCGCACAGGGCGGCGCGGCCATCGTGCCGGGTGTGGTCAGCGGCCAGTTCCAGTTCGGCTTCAGCAACGTGACGTCGCTGATGATCGCCCAGTCCAACAACGTGCCCGTCAAGGCCGTGGTCAACGGCATCGCCTCGACGGGCGTGCAGGGCAAGGACTTCAACGCCCTGATGGTGAAGAAGGGCAGCGCCATCAAGTCGGCGAAGGACCTGGAGGGCCGGAAGGTCGCCATCAACACGCTCAAGAACATCAACGAGACCGCGGTGCGCGAAGCGGTGCGTGAGGCGGGCGGCGACCCCGACAAGGTCACGTTCGTCGAGCTCGCCTTCGACCAGATGCCCGCCGCCCTCGACCAGGGCCGGATCGACGCGGTGAGCGTGGTCGAGCCGGCCAGCGCCACCGTCAGGAGCCAGGGCGGCGTGGAGATCGCCTCGCCCCTGGTCGACGTCGCCCCGGACCTCACCGTCGCCATGTACTTCACCTCCACGCGGTACGCGCAGCAGAACCCGGACGTGGTGAGGAAGTTCGAGGCGGCCACCGCGGAGTCCCTGGCGTACGCCGACGCCCACCCGGACGAGGTCCGCGCGATCGTCACCACGTACACGAAGATCCCGGCTCCGGTGCTGGAGCAGGTGACGCTGCCGAAGTGGCCGGCCGAGGCGAACCGCGCCTCCATCGAGACGCTGCGGCAACTGGGCCAGGACGACGGCCTGTTCAAGGCGGAGCCCGACCTGGACAAGCTGCTGCCGTGAAGGGTCTGAACATCGCCCTCGGTGCGACCGGACTCGTGGCCTTCCTCGCCCTGGGCGAGGCGGTGCCGCGGCTCGGCCTGGTCGAGGAGGCGTACTTCCCGCCCACCAGCCGCATCGCCGACGCCTTCGCCGGCGAACTCGCCGACGACACGTTCTGGACGGCGCTCGGCGACACGCTCACCGGCTGGGCGGTGGGGCTGGCGGTCGCGGCGTGCGCGGGGATCGTCGTGGGGGTCGTCCTCTCGGTCGTGCCGTATCTGCGCGAGGTGACCGCCTCCACCATCGAGTTCCTGCGCCCGATCCCGTCCGTCGCGCTGATCCCGCTGGCGGTCCTGCTGTACGGGACGGAACTGCGCTCGGTGCTGCTGCTGGTGGTGTACGCATCGTTCTGGCAGGTGCTGATCCAGACCCTGTACGGCGTGCAGGACATCGACCCGGTCGCCGAGGAGACGGCACGCTCGTACGGGCTGGGCACCTGGGCGCGGATCCGGTACGTGCTGTGGCCGACCGCGCTCCCCTATGTGATGACCGGGGTGCGGCTGGCGGCGGCCGTCGCCCTGATCCTCACGATCACCACCGAACTCGTCATCGGTGCCCCCGGGCTGGGCGCCCGGATCGCCGTGGCGCAGAACTCGCAGGCGGTCCCGGACATGTACGCGTTGATCGTGGTGACCGGACTGCTGGGCCTGCTGATCAACGTGGGCGCGCGGTCGGTGGAGCGGCGGGCGCTGGCCTGGCACCAGTCGGTGCGCGGGGAGGTGGTGGTGTGAGGCGCTTCCTGCTGCGTGTGGTGTTCGTCCTCGCGCTGCCCCTCGTGCTGCTGACCGTGTGGTGGCTGGCGTCCGACGACAGCACGGACGTGTACTGGCCTCCGCTGCGGACCATCCTGCGGGCCTTCCCGGACGTCTGGACGGGCGAACGGCTGCGCACGGACGCGCTGCCCAGCGTGCTCAGACTCGCGGCCGGCTACGTGACGGCGGCCGTGGTGGGCGTCGCCCTCGGCACGGTCATCGGGTCCTTCCGGCGGGTGCGGGCGGTGTGCGAACCGGTGCTGGAGTTTCTGCGGGCGGTGCCGCCGCCCGTCCTGATCCCGGTCATCATGCTGTTCGCGGGCATCGGCGACACGATGAAGATCGTCGTGATCGCGAGCGGCTGTGTGTGGCCGATCCTGCTCAACACCGTCGAGGGCGTGCGGGCGGTGGACTCCGTGCTGGCCGAGACCGCCCGTTCGTACGGCATCACGGGCGCCGCGCGCCTGCGCCACGTGGTGCTGCGCTCGGCGAGCCCGCAGATCTTCGCGGGGCTGCGCCAGGCGCTGTCGATCGGCATCATCCTCATGGTCATCAGCGAGATGTTCGCCGCCAGCAGCGGTCTCGGTTTCACCGTGGTCCAGTTCCAGCGCGGTTTCGCGATCCCCGACATGTGGACCGGGATCCTGGTGCTGGGCCTGCTGGGCTTCCTGCTGTCGGTGGTGTTCCAGCTGGCCGAGCGGCGCGCGCTCGGCTGGTACCACGGTCTGCGCGCCTCCACCCGGCGGTCCCGGTGACGTCCGAGAAAGGGCAGAGCATGCTCGACGTACGCGGCCTGAAGAAGGTCTACGAGGGATCCGGGCGGCGGGTCGAGGCGGTGCGCGACCTGACCTTCACCGTCGCCGCCGGTGAACTCGTCTGTCTGGTGGGCCCGTCGGGCTGCGGCAAGACGACCCTGCTGAAGTGCATGGGCGGACTGCTCGCGCCGACGGCGGGCGAAGTGCTGCTGGAGGGGCGGAAGGTGACCGGTCCGCCGCCCGGGATGGCCTTCGTCTTCCAGGAGTACGGCCGCAGCCTGTTCCCGTGGATGCGGGTCGGCGAGAACGTCGAACTCCCTCTGAAGCAGAAGAAGGACCTGGGCAAGGCGCGGCGCCGTGAGCTGGTGGCGGACGCGTTGCGCTCGGTGGATCTCGCGGACGCGGCCGGGGCGTATCCCTGGCAGCTGTCGGGCGGCATGCAGCAGCGCGTGGCCATCGCCCGTGCGCTCGCCTACGAGCCCCGGGTGCTGCTGATGGACGAGCCGTTCGCGGCGGTGGACGCCCAGACCCGCGCCGACCTGGAGGACCTGGTGCGGCGGCTGTGGCGGGAGCGCGGCATCACGATCCTGTTCGTCACCCACGACATCGACGAGGCCGTCTACCTCGGCGAGCGGGTGGTCGTGCTGTCCGCCTCCCCCACCGTCGTGCAGGAGCAGCTCAAGGTGGATCTGCCGGACGAGCGCGACCAGTTGCACACCCGGGTGGCCCCGCGCTTCGCCGAACTGCGGACCCATGTCTACGAACAGATCCAGGCGGCGAAGCGCGGGACCACGGTGTCGGTCACGAAGTCCGATACGCCTCCACCTCTCTGAGCTGGGCCGCGGGCCATCCGGTGTTCGCGGTGACGTGCAGCCGCAGGTGCCGCAGGTTCGTTCCGCTCGGCAGGGGGACGGTGACGGCGTTGCCGGTCGCCGGGTCGAAGCGGTACTCCCGCGCGGGGACGACCGTGGATCCAGTTGGGGTTCATCGCCCCGGTGCGCACGAGGGTGTTGCCGTCGACCGTGATGGTGCCGGCCAGCGGGTGGAACGGGTCGAGGAACTTCTGGTTGGAGATCGCGATGCCGCTGCCGAGGGCGTTGGTGTCCTGGACCAGGTTGTTCCTGACGGTGAGGTCGGTGCCGCCGTAGATCGCGATGCCGTTGGCCAGGTTCGGCTGGGTGATGGTGTTGTTCTCGAAGCTGCTGTTCGTGGTCGGCGCGTACAGCGACCACATGGCGAGCGCGTCGTCGCCCTGGTTGCGCAGGAAGTTGTGGCGGACGCGGACCCCGCGCGCGTTGCCGTTGAGGTTGAGGCCGTCGGCGGTCATGTCGAGGAAGCGGTTGTTCTCGACGACCAGGTTGTCGTTGTCGCCGGTCAGCCAGAGGCCGACCTTCAGGTGCTGGAGCCACATGCCGGAGACGGAGCTGTCCGGGCCGAGGGAGCCGTTGACGAAGTTGTCCGGGCTGGAGTCGACGCGTTCGGTGACCTCGCCGATCACCGCGAAGTCCCTGATGTGGACGCCGCCGGAGGAGGTGGTCTGGTCGATGAAGCGGGAGGCGCGCACGACGGAGTGCCAGTTGCCGGCGCCCTGGAGGGTGACGTTCCGCACTCCGCCCAGTGCGGACGTCAGCCGGTACTCGCCCGGCGGGATCCAGACCACTCCCCCGTGGGCGGCCGCGATGGCGTCCCGGAAGGCCTGGGTGGAGTCGCCGGTGCCGCTCGGGTCGGCGCCCCGGGAGGTGACCGACACCGACCCGGCGGGCTGGGTGGCGGCGTTCGCCACCTGCTCGAAGTCGGCGACGTCCACGGTGACCTGGGTACCGGTCGACTGGAGAATGCCCCCGCGCGAGTGCGGGAGGAGGCGGGGAGGAAAGGCGGGAAGAGCTGACGAGGCGCCGTCGGCGACCTGAACGCCGGCGGTGCCTGTCAGACCTCGGGGGCGGGCACCACGCTGAGGTGACCTGCCGTACGGCGCGCACGCACCGTCCGTCGGGTGATGGCGGACGCCGGACGGCGCGCGGGGCGCAGGACCAGCGTCAGCCGGGTGTAGCCCATGTCCCGCAGACTCCGGGGGGTCTCGTCGACGACCCGGCAGTCGGTGGCACCCCAGCGCGGGTCCGGGTGCACCAGGGGACGGACCGCGCCGTCGTGCTCGACGGCCCGCTCGCCGACCGCGCGCACCCAGTGCGGCAGGCCCTGCCGGTAGGCGGCCTCCATGAGCGGGTCCTGGGCGATGTCCCGGCGGACGGCTTGCAGCGCGGGGTCGTGGGCGTGCCGCTCCAGAGCCGCGGCGAGGTGCGCCAGCATCGGCAGGCACCAGCGCGTCTCGTGGTCGGCGAGGACCATGCTCGCGTCGGGGTGGAACAGGACGAAACGGAGGAAGTTGTCGCCCGGCATGGCCGTCGGATGCGGGCCCACGCCACGGAAGAGTGACGCGAACGCGGTGTTGGCGAGGACGACGTCCCAGCGGTGGTCGAGGACGACGGACGGGAACGAGACCGCTTCCAGGAGCGTGGCGTAGTCCTGCAGATACGCCTGGGCCTCGAGACTGTCGGGGAAGGGCCTCGGTACGGTCCGCTGCCCACCTGCCTGATATGCCATCGGGAGGTCACCCCTCTTGCCTCTGCGGCCTTCACGCGGCGCCCTTGATCCTGCTTCCCCGATACGATCGGTGTCAACTATCGTGGCATTCGGTGCCCGTTGACGGCTGAAATTGGCCACAGTTGTGGCGAGACCTGGATGTGCGTTCGAACGACCCGCTATTCTCCGGGAAGTTCACGGCAATCGCTTGTGAGAAGCCAGTGAGAGAGACGTAGGAGATCTGTCGGTGTCGGTTGGCTTCGAGGGTTCCGGCGACGCGGCGTCGGCTGTGCTGTCGGCCGTCGTCGCCCGTGTCGCCGCACTGGCCGACCGGCTCGGCGTACCGCACGCGGAGGTCTTCGACACCGGCCGTCTGTCCGTCGCCTCCGGTGTGCCGGAACCCGTGGTCAAGGCCCTGCTGAGCGGCCGGCCCGCCGGTGAACCCGATGTGCAGGCCCGGTTCCTCCAGCGCCTGGACCTGCTGCGCCGCACCCGGCTCAAGCCCAACGGGCGCAGATACACCCAGCAGGAGATCGCCGACGGCGCGGGGATGTCCCGGCAGCAGGCCGGAGCGCTCATCAACGGCGACCGGCGTCCCACGATGGAGCACTGCGACGCCATCCAGCGCTTCTTCCGGGTGCACGCCGGATTCCTCACGGCCGAGGACCCCGAAGCGCTCGCGGGCACCCTCCAGCGCACCGAGCAGGAGCTCCTTCAGAAGCTCGCGGAGCGCGAGGCGGCCGCGGTGCTCGACGACCCGCTGGAGCGGCTGTTGCAGGACCACGGCGTCCGGGGGATCGCCTGGCGGGCCGCGCAGCTGCCCACCGACCAGCACCGGGACAAGGTCGCGGAGTGGCTGGACATGCTCCTGGAGAGCGTCAAGCGGCCCGAGTCCTGATCCGGGAGAGAACTGTGGGCATCGGCAAGGACATGCGCCGTCTGTGCGGCGAGTTGGTGGCAGAACTGTCCCTCCCCGCACCGGCGCCGCCCGCCGAGCTGTACGGGGCGCTGTGCGACGCGATGAGCAGACGCCGCGGCCGCCCCGTCCTGTTCCGTACCGCCGCCTTCCCGCCCGGGACCGCCAGCGGGCTGTGGCTGGACATGGCCGACCAGGACCTCGTCGTGATCGAGGAACGCACCGCCCCGGACCACCAGTTGGTGATCCTCGGCCACGAGCTGTGGCACATGAAGGCCGGGCACTGCGGTCACCACGTGGAGGGGGCCGCGGTCGCCGCGCGGCTGCTGCACGACGAGGCGGACCTCAGGGCGACCGTCCTCAAGGTCGCGGCGCGCGACCGTTTCGACCTGGCCGAGGAGAAGGAGGCCGAGACCTTCGGCCTGCTGCTGGCGAGCAAGTGCCGCACGTGGCTGGCGGGTTCGTCACAGCGGGGACCGGTGCCGCGTGATCACCTGGCGGGCCGGATCGAGGCGTCCCTGGGCTATCTGGGGCCGCAGGGCTGACCCGGGGGCCGTCGGTGACCGGGCCGTGTCAGGTCGCGCTGCGTTCGCTGGCCTCACGCCGGTCGCGTTCCTTGGCCCGGTCGCGGACGCCGTCGGGACGGCCGGGGGTGGTGCCGGGACCGCCCTCGCACAGCAGGTCGCGCCAGTGCTCGCGGCTCCAGTGGGCCGGGGCCGTGGTGGCGGTGAACTCCTCGACGAGGGAGACGAAGCGGGCCGGGTCGCTGTGGAACGGGAAGTGGCCCGCGCCCTCGAAGATCTCCAGCCGGCTGCCCGGCATCGCCTCGTGCGCGCCGAACGCGTGCCGTACGGGCACCACGCTGTCCCGGTCGCCCCACAGCAGCATGGTCGGCATGCCTTCGGTGAGGTAGCAGCGGTCGAGCATGGTGACGACCTGACCCCGCCAGTCGACGACGGCGCGCAGGGTGCGGATGAAGGCGTTGCGGGCGGTCTCGTCGGGCAGCGCGTCCACCAGGGTGAGCAACTCGGGTGCGTCCTGGCCGAGATCGGTGTCCAGGAGCTTCATCATCCGCACGGCGAGGCCGACCTGGAGCCTCATTCCGGGCAGTCGCAGGGTGGACAGCAGGAGATGGGCGCCGGGCAGCGAGACCAGCCGCAGGACCGGGTTGACCTCGCGGCCCACTCCGCCCGCGCCGACCAGGACGAGCCGTTCGGTGCGTTCGGGGAACTGGTAGGCGAACTGCATGGCCACCCCGCCGCCCAGGGAGTGGCCGAGCAGGGTCGCGGACTCGATGCCGAGCGTGGTGAGCAGATCGCGCACGCCGTTGGCGTAGGCGGCCACCGAGTAGTCGGCGCGCGGCTTGTCGGAGGCGCCGTGGCCGAGGAGGTCGGGGGCGATGACGGTGTGGGTGCGGGCCAGGTCGGGGATCAGTCCGGCCCAGGTGGCGGAGGAGTCCCCGATGCCGTGGATGAGCACCAGGGGCGGGCCCTCGCCGGCCATCCGGAAGGCACGGCGGTATCCGTGCACCACGCGGTACCGGAGCTGGAGTTCCGCATCGCTCACCGAGCGCAGCCGTGCGGTGCGCGCCGGGCGCCGTCGGGGGGCTTCGACCACGTACTCCTCCTGTTCGGGTGGCCACGAAGGAGCGGCCGAAAGCGCTTGGTTCCAGCGTAGAGCGGCATTCCGGCCGGGGGTTTCGGTGAGGTTTCGCCTCCGCTAAGCGGGCGAACCGGCGTGCGGCGGGACCGGATTGTCAGTGGTGGGCGGCAAGCTGGACATGTGCCGCCGTGCGGCGGCACACGCGCCACACGGCGTGAGGGACGACCACGACCTGGGGAGAGCCGCCCGATGCACACCGCCGTACCGACCGACCGCGAGCGCACCGCCGTCCAGGCCTACCTCCGGCTGCTGCACACCGTGCGGGCCGCCTTCGACGAGGCGTCCGGCCCGCCCGGCTCCGGCCGGCCGTCCGTCGTCCCGCCCGCCGTGCTCGCCGAGGCGGAACGGGCCCTGGCGGAGGCGGGCCTCGCGGGCAACGAGGAGGAGTTCTTCCGCCTCCTGCACAGTTGGTGCCCGCCGGAGCCGTAGCCCGCGCGACCGCGGCCGTGCCGTACGCCGGACATCTCGCACACCGGGCATCCCGTACGCCGGGCATCCCGTACGCCGCGACGGGGTCCAGCTCGAACAGTCCTCCAGGCCGTTCGCTCGGTCGTCCCGTGCGTCAGTCGTGCGGCACGGTGACGGCCGTGGCCAGCAGTCCGCGTCCGACCGTCCAGCGGCCGTCGAGATGTCCGAGCCGCCGGCCGCCCACCACCGGGCCGGGGACGAGGAGTTCGGCGCGGAAGGTGCCGTGCAGTCCCTCTCCCGGGCCGACGAGGATCTCGATGTCGGCCTCGAAGAAATCGAGCCACCGCAGGGTGAGGGGGAACCACGCCTTGTAGACGGACTCCTTGGCGCTGAACAGGAGCCGGTCCCAGTGGGTCCCGGGGTCGTCGTGGGCGAGCCGGAGCAGACGCTCCCGTTCGGCGGGCAGGGCGACGGCGTCCAGGACGCCCTCCGGGAGCGGTCCGTCGGGTTCGGCGTCGATACCGAGGGAGGCGAGGTCACCGACGTGGGCCAGCGCGGCGGCGCAGTAGCCGTCGCAGTGGGTCATGCTGCCGGTCAGGCTCTCGGGCCACCGGGGAGCGCCGCGTTCCCCGGGCAGCACGGGGTGCGGCGGCACGCCGAGTTTCCCCATGGCCCGGCGGGCGCAGGAGCGTACGGCGGCGAACTCGCGGCGTCGTTTGCCGATCGCCTGGGCGACGACAGCCGCTTCCTCGGGGAACAGGCGCCTCTCGTCGAACTCGTCGTAGCCGTACGCCTCGACCACCACCACCGGTGCGGGCAGCAGTTCCTCGATCACCGGGCCCCGGCCTCCCTCGGCGCGATGCGGCGCAGCCTCCCCGGCGGTCCGGTGCGCTTGCGCCACTCGCGGGGGTAGCCCACCGACACCTCCTCGAAGCGGACGCCCTGGTGCCAGGTGGTGCGGGGGATGTGGAGATGGCCGTACACCATGGTCTGCACGCGGAACCTGTGGTGCCAGTCGGCGGTGAGGCGGGTGCCGCACCACATGGCGAACTCGGGGTGCCACAGGACGTCCGTGGGGTGCCGGTCCAGCGGGTAGTGGTTGACGAGGACGGTGGGCAGGTGGCCGGGGATCGCCGCGAGCCGCCGTTCGGTGTCGGCGACCCGGGCCCGGCACCAGGCCTCACGGCTCGGGTAGGGGTCGGGGTGCAGCAGGAACTCGTCGTTGCAGACGATCCCGGTGCCGTGCGCGTACGCCAGTCCCTCCTCCTTGGTCGAGCAGCCGGCCGGCAGGAAGGAGTAGTCGTACAGCAGGAACAGCGGGGCCACGGCGACCGGGCCGGCGGGGCCGTTCCACACGGGATAGGGATCCTCGGGGGTCGTCACGCCCAGTTCCCGGCACAGCTCGACCAGGTGGTCGTAGCGGGCGGCCCCGCGCAGCGTGACGGTGTCCTTGGGGTGGGTCCACAGTTCGTGGTTGCCCGGCGCCCAGACGACCTTGCGGAAGCGGCTCGCGAGCGTCTTGAGGGCCCAGCGGATGTCGGCCGAGGTCTCCGCGACGTCGCCGGCCACGAGCAGCCAGTCGTCGTCGGTCTGCGGCCGCATCCGTTCGACCAGCGCGCGGTTCTCCTCGTAGCCGATGTGCAGGTCGCTGATGGCCAGTAACTGCCCCACGCCACCGACCGTCGACGTCACCTCTCACCCCTCCGAGCTCCAGAATGTGACCACGAGAGCATATCCGCCGCGGCCCCTAGGACAAGGGTGGACCAGGTCGGCTGGTCTTCGGGTACGGGAGGCGTCCGCGCCGCCTGCCGCGGGCGGCGCGGACGCTCCGCCCAGGGGCGGTGGTGGCGCTCTTCCCGAGGTGGGAGACGCTGGTCCCGGGTCCCGGGATCAATGTGAGCATGATCGGAAAATCCGTAACACGCACGTTGCACGCGGTGCCCCGCGGAAGCCGTATGATCGCCCCAACACCACCGCCATGAACGTCCCTCGCACGGGGCGGTTTGGTGTACCCCCATCACCCTGCCCGGGCACGGGCGTGCTCCGTCCTGCCCGCGAACCACGGAAGGCGGCCTGCATGGTCTCTCGCGTACGCGTCTGGCTCAACCGCACGTACGCGGAGAACGTGTTCTTCATGGATCAGCTGCGGAGAAATCCCAGCGACCGCGCCGTCGAGATCCATGCGACGCACGGCGACGCCGACTCCCCCGTGCTGGCCGCCGCCGACACCGCCGACCTGGAGCCGGAGGGCCTGTCCCCGGCCGCGTACGTCGAGTACGCGCTGGACCAGTGCGTACGGCGCGGCATCGACGTGTTCGTGCCCCGGCTGCACCAGTCGGCGATCGTGGCGCACCGCGCCGACTTCGAGGCGGCCGGTACGGCGCTGCTGGCGCCGCCGCCGGAGGCCGTGGCCGTCTTCCACGACAAGGTGATCGCCTACGAGGCCGTCCAGGCGATCGGGGTGCCGGTGCCGTCGTGGTGGCGGGTACGGTCCGCCGACGAACTGCTGGCGGCGGTCGAGGAACTGGAGGCGGGCGGCCACAAGGCGTGCTTCAAGCCGGCGTCCGGTGCGGGCGGGGTCGGCTTCCGGGTCATCACACGCGCTCCCTTCTCGCTCGTGCACCTCAACGGCTTCCCGAGCCCGTACGTCCCGCTCGACCTGGCGCTGGAAGCGCTGAAGCAGGCCGAGGAGCCGGTGGACTGGCTGGTCATGCCGCGGCTGGAGCAGCCGGAGGTGTCGGTGGACTGCCTCACCGGACCCGACAACCGGATCCGGCTGGCCATCGGCCGCACCAAGAACGGCCGCCGCCGCGGGTTCACGCTCGCCGAGCAGTGGCTGGAGCCGGCCCGGCGGATCGCGGAGGGCTTCGGGCTGCACTACCTGTCCAACATCCAGTTCCGGATGCTCGGCGAGACGCCGGTCCTGATGGACGTCAACACGCGTCCGGCGGGCGGACTGCACCAGCTGTCGCTGTGCGGGGTCAACGCCCCCTGGGCGGCGGTGCAGTTGGCGCTCGGCGAGGACCCGGGGGAGATCACTCCGCCGTTCCTGGGCCAGGACTACACGGTGGTGTCGGCGCCGCGGCCGCTGCGCGCCGTCTCGATCCCGCACCAGCGGGCGGAGGACGCGGAGCCGTTGCCGTCGGCGGTGGAGCGGACACCGCCGGACTCCGGCAGGGAGGTCGGTTCCGGACGGGGGGCCGACTCCGTCGCAGTGGCCGACGCCGGCCGGAAGGCCGACTCCGTCGGGGCCACGACTCAGGCGCTGCCGCTGTAGGCCGCCCGCGGGCGGCAGGGCCGCCCGTGTCCGCGCGGGGGCAGGCGGACGCCGGGCGCCGCGGACGCGCGGCACCATGGTCACGGAACCTTCGGTGCCGTCCGTGCCCGGGCGGTCCGCCGCTTTCCCGATTCCCGCGGGAACCCCCGGGGCCGCCGGGAGCCGTGTGCGGGGGGTGCCCGGGCTCAGAAGCGGCCCGATCCGCGGTACAGCTCCAGCTCGCCGTCCAGTTCGACCGCGAGCACGGTGGCGTGCGGGTCGAGGTCGGCCGCGCCGGGCGGGTCGATCCACAGCACCCCGACGGCGTCGTGGAGCCCGCCGACGACCCGGTGCGCCAGTTCGGTGCCGGTACCGAGGACGGTGACCCGGCGGACCGGCGTGACGAGACCGCGCACCCCGATCTCGGCGCGCGGGATGTCGAAGAGGGTGAGATAGAGCGTGCGGCGGTCCGCGCAGAGTGTGCTGGGCCCGTAGTGGTGCCCGGCCGGCAGCCCGCGCACCGTGCCGTACACGGCGTCGGAGTGCCTGCGGATCCACTCCCCCAGGCCTTCGAGGCGCTCGGCCTGCGGCTCGGGGATGGTGCCGTCCTCCCGTGGCCCGACGTCGAGCAGCAGGTTGCCGCCCCCGCCGATGGTCTCGGTGAAGTAGCGCACCAGCTGGGTGAGCGACTTGTGGTTGTGGTCGTGGTGCTGATAGCCCCACGAGTCGTTGATGGTCAGGCACAGCTCCCAGGGGCCGTCGGGCGGTTCGATGGGGGCGCCCTGTTCGGGGGTGGCGTAGTCGCCCTCGCTGAGCATGCGGGCGTTGAAGACCACGTCCGGCACGTACGAGCGGATGAGCGCGGCGAGTCCGGGGATGCGCCACTGCTCCTCGCTGCGGTCCCACTCGCCGTCGAACCACATCAGGTCCGGCCGGTATCGGGAGGCGAGCTCGCGGATCTGGCCGTCGCGGTAGGCGAGGAACCGCTCCCAGGCGTCCAGGTCCTCGTCCTCGGCCGGGCACTCGGAGTAGCGGTTGTCCTCCGTCTCCGGCGGCCGGCCCGGCTTGCGGGTGGTGGCGTAGTCGGGGTGGTTCCAGTCGGAGTGGGAGTAGTACAGGCCGACCTTGAGCCCCTTCTCGCGCAGGGCGTCGGCATAACCGGCGAGATGGTCGCGCCCCAGGTTCAGCTCGCCGTACGCGGTGTCCCACAGGGCGACGCCGTCGTGATGGCGGCTGGTGAGCACGGCGTACCGGGCACCGGCCCGGGCGAAGAGGTCCGCCCAGGCACGCGGGTCGTACCGGGCGCCGGTGAAGCGGTCGAGCTGGGACATGTACCGGTCGTGCTCCACGATGCCGTCGTAGAACGACCAGGACTCCTGGACGCCGTCGACGGCGTAGATCCCCCAGTGGACGAAGATCCCCAACTTGGCGTCGGTGAACCACGGTTGCATGGGCACAGGTGAACTCCTCGGCGAGACACGCCACTTGGCGGACGGGGCGGGCACGCGGGGCGCGCCCGCCCCCGGTGTTGCGGCCTACCGGTCCGGGGTCGCGCGCCGCAGACGGAACGTCAGGATCTGGAAGGGGCGCAGGGACACCGCGACCGCGTTGTCACCGTCCACCTCCGCGTCCTGGAGCGGCCGCTCCAGCAGGTCGGTGACCTGGGCGCCGGCGAGCGGGAATCCGGTGCGCAGGACGCCCCGGGCACGGCCACCGCACGACTCGTACAGTCGCACCACGACGTCACCGGACGCGTCGTCGGCGAGCTTGACCGCCTCGACGGTCACGCCCGCGCCGTCCACCGAGACGACCGGCTCGGGGGCGCCCGCCGCGTCCGCCACGCGCAGCGGCAGGTTGAGGGAGTAGCCCTCGGCGACCGCGTCCTCGATGCTCGCGCCGGGCAGCAGGGAGTACGTGAACCGGTGCCGGCCCTGGTCGGCCTCGGGGTCCGGGATGCGCGGGGCGCGCACCAGGCTGAGGTGGACCGAGGTGGTCGTACCGCCGTCCTCGCGGACGGTGCGGGTGACGTCGTGGCCGTAGGTCGAGTCGTTGAGGACCGCGACGCCGTAGCCGGGTTCGGCGATGTGCACCCAGCGGTGGCCGGAGACCTCGAAACGGGCCGCCTCCCAGCTGGTGTTGGTGTGAGTGGGCCGCTGGACGTGCCCGAACTGGATCTCCGCGGAGGAGTGGGCGGCCCGGACGTCCACCGGGAAGCCGGCCTTGAGGATCTTCTCGGCCTCGTGCCAGTCGATCTCGGTCTCGAAGTCGATCCGGGGACTGCCCGCGCGGACCGTGATGGTCTGCGTGATCGTCGAACCCCTGCCGAAGGAGCGGGTGACGCGGATCGCGCCGATGAGCGGGTCCGCCTCGACGACGGCCACCGACTCCGCCTCCAGCAGGTCCGTGTAGCGGTTCCGGTAGTGCTTGTCGATGTCCCAGGCGTCCCAGTAGTTCGGGAGGTCGGTGTGCAGGCGGAGCCGGTTGCCCTTGCCGGCGAGGACTTCGCGGTGCGCCCGCAGGTCCCGGACGGAGGACAGGGTGCCGTCCTGAGCCACCTCGACGCGGACCAGCCCGTTGTCCAGGATCCGCCCCTCGGCCTTGACCGGCTGCGGGGGCCGGGTGCCGGTCAGGGGCGCGCTGCCGCCCGCGGGCACCTCCACGTACGCCGGTGCGCCGTCGGCCGTCCGGACCACCTCGGCGCGGTCGTACGGGCTCGTGTTGAACACCCGGGTGCTCCCGGCGCCCAGCGCGGCGACCGCCCGGGCTGTCAGCGCCTCCAGCTCCTGCGCCACACGGGCGTACTCGGCCTCGGCCTCCCGGTGCACCCAGGCGATCGAGGACCCCGGCAGGATGTCGTGGAACTGGTGCAGCAGGACCGTCTTCCAGAGCCGGTCGAGCTGCTCGTAGGGGTAGGCGTAGCCCGGCGCGTGCAGCGCCGCCGTCGTCGCCCACAACTCGGCCTCGCGCAGCTTGTGCTCGCTGCGGCGGTTGCCCTGCTTGGTGCGGGCCTGGGAGGTGTAGGTGGCGCGGTGCAGCTCCAGGTAGAGCTCGCCGTTCCAGACCGGGGCGTCCGGGTACTCCTCGCGGGCCTTGGCGAAGAAGGCGTCGGGGTGCTCCACCACGACCTTGGGTGAGCCCTCCAGGTCCGCGAGCCGGCGCGCGCGTTCCATGATCTCGCGGGTGGGACCGCCGCCGCCGTCGCCCCAGCCGAAGGGCGCCAGCGAGCGCGTACCGCCGCCCTTCTCGCGGTAGTTGCGGACCGCGCGGTCCATCTCCTCCCCGCTGAAGCGGGCGTTGTAGGTGTCGACCGGCGGGAAGTGGGTGAAGACGCGGGTGCCGTCGATGCCCTCCCACCAGAAGGTGTGGTGGGGGAACTTGTTGGTCTGGTTCCAGGAGATCTTCTGGGTCAGGAACCACTCGTTGCCGGCGAGCTTGGCGAGCTGCGGATAGGCGGCCGTGTAGCCGAAGGAGTCCGGCAGCCAGACGCCCTTGGTCTCGACGCCGAAGTGCTCGAGGAAGAACCGCTTGCCGTGGATCAGCTGGCGGGCCATGGCCTCGCCGCCGGGCAGGTTGCCGTCGGCCTCCACCCACATGCCGCCGACCGGCACCCACTGGCCCTTCTTCACCGAGTCCTGGATGCGCGCCCAGACCTTCGGGTAGTTGTCGCGCACCCACTCGTACTGCTGGGCCTGCGAGCAGGCGAAGATGAAGTCCTCGTACTCGTCGGCCAGGGACGTCACGTTGGAGAAGGTGCGGGACGTCTTGCGCTTGGTCTCGCGGATCGGCCACAGCCAGGCGGAGTCGATGTGCGCGTGCCCGACACCGGAGATGGTGTGGGCGCTGGCGTGAGCGGGCCGGGCCAGCACCGGCGCGAGCACCTCGCGGACGGCCGGGGCACTGCCGGAGACGTCGTCCAGGTCCAGGACGTCCATGGCCCGGTCCAGGGCGTGCGCGATCTCGTGGCGGCGCGGTTCGTGCTCACCCAGGTGGACCATGAGTTCGCGCAGCACCTGGAGGTCCAGGTCGAGGTGCCAGACCTCCTCGTCCAGGACGGCGATGTCGGCGCGCTGGAAGGTGTAGAGCGGCTTGTCGCCCGCGGTGAGGACGTCGCCGAGGTGGGTGATCTTCGAGAAGTTGTCGGCGAGGATGTCCGGGTTGGAGGCCGCCTCCACCAGGTAGTCGATCACCTCGCCGCCGGTCGCCGGGTTGGCGATCGGCACGTAGTGGTTGAGCGGGTTGACCGCCTTCAGCGGCGTCCCGTCGGTCAGGTGGACCAGCGCCTCGGCCTGGTTGCCGGGCCAGTCGCCGACGAAGCCGAGGTCGATGACCGCCTCGACGCGCCGGCCGGCCCACGCGGCGGGCACCCGCCCGCGCATCCGGAACCAGGTGGTGCCCCACGGCGGGCCCCAGGGGGTGTCCATCGCGAAGGGCTCGTAGGCGGCCGCGGCGGCCTCGGCGAACGGGACCGGCTCGCCCGGCGCCTGCCAGGCCTCCACCTCGAAGGGGACGGTGGCCGCGTAGATCGCGGGCTTGATGCGCTGGGTGTGGACGCGCTCGACGCGCTCCTCGATCCGGCGGCGTTCGTCGTGCATGAGGATCTCCAGGGAACCGGGAACCAGAAGTGGGGAAAGCGCTTACCGAGAGCGCCTAGCCAAGGTACGCCAGGCCGGGATGGACGTCGGTGTAGCCCTCGACCAGCCGGCGGGCCACGTTCACGGAGTCGACCAGCGGGTGCAGCGCGAAGGCCTTCACGGCCGTCGCCCGGGAGCCGGACTCGGCGGCGGCCAGCACCTCGCGCTCGACCGCCTTGACCGCGCAGACCAGGCCGGTGGCGTGGTCGGGCAGCGGGGCGACGGCGGCGGGGTGGGCGCCGTTGGCGTCGACCAGGCAGGGCACCTCGATGACGGCGTCCGTGTCGAGCACCGCGAGGGTGCCCTGGTTGCGGACGTTGAGGATCAGGGTGGTGCGCTCGTCGCGGGCGATGGCCCGCATCAGGGCGAGGGCCACCTTCTCGTAGCCGCCGGACAGGTCGTCGGCGTCCCGCTCGCCGGCGCCCGCCGTCTCCCGGTTCTCGGACATGTAGGTGGCCTCGCGTTCGGCGCGGGTGCGGTGCCAGGCGGTCAGCGCCGCGGCGCCGGGGCGCTTCATCTCCTCGTAGAAGCGGGCCTGCTGGTCGGCCAGGAAGGCGCCGCGGGTCTTCTCGGCCTGCTGGTAGGCGCGGACGGCCTCGCGGTTGAAGTAGTAGTAGTGCAGGTACTCGTTCGGGACCGCGCCGAGGGACCGGAGCCAGTCCACGCCGAAGAGCTTGCCCTCCTCGAAGGAGCCGAGCAGGTCGGGGTCGGCGAGCAGCCGCGGGAGCTCGTCCCGGCCGGCGACGCGCAGGCCGCGGACCCAGCCGAGGTGGTTGAGACCGACGTAGTCGATCCACGCCTCCTGCGGGTTCGCGCCGAGCACGCGGGCGATCCGGCGGCCGAGGCCGACGGGCGAGTCGCAGATACCGATGACGCGGTCGCCGAGGTGGCGGGACATGGCCTCGGTGACCAGTCCCGCCGGGTTGGTGAAGTTGATGACCCAGGCGTCGGGGGCGAGGCGGGCCACCCGCCGGGCGATGTCCACCGCCACCGGCACGGTCCGCAGACCGTACGCGATGCCGCCGGCGCCGACCGTCTCCTGCCCGAGGACCCCCTCGGCCAGCGCCACCCGCTCGTCGTGCGCCCGGCCCTCCAGGCCGCCGACGCGGATGGCGGAGAAGACGAAGTCGGCGCCGCGCAGGGCCTCGTCCAGGTCGGTGGTGACGGTCACCCGGGGGGCGTCGGGCACGTCGGTGGCCTGCTCACGCAGGACACGGGCGACCGCGTGCAGCCGGCTGTCGTCCAGATCGTGCAGGACCACTTCGGTGACCCGGCCCTCGGCCCGGTCCGCCAGCAGCGCCCCGTACACGAGCGGCACCCGGAACCCGCCGCCGCCCAGAATCGTCAGCTTCACGCCGCCCCTGCCTTTCCTGCCAGCACCACGTCGACGCCGGCCTCCTCCAGGGAGGACCGCGTCGCCGCGTCCACCGGCGCGTTGGTCACCACCGCGTCCAGGTCCTCGGGACCACAGACCTTCGCCATGCCCGTACCCGGGAACTTCGCCGAGTCGGCGAGCAGGACGACCTTGTCACTGGCGTCGATCATGGCCCGTTTCACCGGTACCTCGACGACCGTCGTGTCCATCACCTGCCCGCCCGGGCGCACTCCGCTGGTGCCGAGGAAGAGCCAGTCGGCGTGCAGCTGGCGCAGGTTGTCCTCGGTGAGGAAGCCCACCAGGGAGCGGTACTCGCGGCGGACCATGCCGCCGAGGAGCACCAGTTCGATGCCCTCGTCGTCGGCGAGCTCCTCGTAGACCACCAGGTTGCTGGTGATCACGGTGAGCCGGCGGCCGTGCAGCTGCCGGGCCAGGCGGTAGGCGGTGGTGCCGATGTCCAGGAGCACCGACTGGCCGTCGGCGACCAGGGCGGCGGCACGCGCCGCTATGGCGTCCTTCTCGGCCACCCGCACCTCGGCGACCTCGGCGAAGGGCTGGTCGCCCTCGTCGACGACGGCGCCGCCGTGCACCCGCGTCAGCAGGCCGTCCTCCTCCAGTTTGACCAGATCGCGCCGGACCGTGGCGGGGCTCACGCCCAGTTGCTCGGAGAGATCGGTCACGGCCGCGGGGCCACCGGAGCGAAGGGCCCGCAGGATGAGTTGGTGTCGTCGTTCTGCCAGCACGGCGTGAACACTACTCGTCATCTTCAATCATTTCCATGCGCACTTCTGCTCGGGTATTGACCAATCTCATGGATCAGCGCACGATTCCGGTCACCGAAATGAAGAGTTTTGACGAGCTCTCCCGACGAGAGGATCCGCGCGTGGACGCCGACCAGCCCCAGGTGCTGCTGACCGGGCTGCTCTTCTACGACCTGGTCCTCACGGGTCTGGGAGGGCAGCCGACACCCGGCGAGGAGATCTGGACGGCCGGCATGGGATGCGGCCCGGGCGGCATCGCCAACCTGGCCGTCGCCGCCTCCCGTTTCGGTCTCAGCACCTGTCTGGCCACGGTCTTCGGCGACGACTTCTACGGCGCGTACTGCCAGGAGGTGCTGGCCGGCCAGGAAGGCGTCGACCTCTCGCTGTCCCGCGTCGCCGAGGGCTGGCACACCCCGGTCACCGTCGCGCTCGCCCAGGGGGACGACCGGGCCCTGATCACCCACGGCCAGGAGCCGCCGTACTCGCAGGACGCGCTGGTGGGCGACCCGCCCGAGGCGTGCACGGCCCTCGTCCACCTGGAGGCCGAACCGCGCGCCTGGCTCGCCAAGGCCGCCGCGAACGGCACGCGGATCTACGCCGACGTGGGCTGGGATCCCACCCGGCAGTGGTCCACCGACCTGCTGGAACAGCTCGCCCTGTGTCACGCCTTCCTGCCGAACGAGTCCGAGGCGATGGCCTACACCCGCACCGACAGCGCGGTCGCGGCCCTCGGCACGCTCTGCGAGCTGGTGCCGGTGGCCGTGGTCACCCGGGGCGCGGACGGCGCCGTCGCCGTCGACCAGACGACCGGCGAGTACGCGGACGTCCCGGCGCTCGACGTCGACGTGCTGGACGCGACGGGTGCCGGCGACGTCTTCGGCGCGAGCTTCGTCGCGGCCTCGCTGGGCGGCTGGCCGCTGGAGGAGCGGCTGCGGTTCGCCGTCCTGGCCGCCGGTCTGTCCGTCCAGCACCACGGGGGCGCGCCGGCGGCCCCCGGCTGGTACGGCGTCGACCGCTGGTGGCGCTCACTGACCGACCCCGAGCTCAAGCGGGCGTACGGCTTCCTGGCGGAGCGGCTGCCGGCGGACCCCGGCCCTCCCGTGCGGTACGCCCCCGTCACCCCGCCCGCACCACGGCGCTGAGCGCCCCGACGGCGCCGCCCCGCACCACGGGCGCCACCGCGCGACGCTCCCGACGACCTCGACATCCCCTTCTGTGAAGTCCCGAACAGATCCGAAAGGCGGTGGGAGCTGTGCGGCTCTCACGAAGAGGCCTGCTGCGCGCGGGCCTGGCCGGTACGGCCGCCACCGCGCTCGGCGGCCTGGCGTCCGGCTGTGCCGTCCCGACCGGCTCGACCGGCCGGAACATGGTCCTGTGGTACTGGAGCGGCGGTCTGAGTGACACCGTCGTCGAGAGGGCCCAGGCCCGCTACGGCAACCACGTCACCCTCAAGGCCCAGCAGATCGGCGGCTACTACCGGTCCAAGCTGCTCACCACCATGACCGGCCGCGCCCACATTCCCGACATCGCCGGGCTCAAGGGCGAGGACATGGCCTCCTACCTGCCGAACGCCGACCAGTTCGTGGACCTGCGGACGCTCGGCGCCGAGAGGTACAAGAGCCGGTACCTGGACTGGAAGTGGCAGCAGGGGGTCGCCGACGACGGCACCCTCGTCGGCTTCCCGATCGACGTGGGCCCGGTCGTGCACTACTACCAGACCGGCGTCTTCGAGAAGGCCGGCCTGCCCTACGAGCCGGACGACGTGTCCCGGGAGCTGGACACCTGGGAGGCGTTCTTCGCGGCGGGCGAGCGGCTGAAGAAGCGTGTCCCCGGGGCGTTCCTGCTCACCGACGTCGGCAGCGTCTTCGAGATGTCGCTCGGCCAGGGCACCACCCGGTTCGTGGACAGGGACCGGCACTTCATCGGCGACGGTGAGCATGTGCGCGCCTGCTGGGACCGGGCCGTGGAGGCCAAGCGGCGCGGGATCGTGTCGGACATCGTGTCGGGCACGCCCGACGCCAACTCGGCCATGGAGAGAGGGCTGCTGCCCAGCGCGCTCAACGCCTCCTGGGCGGCCGGCGACCTGAAGCTCGGGGTGCCGAGGACGGCGGGCAGGTGGCGGGTGGCGAGCTGTCCCGGCGGTCCGTCGAACGTCGGCGGGTCGTTCCTGGCGATCACCAGGGCGTGCCGGGAACCGGAGCGGGCCTTCGAGATCATCACCTGGATGCTCAATGCCGGCAACCAGGCCCAGGGCTTCGTCGACGCCGGGCTGTTCCCGTCGACCCCCGCCTCGTACGAGCTGAGCAAGCTGCGCGAGCCCGACCCGTTCTTCGGCGGCCAGATCACGATGGACGTCTTCGGACCGGCCGCCGAGAAGATCCCGGTCTCCTACAACAGCCCGTTCGACATCGCCCTCGGACAGCCGGTCCGGGACGAGATCAAGAACGTCGGCGTCCTCGGCAAGAACCCGGACACGGCATGGAAGGACGCCATGAGCACCTGCCGGCGCATCGCGGACCACCTGGGGGTGAGCCACTGATGGCCACCGCTCCCCTGGTCGAACAGCCCCCGGCCGTCCTGGCCGAGCCCCCGGTCGTGCACCGCGGGAAGAGCGTTCTGAGCCACTGGCGCCTGTACGCCGCGATCTCCCCCTTCTACCTCCTCTTCCTCTGCTTCGGCCTGATCCCCGTCGGTTTCTCGCTCTACCTCTCCTTCCACCGCTGGGACGGGCTCGGCTCGATGGAGTGGGCGGGCCTGTCGCAGTACCGCTATCTGCTGGCCGACGGCGCCTTCTGGAGCTCGATCGGCAACACCATCGTCATCTGGGCGCTGGCCACCTTCCCGATGATCGCGCTGGCGATGGTGACGGCGGTGATGCTCAACTCGGCCGTCCGCTTCAAGAACGTCTACCGCTTCGCGTACTTCCTGCCGAACGTCACCTCGATCGTCGCGGTCGCGATCATCTTCGGTTCCGTCTTCTCCACCAACTTCGGCCTGATGAACGCCCTGTTGCAGGCCGTGGGCCTGGACCAGGTGGCGTGGCTGAACACCCCGTGGGGCATCAAGGTCGCCATCGCCACGCTGATGACCTGGCAGTGGACCGGCTACAACGCCATCATCTTCCTCGCCGGGCTCCAGACGGTCCCGGGCGAGCTGTACGAGGCGGCCCGGATGGACGGCGCGGGTCCCGTGCAGACCTTCTTCCGGATCACGCTGCCCATGCTGCGGCCGACGCTGCTGTTCGTGCTGGTCGTCTCCACGGTGACCGGGTTGCAGAGCTTCGCCGAGCCCCAGGTGCTGCTCCAGACCACGGCGAACGAGTCGACGTTCTCGGGCGGCCCCGACCACGCCGGCCGGACCATGGTCCTCTACTTCTTCCAGCAGACCTTCGACAACAACGACTTCGGCTACGGCGCCGCCGTGGCGTGGGGCATCTTCCTCGTCGTCGTCATCTTCTCGATCGTCAACTGGCGCCTGGTGCAGCGCCGGGACGAAGAATAGGAAGGCCGGTCACCATGGCATCCATCAAGGGGTACCGGAGCCGGGGCATCGCCCTGCACCTGGTCCTGGTCGTCGGCCTGCTGCTGTCGGCCTTCCCGTTCTACTGGGCCGTGATCATGTCGACGCACACGTCGACCGAGATCTTCTCCTATCCGCCGAAGCTGCTGCCGGGCTCGCACTTCGCGGAGAACGTCCGTCATCTCTTCGACAACCTCGACTTCTTCGGGTCGATGTTCAACTCGCTGCTGGTCGCGGTCTCGGTGACCGTGCTGGTGCTGTTCTTCGACTCGCTGGCGGCGTTCGTCTTCGCCAAGTTCCGGTTCCCGGGCCGCCGGGCGCTGTTCGCGCTGATGATGGCGATCTTCATGGTGCCGGCCCAGCTGGCGGCCATCCCGCAGTTCGTGATCATGGCGAGGATCGGCTGGATCGGCACGATGACCGCGCTGATCGTCCCGGCGGCGGCCAACGCGTTCGGCATCTTCTGGATGCACCAGTACATGAAGGGCGCGATCCACGACGAGCTCCTCGACGCCTCCCGGATCGACGGCGCGGGCTTCCTGCGGCAGTACTGGCACGTGGCGCTGCCGGTGGTCCGTCCGGGCCTGGCGTTCCTCGGCATCTTCACCTTCATGAGCCAGTGGAACGACTACGCCTGGCCCCTGATCGCCCTCACCAACCCCGACAACGTCACCCTCCAGGTCGCGCTGTCCCAGCTCAACGGCACCCAGGGCACCACCGACTACGGCATGGTCATGACCGGCGCGCTGCTCGCGCTGGTTCCGCTGCTGATCGTGTTCGCGGTCGGTGCCAAGCAGATCATCGGCGACCTCGGCAAGGGGGCCATCCGCTGATGGACCCGTTGCTCGCGCTCCGCCCCTGGGAAGCGCCCGAGGTGACCTCCTGGGGCCGGCTGCCGATGAACGCCGTCGACCGCCGCGCCGGGGCGCTGAAGCTGGACGGCGACTGGCGCTTCCAGCTGCTGCCGGCGCCGGACGCGCCGCTCGCGGACGTCTGGTCGTCGTCGTACGTCCCGGGTGTCTGGACGACGCAGGACACCGACGACCTTCCGCAGTACACGAACGTCCGTATGCCGTTCGCGGAATTCCCGCCGCGGTCGCCCGCCGCCAATCCGACGGGGGTCTACGAGCGGGCGGTGGACGTGCCCGCCGCGTGGGCCGGCCGGCGGATCGTGCTCCAGGTCGGGGCCGCCGAGAGCGTGCTGCTGGCGCACGTGGACGGGCGGCCGGTCGGCGTCTCCAAGGACTCCCACCTGGCCGCCGAGTTCGACCTCACGGGGCTCGTCCGCGCCGGCCAGCGGGCCGTCGTACGGCTGACCGTGGTGAAGTGGTCGGACGCCTCGCACATCGAGGACCAGGACCAGTGGTGGCACGGCGGCGTCACACGCTCGGTGCTGCTGTACGCGACGGACCCGCTGCATCTCGCGGACGTGACCGTGCGCGCCGGCCGGTACGGGGAGCTGCGGGTGGACTGCCGGGTGCGGGACGCGGGCGGCGCGCTGCCCTCGGGGTGGTACATCAGCGCGGAGCTGGACGGCCGGCTCCTCACCCAGGACACGGAGTTCGACCGGGCCAACGCCGAGGACGAGCGCGTGTCCGGCTTTCTCGGTGAGGCGCGGCTGCTGGCCACCGTCCGGGACGTGCGTACCTGGAACGCCGAGACGCCCGAGCTGTACGGCCTGACGGTCCGGCTGCACCGCGCCGACGGCACGGTCGCCGACGCCTCGCACCACCGGGTCGGCTTCCGGGACGTCGAGATCGTCGGCCGGGACCTGCTGGTCAACGGCGAGCGGGTCTACGTCCGGGGCGTCAACCGGCACGACTTCCACCCGCTGACCGGACGGACGGTGTCGTACGACGACATGCGCGCGGACCTGGTCCTGCTGAAGCGCTTCGGCTTCAACGCGATCCGTACCGCCCACTACCCGAACGACCCGGCGCTGTACGACCTGGCCGACGAGCTCGGCTTCTACGTCGTCGACGAGGCCGACATCGAGTCGCACGACCACGCCCACGAGATCGCCGACGACCCCCGCTATCTGAACGCGTTCGTGGACCGGGTCTCCCGGATGGTGCTGCGGGACAAGAACCACCCCTCGGTCATCGTCTGGTCGCTGGGCAACGAGTCCGACTACGGCGCCAACCACGACGCGGCGGCGGGCTGGGTGCGCCGGCACGATCCGACCCGGCCGCTCCAGTACGAGGGCGCGGCCAAGCGCGGCTGGGCGGATCCGGCCGTCGCCTCCGACATCGCCTGCCCGATGTACGCGCCGCTGGAGGAGTGTGTCGCGCACGCGCTGTCCGGCGAGCAGACCAAGCCGCTCATCCAGTGCGAGTACTCGCACGCGATGGGCAACAGCAACGGCACGCTCGCCGACCAGTGGGCCGCCATCGAGTCCACCCCGGGACTTCAGGGCGGCTTCATCTGGGAGTTCTGGGACCACGGCATATTGCAGCGTGTGAACGACGGAAGACCGGTCGGCCGCGGGGGTGCCGGACTCTATGACAACGGTGTCGCCGCACCCGGCCACCGCTGGGCGTACGGCGGCGACTTCGGCGAGACGGTCCACGACGGCGTGTTCATCGCCGACGGGGTCGTCCTCCCCGACCGGACCCCCAAGCCCGTGCTGTACGAGCACCGGGAGATCGCGGCCCCGGTGCGGCTGGAGTGTTTCCGGCACGAGGGCGTCGTCCTCGGCAACCATCAGCACTTCCGCGGCCTGGACTGGCTGGCGGCCGAGTGGGAGCTGGCCCTGGCCGACGGGCGGACGCTGACCGCGCCGGCCTGGCTGCCCCCGCTGCGGCCGGGTGAGACGGCGGCGGTGCCGCTGCCGTTCGCACTGCCCGAGGACGGCGGGGAGGCGTGGCTGACGCTGCGGGTCACGACCGCCGGCGACGAGCCGTGGGCGCCGCGCGGGACGGTGGTGTGCGTGCCGCAGGTGCTGCTGCGGGCGGCTTCCCCGGAGCGGTCCGGCCCGGTGATGCGGAATCGTTCCGCTGGGACCCCGACCGGGACCGGGACCGGGACCGACGTCGAGGCCGAGGTCGAGGTCGACGGTGACGGTCTGCTGGTCCACCCCCTGCTCCCGGCCGCGCCCACGCTGTCGCTGTGGCGGGCGCCGACCGACAACGACGAGCTGGGCGGGACGGCAGCGCGCTGGCGGGCCTGGGGGCTCGACGCGCTGGTGCGCGAGCTGGTCGACGTACGCCGGACGGACGGCCGCGTCACCGTACGCGCGGAGTACGCCGCCGTGGCCGGAGTCGTCCGGCACACCCAGGTGCTCACCCCGGTCGACGGCGGCCTGCGCGTGGCGGAGACGGCCGAGCTGCCGGACACCTTCACCGATGTCGCCCGGGTCGGTTCCCGGTTCGAGACGGTGCCGGGCCTGGACCTGATGGAGTGGTACGGGCAGGGCCCCTGGGAGTCGTACCCGGACCGCGCCTTCGGGGCGCCCGTCGGCCACCACACGGTGCCCGTGGACGCGCTGTTCACCCCGTACCTGCGCCCGCAGGAGAGCGGCGGCCGGCACGGCGTACGGCGCTTCACGCTGTCGGCGCCGGACGCCACCGGGCTGACGGTGGAGCTGGACGAGCCGCGTCAGGTCTCGGTGACCCGGTACCGCGCCGAGGACCTGGGCGCGGTGGCCCACCACGACGAACTCGTCCCACGGGCCGGCTGCGTGGTGCACCTCGACGCCGCCCACCGGGGCCTGGGCACCGCCTCGTGCGGCCCCGACACCTCACCGTCCCATCTCGTCGCACCGGGCGTCCACCACTGGAGCTGGACCCTGCGCGCCCTCTGATCCCCCACGCCACCCCCGTCACCCTTTTACGCAGTGTTACGGAGCAACACGTGTGCGTTTCGCATGAGCACGACCAGGGCGAGGCCGCGCAGGCCGGCGCCGGAAGACGCGGTTTCCTGCGGGCGACCGCGCTGCTGGGCGCCGCCACCACCGCCGGTCTGGCGCTGCCGGCCGCCGCCGAGGCGGCCCCCGCCGCGGCCGGCCGGCGGCCCGACGCCGACAGCCGCCGCTTCACCCTCGCCGTCATGCCCGACACGCAGTACCTGTTCGACGGGCCCAGCATCGACAAGGCGCCGATCGAGGCGTCCCTGCGCTATCTGCTGGAGCACGGCGAGGAGGACAACATCGTCTTCCTGTCCCACCTGGGCGACCTCACCGAGAACGGCGCCCGGGACGAGATCGCCGCCGTCAGCGAGGCGTTCCGGCTGCTGGACCGGCGCGGTGTCGGCTACAGCGTCCTGGCCGGCAACCACGACGTGAGGTCCTCGACGAACGACCAGCGGGGGCCGACGCCGTACCTGGACGCCTTCGGGCCGCGGCGGTTCGAAGGCAGGCCGACGTTCGGCGGCGCCTCACCGGACGGCTACAACACCTTCCACCTCTTCAGGGCGGCCGGCCGGGAGTGGATGGTGCTCGCGCTGGACTGGCGGCTGTCGGCGCGGGGGTACGCGTGGGCCGAGGAGGTCATCGCCCGGCACCCGAGGACACCGGTGATCCTGACCACGCACGAGCTGGTCGTCGAGGACGACACCCTCTCCGCGTACGGGCAGCAGCTGTGGGACCGGCTGATCGCGGACCACGACCAGATCTTCCTCACCCTCAACGGCCACTACTGGCCCGCCGGCCGCGCGACCCGGCGGAACGCGGCGGGACATGACGTCCATCTGCACCTGACCAACTATCAGAACCGCTACTTCGGCGGCGCGGCGATGATCCGCCTCTACCACTTCGACCTGGACCGGGACGTCATCGACGTGGAGACGGTCTCCCCGTGGATCCTCGGCCGGGCGGCGAAGGGACTCAACGAGCTGGAGCGGCAGGAGATCGAACTCAGCGGCGACGCCGACCGGTTCTCCGTCGGCATCGACTTCGCGGACCGCTTCTCCGGCTTCGCCCCGGTGGCCCCGCGCCCGGCACGCCCCGCGTCGAGGATGCTGGTGCCCGGCACGGTGGCGTACTGGCGCTTCGACGGGCACGACGACGGAACGGCCGTCACCGGCACCGTCCGCGACCTGTCCGGACGCGGCAACGACCTCACCGTTGTGTCGGTGGGCGGCTCCACGCTGACCTGGTCCTGTGACCACCACCCCGACCAGCCCGGGCACGGCAGCCTGGAGTTCCACGGCTTCAAGTCCCCGCTCAAGGGCGCCTACCTGCGCACGGTCGACGGCGCGCCTCTCAACGCGGCGACCTTCAGGGCCGGTTACACCATCGAGGCCTTCTACCGAGTCCCCGCCGACTGGGACCCCTCGCACAACGCCTGGGGCGGACTCGTCGGCCGCACCGGCACCGGCGGGGCCGCGGGCAAGACCGAGGGCGACCCGGACGAGCCGCTGGCCACGCTGTCCCTGTCCGACGGTCCCGGTCCGCAGTGGGCGGTGCGGCCGCTCAACCAGCAGGGCATCGCCACCAACTGGGGCGACGAGACGGCCCGGGAGGTGTGGTGGCACGTCGCCGTCGTCAACGACGGCTCGCACACGACGATGTACGTCCAGGGCTGTCCCGTCGCCCGCAATCCCACGGCGCGCTCGGTGGGGCTCACCTCGGTCGGGCTGCCGTGGCTGCTGGGCGGTTACGAGTACGGCGGGCAGATCGACCAGATCCTCTACGGCCGGCTCGGTGACGTCCGGATCGTCGGGCGCGCCCTGCCCGTCACCTCGTTCATGAACCACTGACCCGCCCGAGGACCATGATGACCGAGCAGCAGCTGCCCGTCTGGGCCGACCCGTCCGTCTCCCCCGCCGACCTCGACGCGCAAGGGGTGTCCCGACGCGGACTCCTGCGCCGCGCCGGCCTGTTCGGCGCCGCCTTCGCCCTCGGTTCGGCGGGCGTTCCCGCGGCGGCGGCGTCCGGCCGGGGCCCGGGCGGCGGCGATCCGCACCTCGCCTATCTCGTCGGCGACCACCACGTCCACAGCGTCTACAGCCACGACGCCAAGTACACGTTCTCCCAACTGGCCGCCGCGGGCGCCAGGTACGGCCTGGACTGGATGGTGTTCACCGAGCACTCCAACGTCGGGCACGCCCGGTACGGGGCGTCGCTGGAGCACGCGGAGATCCTGCGGGCCCGGGCCGAGAACCCGCGCCAGCTGATCTTCCAGGGCCTGGAGTGGTACATCCCGGCCGCCGAACACGGCACGGTCTTCACCTCGCCGGGCCCGCACGAGGTCGACCTGCTCACCCGGTTCGAGACCGCCTACGACGGCAAGCTCCTCGGGTACACGGAGGGTGCCGCCGGTGCCGCGGACACCGCCCGCAACGAGGCGCACGCCGTCGAGGCCCTGCGGTGGCTGGCCCGGCAGCGGCGCACCGGTTACGTCGACGACGTGCTGGTCCTCGCCAACCACCCGCTGCGCCTGGGCATCGACTCCCCGCACGAGATGCGCGCCTGGCGGGACGCGGCCCCCGAGATCATGATCGGCATGGAGGGCGCGCCGGGCGCCCAGGGCGCGGCGATCCCCGGCCGGCGCGGGCCCACGTCGGTCCGCGGCGAGTACGAGAACAGGCCGTCGGCGCAGTCGTGGGCCGGGTATCCGGCGGACGCCTATCTGACGTACGGCGGTTTCGACTGGGCGACGGCGACCGTCGGCGGGCTGTGGGACGCCATGCTCGCCGAGGGCAGGCTGTTCTCCGTCACCACGAACTCCGACGCGCACCGCGTCGTCTTCGACACCTGGAAGAACGGCGACTGGCCGGCCGGCCAGAACTTCGACACCGCCGGCCGGCTGCCCGACCCGGTGAACACGGACACCCCGCAGCCCGGCAGCGACTTCTGGCCCGGCCAGTTCAGCCGCACCCACGTCGGGGTCACCCGCTACGGCTACCGCGCGGTGATGGCGGGCCTGCGCGCGGGCCGCGTCTGGGTCGACCACGGACACCTGCTGGACGGGCTGGAGGTGCGGCTCACGCGCGAGCGCGACCACGGCCGGGGCGTCACCCTGGGCGGCCGGCTGCGCGTGCGCGAGGGCGACCGGCTCACCCTGACCGTCACCGTGACGACGGCCTCACGGCCCAACGCCCGGGGAATCCTCCCGCAGCTGGCGCACGTGGACGTGATCCGGGGCGCGGTGCGCGGACCGGTGACCGACCGGGACACCTGGCGGGCGCCCGACACCCGGGTGGTGCGCTCGCAGGACGTGTCCGGCCGCGAGGGGACGTACACCCTGCGCATCCCGCTGACCGCGGGGGACGAGTCCTTCTACGTCCGGCTGCGCGGCAGCGACGGCAACCGCCACGGCGCGGGGTACCTGGGCGCCTCCGTCGACCCGCACGGCCCGGTTCCGCACGCGCCCGGGGACGGCGACCCGTGGACCGACACGTGGTTCTACTCCAACCCGGTCTTCGTCGACGTGACAGGGGGCTGAGCCGGCGGGGCGGCAGGGCGGCGGACCCGCCTCCCCGCGGACCCGGTGTGCCGGGCGGGCCGACCGCTCGCCCGGCACGCGTCGCCGCCTCAGGCGTAGAACCGCGACAGGCTCTGGAGCACCGCCGCCGGCTTGGTCCCGCCCTCGGTCTCGATGGTCCCGTCGACGGTGATCTGCACACCGCCCGGCACCTCCTCCACCTCCGCGAGCCTGCCCACCAGCCGGATGCGGGAGCCGACCTTCACCGGCGAGGGGAAACGCACCTTGTTCAGACCGTAGTTGACCTTGGTCGTCACGCCCTGGACGTCCAGCAGCTCGGTGAAGAGCGGGATGAAGAGCGACAGGGTGAGGTAGCCGTGCGCGATCGGGGCGCCGAACGGTCCCTCCTTCGCGCGTTCGGGGTCCACGTGGATCCACTGGTGGTCGCCGGTGGCGTCGGCGAAGGTGTCGATCCGTTCCTGGGTGACCTCGGTCCACTGGCTGGTGCCCAGGTCGCTCCCGGCGAGCTTCTTCAGTTCGTCGAGGCCGTTGACGGTGATGCCCATGTGGCTGTCCTTAGGTGAGAGGTGGGAGTCAGGAGACGGCGCCGAAGCGCTTGCGCACCCGGGCCTTGAGGAGCTTCCCGGAGGCGGTGCGCGGGAGTTCGTCCGCGATGACGACCGACTTGGGGATCTTGTACTTGGCGAGACGTCCGGCGAGCGAGGCCAGTACCTCGTCGGGGTCCGGCGAAGCGCCCGCGCGCGGCACGACGACCGCGCGCGGCACCTCGCCCCACTTGTCGTCGGGCACGCCGATGACCGCGCACTCGACGATGTCCGGGTGGGTCAGGAGCAGGTCCTCGATCTCGGCGGGGTAGACGTTCTCCCCACCGGAGATGATCATGTCCTTGATGCGGTCGACGATGAAGACGTAGCCGTCCTCGTCGGTCCGGGCCGCGTCCCCGCTGCGGAACCAGCCGTCGGCGAAGGCGGCGGCCGTCTCCTCGGGCAGGCCCCAGTAGCCGGGCATCACGTGCGGCCCGCGCACCACGATCTCGCCGGTCTCGCCGGGCGCGGCCGGAGCGAGGTCGGGCCGCACCACCCGTACGTCGCTGAAGAAGTGCGGCACTCCGGCCGACCCCGCCTTGGTCACGGCGTGTTCGGCGTCCAGGAACAGCGTCCCGGGGGCCGCCTCCGTCATGCCGTAGCCCTGGAGGAAGGTCAGACCGCGCTCCTGGTACGCGGCGATCAGCGGGCTCGGCACCGGCGAGCCGCCGCAGGTGAGGATCCGCAGTGACGACAGGTCGGCGTCCTTGAAGCGCGGATGCCGGGCCACCTGGTCGAACATCGTCGGCACCCCGAACATGAAGGTGATCCGGTGCCGTGCCACCAGGTCGAGGGTGGCCTCCGGGTCGAAGGCCTCGACCAGGACGCAGGTGCCGCCCTTGAGGAGGACCGGCAGGGTGAGCATGTTCAGGCCGGCGGTGTGGAACAACGGGGCGGAGACCAGGGCGCGTTCGTCGGCGATCAGGTCGGTGTCGACGAGGACGTTGATCGCGTTCCAGGTGAGGTTGCCGTGGGTGAGCATCGCTCCCTTGGGCCGGCCGGTCGTGCCCGAGGTGTACATGATGATGCAGGTGTCGTCAGGGGCGACCGGCTCGTCGACGGGGTCGGCGGCGGCCTCGGCGAGGGCCTCCTCGTACTCGGCCCCGGCCTCCAGGTAGACGCGTACGTCCGTGGTGCCGGGCAGCCCGGCGACCAGGCCCTGGAAGGAGGGGCCGTAGACGAGGGCCCTGGCTCCGGAGTCGGCCAGCTGGTAGGCGATCTCCGGGCCGGCCAGGCGGGTGTTCAGGGGGACGAAGACGGCGCCGAGGGTGCCCGCCGCGAACAGCGTCTCCAGGTAGGAGGGGTGGTTGGGGCCGAGATAGGCGATCCGGTCGCCGCGCCGCACGCCCCGGGCGCGCAGGGCGTGCGCGAGCCGGGTGGTGCGGTCGTACAGCTCGGCGTACGTGCGGCTGGTCCCGCCGTGGATCAGGGCGGTGCGGTGCGGGGTCTTGCGGGCTCGGCGTGCGGGCCACGACCCCAGTCCCTCGTTGCGCATCCGGTACCCCTTACGACTTCGTCAGCCCGAGCAGGCGGGCGGCGTTCTCCTTGAGGATCTTCGGCCTGACCTCGTCCTTGATCGACAGCTTGGCGAAGTCCGCGAGCCAGCGGTCCGGGGTGAGGACGGGGAAGTCCGAACCGAAGAGGACCTTGTCCTTGAGCAGCGTGTTGGCGTACTGCACCAGCTGCGGCGGGAAGTACTTCGGCGACCAGCCGGACAGGTCGATGTGCACGCCCGGCTTGTGCGTGGCGACGGCCAGGGCCTCGTCCTGCCAGGGGAACGACGGATGGGCCAGGATGATCTTCAGGTGCGGGAAGTCGGCGGCCACGTCGTCCACGTGCAGCGGGTTCGAGTACTTGAGCCGGATCCCGCCCCCGCCGGGCACCCCGGCACCGATGCCGGTCTGGCCGGTGTGGAAGAGGGCGATGGTGCCGGTCTCCTCGATCACCTCGTAGAGGCCGTAGGCCACCGCGCGGTCGTTAGGGAAGAAGCCCTGGATGCTGGGGTGGAACTTGAAACCCTTCACCCCGTACTCCTCGACCAGGCGGCGGGCCCGCCTGACCCCCGCCCTGCCCCGGAAGGGGTCGATGGAGGCGAAGGGGATGAGGACGTCCGCGTTGGCGGCCGCCGCCTCGGCGACCTCCTCGTTGGGGACGGGGGCGGTGCCGGTCGCGGACTCCGCGTCCACCGTGAAGATCACGGCGGCCATCCTCCGCTCCCGGTAGTACGCGGCCGTCTCCTCCAGGGTCGGCTTCCGCTTGCCCTCGACCTTGAAGTAGGCGGAGGAGGCGTCGTGCAGGTCGTCGTCCAGGGAGGAGTGGCCCTTGGAGGACACCTCCGCGTGGGTGTGGACGTCGATGGCGACCAGGTCGTCGACGTTCATGGTGGGTGCCATCACGCCTCCGGGAAGTCGGGCGCCGGGATACCGACCGTCTGGAGTTCGGCACCGACCGAGGTGGGCCAGGCGGTGGCCAGGGTCTCGGGGGTCCAGCCGCCGTCGGCGTAGGCCACGCTGACCTCCTGCGGATGCGACCAGAGTGCCACTTTGTCGCCGCCGATGCCGATGGCCTGGCCGGTGACGCCGCGCGCGGCGTCGGAGGCGAGGAAGGCGACGAGTGCCGCGCAGTCCTCGGGGCTGCCGAAGCCCTCCCGCTTGCGGAGGAAGTCCGGGAGCGGCTCGCCGTTCTTCATGGCCTCGACGTACGGGGCGAAGGAGGGGATGGTCTCGGTCATCGCGGTGGCGGCGACCGGCACGATCGCGTTGACCGTGATGTTCGCGCGGCCCAGTTCCATCGACCAGGTGCGGGCCATGGCCGCGATGCCGGCCTTGGCGGCGGCGTAGTTGGTCTGCCCGAAGTTGCCACGCTGCCCGGCCGGCGAGCCGACCAGGATCAGGCTGCCGCCGTCGCCCTGCGCGCGCATCCGGACGGCGGCGGCGCGGGCGCAGGTGAAGGTGCCCTTCAGGTGGGTGGCGATCACCGCGTCGAAGTCCTCGTCGGTCATCTTCCACAGCACCTTGTCGCGCAGGATGCCCGCGTTGGTGACCAGGATGTCGAGCCGCCCGAACTCCTCGACGGCCCGGCCGACGAGCCGGTCGGCGGCCTCGGACGTGCCGACCGGGACCACCTCGGCGACGGCGGTGCCGCCCGCCGCGGTGATGGACTTCACGGCCTGCTCGGCCACGGCCTCGTCGATGTCGTTGACGACCACGGAGGCGCCGTGGGCGGCCAGGGCGTGCGCGTAGGCGAGGCCGAGGCCCCGGCCACTGCCGGTGACGACGGCGGCCTTGCCGGTGAGATCGATGCTGGGCACGGGCGGGTCCCTTCACAACAGACACGGGTGATGCGGCTACGAGATCGAAGCTAAGAGCAATAATTGTTGACGTCAATAGTTGTTGCGGTCCCATCCGTGCGTCATGCTGGGTGCCGTACGCACGAACCGCCCCTGTCCGGGGCCCGGCCCAGGGAGTCCGCCATCGCCGGCCAGCAGCACGCAGCACACACCGCCGTGGGCCCCGCCCCCGTCGACGCCGAGGAGCCGTGGATGCGCGGGCTGCACGCGGACACCGGCTATCTGCTGTACCGGCTCGGGCTGCGCTCGGGGCAGCTGTTCAACGGTTTCCTCCAGGAGTCCGGCCTGCGTCTGCGCCACTACGCGCTGCTGCGTCTCCTCACCACGTCCGAGGGCGCGCTCCAGCGCGAACTGAGCACGTCCCTCGGCTACGACCCCAGTGCGATCGTCGGCCTGGTCGACGACCTGGAGAAGCTGGGCTTCGCCGAGCGCCGCCCCTCCCCCGACGACCGGCGCAGCCGTATCGTCGTGCTGACCGCGGACGGCCGCGCCTTCCTCCGCGACACGGACGAGGCCGGGCTGCGGGTCACCAACGAACTCCTGCGGCCCCTGGATCCGGCCGAACGCGACGTGCTCCACTCGCTGCTGCTCAGGGTCGCCGAGACCGGGCTGGGGTGACGCCATGCCGATATCCACCGACGCGGGCCTGTCACAGGCGGTGCGCTCCGCGCCCGACCGGCTGCTGGCCGTCCTCGCCGCGTTCGACCACGACCACCCGGCGCTGTGCCTGACCGACATCAGCCGCCGCGCCGGGCTGACCCTGACCACCACGCACCGGCTCGTCGGCGCCCTCACCGAGTGGGGCGCCCTGGAGCGGGACGAGGACGGCGTCTACCACGTCGGACTGCGACTGTGGGAGGTGGCGGCCCTCGCCCCGCGCGGGCTGGCCCTGCGGCAGGCCGCGCTGCCCTACCTGGAGGACCTGTACGAAGCCACGCACGAGAACGTGCAGTTGGCGGTCCGCGACGGGTCGGAGGTCGTCTACATCGAGTGGATCTCGGGGCGTTCGGCGGTCGGTGTGCACATCCGGGTCGGGGCGCGCTGGCCGCTGCACGTCACCGGCGTGGGGCTGGTGCTGCTGGCGTACGGCGGCACGGAACTCCAGGAGGAGTACTGCGCGGGTCCGCTCGCCTCCCTCACCCCGTACACCCTCACCGACGCGGGACGGCTGCGCCGGGTGCTGGCCGAAGTGCGGCGCGCGGGCGTGGCGGTGAGCGACCGTCAGGTCACCGAGGACGCGCTGTCGGTGGCCGCGCCGGTGCGTGGACCGGACGGCACGCTGGTCGCGGCGGTGTCGGTCGTGGTGCCCCAGGCCGGCGCCCAGGTGCCGGTGCTGATCCCGGCGGTGCGGCTCGCGGCGCGCGGGATCTCCCGGGCCCTGGGGTGGCAGCCGGAGGAGAGCCGGGCCGGTGGCGGGTCCCGCGGGGCCGGGGCCCGGGGAGAGCGGTGAGGCCCCCTCGTTCGCCGTCCGCCCGTCGCCTGCCGGACCGTTGATCGCTACGAACTGGTAACACCCCACAACCGGGGCGGAGTCGGCGCCGTCTACTCCCTCATGAAGATCTCCTTCCTGCTCCACAACGCCTACGGCATCGGCGGCACGATCACCACCACCTTCAACCTGGCCCAGGCGCTGGCCGAGCGGCACGAGGTGGAGATCGTCTCCGTGCTGCGGCACCGCGAGGACCCCAACTTCACGCTGGACCCGAGGGTGTCGCTGCGACCGCTGGTGGACCTCAGGCAGGAGAAGGAACACCCGTCACACCTGATACCGGCGAAGGTGTTCCCCCGCGCCGAGTACCGGTACGGGCAGTACAGCGAACTGACCGACCAGCGGATCGGCGAGCACCTCGCCACCGTCGACGCCGACGTGGTGATCGGCACCCGGCCGGGACTGAACGTGCATCTCGCGCTCCAGGCCCCCCGGCATGTCGCCCGGGTCGGGCAGGAGCACCTCACCCTCGACAACCATCCGCCGCGGCTGCGCACCGCGCTGCGCCGGGCCTACCGCCGGCTCGACGCGCTCACCACGGTGACCGAGGCGGACGCCGCCGCCTACCGGCGCAAGACGCTGCTGCCCGGCGTCCGGGTGGAGGCGCTCCCGAACAGCGTGCCGGATCCCGTGCTGCCGGCCGCGGACGGCAGCGCGAAGGTGGTCGTCGCGGCCGGCCGGCTGGTCCCGGTCAAGCGCTACGACCTGCTGATCGAGGCCTTCGCCGATGTCGCCGCCGCACACCCCGACTGGCAGCTGCGCGTCTACGGCAAGGGGGAGGAGCACGACCGGCTGCGCAGGCTCATCGCGGACCTGCGGCTGTGGGACAACGTGTTCCTGATGGGCGCGGCGGCCCCCATGGAGGCGGAGTGGGTCAAGGGCTCCATCGGTGCCGCGGCCTCCAACTTCGAGCCGTTCGGTATGACGATCGTGGAGGCGATGCGCTGCGGCCTGCCGGTGGTCAGCACCGACTGTCCCTACGGCCCCGCCGAGATCATCGAGGACGGCGTCGACGGCCGGCTCGTACCGGTCGGGGACCGCGCCGCGCTGGGCGCCGCCCTGCTGGACCTGGTCCGTGACGACGAGCGGCGCCGCCGGATGGGACGCGCGGCCCTGGAGAACGCGCGGCGGTTCGCCCCCGGCCCCGTGGTCGCGCAGGCCGAGCGGCTGCTCGCCGACGCGGTGGCGGCGCGCCGGGCGGGCGGAGCGAGCGCGCGGGAGCGCGCGGGGGTGCGCCGGATCCTGGTCGGCCAGGGTTTCGCCGCCCGCGACGCCGCGTACACCGCGGCGAGCGGCGCACTGCGCGTCGTACGGAAGGGACAGCGATGAGCGGGGCAGGAGCGGGGCCGAGCGAGGAGAGGGCAGCGGTGAGCGGGGAGAGGGCAGTGGCGGGCGCCGAGGGGACAGGGGTGGGCCGGGAGGGAGCAGCGGTGAGCGCGGCGGGTGCGGCGGTGAGCCCGGCACCCGGTGCGCACCCGCGCGTCGGCTGCACGGTCGACGCGGACGGCCGGATCGCGTTCGACCTGCCGCCGGCTCCGGCGGAGGACCGGCAGGTGCCGGAACCGCAGCTGCTGCTGCGGCTGCGCCCGAAGAAGGGGCAGCCCGAGAAGACGCTCCACGTCCTGGACCTGGAGCGCGCCGACGACGGGCACCGGCGTGCCGTCCTGGGCCCGCGGCCCGTCCTCGCGGAGGGCCGGTGGGACGTGTACCTGCTCCAGGACGGAGGATCCCGGCGGCAGCGCCTGCGCCCCGGACCGCGCGACCTGCGGGCCCTCGTCGACGGCCACCTCCGCGATCGGACGACACCGCTCGCCGTCCGGATCCCCTACGTCACCAAGGACGGCTGTCTCGCGGTACGGGCCTGGGTGCGGCCCGCCCACGCGGAGGCCGCCGGTGTCACGGTCACCGACCGGTCGACCACGGTCGACGTCCGCCTGCACGGCGCCCGGCTCCTGGCGGGAGCCGTCGTGCACCTGCGCCTGCGGGGCGGCGGCACCGTACGCACCCTGGAACCACGGCCGGGGAGCGACGGGCGGGACTTCTCCTTCACCGTCGACCACGCGGAGCTGGCGGCCGGGACGGGCGCCGGGAACGGCATCTGGGACGTCTTCGTCCGGCCCGCGCCACAGGACGCGCTGATCCGGGTCGCCCGTCTGCTCGACGACGTGGCGGACCGCAAGGAGGTGTTCGTCTATCCGACGGTCACCGCGGCCGGGGCCACCCTGCGCCTGTACTACACGGTCGACAACGACCTCGCCGTGGAGGTGAGGAAGGCGGCCCGCTGAGGCCGCTCACCCGAGCCTCGGACAGGGAGGACCGGAAGGCGGGCGGCCGCCGGGAGCACATTCCCGGCTCATCGGGGTAACTCACCCACCCGGTAAGGACTTTCACGGTGACACCTCTTGACGGCCGGAGTGGCCGAGAGCACATTGGGCCCACTTTGAGAGCGCTCTCAGAGTGCGCTCGAAGCAGTTCCCCCCGCACCCGCGCCCCCACCCCGTACCCGAGAGGCTCCCCCATGAGTGACACCTCCGGCACACCCCGCAGACGGCGACGCCCGCTGAGGCGGGCGCTCGTGGCGGTCATCAGCACGCTCGGCCTCGCGGCCGGGGCCGCCGCGGTCGCCTCGCCGTCCGCGAACGCCTCCGCCCCCGCACCCCCGGCCGGCTGGTCCCAGGTCTTCCTCGACGACTTCACCGGCGCGGCCGGCACCGGGGTCAGTACCGCCGACTGGCAGTACGCGACCGGAACTTCGTATCCCGGCGGCCCCGCCAACTGGGGCACCGGCGAGGTCGAGACGATGACGAACAGCACCAGCAACGTCTCGCTCGACGGCAACGGCAACCTGCGCATCACCCCGCTGCGCGACGCGGCCGGCCGGTGGACGTCGGGCCGCATCGAGACCAACCGCACCGACTTCCAGCCCCCGGCCGGCGGCAGACTGCGGGTGGAGGCCCGCATCCAGATGCCGAACGTCACCGGCACCGCCGCCGAGGGCTACTGGCCCGCGTTCTGGATGCTGGGCGCGCCCTACCGCGGCAACTACCACAACTGGCCGAGCGTCGGCGAGCTGGACATCATGGAGAACGTCCAGGGCCGCAACACCGTGTGGGCCACGATGCACTGCGGCACCAACCCGGGCGGCCCCTGCAACGAGACCACGGGCCTCGGCGGTTCCACCACCTGTCCGGGCAGCACCTGCCAGTCCGCCTTCCACACCTACACCATGGAGTGGGACCGCTCGGCGAGCCCGGAGGCGATCCGCTTCTCCGTCGACGGCGTCACCTTCCACACCGTCACCGCGAACCAGGTGGACGCGACGACCTGGTCCAACGCCACGAACCACGGCTTCTTCATCATCCTGAACGTGGCGATGGGCGGTGCCTTCCCGGACGCGTTCGGCGGCGGCCTGGACGCCGACACGCGCTCCGGCATCCCGATGGTCGTCGACTACGTCCAGGTCCTGTCGTCCGGCGGGGGCGGCACCACTCCGCCGCCGTCGGGCAACCGTGACGCCTACGGCACCCTCCAGGCCGAGTCGTACGACACCCAGTCCGGCACCATCACCGAGACCACCTCCGACACGGGCGGCGGGCAGAACATCGGCGCCCTCGCCAACGGGGACTGGGCCCTGTTCAAGGGCGTCGACTTCGGCTCCACCGCGGCGCGTCAGTTCGTGGCCAGGGTGGCGAGCGGCGCGGGGAGCAGCGTCAGCGGACTGGTCGAGGTCCGCCTGGACAGCCGTACGGCCGCACCCGTCGGCAGCTTCTCGATCGGCGACACCGGCGGCTGGCAGTCCTGGAGAACGGTCCCCGCCAACATCGCCTCGGTCACGGGGACCCACGACGTGTACCTCACCTTCACGAGCGGCCAGCCGGCGGACTTCGTGAACGTGAACTGGTTCACCTTCGGCCGGTGAGACGTGCGTGTCAGGCCCGGCGACGCCGCAGGAAGCCGGGCCTGACGCGTCCCTGAGGCCGGTCGCGCCCCTCGTGCCGCACCGAGAACCGTTCGGCGGACAGGGCGTCCAGACCGTGGACCCGGCCGGCGCCCATCAGCGTGACGTGGACCTGTGCCCGCTGCACCGCCCGCAGGGGGGACAGGTCCACGGCCGACTGGTAGCTCAGACAGATCAGGCGCAGGTTCAGCGAGGTGAGGCCGGGAAAGGCTCCGGCGAGGTCGGCGACCGTCTCACCGGCCAGGACTCCGTCCAGGTCGAGCGCGGTGACCTGGGGCAGCGCCACCGGCGGCAGCGGGACGCCGTGCTCGGAGGACAGGGTCAATCCTTGCAAGCTCCCCGGAGCATAGGGAGTCAGGACGGAGGTCAGCAGGGGTTGCGAAGGGCTGTGGCAGAAATCAGCGCAGTTCCGCCCGGAACCCCGCCGGTGTCATGTCCGTGTGCTGGTGGAAGAACTTGGAGAAGTTCGCCGCGTCCGGGAAACCGACCGCCACGCCGACGCGGGCGATGGGCAGGTCCGTGTGGGCGAGGAGGCGCTTGGCCTCCAGGACGACGCGCTTGTCGATGAAGCCCTTGGGGGTCTCGCCGGTGGCGGCGCGCACCGCGCGCACGAGGGTGCGGCGGGAGTAGCCGAGGGCGTCGGCGTAGGCGCTGACGCTGTGGTTGGTGGCGAAGTCCCGCTCGACCGCCTGTCGGAAGAGGGTGAAGGTGGTGTCCGCCGTGAGCCGGGCCGCCTCCGCCGAGGTCGTCGCGAGATGGGCCAGGCGGAGCAGGAACGCCGTGAGGGCGTGGCGCAGGACCGAGGTGTGCAGGGCGGACGGGAGGGTGCTCGCGTCCTCGTACTCGCGTCGCAGCTGGGCGAGGGCGGCCCGGATGGCGGCGAGCCGGGGTTCGTCGGGCCGCAACAGGGGCGGCAGGTCGTAGCGGTACAGGCCGGTGGCCTCGACGGTGTCACGGGGCAGAAAGCCGGGCTGCATGGTCAGGACGGTTCCGCGGTACCCGCTCGCGGGTGAGAAACGGTGGACCTGCCCCGGGCGGATCCACAGCACGTCGCCGGCCGTCGCCTCGTACTCGGCGAAGTCGATCATGTGGCGGACGGGGCCGTCGTCGAAGAGCATCACGACATGGAAGTCGATGCGGTGGACGCGGTGCAGGGGCGCGTCGGCGTGCCAGGTGCGGCCGGTTCCCATCGGACCGACCTGCATGCCGACACCGCCGACGCTCAGCTCGACCGGGAAGGGGAACGTTCTGATCCCGTCAACGCCGCCGTCGCCGTCTCCGGCTTGGATGGTTCTGTCCGCCATGTCCTTCTCGTGCCGCCTTGATCGCGCCGTCCGTGTCCCACTTTCACCACAGGCTGGCACACCGCGACCTTCCCCCGTAAAAGTCGGACTTTTAAGTTTGAACGCGTCGGACCAGCAACTTCGCTTCTACCGAGGACTTCTTGAAGATGAGTGCGCAGACACCGGACACCTTCACCTGGACCGAACTCGACCGGCGCGCTGTCGACACCGCCCGCGTTCTGGCGGCCGATGCCGTCCAGCGGGTGGGCAACGGCCACCCCGGCACCGCGATGAGCCTGGCCCCGGCCGCTTACACGATCTTTCAGAAGGTGATGCGGCACGATCCGGCCGATCCCGAGTGGACGGGCCGTGACCGCTTCGTGCTCTCTCCCGGCCACACCTCGCTGACGCTCTACACCCAGCTCTACCTGGCCGGGTACGAACTGGAGCTGGACGACCTCAAGGCGTTCCGCACCCATGGGTCGAAGACGCCCGGTCACCCGGAGTACGGGCACACCGCGGGCGTCGAGACGACCACCGGCCCGCTGGGCCAGGGCGTCGCCAACGCGGTGGGCATGGCGATGGCCGCCCGCTACGAGCGCGGCCTGTTCGACCCGGACGCCCCCGAGGGCACCTCCCCCTTCGACCACACCATCTGGGGCATCGTCTCCGACGGCGACCTGGAGGAGGGCATCTCCGCCGAGGCGTCCTCCCTGGCCGGCCACCAGAAACTCGGCAACCTGGTCTTCCTCTACGACGACAACCACATCTCCATCGAGGGCGACACCGCGACCGCCTTCTCCGAGGACGTGCTCAAGCGGTACGAGGCGTACGGCTGGCACACACAGCGGATCGAGCCGGGCGAGGACGGCGACATCGACGTCCAGGCGCTGTACGCGGCGCTGACGGCCGCCCGGGCCGAGACCGGGCGTCCCTCGATCATCGCGATGCGCACGATCATCGCCTGGCCGGCGCCGAACGCCCGGAACACCGAGGCGGCGCACGGCTCCGCGCTCGGCGAGGACGAGGTCGCCGCCACCAAGCGCCTCCTCGGCTTCGATCCCGACCAGAGCTTCGAGGTCGCCGACGACGTCCTCGCGCATACCCGCCGGGCCCTGGACCGGGGCGCCGAGGCGCACGCCGCCTGGGACAAGCGGATCGACAAGTGGCGCGGCGCCCAGCCCGAGCGGGCCACGCTCTTCGACCGCGTCGTCTCCGGTCAGCTGCCCGAGGGCTGGCAGGACGCCCTGCCGGTGTTCGAGGAGGGCAAGGCGGTCGCCACGCGCGCCGCGTCCGGGAAGGTGCTCCAGGCGCTCGGCGCGATCCTGCCGGAGCTGTGGGGCGGCTCCGCCGACCTGGCGGGCTCGAACAACACCACCATCGACAGGACCAGTTCCTTCCTGCCGCAGGGCAACCCGCTGCCGGAGGCCGACCCGTACGGCCGCACCATCCACTTCGGCATCCGCGAGCACTCCATGGCCGCCGAGATGAACGGCATCGCCCTGCACGGCAACACCCGCGTCTACGGCGGCACCTTCCTGGTCTTCTCCGACTACATGCGCAACGCCGTGCGCCTGTCCGCGCTGATGCAGCTGCCGGTGACCTATGTGTGGACGCACGACTCGATCGGTCTCGGCGAGGACGGGCCCACCCACCAGCCGGTGGAACACCTGGCGTCGCTGCGCGCGATCCCGGGCCTGAACCTGGTCCGCCCCGCCGACGCCAACGAGACCGCGGTCGCCTGGGCCGAGATCCTCAGGCGCCACGCCACCGACCCGGCCCCGCACGGCCTCGCGCTCACCCGGCAGGGCGTGCCGACCTACGCGCCGAACGAGGACGCGGCCAAGGGCGGCTACGTCCTGCGGGAGGCCTCCACCCGGGTGCCCGACGTCGTGCTGATCGCCACCGGTTCCGAGGTGCAGCTCGCGGTCGGCGCGCGGGAGCTGCTGGAGGCCGAGGGGGTCGGCACCCGGGTGGTGTCCATGCCGTCCGTGGAGTGGTTCGAGCAGCAGTCGCGGGAGTACCGCGAGCGGGTCCTTCCGCCGTCCGTGAAGGCCCGCGTTGCGGTCGAGGCCGGGATCGGTCTGACGTGGTACCGGTTCGTGGGTGACGCAGGACGCATCGTCTCCCTCGAACACTTCGGCGCCTCCGCCGACGCGAGGACCCTGTTCGCCGAGTACGGCTTCACCGCCGAGAACGTCGCCGCCGCGGCCCGGGAATCCCTGGCCGCCGCTCGCGGTTGATCCGATCGCCCGAAAGAAGATGATCACAGTGACCGAAGCGACCGCACCCGCGGGAGCACTCAAGCGTCTGTCCGACGAGGGTGTGTCCATCTGGCTGGACGACCTGTCGCGCGGCCGGATCGCCTCCGGCGACCTCGCCGCACTCGTCGCCCACAGGCACGTGGTGGGTGTCACCACCAACCCGTCCATCTTCCAGGCCGCCATCGGCTCCGGTGCCGGGTACGAGGAGCAGCTCACCGACCTCGCCGTGCGGGGCGTCACGGTCGACGAGGCCGTGCGGATGCTGACGACCACCGACGTGCGCGCGGCCGCCGATGTCCTGCACGCCGCGTACTCCGCCTCCGGCGGCCGGGACGGCCGGGTCTCCATCGAGGTCGACCCGCGCCTCGCCCACGACACGGCGGCCACCGTCGCCGAGGCCAAGCAGCTCGCCTGGCTCGTCGACCGCCCCAACGTGATGATCAAGATTCCGGCCACGAAGGCCGGCCTCCCGGCGATCACCGAGGTCGTCGGCCTGGGCATCAGCGTCAACGTCACGCTGATCTTCTCCCTGGAGCGCCACCGCGAGGTGATGGACGCCTACCTCGCCGGCCTGGAGAAGGCCAGGGAGCGCGGCCTGGACCTGTCGACGATCCACTCGGTGGCCTCCTTCTTCGTCTCCCGCGTCGACGCCGAGATCGACAAGCGGCTGACCGTGCTCGGCACGGACGAGGCCCTGGCCCTCAGGGGCCGGGCGGCCCTCGCCAACGCGCGGCTCGCCCACGAGGCGTACGAAGACGTCTTCGCCGGTGGGCGCTGGGCGGCCCTTTCCGGGGCAGGAGCCCACAAGCAGCGTCCGCTGTGGGCGTCGACCGGGGTGAAGGACCCGGCGTACAAGGACACCCTGTACGTCGACGAGCTGGTCGCGCCCGGCACGGTCAACACGATGCCGGAGGCCACGTTGAACGCAGTCGCCGACCACGGCGAGATCACCGGTGACACCGTGACCGGCGGCTATGCGCGGGCCCGCGCCGACCTGGCCGCCGTCGAGCGGCTCGGCATCTCCTACGACGAGGTGGTGCGGCAGCTGGAGGACGAGGGCGTCGCCAAGTTCGAGGCGGCCTGGCAGGACCTGCTGAACGCCGTGACGAAGTCCCTGAACAGCAAGGGGGTTGACGGGGAATGAGCAAGAAGCGTCCCAGGACGACGGCCGAGGAGACCGGAACGGCCGAGAGGACCCGACCAGCCGAGACCGAGAAGACCGGAGCAGCCGGGAAGACCGGACCGGCCGGAACAAGCGAGGCCGCCGGGAAGACCGGACCGGCCGGAACGAGCGAGGCCGCCGGGAAGACCGGACCGGCCGAGCCGGAGGCGACCGTCCCGGTCCTGTCCGGCGACGACTGGACCAACCCGCTGCGGGACGCCGGCGACCGCCGGCTGCCGCAGATCGCCGGCCCGTCCGGGCTCGTCATCTTCGGTGTCACCGGAGACCTGTCCCGCAAGAAGCTGATGCCGGCCGTCTACGACCTGGCCAACCGCGGTCTGCTGCCGCCGGGCTTCTCCCTCGTCGGGTTCGCCCGCCGGGACTGGGAGGACCAGGACTTCGCGCAGGTCGTGCACGACGCGGTGCGCGAACACGCGCGCACCGACTTCCGCGAGGAGGTCTGGCAGCAGCTGTCCGAGGGCATGCGGTTCATCCCCGGCGACTTCGACGACGACACCGCGTTCAAGCAACTTCGTTCCGCCGTAGAGGAGTTGGACGCCTCACGCGGTACCAGCGGCAACTACGCCTTCTATCTCTCCGTACCGCCGAAGTTCTTCCCCAAGGTCGTCCGGCAGCTCAAGAAGCACGGGCTGGCCGACGCGAAGGAGGGCTCCTGGCGTCGCGCGGTCATCGAGAAGCCGTTCGGGCGCGACCTGAAGAGCGCCCGTGAGCTGAACGCGCTCGTGCACGACGTGTTCGAGCCGGACCAGGTGTTCCGGATCGACCACTACCTGGGCAAGGAGACCGTCCAGAACATCCTGGCGCTGCGCTTCGCCAACCAGATGTACGAGCCGATCTGGAACCGGTCGTACGTGGACCACGTGCAGATCACCATGGCCGAGGACATCGGCATCGGCGGCCGGGCCGGCTACTACGACGGCATCGGCGCCGCCCGGGACGTCATCCAGAACCACCTGCTCCAGCTGATGGCGCTGACCGCCATGGAGGAGCCGATCGCCTTCGACGCCGAGTCGCTGCTCACCGAGAAGCTCAAGGTGCTCAAGTCCGTGCGGCTGCCGGAGAACATCGGCGAGCACACCGTGCTGGCGCAGTACGCCGAGGGCTGGCAGGGCGGTGCGAAGGTGCCCGGGTATCTCCAGGAGGAGGGCATCGACCCCGCGTCGAAGACCGACACCTACGCGGCCATCAGGCTCGAGGTGGACAACCGGCGCTGGGCGGGCATCCCCTTCTACCTGCGCACCGGCAAGCGTCTCGGCCGCCGGGTCACCGAGATCGCGGTGGTCTTCAAGCGGGCCCCGCACTCCCCCTTCGACTCCACCGCCACCGAGGAGCTCGGGCAGAACGCGATCGTCATCCGCGTCCAGCCCGACGAGGGCATGACGGTCCGGTTCGGCTCCAAGGTGCCGGGCACCTCGATGGAGATCCGGGACGTGTCCATGGACTTCGCCTACGGCGAGTCGTTCACCGAGTCCAGTCCGGAGGCGTACGAGCGCCTCATCCTGGACGTCCTCCTCGGGGACGCCAACCTGTTCCCCCGTCACCAGGAAGTGGAAGAGTCCTGGAAGATCCTCGACCCGATCGAGGAGTACTGGGCGAACACCGGCAGGCCGGCGCAGTACGCGTCGGGCAGCTGGGGACCCGGGGAAGCCGACGAGATGCTCGCACGAGACGGACGGAGCTGGCGCAGGCCATGAAGATCGACCTGACCGACACCACGGCAAGCAAGATCAACAAGGCGCTGGTGCAGGGTCGCCGCGCCATCGGCACACCGGCCGTGGGCATGGTCCTGACGATGGTGATCGTCACGGACGAGGAGAACGCCTACGACGCGATCAAGGCAGCCGAGGAGGCCTCGCACGAGCACCCCTCGCGCACCCTGGTCGTCATCAAGCGGCACGCCCGCACCCCGCGCGACCGCACCAGCTCCCGCCTCGACGCGGAGGTGCGGGTGGGCGCCGACGCCGGCACCGGCGAGACGGTCATCCTCCGGACGTACGGCGAGGTGTCCGACCACGCCGACTCCGTCGTGCTGCCGCTGCTGCTGCCGGACGCCCCGGTGGTGGTGTGGTGGCCGGTGAACGCGCCGGAGAACCCGGCCAAGGACCCGCTGGGCGCGCTGGCCCAGCGCCGGATCACGGACCTGTACGCCGTGGAGAACCCGCTCCAGGTCCTGGACGCCCGGGTGCGCTCCTACGCGCCCGGCGACACCGACCTCGCCTGGACCCGGCTCACCCCGTGGCGCTCGATGCTGGCCGCGGCCATGGACCAGGCCCGGGTGAAGGTGATCTCGGCGGCCGTGGAGGCCGAGGAGGAGAACCCGGCGGCCGAACTGCTGGCCCGCTGGCTGGAGGCCCGCCTCGGCGTCCGCGTCGACCGGGTCGTCACCGCGGGGCCGGTCGTGACGGCCGTCCGGCTGGGCACCGAGAACGGCGAGGTCGTCATCGACCGCCCCGAGGGCCCGCTGGCCACGCTGTCCCTGCCCGGCCAGCCCTCGCGCACCCTCGCGCTGAAGGTCCGCACCACCTCCGAACTCATCGCCGAGGAGCTGCGGCGCCTCGACGCCGACGAGATGTACGCCGTCGCCCTGCGCGGCCAGGGCACCAAGGAGACCCCCGCTCATGTCTGACTCCCCTTCCGAGATGTCCGCCGGCTCCTCCCGGCTCACCCGCCGGCCGGAGTGGGCCGCCCTGGAGCAGCACCGCGCCCAGTGGCACACCCATCTGCGTGACCTGTTCGCGACCGACCCGGGGCGCGCGGAGCGCTACGTCGTCCGCGTGGGAGACCTGCGCCTCGACTACTCCAAGCACCTGGTGACCGACGAGACGCTGCGGCTGCTCCAGGAACTGGCCGCCGCGACCGGCGTGTTCGGGTTGCGGGACGCCATGTTCCGCGGTGAGCGGATCAACACGACCGAGGACCGGGCGGTGCTGCACACCGCGCTGCGCGCCCCCGCGAACGCGGTGGTCGAGGTCGACGGGGAGAACGTGGTCCCGCAGGTGCACGCCGTGCTGGACCGGATGGGCGACTTCGCCCGGCGGGTCCGCTCGGGTGAGTGGACCGGCCACACCGGCAAGCGCATCCGCAACGTCGTCAACATCGGTATCGGCGGCTCCGACCTGGGCCCGGCGATGGCGTACGAGGCGCTGCGCGCGTACACCGACCGGTCGCTGACGGTCCGGTTCGTGTCGAACGTGGACGGCGCCGACCTGCACGAGGCCGTCCGCGACCTGGACCCGGCGGAGACCCTGTTCATCGTCGCGTCCAAGACCTTCACCACGATCGAGACGATCACGAACGCCACCTCGGCGCGTTCGTGGCTGCTGGCCGGACCCGGCGGGCTCGGCGAGGACAAGGCGGTGGCGAAGCACTTCGTGGCGCTGTCGACGAACGCCGCGAAGGTGGCGGACTTCGGCATCGACACGGCGAACATGTTCGAGTTCTGGGACTGGGTCGGCGGCCGCTACTCCTACGACTCGGCGATCGGCCTGTCCCTGATGATCGCCATCGGCCCGGACCGCTTCCTGGAGATGCTCGACGGTTTCCGGATCGTCGACGAGCACTTCCGCAACGCGCCCGCCGAGCACAACGCCCCGCTGCTGCTGGGCCTGCTGGGCGTCTGGTACGGCAACTTCTTCGGCGCCCAGTCGCACGCGGTGCTGCCCTACAGCCACTACCTGTCCAAGTTCACCGCCTACCTGCAACAGCTGGACATGGAGTCCAACGGCAAGTCGGTGGACCGGGACGGCGACCCCGTGGACTGGCAGACCGGCCCGGTGGTGTGGGGCACACCCGGCACCAACGGGCAGCACGCCTACTACCAGTTGATCCACCAGGGCACCAAGCTCATCCCGGCGGACTTCATCGGCTTCGCCCGCCCGGTGGCCGAGCTGGACGACGAACTGGCCGCCCAGCACGACCTGCTGATGGCGAACCTGTTCGCGCAGGGACAGGCGCTCGCCTTCGGAAAGACCGCGGACGAGGTCCGGGCGGAGGGCGTGCCCGAAGCCCAGGTGCCCCACCGCACGTTCCAGGGCAACCACCCCACGACGACGATCCTGGCGAAGGAACTCACCCCCTCCGTCCTGGGCCAGCTGATCGCCCTCTACGAGCACAAGGTGTTCGTCCAGGGCGCCATCTGGAACATCGACTCCTTCGACCAGTGGGGCGTCGAACTCGGCAAGGTCCTCGCCAAGCGCGTCGAACCCGCCCTCACCGAGGGCGCCGACGTCCCCGGTCTCGACTCCTCCACCGCCGCGCTCGTGGCCGCCTACCGCGACCTCAAGGAAGTGAACTGACATGACAGCGATGCAACTCGGCCTCATCGGGCTCGGGAAGATGGGCGGCAACATGCGCGAGCGGATCCGCCGCGCCGGCCACACCGTCATCGGCTACGACCGCAACCCCGAACTCTCCGACGTGAGCGGCCTGGCCGAACTGGTCGACAAGCTCGAAGCCCCGCGCACGGTGTGGGTGATGGTGCCGGCCGGGGCCCCCACCCAGTCCGTCGTCGACGAACTCGGCGACCTCCTCTCCCCCGGTGACACGGTCGTCGACGGCGGCAACTCCCGCTGGAGCGACGACGAGAAGCACGCCGCCGAACTGGGCGCCAAGGGCATCGGCTTCGTCGACGCGGGCGTCTCCGGCGGCGTGTGGGGCCTGGAGAACGGCTACGCCCTGATGGTCGGCGGCGACAAGGAGCACGTGGACCGGGTCAAGCCGATCTTCGACGCGCTCAAGCCCGAGGGCCCGTACGGCTATGTCCACGCGGGCAAGGTCGGCTCCGGGCACTTCTCCAAGATGGTCCACAACGGCATCGAGTACGCCATGATGCAGGCGTACGCCGAGGGCTGGGAGCTGCTGGAGTCGGTCGACTCGGTCACCGACGTCCGGGAGGTCTTCCGCTCCTGGCAGGAGGGCACCGTCATCCGCTCCTGGCTGCTGGACCTGGCCGTCAACGCCCTCGACGCCGACGAGCACCTGGACAAGCTGCGCGGATACGCGGAGGACTCCGGCGAGGGCCGCTGGACGGTGGAGGCCGCCATCGACAACGCGGTGCCCCTGCCGGCGATCACCGCCTCCCTCTTCGCCCGGTTCGCGTCCCGGCAGGACGACTCCCCGCAGATGAAGATGGTCGCGGCGCTGCGCAACCAGTTCGGCGGCCATGCCGTCGAGTCGGCGAAGAAGTAGGCCCGGCCGTGGGGGATCTCCTGCTGGTCCGCCACGGTGAGACGGAGTGGAGCGTGTCGGGCCGGCACACCAGCTGGACCGACCTGCCCCTGACCCCGCACGGCGAGGAACAGGCCAAGTCCCTCGCTCCGCTCCTCTCGTCGCGGATCTTCGCCCTCGCCCTGACCAGCCCGCTGGATCGCGCGATACGCACCGCCGAACTGGCCGGCATCACCGGCATCGAGCCCGACCCCGACCTGTACGAGTGGGACTACGGCGGCTACGAGGGCGTCACCACCGTCGACATCCACCGCACCCGCCCCGACTGGTACCTGTGGACCGACGGCGTGCCGCCCGGACCCGACGGGCATCCCGGTGAGTCGCCCGAGCAGGTGGGGCGGCGCGCCGACCGGGTACTGGCCCGGGTGGACGCCGCCCTCCCCGACGGCGACGTGGTCCTGGTGGCCCACGCCCACTTCCTGCGCGTGCTGACCGCGCGCCGGCTGGGGCTGGCCCCGGCCGGCGGGCGGCTGTTCCAGCTCGCGACGGGAACGGTCAGCCGGCTGTCGACGGAACACGACCGGCCGGTCGTCGCGGAGTGGAACACCCGGCCGTAGGACGGCTCCGGTCCCACCGCCCAACTGCCCTCCGACGCGGGGCGGGTTGGCGCGGTGGGACCGTCGTGTGCCCGGTTGACAGGCGCGTGCGGCGCGCGTCAGAGTCCCCGCTGATGGAGATCGACTACTTGACCGCGGCCGAACTGCGGGTGTGGCGGGCCTTTCCCCGGGGCGAGTCCGTGGACTTCCGCCCGTCCGGCGACGAGAGCGAGGCCCCCGCGCCCGGAGCGGACTGGGGTCCCGAACGCACGGTGCGGGCCTCGGTGGTACGGGCGCTGCTGCTCAACGGCGAGCGGGAGGACGGGGAGATACCCGCCCTGAAACTGGCCGGCGCGCGGATCACCGGCGTGCTCGACCTGCGGTACGGGGTCATCGACCACGCCGTACGCCTGAGCCACTGCCACTTCGAGGACGTGCCCCTGCTGTACGGCTCCCGGCTGCGCCAGTTGAACCTCAGCGGCTCCGTGCTGCCGGGACTGACCGCCGCCACCCTGCGGGTGGAGGGCGTCCTGCGGATGACCGACTGCCGCCTGCACGGCCCGGTGCGGCTGGGCGGGGCGCAGATCGCCGGGGCGCTGTTCCTGGACCGGATGGAGATCACCGCGCCGGACGGCCCGGAACCGGCGCTCCAGCTCAACCACGTGAGCGTCGGCGACGACCTGTGGGCGCCGGGCCTGCGCACGCACGGCGAGCTGCGGCTGAACGGCGCCTCGGTCGCCGGGTCGGCCAACCTGAACGACGCCCGGCTCAGCCGCCCCGGCGACGTGGCCCTGGACGCCCAGACCCTCGTCGTGGAGGGCGACGTCCACCTGCGGCGCGTGCACACGCGGGGTTGGATCGGCCTGCGGGGCGCCCGCGTCGCGGGCCGGCTCGACCTGTCGTACGCGCGCCTGTCGAACCCAGGCGGCCCGGCGCTGCGCGCGAGCAGCAGCTCCATCGGGGAACTCTGGCTGCGCAAGGGCCCGCCCATGGAAGGCACCCTCACGCTGCGCCGCGCCCAGGTGGAACTGCTGCTGCTGGAACCGGAGGTGGTGCCCGACAAGGTGCTGCTCAACGGCTTCGTCTACGCCTCCCTCGATCCGCGGGAGCCCGCCGAGCGCCGCCTGCCGATGCTGGAGCGCGACGGTGACGGTTATGTCCCGCACGCCTACGAGCAGCTGACCGCCGCCTACCTGCGGACCGGCGACGACCACGCGGCCCGTGCCGTCCAGCTCGCCAAGCAGCGCCGCCACCGCACCACACTCCCCTGGTACGGCCGGCTGTGGGGCCACGTCCAGGACGTCACCGTCGGCTACGGCTTCCGCCCGCTGAGGGCCTGCGGCTGGCTCCTGTCGCTGCTCGCCGTCGGCTCGCTCGCGTACGCCCTGCATCACCCCCGCCCGCTGAAGGCGGCCGAGGCACCCGACTTCAACCCGGTGTTCTACACGCTGGACCTGCTGCTGCCGGTGATCTCCTTCGGCCAGGAAGGAGCCTTCGCCCCGAAGGGCGGATACCAGTGGCTGTCCTACGCCCTCGTCATCGCCGGGTGGATCCTGGCCACGACCGTCTTCGCCGGCGTGACCCGGACCGTCAGCCGCCAGTGAGCCGCCTGGCCGTGTGCTGGGCCGCCAGGCGGACGGGGGCGTTCTGGGCGCCGTAGCCCCGGTACCCGCCGTCGCGCTGGACGAGTTCGAAGAAGACCCGGCCGACGGTGCGGGTGTAGCAGTGGCGGAACACTCCGTACGCGTCCCGGTCGTAGAGGATGCCCAGTTCGCGGTACGTCTCCAGCTCGCCGTCGGCGAACTCGTACCGGGCGGCCAGGTCGTCGTAGTAGTTCGCCGGGATCGGCAGCAGCCGGCCGCCGGCCTCGGTGAAACGGCGGGCGGCGGCGACCACGTCGTCGGTGGCGAGCGCGAGGTGCTGGGCGTGGACCGGGTCGTCGGTGGGGGCCGGGCCGACGGACAGGGCGATGCGCACACCGCCGTCGGGGGTGGTGACGGCACGGCTGCGGAGCAGGCCGTAGGGGTCGGCGACGTCGACGCTCTCCTGGGCGCGCAGGCCGAGCACGCTGCGGTGGAAGAGGGCCGCCTCGTCGAAGTGGTGCCAGGGCTGGGTGAGGGCGAGGTGGTCGACGCGGGACACGTCCGTGGCCGCGGGCGGGTGCTCGGCGTCCTCGAAGTCGGCCCGCCAGTCGGGGAGTCCGGGGCGGTTCGTGGCGCAGAAGAACAGTTCCGTGCCGTCGGGGGCGGCCACCGCGTCGAGCGGGGCGTCCTCGGAGGCGCGGCGGCGGGGCAGGACGGGGGCGAGCAGTGCCTCGGCCCGGCGGGCGGCGGCCCGCGGGTCGGGTGACTCCAGGCCGATGGCGGCGAGGTGGGTGTCGTCACGGCGGACGGTGGTGCCGGTGTTGACCAGGACGCGGGCCCCGCCCTGCTGCCACAGGTCGACGGGCTTGCTGCGGTGCCGGGCGGTGCGGGCGAAGCCCAGCGCGCCGAGCAGGGCGGAGAGGGGTTCGGCGTCCGGCGTGACCAGTTCGGCGAAGGCGATACCCGTGGGCACGACCGGTGCGGGCGGCGTGGCGACGCCGACGGTCTCCTGGAGGAGGAGCAGGGAGCGGCGGGCGTCCACGGCCGTGGGGCCGGCCTCGGCCTGCCGGAAGACGTCGTTGAAGATCTCCAGGGAGAGCGGGCCCTCGTAGCCGGTGCGCAGGACACGGCGGACGAGTCCGGCGACGTCGAAGCCGCCCTGGCCGGGGAAGCAGCGGTAGTGGCGGCTCCACTGCAGGACGTCCATCGCGAGCAGCGGGGCGTCGGCGAGCTGGAGGAAGAAGATCTTCTCGCCGGGGATGTCCTCGATGCCCTTGAGGTCCTCGGGCGCGGAGGACCGGGACAGGATGTGGAAACTGTCCAGGCAGGTACCGAGCGCCGGATGGCCGGCCGTCTCGACGACACGCCAGGCGTGGTCGTACGTGCTGACATGCCGTCCCCATGCGAGTGCCTCGTAGGCGACGCGGACGCCGCAGTCCTGCGCCAGGTCCGCCAGCCGGCTCAGCTGCTCGGCGGCGAGCGCGTCGTCGTCGACGGCGAGCGGGGAGACGCTGGAGCAGACCAGGACGGTGTCGGCGCCGAGCCGGCCCATCAGTTCGAACTTGTGCCGGGCGCGCCGCAGGTTGCGGGCGAACTCGTCCTCGGGCACGGCCTCGATGTCGCGCATCGGCTGGTAGAGGTCGACGGTCAGGCCGAGGTCGGCGCAGCGGGCGCGGATCTCCCCGGGGGTGAGGGGGCTGGCGAGCAGGTCGTTCTCGAAGATCTCGACGCCGTCGAAGCCGGCCCGGGAGGCGGCGGTGAGCTTCTCGGTGAGCGAGCCGCTGAGTGAGACGGTGGCGATGGACGTACGCACGTCGGTACCTCTTCTGTCGTTACCTCTTCTGTCGTTGTCCCTGCGGCGGCCTTCACTGCGGGGCGGTCACGGCCCCGGCCAGCTCGCCGAAGTCCGCGAGCATCCGCGCGCTGTCGGGTTCCCGCTCGGTGAACAGGCGGAACGCGTCCACGGCCTGGAAGACGGCCATCCCGCCGCCGTCGAGGGTGGCGCAGCCGAGCGCGCGGGCGGTGCGCAGCAGCGCGGTCTCCAGCGGGCGGTAGACCACCTCGGCGATCCACAGTCCCGGGTCGAGGAGTTCGGCCGGGAGGGGCAGGCCGGGGTGCGCGGCCATGCCGGTGGGGGTGGCGTGCACGAGGCCGTCGGCGTGCGCGAGCAGGTCCCCGAGCCGGTCCGGGGTGCCGGCGGCGGCCCGGCCGGCGCCGAAGTGCGTGTTGAGCGCGTCGGCGAGGGCGGCGGCCCGCTCGGGCAGCTCGTCGACGACGGTGACCCGCTCGGCGCCCAGGGTGAGCGTGGCGTGGGCGACGGCCGCGCCCGCGCCGCCCGCCCCCAGCTGTACGACCCGCTCCAGCGGTACGTCGGGCAGACCGCGCGCGAAGGAGGCGGCGAAGCCGGTGACGTCGGTGTTGTGGCCGACGGCCCGGCCGTCCTCCGCGAAGACCACGGTGTTGACCGCGCCGAGGGCCTCGGCCTGCGGGGCGAGCGCGTCCAGGTGCGGGATGACGTGCTGCTTGCAGGGGTGGGTGATGTTGAGCCCGTCGAAGCCGAGGTCCCGGGCCGAGCGCAGCAGGTCGCCCACCGCGTCGGGGCCGGCGCCGAGGGCGTCGATGTCGATCAGCCGGTACAGGTACCGCAGGCCCTGGCGGTCGGCCTCCCGCTCGTGCAGCGCGGGACTGAGCGACGGGCCGATGCCGGAACCGATCAGCCCGACGAGATACGAGTCCTTGTCCTGGGACGGCACCGAGGGACCTCCTGAGCGACTCAGCAATGTACGAACTAGTACGTTAGCTATATCAGCATGGCTGGGACCACGGGAAGCCCCCGGCGGTGAATCGGAAGCCGGCGCGACGGCCTGCTCTTACAATCTGCCCACTGGCCCCGCGCGCGAAGGAACCCGATGACCAGCGTCGAAGAACCGGCACGACCGAACGGGCGGATCCGTGACGCCGCCCGCACCCAGGCCGAGATCCTCGACGTGGCGACCCAGGAGTTCGCCCGGGCCGGCTTCGACGGCGCCCGGGTCGACGAGATCGCCGCCCGCACCCGCACCACCAAGCGGATGATCTACTACTACTTCGGCGGCAAGGAGCAGCTCTTCACGGCCGTCCTGGAGCGCGCGTACGCCGTGATCCGCGAGGCCGAGCAGCAGCTCGACGTCGAGCACCTGGACCCGGTCGCGGCCATCCGGCGGCTGGCGGAGGTCACCTTCGACCACCACGAGCAGCACCCTGACTTCATCCGCCTGGTGAGCATCGAGAACATCCACGGGGCGGAGCACATCGCGGCCTCCCAGAAGCTCGGCAGGATCGGCTCGCCGGCCCTCGACGTGATCCGCCGGATCCTGGCCTCCGGACAGGAGTCGGGGCTGTTCACGGCCGACGTGGACGCCGTCGACCTGCACGCGATGATCAGCTCTTTCTGTTTCTTCCGGGTCGCCAACCGGCACACCTTCGGCGCCCTGTTCGGCCGTGACCTGGTCGATCCCGCCCAGCGCGAGCACTACCGGGCGATGCTCGGCGACATGGTGATCGCCTATCTGACGGCGGACCGCGCGGCCGGCTGAGCCCCCGGCCGGGGAGAAGATCCTTCGACGCGGCCTCTTGACACCCGGGAAACGTGAGCGCAACATCCCACCCACCGCCACTAACTACCCAGTGGGTTAATTAGCCGCGATCCGGCTCCGCTCAGCCCTCCGCTCACTCCGCCCCGGGTGGAGTTCCCCCGAAGGAGCACGCCGTGTCCGTCCCCGCCGCACCCGTCGGCCAGCCGAGAAAAGCCGCCCTGGCGGCCTGGATCGGCAGCGCCCTGGAGTACTACGACTTCTTCATCTACGGCAGCGCCGCCGCGCTGATCTTCCCGGACGTCTTCTTCGACGAGTCCGACCCGGCCACCGCGACCCTGCTGTCGCTGGCCACCTTCGGCGTGGCGTACGCGGCCCGTCCGGTGGGCGCGTTGTTCCTCGGGCACTACGGCGACAAGCTCGGCCGCAAGAAGATCATGGTGTTCACGCTGATCCTGATGGGCGTGTCGACATTCCTGATCGGCTGCCTGCCCACCCGCGACCAGGTCGGCACGCTCGCCCCGGTCCTGCTGGTGCTGTGCCGCGTGCTCCAGGGCATCTCGGCGGCCGGTGAGCAGGCCAGCGCCAACTCCATGACGCTGGAGCACGCGCCGCCGGGCCGGCGCGGGTTCTTCACCAGCTTCACCCTGAGCGGCACCCAGGGCGGGCAGCTGCTCGCCACCCTGGTGTTCATCCCCATCGCCGCGCTGCCCGAGGACCAGCTGATGTCCTGGGGCTGGCGGGTCCCGTTCTGGCTGAGCGTCGGGGTCGCCGTGGTCGGCTTCGTCATCCGCCGCAAGCTGGAGGAGACTCCCGTCTTCGCCCAGCAGACCGTCTCCGAGGGCGTCGTCAGGATGCCGCTGGCGATCCTGATGCGCGAGCACTGGGCCGACGTCCTGCGGGTGGTCGCGGGTGCCCTCATCGCCTCGGTCAGCACGATCTTCACGGTGTGGTCGCTGTCGTACGCGACGAGCGACTCGGTCGGCATGAGCCGGTCCTCGATGCTGTGGGTGGGCGCCCTGGCCAACCTGGTCGCGCTCGGCGCGATCCCCCTGTGGGCCACGCTGTCGGACCGCGTCGGCCGGCGCCCGGTGTACCTGATCGGAGCGGCCGGCAGCGCCGTGGCGATGTTCGCCTACCTCTGGGCGATCTCCACCGCTTCCTACGCGCTGATCCTCGTGCTGGGCATCGTCGCGTTCGGTGTCGTCTACAGCGCCGCGAACGGTGTGTGGCCGTCCTTCTACGGCGAGATGTTCTCCACCCGGGTCCGGCTGTCCGGCATGGCGATCGGCACCCAGATCGGCTTCGCCGTGGCCGGGTTCGCGGTCACCTTCGCCGCGCGGATCGCGGGTCCGGACGGCGACAACTGGTCGGCGGTCGCCCTGTTCACCGCCGCGCTGTGCGTCCCACCGGTGATCGCCGTCCTCACGGCGCGCGAGACCCACACGGTGCCGACGGAGCGGCTCGGCGACCGCGCCTTCCGGGAGACGGCCCAGCCGGAGAAGGTGTCGGCCTGACCCCTCCCCCGTCGCGCCCCTCGGCCTCGTCGAGCCCCGGCCGGGCTCCTGGGGCCGGGTCCGGCACGGTGAGGGTGGCGGCGGTCCATGTCGTCGTCCGGCACGGTCCGGTCGAGTCGGCCGGGACGGCGGGCGGGGCACGGCCGTCGTCGTCCGGCACGGTCCGGTCGAGTCGGCCGGGACGGCGGGCGGGGAACGGCAGCCGGCGGTGAACGCCGGTGGACACCCCGGCGTGGCCGCCGCCACCGTGCTCATGGGAGCCGGCGGGGACGTGACCTGCCGCCCACGGTCCTCGCCGTGCCGGCCCCGGCCGGCGCGGCGGCGGCCTCCGCGCCGCCGGGGCACACCCGGCCGTGGCCGGCGACCACTGTGACGCCGATGACGATCATGGGGATGTGGGGCCCCGTACCTCCGTTCCTGCGCGACGATGATGTCTGAGGTCGTTCCGGCGGGGTATGCCGGATCGCACCTCGACGAACGCGACGGAGGAGAACGATGGCACAGCTGCGGCAAGAGGTGGACCCGGGCGAGGTCGGGCTGGACGCGAAGGCGCTGGACCGCCTCGACCAGCACATCGCCCACTACGTGGACGAGGGACGCCTGCCCGGCTATCTCGTGGCCGTCGCCCGCGGCGGACGCGTCGCCCACCTCACGACCCACGGCCACCGGGACCTCGCGGCTGGGCTGCCCGTCGAGGCCGACACCCTGTGGCGGATCTACTCCATGACCAAGCCGGTCACCGCGGTCGCCGCGCTCCTGCTGGTCGAGGAGGGACTGCTGTCCCTGGACGACCCGGTCGAGCGCCATCTGCCGGCCTTCGCCGAACCTCGGGTGTACGTCAGCGGCTCCGGCGCCGACGTGGTGACCCGCCCGGCCGCCGGGCCGATACGCGTGCGGCACCTGATGACCCACACCGCGGGCCTGACCTTCGCCTTTTACCACACGCACCCCGTCGACGCCCTCTACCGCGCGGCCCACCTGGACTCGTCGGTGGTGCCGGGCTCGACCCTGGCGGAGACGGTCGACGTGTACGCGGGCCTGCCGCTGCAGTTCGAGCCGGGCACCCAGTGGAACTACTCCGTCGCCTCCAACGTCCTGGGCCGGATCATCGAGGTGGTGTCCGGGCAGCCGCTGGACACGTTCTTCGCCGAACGGGTCTTCGGCCCGCTCGGGATGACCGACGCCGGGTTCCGCGTCACCGACCGACAGGCGGGCCGGCTCGCCGAGTTGTACGGCGATGCCGACGGCGGCGGCATCGAGCGGATCCCCGGGCTCCCGCTGCGCGGCCGGCCCCGGTTCCTGTCGGGCAGTGGCGGCATGGTGGCCTCCGCGCACGACGTGCACCGCTTCATGGAGCTGCTGCGCCGCCGCGGCGAACTCGACGGCGTCCGCCTCCTCACCCCCGAGACGGTGGACCTGATGACCTCCAACCACCTTCCGGGCGGTGCCGACCTGCGTGCCTTCGGCAGCAGACCCGCGCACGACGAACCCGGGAACGACGGCGTCGGCTTCGGCCTCGGCGTCTCCGTGGTGATCGATCCGAGCCGCACCCTCGCCCCCTGCGGTCTCGGCACGTACGGCTGGAGCGGTGTGGCAACGACGACGTTCTGGGTCGACCCGAGCCGCGATCTGACGGTGCAGTTCATGACGCAGCTGCGGCCGAAGAGCTCCCTGTCGGTCTTCCCCGACCTGAAGCGGCTGGTGCACGAGGCGGTCACCGAATAGGGCGGGCCTGGAAAGCCAGGCGCCCCCGACCTGAAACGGCAGGTGCACGAGGCGGCCACCGAAGAGGGCCGGTCCGGAAAGCCCGGTGCCCCCACCGTGCCCCGCCGGGTCGGGCCGGGTCGGGCCGGGGCCGCCTCGGCCGCGGCGTCGAGCGCGGTGACCTCGGCCGTCCGCGGGCCGCCGGGCCGCTCCGCCCGCGCGCCGGGCCCGCTGCGGCCGGTCACCACGCACCCGCGCCGGCTCGGGCCCGCCTCGGGCCTACTGGTCGGCCGGAGGGTGAAGTGGGCGCCGTGTCGGGCGAGTGCACCGGACCACCGCTCGCACCCCTCGGGTGTATCGGCGGCGCGGTTCGGTAACGCCGCCCTGGCCCGGGAGCCGGCGGCGGGATACCCCACTACCGACGCCGGCCGGGACCGGGCGTGCTCGCCGTGTCGGTGGACGTGGTTCGGAAGCCGGCAGCGTCGACACGACCACGTCACCGGGCGCCAGTTCGGCCGTGAGGAGGTCAGCGGGTAGGCGGCGCGGCTGTGCCCGGCCGGTGAGGACGAGCCGGTCAAGGGTCAGGGGGTCCCGGTGGCGCACTCCTCGGTGCGGTGCCACAGCAGCACCCGCCCGGCCGTCCCGCACAGCGCTGCCGGACCGCCGCCGGTGGACAGGCCCGCCCCGGTCCGGTGCAACCGCTCGCCGGGACGACCTCAGACCTCGCCGGACGCCTCCTCGACGAGGCCCAGTTCACGGCAGGCCAGGCGGAACCGGTCCGGACGGGACGGGGCGGCCGGACTCCCCGGCGCGGCGGCCGGCGCCGGGGGGACACCGGGGTGGCGCCGGGACGGCCGCCGCGGGCCCGGCGGTCAGGAGGAGCTGACGACCGCGTCCAGGTGGGGCAGGTGGTGGTCCAGTCGCTCCCGCTTCGTCCGCAGATAGGTGATGTTGTTCTCGCACGGCGGTATCAGCAACGGCACCGTCTCTGCGACCTGGATGCCGTGCCGCACCAGGGCCTCCCGCTTGCGCGGGTTGTTGGACATCAGGCGCACCGAGTTCACGCCCAGGTCGTGCAGGATCCCGGCGGCGACGCCGTAGTCGCGGGAGTCCACCGGCAGGCCGAGCGCCAGGTTCGCCTCCACGGTGTCCAGCCCCTCCGCCTGAAGCGCCATCGCCCGCAGCTTGGCGAGCAGACCGATGCCCCGGCCCTCGTGCCCTCTCAAGTAGACGACGATGCCGCGCCCTTCGGCGACGACGGCACGCAGCGCGGCGGCCAGCTGGTCGCCGCACTCGCAGTGCTGGGAGCCGAAGGCGTCACCGGTCAGGCATTCGGAATGCAGCCGCGTGAGGACGTCGTCCGCGCCGATGTCCCCGTAGACGAGGGCCACTTGTTCGTCGCCGCGGTCGTGATCGAGATAGCCGACCGCCTGGAAATCCCCGTACACGGTGGGCAGCGGGGCATTCACGACCCGTTCCACACCCGTGCGCTGCGGTGACTTCTTGCCGAGTACACCAATTTTTTCTGTCATGATCTGGTTCCTAAGCAGAGACGAAAGGCCGTGAAAAGATGAGTGGTTCCGGAATACGGTCGGCGGCGTACGGTCTGGTGCCGGCGGACACTACCGAAGACGTACGGACGCGAGGGGCGGGCGTCTCAACCCAGGTGGCCGTTCTTCCCGTCGGAAGCTTCGAGCAGCACGGTCCGTACCTGCCGCTGGCGACCGACACGCTCGTCGCCTGCGCCATCGCCCGGGAGATCGCCGCCGCGTACCCGGTGCACCTCCTTCCTCCGGTGACCATCGCCTGCTCGCACGAGCACGCGGCCTGGCCGGGAACCGTCAGCATCTCCTCGGTGACCCTTCACGCGGTGGTACGGGACATCGCGGCGTCGTTGCGCCGCTCGGGCGTCGAGGCCCTGGTGGTGGTCAACGGCCATGGCGGGAACTACGTCCTGGGCAACGTGGTCCAGGAGTCCTCCGCGCGAGGCGAGCGGATGGCGCTGTTCCCGGCCCCGGAGGACTGGGAGGCGGCGCGGGTGCGGGCCGGGGTGGCGACCTCGCTGCTCACCGACATGCACGCGGGGGAGATCGAGACCTCCATCCTGCTGCACGCCCATCCCGAAATGGTCCGGCCCGGTTACGAGTCGGCCGATTTCGTCGCGGACGACCGCCGTCATCTGCTCACCGTCGGAATGTCCGCCTATACCGATTCGGGCGTCATAGGCCGTCCTTCCCTGGGATCCGCGGAAAAGGGGAAGGAACTGCTGGCGGGCTTCGCCGATTCCTTCGCGACGTATTTCTCGATGCTCACGTCCGCCGACGCCGGAGCCGACGCCGACGCGGGGGCCGCGGGAGCCGAGCGGGCGTAGGGGCCGTCCGGCGCGTGGGGACGGGACCCCGAGTCCGCCCCGGCGGTCCCGGCGCCGGCACCCGCGCCGCGCAGGCCGGTGTACCAGCGGGCGACCAGGACGACGGCGCCCGGCAGCGCGGCCACGAAGCTGAGCACCCCGTAGACGACCGCGACGGCCAGTCCGGTGCTCGCGCCGAGACCGGCCGCGCCGAACGCCCAGGCCGTCACGCCCTCGCGGGGGCCGAACCCGCCGACGTTCAGCGGAAGTCCCATCGCGAGCAGGGCGAGGACGGCCAGCGGCAGCAGTACGGCGACGGAGGCGGCGGACCCGGCGACGCGGGCGGCGAGCACGAACATCCCGATGTGTCCGGCGAGGACGACGACGGAGGAGACGGCCACGCCCGGCCCGTTGCGGCGGGACAGCAGTCCCTCGCGGGCCTCGGCGAGGCCGGCGCGCAGGGCGCGTCCCCGGCGGGAAGGGGCCCGGTTCATACGCAGGGCCGCCACGACCGCGAGGGTGCCGAGCGCGGCGAGCGCCAGCAGCGGGGCCAGGTGCCGGGCGTCGGCCAGCACCGGCGACGGCAGCGTCAGCAGCACGGCCGCGCCGACGACGGCCAAGGCGGCCTGTCCGGCGGCCCGTTCCAGGACGACCGCGCGGACGCCGCGGCCGAGGTCACCGGAGCTCTGTCCGTGCCGGACCGCCCGGTGGACGTCGCCGAGGACACCGCCGGGCAGGGCGGCGTTCAGGAACAGGGAGCGGTAGTAGTCGGCCACGGCCGGTACGAGCGGCAGCCGGATCCCGAGACCCCGGGCCACCAGCGCCCACCGCCAGGCGCTGAACACGGTGGTGAGCAGCCCGATCCCGACGGCCACGAGCAGCGTCGGTCCGTCGATCCGCCGCAGTCCGTCCAGGAAGACACCGGTGCCCAGACGCCACAGCAGAACGGCGAGGATGACGACACCGGCGACGGTGCCGAAGTGGGTACGGACAGTACGCGAGTTCAGCCGGGCCACCGCACCGCGCAGCGCGGTCCGCCACCGGGGCGCCTCGGGGACGGCATCCGGGGCGGGACGCGACCGGGGCGTGCCCACGATCACACCGATGCGTGCTTGGGACACGGCCGCACCGAGAGTGCTTCGAGAGACAGCGGGGCCGGAGGGGACTTGGAGGACAGCCGAGCCGGCGCGGGCCTCGGAGGCGATCGAGCAGGTGGGGGCTGCCGGGACAGCCAGGCCGGTACGGGCTTCGGAGTCGACCACACCAGCGCGGGCCTCGGGGACGACGAGACCCGAACGGGCTTCCAGGACAGCCGAGCCGGCGCGGGCCTCGAAGGCGCCCGCGCGGGCCTCGGGAAGAGCGGCACCAGTGGGGGCCGAGGCCGAACCGCCGGTGGACGCGAGCATCCCGTTGCGGGCTTCGAGGGCCTCGGTCCGGGCCGCGAGGACCCTGGTCCGGGCCTCGAACGCCTCCGTCGGGGGCGCGAACGACGCGGTGGGAAGCGGGAAGACCTCCACCGCGTCCGCGTACCGCCGGGACGGCCGGACCAGCCGCGCGGGCAGCTCGGCCGGGGGCTCGGCCGACTCGGTCCGCCGCGCGGGCAGTTCGGCCCGCTGTTCGGTCGAGCGAGCCGGCCGCTGCGGCAGCTCGGGACGCCGCGCGGCCGGCTCGGCCCGGCGCTCCACCGGATCAGTTCGGCGCTCCGCCGACTCGGCCCGGTGCTCGGACAGTTCGGCGTGCCGGTCGCGTGGTTCGGTGGGCTTCGTCCTGTGGGGTGGGACGGATCCCTCGCAGGGCTTGGTGCTCCGCGCGTGCGGTTCGGTACCGGGCCGGGACGGCCAGGACCTCACCGTCTCCACCGTCATGACGCTCCGCCGGTCGGCCGGGACAGGGCCAGCAGGTCGGTGTGGTGCACCACCACCCGCAACTCGCCCGCCGCACAGGCCGCGAGACGTTCCCGCAGGTACCGCTCCGCGCGCGGGCCCAGCTCGGGGCGCTGTTCCACGGCCGCGCCGACCCAGCCGCGCAGCCACTGCGCGGTCAACGCGGACTCGTCCGGACCGAGCCGCCAGGGGCTCGGGTGCAGCAGTACCGTGGCGCCGCGTTCGGAGAACGCCTCGCACGCCACGGTGACCGCGTCCGGGCCCAGCATGCCGTCGTGACGCTGGTGGGCGTTGAACGCGTCGGCGATCTCCGCGTCCAACGGGTCCGACGGGGTGAGCTCGACGCGGCCGGCCACCGACAGGGTCAGCAACGCCGGGCAGCCGGCGGCGGTGCACGCGGCGGCCAGGGTGTCGATGTCCTCGCGGGTGAGGACGTCGAGCAGCGCGGAGGCGGTCACCAGGGACGCGCCGGCGAGGACGTCCGGGGTGAGCCGGGACACGTCACCGCGCCGCGTCTCGACGCTGACCCGGCTGCCGTCGGCGGCGGAGCGCGGGGAGGCGACGGCGGCGAAGTGCAGCAGGTAGGGGTCGCGGTCGTGCAGGATCCAGTGCTGGGCGCCGTCCAGGCGGGGAGCCAGCCAGCGGCCCATCGAGCCGGTGCCGCAGCCCAGGTCGTGGATGACCAGCCCGGCCTTGCCCGGCAGGTTGGCGAGCCGGATCCGCAGCGGGTCGAGCAGGTCGTGCGCCCGCCCGGCGGCGTCGGCGCCCTCCCGGAGCTCCAGCCACTCGGGGGCGTAGCGCGGCGGGTCGTCGGGCCCGGCGTCCCGCAGCCGCACGGTGGGCCGCTCGCCGGGACGCAGGGTGGGCCCGGCACCGGCGATGACGGCGTCCACCACCGACCCGGCACCCGCACCCGCGTCGGCTGTCTCCCCGTCACCGGCACCCGCGCCGTCGGCCATGGATCCGCCCACCTCGACCACTCCCCTGGAACCGGCGCCGACGGCCTCCCGGGGACCGGGCTGTGTCGGGATCTGCCCCGTCTGCTTGGTCATCGCCGTCTCCGTCATGCCACCCTCCTGGGTTCGTTCGGCAGTCGGCCCAGTACTCCGGCCAGGCTGCGGGCCGTGGTCGCCCAGCCGTCCAGGGCGGCCCGTCGGCCCCGGGCAGCGGCCTTCAGCCGGCGTCGTACGTCCGCCTCGCCGAACCAGCCGCGCAGTTCCGCGGCGAGGGCGGCGGGGTCCTCCGGCGGGACGAGGATGCCGGGCACACCGCCGTCGGGGGCGCGGCCGACCGCCTCGGCGAGACCGCCGACGTCCGTCGCCAGCACCGGGATGCCACGGGCCAGCGCCTCCGTCACCGCCATGCCGTACGTCTCGGCGTACGAGGCGAGGACCATCAGGTCGGCGGACGCGTAGCTGGCGTCGAGTTGGGCGCCGGCCTGCGGGCCCGCGAGGTGCAGCCGGTCCTCGAGGCCGTACGTGCCGATCAGGGCGCGCAGTCCGGCGACGTACTCGGGGTCGTGCTCGAGTCCGCCGACGAACGAGCAGCTCCACGGCAGGTCGGTCACCGTGGCCAGGGCCTCCACCAGCCGGTGCTGCCCCTTGCGCGGGGTGACCGCGGCCACGCACAGCAGGCGGGAGACGCCGTCGGTGCCGGAGGCGAGGGGGGCGATGTCGGCGCCGGGTGCGGCGACATGGACCCGGCCGGGGGCGAGGCCGTGGTGCGAGACGAGACGGCGGACCGCCCAGTCGCTGGTGGCGATGACGGCCGGCACGGCCCGCAGCACCGCGCGCTCCTTGGCGTCCAGTTCCGCCGCCACCGCCGGGTCCAGCCCCGTCTCGTCGCCGAGCGGGAGGTGGACGAGGACGGCGAGGCAGAGACGTTCCGCCTCGGGCACGACGACCTCGGGAACCCCGCAGGCGACCAGACCGTCCAGCAGGACGACCGCGCCGTCCGGCAACTCGCTCAGCACGCGGGCGAGTTCCGTCCGGGCGAAGGCGTCCGGACGGGGCCAGCTGCCGTCCACGGCGTGCTGGTGCACCTGCCAGCCGAAGCCGGGCAGGTCCAGGCTGACGCGCCGGTCGTAGGCGTTGCCGCCGCTGGGCCGGGTGGGGTCGTCGACGCCGCCCGGCAGGACGAAGTGCACGGAGCGCAGGGACATCGGGATGATTTCCGCGTGGTGGAGGGCGGAGTGCTGGACGGGCACGTAGTCGAGCCGGGTCGTCCGCTCCGTGGTCGTGTCGGTCACAGGGCACGCTCGTAGCTCGCCCAGGCGACGTGCGACTCGTGCAGTGTGACGGTGAGGCCCGCGAGGCCCTTGGCGCCTTCGCCGAGCGCACCCTTGTGGACGCGGTCGGCGAGCCGGTCGGCGATGACCTTCGCCAGGAACTCCGTGGAGGTGTTGATCCCGGCGAAGTCGGGCTCGTTGTCGAGGTTGCGGTAGTTCAGTTCGCTGACCACGGCTCCGAGTTCCTGAGTGGCGAGTCCGATGTCGACGACGATGTTGTCGTCGTCCAGCTGCTCGCGCCGGAACGTGGCGTCCACCAGGAACGTCGCTCCGTGCAGACGCTGCGCGGGGCCGAAGACCTCGCCGCGGAAGCTGTGGGCGATCATGATGTGATCGCGGACGGTGATGCTGAACAACGGACGACCCTCCAGGTGCGGCGCGTCTGGTCCCCCCGCTGATCCCTGCCGGGGGATGCCGACTAATACGGTTCATCGCTGCCCGTTGTTCAGTCGGCTCTGTCTCTTTTCTCAGGTCAGGCGCTTTCGCCGTAGCTGACCCGGTGACACAGCGCGGGGATCTCCCCGGTGGTCAGGCGCGGCATCACCTCCGGCAGCTCCTCGAAGGCGCTCTCTCCGGTGACCAGGGCGTCCAGGGCCGGGTCGGCGAGCAGGTCGAGGGCGAGGGCGAGCCGGTCGGCGTAGGTGCGGCTGGAGCGGCGGGCCGGGGACACCGAGCCGACCTGGCTGCTGCGGACGACCAGCCGGCGGGAGTGGAAGGCCTCGCCGAGCGGCAGGCTCACCCGCCGGTCGCCGTACCAGCTCAGTTCGAGGACGGTGCCTTCGGCGCGCAGCAGTTCGAGGGCGCGGGTGAGGCCCTGTTCGGTGGCACTGGCGTGCACCACGAGGTCGCAGCCGCCGAGGGCGTCCTCGGGGGAGGCGAAGTCCACCCCGAGGGCCCGGGCGGTCGCGGCACGGGCCGGATCGGCGTCGACCAGCTGGACCCGCACCCCGGGGAAGCGGGCGAGCAGGGCGGCCACCGAACTGCCGACCATCCCGCCGCCGACCACCGCGATCCGGTCCCCGACGAGGGGCGCCGCGTCCCACAGGGCGTTCACGGCGGTCTCGACGGTGCCGGCGAGGACGGCGCGTTCGGCGGGCACGTCGTCCGGTACGGCCGTCACCGCGCTCGCCGGGACGACGTACCGGGTCTGATGCGGGTAGAGGCAGAAGACGGTCCGCCCGACGAGGGCCCGCGGCCCCTCCTCCACCACACCCACATTGAGGTAGCCGTACTTCACCGGGCCGGGGAAGTCGCCCTCCTGGAACGGCGCCCGCATGGCCCCGTACTGACTCTCCGGCACCCCGCCGCGGAACACGAGCGTCTCCGTGCCCCGGCTCACTCCGGAGTACAGGGAGCGGACGACGACCTCGTCGTCGGCGGGGTCGGGCAGGGTCACGTCGCGTATCTCGCCGTGACCCGGACTGCTGAGCCAGAACGCACGTCCGGTGCGCTTCATCGGCATCCTCCTGAACGATCGGGAAGCTGTTCACGTACCGAGGTGTGCACAGGTCGCGCACAGTACGCGGCCTTGATCGACTCTGTCACCTGGCCGGAGGAATGTGCGGTGGCCCTGAACAACACGTACGACGCGAGGCTGGTCCAGCAGGAGACCGCGGTGGGAGCGGGGGTGCAGATCCTGCTGCTGGCCCTGCTCGGTACGGCGCACGGCATGGGACCGGCGGGCTGGCTCACCGGCCTCGTCTTCGCCTTCGCCACCTGGGCGGTGCTCTCCCGCGCCCTGCACCGCACCCGGCCGCGCTCCTTCGGTCCGGCCAACCGGGTGACCCTCGGCCGGGCTACCCTGGTCGGCGCGGTGACGGCCCTGGTCGCGGACTCCTTCGAGAGCTCACCTCCGGTGACGCTGTTCGTCGGTCTGACGGCGGTGGCGCTGATTCTCGACGGGGTGGACGGCAAGGTCGCCCGCCGCACCGGCACCTCGACCCCGCTGGGCGCCCGTTTCGACATGGAGGTCGACGCGTTCCTCATCCTGGTGCTGAGTGTGTACATGGCCATGTCGCTGGGCCCGTGGGTCCTGCTGATCGGTGCCATGCGCTACGTCTTCGTCGCCGCGGCCCGCGTCCTGCCCTGGCTCAACGCCCCGCTCCCGCCGAGCACGGCCCGCAAGACGGTGGCGGCGCTCCAGGGCGTCCTGCTCCTGCTGGCCGCCTCGCACCTCCTGCCGTACGCGGTCACGTTCGGGGTCGTCGCCCTGGCCCTGACCCTGCTGGTCTGGTCGTTCGGCCGGGACATCCTGTGGCTGTGGGCGACGAACCGGTCCCAGGAAGCCATGGTGACGGGGATGCTGGAGCTCATGCCGGAGCGTCAGCCGGCGGTGGCGTCCTGAGGAACGGCAGCCGTGAGGGCCGTCAGTCCTGGGGAACGTCAGCCCTGAGGCACGCCGGCTTCTGAGGCACGTCAGCCCGAGAAGGACACAGGTCATTCCTGGGCACGTGGGCTCCTTGGCCACGTCAGCCCGCGTCGCTTCCGCTTCAGTCCGCAGTCGCTTCAGTCCGGCGTCACTTCAGTCCGGAGTCACTTCGACCCTGAGGGAGCGTCAGCGGGGAGGGCTCGTGCGACCACGGAACGAACAGCTTCCTTCGCGTCGCCGGACGCGTCGCCGTCGCAGGTGAAGCAGGCGGTCAGCAGCGGGGCGAGCAGCCGGGAACCGAGCAGGTGGCGGCGGCGCACACGGTCATCGCCCCATCGGGATCTCGAAGTGGACGACGCCGTTGCCGCCGCCGGGGTCCTCGCGCTCGTCGTGCACGACCTTGCCGAGCGACCGCCAGAACGGCTCGGCGCCCGGCACCGCGGGGTCGGTGTGCAGGTAGACGGCACGGTAGCCGCCGTCCGTGGCGGCGAAGGCGAGCAGGTCGTCGACCAGGCGCCGGGCGAGGCCGCGCCTGCGGTGCTCGGGGCGTACGTACACACGGCGCAGTTGCGCGGTCTCGCCGGAGGGGTAGCGCTCGGCGAGCCGCCGTGGGTTCGGCGGGTGGGCGGGGCCGCGGGAGTCGAGGGCGGCGGTGGCCACGACCGACCGGCCGTCCGGGTCGAGAGCGACGAGGAGGGTGTGGCGGGCCGGGGCGAGGTAGGCGGCGGCCAAATCGATGATGTCGCCGTGCCAGTGGGGCACGTAGCCGGTGCCGAAGTCGCGGTAGACGGTGTCGAGCATGACGGCTCGCGCGCCGTCGAGGTCGTCCGGGACCGCCACCCTGATGCTGTAGGAACGCACGTGCCAATCATATGCATCAAGCACTGCCGGTGATCACCGGGTGACAGCCGCCGACGGCCGCCCACCCACCGGCGAACCGGCCGCCGCCCACCGGCCGCCGGCCGATTTGACACCCGTCACCGATCACCCCTAGAACCTACCGACATGACATCCATTTTCAAAAAAGTGGAGCACTAGTGCGGATCGCGTTCGTCGGCAAGGGCGGCAGCGGCAAGACCACCCTGTCGGCGCTCTTCTCCCGGCATCTGGCACGCTCCGGCGCGCCGGTCCTCGCCATCGACGGCGACATCAACCAGCACCTGGCCGAGGCGCTCGGTCACGACGACGGCCCCCTGGACGCCCCTCCCCTGGGCGCGCACCTGGACGACATCAAGGACCTCCTGCGCGGCACCAACCCCCGCATCGCCTCCCGCGAGGCGATGATCAAGACCACGCCACCCGGCCGCGGGTCACGCCTGCTGCGTCTCCTCGGCGACGACCCGCTGCACACCCGGCACGTCCGGCGCGCGGGCGAGGTGCCGCTGATGGTGACGGGCGAGTTCGACGAGAGCGACCTGGGCGTGGCCTGCTACCACTCCAAGCTCGGTGGGGTGGAGCTCTACCTCAACCACCTGGTGGACGGTCCCGGCGAGTACGTGGTCGTCGACATGACGGCGGGCGCGGACGCGTTCGCCTCGGGCCTGTTCACCCGCTTCGACCTCACCTTCCTGGTGGCGGAACCGACCCGCAAGGGCGTCTCCGTGTACCGCCAGTACCGGGACCACGCCCGGGAGTTCGGCATCCGGATCGCCGTGGTCGGCAACAAGGTGACCGGTGAGGACGACCTGCTCTTCCTCAAGGACCAGGTCGGCGACGACCTCCTCACCCACCTGGTCCACTCCCCCTGGGTCCGCTCGGCCGAACAGGGCCGCGCGCACGGCGGGTTGGACACCCTGGAGCCGCACAACCGGCACGCCCTGAACGTCCTGCGCGAGGCCGTGGACTCCCGTCCCCGCGACTGGGCGGCCCTGCACCGGCACGCCGTGGACTTCCACCTGCGCAACGCGCGCTCCTGGGCGAACGAGGCGACCGGCCTCGACCTCGCCGCCCAGGTGGACCCGGAGTTCGTCCCGGGTCCCGCGGCCCTCGCCTGACCGCCGGCCCACGACCGCCCGGCGGCCGAACGCCCACCACGACCGAACAGGAACCCCAGCCCATGTCTCTCGACGTCTCCCCCCAGCTCCTCGCCGAAGCCGAGCACGGTGACATCCGCGAGGAGGACTTCGTGGACACCGTCCGCGCCTCGCTGCCCTACGCCTACGACCTGATCGCCTCCCTCGCCGCCGAACTGCGGGACGGCACTGCCGAGTTCACCGACAACCAGACCCCGCCCCCGTCGGAGCGGGAGCGCGGCCAGCTGCTGCGCGCCCTGGCCTCCGACGCGATCCGCGGCAGCCTGGAACGCCACTTCGGCATCGCCCTCGCCTTCCAGAACTGCCACCGGGTGGCGGCCTTCCGGCCTCAGGCACTGGGCGGCGAGACGCACGGGCGGTTCACGTCCGCGCGCTCGCAGGTGCTGAACCAGTCCCCGGAGTTCCGGGACTGCTGACACCCGTCGGCCGTCAGGCCGCCCGCCGTCCCCGCTCCCGGTGCCCGCGCACGATCTCCGCGTACCGGTGCCCGGTCCCCTTGATCGTGCGGGCCTGGGTGCGGTAGTCCACGTGCACCAGCCCGAACCGCTTGGCGTACCCGTACGCCCACTCGAAGTTGTCGAGCAGCGACCAGGCGAAGTACCCGGCCAGCGGGGCGCCCTTGCGGGCGGCGGAGGCGCAGGCCGCGAGGTGGCGGACCAGGTAGTCCTGGCGTTCCGGGTCGTCCACCGTGCCGTCGGGGCGGACGGTGTCCGGGAAGGCGGAGCCGTTCTCGGTGACGTACAGCCCGCGGGGGCCGTACTCCCGCGTCAGCCGCAGCAGCAGTTCCTCGATGCCGCTCGCGTCGATCTCCCAGTCCATCCCGGTGCGCGGGACGCCGGCGCGGCGGACCGCCCGAGCGTGGGGTGCCGGGCCGGTGGGGTCGTCGGCGACGGTCTGCGGGAAGTAGTAGTTCAGGCCGAGCCAGTCGAGGGGCGCGGCGATCACCGACAAGTCGCCCGGCTCTTCCGGGAGTTCGACGCCGTACACCTCCCGCATGTCCTCGGGGAAGCCGCGGCCGTGCACCGGGTCCAGCCACCAGCGGTTGGTGTGGCCGTCCATGCGCCGGGCGGCCCGCAGGTCGGACGGGCTGTCGGTGGCGGGGTGGATCGTGGAGAGGTTGTTGACGATGCCGACCTGGGCGTCCGGGGCGGCGGCGCGGACGGCCTGTACGGCGAGGCCGTGGCCCAGCAGCAGGTGGTAGGAGGCGCGGACCGCCGCGGTCAGGTCGGTCAGGCCGGGGGCCATGGTGCCCTCCAGGTGGCCGATCCAGGCCGAGCACAGCGGCTCGTTGAGCGTGGCCCAGTGGCCGACCCGGTCGCCGAGGCGTTCGGCGACGACGGACGCGTACGCGGCGAAGTGCTCGGCGGTCGCCCGCTCGGGCCAGCCGCCCCGGTCCTGGAGGACCTGCGGAAGGTCCCAGTGGTAGAGGGTGACGGAGGGGGTGATGCCCGCCTCCAGCAGAGCGTCGGTCAACCGGTCGTAGAAGGCCAGGCCCTTGGGGTTCACCGGGCCGTCCCCGCCCGGTATGACCCGCGGCCAGGCGATCGACAACCGGTAGGCGTTGGTGCCCAGGTGCCGCATCAGGGCGATGTCCTCGCGAAAGCGGTGGTAGTGGTCGCAGGCGACGTCGCCGTGGTCGTCGCCCGCTGTCTTCCCGGGGGTGTGGGAGAAGGTGTCCCAGATCGACGGCGAACGGCCGTCCTCGGCCACGGCTCCCTCGATCTGGTACGCCGAAGTGGCCGTGCCCCACAGGAAGTCGTGCGGGAGTGCGGCGAGGTCGATGGTCACGTGGGTCCTCTCGGAGTGGGAGCGGGTCACTTGACGGCTCCGGCCGTCAGCCCCGCGACGAGGTAGCGCTGGAGGAGCAGGAAGCCCGCCACCACGGGCACGCTCACCACCAGCGAGGCCGCCATGATCTGGTTCCAGTACACGTCGTTGAGCGTGGAGTAGCCCTGGAGGCCGACGGCGAGGGTGCGGGTGGTGTCGTTGGTCATCACGGAGGCGAACAGCACCTCGCCCCAGGCGGTCATGAAGGCGTAGACGGCCACCGCGACGATGCCGGGGACCGCGGCCGGCACGACCACCCGGAACAGGGCGCCGAGCGGCCCGCAGCCGTCCACGAGCGCCGCCTCGTCCAGGTCCCGCGGCACCGAGTCGAAGTAGCCGATCAGCATCCAGATCGAGAACGGGAGCGAGAAGGTCAGATACGTCAGGATCAGGCCGCCTCGGGAGCCGAACAGGGCGATGCCGGTGGCGTTGCCGATGTTGACGTAGAGGAGGAACAGCGGCAGCAGGAAGAGGATGCCGGGGAACATCTGCGTGGACAGGACGGTCACGGTGAAGACGCGCTTGCCGCGGAACTCGTAGCGGCTGACCGCGTACGCCGAGAACACGGCGATCACCACCGAGCAGACCGTCGCCGCGCCCGCCACGGCCAGGGAGTTCACGAAGTAGCGGGCGAGCGGGACCGTCGACCAGATGTCGATGTACGGGCGGATCGTCAGGTCGCTGGGCAGCCAGCGGAACTCGCCCGTGACGTCCGCGAGGGGCTTGAGCGAGCTGGACACCATGACGTACACCGGCACCAGCACGAAGCCGGTGAGCAGGGTGAGGAAGACCCGCCGGGACCACAGGAACGAACGCGGCGGCGCCATCGGGGAGTTACGCATGGGTGGTGGCCTTCCGTCCGCGTGAGGTGAGCACCAGGTACACGCCGGTGACGACCAGCAGGAACAGCAGCAGCAGGACCGACATCGCGGAGCCCGTGCCGAAGTTCCAGGTGACGAACGACGCCTGGTAGATGTGTACCGAGATCAGGTCCGCCGCCTCGGGCGCCGTGCGGCCGAACAGGACGAACGGGGTGTTGAAGTCGTTGAACGTCCACAGGAACAGCACCAGGACGAGCACCTGGTTGACCGGGCGCAGCGACGGCAGGGTGATGCGGCGGATCTGCTGCCACACTCCGGCGCCGTCCAGGGCCGCCGCCTCGTACAGCTCGCGGGGGATGTTCTGCAGGCCCGCCATCACGATGAGGAAGGCGAACGGCCAGCCCTTCCAGACCGACACGGTCAGCAGGGCGTAGAAGCTGTTGTCGCCGATGAGCCAGAAGGACGGCTTGTCGGTGAGGTGCAGCTGGTCGTGCAGGACATGGTTCACCAGGCCGTTGTCGTGCTGGAACATGAACACCCAGGTGATGACGGCCGCGTAGACCGGCAGGGCGTACGGAACCAGGAACAGGGCCCGCAGCAGGCCCCGGCCGCGGAAGGTGTCCTGCATGCAGATCGCCGCCGCCGTGCCGATCAGCCAGCACAGACCGACCGACAGCAGGGTGAAGGCCACGGTGACGAGGAAGGAGTGGAGCAGGGCCTCGCCGACGGGGGCGTCGAAGTCCACCGACACCGCGTAGTTGTCGAGGCCGCTCCAGGGCGCCGTGCCCCAGTCGCGGATGGAGAACTGGGTGAGCTCCTTGAAGCTCATCACGATGCCGATCACCATCGGCACCAGGTGGACCAGGAGTTCGAGGACCAGGGCGGGCAGGAGCAGCAGGTAGGGCAGTCCGATACGGCGGATCCGGCCCGGGCGGCGGCGCGGGCCGTGCGTCGCCGCCGCGCCCGGAGCGGGCTTGTCCACCGGTGGTTCGACCGTGCTGGTGGTCATCGTGCTCACTTCGCCGGCATCTGCTGCTGGGCCTTCTCCAGGGCCGCCTTCACCGACTCCGTCGTCACCGGGCGTCCGCCGGCGGCGTCGGCGAACAGCTCCTTGACGGCCGTACCGACGGCCGTCTCGAACTGGGACTCGTCGGCGACCTGCGGCAGCGCGGCGGCGCTCCCGGCCAGGGTGTCCTTCAGCACGGCGTTCGCCGGGGTGGTGAAGGCGGCGTCCGACTGCGCGCTCTTCACCGGCGGGATGGAGCTGTACGCCGTGTTGAGGATCTTCTGTTCCTCGTCGCTCGTCATGAACTTCACGAACTTCCTGGCGCCGTCGAGGTTGTCGGTGTTCTTGAAGACGGCCAGGTTGATGCCCGCGACCATGGAGTTGACCGCCGTGCCGGTTCCCGGAGTACCGGACCGCACGGGCACGGGAGCGATGCCGTAGGCGTCCTCGCTCATGCCCTGGGACGTGAGGTTGGCGGACGCGGACTGCCACAGCAGCATCGCCGTCCTGCCCTTGGCGAAGTCGCTGACGGACTGGTTCTGGGCGTACTCGGCGTTGCCCGGCGCGATGACCTTGTCCTTGGCCATCAGGTCGACGTACTGCTTGACGCCGGCGACGGCGCCGTCGCTGGTGAAGTCGGGCCTGCCGTCGGCGGTGAAGAAGTCGGCGCCGTGCTGCTTGGCGAAGACGAAGGCGTGGTGGACGTTCTCCGAGGCGTTGGAGCCCTCGGTGCCCAGGCCCCAGGTGCCGTCCTTCGACAGCTTCTTGCCGGCGGCGACCAGTTCGTCCCAGGTGGCCGGGGGTTTCGTGATGCCGGCGTCGGCGAACAGCTGCTTGTTGTAGTAGAGCGCGTACGCCATCGAGTAGAGCGGGACGGCGGCCGGGTCCTGGCCCCGCGCTCCGGTCGAGCCGAGAGCGGAGGCGACGAAGCGGTCCTTGCCGCCGATCGCGGCGAAGTTCTTCTCGTCCCACGGCAGCAGACCGCCCGTGGCCTGCAACGAGGCGCTCCAGGTGTTGCCGATGTTCAGCACGTCGGGGCCCTGGCCGGAGGTGGTCGCGGTGAGGATCCGGTTCAGCAGATCCGACCAGGGCACGACCTCCAGTTTGACCTCGATGCCCGTCTGCTTCTCGAACTTGTCGAGTTCGGGTCGGAGGACCTTCTTGTCGACCTCGATGCTCGCACCCTGGTTCGAGGCCCAGTAGGTGAGCGTCTTCGGCGAGTCGTCGGACCCGCCGCCCGTCGACGAACCGCCTCCGCAGGCCGACGCGGCCAGGGCGAGAGACAGGGTGACGGCGCCTACGGCCGCGGCTCGGACACTGCGCATGGCTGCCCCTTCAGGGAATGCACTCACGACTTAATTTAGGACGTGAGTTAAACCTCGGGGCCGAGGCGCGTCAAGGGTTTGGACACCACTCGCCGAACTCTGTCGCGGCTCTTGACGCGTGCGTTCGGGTACCTGAAACATTCCCCGGCGAGAGAGCGCTCCCAGACCCCACCACGTTCACTTCCTGAACCAGGAGAGCCGCCCCATGTCCTCTGCCTCCGCAGAACCCCCCGCACCCCCCGCACTCGGCCGCCGGACCGTCCTCGGCGCCGCCGCCTCCGCCACGGTGCTCGGCGGCCTGTCCGCTCCCGCCTCCGCCTCCCCGGCCCGCACAGGCCCGCGTGCCCTGCCGGGCGGCGGCGACCTCGGCCCGAACGTCCTCGTCTTCGACCCCGGCACCCCGGGCATACAGGCCCGGCTGGACGAGGTCTTCGCCCGCCAGGAGTCGGCGCAGTTCGGCACCGGCCGCTACCAGTTGCTGTTCAAACCCGGCACGTACCACGGCCTCAACGCCCAGCTCGGCTTCTACACCTCCATCTCGGGCCTGGGCCTGTCCCCCGACGACACGACCATCCACGGGGACGTCACGGTCGACGCCGGCTGGTTCGGCGGCAACGCCACGCAGAACTTCTGGCGTTCGGCGGAGAACCTCGCCCTGGTGCCGGTGAACGGCACCAACCGCTGGGCCGTCGCCCAGGCCGCCCCGTTCCGCCGGATGCACATACGCGGCGGCCTCAACCTCTCCCCCGACGGCTACGGCTGGGCGAGCGGCGGCTACATCGCCGACAGCCGTATCGACGGCCAGGTCGGACCGTACTCCCAGCAGCAGTGGTACACCCGGGACAGCACGATCGGCAGCTGGCTCAACGGCGTGTGGAACATGGTCTTCTCGGGTGTCGAGGGCGCCCCCGCGCAGAGCTTTCCCAATCCGCCGTACACCACGCTCCCCACCACCCCGGTCTCCCGGGAAAAGCCCTTCCTGTACCTGGCCGGCAGTGAGTTCCGGGTCTTCCTGCCGGAGAAGCGGACCAACGCCCGCGGAGTGACCTGGGGCAACGGCACCCCGAGAGGCACCTCGCTGCCGCTGTCCCAGTTCTACGTGGCCCGGCCGGGCGTGTCGGCGGCCACCCTCAACCAGGCGCTCGCCCAGGGCCTGCACCTGCTGCTGACGCCGGGGATCTACCACGTGGACCAGCCGATCCGGGTGGACCGCGCCCGCACGGTCGTGCTGGGCCTGGGGTACGCGACGATCATCCCGGACGGCGGCGTCACGGCCCTGAAGGTCGCCGACGTCGACGGCGTACGGCTCGCGGGCTTCCTGATCGACGCCGGCACGGTGAACTCCGCCACCCTGCTGGAGGTCGGTCCGCCCGGGGCGTCGCGGGACCACGCCGCCAACCCGAACACCGTGCAGGACGTGTTCATCCGCATCGGCGGCGCGGGGGCCGGCAAGGCCACCACCAGCATGGTCGTCAACAGCCGGCACACCATCGTCGACCACACCTGGGTCTGGCGCGCCGACCACGGCGACGGCGTCGGCTGGGAGACCAACCGGGCCGACCACGGCGTCGTCGTGAACGGCTCCGACGTCCTCGCCACCGGCCTGTTCGTCGAACACTTCAACAAGTACGACGTGCAGTGGAACGGCGAACGGGGGCGCACGATCTTCTTCCAGAACGAGAAGGCGTACGACGCCCCGAACCAGGCCGCCATCCAGAACGGGCCGGTCAAGGGCTACGCCGCCTACAAGGTCGGCGACCACGTGACCGTGCACGAGGGCTGGGGCCTGGGCAGCTACTGCTACTACAACGTGGACCCGACGATCGTGCAGCACCACGGCTTCGCCGCCCCGAACCGGCCCGGCGTGCGCTTCCACGACCTGCTGGTCGTCTCGCTCGGCGGCAACGGCCAGTACGAGCGCGTCATCAACGAGACGGGCGCGCCGACGTCGGGGACGTCGACGGTGCCGTCCACGGTGGTGTCGTACCCGTGACCCGGGGGGGCGGCCTCACCCGCCTCAGGGGGTGGGTGAGGCCGCCGCCTCGGTCAACGGACCGGCGTCGCCGCCGGCGCGGGCTCCGGTACGGGCGCCGGTGCCGGCGCGTAGCCGGTCGGGCGGGCCGTGAACGTGCCGCGGCCCTGGGTGCGGCTGCGCAACCGGGTCGCGTAGCCGAAGAGTTCGGCCAGCGGCACGGTCGCGGTGACCACCGCCGCGCCCGCACGCGTGGCCGAGCCGGAGATCCGGCCGCGGCGTGCGGCGAGGTCGCCGAGGACGGTGCCGACGGCGTCCTCGGGGACGGTGACCGTGACCTCGGCGACCGGTTCGAGCAGGGTCATCACCGAGGCGCGCAGGGCCTCCCGGAGGGCGAACCGGCCCGCGGTGCGGAACGCCGCCTCCGAGGAGTCCTTCACATGGGTCGCGCCGTCGGTCAGGGTGACCCGCAGCCCGGTGACCGGGTGCCCGCCGAGCGGGCCCTCCGCGAGGGCGTCCCGGCAGCCGGCCTCGACCGCGCGGACGTACTCGCGCGGCACACGCCCGCCGACGACGGTCGAGCGGAACGCGAAGCCGCCGCCCGATTCCGGCTGCGGTGACTCCAGCGGCTCCTGCGCCCCCAACGGCTCCACGTCGAGGACGACGTGCGCGAACTGACCCGCCCCGCCGTCCTGTTTGACGTGCCGGTGGACGAAGCCGGACACACCTCGGGCGACCGTCTCGCGGTGGGCGACGCCGGGCCGGCCGACCGCGACCTCCAGCCCGTGGTCCCGCCGGACCTTCTCCACCGCGACCTCCAGGTGCAGTTCACCCATGCCGGACAGCAGCGTCTGCCCGGTCTCGGGATCGGAGCGGACCACCAGCGACGGGTCCTCCTCGACCAGCCGTGCGAGCGCCCTCGCCAGCCGGTCCGTGTCGACCGACCGGCGCGCCTCGACCGCCACCGAGACGACCGGGTCGGCCACACCCGGCGGTTCCAGGACCAGCGGAGCGTCGGGCGCGCACAGGGTCGAACCCGCCCGGGTGGACTTCAGCCCGACCACGGCGACGATGTCCCCGGCGAGCGCCCGGTCCACCTGGGCGTGCCGGTCGGCCCGCACCTGGAGGATCCGGCCGATCCGCTCCGTGCGCCGCGCACCCGCGTCCATCACCATGTCCCCCTTTCCGATCGTTCCCGAGTACACCCGCAGGTAGGTCAGCCGTCCCGTCGGGGTGGCGTTCACCTTGAACGCCAGCGCCGCGAACGGCGCGTGCGGATCCGCGGCCCGTTCCTGCTCGGTCCCCTCGTACGTGCCGCGTACGGCGGGAACGTCCAGCGGGGACGGCAGGTACGCCACGACGGCGTCGAGCAGCGGCTCGATCCCGCGGTTGCGGTAGGCCGAGCCGCACAGCACGACCACGCCGTCTCCGCAGCGGGTGAGGTCACGGAGAGCGCCGACGAGGGTGCGGGTGTCGAGTCTTGGCAGGTTCGCCGGGTCGGCGTGGGGCGTGTGTGCACCGGGCGTGTGTGTATCGGCCGTATGTGGACCGGGCCCATATGGACCGGACGCATGTGGACCGGGCGTCCGCGTGCCGTCCGCCGACCGCTCGCAGAATTCCTCCAGCGCACCCGGGTGGAGTTCGGCCACGGCCTCCTCCAGCAGTCGGCGGCGTCGCAGCGCCTCCTCGCGCAGGTCGTCCGGGACCGGGCCCTCGTGGACCGTCCCGCCGTTCTCGTCCCAGGTCAGCGCCCGCATCCGCAGCAGGTCGACGACACCGGTGAACCGGTCCTCCCGGCCGATGGGCAGCTGGACGACCAGCGGGGCCGGGTGCAGACGGTCCCGGATCGACGCCACGGCGGTGTCGAGGTCGGCGCCCGCGCGGTCCAGCTTGTTGACGAACGCGATCCTCGGCACGCCGTGCCGGTCGGCCTGCCGCCACACCGACTCGCTCTGCGGTTCCACGCCCGCGACGGCGTCGAACACCGCGACCGCGCCGTCCAGGACGCGCAGGGAACGCTCCACCTCGTCGGCGAAGTCGACGTGCCCCGGGGTGTCGATCAGGTTGATCCGGTGGCCGTCCCAGGCGCAGCTGACGGCCGCGGCGAAGATCGTGATACCGCGATCGCGCTCCTGCGGGTCGAAGTCGGTGACGGTGGTGCCGTCGTGGACCTCACCACGCTTGTGGGTGGTACCGGTGGCGTACAGGATCCGCTCGGTGACGGTGGTCTTGCCGGCGTCGACATGGGCGAGGATGCCGAGGTTGCGGACGGCGGCGAGGGCATGGAGGTTCGTGCGCACGGCCCAGGGCCTTTCGGACGAGGTGGGAGAGGGCAGCGCGATTTCCCGTACGTACACACCGATATGACGGCACGTCAACAGACTGCTCCGACGCAGAGGTTGAGGCGCGCGGGTCAGACGGTCGTCACGGCATCCGGTACCGGCCGCGCAGCGGGCACCGGACGGCCGGAGACACGAGGATCACCTCGGACAGCGACCGGGGAACGACGACAGCGATGCGGTGGCGCACGGCCGGTCTCCCCTCACTGGTCTGCCTGGTCTGCCTGGTCTGCCTGGTCCGCACACACGCGGCCCGCGTGCGGTGCGGCGCGTGAGCCGTGGTGTGAACGGTGCCGAGTGTAGGGAACCGGCCAGGTACGCGGCACGTCATTTTCCGTTCGCGCTCCCGGCTGGATGGCGCTGGAGACGGGAGTGGTGGCGCGGGTGGCGCGGTCGAAGCCTCAAGGATCCCCCGGTACGGAGTCCTGCAATGGCCCGTACCGGGGGCTGCCGAGCCGGTTCGGCGCAAGGTCAACGCCATGCTCCGCGCCGGCGGGGTCAGGCGCGGAGGCCCTTGAGACCGTCGTAGACGGACATCACGACCTCCAGGCCCCGGGTGTCGCTCTCCGGTTCGCGCATCTGGTTCGTCACGTACGCCACCGCCATCCGGGCGTCCGGCTCGATCATGACCAGCGAGCCTCCCCAGCCGCCCCAGCCGTAGGTGCTGCCGAACAGCCCGTAGCCCAGGCCGTAGCGCAGCGGCCGGCCCAGAAGGCAGTCCTCGCCCGCGAACTGCTCGTGCCACGCGCGCTCGCAGCCCGCCGGTGACAGCAGCCGCACCCCGTCCACCGCTCCCCCGCACGCCATCACCGACTGCACGCGCGCGACCGAGCGCGCGTTGCCGAATCCGCTCGCCGCGGGGATCTCCGCTCGGCGCCAGGCGACGCTGTTGCCGTCCCGGACCCGGATGCCCTGCCCGGCCCCGGGCGCCGGGGCGCCTCCCTGAGCGCTCGCGGTGTAGTCCTCGTCCCGCGTCGGCGGCGGGACGGTGGGCGTGTCTCAGGCCAGCTTCTTGAGCAGTTCGGCGGCGAGGGGGCCGGAGGAGGCGGGGTTCTGGCCGGTGACGACGTTGCGGTCGACCTGGACGTGCGGGGCCCACGGCTCACCGGCCTCGACCTTCAGGCCCGCCTCGGTCAGCCGGTCCTCCAACAGCCAGATCGCCTTCTCGGCATTGCCGGCCAGCTGCTCCTCGGTGTTGGTGAACGCGGTGATCCGGTAGCCGGCGTAGGCGTTGGACCCGTCGTCCTTCACCGCCGCCAGCAGCGCGGCCGGGCCGTGGCACACCACGCCGACCGGCAGCCCGCGCCCCACCGCGTCGGCCAGGAGGCGGCCGGAGTCGGGGTCGACCGCCAGGTCCTCCATCGGGCCGTGGCCACCGGGCACGTACACGGCGTCGTAGTCGTCGAGCCGTACGTCGGCCAGCACGAGGGGACGCGTGAACTCGCCCGCCGACTCCACCGCCCGCCGCACCCGCGCGGCCTGCTCGGCGCCGCCGTTGGCCTCGGGGGCCAGGCTGCCCGGGTCGACCGGCGGGACGACGCCGCCCGGTGTGGCCACCGTGACCTCGTGGCCCGCCGCCTTGAACGCGTCCAGCGGCACGACCGCCTCCTCGGCCCAGTAGCCGGTGCGGTGCCGGGTGCCGTCGGCCAGCGTCCACTGGTCGGCGCCGGTCATCACGAACAGGATCTTCGCCATGGTGTCTCTCCTGGGGGTGGTGTCGGTTCAGGTTGGTGGGTGTGGTTCAAGGTGGTGGGCTGATCGCCGCCCGGGCCGGGTCGTCGTCGGTCCGGCTGTCGGCGGCGCCTTCGACCGTAGGGCCCCCGACCATCAAAAATCCAATAGAGAAGCCGATCCCCGCCATAGGTCTTCCGATGATGGTTCGGAACGGCGGGCCCTATGCTGGCCGACGTGGACAACGAGTTCTTCGAGGAGAGCGGCGGCCTCGCGGCCCGTGGCGGGCAGGTGCCCGCGCAGGTCGATCTCAACCTGCTGCGGACGTTCCTGGCGGTCTACCGTTCCGGCTCCTTCACCGCCGCCGCGCCCCTGCTGCGGCTGTCCCAGCCGACCGTGACGACGCAGATCCGGGCGCTGGAGCAGCAGACGGGACGGGCGCTGTTCACCCGGTCGCCGCGCGGTGCGGAGCCCACGCACCACGCGCACGAACTGGCCGACCGCCTCGCCGGACCGCTCGACGCCCTCGCCGCGCTGGAAGGACAGGGCACCGGCCCCGCCGCCCGGGCCGTTCCGGTGCACCTCGCCGGTCCCGCCGAGCTGCTGTGCACCCGGGCGCTGCCCGCGCTGGCCCCGCTGGTGGCGGACGGCGTGCTGCTGCGGGTGACGACGGGGCTGACCGATCCGCTGCTCGACGGCCTGCGGGCGGGCCGCCACGATCTCGTGATCTCCACCCGCCGTACCCGCGGCCGCACCCTGCCCTCCGTCCCGCTGGCGGACGAGGAGTTCGTCCTGGTCGCCGCCCCGGTGTGGGCCCGGCGCGTCGAGGAACGCCGTACCGCCGACGGACCCTGCGCGGCGGTTCGGGACGTGCCCCTGGTGACCTACGCCGAGGATCTCCCGATCGCCCGCCGCTACTGGCGCACCGTCTTCGGCAAACGGCTCGCCGTCCAGGCCGCGGTGACCGTGCCCGACCTGCGCGGCGTTCTCGCCGCCGTCGTGGCGGGCGCCGGCTACAGCGTGCTGCCGCGCTATCTGTGCCAGGAGGACATCACCGCCGGCCGGCTGGTCCTGCTCGACGACCCGGCCGAACCACCGGTCAACACGGCCTACCTCGTCGAGCGCCCGGGCGCGACCGCCAACCCGGACGTCGCCCGGGTCCGCGACCACCTCCTACGGGCCGCCCGCAGCTGGTGAGAGGCCGGGTCCTGCCGGCCGAGTCGGGGGGCTACCGATCGGGCCGGGTCCTACCGGCCGAGTCGGGGGGCTACCGATCGGGCCGGGTCCTACCAGCCGAGTCGGTCATGTCCATCGGGTCGGGTCCTGCCGGCCGAGTGCGGGCGCCCGCGCCGGGGACGGGGGAAGCGCGTCAGACGACGGTCTCGCAGTACCCCCGGGGGTCGCCTCCGACGTACATGCAGACGGTGTCCCCCACGACCAGCGGCCGGTGCGGCTGGAACTCGCCCCGCAGGTACGTCGGAGTCGACGTGTAGAAGACCGACCCGGTCGCGTGAAGGCCGTTGACCGTGAAGGAGAGGCTCAGATTGACCGGCGGGGGCCTGAAGGTGAAGCCGTACCGATAGCCCTGGGAGGCGTTGCCCACGATGCCGTAACAGACCGGGGCCTCCGGGACGCACACCGCCGCGGGGCCCGGCGGTGGTGCCGCCGCTTCCGCCGTGGCCGCCGTCGCGCCCACCACGGTGAGTGCGGCGGCAACCACGGACAGGCCCGCGAACAGACGTCTCGATCGCATGCAGCCATCTCCTTCGTCAACGCTCCGGTCGGACTCCTCCCCAATCTCCGCCAGGCCGCGGATTGTCCGGAAGGACGCCCGGCACCTCCCGGACAACCGGTCAATCCACACCCGGCCCTCTCGGACGCAACGGCTGGTACGGAATTGTCCGAAAGTGCGGATGGCACCCGCGGGGACGGCCCGGGACGCTGGAGGAAACGTGACGGCCCCGCTCTCACCGGGGGCCGGTGGAAGCGAGGAAGGCTGTGACGGGGGACGACGACGGGCGCCGGACGCGCCGCGCGGGAAGACCGGAGCGTCCACTGGATCCGGACACGGGCCCGGTGGCCCGATTCGCCTGGGAACTACGGCAGTTACGGGTGCGAGCGGGCACCCCCAGCTACCGTGACCTCGCCACACGGGTCCACTACGCGCCGAGCACCCTGGCCGACGCGGCCCGAGGACACCGCCTGCCGACCCGGGAGGTCGCCGTCGCGCTCGCCACCGCGTGCGGCGGGGACCGGGGCGAATGGGTACGGCGCTGGCACGCCGCGTCGGCACGGGCTCGCGCCGGCGCCTCGGCGGGGAAGGCCGACCGGACGGACCGGACGGACCCGGCCAGCCGGGTTAATCGGACCGGCAGAACCGGCAGGACCGGGGCTCAGTCGCCGCCCGCACCGCCTGGGGATGCCTGCGGGTGCGGGGGCCCGGCGGTCGTCTCCGCCCGCCACCGACGAAGGACGCGGTCACTGGCCGGCGCCGCAGTGGTCCTCGCCGCGCTGGCCGCGGTCGCCGCCACGCTCGGACGACGCCGGAAAACACGTGTGCGGGCCGAGCTTTCGCTCGGCCCGCACACGGTGCGTGGTTCTCTGTCTCTGTGTCCGAGGGGGGACTTGAACCCCCACGCCCGTTAAAGGGCACTAGCACCTCAAGCTAGCGCGTCTGCCATTCCGCCACCCGGACGAGGTGTCCGCCGCCTTGACGAGGGTGTACCCCGCGGCGACACGAACAACAATACCAAGCTTTCGGAGTGCCCTTCACCTGCGTTTCCGTCCTCCGAGCCCCGGCCCCGGACCGACGCCACCACCGACCACGAGGCCTCACGCCGAGCGACCGGAACGCTACACCGGGCTCGCCCGCGCGTGCCGTCCCGGTCGGGGACAGGGGTCGCCGGCCGCAGGTACGCGGCGGGGGACCCGGACGGGAGCGGCGGGCACCGCCGACGTGAGCCCACGGCCCGCGAGGCTCCGCACCGCCGGCGTGCCCCCACCGGCCTGCCCCCGAGTACGGGCGGCACGGCCCCCGTCCCAGGCGGCCGACGTGACCCGCACGGCCGGCATCCACCGCCGCCCATGAGGCGGCGAATCCGTCAGCCGCTCCCCGGCTCAGTGCGCAGGTCACTGGGAACACGCGGTCGGCGCACGCCACAGGCCGCGCGCCGCCTCCTTCGCCCGCCCCTCGCCGGTCAGGACGTGAGTCCTCGGCCGTCTCTCACGGCATGAGGTGGTAGTCCGGGAAGTTCCCGGGCAGCCGCTCCCCCGCCGGGCCCTGCGTGACCGCGCGCACGAGCAGTTCGCCGCCGACGAAGGCGCCGCGCCAGGACGCCCCGAACCCGCCGAACAGTTCGTCGCGGTCGCCCCGGGAGCGTGGTGTGCCGTGGCCGACCTTGAACGCGCGGATCTGCGGGGCCAGCCGGTCGAAGGTCGCCCGGTCGTCCGTGGACAGCGTGGCCACCAGCGCCCCGTTGGACGCGTTCATGGCGGCCAGCAGCTCCGCCTCCGTGTCGACCAGGACGATGGTGTCGACCGGGCCGAACGGTTCCGCGTGGTGCAGCGGCGAGGACCGTGGCGGGTTCAGGAGCGTGACCGGCTGGACGTACGCCGACGTGTCCTGGCCCGGCAGGAACCGGGCGTCGGCCGGGCTGCCCCGGTGCAACGGGACGGCGCCTCGCGCGACGGCCTCGGCCACCTGGTCGTCCAGCTCCTTGGCCTTGGCCGCGTTGATCACCGGCCCGAAGTCCAGCCGCGGATACGGGTCGTCGGGATGCTCGACCGCGAGCGGGTGGCCGACCCGGAGCGTGCGGACCGCCGGGAGGTAGGCGGCCAGGAACTCGTCGAACAGCTGCCGCTGGACGACGAAGCGCGGGTAGGCCGTGCACCGCTGCTTGCCGTAGTCGAAGAGCTTGGGCACGACCGCGGTGAACGCGTCCCAGTCGGTGTGGTTCCAGATGCCCCAGGTGTTGAGTCCTTCCTGTTCGAGGATGTGCCGCTTGCCGAGGTCGGCGACGGCCGTGGCCACCGCGGCGCCGGTGTCGCGGCCGCCGACGAAGGAGACGCAGCCGATCTCGGGCGCCCGTACCAGCGCCTCGGACAGTTCGCCTCCGCTGCCGCTCACCAGGGTGACGGGGATCCCCTCGCGGGCGGCGAGCGCACAGGCCAGCGTCAGACAGGCGACACCGCCGTCGGTCGGGGTCTTGGCGATGACCGCGTTGCCTGCCAGTGCCTGTACCAGTACCGCGTGAACGAGCACGCTCATCGGGTAGTTCCAGCTCGCGATGTTGGACACCGGACCGTCCAGCGGGGTCCGTCCGGCCAGCATCGGGTCGATGCCGTCGACGTACCAGCGCACCCCGTCGACGGCCCGGTCCACGTCCGCCTGCGCGAGCCGCCAGGGCTTGCCGATCTCCCAGACGAGGAGCAGGGCGAGCAGTTCGCGGTGCTCGGTGAGGGCGTCGAGGGTGGCGGCTACGCGGGCCCGGCGCTCGTCCAGGGGGAGGTGCCGCCAGGCGCGGTGCTGGTCGAGCGAGGCGCGGACGGCCTCCTGGGCGGTGGTCCGGTCCAGACGGGGCGGTCCGGCGATCGGGCTGCCGTCGACGGGGCTGGTGGCGGGCAGCGCCCTGCCGTCGGCCCGCCAGGCGGAGCCCCAGAGGTTGAGGGCGCGGTCGTCCCGGAAGGCTTCGGGGGCGACGGCGAGGCAGCGCTGCCAGGCGTCGGCCCAGGACGTGCCGGACTTGAGGGTGAGAGTGGGGAGGTGCGCGTCGGCATGGGTGTTCGGGGCGGGAGTGGGTGCCATCGGTCTGCTCCGCTCACGGTGCACGGTCGGGGGCGAGGGTGCGTGGCTCGTCGCGCGCGCGGCTCGGGCGGGGCGCGGACATCGTAGGGAGGAAGGTAGTGAGGCCGGCTGGCGCGGGAGTGCCAGCGCACGTCAACTCTGGGTGGTGTCACGCTCCGTATCCAGTCGGGCGAGCACCAGGCGGGCCGTCTCCGTCGGAGTGTCGCCCACGGTGACGCCGGCCGCTTCCAGCGCTTCCTTCTTGGCCCGTGCGGTGCCCGACGAGCCGGAGACGATGGCGCCCGCGTGCCCCATGGTCCTGCCCTCGGGCGCGGTGAAGCCGGCGATGTACGCGACGACGGGTTTGCCGACGTGCTCACGGATGTACGCGGCGGCGCGCTCCTCCGCGTCGCCGCCGATCTCACCGATGAGGACGACGAGTTCGGTGTCCGGGTCGTCCTGGAAGGCGGCGAGGCAGTCGATGTGGCTGGTGCCGACGACCGGGTCGCCGCCGATGCCGACGCACGTCGAGAAGCCGATGTCGCGCAGCTCGTACATGAGTTGGTAGGTGAGGGTGCCGGACTTGGACACCAGGCCGATACGGCCGGGCTTGGTGATGTCGGCGGGGATGATGCCCGCGTTGGACTGGCCGGGGGTGATCAGGCCCGGGCAGTTGGGGCCGATCACCCGGGTGCCCTGGTGCCGCGCGTACGCGGTGAAGGCGACGGAGTCGTGGACCGGTATGCCCTCGGTGATGACCACCGCGAGTGCGAGGCCGGCGTCGGCGGCCTCGACGACGGCCGCCTTGGCGAACGCGGGTGGCACGAGGACGACGGTGACATCGGCGCCGGTCGACCGCACACCGTCGGCGACGGATCCGAAGACGGGGACGGCACGGTCGTCGAAGTCGACGGTGCGGCCCGCCTTGCGCGGGTTGACGCCGCCGACGACGCTCGTACCGGCCGCGAGCATGCGCCGGGTGTGCTTCATGCCCTCGGCGCCGGTCATGCCCTGGACGAGGACCTTGCTCTCCTTGGTGAGGTAGATCGCCATGTCGTCCGGTCTCCTCAGGCTGCGGTGGTGGCGAGTCGGGCGGCGCGGCGGGCGGCGCCGTCCATGGTGGTGGCCTGTTCCACCAGGGGATGGGCGCGTTCGTCGAGGATGGCGCGGCCTCGGGCCGCGTTGTTGCCGTCGAGGCGCACGACGAGCGGCCGGGTCAACCGGACGCTCTCCAGGGCCCGCACGATGCCGTCGGCGACCGCGTCGCAGGCGGTGATCCCGCCGAAGACGTTGACGAGGACGGAGTTCACGGCCGGGTCGGAGAGGATGACGGACAGCCCGTCGGCCATGGTCTGCGCGGAGGCTCCGCCGCCGATGTCGAGGAAGTTGGCGGGGCGGGCGCCGCAGCCGGCGACCACGTCGAGGGTCGACATGACGAGGCCGGCGCCGTTGCCGATGATGCCGACCTCGCCGTCGAGTTTGACGTAGTTGAGGCCCTTCGCGGTGGCCGCCGCCTCCAGCGGATCGTCGTGCGACGTCTGCTCGTCTCCCCAACGGGTCTGCCGGAAGCGGGCGTTGTCGTCGAGGGTGACCTTGCCGTCGAGGGCGAGGAGCTGTCCCTGGCGGGTGCGCACGAGCGGGTTGACCTCGACCAGGAGGGCGTCCTCGCGGACCAGCACCTCCCACAGCCGCACCAGGACGTCGACGGTCTGCGGAGGCAGTCGGGCGGCCTCGGCGATCTCGGCCGCCTTCGCGGAGGTGACGCCTTGTGCCGGGTCGATGTGGATACGGGCCACCGCCTCCGGCCGTTGGACGGCGATCTCCTCGATGTCCATGCCGCCCTCGGCGGAGGCGATCGCGAGGAAGCGGCCGGCCGCGCGGTCGAGCACGTAGGAGACGTAGAACTCGCTCTCGATGTCCACGGGTTGCGCGAGCATGACCGTGCCGACCGGGTGTCCCTTGATGTCCATGCCGAGGATCTGCCGGGCCGTGAGTTCCGCGGCGGCCGGGTCCGCGGCCATCCTGACGCCCCCCGCCTTGCCCCGGCCACCGGTCTTGACCTGGGCTTTCACCACGGCCCGCCCGCCCAGTCGACGGGCGATCGCGCGTGCCTCCTTGGGGGAGTCGGTGACCTCCGCCCTCGGCACCACGATGCCGTGTTCCTCGAAGAGTTCCCTTGCCTGGTGCTCGTACAGGTCCATTCCGGCTCCTGACTGAAAGTGCCGCACGCCCCCTGGACACCACCCACCGGATGCGGGATAACAAGCTTCATACAGTATTCGTCGACTGTATGCAATGTACCGCGAGAGCGTTCCCACCCCCTACGAAGGGACAGGACTTCGCCATGCCCGACGACACCCAGGACGTCATTTCCGGTGGTCATCTCGTTGCCAAGGCGCTGAAGGCCGAGGGGGTCGACCGCATCTACACCCTCTGCGGCGGCCACATCATCGACATCTACGACGGCTGCGTCGACGAGGGCATAGAAGTCGTCGACGTCCGGCACGAACAGGTCGCCGCCCACGCCGCCGACGGCTACGCGCGCATCACCGGCAGGCCCGGCTGCGCCGTCGTCACCGCGGGACCCGGCACGACCGACGCCGTCACCGGTGTCGCCAACGCCTTCCGCGCGGAGTCCCCGATGCTGCTGATCGGCGGCCAAGGGGCTCTCGCCCAGCACAAGATGGGGTCCCTCCAGGACCTCCCGCACGTCGACATGATGACCCCGATCACCAAGTTCGCGGCGGCCGTGCCGGACACGGCCCGGGCGGCGGACATGGTGTCGATGGCCTTCCGCGAGTGCTATCACGGCGCGCCCGGCCCCTCCTTCCTGGAGATCCCGCGCGATGTCCTCGACGCCAAGGTGCCGGTCGCGAAGGCGCGGGTGCCGCGGCCCGGTGCCTACCGTGCCTCGACCCGTTCGGCCGGCGACCCCGAGGCCATCGAGAAACTCGCCGACCTGCTGGTGCACGCGGAGAAGCCGGCGATCCTGCTGGGCAGCCAGGTGTGGACGACCCGGGGCACCGAGGCGGCCGTCGAGCTCGTACGGACCCTCAACATCCCCGCCTACATGAACGGCGCCGGACGCGGCACCCTGCCGCCCGGCGACCCGCACCACTTCCAGCTGTCACGCCGGTACGCCTTCTCCCACGCCGACGTCATCGTCATCGTCGGCACGCCCTTCGACTTCCGCATGGGCTACGGCAAGCGGCTGTCGTCGGACGCGACCGTCGTGCAGATCGACCTCGACTACCGGACCGTCGGCAAGAACCGGGACATCGACCTCGGGCTCGTCGGCGACGCCGGGCTGGTGCTGAAGTCGGTGACCGAGGCGGCCTCCGGGCGCGTCAACGGGGGCGCGTCGAAGCGCAAGGAGTGGCTCGACGAGCTGCGCGCCGCCGAGCAGACCGCTCTCGAGAAGCGGCTGCCCAGCCTGAAGTCCGACGCCTCGCCGATCCACCCCTACCGGCTGGTCAGCGAGATCAACGACTTCCTGACCGAGGACTCCATCTACATCGGCGACGGCGGTGACATCGTCACCTTCTCCGGGCAGGTCGTGCAGCCCAAGTCACCCGGGCACTGGATGGACCCGGGCCCGCTCGGCACCCTCGGCGTCGGCGTCCCGTTCGTGCTCGCCGCCAAGCAGGCACGGCCCGACAAGGAGGTCGTCGCCCTCTTCGGGGACGGCGCGTTCTCCCTCACCGGCTGGGACTTCGAGACCCTCGTCCGCTACGACCTCCCCTTCGTCGGCATCGTCGGCAACAACTCCTCCATGAACCAGATCCGTTACGGCCAGAAGGCCAAGTACGGCGAGGAACGCGAGCGCGTCGGCAACACCCTCGGCGACGTCCACTACGACAAGTTCGCCCAGATGCTGGGCGGTCACGGCGAGGAGGTCCGCGACCCCGCCGACATCGGCCCCGCGCTCCGGCGCGCCCGCGAGTCGGGCAAGCCGTCGCTGATCAACGTCTGGGTCGACCCGGACGCGTACGCCCCCGGAACCATGAACCAGACGATGTACAAGTGAGGTGCCCCCGATGACCGCCACACCCACCAAGGCACTCGAAGGCGTCCGCGTCCTGGACATGACGCACGTCCAGTCCGGGCCCTCCGCGACCCAGCTCCTCGCGTGGCTCGGCGCGGACGTGGTGAAACTGGAGGCGCCCTCCGGTGACATCACGCGCAAGCAGCTGCGCGACCTCCCGGACGTCGACTCCCTCTACTTCACGATGCTCAACTGCAACAAGCGGAGCATCACCCTCAACACCAAGACCGAGCGCGGCAAGGAGATCCTCACCGAACTGATCCGGCGCTCCGACGTCATGGTCGAGAACTTCGGACCGGGCGCGGTCGACCGCATGGGCTTCACCTGGGACCGCGTCCAGGAAATCAATCCGCGGATCGTCTATGCCTCCATCAAGGGGTTCGGGGACGGCCCGTACACCAACTTCAAGGCGTACGAGGTCGTCGCGCAGGCCATGGGCGGGTCGATGACGACCACCGGTTTCGAGGACGGGCCGCCGCTGGCGACGGGAGCCCAGATCGGGGACTCGGGCACGGGCGTCCACGCCGTGGCGGGGATTCTCGCGGCGCTGTACCAGCGGGAGAACACCGGGCGCGGTCAGCGGGTGAATGTGGCCATGCAGCACGCTGTGCTCAACCTCTGCCGGGTGAAGCTGCGCGACCAGCAGCGCCTGGCACACGGCCCGCTCGCTGAATATCCCAACGACGACTTCGGCGACGAGGTTCCCCGGTCCGGGAACGCCTCCGGCGGCGGCCAACCGGGCTGGGCGGTCAGGTGCGCGCCGGGCGGCCCGAACGACTACGTGTACGTCATCGTGCAGCCGGTGGGCTGGCAGCCGCTCAGCGAGCTGATCGGCCGGCCGGAGCTGTCCGCCGACCCGGAGTGGGCGACGCCCGAGGCCCGCCTGCCCAAGCTGAACAAGATGTTCCAGCTGATCGAGGAGTGGTCCTCGACGCTTCCCAAGTGGGAGGTGCTGGAGAAGCTCAACGCGCACAACATCCCGTGCGGACCGATCCTGTCCACCAGGGAGATCATCGAGGACCGGTCGCTGGTCGCCAACGAGATGGTCGTCACCGTGCCGCACCCCGAGCGCGGTGACTTCGTGACCGTGGGCAGCCCCCTCAAGCTCTCCGACTCCCCCGTGGACGTGACCAGTTCCCCCCTGCTGGGCGAGCACAACGAAGAGGTCTACGTCGGCGAGCTCGGTCTCGGCGACGAGGAGCTGCGCCTGCTCAAGTCGAACGGAGTGATCTGACGTGATGTCCGAAGACCGCGCTCTGCGGGTGCGCACGCTGCTCGACTCCGTGCGGGCCGAGGGACGCACGGTGCTGACCGCGCCCGAGGGCAAGGTGATCGCCGACGCGTACGGGATCGCCGTACCCGGTGAGGAGGTGGCCGCAGACGTCGACGAGGCGGTGGCGTACGCGGCACGCTTCGGCGGACCGGTCGTGATGAAGATCGTCTCTCCGGACATCCTGCACAAGACCGACGCGGGCGGCGTGATCGTCGGTGTCGAGGGCGCGGCGGACGTACGGGCCGCCTTCCACCGGATCGTCGACAACGCGCGCGCGTACGACGCGGACGCCCGTATCGAGGGCGTCCAGGTGCAGGAGCTGCTGCCCAAGGGGCAGGAGGTCATCGTCGGCGCGGTGACGGATCCGACGTTCGGGAAGGTGGTGGCGTTCGGGCTGGGCGGGGTGCTGGTCGAGGTCTTCAAGGACGTCACGTTCCGGCTCGCGCCCGTGGACGCCGACGAGGCGCTGTCCATGCTGGACTCGATCCGGTCGGCTCAGGTCCTGCGTGGGGTGCGGGGCGGGCCGGCCGTGGACCGGTGGGCGGTCGCCGAGCAGATCCGACGCGTGTCCCAGCTCGTCACGGACTTCCCGGAGATCTCGGAAGTGGACCTCAACCCGGTGATCGCGACACCGGAGGCCGCCGTCGCCGCCGACATCCGGGTCATCCTCGCCGAGTCGCAGCCCGCGCCCCGGCGGCGGTACTCGCGTACGGAGATCCTCACCTCCATGCGCCGGCTGATGCAGCCGGGCGCGGTCGCGGTGATCGGTGCCTCCAACGAGCAGGGCAAGATCGGCAACTCGGTGATGCGCAACCTCGTCGACGGCGGCTTCGCCGGGGAGATCCACCCGGTGAACCCCAAGGCCGATGACATTCTCGGCCGCAAGGCGTACAAGAGTGTCACCGACGTTCCCGGTGAGGTGGATGTGGCGGTCTTCGCGATCCCCGCCCCGTTCGTGGCCTCGGCCCTGGAGGAGGTGGGACGCAAGGGGATCCCGAACGCCGTGCTGATCCCCTCGGGCTTCGCGGAGACCGGTGAGCACGCCCTCCAGGCGGAGATCGTGGCGATCGCCGAACGGCACGGTGTCCGGCTGCTCGGGCCGAACATCTACGGCTACTACTCGACCTGGCACGACCTGTGCGCCACGTTCTGCACGCCGTACGACGTCAAGGGCGGGGTGGCGCTGACCTCGCAGTCCGGTGGCATCGGGATGGCCGTCCTGGGCTTCGCCCGGACCACGAAGACGGGCGTGTCGGCGATCGTCGGACTCGGCAACAAGTCGGACCTGGACGAGGACGACCTGCTGACCTGGTTCGCCGAGGACCCGCACACCGAGTGCGTGGCGATGCACCTGGAGGACCTCAAGGACGGGCGCGCCTTCGTCGAGGCCGCGCGGGCGACCGTGCCCAGGAAGCCGGTCGTCGTCCTGAAGGCGGGACGTACGGCGGCGGGCGCGCGGGCCGCCGGGTCGCACACCGGGGCCCTGGCCGGGGACGACGCCGTGTACGACGACATCCTGAAGCAGGCCGGTGTCATCCGGGCGCCCGGTCTGAACGACATGCTGGAGTACGCGCGCGGGTTGCCGGTGCTCCCCGCCCCCCAGGGCGACAACATCGTGATCATCACGGGCGCCGGCGGCAGTGGCGTCCTGTTGTCGGACGCGGTCACGGACAACGGGCTCACCCTGATGGAGATCCCGCCGGACCTGGACGAGGCGTTCCGCAGGTTCATCCCGCCGTTCGGGGCCGCGGGCAATCCGGTGGACATCACCGGGGGTGAGCCGCCGTCGACGTACGAGGCGACGATCCGGCTGGGCCTGGAGGATCCGCGCGTCCACGCGCTCGTCCTCGGCTACTGGCACACCATCGTCACTCCCCCGATGGTCTTCGCGGAGCTCACCGCGCGCGTGGTGGCCGAGTTCCGGGAGCGGGGCATCGAGAAGCCCGTGGTGGCGTCGCTCGCGGGGGACGTCGAGGTCGAGGAGGCCTGCCAGTACCTCTACGAGCGCGGAGTCGTGGCGTACCCGTACACGACGGAGACGCCGGTGGCCGTGCTCGGCGCGAAGTACCGCTGGGCGCGGGCGGCGGGCCTGTTGGGGGGCGGCTCATGAGGTGAGCGGACACGGGGGCGGCCGACGGTGCGCGTCGGCCGGCCCCGGGACCCGTGCGCACACGAAAGGCATTGGACAGGGGGCGCTGGCCAGAGCTTTCGACGCAAGGGGTGCGACACACATGACAACCACCGACTTCTCGACGTCCGTTCCCTACAGGGAGGTGACGAACAACCACGGCCGGGTGTTCCGGATAGGCGAGACCGACCGGGACATCATGGGCCGGCCACGGTGGACCATGGTGCTCTTCCCGTGGATCGGCATGATGGGCATCAGCTCCTCGGAGTACGCGTTCACCTCCGCCGAGGACACCCTGCACGAGGCCCACCTGTGGGACAGCGGGCACATCTTCTGGCTGATGGGCGTCTGGGTGTTCTTCCAGGCCGCCGTCGCCTTCCCCGCCGGGCAACTGCGGGAGAGCGGCAGGCTTCCCGCGCGGTACGCGATGATGCTCGGCGCGGTGGGCACCGTCTGCGGTTACCTCTCGCTGGCGTTCGCGCCGCACGTGATCGTCGCCTACATCGGTTTCGGCATGTTCAGCGGCATCGGCGCCGGTCTGGTCTACGCGACCTGCGTGAACATGGTCGGCAAGTGGTATCCGGAGCGCAAGGGCGGCAAGACCGGCATGGTCAACGGCGGTTTCGCCTACGGCTCGGTGCCCTTCGTGTTCCTGTTCACCTCGTACATGGATCTGGGCAACTACAAGGTCGTCCTCGTGATGGTGGGCCTGATCTGCTGCGCCGTCGTGGCGTTCGCGGGGTGGTTCTTCAAGGACCCGCCGAAGAACTGGTGGCCGCCGCACGTCGACCCGCTCCGACTCACCGACGACCCGAAGATCCGGCGGGCGCTGGAGAAGAACCCGCCGGCGGTCAAGCAGTACACCCCGAGGGAGGCCGCCCGCACACCCGTCCTGTGGATGATGTGGTTCTGTCTGCTGTGCACGGCCGGCATCAACATCTTCGGCATCGCCTTCCAGGTGCCCTTCGGCAAGGACATGGGCTTCGCCGGCGGGATCGTGGCCACGGCGATGTCCCTGAAGGCGATCGTCAACGGCACGGGGCGCGGGGTGATCGGCTGGATCTCCGACAAGTTCGGCCGCCGCAACACGCTGATCATCGTGTGCCTGGTGCTCGGCACCGCCCAGTTCGGCGTGCTGATCTCCGGACAGATGGGCAGCATGCCGTTCTTCCTGTTCTGCTCCATGGTCTCCGGCTTCGGCGGCGGCGCGATCTTCCCGCTGTTCGCGGCCATGACGGCGGACTACTTCGGGGAGAACAACAACGCCTCCAACTACGGCATGGTCTACAGCTCGAAGCTGATCTCGGGGCTGGTGGGTTCCGGTATGGGCGCGGTCGTGGTCAGCGCCTGGGACTACGAAGGCGCGTTCGTCATAGCGGGCTGCGTGGGACTGGCCTCCGCGGTGCTGGCCCTCTTCCTGAAGGCACCGGGCAGGCCGGGCAAGGCCCGGCGTGTCGTTCCCAACCCGCACCCGCTCGGCGAGGAGACGGCGTGACATGACGGCCGGTCCGGTCGCAGCGCACGGCCCGGTACGACCCGACGCCGCGCACCGTCCCCGCCGTGAAGCGACCGACCCCTTCCCTGGAGCCGGGAACGACCGTCCCTCGTCCTGACGCTCGGCTCACGTCATCAGCGCGTACGTGAGGAGGCCCTCCCCAGGGGCGGGGAGGGCCTCCTCGTCCGTCTGCCGGCTGGTTGTCAGCACTTCTCCCGCAGCGAGTGCAGGTGGGCGCTGGAGCGGCGTGCGAAGGTGAAGGACTCGGTCGGGTTGTCGTGCTCCGCCTGCCAGTGGTGGGCGAAGCGTTCACCGCGCAGCCGGGTCACGGCGGAGATGAACCGCTGGTAGTCGATGTCCCCGTCGCCGACATCGGTCATGCGGTAGCCGTACTGGTTCCCCGGGTCGCTCACCCCGTCCTTGACGTGGAAGAGCGGGTAGCGGTGGGGCTGCTTGAGGACGTAGTCGAGCGGCTCGAAGGGCGCGGGCGTGCCGTCGGGCCGCTTGGAGAAGCGGAACTGTCCCGAGTACGCCCAGTAGATGTCCATCTCCAGGTAGACGAGGTCGGGGTCGGTCTCCGCGAGCAGCACGTCGTAGAGGCGGACCTTGGGGTTGTCGGTGGCGAAGGAGAACTCCTCCGAGTGGTTGTGCTGGTAGAACTTCATGCCGCGTGCCTTCGCCGCCGCGCCGTAGGTGTTGAAGTCCTCGGCCGCCCGCTTCCACGCGTCGACGGTGGAGCCGTAACGGAACGGGCCCGCGGCGGTGCCGATGTGCTTGAGGCCGAGGGCCTGGGCGTCGTCGAGGACCTTGGTGAGGTTCTGGGCGAAGGTGTAGGCGTTGGGGTCGCTGGAGTAGTAGCCGACGTGGCTGCCGATCGGGTTCAGGCCGTGGTTCCGTGCCAGCCGCTTGAGCTGGGCGAGGGTGATGGGGCCCGCCGAACCCTGGGTGTATCCGGCGAACTCGACCTCGTCGTAGCCGTACTTGGCCAGTTCCGCGAAGACGGGCGCGAAGCCCAGCGTGGAGACCTTGTCGCGCAGGCTGTAGAGCTGGATGCCGAGCCGGCCGGGCGGCAGGACGGGACGGCCCCGGCCGCGGCCGGCGGCGGAGGTGTCGGCCGCGGGGGCTGCCGCGGCGGGGGACGCCGCCGCGCCGAGCAGGGCGGCGGCGGTGGCGCCCGCGGCGACGCCGAGCATGCCGCGCCTGGTGAGGCGGTGGGTGAGTTCGGGATCGGTCTGCGAGGTGCGGCTCATGCGTGGAACTCCTCGGTGTCGGAGGCCGTTGTCAGTGGTGAGTGCTTCACTTGTGATCAGTCAGGACAGACCGGACAGGCGGAGCAGCAGTGCTTTCACATCGGTGGCCGCGACGCGGTCACCGACAGCGCGGGGGGTGGAGCAGATGAGGAGCGGACCGTCGTCGTCGCTCGCGGGAAGGCGGCCGTGGCTGCCGCGAATAGGTGAGGGATCCAGCGGCACGACCGCCATCCGGTAGCGCAGCCCGAGTTTCTTGCGGGCCAGCGCCGCGGCCGCCTTGACCTTCACATAGGGGTCGAGCGGGTCCATGAAGAGTTCGACCGGGTCGTAGCCGGGTTTGCGGTGGATCTCGACCAGTCGCGCGAAGTCGGGCGCGCGGGCGTCGTCGAGCCAGTAGTAGTACGTGAACCAGGCGTCCGGCTCCGCCACGGCGACGAGTTCGCCGGAGCGCGGATGGTCGAGGTGGTGAGCCTTCTTGCCCTCGTCGTCGAGGAGTTGCTCGATGCCGGGCAGTCCGTCGAGCGCGGCCCGGGTCGCGTCGAGGTCCTCCGGCCGGCGGACGTAGACGTGGGCGATCTGGTGGTCGGCGACCGCGAAAGCGCGGGAGGCCATCGGGTCGAGGTACTCCATGCCGTCCTGCGTGTGCACCTCCAGCAGGCCGGCGCGGCGCAGGGCGCGGTTGATGTCGACGGGGCGGTCCGCGCGGGTGATGCCGTACTCGGACAGCGCGACGACGGTTCGGCCCTCGGCGCGGGCGTCGTCCAGCAGGGGAGCCAGGGCCGCGTCGAGGTCCGCGGCCGCCTTCAGGGAGCGCGGGTCGTCGGGGCCGAAGCGCTGCAGGTCGTAGTCGAGATGGGGGAGGTAGCAGAGCGTCAGGTCGGGGTGGCGGGTGCGCAGGATGTGCCGGGTCGCGTCGATGATCCAGCGGCTGGAGACCAGGTCCGCGCCGGGTCCCCAGAAGTGGAAAAGGGGGAAGGTGCCGAGTTCGTCGGTGAGTTCGTCGTGCAGGGCGGCGGGCCGGGTGTAGCAGTCGGGTTCCTTGCGGCCGTCGGCGTAGTAGATCGGACGGGGGGTGACGGTGATGTCGGTGTCGGCGCCCATGGCGTACCACCAGCAGATGTTGGCGACGGTGTAGCCGGGGTGGGCGCGGCGGGCGGCGTCCCAGAGTTTGTCCCCGGCGACCAGGCCGTTGTGCTGCCGCCACAGGAGGACGTCGCCGAGTTCGCGGAAGTACCACCCGTTGCCGACGATGCCGTGCTCGGACGGGTGGGTGCCGGTGAGGAAGGTCGACTGGGCGGCGCAGGTCACAGCGGGCAGGACGGTGCCGAGGGTGGCGCGCGAACCCGACTGGCCGAGCGCCTTGAGGTGGGGCATGTGAGCGAGGAGACGGGGGGTGAGGCCGACGACGTCGAGCACGAGGAGGGGCACGGGACGGGGACCGCCCACGTGGGGAGCCGGTGCTGCGTGGGCATCGGGAGCGCCGGTGGCGGAAGCGGGGCTGCTCATGGGAGCTCCTTCAGGCCGAGGTCGGTCAACAGGTCACGGGCCAGGGCCAGTTCGGCGGTGATGCCGTCGGCGAGCTGGGCCCGGCCGCGGGGCCTGAGCTCGACTGGGAGGGCCTGCCAGGTGTAGGTCTCGACCTCCAGATGGCGGGTGAGGGGGTGCGGGCCGCCGACGAGCCTGGTCAGCGCGGCCTTCAGGACGGGGAGCGTGGAGGTGAGGGGCGCGGCGGGAGCCGCGTGCAGGGGGACGTGGAAGTGGGCTCGCCACGGTGAGGCGTCGGGAAGGGCGTCGCCGGCGAGGGCTTCGCCGAGGTCGTCGGTGCCGCGCAGGCCGGCGGCGGTGGCGGTGCGGGTCTGGTGCAGGAAGCGGGGTTCGTCGAAGGCTGCGAGGGCCGCGCGGACCTCGGGGAGGTGCGGGTGCTCGGCGTGCAGGGCGGCCGACAGCTGGGACTTGACGACGGGAACGCCGGCGTCGACGAGCGCGTCGACGGCGGTGTGCGGGTCTTCGAAGGAGGTGGCGAGGTGGCAGGTGTCGACGCAGACGCCGATCCGGTCGTGGCCGATCGCGGTCAGCGGGGCGAGGGCGTCGCGGGTGGTCTCGACGACACAGCCGGGTTCCGGTTCGAGGCCGAGGCGGATGGAGCGGCCGGTGAGTTCCTCCAGGGCGTCGAGGCGTTCGGCGAGCGTGCGCAGGGCTGCGCGGGCCTTCGCGGCGCGTCCGTCGTCGTACGCGGTGCGCCAGGCGAGGGGGAGGGTGGAGACACTGCCCTCGGTGACGTCGTCGGGGAGGAGTCCGGCCAGGACACGGGCCAGTGCCGTGGTGTGCTCCAGGCGTTCGGGCTCGGCCCAGTCCGGCTGGTAGACGCGGTACTTGACCTCCTCGGCGCCGAAGCCCTGGTAGGGGAAGCCGTTGAGGGTGACGACCTCGAGGCCACGCCGGTCGAGTTCGGTGCGCAGTCGGCGCAGGGCGGACGGGTCGGTGACGAGGGTGTGCGCGGCGTCCCTGGCGAGCCACAGACCGATGCCGAGTCGGTCCCGGCCGAGACGGCGGCGCACGGGTTCGCAGTGGTCGCGGAGTTGCGCCAGGACCCCGTCGAGGGTCTCGGCGGGATGGACGTTGGTGCAGTAGGCGAGGTGGACGGTGGAGCCGTCGGGGTGCCGGAAACGCATGGCTCACGCCCCCGGCGTCGCGGCGCCGGTCGGCTCGGGCTCGTCTCCGGGGGCGCCGCGCAGCACGGAGTTGCCCTCATGGGTGGCCGGTGTGCCCTGGACGTCGAGGACGAGACGGCCGCTGAGTCCGTAGAAGGCGACCGGGTTACGCCACAGCACCCGGTCGACGTCGTCGTCGGTGAAGCCCTCGGCCAGCATCAGGTCGGCGACCTTGCGGGTCTTGAGGGGGTCACTGCGGCCCCAGTCGGCGGCGGAGTTCACCAGGACCTGTTCGGGGCCGTAGGCGCGCAGGATGGCGACCATCCGCTCCTCGTCCATCTTGGTGTCCGGATAGACGGAGAAGCCGAGCCAACAGCCGCTGTCCTTGGCCTCCTTGACCGTGGTCTCGTTGAGGTGGTCGACCAGCACCCGCTCGGGCGGCAGAGCGGACTCCCGGACGACGTCGAGGGTGCGGCGCAGGCCGGCGAGTTTGTCGCGGTGCGGGGTGTGGACGAGGGCGGGCAGCCCGTGGTCGGCGGCGAGCTGGAGCTGGGCGGCGAGGGCGGTGTCCTCGGCCGGGGTCATCGAGTCGTAGCCGATCTCGCCGACGGCCACGACCTGGTCCTTGACGAGATACCGGGGCAGTTCGTCGAGGACCGGGACGCAGCGCGGGTCGTTCGCCTCCTTGGGGTTGAGGGCGAGGGTGCAGTGGTGGGCGATGCCGTACTGGGCGGCGCGGAAGGGCTCCCAGCCGAGCAGGGAGTCGAAGTAGTCGAGGAAGGAGGCGGGAGAGGTACGGGGCTGGCCGAGCCAGAAGGACGGCTCGACGACGGCGCGGACGCCGGCGGCACGCATGGCCTCGTAGTCGTCGGTGGTGCGGGACGTCATGTGGATGTGGGGGTCGAAGAGGCGCATCAGGACTCCTTGCCGTCGGGGCCGCGGGTGCCGGGGGCGGCGGGCGGCGTGGGCGTGGGGCCGGTCAGGGTCAGGACGCGGTGCAGGTCAGTGGGGACGGGACGGCCCGCGGCGGTGCGTTCGTCGGCGTAGTCGCCGAGCATGCGGGCGAGTTCGGTGTCGCCGTGGGCCCGCCGGTCCAGGTCGGCCACCTCGTCCACGGGCACACCGGTGAACAGGCACTTCAGCACGGCGTGCCGCCAGGCGTGGGCGGCGAGGTGCCGGGCGGCGTACGGGCCGACGGCGGCGGCCAGCAGCCGGGTGTCGTTGGTGCGCAGGGCGTCCTCGACGAGCGGGAGCGCCTGGGGGCCGGGCACCAGGTGGGACAGCGCGTACAGGACGGCGCGGCGTTCGGCGGCGGTGCCCTGGAGGTAGACGCGGGTGAGGGCGTCCGGGTCGGCGCGGGCCGCGTGCAGGATGAGGACGCGGACGGCGTCGGCGTACTCCGGGCCGCAGCGGCGTCCGGCTTCGGCCAGCCGCAGCTCCCACGCGGTGACGGGCCCGTGGGCGCCGGGTTGGGCGGCGGCCTCGTCGAGCGTCCGGTCCAGCCAGGCACGGGCGGCTTCGCCGAGTCCGGCGACGACGTGGTGGTACAGGTCGGACGGCGGGGTGCGGGCGAGGAGGGTGCCCTGGGTGCCGGCCGCCGGGGACGCCGGGTGGGCGTGCGCGTGGGTCATGGGGTGCTCCCTTGGGAGGGCGCGGCTGCCTGTCGCAGGAACGGGAGGGAGAGTGCGGCGAAGTGGGGGCCCGCGTGGGAGTGGCGGGGCAGTTCCACGACGGTCAGTCCCTGGTAGCCGGTGGCGGCGAGGGCGGCGAGTACGGGCGGGAAGTCGATCTCCCCGTCCCCGAACGGGAGGTGTTCATGGACGCCGCGGCGCATGTCCTCGATCTGGACGTGCCGCAGCCAGGGTGCGGCGGCACGGACGCAGTCGGCGGGTGAGAGGGGTTCCAGGCACTGGCAGTGGCCGAGGTCCAGGGTCAGGCCGAGAGGTCCGGGGTCGCCGAGGACGCGGCGCAGTCGGTGGAAGTCCGCGAGGGTGGCGAGGAGGTGACCGGGTTCGGGTTCGACGGCCAGGGGGACACCGGCCGCGGCGGCCGCGTCCAGGACGGGGGCGAGGGACTCGGCGAGACGTTTCCACGCGGTGTCCTCGTCCGTGCCCGACGGGGTGATCCCGCTGAAGCAGTGGACGGCGTGGGCGCCCAGGTCGGCGGCGACCCGCACCGCGCGCAGCAGCAGATCGACGCGCCGGGCACGGTCGTCGGGGTCGGGGTCCATGAGCGAGGGGCCGTGTTTGCGGCGCGGGTCGAGCACATAGCGGGCGCCCGTCTCCACGGTGACGGTCAGCCCGAGCGCGCCCAGCCGGCGCGCGAGGCGCCGGGTGCGGGCGGGGAGGTCCGGGGCCAGGGGGTCGAGGTGCATGTGGTCGAGGGTCAGCCCGACGCCCTCGTAGCCGAGGTCGGCGAGCAGGACCAGGGCGTCGTCGAGGCGGAGGTCGGCGAGACCGTTGGTGCCGTAGCCGAAGAGGAGGGGGGTGGTTGTGGAGGGTTCGGCGGCGGGAGTGGGGAGTGTGGTGGATGCGGTGATCGCAGCGGGTGCGGTGGCGGCGGTAGTGCCGGTGGTCGCGGTGGATGCGGCCGGGGCGGGGCTCTGCGGGTGGTTGCCGCGGGTGGGGCGGGCCGTGGTCTCACCGGTCGTTGGGCGGTGGCGTTCGGAGGTCATGTGACGCTCACCTTCCTCGCGCACCTCGCCGCGAGCGGGGCCAGGGCGGCGGTGAGCAGCGCGGTGGCGGTCGCGCCGGAGCGAGCGGCGAGTGCGGACTGGAGGGGGATCATGGCGCGGATGCCGCCGACCACTGCTCGCTGGGTGAGCGGGGGTGAGGGGTTGAGGGCGGCGTGGAAGTAGGAGCGGCCTGCCGTCGCGGCGTAGGTGGCGGCGAGAGCGGTGGCCAGGACTCGGGTGGCGGGCGCGGGGGCGGAGGTGAGGGCGCCGGGGCCGGCGCCCTGGTTGCCGCTCTCACCGCCGGGCGAAGCGGTGGGCGGCCCGGTCGGGGGTACGGTGCTGGGCGCGGTGGGCGGGTGCGTCAGGAGTCGGGTCAGTACGGCGGTGGTGGCCAGGGCCGCCAAGGGGGCCAGGGATGAGCCGCCCTGCGTTTCCCGGCGCGAGACGGTGGTGACCGCCAGGGTGTGTGCGCTCAGCAGGGCAGCGGACGGGAGTGCTTGGCGGACGCCGTGAGCGGGGCGCGACGGAGTGGCGGACGCCGAGCCCGTCGCGCGGAGGCCCGGTTCGGTGACGCCCGTCGCGCGGAGGCCCGATTCGGTGACGCCCGTCGCGCGGAGGCCCGGCGCCGTGACGCCCGTCGCGCCGACTCCCGCTGATCCGTTGGCTCCTCGTGAACTCCTCCCGCCCCGTTCACCTCTTGGGCCTCTCTCTCCTCTCCCGCCCCTCCCAGCCGTCGCCGCGGCGCCCAGGAGGAGGTCCAGGCCTCGGGCGGTCGCCATGGCGAAGGGGCCCGCCGGGGTGTGCTTCAGGGTGAGGTCGTATGCCCAGACGGTCGCGGCCAGCGGGACCGCCACGGCGAGGGCGGTGCGGCCGGCGCAGGCGGCCAGGGACAGTCCCGCGCCGGTGAGGACGCAGGCCGCGGTGAGCGCCGCGGCGGGGTGGATACGGCCGGACGGGAGCGGACGATGCGGGCGTTCGGCGGCGTCCTCGGCCTGGTCGGCCCAGTCGTTGAGGGCCATGCCGGCCTCGTACAGGCACAGGGAGGAACCGATGGCGAGCAGGGTACGGGGGTTGGCGTGCGCCCCGGTCGCGGCCGCACCGGCGAGGGCGTCGCCGGGGACGGTGAACAGGGCTGGCAGGCGCAGCAGTTCGGCCCAGGCCTTGGCGCGTTCGGCCCGCCCCGGTGCCGTGGCGCCGACCGGTCCCACGGCACCGGCCCGTGTGGCGACCCTGGTGGCGCTCACGGCATTCACCGGTGTCACCGCACCCTCGGAGGTGGCGGCACCGGTCGCGGTGACATCCCTCGCCGGAGCGACACCCCCGGTCGAAGCGCCGTCACCGGCGGCACCCACACCACCGGCCGCACCAACAGAACCGGTCACGGCGGCCGCCCCGGTGGAAACCACATCGTCAGCGGGAGCCGCGGCCCCGGATGAGCCTCCGTCACCAGCCGCACCCACACCACCGGCGATACCAACGGACCGACCCGCGGCAGCCGCCCCGGCCGAAGCCACGACACCAGTCGGAGCCACAGCGCCGGACGCAGCCCCGGGGCTCACCATGGCCGCGACACCGGCCGCACCCACAACACCAGCCGGAGCGGGAGTGACAGCTCTTTCCGCACCCACAACTCCAGCCGGAGTGACAGCTCTCCCTCGACTCACAGCACCCACAGCACCCACAGCACCCACAGCACCCACAGCGGTCACGGCGAATCCCCGGGCCACCGCGCAGCCCCTGGCCAGCGCACCGATCGCGCCCCCGAGCCAAGGCTGCCCTCGACCGCTCATCGCCCCTCCCCCGAACGAGGGCCCGCTTCAGGGGCCGGGCCCTCCCGCAGCCGCTCGGCGAATCCGACCAGTGCCGTGTACTGCTCCCCCAGCGCTGCGGGCCCCTCTCCCACCGGGTCCTTGAAGTAGAAGCCCAGCTCGGTCAACGGGCCGGTCAGCCCCCGTTCGTGGGCGCGGGCGGTCAGGCGGGCCAGATCCAGGACCAGGGGAGCGGCCAGCGCCGAGTCGCAGCCCTGCCAGATGGTCTGGAGGATCATGCGGGCGCCGAGGAAGCCGTCGAAGGCGATGTGGTCCCAGGCGGTCTTCCAGTCACCGAGTGCGGGGACGTCGTCGATGTGGGCCCCGCCCTCGGGGACGGTGCCGAGGGTGTCGGCGAGAACCCGTTCCTTGCCCGCGTTCTTCGCCGCGGCGGCGGCCGGATCGGCGAGGGCGGCGCCGTCGCCGCCGCCCAGCAGGTTGGTGCCGGACCAGGCCCGGACGGTGAGCGCCCGCTGCGCGAACATCGGTCCCAGTACCGAGCGCAGCAACGTCTGGCCGGTCTTTCCGTCGCGTCCCGCGTACGGCAGCCCGCTCGCCGCCGCCGGGCCGGCCAGCGCCGGGTGGTGCAGGCCGGTCGACGGGGTGAAGTTGACGTAGGGGCAGCCCGCGCGCAGGGCGGCCGCCGCGTACAGCGAACTCGGGGGCAGGGCGGGGCCGGTGGCGGGAGGTTCGGTGGAGGCGACGTTCAGCACCACCGCCCGGGCCAGGTGGTGTCGTCGTACGAAGTCCCGCAGGTCCGCGGTGAACGCGGCAATGAGCTCCTCCTCGCTTCGGGTGTCGCCGGGGAGCGGGCCGCCGGGCCTGATCTCCCGGTCGGCGGCGGTGAGTTCGGCCTCGACGGCGGTCGGCAGGCCGGGCGGCAGGACACCGCCCGCCGCGAGTTCCTCCGCGCGTTTGGGCAGCGGGCAGTCGATCGTGTCGTGGCCGCCGAAGACGAGCGAGGACAGGGCCGGCAGAGCGCCGGCGGCGAACGCGGGTGTCTCGGTGACCAGGCCGGCCGGCGGGTGCAGGCCCGCGGTCACGGCGGCGCAGCCCGCCACGACGGTGGTGGCGACGGAGCCACGGGCCCCGATCAGCCAGACACCGACACGGGGTGAGGAAACGGACGCGGACATCGGCAGCCTCCTTCTCGACATGGCGCACGAGCCAGACGTATGAAGATGCGAGACATATGGACACGTGGGCATGTGGACCTGCGGGCTTGTGGACGCGGGCGTGTGGGCATGTCCCACGGCCCCGGACCTGGAACGCGGAGCACCACCGGCGACGCAACGAACGCGTCGTGGCGGACGAACTGGGGACGGGTCGAGACGGCGGGCGGGGGTCCGGCGTCCCCCGCCCGCCGTCGCTCAGTCGCCCTGCGAAGCGGTGCGTGCCGGGGACTTCGCGGGCAGTTCCCTGATCCGGATGTCACGGAAGGACACCCGGTCGTCGGCTCCGTGGTTCTGGATGCCGATGTGTCCGTCGCCGAGGCTCCGGGCCGGATCGGTGCTGGTGAAATCGTTGATCTTCACGCCGTTGAGATAGACGCGGAGGCGCTCGCCCTCCACGCGGATCTCGTACGTGTTCCACTCCCCCGGCGGGTTCAGCGCGCGGTCGCGCCGGCCGAGGTCGGCGGACCGGAAGCCGTAGACGGACCCGGTGGTCTTCTCCGGGACGTCGGTGGCGTCGATCTGGATCTCGTACCCCTGGTTCACGGCCGACCACGGGTCGTCGGAGGGCGGGAAGCCCACGAAGACACCGGAGTTGTCGTCGCCCGAGGCGCCGGCCGTCTTCCAGTCGAGCTTCAGGGAGTACGCCCCGAAGCTCTGGCCGGCGTACCAGAGCATCCCCATGCCGCCCGACGAGGTGATGCTGCCGTCGGGGTCCAGGGTGAAGGAGCCCGGGCCGGCCTGCTTCCAGTCGGACAGGGAGGCCGAGCCGCCGTCGAAGAGCGGACGGTATCCGTTCTCCGGCCGGCAGTCGGCCTGCGCCTCGCCTGCCGCGTACAGGATCCCGCCCAGCAGGTGCCGGCGGAAGGCCGGTTCGGCGTAGGACTCCTCGGTGTGTCCGCCGCCCGTGTAGAAGGCGCGGCCGCCCCGGTAGGTCTGGCACCAGGCGATCGGATGGTCGCCGTTCATCGTGCCACCGGTGTACGAGGACTCGTCGAGCGAGGCGAGGACGTGGGCGTGTTCCCGGGGATTGGAGCGGTAGTCGTACCACTCGTCGGTGCGTTCCCAGGTCTTGGCCAGACCCGAGGTCGCCGGGTGGGCCCGGTCCTCGACGTGCACCGTCGCGGGCTGGATCGCCGGGTGCGACTGGAAGTAGGCGCCGGCCAGGCCGCCGTAGAACTCCCAGTCGTACTCGGTGTCGGCGGCGGCGTGGATGCCGACATAGCCGCCGCCCCGCTGGATGTAGCCCTCGAAGGCCCGCTGCTGGGCGGGGTCGAGGACGTCTCCGGTGGTGGAGAGGAAGACGACCGCGTCGTACCGCCGCAGGTTGCGTGCGGTGAACGCGCCCGCGTCCTCAGTCGCGTCGACCTTGAAGCCGCCGCTCCCGCCGAGCTGGCGGACCGCCGCCACGCCGGCGGGGATCGAGTCGTGGCGGAAGCCGGCCGTCTTGGAGAAGACCAGCACGCGGGTCTCGTCCGCCGGTCGGGAGGCGGCGGGCCCCGAGACGCAGCCGAGGAGCAGGGCCGCGCCCACGGCCGCCGTACCGAGTCGTGCGGTGGTTCTGTTCACGCGCGCCACCTCCTCTCAGCTCGTGGTGAAGGTGAAGTCGTCCAGGTCGTACAGGGCTCCGGTGCCGCTGCCCTTGAAGACCAGGTACAACGTGGTCGTTCCTCTGGGGGCGCGGGACAGGTCGGCGCTGACGTCCTGGAAGGTGTCCCAGCCGCCGGTCACCGGGACGGTCGCCCGGCCGAGGAGGGTGCCCCGCGCGGACCCGGCGCGGATCTCCAGCGTGCCGCCGGCACCGCCGGAGGAGACGCGGGCGGTGATCGACTCGGCGTTGTTCAGGACGTACGGCGTGAAGGCGATCCAGTCGCCGTTGCTGATGTCCCCGACCGTCCGGCCGCCGTGCGCGGTGTCCTTGGTGATGACGGTGACGCCGGAGGAGGTGTTGAAGTGCTCGGCCTGCCGGTGCCGGGGCTGGACGACGTTCTGGTCGTGGGTGGTGAGCGCGGCCTGACCGCCGCCTCCGCCGTCGGTGTACTCGGCGTCGAGCACGCCGAAGATGTTGGCGTCCTCGTCGTGGCCGCCGTCGGCGCTGGTCTGGATGGTGCCGGTGCAGCCGTTGGCCGAGGTCAGCGGGTGGCCGTGGGTGTCGTGGCCGAGGACGAAGGTGACCTTGACCTTCGCGCAGTCGATGTTCCGGCCGTCCTCGCGGTCGGTGACCCGAACCTTGAACGGGATCGCGTCGCCGAAGCTGAACAGCTGCCCGTCACGCGGGAGTTCCAGGGTCACCTTGGGCGCCGTGTTGCCCACGACGATCTGCACGCTCGCGCTGCCGGTGCGGCCGGACGGGTCCTTCGCGGTCAGGGTCGCGGTGTACGTGCCGTTCTTCCGGTACGTGTGCGTGGGGTTCGCCGCGCTGGACGTGGAGCCGTCGCCGAAGTCCCAGCGGTAGCTGAGGGCGTCGCCGTCCTGGTCGGTGGTGCCGGCGGAGGAGAAGCTCACCCGCAGCGGTGCCTGTCCCGAGGTGCGGTCGGCGGCGGCCTGGGCGACCGGCGAGTGGCCGTCGGTGGCGTTCTCGATGCGGTACAGGGCCGAGTTCTCGTCGCCGCCGAACCAGGCCAGGCCGTAGTCGAGGACGTACAGCGCGCCGTCGGGGCCGAAGGCCATGTCCATGATCTGGGTGCCGGTCCACGGGACGTCGTTGATCGACTGTACGGCGCCGTTGTCGTCGCTGGTGATCCGCTTGATCCAGCGGCGGCCGAACTCCCCGGCGAAGAAGTCGCCGTCGTAGGCCTCGGGGAACTTCACGGGCGAGTCGAGCGCGGGGTCGTACCGGTAGACCGGGCCGCCCATCGGGGACTCGGAGCCGGAGCCGAACTCGGGGACGGACCCGTTGTCGTACGGGATCCACGCGGGCTGGGCCGGCGGGAGGTCGACGAGGCCGGTGTTGTGCGGGGAGGTGTTCTTCGGCGCGGCGCAGTCGAAGGAGGCTCCGGAGGTACCGGTCGCGAAGTCGTAGTCGACGTAGGCGTCGTTGTCGCCGGTGCAGTACGGCCAGCCGAAGTTGCCGGGACCGGTGACGCGCGCGAACTCGACCTGCCCGGCGGGTCCGCGGGCCGGGTCGGCGGCGCCGGCGTCGGGGCCGTAGTCGCCGACGTAGAGGATGCCGGTGGCCTTGTCGACGCTGAAGCGGAACGGGTTGCGGAAGCCCATGGCGTAGATCTCGGGCCGCGTCCTGTCGGTGCCGGCCGGGAAGAGGTTGCCGTCGGGGACGGAGTACGAGCCGTCGGCGTCGACCTTGATCCGCAGGATCTTGCCGCGCAGGTCGTTGGTGTTGCCGGAGGAACGCTGCGCGTCGAAGGCGGGGTTGCGGTTCGCCCGCTCGTCGATGGGCGTGAAGCCGTCCGACTGGAAGGGGTTGGTGTCGTCGCCGGTCGACAGGTACAGGTTGCCCGCCGCGTCGAAGTCGATGTCGCCGCCGACGTGGCAGCACAGGCCGCGGGAGGCCGGGACGTCGAGGATCTTCTTCTCGCTGGCGGTGTCCAGGGTGCCGTCGGTCTTCAGGACGAACCGGGACAGCCGGTTGACCCCGTCGAAGGGGGCGAAGTCGGCTGCGGTGCCGGTCTCGGGGGCGTCGCCCGCGGGAGTGTTCAACGGAGGCGCGTAGTAGAGGTAGATGAACCGGTTCTCGGTGAAGCCCGGGTCCACGCCGACGCCTTGGAGGCCTTCCTCGTCGTGGGAGTAGACGTCGAGCTTGCCGGCCAGCCTGGTGTTGCCGGCCGCGTCGGTGAGGCGGAGTTCGCCGTCGCGCGAGGTGTGCAGGACCGAGCGGTCCGGCAGCACGGCGAGTGACATCGGCTCGCCGACCTCCGGTTCGCCCTTGGCCAGGGTGACCTGCTGGAAGTCCTCGGCGGCGACGGCCGGAGCGGCCGGGGCGTCCGGCGCGGCGACGGCTGCGCCTGCCTGTGGTGCGGTCAGCGTGAGGGACGCGCCCGCCAGCAGTGCCCCGCTGAGCAGGGCGACTGCCTGACGGAAGGACGGGCGTCGTCTGTGGATCACAGGTTTGTCGGTGCTGGTGGGGCGGTCGTTCCCGTGCACGGGTGCCTCCAGAAAGGGGCCGGTTGTACGGGCGGGTGCGGTACGCCGGGATGCGCCGTCATCCCGGACCTCACAGAAGGGGCAGCGACGTCGGCCTGCTCGTCGCCGCCGAAGGCCGCGTCGAAGACCGCGTCGAAGGTCATGCGAAGGTCATGTCGCAGGTGGCGGCGAGGCCGGCCGACGGCGGCTCTCGTTCGGCCTGCTCATCGCCTTCGTCCTGCTCATCGCCTCCAAAGGCCAGGTCGAAGGAAGCCGACGGCGGCTCCCGTCGGTCTACTCGTTGCCGCCGAACGCCGCGTCGAAGGAAGCCGACGGCGGCTCGAAGTCGTACGCCTTGAGGCGGGTCAGCGCCTCGGGGGCGCCCTGGAGCCGGTCCATGCCGGCGTCCTCCCACTCCACGGAGATCGGGCCCCGGTAGTCGATGGAGCGCAGCATCCGGAAGACGTCCTCCCAGGGAACGTCGCCGTGGCCCGCGGACACGAAGTCCCAGCCGCGGCGCGGGTCGCCCCACGGCAGGTGGGAGCCGAGGCGCCCGTTGCGGCCGTCGAGCCGCTTGCGGGCCTCCTTGCAGTCGACGTGGTAGATCCGGTCGCGGAAGTCCCACAGGAAGCCGACGGGGTCGAGGTCCTGCCACACGAAGTGGGAGGGGTCGAAGTTGAGGCCGAAGGCCGGCCGACGGCCGATCGCGTCCAGGGCGCGGTGGGTCGTCCAGTAGTCGTACGCGATCTCGCTCGGGTGGACCTCGTGCGCGAACCGCACGCCCTGCGCGTCGAAGACGTCGAGGATCGGGTTCCAGCGCTCCGCGAAGTCCTCGTAGCCGCGGTCGATCATCGACTCGGGGGCCGGCGGGAACATCGCGACCAGGTGCCAGATCGCGGAGCCGGTGAAGCCGATGACGGTGTCGACGCCGAAGGCGGCCGCGGCGCGCGCGGTGTCGGCGATCTCGGCGGCGGCCCGCCGCCGTACGCCCTCCGCCTCGCCGTCGCCCCAGATGCGGGCCGGCAGGATGGCCCGGTGGCGTTCGTCGATGATGGCGTCGCACACCGCCTGGCCCACCAGGTGGTTGGAGATGGCCCAGCACTTCAGCCCGTACTTGTCGAGCAGGGCCCGCCGGGAGTCCAGGTACGAGGAGTCACCGAGAGCCTTGTCGACCTCGAAGTGGTCGCCCCAGCAGGCGAGTTCGAGTCCGTCGTAGCCGAAGTCGCGGGCGAGGCGGCAGACCTCCTCGAGCGGGAGGTCGGCCCACTGGCCGGTGAAGAGCGTGAAGGTGCGTGGCATGCGTGTGCGCCTCCTCAGACTGAGACGGGTGTGTAGACGGAGTTCTTCCCGGCGCTCTCCTCCACGGCCGCCAGCACGCGCTGCACCTGTAGCCCGTCGGCGAAGGAGGGTTCGGGACGGCGGCCCTCGTCGATCGCGTGGACCAGGTCGCGGGCCTGGTGGACGAAGGTGTGCTCGTAGCCGAGGCCGTGGCCCGGTGGCCACCAGGCCTCCAGGTAGGGATGGTCGGGCTCGGTGACGAGGATCCGGCGGAAGCCGGCGTGCGCCCCGGGCTCGGTGCCGTCGTGGTAGGCGAGTTCGTTCAGGCGCTCCAGGTCGAAGGCCAACGAGCCGCGTTCGCCGTTGAGTTCGATGCGCAGGGCGTTCTTGCGGCCGGTGGCGTAGCGGGTGGCCTCGAAGGAGGCGAGGGCGCCGGAGAGGAAGCGGCCGGTGAACAGGGCGGCGTCGTCCACCGTGACCTGACCGGTGCCGGTGCCGGACACCGCGGCCAGTCCGCCGGCCGGTCCGCCGGGCAGCGGGCGTTCCCGGACGAAGGTCTCGGTGAGCGCGGAGACCCCGGCGAGCGGCTCCCCCGCCAGGTACTGCGCGAGGTCGACGATGTGCGCCCCCAGGTCACCGAGGGAGCCCGAACCCGCCTGGTCCTTGCGCAGCCGCCAGGTGAGCGGGAACTCCGGGTCCACCAGCCAGTCCTGGAGGTAGGTGACCCGCAGGTGCCGCAGGGTGCCGAGGCGGCCGTCGGCGACCATGGAGCGGGCCAGCGCGGTGGCGGGCACCCGGCGGTAGTTGAAGCCGACCATCGCCATCTGGCCGCGCCTGTGGGCCGCTTCGGCCGCCGCGGTCATCGTGACGGCCTCGTCGACGGTGTTGGCGAGGGGCTTCTCGCACAGTACGTGCTTGCCGGCGGCCAGTGCGGCGAGGGCGATCTCGGCGTGGCTGTCGCCGGGGGTGCAGATGTCGACGAGGTCGACGTCGTCCCGTTCGACCAGGGCCCGCCAGTCGGTCTCGGCCGCCGCCCAGCCGTGCCGGTCGGCCGCCGCCCGCACGGCGGTCGCGTTCCGGCCGCAGATCACCGACAGGACCGGCCGGCGGGGCAGGTCGAAGACGCGGCCCGCGGTCCGCCAGCCCTGGGAGTGGGCGGCGCCCATGAAGGCGTAGCCGACCATGCCGACGCGCAGCGGCGGCTTCTCGGCCGCGGGACTCTGCGGCTGCTGGGCCCCGGCCGTCTCCGGCCGCTGCGCCTGAGCCCCTGCTGACTGCTGCGGCTGTCCCATACGCGATGTCCTCCTCGTCGTCGTGGCGCGGTGGGGGGTGCAGCCCGGACCGTCGGTGAACCGGGCCCCTTCGGCGGGACGCCTCACTTGAAGCCGGTGGACATGTACTGGTCGACGTTGTCCTTGTCGACGACGGCCGAGTAGAGCGTGAGGGACGCCGGGATCTCGTACTCGGCGAGGCCGCTGACGCCCTTGGCCTGGCCGAGGGCGCGGGCCAGGTCGATCGCGGAGGCGGCCATGGTCGGCGGGTAGAGCACGGTCGCCTTCAGGACGCCGTTGTCCGCCTTGATGGCCTGGAAGGCGGACAGGGCGCCCGCGCCGCCGACCATCAGGAAGTCGTCGCGGCCGGCCTGCTCGATGGCGCGCAGCGCGCCCACGCCCTGGTCGTCGTCGTGGTTCCACACCGCGTCGAACTTCGACTGCGCCTGGAGCAGTTGGGCCATCTTGGCCTGTCCGGACTCGACCGTGAAGTCGGCGGCCTGGCGGGCGACCTTGCGGATGTTGGGGTAGTTCTTCAGGGCGTCGTCGAAGCCCTGCGTGCGCTGCTTGGTGAGTTCCAGGTTGTCGAGGCCGGCCAGTTCGATGACGCGGGCGCCCGACTTCCCCTTGAGCTTCTCGCCGATGTAGTGGCCGGCGCTGAGACCCATGCCGTAGTTGTCGCCGCCGATCCAGCAGCGGTACGCCTGGGGGGTGTTGAAGATCCGGTCGAGGTTGACGACCGGGATGCCCGCGCGCATCGCCTTGAGGCCGACCTGGGTGAGCGCCTTGCCGTCGGCGGGGAGCACCACCAGGACGTCGACCTTCTTGTTGATCAGGGTCTCGATCTGGCCGATCTGCTGGGCGGTGTCGTTGGAGCCCTCGGTGATCTCCAGGGTGACCTCGGAGTACTTCTCGGCCCGCTTCTTGGCGTTGTCGTTGATGGCGTTGAGCCAGCCGTGGTCGGCCTGCGGGCCGGCGAACCCGATGGTGACCGCCTTGCCGGGCTTGTCGTCGGCGGCCGGCTGGTCGTTCGCGGCGGGCTCGTCGTCGCCGGACTCGTTACTGGTGCACCCCGTGAGGAGGGCACCGGCCGAGACGGCGGCGGTCCCGAAGAGCAGCCCTCTGCGGCTGGTGAAGCGGCTGGTGAGAGTCGTCGGCTCTGGCATGGTGAACCCTTTCCTCAGGTCGTGCTCGCGGTACGGCGCTGGACCAGCACGGCGGCGACGATGATCGCGCCCTTGGCGATCTGCTGGACGTCGCTCTGCAGGTTGTTCAGGGCGAAGATGTTGGTGATCGTGGTGAAGATCAGGACGCCGAGCACCGAGCCGGTGATGGTGCCGCGGCCCCCGCTGAGCAGCGTGCCGCCGATGATCGCGGCCGCGATGGCGTCGAGTTCGTAGAGGTTGCCGTTGGTGTTCTGGCCGGAGCCGGACAGGATGATCAGCAGGAAGGCGGCGATGCCGCAGCACAGCCCGGACAGGAGGTAGAGGTACAGGCGCTGGCGGCGGACGTCGATGCCGGCCAGCCGGGCCGCCTCCGCGTTGCCGCCGACGGCGACCGTGCGGCGCCCGAAGGTGGTGCGGTTCAGCACCAGCCAGCCGATGATCGTCACGACCGCGAACACCATCACCAGCGGCGGGACGCCCAGCACGTAGGAGTCGCGTTCGCCGAGGTCGAGGATGCCGTCGACGGTGACGATCTGCGTGCGGCCGTCGGTGATCTGCAGGGCCAGGCCGCGCGCCGAGGCCAGCATGGCGAGGGTGGCGATGAAGGGGACCATCCCGCCGTACGCGATCAGCAGTCCGTTGACCAGGCCGCAGCCGACGCCGACGAGCACCGCGGTGAAGAGGATGCCCGCGAAGCCGTACTCCTGGGTGGCGACCGTGGTCGCCCACACCGAGGCCAGCGCCACGATCGCGCCGACGGACAGGTCGATGCCGCCGGAGGTGATGACGAAGGTCATCCCGACGGTGACGACACCGATCACCGAGGCCTGGGTCAGGACGAGTTGGAGGTTGCGGGTGTCGAGGAACTCGTCGGGCTTGGTGATGCCGCCGATGACGATCAGTGCGGCGAGCACGCCGAGGAGGGAGAGGGTGCGCAGGTCGGCGCGGAAGACGACCGAGCGCCAGGCCGGGGGTTCGGTGGTCGACGGGACCTTGTCGGCACTGTCCCTGGGTGGGGAGACGGGTTGCGTCATGACGCCGGGCTTCCTTCCATGACGAGGTCGAGTACGCGGTGTTCGTCCAGCTCGCGGGCGGGCGCGGTGTGGACGACGCGGCCTTCGCGCAGCACCAGGACGCGGTCGGCGAGGCCGAGCACCTCGGGGACCTCGCTGGAGACCAGGAGCACGGCGAGGCCCTCGTCCGCCAGCCGGCGGACGACCGCGTACAGTTCGGCGCGGGCGCCGACGTCGACGCCGCGGGTCGGCTCGTCGAGCAGCAGCACCCGACAGCCGCGCAGCAGCCAGCGGGCCAGAACGGCCTTCTGCTGGTTGCCGCCGGACAGGGTACGGATCGGCACGGACGGGTTGTCCGGCCGCAGCGACAGCTCGCGGGTCGCGGCCCGGGCCGCCCCGTGTTCGGCTCCCCGGTCGATCCAGCCGGCCCGCGCGAAGCGGGGCAGGGAGGAGACGGAGACGTTGCGGGTGACGGACTCCAGCATCAGCAGCGCCTGCGCCTTGCGTTCCTCGGGGGCGAGGCCGATCCCGGCGCGGACGGCGGCGCGCACGCTGCCGGGCCGCAGGGCGCGGCCGTCGACGAGGACGCGGCCGGCGGTGGGCCGGCGGGCGCCGTAGATCGTCTCCAGGATCTCGGAGCGGCCGGAGCCGACGAGTCCGGCGAGGCCGACGATCTCACCGGGGCGGATCCGCAGGTCCAGGGGGTCGAACTCGCCCTGGCGGGCCAGTCCTTCGACCTCCAGCACCGGGGTTCCCTCGGGCGGCGACACGGGCCGGTCGGGGAAGACGTACTCGACGTTGCGTCCCGTCATCAGCGCGACGACCTCGCGGGTCGGCGTCGACTTGGCGGGCAGTCCGCCGGCGACGGCCCGCCCGTCCTTCAGGACGGTCACCCGGTCGCCGATCCGGCGGATCTCCTCCAGCCGGTGGGAGATGTAGACGACGGCGACACCGTCGGCGGTGAGGTCGCCGACGATCCGGAACAGGTTGTCGACCTCGTCCGGGTCGAGGGCGGCGGACGGTTCGTCCATCACGATGAGCCGTACGTCGTGCGAGAGCGCCCGCGCCATGGACACGATCTGCTGCTGTGCGGCCGACAACTCCCCCACCAGCCGGGTGGGTTCGATCTCGGCGTGCCCGAGTCGCTTGAGCAGCGCGGCGGTCGACGCCCGCGCGGCCTTGCCCCGGACGACGAACCCGGCGGCCGTGGGTTCGTGGCCGAGGTGGACGTTCTCGGCCACCGACAGGTGCTCCACCAGGTCGAGTTCCTGGTAGATGGTGGCGATGCCGAGGCGCATGGCGGCGATCGGCGAGCGGAGCGTGACGTCCTCGCCGCGCCAGCGGATGGTGCCGGTGTCGGGCTGGTGGGCGCCGGCCAGGACCTTGATGAGGGTGGACTTGCCGGCCCCGTTCTGGCCGAGCAGGCAGTGCACCTCGCCGGCCTGGACGTCGAGGTCGACGCCGTCGAGGGCCCGGACTCCGGGGAACGACTTGGTGATGCCGGACATGCTGAGCAGCGGTGGTTCTGATGCCATGTGTGGTTCCCCTCGGCTGGCGTGCGGGCCGGTTCAGGGCAGGGCGGAGCGAACTGCCGTACGGGTGAGCCGTACGGGGGCGGTGCGGTGGGTCGTGTCGGGACGGGGCCGGGTGCCGTGTGCGGACGGTCTGGTGAGCCGTGCGAGGACGGTGCGGGTGAGCCGCGCGAGACGGTTTCGTCAGGCGTTACGGAGGTGCCGGGTGCCGTACGAAGTCGGGCGGTTACGCGGGTGAGAAGAGGTGGTCGCTGATGAGGCGGGCCGCGCCGATGACTCCGGCGGTGGGGCCCAACTCACCGAGCACGATGGGCAGGTTGCCGGTCGCGAGCGGCAGCGACTGGCGGTAGACCTGGGTGCGGATCGCGGCGAGCAGGGTGTGGCCGAGGCCGGTCACCCCGCCGCCGATCACCACCAGGCCGGGGTTGAAGAAGCTGACGAGGCCGGCGATGACCTGGCCGACGCGGTCGCCGCCCTCCCGGATCAGGTCGAGCGAGGTGGCGCAGCCCGCGGCGGCCGCGGCGGCGACGTCGACGGCGGTGAGGCCGCCGCTCGCCTCCAGCCGGGTCGCGAGCTCCACCGAACGGCCGTGCTGGGCCGCGTCCGTGGCGTCCCGGGCGAGGGCCGCCCCGCTGAAGTGTGCTTCCAGACAGCCCCGGTTGCCGCAGGCGCACGGACGTCCGCCGGGCACGGCCTGGATGTGCCCGATGTCGCCCGCGCTGCCCGTCGTCCCGCGGTGGACCTCACCACCGGCGACGATGCCGCAGCCGATGCCGGTGCCGATCTTGACGCAGAGGAAGTCGCCCACGGAGCGCGCGACGCCCGCGTGCATCTCCCCCATCGCCATCAGGTTCACGTCGTTGTCGACCATGACCGGGCAGCCGAGGTCCTGGCTGAGCGCCTCCCGCACGGGGAAGCCGTCCCAGCCCGGCATGATCGGCGGTGCCACCGGGACGCCCTCGGGGAAGCGGACGGGTCCCGGGACGCCGATGCCGGCGCCGTCGAAGCCCTCCGCGAGTCCCGAGACCCGCAGCTTCTCGGCCATGGACAGGACCTGCTCGAAGACCGCGACCGGGCCCTCGCGCACGTCCATGGGCTGGTTGAGATGGCCGAGGATCTCCAGTTCCGCGTTGGTGACCGCGACGTCGACCGAGGTCGCGCCGATGTCCACGCCGAGGAACCGCAGGCTCGGTGCCAGCCGGATGTTGTGGGAGCGGCGCCCGCCGCGCGAGGCGGCGAGTCCGTCGGCCACGACCAGACCGGTCTCCAGCAGCCGGTCCACCTCCACGGCCAGCTTGGACCGCGACAGGTCGACCTGGTCACCCAGCTGCGCGCGGGAGTTGGGACCGCCGTCGCGCAACAGGGTGAGCAGCCGGGCCTGATGGGCGTTCGCGGGTCGCGCCGTCATACGTCTCACGAACCCCTCCCCGCCTCAATCGGCCGCCTGCTGTCGTGCTTTCGAGGGGAACGTAGCAGCGGCTGCCAGACCTGGGAAGAAGCTGTGCAGAGATTGCCGCCAACTTTCTCCACTCACAGGACAAAGACTGACGGACCCTGGCGTCTCCCGCTCCGGCGCCGCAGTGTGGGAACGAGGCCCCGGGCGGGCCGCGACCGGCGGGAAAAGGGTGGCCGGGTGTCTCCGCCTGACGGGCGCCACCGGCAAGGTGCGGCGGCGCCGGTACGGGCGCCGACCGGCGCCGGGGAATCGGCGTGGGCGTTGAGCCGCGCGAGGCCGGACGAGCTGGCGCCGGGGGTGGAGGCGGTGGCGGGCGACGGCGGACCACCTGAACGAGCCGGCGACGGCAGGCACCCGAAGGAGCCGGAGACACGGTCCGTGGTCCCCTGGACGGCGACCGGCCCCCTGTTCCCGACGCCGGGGCACGCCCGTCCCTGATGCCGGGGCACGCCGCGTTCCCGATGCCGGGCACGCCCCGTTCCCGACGCCGGGGCACGGCGGACCCTGGCAGTCCCCGGCGTCGGGAACGGGGCGGCGAGTTCCCGGTGGCCTACGCCCCTTGGCGGGCGTGGTACGAGCGGCGCGTGTGCTCGGTGTGCTCCCGCATCAGCCGGGTGGCGAGCTGCTCGTCGCGGTCGGCGATGGCGGCGATCAGGTCCCGGTGCTCGATCCAGGACTGGCTGCCGCGCTGTCGCGCGACCGGGGTGTAGTACCAGCGCACCCGCCGGTCGACCTGCGCGGCGAGTTCGGCGAGGACCGCGTTGCCGGCGAGTTCCATGACCTTCGCGTGGAAGCGGGCGTTCAGGGCGACCGCGGCGTCCACGTCGTCGGCGGCGACCGCCAGCATGCCCTGGGCGAGCAGCTCGTCGAGGGCCTCGATGCCGGCCCGGTCCGCGTTGGCGGCGGCCAGCCGCGCGGCCTCGGCCTCCAGCAGGGTGCGGACGGTGAGGAGTTGGTCGGCCTCTTCCTCGGTGGGCTCGTGCACGAAGGCACCCTGGGCGGGCCGCAGATCGACCCAGCCCTCGGTGTTCAGCCGCTGGAGCGCCTCACGCACCGGCTGCCGGGAGACCCCGAGGTGCCCGGCGAGTTCGCTCTCCACGAGGTGCTGGCCGGGTTGCAGGGCGCGGGTGGTGATGAGTTCGAGCAGCGCCTCGTAGACACGGTCGCGCAACGGGCCAGGCCGTTCCAGCTTGGGCACCGCCCCCTGCGGCAGTCCTGTCGACAGCATCGCGCTCCCCCTCCTCGGCGGGCCGTGCACCCCAGCCGTGCGGTCGGCGCCACCGGACATCCAGTATCGATTGTCTTTCGTCTACAGTCTACGGCGCACAGGAGCCAGACCATCGGGGAGTCGGTCTCGTCACATCACCGTGGAGCACCCGTCGGGGCACACCGAGGGCGCGTCGGAGGAAATCGCCGGGGACGTGTCAGGAGCCCGTCAGGGGCAGCGGACGACCTGTCCGGCGTAGGAGAGGTTCCCGCCGAAGCCGAACAGCAGCACCGGATCACCCGCGGCGATCGCGCCCTGCTCCAGCAGCTTGGAGAAGGCGAGCGGGATGCTGGCGGCCGACGTGTTGCCCGATTCGATGACGTCGCGGGCGACCACGGCGTTGACGGCGCCCAGCTTCTCGGCGAGGGGCTCGATGATGCGCAGGTTCGCCTGGTGCAGGACGACCGCGGCGAGGTCGGCCGGCGTCAGTCCCGCGCGCTCGCAGGCCTGGCGGGCGATGGGCGGCAGCCGGGTGGTGGCCCAGCGGTACACGCTCTGCCCCTCCTGCGCGAACCGCGCGGGCTGCCCCTCGATCCGTACCGCGTTCCCCATCTCGGGCACCGAGCCCCACAGCACCGGCCCGATCCCGGGCTCCTCGCCGGCCGCGCACGCCTCCACGACGGCCGCCCCCGCTCCGTCACCGACGAGCACGCAGGTCGTGCGGTCGGTCCAGTCGGTCACGTCGGACATCTTGTCGGCGCCGATGACCAGGGCCCTGGTCGCGGCACCCGCGCGGAGGGTGTGGTCGGCGGTGGCCAGGGCGTGGGTGAAGCCGGCGCACACCACGTTGATGTCCATCGCGGCGGGCGACGGGATGCCGAGCCGGGCGGCGACGCGGGCGGCCATGTTCGGTGAGCGGTCGACGGCGGTCGACGTGGCCACCAGCACCAGGTCGATGTCGCCGGGCGTGAGGCCGGCCGCCGCGAGCGCCTTGGCCGCTGCGTGGGCGGCGAGCTCGTCGACCGGTTCGTCGGGACCGGCGATACGGCGCGTACGGATGCCCACCCGGCTCCGGATCCACTCGTCGCTGGTGTCGACCATGCCCGCCAGTTCCTCGTTGGTGAGCACCTTGGCGGGCTGGTAGTGGCCGACGGCGGTGAGGCGCGAGCCGTTCATGGGTGGATCCCCTCATTGCTCAGGTAGCGGGATTCACCAGTCTGATCAGTGACTGACGGGTACGACGGCAGGTGATGCCACAGGAAACGGGCGCCTCGGTTGTCAGCTTCCGTCAGACCCCCGGGACGCCCGGACACCTCCCGCGCGGTCACCCGGTGAACAGTTGTGTCGCCTTTCGTACGAGTTCGTAGACCCCGTAGGCGAGCGGTGCCCCCACCCACAGCCAGGCGAGGGCGATCAGCCCGCGCCGGCTAGGCGGACTCTGACTGCTGTCGCTGGACATCGACGGCCTCCTGCCTCGGTGCGGGGACGTGGTGACGGGGGTCGACCGGCCGGACCAGCTCGTTGGCGACGAAGCCGACGACCAGCAGCCCGATCATGATGACGAAGGACAGACCGTACAGGGACGCGCCGTGCCTGCCCGCCTCCTCCTGCCGGTCGGCGATCCAGTTGACGATCAGCGGCCCGAGGACGCCGGCCGTGGACCAGGCGGTGAGCAGCCGGCCGTGGATCGCGCCGACCTGGTAGGTCCCGAAGAGGTCCTTGAGGTAGGCGGGGACGGTGGCGAAGCCGCCGCCGTAGAAGGACAGGATCACCAGCGCGGACAGGATGAACAGCGGCTTCGACGAGTCGCCGAACAGGGCGATCAGCGCGTACATCATCGCGCCGACGCCCAGGTAGAGGCGGTAGATGTTCTTGCGGCCGATCAGGTCGGAGGTGGACGACCAGCCGATCCGGCCGGCCATGTTGGCCGCCGACAGCAGGGCGACGAAGCCCGCCGCGGCGGACACCGACACGGGCGTGGAGGTGTCCGCGAAGAAGTCGGTGATCATCGGAGCGGCCTTCTCCAGGATGCCGATGCCGGCGGTCACGTTCATGCAGAGCACGACCCACAGGCACCAGAACTGCGGGGTGCGCACGGCGCTCCGGGCGGAGACCTGCGGGCCGGCGAGGACACTCGGTGCCCCCTCGACCGGCTTCTCGGTCCGCGGCACCCGCACGAGCAGCACACCCAGCGTCATGAAGACCGCGTACGAGAGACCGTGGACCAGGAACGCGAGCGCGATCCCCGAGCTGTCGCCGCCGAACGACTCCAGCATCCGCGCCGACCACGGCGAGGCGATGAGCGCGCCACCGCCGAAGCCCATGATGGCGATGCCGGTGGCCATGCCCGGCCGGTCCGGGAACCACTTGATCAGCGTCGAGACGGGCGAGATGTAGCCGATGCCGAGGCCGATCCCGCCGACGAAGCCGTACCCGAAGACGATCAGCCAGTACTGCTCGGTGGCCGCGCCCAGCGCGGAGAGCAGGAAGCCGGACGAGAAGCAGACCAGCGCCACGGTCATCGCCCAGCGCGGGCCGTTGCGTTCCACGAGCGTGCCGCCGAACGCGGCCGACAGACCCAGCATCACGATGCCCAGCTGGAAGGGCAGCGCGCTCTGCGTACCGCTGAGTCCGAGGGCGGACTCGAGGGGCGGCTTGAACACGCTCCAGGCGTACGCCTGGCCGATGGAGAGATGGACCGAGAGCGCGGCGGGCGGAACCAGCCAGCGGCTCCAGCCCGCAGGGGCGACGGGGGGACTCATGATCCCGAACGGTAGGAACGGAGACGGGAGTTGAGAAGGCGGCGCGTCGACGGTGTTCGACGAACGGTAGCCGGCACGCGCCGAACGGTCGTACCGGCCGGTTTCCGGGACGCTCCGCCCGGTCTCCGCTGCGCGAACCCTTGCTGCGCGAACTTCCATACTGTAGACAATATTTCGTCGACACAGTTCGGCAGTTCCTCGGTACCCTCGACCGAACGGAGCTCCCTCGCATGAAAGTCGCAGTACTCGGCGCCGGAGCCATCGGCGCCTATGTCGGCGCCGCGCTCCACCGCGCGGGCGCCGACGTGCACCTCGTCGCCCGTGGACCGCATCTGGCGGCCATGAGGCAGCACGGCGTACAGGTGCTCAGCCCGCGCGGCGACTTCACCGCCCGCGCCCACGCCACCGACGACCCGGCCGAGATCGGCCCGGTCGACTTCGTGTTCCTGGGCCTGAAGGCCAACTCGTACGCGGCGTGCGGGCCGCTGATCGAGCCCCTGCTGCACGGCTCCACGGCGGTGATCGCCGCCCAGAACGGCATTCCCTGGTGGTACTTCCACCGGCACGGCGGCCCCCACGACGGCCACCGCGTCGAGAGCGTCGACCCGGGCGGCACGGTCAGCGCGGTGCTCGCGCCGGAACGGGCCGTCGGATGCGTGGTCTACGCGGCCACCGAACTCGCGGGACCGGGTGTCGTACGGCACCTGGAAGGCACCCGGTTCTCCGTCGGCGAGCCCGACCGCTCCGTCTCGCCGCGCTGTCTCGCCTTCAGCGAGGCCATGCGGGCGGGCGGGCTGAAGTGCCCGGTCGAACCCGACCTGCGCAACGACATCTGGCTCAAGCTGCTGGGCAACATCTCCTTCAACCCGATCAGCGCGCTCGCCCGCGCCACCATGCGGCAGATGTGCCTGCACGGCGGCACCCGCGCGGTCATCGCGATCATGATGACCGAGACCCTCGCGGTCGCCGAGGCACTCGGCTGCGAGGTCGGCGTCTCCATCGAGCGCCGGCTCGCGGGCGCCGAACGGGTCGGCGACCACCGCACCTCCACGCTCCAGGACCTGGAGCGCGGCAAGCCGCTGGAACTCGACGTGCTGCTCGCGGCCGTGGTCGAGCTGGCGGAGATCACCGGCGTCCCGGTGCCCACCCTGCGCACCGTGCACGCCATCTCGGACCTGCTGGCGCTGCGAAGCGCGGCATGACGAGCGGGCCGCGGGACCAGCGCCGCATGACCAGCGGGCCGCATGACCAGCGCCGTATGAGGAGCGCCGTATGAGCAGACGCGATCGAACCCCGAAGACCTACACCCGGCTCACCCACCCCCTGGTCCGGGACTCGCGCGACGAGTCGTTCCGGCGGGCGAGCTGGGAGGAGGCCCTGGACCGCACGGCACGGGGCCTGCGGGCGGCGCGCGGCGCGTTCGGCATGTTCTCCTGCGCCCGTGCCACCAACGAGATGAACTACGTGGCGCAGAAGTTCGCCCGGGTCGTCATGGGCACCAACAACGTCGACTCCTGCAACCGGACCTGTCACGCCCCGAGCGTCGCCGGCCTGTCCGCCGCGTTCGGATCGGGCGGCGGGACGTCGTCGTACGAGGAGATCGAGCACACCGACGTCGTCGTGATGTGGGGATCCAACGCCCGTTTCGCGCATCCGATCTTCTTCCAGCACGTGCTGAAGGGGGTGCGCAACGGCGCTCGGCTGTACGCGGTCGACCCGCGACGGACGTCCACGGCCGAGTGGGCGGAGAGCTGGCTCGGCCTGAACGTCGGCACGGACATCCCGATGGCGCACGCGATCGGCCGCGAGATCATCCACGCGGGGCTGATGAACGAGGCGTTCGTCGCGCGGGCCACCAGCGACTTCGAGGAGTACCGAAAACTCGTCGAGCCGTGGACGCTGTCGCTCGCCGAGAAGGTGACCGGCGTGCCGGCCGCCGCCATCCGGGAGCTGGCGCACGCCTACGCCCGCGCCGAGCGCGCCCAGGTGTGCTGGACCCTCGGCATCACCGAGCACCACAACGGCACGGACAACGTCCGCGCCCTGATCAACCTCTCCCTGCTGACCGGCCATGTGGGGCGCTACGGCTCCGGACTGCAACCCCTGCGCGGGCAGAACAACGTGCAGGGCGGCGGCGACATGGGAGCCATACCCAACCGGCTGCCCGGGTTCCAGGACATCCTCGACCCCGGCACCCGGCGGAAGTTCGAGTCGGCGTGGGACACCGTCATCGAGCCGCACTACGGGATGAACCTGACAGAGATGTTCGAGGCGATGGAGGAGGGCACGCTCAAGGCGGTCTACTGCGTCGGCGAGAACCCGGCGCAGTCGGAGGCGGACGGCGAACAGGCCGAACGGCGCCTGAAGGCCCTGGACTTCCTCGTCGTGCAGGACATCTTCCTCACCCGGACCGCCCAGTTGGCGGACGTCGTGCTGCCCGCGACGGCCGGCTGGGCGGAGACCGAGGGCACCACCACCAACAGCGAGCGGCGGGTCCAGCGGGTGCGGCGGGCGGTGACCCCGCCCGGTGAGGCCCGCGAGGACATCGACATCATCTGCGAGCTGGCGGCGCGGCTGGGCCACGAGTGGAAGTACGCCGACGCGGAGTCCGTGTGGAACGAGCTGCGCTCGGTCTCACCGGACCACTACGGGATGACGTACGCACGCCTGGAGGAGCACCAGGGCATCCAGTGGCCGTGTCCCGACACCGGCGGGCTCGAACCCACCTATCTGCACGGCCGGCTGTGGCGGGCGGACCCCGCCGAACGCGGCAGGCCGGCCCCGTTCGGGCTGGTGCGGCACGATCCGCCGGTCGACCTCACGGACGAGCGGTACCCGATCCGGCTCACCACCGGGCGCCGGCTCGACTCCTACAACACCGGGGTGCAGAGCGGGAGTTTCGCGTCCCCGCTGCGGCGCGGCGAGTTCATCGAGCTGTGCCCGGAGGACGCCGAACGGTACGGGGTCGTGGTCGGCGAGGAGGTGCGGGTGACCTCGCGGCGCGGGGCGGTCGTGGCGCCGGTGTGGATCGACACCGCATTGCGGCCCGGGCTGGCCTTCATGACCATGCACTTTCCCGACGAGGTGGACACCAACCGGCTGACCATCGAGGCGAACTGCCCGATCGCGGGGACGGCGGAGTTCAAGGCGTCGGCGATCCGGATCGAGAAGCTGCCGGTCACCACGACCGTCGGCTGACGTGCACTGCCCAGCCCGCTCAAGAGTGAGGTGACCTGGTGGATCTGCGCTTCGGTGACAGCAGACCGACGGACGAGGAACGGGCGGCGGTCGACGCGTTGCTGGGCCCGCCCGAGTCCTCCTGGGAGGGGGCCGACCGGTCCGACGCCGACCTGCGGTGGGCACGCGGCGGGCGCGCGGCCCGCGACCGTCGCGACCTGCTGCTGCCGGGGCTGCACGCGATCAACGACCGGGTCGGCTGGATCGGCGAGGGCGCCCTGGACTACCTGTGCCGGCGGCTGACGGTGCCGCCGGCGGAGGCGTACGGGGTGGCCACCTTCTACGCGATGTTCTCCGTCAGACCGCGTCCCGCGACCCTGCTGCACGTGTGCACGGACCTCGCGTGCGCGGCGGCCGGAGCGGACGGGCTGTGCGCCGGGATCGAGTCCCGGCTGGGCCTCAGCAGCGGGGTCTCGGTGGAACGGAGCCCCTGCCTCGGCCTGTGCGAACGGGCCCCGGCCGCACTCGCGGTCAAGGCCGGCGATCCGGTCCGTACGGCGGTCTCGGCGCCCGCGACCGTGGACGACGCCGTGCTCGCCGCGCGCGCGCCCGACTCCGCCCCGCAGGAACCGCCGGCGGCGTGGGCGGTGCCGCAGGCCGGGGACCCGGCGTTGACACTGCTGCGCCGGGTCGGTGTGGTGGATCCGGCCGGTCTGGACGACTACCGGGCGAACGGCGGCTACACCGCCCTGCGGCGGGCTTTCGAGCTGGGTCCGGCCGGGGTGATCCGCGAGGTGACGGACGCCGGTCTGGTCGGCCGGGGCGGTGCCGCCTTCCCTACCGGCCGCAAGTGGCAGGCGACGGCGTCGCAGCCCGACCACCCGCACTATGTGGTGTGCAACGCGGACGAGTCCGAGCCGGGCACCTTCAAGGACCGCGTGCTCATGGAGGGCGATCCGTACGCGCTGGTGGAGGCGATGACGATCGCCGCGTACGCGACCGGCGCGCACCGCGGCTACCTGTACCTGCGCGGCGAGTATCCGCGGGCGGTACGCCGTATGCGCCACGCCGTCACCCAGGCGCGGGCCCGTGGGCTGCTCGGCGATGACATCCTCGGCCAGGGCTACGCCTTCGACATCGAGATCCGGCGGGGCGCGGGCGCGTACGTCTGCGGCGAGGAGACGGCCCTGTTCAACTCCATCGAGGGGTACCGGGGCGAGCCGCGCTCGAAGCCGCCCTTCCCCGTGGAGAAGGGCCTGTTCGGCAAGCCCACGGTCGAGAACAACGTGGAGACCCTGGTCAACGTGGTGCCGATCCTGACCATGGGCGCCCCCGCGTACGCGGCGATCGGCACGGGCGGCTCCACCGGCCCCAAGCTGTTCTGCGTGTCGGGCAGTGTGCACCGGCCGGGGGTCTACGAGCTGCCGTTCGGCGCGACACTGGGCGAGCTGCTGGAGCTCGCGGGGGTGCGCGGCCGTCTGCGTGCCGTCCTGCTCGGCGGGGCGGCCGGCGGCTTCGTCAGGCCGGACGAACTCGATATCCCGCTCACCTTCGAAGGCACCCGGGAGGCGGGCACCACACTCGGTTCGGGGGTCGTGATGGCCTTCGACGACACCGTCCCGCTGCCCCGGCTCCTGCTGCGGATCGCCGAGTTCTTCCGGGACGAGTCGTGCGGGCAGTGCGTGCCGTGCCGGGTCGGGACCGTACGGCAGGAGGAGGCGCTGCACCGGATCGTGGACCGTACGGGCGCCGCCGCGGCCGAGGACGTCGCGCTGCTCAGGGAGGTCGGCCGAGCGATGCGGGACGCCTCGATCTGCGGTCTGGGGCAGACCGCGTGGAACGCCGTGGAATCCGCCATCGACCGTCTGGGGGCGTACGAATGACCGTGACACCGCTGGGGATCCCCCGCCGGCTGCTGGAGTTCACGATCGACGGGGAGGCCGCCAGGGTGCCCGAGGGTTCGACGATCCTCGACGCGTGCCGGGCGGCCGGGAAGGAGATACCGACCCTCTGCGAGGGCGACACCCTCGCCCCGAAGAACGCCTGCCGTGTCTGCGTGGTCGAGGTGGAGGGCGCGCGCACCCTGGTCCCGGCCTGCTCCCGCAGGGCCGAACCCGGCATGGAGGTGCGCACCGGCACCGAGCGGGCCCGGCACAGCCGCAAGATCGTCCTGGAGCTGCTCGCCTCCTCGGTCGACCTCTCGACGACACCGCGGGTCGCCGGGTGGCTCAAGGAGTACGAGGCGAAGCCGGACCGTTTCGGCCCGGACGCGGCCCGCCTCGAGGAGGAACCGAGGATCGACAACGAGCTGTACGTGCGGGACTACGGCAAGTGCGTCCTCTGCTACAAGTGCGTCGACGCCTGCGGCGACCAGTGGCAGAACACCTTCGCGATCTCCGTGGTGGGCCGCGGCTTCGACGCCCGGATCGCCGTGGAGCACGACGGGCCGCTCACCGAGTCGGCGTGCGTGTACTGCGGGAACTGCATCGAGGTGTGTCCGACGGGGGCGCTGTCGTTCAAGTCGGAGTTCGACATGCGGGCGGCGGGTACCTGGGACGAGTCGGCACAGTCGGAGACGACGACGGTGTGCGCCTACTGCGGAGTGGGCTGCAACCTGACGCTGCACGTGCAGGACAATGAGATCGTGAAGGTCACCTCGCCGCACGACAACCCGGTGACCCACGGCAATCTCTGCATCAAGGGCCGTTTCGGCTACCAGCACGTACAGAACCGGGGCTGAAGGACATGGGACGAGTCACGGAACGACGCAAGGTGCTCCGCATCCGGGACGGGGTGGTCTCCAGCCGCCCGGACACGCTCGTCGCCGAGGAACCGCTGGAGATCAGACTCGACGGCAAGCCGCTCGCGATCACCATGCGCACCCCGGGCGACGACTTCGCGCTGGCCGCCGGGTTCCTGGTGAGCGAGGGTGTCCTGGCCACCGCGTCCGACCTGCTGAACATCGTCTACTGCGCGGGGGCGACCGCGGACGGTGTGAACACGTACAACGTGGTCGACGTGAAGACGGCTCCGGACGTCGTGCTGCCGGACATCACCCTGGAGCGGAACGTCTACACCACCTCGTCCTGCGGCCTGTGCGGGAAGGCGAGCCTCGACGCGGTGCGTACGACGGCCCGCTGGCCCATCGCCGACACTCCACCGCTCCGCGTCGCCCCCGAGCTGCTCGCGAGCCTCCCCGACCGGCTGCGCGCCGCCCAGCGGGTCTTCGACCGGACCGGGGGTCTGCACGCGGCGGCCCTGTTCACCGAGGAGGGGGACCTGGTCGACGTCCGGGAGGACGTGGGCCGGCACAACGCGGTCGACAAGCTCGTCGGCCGCGCCCTGCAGAACGGGAACCTGCCGCTGTCCCGCACGATCCTGCTGGTGTCGGGCCGGGCGTCCTTCGAGCTGGCGCAGAAGGCCGTGATGGCCGGCATCCCGGTGCTGGCGGCGGTCTCGGCGCCGTCGTCGCTGGCCGTGGACCTGGCCGCGGAGACCGGGCTGACGCTGGTGGGCTTCCTGCGGGGCAGCTCCATGAACGTGTACGCGGGCGAGGACCGTATCGCCCTGCGGGCCGCGGCCTCCCGGGGCTGACCGGTTCCTCCCGCGACACGGCGGCGGGGCCCCGACCGGCGGGGAGCGCCCCCTGCGCCGCAGGGGCCCCGCCTCGGCCCCGCGGTGCGCGACGGTCCCGGCCGTGCCACCGAGCCCGCCGAACCGGCCTGCTCCCCCGGGCGCGGCCCCCGTCGAGCCGCCCCGCGTCCGAGGCGCTCAGCCGGCGGTGAACCGCACCTCACCGCTCGTCACCACCGTGCCCAGGCGCGGGAAGTCGAGGCGGACGGACGCCTCGTGTTCGGCCGCCGTGAGCGCGGTCATGGCGTCCTCGACGAACACGAGGTCGTAGCCGAGGTCCCCTGCCGCGCGGGCGGTGGACTCCACGCCGAGGTTGGTGGCGATGCCGCCGCACACCAGGGTGGTGACGCCACGCCGGCGCAGGTGGTCGTCGAGGCCGGTGCCCTGGAAGCCGCCGATGGTCCGCTTGACGATCTCCAGGTCGCCGTCGTGCAGCAGTCCGGCGGCGAGCCCGCTGCCGGGCGGCTGCTCGGCGACCCCGGGGCGCTCGACGCGCACGAGCACGACGAGCGCGCCGGCCGCGCGGAACCGGTCCGCCAACTCCTCGGCGACCGAGAGGACTTCGGTGCCCTTACGGGGCTCGGACGGCAGGGCGAGGATGCGCTCCATCAGGTCGACGAGTACGAGGGCGGTGCGCGCGGGATCGAGCGCGAGGCCGGAATCGGCGCGGTGCGGTGGGGTCATGACAGAACGTTATCCGCCGTCAGCCCTCCGTACCGGACATCCGGATCAACAGACCCGTGACGGGCTTTCTTCACCAGGGCGATCGACGACGTCCGGGTCGTGGACCGGGCGCTCACCGACGCGGGAGATCGCCGCGGGGACGGCACCGTCGGAGAACACGGTTCTGTGGCTGCCCATGGACCGGGTGAGCGTGACCCGCTAACGTCCCGGAGCGTGCCCGAGATCGGATCAGCACGACAGCGGACCGGCGTCGGGGCCGGCCTGCTGCTGGCCCTGGTTCTCACGGCGGTGCTGCTCATCGCGCTCCCCGACGACGGCCGACAGGAATCCGACGGCTGTGTACCGCACACCGTCGCCGCCTGGTCGGCCGACAACCGTCTGAACACCGAGTTCACGCGCTACGGCGACGACGCCGCCCGCACCGACGACTGGACCGGCGGCGACGGCACCCACTCGGTCCGGCTGCCGGACGGCCGGCTGCTGTGGCTCTTCTCCGACACCTACCTCGGCCAGGTGCACGGCCCGCCGAACCCGGTCGGCGAGTCCTACGCCTGGCGGGACGGCAGCGCGCCGCTGGTGCGCAACTCGGCCGTGGTGATGCGCGACGGCCGCCTGGAGAGCACACTCCCCGCGCCCCTCTTCCCGGACCCGGGCCCGGGCCAGTGGCGCTGGCCGGTCGGAGCCCGGGTCGAGCCCCGCTCCCCCGGCTCCTCCGAGCAGGTGCTGCGGGTGCTGCTGTGGGTGCGGACCGCGGGAGCGGCGCCCTGGGTGTACGGGGTGCCCACCGCCACCGAGGTCGCCACGCTCTCCCTGCCCGACCTGCGGGTGGAGTCCGTGGTCGAGGTGCTCGACCAGCGGACCGTGCGGGATCCGTCCCGGCGGGTGCTGTTCGGTACCACGCTGGTCGACGAGGGCGACTGGACGTACGTCTTCGGCGGCGACGACGGTCAGGCCGCGTCCCGGCCCGCCTCGCACGCGTACGTGGCGCGGATCCCCGAGGGCGGCCTCGGGGATCCGGCCGCGTGGGAGTACTGGGACGGCTCGGCCTGGGCGGCGCGCGCCCGCCCGGGTGCCGTGCTCGGGGACGGGCGGCGCACCGGGGTGGGCAGCGCGTTCTCGGTGGTGCGCCAGGGCGGGACGTACGTCCTGTTCACCATGGCGGCCGGGGCGCGCGGCCTGACCACGGTGACGTCGTACTGGGCCTGCTCCCCCACCGGGCCCTGGCACGGCCCGGCGAAGGACTTCACGCCCGCGCTGCCGCCCGGACAGGTCGCCGCGTACAACCCGCAGGCGCACCCGGAGCTGAGCGACGGCGGGCGGGTGGTGCTCAGCTACGACGTCAACTGGCTGGAGCTCACCGGGGCGGCCGCGCAGCTCAATCGGAACGTGTCGCTGTACCGACCGCGGTTCGTGACCCTGCGTCTGAAGCCGGCGGGGTGACCTCCTCGGGGGCGTCGCGCGAGCGGCGCTTGGCGATCACCGCGCACACCATCAGCTGCATCTGGTGGAAGAGCATCAGCGGCAGCACGGCCAGCGAGGCGTGCGCGCCGAACAGGACGCTGGCCATGGGCAGTCCGGAGGCGAGGGACTTCTTCGAGCCGGCGAACTGGATGGCGATCCGGTCCTCCCGGCCGAAGCGCAGCGCCTTGGCGCCGTACCAGGTCACCAGCAGCATCACGGCGAGCAGGACGGCCTCGACGGCCATCAGCCCGGCCAGCCTCAGGGGGCTGACCTGGTGCCAGATGCCCTGGACCATGCCCTCGCTGAACGCGGTGTAGACGACGAGCAGGATGGAGCCGCGGTCGACCAGGCCGAGGACCTTCTTGTGCCGGGTGACGAAACCGCCGATCCAGCGGCGCAGCAGCTGCCCGGCGAGGAACGGCACGAGCAGCTGGAGCACGATCTCCAGGACCGAGTCGGCCGAGAATCCGCCGCCGCTGCCGAGCAGGGCCGCGGCCAGCAGCGGGGTGACGACGATGCCGACCAGGGAGGAGAAGGAGCCGGCGCAGATCGCCGCGGGCACGTTCCCGCGGGCCATGGAGGTGAAGGCGATCGACGACTGGATGGTCGACGGGACGAGGGTGAGGAAGAGCAGTCCCTGGTAGAGCGGGTGGGTCAGGAACACCGGAACGAGTCCGCGGGCGGCGAGACCGAGCAGCGGGAAGACGACGAACGTGCAGGCCAGCACCGTGACGTGGAGCCGCCAGTGCTTGAGCCCGTCGAGTGCCTCCCGGGTGGACAGGCGGGCCCCGTACAGGAAGAAGAGGAAGGCGATGGCGGCCGTGGAGGCGCCGGAGGCCACGTCGGCGCCCGTCCCGCGCGCGGGGAGGAGAGCCGCGAGACCCACCGTCCCGAGCAGCAGCAGGATGTACGGGTCGATCGGCATCCAACTCGGCCAACGCAGGCGTTTCACGGTGCTCCACTTGCTTGTCGCTTCGTTCGTCGCTGTGGGCGGACTCGTCCACCGGTGCTCCGGGTCACGGGTCCCCCTCTCATCGTGCTCCCTCACCGGGCGATCGGGAATCCGGCATACCGCTCTCACTGTCATCACGTTCCGCGATAGCGTGGGCCGCGTGTACGACCCCTCCCAGCTGCGCACGTTCCTGTCCGTGGCCCAGACGCTGAGCTTCACCCAGGCCGCCCGGCGCCTCGGCCTGCGCCAGTCCACGGTCAGCCAGCACGTGCGGCGGCTGGAGGACGCCACCGGTCGGCAGCTGTTCAGCCGGGACACGCACTCCGTGGAACTGACGGAGGACGGCGAGGCGATGCTCGGTTTCGCCCGGCGGATCCTGGAGGTGCACGAGCAGGCGACGACGTTCTTCGCCGGAACGCGGGTGCGGGGCCGGCTGCGCTTCGGCGCGTCGGAGGACTTCGTGCTGACCCGGCTGCCGGAGATCCTGGAGGCGTTCCGCTACGACCATCCCGAGGTCGACCTGGAGCTGACGGTCGAGCTGTCGGGCACGCTGCACGAGCAGCTGGCGGCCGGGAAGCTGGACCTGGTGCTGGCGAAGCGGCGCCCCGAGGACCCGCACGGCCGGCTGGTGTGGCGCGACACGCTGACGTGGATCGGCGCGGAGCGGCTGCGGCTGGACGCGGACCGTCCGGTGCCGCTGATCGTGTACCCGCCGCCGGGCATCACCCGGGCGCTCGCCCTGGAGGCGCTGGAGCGGCAGGGGCGGGCCTGGCGCGTCACCTGCACCAGCGGCAGCCTCAACGGGCTGATCGCGGCGGCCCGCGCCGGCCTCGGTGTGATGGCCCACTCCCGCGGCCTGATCCCGCCCGGCCTGGTGCGCGTCCCCGACCGGGCCGGGTTGCCGGAGCTCGGCCGGGTCGACTTCGTCCTGGCGCACGGGCGCCGCCGGACGGCCGCCCAGGGCGCCGCCGACGCGCTGGCGGCGGCCGTCCTGGCGGGCGGGGACCGGCTGCACCGGCGCTGAGGACCGGCGCGGCGCCCCGACCGGACACCGGGAGTCGTACAGATTCGGTGGAGATTACGGGACCGAAACTTACTCGGCCGTCAGTATTCTGTCCGGCCCTTCCCCATGTGAGCGCATTTCGCGTCACTGACCAGCGCATACATGAACACCGCTCGTGTTCGGCCCCCTCCCGCCCCGTTCCCGGGTGGGGTAGCTTTCACGGCCTGCGGGGAGCGCCACAAGAAGCCGGGAGCGGGGTTTGCGCGAGTTCACCAACCCTCCGTTGGCGTTGGCACCGCCGGTGGGCGGTCTGGCCGACGTCGTCTTCGAGCATGCCCGGCAGGACCCGCTGCACATCGCGCTCGGCCGCAAGGACGAGGACGGCCGGTGGCGCGACGTGACCGCCGCCGAGTTCCGCGACGAGGTCCTCGCCCTCGCCAAGGGCCTGCTCGCGCAGGGCATCCGGTTCGGCGACCGGGTCGCGATCATGTCCCGCACCCGCTACGAGTGGACGCTCTTCGACTTCGCGCTGTGGACGATCGGCGCCCAGGTGGTGCCGGTCTACCCCACCTCCTCGGCGGAACAGTGCTTCTGGATGCTGTACGACGCGGAGTGCACGGCGGCGGTCGTGGAGCACGAGGACCACGCGATGACGATCGCCACCGTCATCGACCGGCTGCCGCGGCTGGACCGGCTGTGGCAGCTGGACGAGGGCGCCGTGCGGGAGCTGTACGACGCCGGCGCCCACCTCGACGACGAGGTGGTCCACCGGCACCGGCAGGCGGTCACCCCGGACTCGGTCGCGACGATCATCTACACGTCCGGCACCACGGGCCGCCCCAAGGGCTGCGTCATCTCGCACGGCAACTTCATGTACGAGGCGGACACGGTCATCCAGCGCTGGGAGCCGGTGTTCCACTCCCGGAAGGGCGACCAGGCGGCCACCCTGCTTTTCCTGCCGCTCGCGCACGTCTTCGGGCGGATGGTCCAGATCGCCGGGATCCGCGGCAAGGTGAAGTTCGGCCACCAGCCGCAGCTGAACGCGGCCGCCCTGCTGCCCGACCTGGCCGCCTTCCAGCCGACGTTCTTCCTCGCCGTGCCGTACATCTTCGAGAAGGTGTTCAACTCCGCCCGCCGCAAGGCGGAGAAGGAGGGCAAGGGCGGCGCGTTCGAGAAGGCCGTCGAGGTCGCCGTGAAGTACGCGGACGCCATGGAGGCCAAGGCGTGGGGCATCGGCCCCGGGCCGTCGGCGGCCCTGCGCGTGCAGCACCAGCTGTTCGACAAGCTGGTGTACTCCAAGGTGCGCACCGCGATGGGCGGCCGTATCCGGCAGGCCATGTCGGGCGGTTCGGCGATGGACCGCAGGCTCGGCCTGTTCTGGGCGGGTGCGGGCGTGCACGTCTACGAGGGCTACGGACTCACCGAGACCACGGCCGCCGCGACCGCGAACCCGCCCGAGCGCACCCGCTACGGCACGGTCGGGCAGCCCATCCCGGGCATGACCGTGCACATCGCGGACGACGGGGAGATCTGGCTGCGCGGCGAGAACGTCTTCCAGGGCTACCTCAACAACCCCAAGGCCACCGACGAGGCGCTGCACGACGGCTGGCTGGCCACCGGCGACCTCGGCGCCCTCGACGTGGACGGCTACCTCACCATCACCGGCCGCAAGAAGGAGATCCTGGTCACCTCCGGCGGCAAGAGCGTCTCCCCCGGCCCGCTGGAGGAACGCGTCCGCGACCACCCGCTGGTCGCCCAGTGCATCGTCGTCGGCAACGACCGGCCGTACATCGCCGCGTTGGTCACCCTGGACCAGGAGGCCGTCGAGCACTGGCTGACGATGCGCGGCAAGGCACCGATGCCGGCCGCCCAGCTGGTGCGCGACGCGGATCTGGAGACCGAGGTCAGACGGGCCGTGGTCGCCGCCAACACGCTGGTCTCGCAGGCCGAGTCGATCCGCACCTTCCGTATCCTGGCCCAGCCCTTCACCGAGGAGCACGGGCTGCTGACGCCGTCGCTGAAGCTCAAGCGCAAGGCGATCGAGAACGCGTACGCCGATGAGGTCGAGGCGCTGTACCGAGCCTGAGGTTGTTCGAGGCCGATTCTCCGGTCAGGAATGCATCAGGGCTCGTGATCGTTGACGATGGGACGTGACATCTGACGACAACCGTAAGGATCAAGAGCTCGTGAGCAGCAAGGTCCCCCCGATCATCCTCAACAACGGCGTCGAGATGCCCCAGCTGGGCTTCGGCGTCTGGCAGGTGCCGGACGACGAGGCGGAGCGGGCGGTCGCCACCGCGCTGGAGGCCGGGTACCGCAGCATCGACACAGCGGCGATCTACGGCAACGAAGAGGGCACCGGCAAGGCCATCGCCACCGCCGGCCTTCCCCGCGAGGACGTCTTCGTCACCACCAAGCTCTGGAACAGCGACCAGGGCTACGACTCCACGCTGCGTGCCTTCGACACGTCGCTGGAGAAGCTGGGACTGGACCACGTCGACCTGTACCTGATCCACTGGCCGATGGCGTCCGCGGACAAGTACGTCGACACCTACAAGGCGTTCGAGAAGATCCTCGCCGACGGGCGCGCGCGGGCCATCGGTGTCTCCAACTTCCTTCCGGAGCACCTGGAGCGGCTGATCGGCGAGACGTCGGTGGTCCCGGCGGTGAACCAGATCGAGCTGCACCCGCACCTCCAGCAGCACGCCTGCCGTGAGTACCACGCGGAGCAGGGCATCGCCACCGAGGCCTGGTCGCCGCTCGGCCAGGGCAAGGGGCTGCTGGAGGTTCCGGCGATCGTGGCCATCGCGCGCAAGCACGAGCGCACCCCGGCCCAAATCGTGCTGCGCTGGCACCTCCAGCTCGGCAACGTGGTGATCCCCAAGTCCGTGACGCCGTCCCGGATCAAGGAGAACATCGAGGTGTTCGACTTCAGCCTGGACACCGAGGACCTGGCGGCGATCAGCGCGCTGGACGAGGACCGCCGTCTGGGTCCCGACCCGGCGACGTTCGGCGCGACCTGACCCACTCCGGCTGACGCGCCCGGCCCGGTCGAACGGACCGGGTCAGCCGGGCCTCGCGCCCCGGGACCGCCTTCACGGTCCCGGGGCGCTGTCGCGTCCGACCCCCGTACGGACGATTGCCGTGATCATGCCGAGGGTGCACCGTTGACCCCTCAGTCCAGGAAACTCTCCTGACAGAAGGGTCCCGCCGTGCGCTCCCGATCCCTGACCTTGTCCATGGCCTGCTCGGCCGCCCTGTTCCTTGCCGCGGTGCTCCCCGCGACCGCCTCCGGCGCCCCCGCACCGACGTCCGCCCGCGAGGGCACGGTCAGCGCCGCCGACCTGCTCGCCGAGGTGACGTCCTGCTCGCAGATCTCGAACGGCAGATACCGCACCGACGCGGACACCGCGCCGACGGTCCCCGTGTGCGGCAAGAACGGCGCGGTGTTCTGGAAGGCCGACATGGACATCGCCTGCGACGGACAGCGCACCGCGCACTGCAACGAGACCACCGACCCCTGGTTCCAGGCCGACACCGCCTTCCACCAGTCCGACGGCGGACCCCTGAGGTCGGACACCCTGCCGTACGTCGTCGTGCCCCGCGCCGGCGACCTCTGGAATCACGCGGGCGCGGGCATCCGGGGCGGCGGTGTCGTCGCGGTGATCCACGGCGACCAGGTGCGGTACGCCGTCGTCGGCGACACCGGCCCGGCGGAGATCATCGGCGAGGCGTCGTACGCCACCGCCGAGGCCCTCGGGATCGATCCGGACCCGGCGACCGGCGGCACCGACGCCGAGGTGACCTACCTCCTGTTCCGCGACTCCCGGGTGTCCCCCATCGAGAGCCACAGCGCCGCGGTGACCCTCGGTGACCGGCTGGCGCAGCGGTTCCTCCGGGACAACTGACCCCGCCCTCCTGTCAGTTGGGCTGCCCGATCGGCCGTACGACGACCGTGTTGACGTCGACTCCGGCGGGCTGCCCGAGGGCCCACACGATGGAGTCGGCGATCTGGCCGGCGGTGAGCAGCCGACCGGGCGGCAGACTGCCGTAGCTGTCCCAGAAGGGGGTCTCCACCCGGCCGGGCGCGATCAGCGTCACGCCCACCCCGAACTCGGTCACCTCGCGGCGGGTGTTCTCGGCGAGACCGGTCACCGCCCACTTCGTCGCCCCGTAGATGTTGCCCGGCGTGGGCACGAACCCGGCGACACTGCCGACCAGCACGATCCGCCCGTGGGTCTCCTTCAGGGCGTCGATCGACGCGCGGACGAGCAGCGCGGGCCCGAGCACGTTGGTCAGCACCATCTCGGTCCAGCCGGCCGGGTCCCCCTCGGCGACCGAGTCGTGGGTGGCGAATCCGGCGTTGGCGACGACGGTGTCCAGCCGGCCGTACTCCTTGAGCGTACGGCCGACGGCCGACCGTACCTGGTCGTAGTCGGCCGCGTCGCCGACGAGCGTCAGCAGCTCATCGGGGTCGCCGAGTTCCGCCGCGAAGGCGCGCAGCCGCTCCTCGCCGCGGCCGGTGACGGCCACCCGCTGCCCGGCGTCCAGCAGCCGCCGGGCGACCGCGGCGCCGATACCGCTGCCCCCGCCGGTGATGAGCGTGACCGGAGAGTCGGTCATGAGTTCCCCCTGGTGTTCCTCGGTGTGCCGAGATGGTCCTCGGTGTCCTGAACGGACGGGGGAAGTCCATCAGTTGGAGCACTCTCGAAGTCAAGGGCGTCGGACGTGGGCGGGGGCGGCGGTCGGCGGTGCGGTTCTCAGGCGGTGCGGTTCTCAGGCGGTGCGCACCGCCGTGTACACCGTGTGCGCCGCCAGCAGGAAGACGTCCGGTCGCCGGTGCACGCTCGCGGGGTCGGCGGGGTCGAGGAGCCGGGCGAGGGTGGCGAGGTCGGTGGCGTCCAGGTCGTCGCCGAAGGCGTCCCGCAGGCGGGACAGGGAGACGGCGATGTGGGCGCGGGCCCGGTCCGTGGTCGGTGCGGGCAGGTCGAGCAGGAAGCTGCGCGTGCCGGTGTGCCGGAGACCCGCGGCGGCCAGCAGAGCAGGCCAGTCCTCGGTCTCGGGGACCGTGCCGGGCAGGTCCGCGCGCATGCGGGCGAACCGCTCCTCCTCCAGCGCGTCCAGCCGCGCCTGAAGTCCTGGACGGCCGATGCCGATGTCGCGGGGCAGGAAGCGGGCGGGCAGACCGCCTTCCAGGAGCGCGAGGGTGCCGCCGGACGCGAGCCGCGCGGCGAAGGCGGCGAGGGCGGCCCGCTGGTCGCCGAGGTGGTGCAGACTGCGGCTGGCCCACAGCAGGTCGACGGGGTACTCCAGGTCGTCCAGTACACCGGGCAGTTCACCGGCGAGGGTGCCGAAGCGGTCGGCCACGCCGAGCCGTACGGCCCGGGCGCGGGCCCGTTCCAGCAGCGGCTCGGAGCCGTCCACGGCGATGACCCGGGCGCCGGGGAAGGCGTCGGCGAGCAGGCAGGAGACGACACCGGGTCCGCTGCCCGCGTCGACGATCAGTCCGGGCTCGGTCTGCTTGTGCCCGAGCCATGCGAGAGCTCTCTCGTACAGGGGCGTGAACAGCTCCGCCTCGGACTCGAGCAGCGGGGCCATCTCGCCCCAGTCGATGTCGCCATGGTCGTGACGGTGGTCCGGGTGGTGGCTGTGGGGGTGGTCCGGGTGCGGGTCGTGGTGGTGGTCGTGCGCCATGGTGGTCAGCCTCTCGTCGCGATGAGGCCAGCGTGCGCCGACCCACCGTGACGGGGCCACCGAACTTGCCGCGACGGCAAAAACGAGCTACGTCCCGGGCACCTTCCGGGGCACGGGAACCGCTCGGCCGTGGCGTGCGTGATGCGCCGGGTCCGGCCGGTGACGGCCGGCCCCGGCGCATCGCCTCAGGGCGCTACAGCGCCGGGTAGGCGTTCTTCATGAGCTCCTGGAACTGTGCCGAGAACCAGTGCCCCGACAGCGGGGAGTCCGGCAGAGCGCCGGACGGGTTGTTGCCGTTGCGCGGGTTGCCCTTGTAGGCAGGGTCGCACATCCCGTCGAAACCCTTGCCCTCGTCGTTCTCGATGAACTTGCTCGAACCGTCGGACTCGCCCGGAGGCTTCATCCACACGTACGCGTCGATCCCGGTGGCCGGGTTGGCCTTCGGGCGCTCACCGAGGCCGGCGCCGGCCTGGTTGCACCAGTTGCCGATGTGGATGCGGCGGTCGTAGCGGCCGCCTTCGACGTAGGTGTCCACGGTGGTCGTGGCGCCCGGGCCGGCGGGCCGGGCGGCGCCGCCCCAGCCGTTGCGGGAGGTGTCGATCAGCATGCCGATGCCGGAGTTGAAGCCGATGCTGACCAGCTGGTTGCGGAAGGCCTGGGCGAACGACAGCTCGTCCACGTACCGGTTCCAGTCGACCCACTTCGACTCGCGGACCGACTTGCCGGCCACGTTGTCGTTGATGGTGAAGTTGTTCTCCTTCAGGGCGCTGTAGTTGGCCGTGTTGGTGATGAAGCCGTGGACGTCGTTGACGGTGGCGCCCTCCGTGGTGGCCGCCTCCTTGAACAGGGCGGCGCTGGGGGCGAAGTTGTCGTCCCAGCCGATCCAGCCGTGGTGGCCCGCGTCGATGTAGTTGTAGACGTTGGGCGCGTCACCGAGCTTGTTCAGGGCGTAGCCGACGCCCTTCTGGTAGTTGCCGTTGGCCTTCATCACGTCGCACTGCGGCGTTGCCGTGGGGCGGCTGCCGGTGTTGGTGACGAGGTTGGGCAGCGAGTCGATCTCGATGGTGTTGACGATCCGCAGCCCGGCGTACTTGGGGTCGGCGAGGATGGCCGCGATCGGATCGATGTACTGCGTCTTGTACTTGTCGATCTCCGTCGGGCCGAGTTCACCATTGGAGGCGAGCGCGGCGCAGTCGCGTCCGGGCAGGTTGTAGATGACCAGCTGGACGACGAGTTCGCCGGAGCCCTTCTGTGTCAGCGCCGTGTCGAGGTGGTCGCGCAGGCCCATGCCGCCGTTGACGCCGTTGATCGCGGCGATCCGGTCCAGCCACACACCGGTGGGCTGGTTGGAGATGCGGGTGCCGCCCGGCTCGGCGGCGGCCTTCGCGGACCACTCCGGGTTGACGTACACCTTGGCGCCGGCGTACGGGTTGTCGACCTTCGGGCCGGCGGGGTCCGGCGGGTCGGTGGGGCCGCCACCGCCGTCGTCGACGTTGCAGGTCACGCCGTCGAGAGTGAAGGTGGCCGGGACCGCGTTGGTGCCGCTGTAGGTGCCCTGGAAGCCGAAGCTGGCCGAACCGCCCGTCGCCAGTGTGCCGTTGTAGCTCTCGTTGGCCGCGGTGACGGCGGCCCCGCTCTGGCTGAGCTTGGCGTTCCAGCCGCTGGTGACCTTCTGGTCACCGGCGTACGACCACTTCAGCGACCAACTCGACTTGGCCGCACTGTTGTTGGTGACCGTGACGGCGGCGGTGAAGCCGGTGGACCACTGGTTCTGCACCTTGTAGTCGACGGTGCAGGGGACGGCGGCGGCGCCTACGCCGTCCGGTACGACGGCGAACGCCGTCCCGGAGGCCCCGGCGACCAGCGCCAGGGCAGCGAGCATCGCGGTTCTGGTACGACTCATGAGTGCGGGTTCCTTCTCGGTTGCGAATGACTCAGTTGCGGGTGTCGGCCGTTCGGGGCGCGCGGAGGATCACGCGGCCCGGTGTCGTACGCGGTGGACGTACCGTCGTGACGGTGGGCGGGGCGGGACCGTGGGTGCGGCTCTTCGTGTTCTGGTCCGGCCCAGGGTGTTCCTGGTTCAGCCCAGGTGGGACAGGGCGCGGTCGTCGCGGTTCGCGGACGCGAGTTCGCCGTCGGCCGGGAACAGGCGGGTGACGCCGGTGGCGCGTGGGGCGTCGACGGGGCGCGGGTCGAGCATCGGTGTCGTGCCGTGCGCCTCGGCCTTCGTCACCAGGTCCTCGACGGCGCGGATGTGGTTCGCCCCCGCGTACGTGGCCTTCCCGCCCTGGCCGGCCCGGTGACCGCTCGCGCGGCCGAGGGTCGGGGGCTGGTGGCGGAGTGCTCCGCCGGGCGGGCGGGTACGGCGCGGGACGCCGTGGCCACCGGCGCCGTCACGGTCCCGGGGAGGGCGACCGCGCCGGCGACGGCTGGGAGTACTGAACGCGGGGGGTGTCGCATGAGCGACTCCTTGCAGATCAGACGTGTCGTGACGGACGCGTCGACTGATGGAACCGCTCCCACTGGTGTCACCGAAGCTAGCGCCAAGTGTCGGCAAAGAACAGAGGAGTTGCTGACTTTCCCTCAACAACGATCGTCGAATCTTTTCGACTCTTCAAGCACCTTGACCGCTCTCACCCCCGTCCGCACTATGGGAGCGCTCCCACTGGTTCAAGCCTTGACTTCTCCGAGCCGCAAGGAGGAACCAGCACATGCCCCCGAGAAAGAGACGCCGGGCCGCTCGGCGTATGTGGACCGCCGTCACGGCGGCCCTCGCCCTTCCGTTCACGATGCTGAGCACGGGTTCAACTCCTGCCCAAGCGGCTCCAGTTCAGTGCAGCGTCGACTACAAGACCAACGACTGGGGCTCCGGTTTCACCGCGGACGTCACGATCACCAACCGCGGCACGGACGCCATCTCCGGCTGGACCCTGACGTACGGCTACGCCGGCAACCAGAAGCTGTCCGGCACCGGCTGGAACGGCACCTGGTCCCAGTCCGGCCAGGCGATCACGGTGAAGAACGCCTCACACAACGCCACGATCGCACCCGGCGCCGCCGCCTCCACCGGCGCGCAGTTCACCTACAGCGGCACCAATGCCGCGCCGGCCGGCTTCGCCGTGAACGGCACCAGTTGTGTCGGCGCGCACCAGCCGCCCATCACCGTGCTGACCAGCCCCGCCGCGGGCGCGGTCTACACGCAGGGTGACGCGGTCCCGCTGGCGGCGACCGCCGCCGCGGCGGACAACGCGACGATCAGCAAGGTGGAGTTCTACGACGACACCAGGCTGCTGGGCACGGACACGAGCGCGCCCTACTCACTGTCCGCCTCTGGGTTGACCGTGGGCAGTCATTCGCTGCTGGCGAAGGCCTACGACAGTCTGGGCGCGTCCGCGGAGTCCACTCCGGTGGGCATCACGGTCGCCGCGGGTCCCACCGTGGTGGCCTCCACCAACCAGCTGGCCGTCCAGCAGGGCAAGACAGGCACGTACGACGTGAAGCTGTCGACCCGGCCGGCCGCCAACGTGACGGTCACGACGGCCCGCACCGGTGGCAACTCCGGCCTGTCGGTGACCGGCGGGGCCTCGCTCACCTTCACACCGTCGAACTGGAACACCGCGCAGAAGGTGACCGTCACGGCCAACTCCACCGGGACCGGCGCGGCGACCTTCGAGTCGACGGCCACCGGCCACGGCAAGGCGTCGGTGACGGTCACCCAGATCGCGGCGTCGAAGGCGTACGACGCCCGGTTCCTGGAGCTGTACGGGAAGATCACCAACCCGGCCAACGGCTACTTCTCGCCCGAGGGCATCCCGTACCACTCGGTCGAGACGCTGATCGTCGAGGCACCGGACCACGGCCACCAGACCACGTCGGAGGCGTACAGCTACCTCCTGTGGCTCCAGGCCATGTACGGCAAGGTCACCGGCGACTGGACCAAGTTCAACGGCGCCTGGGAGATCATGGAGAAGTTCATGATCCCGACCCGCGCCGACCAGCCGACGAACTCCTTCTACAACGCCTCCAAGCCGGCGACCTACGCCCCGGAGCTGGACACTCCGGCCGAGTACCCGGCGAAGCTGGACTCGGCGGTGCCGGTCGGCACCGACCCGATCGCCGGTGAACTGAAGTCCGCCTACGGCACCGACGACGTCTACGGCATGCACTGGCTGCAGGACGTCGACAACGTCTACGGCTACGGCAACTCGCCCGGCAAGTGCGAGGCGGGGCCGACGGACACCGGACCGTCGTACATCAACACCTTCCAGCGCGGCGCGCAGGAGTCGGTGTGGGAGACGGTGCCGCAGCCGACCTGTGACGCCTTCAAGTACGGCGGCAAGAACGGGTACCTGGACCTGTTCACGGGTGACGCCTCGTACGCCAAGCAGTGGAAGTTCACCAACGCCCCGGACGCCGACGCACGCGCGGTGCAGGCCGCGTACTGGGCCGACAAGTGGGCGGACGCCCAGGGCAAGGGCGGTGAGATCTCCGCGACCGTCGCCAAGGCCGCGAAGATGGGCGACTACCTGCGTTACTCCATGTACGACAAGTACTTCAAGAAGATCGGCAACTGCGTCGGGCCGTCCACCTGTGCGGCCGGCACCGGCAAGGACGCCTCGATGTACCTGATGTCCTGGTACTACGCCTGGGGCGGCGCCACTGACACCTCGGCCGGCTGGGCCTGGCGCATCGGCTCCAGCCACGCGCACGGCGGCTACCAGAACCCGCTGGCCGCCTACGCGCTGAGCAGTTACGCCGACCTGAAGCCCAAGTCGGCGACGGGACAGGCCGACTGGGCCAAGTCGCTCGACCGGCAGCTGGAGTTCTACCGCTGGCTGCAGTCGGACGAGGGTGCCATCGCGGGCGGCGCCACCAACAGCTGGGCGGGCCGGTACGCGACGCCGCCGGCCGGGAAGTCGACGTTCTACGGCATGTACTACGACCAGCAGCCCGTCTACCACGACCCGCCGTCCAACCAGTGGTTCGGCTTCCAGGCGTGGTCGATGGAGCGGGTGGCCGAGTACTACCAGCAGACGGGTGACGCCAAGGCCAAGGTCGTCCTCGACAAGTGGGTCGACTGGGCGCTGGCCCACACCACGATCAACCCGGACGGCACCTACCGGGTTCCCTCCACGCTCCAGTGGTCGGGTCAGCCCGACACCTGGAACGCGTCGAACCCGGGTGCCAACAGCGGCCTGCACGTCACCGTCGCGGACTACACCAACGACGTCGGTGTGGCCGCCGCGTACGCCAAGACCCTGACGTACTACGCGGACCGCTCCGGTGACACCCAGGCGGCCACGACGGCCAAGGCGCTCCTCGACGGCATGTGGGACAACCACCAGGACAGCCTGGGCATCGCCGTCCCGGAGACCCGCGCCGACTACAACCGCTTCGACGACCGCGTCCCCGTTCCGGCCGGCTGGACCGGCACCATGCCGAACGGCGACCCGATCAACTCCTCGTCCACCTTCGACTCCATCCGGTCCTTCTACGAGGACGACCCGGCCTGGTCCAAGATCGAGGCCTACCTGGCGGGCGGCGCCGCGCCCTCCTTCACGTACCACCGGTTCTGGGCCCAGGCGGACATCGCCCTGGCCATGGGCTCGTACGCGGAGCTTCTCGAATAGTCCCCGCCGGGCGTTCCGCGGGACGGGCGGTGTTCGGCTGCGGGCCGTGTGGCTGGTCGCGCAGTACCCCGCGCCCCTTCGAGGGGCGCGGGAGCTCACCGCACTTCTCCGGAACCGCTTGAAGGCTCCGCGTACGCGGCCTCGTCACCTGACGACGAGGCCACCTGGCCGGGCGGCCCCCACCCGCACGGGGGGCCGCCCGGTCCTCGCACGCTCCCCTCCTGAACGGCCCTCCCCCCAGGGGCTCCGCAAGGCCCTCCCGAAAGGAAGGTCCCCCACCGTGCGAAGAACCCGCATCCTCACGGCCGTGCTGGCACTGGCGGCCGGCCTGCTGGCGGGCACCCCGCCCGCACTGGCCGCCGGTCCCGAGCAGGCGGCGATCGCCGCCGACACGTACACCTGGAAGAACGCGCGCGTCGACGGAGGCGGTTTCGTCCCCGGCATCGTCTTCAACCGCACGGAGAAGGACCTGGCCTACGCCCGCACCGACATCGGCGGCGCCTACCGCTGGCAGCAGTCCACGAAGACCTGGACCCCGCTGCTGGACTCGGTCGGCTGGGACGACTGGGGACACACGGGCGTGGTGAGCCTGGCCTCCGACTCCGTGAACCCGGACAGGGTGTACGCGGCGGTCGGCACGTACACCAACAGCTGGGACCCGGGGAACGGGGCCGTCATGCGCTCCGCCGACCGGGGCGCGAGCTGGCAGAAGACGGACCTGCCGTTCAAGCTCGGCGGCAACATGCCCGGCCGGGGCATGGGCGAGCGCCTGGCGGTCGACCCGAACCGCAACAGCGTGCTGTACCTGGGCGCGCCGAGCGGCAGGGGCCTGTGGCGGTCGACGGACTCCGGGGTCACCTGGTCGCAGGTGACGAACTTCCCCAACGTCGGCGACTACGCGCAGGATCCGAGCGACACCAGTGGCTACGCGAGCGACAACCAGGGCATCGTGTGGGTCACCTTCGACGAGTCCACGGGCACGTCGGGCGCCGCGACGAAGACGATCTACGTCGGGGTCGCCGACCAGGACAACGCGGTGTACCGGTCGACGGACGCGGGCGCGACCTGGAGCCGGCTGGCGGGACAGCCGTCGGGGTACCTCGCGCACAAGGGCGTACTGGACACGAGGAACGGCCACCTGTACCTCGCGTACAGCGACAAGGGCGGTCCGTACGACGGCGGCAAGGGCCGGCTGTGGCGGTACGCGACCGCGACGGGCGCCTGGACGGACATCAGCCCGGTCGCCGAGGCCGACACCTACTACGGCTTCAGCGGGCTGACGGTGGACCGGCAGAAACCCGGCACCCTGATGGCCACCGCCTACAGTTCCTGGTGGCCGGACACCCAGATCTTCCGGTCCACGGACAGCGGCGCGACCTGGACGAAGGCGTGGGACTACACGTCGTATCCCACCCGCGCGAACCGTTACACGATGGACGTCTCGTCCTCCCCGTGGCTGACCTGGGGCGCGAACCCGTCGCCGCCGGAGGAGACGCCGAAGCTGGGCTGGATGACGGAGTCGCTGGAGATCGACCCGTTCGACTCGGACCGGATGATGTACGGGACGGGTGCGACGGTCTACGGCACGGAGAACCTCACCGCCTGGGACCGCGGCGGCACGTTCGCCATCAGGCCGATGGTGCGGGGCCTGGAGGAGACGGCGGTCAACGACCTCGCCTCTCCACCGTCCGGGGCCCCGCTGCTCAGCGCGCTCGGTGACATCGGCGGGTTCCGGCACACGGACCTGACGAAGGTCCCGTCGATGATGTTCACCTCGCCGAACTTCACCACCACGACCAGCCTGGACTTCGCCGAGGCGAATCCGAACACGGTCGTCCGCGTCGGCAACCTCGACTCGGGGCCGCACATCGCGTTCTCCACGGACAACGGGGCCAACTGGTTCGCGGGCAGCGACCCGTCGGGCGTGAGCGGGGGCGGCACGGTCGCGGCGGCGGCCGACGGCAGCCGGTTCGTGTGGAGCCCGGCCGGCACCGGCGTGCAGTACGCCACCGGCTTCGGCACCTCCTGGGCCGCCTCCAGCGGCATACCGGCGGGTGCGGTCATCGAGTCCGACCGGGTCGACCCGAAGACCTTCTACGGCTTCAAGTCCGGTAAGTTCTACGTCAGTTCGGACGGCGGCGCGACCTTCACGGCGTCCTCGGCGGCCGGTCTGCCGAGCGGTGACAGCGTGCGTTTCAAGGCACTGCCCGGCGCGAAGGGCGATGTGTGGCTGGCCGGCGGCGCGAGCGACGGCGCGTACGGGCTGTGGCACTCCACCGACGGCGGCGCCGGCTTCACCAAGCTGCCGGGCGTCGAGCAGGCGGACACGATCGGTTTCGGCAAGGCCGCGCCGGGAGCGTCCTACCAGACACTGTTCACCAGTGCGAAGATCGGCGGTGTCCGAGGGATCTTCCGCTCCACCGACAAGGGCGCGACCTGGACCCGGATCAACGACGACGCCCACCAGTGGGGCTGGACGGGTGCGGCGATCACCGGTGACCCGCGGGTGTACGGCCGGGTGTACGTGGCGACCAACGGCCGCGGGGTCATCTACGGCGACAGCTCCGACACCGGCGGTGGCACGGACCCGGGACCGGACCCCGCTCCGACCGGCGCCTGCGCGGTGACGTACAAGGTCACCAACCAGTGGTCGGGCGGTTTCCAGGCCGACGTGCGGCTCGCCAACACCGGGTCGAGCGCCTGGAACGGCTGGTCACTCGGCTGGGCCTTCACCGAGGGCCAGAAGGTCACCCAGGCCTGGAACGCCGAGACCGCGCAGTCCGGTACGGCGGTGACGGCGAGGAACGTCGGCTGGAACGGAACGGTGGCGGCGGGCTCGTCGGTGAGCTTCGGGTTCACGGGGAGCTGGTCGGGCACGAACACGAAACCGGCGGCGTTCAAGCTGGGCGACCGGACCTGCGCGGTGAGCTGAGGCCGTGAGCGCCCCCGTCCGAACCGGCGCCGGACGGGGGTCCGCAGCGGCTACGCGACGCTGCCGGTGAAGATCGTCGCTTCCGACTCGAAGTCCGGAGCGACCTCCACCTGCAACAGCTTCTCTCCCTTGGGGAGTTCGCAGCCCCAGGGCACGTTGAGGGACCGGCCGGCCAGGAGCCGGGTGTCGGGTCCGCCACCGAGACCCGCCTCGGTGTCGAAGATCGCCTCGCTGCCGCGTCCGTCCGCGCCGTACGAGCAGTTGACGGTCAGCATGGTGGCGTCGAGGGTCCGGTCGCCGCCGTTCTTGAGCTTCACCGTGAACTTCACGTACGGCGTGTCCTCCGGTGACGCCCACTCGCTCGACACCCCGCGGGTGAATCCCGAGAGGCTGACGTCCACGTCGTTCTCGTAGGTGACGATGTCGTCGAAGGCGTAGACGCCGTCGTCGGTGTCCTCGGGCGCCGGTTCGGACGGGCCGTCCTCGGCTGCCGCGGCGGCGTCGTCGGCGGACACGGTCCTGGTGACGGTGACCGTGGGTGCGGGCTTCGCCTCGTCGCCGATCTCGGAGCCCACCACGGCGCCGGTGGCGATGATGGTGACGACGACGGCCGCTCCCACCCCGAGGACGATCGCGTTGGCGGGGCCCTTCTTCTGCTCGGGCGGCGTCGGCGGGGGCGGGAAGCCCGGCATGGGTGGCTGCGGGATGTGCTGGCTCATGGTCCCCCCAGGGATGGTGCTGTTGACGTGCGCATCATCCCTCGGGAAGCCGTTCGTACGGAGTTCTCGTGATGAAAACGTGTTCCCGATGAATGGGCCTCGGCCATGAGGTGGGGCGCGCCGGCGCTTGTCCCGTCGCCTGTCGCAACAAGACGGGCCGCCGCCGGGAGTCGGCAACAGGCTCTGACCTGCAAGTCGACAAGCGACGAGCTAGTAGTTCGTCACCTCGACGGGGTCGGACACAGTGAAGACGCGCGAGTCGGACGACGCTCTTCAGCCCCAATCCTCCCCAGAGGCAGGGGATCACGAGGGAGGCGCCCTCCGGATGACCTCCGAAGGGCGCCTTGACGGTCCGGCGACAGGACTCCTTCTACCAGCTCACGGGGTGTAGACCGTCGGCCGCGGTGCCGTCGCCATGCCGTTGCCGAGGAAGAAGCTCGGGTGCGGCGGCTGGTTGTACGCGGTGTTCTGCCAGGCCAGTGCCGTGCGGTACATCGTGTCGTGCAGCAGCGTGGTGATCCTGGTGCTGGTCTCGACCGGTGTCGAGTAGACCCTCAGGGCGGTGTTGTCCGACGTCGGCCAGACGACCTCCTCGCGCCAGTCGCCCAGGATGTCCCCGGACAGGGACGGGGTGGCCTTGGTGCCGTTGTTGGAGTGGACACCGGAGCCGGTCAGCAGGCGGGTGTCGCCGGACGTGCCGTACTTGTCGACGCGGGTGCCGTCGAGGAGTTCGCGGACCGGGTCGCCGTCCCACCAGCTCAGGAAGTTGACGCTGGAGGGCTCCCGGCCGAGGGAGGCTCCGGTCGCCGAGCGCAGGGTGGTGTCCGAGGCGGACCAGGCCTCGGCGCCCGCGCTGCCGGCGTGGATGTCCGCGGCGACCCCGCGGCCGTTGTCGGCGCCGGACGCCGTCTGCCACAGGATCTGGCCCGTGCGGGCGTCCGCCATCCACGAGCCGGGCTTGCTGGTGTCCTCGGACACCTTGAAGTACTCCAGGCCCGCCCGGGACGGGTTGAGGTCCCCGACGTGTCCCGCGTCGCCGTGGCCGAGTCTGGTCGTCCACAGGCCGTTGCCGTTGTCGTCGACGGTCATGGCGCCGTACACGATCTCGTCCTTGCCGTCGGCGTCGACGTCGGCGACGGACAGGCTGTGGTTGCCCTGACCGTCGTAGCCCTTGCCGTTGTTGGTGGAGGAGGAGGTGTCGAAGGTCCAGCGGCGGGCGAAGGCGCCGCCCCGCCAGTCCCAGGCGGCGATCACCGAGCGGGTGTAGTAGCCGCGCGCCATGATGAGCGAGGGCCGGGCGCCGTCCAGGTACGCCGTTCCCGCGAGGAAGCGGTCGACGCGGTTGCCGTAGGAGTCGCCCCAGGAGGAGACCGTGCCGCGCGCCGGGACGTAGTCGACGCTCTGCATGGCCTTGCCGGTCCGGCCGTCGAACATGGTCAGGAACTCGGGGCCGGACAGCACGTAGCCGCCGGAGTTGCGGTGGTCGGCCGACGAGCTGCCGATGACCGCGCCGGTGCCGTCCTTGGTGCCGTCGGCGGTCTTCATGGCGACCTCGGCCTTGCCGTCACCGTCGTAGTCGTACGCCTGGAACTGCGTGTAGTGGGCGCCGGAGCGGATGTTGCGGCCGAGGTCGACGCGCCACAGGCGGGTGCCGTCGAGCTTGACGCCGTCGACGAAGGTGTTGCCGGTGTAGCCGGACTGGGAGTTGTCCTTGGCGTTGGTGGGCTGCCACTTGAGGACGAAGTCGAGGGCGCCGTCGCCGTCGAGGTCGGCGACGGAGGCGTCGTTGGCCTCGTAGGTGTAGGCGACGCCGTCGGGAGTGGTGCCGCCGGCGGGCGGGGTGATCGGAACGTCCTTGTAGCCGGTGCGGAGCTGGACCGCGTGGACGGAGTCGGCCTGTTCCACACCGCCGACGACCGCGCGGACCGTGTAGTCGGCCTGGGCGGGCGCGCCGGAGTGGAAGTAGTTCGTGGAGCCGCTGACCGGGTTGGAGTTGACCTTGGTACCGGCCCGGTAGACGTTGAAGGACACGTCGTTCGGGTCGGTGCCGAGCCAGCGCCAGCTGATCAGGTTGCCGGCGTCGGTGTGCACGCTGACGAGACCGCGGTCGAGCTTCTCGACCTGGCGGGCGGTGGCGGCCTCGGCGGGGCCGGTGCCGATCGTGGCGGTGAGTCCGGCACCGACGAGAGCGGAGACGGCGACGGCCGCGGACAGGAGCACGCGGCGTCTGCGGTGACGGCGGGGGCGCGGGCCGGGGCGCGGCTCGGGCCGTGGGCCGGGATGCGGGTTCGGCTGCGGGTTCTGCACGGGGGCGAACCTCCTGGGAGGACGGGCGGGTTCCGTTCTCCTCAGTCGCCACCACGGGGGCTGGGGTTGCCGGTCTGCCGGGTCGAGGTTGCGCTGTCGGCCCGGAGCCGCGCCGGGTCTCTCGGCGGAGGTTGGGCCGGGTCCCTCGGCGGAGGTTGGGCCGGGGCCCTCGGCGGAGGTTGCGCCGGGTCCCTGCCAGCCGAGGGCGCCGAGCCTGTCGGCCCGGGGCCCCGCCGGATCCCTCGGCGGAGGTTTTGCGCCGGGGCCCTCGGCGGAGATTGCGCCGGGTCCCTGGAACCGAGGGCGCCGAGTCTGTCGGCTCATGGAGAGCGCAGCCGCAGCGGCAGATTGGTCGCGGTGTCGGTCCTGGGGGCGCCGAGTACCTCGGCCAGGGTTGCGGCGAGCCCGGCCCCGGGTTGGGTCGGGGCCCTCGGCGGAGGTTGCGCCGGGTCCGGGAACCGAGGCCGCCGAGTCTGTCGGCTCATGGAGAGCGCAGCCGCAGCGGCAGATTGGTCGCGGTGTCGGTCCTGGGGGCGCCGAGTACCTCGGCCAGGGTTGCGCCGGGGCCCTCGGCGGAGGTTGCGCCGGATCTCTCGTACCGAGGTCACCGAGTCTGTCGGCTCATGGAGACGGGTCGGGCTGTCGGTCCGGGGGCGCCGAGTACCTCGGCCGCGGTTGTGCCGGGGTGCCTTCCGCGAGGGGTGGTGCGCTGCCCCGTCCGCCCCGGGACGCCCCCCCTCGCCCCTTCGTACCGGCATCGCCGCGGTACTCAGCCGGGGCGTCGATCCGGCTTCGTGAACGACAGCAGCCTGAACACGGGGTCCGCGCGCGGGCGGTCCTGGTCGGGGAGGCCGGCGAGGCGCGCGGCGAAGGTGTCGATGCGCGGGTCGCCGGGCGGGAGACGGGTGAACCAGCCGCGCCGCAGGTCCGCGACGGTGCTACGGGGGCTACGGCCCTGGCCGTGCCCGGGGAAACGGGCCCGGTCGGCGGGGACCAGGCCGTGGGCGACGGCGTACGCCGTGACCGCCGGGCCGCTGTCCCGGGCGGGCCGGCGCGGGCGCGGGGCGAGGACGGCGTCGATGTCGCTGCCCACGTCGTGCGCGGCGGCCTTGTCGACCGTGGTGACGTACACACCGCCGGGCCGCAGGACCCGGGCGCATTCGGCGACGACGGCCCGCGCGTCGTCGGCGGTGTCGAGCAGGTGCAGCAGCCACACACTGGTGACGGCGTCGAACGTCCGGTCGGGGAACGGCAGTCGGCGGCTGTCCGCCAGGACGATCGCCCCGGGCATGCGCACGGCGGCCGTGCGGGCCATGCCGTACGCCAGGTCCGCGCCGGTCACCCGCAGGCCGGGGCGGGCAGCGGCGAGCCGCCGGGTGACGATCCCGGTGCCGCAGGCGACGTCGAGGAGCCGGCGGGCCCGCTCGGGGACCAGGCGGAGCACGGTGTCGGCGGCCGCGGCGGCTCTGGGCTCGCCGCCGCGGGAGGCGTCGTAGGCGTCGGCCTCCTTGTCGTAGTCGAGCACCGCGTCACCGGGCTCCGTGGCCGGGGGCGAGGTCCTCCACCTTCCGCGCGAGCTCGAAGTCCAGCTCGGTGACGGCACCGCCGACGCTGTGCGTGTGGACACTCACGGACACCGTGTTGTAGCCGAGGGTGAGGTCGGAGTGGTGGTCGAGCTCCTCCTGCACCCGGGCGATGTGGACGACCATCGCGGTGGCGGCGAAGTGCGTGCCGAGCCGGTAGGTGCGGGTGAGCCGGTCGCCGTCGAGCGACCAGCCCGGCAGCTCCGCCAGCCGGTCCTCGATCTCCTTCTGGGACAGGGGTTCGACGGGCATGGCCTGGTTCCTTCCTGGGCGCCGGGTACGTCTTCAGCGTGCCACAGCTGTGCCGCCGGGGCCCCTGGTCAGGAGGGCGCCGGGGGTCGGGCGCGCATGCCCTGGGCCGCGAGGTCGTCGGTGAGCACGGCGGCGCGGGCGCGGCCCTCGACCCGCTGGACCCCCTCGGCCGTGAGCAGGGGCATCTGCGTGTCGTCGCTGACCAGACCCACCGCACCGTGCGCGCCCGGCACGAAGCTCCGGTCACCCCGCGCGGTCCGTGGGCCGCACGGATCTCGCTGACCAGACCCACCGCACCGTGCCCGCCCGGCACGAAGCTCCGGTCACCCCGCGCGGTCCGTGGGCCGCACGGATCATCCGGCCGAGGGAGGAGAACTCGACCGGTGGCCAAGGCGTCACCGACCGCCCCACCCGGCGGGCAGCCCCCACCCGGGCGCGGTACACCGCCGCGTCTCCAGGGCCCCCGGTCCGTTCATGCGCCCACTCCCCGACTCCGGGTGACCGTTCCTCGGCTACGGTCGGGTGCATGACCACTGTCGCGTCCGGTGACACCGCGCCGTTCGGCGCCCCCCAGGGCCAGGGCATCGGCCCGCTGCTACGCGCCTGGCGGGAGCGACGGCGGGTGAGCCAGCTGGAGTTGGCGCTACGGGCGGACTCCTCGGCCCGGCACATCAGCTTCGTCGAGACGGGCCGCTCCCGGCCGAGCGAGGAACTGCTGCTCAGGCTGGCCGAGCACCTGGACGTACCCGTGCGTGAGCGCAACGCGCTGCTGCTGGCGGCCGGTTACGCGCCCCGCTACCCGGAGACCCCGCTGGACGACCCGGCGCTGGACGCCCTGCGCGAGGGCATGGAGCGCCTGATCCAGGGCTACGAGCCCTACCCGGCGCTGGTGGTCGACGCGCTCTACAACGTCGTCGTGGCCAACCGGGGCATCCTGATGCTGCTGGACGGCGTCTCGCCGTCCCTGCTCACGCGGCCGCTGAACGCGATGCGGCTGACCCTGCACCCGGAGGGCCTGGCCCCGCGGATCCGCAATCTGCGTGAGTGGCGCGGGCATCTGCTCGACCAGATGGGCCGGCAGATCGCCCTGCACCGCTCGCCGGAGCTGCGGGCGCTGTACGAGGAGGTCGCGGCGTACCCGGTGCCGGAGGAGGGGGCCGAGGAGGAGCCGGGCGGCGAGCCGGTCCCGTACTTCGCGCTGCCGATGCGGATCGAGCACGAGGGGCGGACGCTGTCCTTCATCTCCTCCATCGCTACCTTCAACACCCCGATGGACGTGACCGTCGCCGAGCTGGCCATCGAGACGCTGCTCCCGGCCGACCCGGCGACGGTCAAGTACCTTCACTCGCTGCTGCCCTGACGGAGCCTCAGGGCCCCGTACTGCAACGCGGCGAACCCGGCCACGGTGAGCGCCTGGAGCACGGTCCACACGGTGCCCGCCGTGGTCGGTGACAGCCACAGGCCGAGGGCGGCCAGGCTCAGCACCGCCCAGGCCAGGTTGGCCTCCACCACCGCCCGGACCGGCAGCGCGGCGGGACGGGCGCGGGCGGCGAGCAGGCCGACGGCCGCCGCGTACACCGTGAGGAACGCCCCGAGAGCGAGCAGCAGCCGGGTGCCGGTGCCGAGGAAGTCCCCCAGCGGGCCGGCGGCGGCGAGGTAGGCGATCCCGTTCACGCCGGTCACCACCGCGTCCAGGGCGAGGAGGCGACGCAGCACGGCGTGCGGGTCGGAGGTCCGGGCGAGCGTGGTGAGCTGGGTCGCGGACATGACGCGTCACCTTCCGTCGTGGTCGGGTCGAGGCAGCGGGATCCCGTTCCCGGATCCCCGTGGCCGCCGGACAGGGGCCCGGATCCCGGGCCGGAGTGCGCCGGCCCGGAACCCGGTGCCGTCACGATCCCGCGTACCGCCGGCGGCGTCGATTACCCCCGGGGTAATGGCGTCCGGGCCGGCCCGCCGCCGCGCGGCGCGACCGGTGTGGTGTGTGGCGCGGCCTCGGTCCGGAGAGACTGATGAGACCGGGAGCGGAACATGACACACTGCACGCGAACTTCGACGCGTAGGGGAGGCGTGGCGTGAGTGAGCGGCGTCCCGCGCCCACGGTGGGTCAGGTGGTGCTCGGCAGACGCCTGCAGGAACTGCGGGAGGCGGCCGGCCTCAGACGGGAGGAGGCCGCGCAGGTACTGCGGGTGGCCCCCGCGACGGTACGGCGGATGGAGACGGCCGACGTCGCGCTGAAGATCCCCTATGTGCAGGTGCTGCTGGAGACGTACGGCGTGTCCGAGGACGAGTCGGCTTCGTTCGTCGCGCTGGCCGAGGAGGCGAACCAGCCGGGCTGGTGGCAGCGCTTCCACGACGTGCTGCCGGACTGGTTCAGCCTGTACGTGAGCCTGGAGGGCGCCGCCCGGATCATCCGTTCGTACGAGCCGCACTTCGTGCCCGGTCTGCTCCAGACCGAGGACTACGCGCGTGCCGTGCTGGAGGCCGGGACGATCGGGCAGGCGGGTGGGGAGACGATCGAGCGGCACGTGTCGCTGCGGATGGCCCGGCAGCAGCTGCTGGAACGGCAGGATCCGCCCCACCTGTGGGTGATCATGGACGAGACGGTGCTGCGGCGGCCGGTGAGCATCCGCGGCGAGGTCATGCGCGACCAGCTGGACAAGCTCCTCCGGTTCGCCGAGCGCGACCGGGTCACGCTACAGGTCGCGGAGTTCGCGAAGGGCCCGCATCCGGGCACGTACGCGCCCTTCTCGCTGTTCCGTTTCGCCGAGCCGCAGCTGCCCGACATGGTGTTCACCGAGTACCTCACCGGCGCGCTGTACCTCGACTCCCGCAAGGAGGTCGCCACCCATCTGGAGGTCCTGGACCACATGTCCGCGGGGGCGGCCTCGGCGGAGCGCACGAGGGAACTGCTGCGGGAGCGCCGCGCGGACTTCTGAGCCGCGTACGGCACCTTCGGGATGCTCCTGGCCCGGGTGATCCCGTTCCGCGGGGGCGGCCGGGGCCCGGGGACGTGGCGGCGCGGGCGGAGGGCGTCGTGCCGGTCTGCGCGGGGCTCGCCCGCGAGCCCTGACCCGTACGGGTGCGGTGGACGGGTGCGCTCCCCCGCCCCGCCCTAGGTTCGAAGCAGCCACGGGCAGGCAGGGAGCGCCGCGCCGCGGCGGACCACCGACGACAGGAGGCCCGATGCCCTCGGACGCGGTGCTGTACCAGGCGGCGGCGCTGTGCCTGACGTACCCGGACGGCGCCTTCCGGGCCCGGCTGCCGCTGCTGCGCGAAGCGGCACCGCAACTGCGGGAGTTCACCGACCACGCGGCGGTGACGCCCGCACCGGAACTGGCCGCGCACTACGTGCGGGTCTTCGACGCCGACGACCGGCACAGCCTTCATCTGAGCCGGTGGCGGGACGACGGGGACCCCCGGCGTGGCATCTCGCTGGTCCGCCTCGAAGAGGTCTACCGGGAACACGGGCTGGAGTTCGCGGGCGCGGAACGGCCCGACTTCCTGCCCGCGGTCCTGGAGTTGACGGCCCGCACCGGCGACACGGATCTGCTCACCGGGCACCGGGACGGCCTGGAGCGGCTGCGGTCCCGGCTGAGCGGCCTCGGTACGCCGTACGCCGCGGTCCTGGACGCCGTGTGCGCCGCGCTGCCGGCCGAGGGCACCGGGACGGCGCGCCCGTGAGCGGCCTGTGAGCGGTACGGGTTCCGGGCGGGCGGGTCCTAGGCCGAGTCGCCCTTGTGGTCCTTGCGGTCCGTGGGGTCCCTTTCGTCGTCGACGATCTCCGCGTCCACCACGCCCTCCTCGTCCGACGCGCTCTGGCGGTCGGACGGGTCCTCGGTGCCGGTGCCGGTGCCGGTGCCGGTGCCTGCGGCGGACGCGTACATCGCCTGGCCCATCTTCTGGCTGACGGAGGCGAGTTTCTCCACCCCCGTGCGCAGGGCGGTCGTCTCGGCGTTCCCCTCCAGGAGCTGTTTGAGTTCCGTGACCGCCGACTCGACCTCGGCCCTGGTGTCGGCGGGCACCTTGTCCTCGTTCTCGCGGACGAACTTCTCGGTCTGGTAGACGAGTTGCTCGGCCTGGTTGCGGGTCTCGGCCGCCTCGCGGCGTTGGCGGTCCTCCTCCGCGTACTGTTCGGCCTCCCGCATCATGCGGTCGATGTCGTCCTTGGGCAGGGCCGAGCCGCCGGTCACGGTCATCTTCTGTTCGCGGCCGGTGGCGAGGTCCTTCGCGGAGACGTGCATGATGCCGTTCGCGTCGATGTCGAAGGCGACCTCGATCTGCGGGACGCCGCGCGGGGCGGGCGGCAGACCGCTGAGGTCGAAGACCCCGAGCTTCTTGTTGTACGCGGCGATCTCCCGTTCGCCCTGGTAGACCTGGATGCCGACGGAGGGCTGGTTGTCGGCGGCGGTGGTGAAGATCTCCGAACGGCGGGTGGGGATCGTGGTGTTGCGTTCGATCAGTTTGGTCATGATGCCGCCCTTGGTCTCGATGCCCAGGGACAGCGGGGTGACGTCGAGGAGCAGGACGTCCTTCACGTCACCGCGGATGACACCGGCCTGGAGAGCCGCGCCGACGGCGACGACCTCGTCCGGGTTGACGCCCTTGTGCGGCTCCTTGCCGGTGAGTTCCTTGACCAGGTCGGTGACGGCGGGCATCCGGGTCGAACCGCCGACCAGGATGACGTGGTCGATCGCGGACAGCTTCACCCCGGCGTCCTTGATCGCCTGGTGGAAGGGGGTCCGGCAGCGGTCGAGGAGGTCGGCGGTGAGTTCCTGGAACTGGGCGCGGGTCAGCTTCTCGTCGAGGTGGAGGGGGCCCTCGGCGGAGGCGGTGATGTAGGGCAGGTTGATCGTCGTCTCGGAGGAGCTGGACAGTTCGATCTTGGCCTTCTCGGCGCCCTCGCGCAGGCGTTGCAGGGCCATCCTGTCCTTGCCGAGGTCGATGCCGGACTGCCCCTTGAAGCGCTTGACCAGGTGCTCCACCATCCGCTGGTCCCAGTCGTCGCCGCCGAGGCGGGTGTCGCCGTTGGTGGCCTTGACCTCGATGACGCCGTCGCCGATCTCCAGCAGGGACACGTCGAAGGTGCCGCCGCCGAGGTCGAAGACGAGGACGGTCTGCTCCTCGCCCCGGTCGAGGCCGTAGGCGAGGGCGGCGGCGGTCGGCTCGTTGATGATCCTCAGGACCTTCAGGCCGGCGATCTCCCCGGCCTCCTTGGTGGCCTGCCGCTGGGTGTCGTCGAAGTACGCCGGTACGGTGATCACGGCGTCGGTGACGTCCTCGCCGAGGTAGGACTCCGCGTCGCGCTTCAGCTTCTGCAGCACCCGCGCGGACAGTTCCTGCGCCCGGTAGCGGGTGCCGTCGACGGACCCCTCCGCCGGGAAGCGCCAGGCGGGGTCGCCCATGTACCGCTTCACGGAGCGGGCGGTGCGGTCGACGTTGGTCACGGCCTGCCGTTTGGCGACCTCGCCGACGAGCACCTCGCCGTTCTTGGCGAACGCCACCACCGACGGGGTGGTCCTGGCTCCTTCCGCGTTGGCGACGACGGTGGATTCGCCGCCCTCCAGCACCGCCACCACCGAGTTCGTGGTCCCGAGATCGATTCCGACCGCACGTCCCATCGCTGTCCCCTTCCGCCGGCAGGGAGCTTCTCGCACTCCAGCACAAAACTTGAGTGCGCTCTTGTCAAGGGCACGTCCCGCGGAGGGACGGACACCCCGGCTCCACGGCACGGGTACCCCGGTTCAGGCGGACGGGTGCCCCGGTTCGAGGGACGGGTGTCCGAGCGGGTGTCCGTCGTGCCGGGCGCCGCGCAGGGCGAGGGCGCGGCGGGGGCGGTCGGTGACCAGGACGTCGACGCGCCGATCGGCGAGGAAGGCCCGCATCGGAAGGTCCTCGTTGACGGTCCACACCAGGGTGAACAGGCCCTGCCGGGCCGCCTCGCGCAGGACGCCGGCGCGTGCCAGCCGGTGGTGCGCGGCGACCCCGCCGGCGCCGCAGGCGCGGACCCGCCGCATCGGCAGCAGTTCGCTCAGCCGGGTACGGGTCAGGCGGGCCGGGGCGATCTCCCTGCGGTCGCGGCCCAGGGACAGGGCGGTGCGGACCCGGGGGAAGCTCCGGGTGATGGCGGCCACGGAACGGTCCTCCAGGGTGGTGGCGACGAAGCCGTCCGCCCCGAGCAGGGCGATCGCCCGGTCGATCACCACGTGCTCGTACCCGGTCTCCTTCAGGTCCAGGTGCCCGACCAGTTTCCCGGCGATCAGGGACATGACGTCGTCCACGACCGGGACAGCGTACCCGGCCCGCTCGCTCAGTTCCGCGTGGGTGAGCGCCGACAGGGGCGGCCCGGCGGGCCCGACGCGGGGGTCGTGGTAGACGACGAGGACGCCGTCGGCGGTCCGCCGGATGTCGAACTCGACGTACTCGGCACCCGACCGGATCGCGTCCTCGTAGGCCTCCCGGGTGGCCGCGGCGGCGTGTTCGGATCCGCCTCGGTGTGCGCACACGGCGGGTCGTGGCGGCATCGTCTCGTCAGCTCCCGGACGGGGATCGGGGCGCGGACACCGGGGCGGGCCGGCCGTCGAGGCTGAACGGCAGGGCCACGCGGGTCGGTTCACGGATCGCGGGGTCGAGTACCGCCGCGCCGCTGGAGGTTCCCGCCACCGTCCCCGCCTTCCGCCGACGTCAGCTGCCTACCCGGACCGGTGTCCGTGAACCGGCCCGCACACAGGCCGCCCCGGGAAGGGGCGGCCTGCGGGGGTGTCCGTCGTGAGGACGGGTCAGGTGAGCTTCGCGGACAGCGTGATCGGGACGGCCTTCAGTGCCTGGCTGACCGGGCAGTTGACCTTGGCGTCCTCGGCGGCGGCGACGAAGCCGTCCTCGTCGAGGCCCGGCACGGTGCCCTCGACGGTGAGGTGGATGCCGGTGATGCCCTCACCCGGCTGGAAGGTGACGTCGGCGGAAGTGACGAGCTTGGTGGGCGGGGTGCCCGCTCCGGCGAGGGCGTGCGAGAACGCCATGGAGAAGCAGCTGGAGTGGGCGGCCGCGATCAGCTCCTCGGGGCTGGTCCTGCCGTTCGCCTCCTGGGTGCGGGCGGCCCAGGTCACCGGCTGCTCGGCGATGGCGCCGGAGGAGTCGAAGGTGACGACCCCGTTGCCCTCGAGCAGGTTGCCTTCCCAGACGGTGTGTGCGGAGCGCGTGGTGGCCACGGTCATTCCTTTCCTAAGGTCCCGAATTCCGGGGTTCACGCCACCATACCGATCACGTCCGGCTCAGCTCACCCGGAAGACCGGCCCGCGCGCGCTGAACGGCAGTCGCGCCCCCTGCGGGATCAGGTAGGCGTGCTCGCGGCGGACCCGCAGCACGTCGCACCAGCCGTCGGTGATCACCAGGATCGGCGCGGCGGGCGGGAAGTCGTCCGCGCGGTGCAGCAGGTCGACGCCGGGCTGCAGGACGGTGCCGCCGCGGCCGTGCACCCGCACCCGGCCCGCGATGTCGGTGACGGGCAGATAGCCGGCGTCGTGCGGGGCCGCGTCGCAGAACACCACCCGGGCGGCCGGTACGTCCCGGGCCTCCGCGTACGAGGCGATCGCGCCGAGCGCCTTGCCGAGCAGGACCCGGTCCATGGAGCCGGAGGTGTCCAGGACGACGCCGAAGGTGCAGCGGGCGATCTCCTCGGGCGGGAAGTAACGCCCCGCGCGCGGGATGTCCGGCGTGGCCGCCTGCCGGCGCGCCGGGCGGGCGTAGGTCCGTACCGGCTCCGGGCGGGGCACGAACTCGTCGAACCAGCGGGCGAGCCGGGCGTCCCACGGCAGCGGCGGATGGCTGAGCGCGCGGATCTCCTGGACCAGGCCGCCGGGCAGGAAACCGCGCTCCTGCCCCTCGTGCAGGTCCAGGCCGTGGGCGAGGCCGCGGCGGTAGAACTCGTCCAGGTCGACGCATTCGCCGGGCGCGCGCAGCGGGCCGCCCAGGATGTCGCCGCGGCCCTTGCCGCGCAGCGTGGACAGGCGGCGCATCCGCCGCAGGTCGACGGCGATGCGGTCGTAGACCTCCTCCGCGGACAGACCGGTCAGTTCCGGGTCGTGGAGCAGGCCCGCGGGCATGGTGCCGACCTGCATCTCGGTCAGCCAGCCGTTGATGACGTAGTCGCAGGCGACGTTGAAGAGGTACGGGTCGCGGGTGCCGCAGCGGTCGCCGTGCCGCAGGGCCGCGTGCAGCATCTCGTGCGCGAGGACGAACCGCCATTCCTCGTCGTCGAGTTCGCGCAGGGGGTTGACGTAGATCTCGCCCGCCTCCGCGTCCACCGCGGCCACGGAGATGTCGTGGGCGCGGGCGAGTTCCGCGTCGGCGACGATCCTGATGCCGGCCGCGATGCCGCCGAGCAGCGGGTAGGAGGACACGAACCAGCTCAGCGCGCGTTCCCAGGGGCGCAGCCGGGTCGGCTCGCCGGTCATGGAGTCGCGTCGGCCGCCCGCCAGGTCGAGGGCGGTGGACATGGTGCGGGTCAGGGCGGTCGCGAACGCCGCCTGCCAGTCCGGGACGTGCGGATCCCACTTGTTCCAGGGCACGAGGACCTGGTCGGCCTCCCCGGCGGCCGTGCCGCAGTGTTCGTACGCGCCCGGGATGCCCGCTCGCCGCCAGCCGGCGGCCAGTTGCTCCTCGTCACCGCCGGGGTAGGACGGCGGCAGGTGGTCCGGCGCCCGGCCGACGGGAGAGGTCAGCAGGAAGCGGTTGACGACCGTGCAGCGGGCGGCGAGGTCGTAGCGGTCGGGCTGGACGCGCTCGCCGTGCGCGGCGGGGACGTGACCGAAGCCGAGGTGGATCAGGGCGTGGGCGATGGCCCAGGCCCAGTCCTCGGGTTCCGCGAGGCGGGTGGGGTGCAGATGCACGCGGCCGTTGGAGGTGACCCGGGCGAGGCCGTCCCGGGGGGCCAGTTCGCAGTCCTTGTCGCGGCACGTGGTGGCGTCGATCGCGGCCAGCGCCGGGTTCGCCCGCACCAGCCGCAGGCCCTCGGCGCACGCCTCGGCGGCCGGGTCCTTCTTCGGCTGAGCCCGCTTGCCGCCCCGGCTCACCGGCGCGCCTCCACCAGCCGGGGCATGTCACGGGCCGCCTCGATGAGGAACCAGGCGGGCAGCAGCGGGTTGCCGTCGGGGTCGGAGGCGATGACGCTCTGGGCGACCTCCACGGAGATCTCCGCGAGCTGCACGAGCAGGGACTTGGCGCGGTACGCGGTCTGCCGGCCGTTCGCCGACATGTGCTCCTTGCTGGCCGGGAGTTCCTTGATCAGCCGGCCGCGGAAGGACTCGGCGAGGTAGTACAGCAGGTCGCGGTCCTCCATGCGGCTCGGCCAGCGGGCGTCGCCCTTGAGGATCGCCTCGATGCCGAACCGGCTGCGCACGATCTTGACGTACCCGCAGAACGCCATCGCGTGGGCGGGCGTCAGGGTGCCGTGCGCGAGGACCTTCAGGGTCTCCTCGTCGAGGCCGGGGCCGAAGGAGTGCAGGGCGTCGGAGAGCATGTGCCAGGAACGGGGCGTGGAGAACGGCTCCTCGGTCTTCGGCGGCTTGGACCACAGGTGGCCGGGCCGGTCCGTGAGGTGGTCGACGATCCAGGGGTGGATGCCGTTGCCCGCGGCCCAGGCCAGCCAGTCCCTCGGGGACGCCTCCAGGTGGACGTGGGTGAGGCGGTTGACCAGGGCGGAGGCGATCGGGCGGGCCAGGGCGTTGTCGGTGGCACGGTTGCCGGCGCCGATGACGATGGAGCCCCCCGGCAGTTCGTAGTTCCCGATCCGGCGGTCCAGGATCAGCGAGTAGAACGCCTTCTGCACGTCCGGGGTAGCCGCGTTCAGCTCGTCCAGGAACAGACAGTACGGCTCGTCGCGGGCGATGGCCTCCGGCGGGCAGAACACCGAGCGTCCGTCGCGGATCTGGGGCACGCCGATCAGGTCCTCGGGGGCGAGCTGGGTGCCGAGCAGACTCACACACTCCAGGCCGAGCGATGCGGCGAACTCCCGCACCAGGGAGGACTTTCCGATGCCGGGGGCGCCCCAGACGAAGACCGGCCGCACCGTGGCGAGACCGAGCAGCAGGTCGGGCAGACGGGAGGGCGTGACCGTGACGGCTGCCTGCACGCGGAGACTCCTGGGGTGTTCGAGAAGGGCGCGCAGGTGTGCGGCGCCGGATACGAACAGTCTGAGGGGGGCGGTCGGCCGGCGCAGCTGTTTTTTCCTGGCCCTCGCCACGCCCGAACACCACCGGCGCCACCGGCGGGCGGGCCGCGTGTGCCCGCCGGGGTGGCCTGAATGTGCCCTGGGCACATCCGTCCGGCGGTGGGACGGTGATCCACGGTCCTTCGTGCACCCGCTCCTCCTGGCCATGGGGGTACGGGAGGAGTGGCGGAGGGCGTGGGTTCAGGCGGCGCGTCGTTCGCGGCGCGCCGCCAGCGGGACCTGGGGGCCGTCCGTCTCGCGCAGCCAGCGGCGCAGCACGCGGTGGATGTGCTCGGCGCCGGCCAGTTCCGCCCCGTCCTCGACGGGGGCGGACAGGGTGAGCGGCGACAGCAGGAAGGCCTTCCCCTGGGCGCCGCCGAGACCGCCGTGCGAGCCGATCTGCTCCTCGAAGGCGAGGACCTCTCCCTCGACCGGGTCGTACCAGGAGTTGACCATGATGTCGGCGGTGTGCGGGAACGAGTGGGTGCGGCGGACGGCGTCGGCGGCTCCGGGGCCGAAGTCGGCGAGCGGGCCGGGCTTCTCGTCGAGGTCGTCCAGCGGGATCTCCGTGCCGAACGGGCCGAGGACCACCCCGCCGTGCCGCTCGCTGCGCACCAGCAGGAACCCGATGCCGGGGTGGTTGGCGAGGGTCGTCAGCAGGGCGGGGTGGCGGGCGTCGATCTCCTCCTTGGTCATCCGGTGCGGCACGTCCGGGAAGGAGACCAGGCCCAGGTTGCCCGAGGCCAGCACGATCGGCTCGGAGCCGCGTGCGGGCCGGTACTGCTCACCGACCTCCTCGACCGGCCGGCGCAGCGCGGTGCGCACGGCCGCGCGGGCCTCGGCGCCGCTGTGGGTGCGGCGCGCCCTGCGCGGCACGGGCAGCCCGCAGCCGGCCCGCACCAGGTCGCCGAGGGTGAGGCCGTAGCGGGCGCGGAAGGTCTCGCCGGGGCTCTGGCCGTGGTCGGAGAGCACCACGATCCGGTAGGGACGCGGGGCGTGCTCGGCGACGTTCTCGATCAGGGCGAGGGAGCGGTCGAGACGTTCGAGGACCTTCTCGGCGTCACGGCTGGTCGGCCCCGAGTGGTGGGCCACCTCGTCGTAGGCGACGAGGTCGGCGTAGACGGCGGTGCGGCCCGCGAGCATGTCGCCCGTGACGGCGGCGACGACGACATCGCGTTCGACGACGGTCGCGAACGCGCGGATGAAGGGGTAGAGGCCGCCGCGTCCCACCCGGGGGCGGGCCTTGCGCACGCGCGCCCGGGTGGACTCGCCGATCTCCCGGCCGACGTCGGCGACGAAGGACATGGCGGTGCGCACCGCGTTGGCCGGGTCGGAGAAGTAGGCGAAGTAGCCCGCCCGGGAGCGGGTCTCGCGGCTGCGGCGGCGGGTGGCTATGGACAGCACGAGGGCCTGCTGCTCGGCGCCGCCGGAGAACAGGTTGCCGCGGCTGGCGCCGTCGACGCCGAGCAGCCCGTCGTCACCGGTGGCCTCGACGGCACGGCGCTGGAGTTCGGCGGCGCTGGTCGGGCGGTTGCAGACCATCACCTCGCGGCGGTCCTTCTCGTACCAGCGGAAGGCGGGCACGTCGTGATTGCTGCCGTGCAGGATGCCGAGCTGGCTGGCGCCGGTCTGGCTGGACCAGTCGGTGCGCCAGGGAGTGAGGCGGTGGGTGCCTCTGCGGGCCGCGCCGAGACCGTCACCGACGCCGAGCCAGCGGGCGACGGTGGGCATCAGGCCCTTGCCGACCGCGTCCAGCAGCACGTCGTGGCCGACGCCGTCGAGCTGCATGAACACGATGCCGTGAGTGGCGGGGCCGGCCGGGCCGGATCGGCGGCGGCGGTCGGCGAGGCGGTACAGGCGGCGCCGGTAGGCGTCGTCGTCGCGGACGGCCAGGGCGGCGCCGGTCGCGGAGGCGACGGCGGACATCACGGCGGCCACCACGACCGCGGTCTCCGGGGCGGCGTCGCCCTGCTCGGTGGGGTTCAGCCGCAGCGCGAGCAGCAGCAGCGCGCCGTTGAGGAAGAACACCAGCAGCCCGAGCACCAGCGCGGGCACGAGCAGCAGCAGCCGCACGAGAAGGGGCCAGGCGAGGGCCGACAGGAGACCGAAGGCGCCGGCGCCGAACGCGGCGGTGACGGCGATCCGGGTGGCGCTGTCGTCGTCGGCGGACTGGAGCCGGAAGTCCGGCAGGAGTCCGGCCAGCAGCAACATCGTGAGGGTGGAGACGGCCCACACGGCGACGCTCCGCCCGACCTGACTGGCCACCCGCCGCCAACGCCCCGCACGCACGCCCCGCACCTCACGTCCCCGGCCCGTCGTCGGTGCGGGCCTGAGCCAAGCCTGTCATACGGGGTTTCGCGGCACCGCTGCCGCGGTCCACCGCCCGTCCCGCCGCGGTCCACCGCGGGTCCCAGGGCTTCCCGCCGCATCCTTCCGCGGGCTACCGCCCGTCGTACCCGGCCGTCGGCATGGACAGCCGCCGGTGCACCCGTGCCTTCATCTGGGCGTCGTACGACGGTTCCGCACGGCCGACCGTCTCCACCCGCACCCCGCGGCGCGCGCACTCTGCGGTGAACTCGTCGACCGACGACAGCGCGCTGCGCAGCACGCGCAGGCTCGGCGCGACGAACAGGTCACGGCCGGGCCGTACGCCTTCCCACAGGACGTCGTGGTCGGGACGCAGCGCGCACACGAGGAGTTCCCGGGTGACCACGTGGCCCCGCTCGGCGGCCCAGCGGGCGCACATCGCGTGCTGGCTGCGGGAGTCCACCAGGAAGGGGTCGTCGTCCAGTTCCTGAAGGGGCGTCAGGCTGGCGATCGCCGTGACGCGCAACGGACCGGGCGTGCCGTAGGCACCGCGCATGTGTCCCATGGAGCCCCCCCTCACCTCCGGGTTTCGCCGCCGACCCTACTCCTGCCCGTAGGCTTCGGGGAGTCGCGCGAAGGAGGCAAAGAGGTGCCGGTGGAGATCACCTGGTGGGGTCACGCCACCTGCACGGTCGTGGACTCGCACGTCCGCGTGCTCACCGATCCCCTGTTCGCCCGTCGGCTGGCGCATCTGCGCCGCCGCCGGGGCGCGCTCCCGCCGCCCGGCGCCTGGCACGCCGACGTGGCGCTGGTCTCCCACCTGCACGCCGACCATCTGCACGTCCCGTCGCTCGCGCGGCTCACCCCGGGCACGCGCCTGCTCGTGCCCCGGGGCGCACCACGGGCGGTACCGGGGCTGCGCCGGCTCACGCATCTCCAGGTGCGCGAGGTGGCGCCCGGTGACGAGATACGGGTCGGCGATCTGGCGATACGGGTGGTGCCCGCCCTGCACGACGGGCGGCGGCTGCCGCTCGGTCCGCACCGCTCCCCCGCCCTCGGCTATGTCGTCGAGGGGGAGGCCCGCACGTACTTCGCCGGGGACACCGGCCTGTTCGACGAGATGGCCAAGGAGGTCGGGCCGGTCGACGTGGCGCTGCTGCCGGTGGGCGGCTGGGGCCCGTACCTCGGCGAGGGGCATCTGGACGCGGGGCGGGCCGCCGAGGCGCTGGCCCGGCTGGGACCGCGCAGCGCGGTGCCGGTGCACTACGGCACGTACTGGCCGATCGGGATGGACGCCGTGCGCCCGCACGAGTTCCACACGCCGGGCGAGGAGTTCGTGCGCCGGGCGGCCGAGCGCGCGCCCGAGGTGGCGGTGCACCGGCTCGGGCACGGGGAGAGCGTCCGGCTGGAGGCCGCCCGGTGACCTGGCTCGCCGCCCTTCCGACGACCGTGCCGTTCGCGTCGACCCACCAGGCGATCGGCTATCCCACGCTGTTCCTGCTGGTGCTGATCGGGGCGCTGGTGCCGGTCGTGCCCACCGGCGCGCTGGTGAGTTCGGCCGCCGTGGTGGCGTTCCACCAGGCGGCGCCGCTCGCGCTGGCGATCGTGTTCGTGACGGCGTCGGCGGCCGCGTTCCTCGGGGACGCGACGCTGTACTGGCTGGGGCGACGCGGGATGCGGTCGAAGAACGGCTCGCGCTGGCTGGAGGCGCTCCGCTCCCGTGCCCCCGAGGACCGGCTCGGTCAGGCCCAGGAGAAGCTCGCCGACCACGGGGTGGCGGTGCTGGTGCTGTCCCGGCTGGTGCCGGCGGGCCGGATCCCGGTGATGCTGGCCTGTCTGATGGCGAAGTGGCCGATGCGCAGGTTCGCCCGGGGGAACCTGCCGGCGTGTCTGGCCTGGGCGGTGACCTACCAGCTGATCGGGATCCTCGGCGGCTCGCTGTTCAGCGAGCCCTGGAAGGGCGTGGTCGCGGCGGTCGCCCTGACCGTGCTGATCAGCGCGGCACCAAGCCTGTGGCGGCGCGTCCGGAGGACTGCGGCGCAGTAACCGGCCCCTCGGATAACTCGAAACCCGGCAGCGGGGCGGGCGGGCAGTCGGGAGCGCGGCGGTCGGTGGGCGGGAGCCCAGTGGGGCGCCGGAGCCCAGCGGTGGGCGGGAGCGTGGCGGTGGGCGGGAGCCGCAAGGCCGGGAGCCGGGAGGCCGGTGGCACCGGAGCCAGTAGCTCGGGAGCTCGACGGCACCCGAGTCAACGGCCCGGGAGGCCGACTGCTCAGCAGTCAGGGGGGCGGGAGTCAGTACGCCGGGAGGCCGGGGGTTCGGTCGAGGACGCGGGAGCCTCCCACCGGCAGGTCCCACAGGTCGTCGCGGTCCAGCCCCGCCTTCTTCCAGGCGGCCCGCACCCGGGTGAGCGGCTCCAGCACCGGTTCCGCCGACAGGACGAACGTCGCCCAGTGCATGGGTGCCATCCGCCGGGCCCCGAGGTCCTGCGCGGCGCGGACCGCCTCCTCCGGGTCGCAGTGGACGTCGCTCAGCCACCAGCGGGGGTCGTAGGCGCCGATCGGCAGCAGGGCGAGGTCGATCCCGGGGTGGCGCTCCCCGATGCGGGCGAACCAGTGGCCGTATCCCGTGTCGCCCGCGAAGTAGACGCGCCGGCCGTCCGGGGCGGTGAGGACCCAGCCGCCCCACAGGCTGCGGCAGGTGTCGGTGAGGGAACGCTTGGACCAGTGGTGGGACGGGACGAAGTCGAAGCGCACTCCGTCCAGTTCGGCCGCCTCCCACCAGTCCAGCTCGGTGACGTTCGTGAACCGGCGGCGGTGGAACCAGCGGGCGAGTCCGGCGGGCACGAACACCGGGGTGTGGCGCGGGAGCCGGCGCAGTGTGGGCGCGTCCAGGTGGTCGTAGTGGTTGTGGCTGATGACGACCGCGTCGACGGACGGCAGGTCGTTCCAGGCGATGCCGACCGGAGTGATACGGGCCGGGGTGCCGAGGATGCGGCGGGACCAGACGGGGTCGGTGAGGACGGTCAGCCCGCCGATCTGCACGACCCAGCTGGCGTGCCCGGCCCAGGAGACGGCGACCGTGCCGGCGTCGACGCGGGGCAGCGGGGCCGGGGCGAAGGGCAGCCGGGGAATGTCGGCGAGGCCCTCCCGGCCGGGGCGGATGGCGCCCTCGCGGGCGAAGCGGGCCATGGCCTTGAGGCCGGGCAGCGGGGCGGTCAGGCGGTCGTGGAAGGTCCGCGGCCACACCCGGCGTTCGCCGAGCGGTCTGGGCGCGGTCGGAGGCGCGAAGGGGGTCGGGGTCGCCGGAGCACCGCTGTCCCGGGCGGGGGTGCTCGTGGTCGACTCGGACTGTTGCGTCATCGAGAAGGCTCCCGTCGCTGAGCGTCGTCGCGAAGATCGTCGAAGACCGATTCCAGAAGGATCAACGCGCGTCGCACGTGTGGCAGTTCCAACGGCGAGGGTGAATCGAGGCAGTGCGCGCGCTCCTCGTCCGTACCCGCGCCCAGCAGCGGGCCGGTGGACAGGCGCACGCGCAGCGCCCCGAGGTCGTCGCCGAAGCGGTGGCCGCCGGGAGCGGGCATACCCAGCCGGGCGGTGAGGAAGTCCTCCAGGTCCTGGGCGTCGTCGACGCCGTGCGTGGCGAGCCCGGGCCGCAGGGGATCGAGGTCGACGTAGAGGTGACGCCCGGCCTGCGGGGGCCGGGCGACGGCGCCCGCGGCGGTCACGGCGGTGTACGCGGCGGCGGCCACGCGCGCGTGCAGGCGTACGACGGCCCGGCGGCGGGCGACGACCGGCTCGGGCTCCTCCAGGGCGTACGCGGCCGCGGCGGCGACCGGTGTGGCGACGCGGGCGCCGAGCGCGGTGAGGACGTCGAGCACGCGCGCGTGCAGACCGTTCCCGTCGGACCCGCCCGCGGGGAAGCGGGCGGCGGCGGCCGGCCAGCCGGTCGGCAGCAGCGCGCCGGCCAGATCGGTCAGGACGGTGACCCGGTCGGGCAGCATCTCCGCCGGGCTGAGCAGCACGGTGCCGTGCGGATCGTGCACGGTGTCGCGCCAGGTCTCGTCGCTCACCAGGTGCAGGCCCTCCCCGACGGCGGCCTCCAGAGTCTCGTGCAGCAGTTCGGGCGGGGCGACGGTGGCGGTGGGATCGTCGGCGACGGACAGCACGAGCAGCCGGGGGTCACCGCCCTCGGCGCGTACCCGGCGCACGGTCTCCAGGAGTGCGTACGGATCCGGGACACCGCCGGACTCGGCCTGGGTCGGCACGTGGAAGGCGGGTCGCCCCAGCAGGCGCGCGTACGGCGCCCACCAGGCGGCGCAGGGCCGCGGTACCAGGACGTCACCGCCGAGCGCGGCGGTCAGCGCGAGCAGCAGGGCCGGGGCGCCGGGGGCGGCGACCACCCGGTCTGCCTCGGTGGGCAGCCCGCGCCGGTCCCAGTGTCCGCACGTGGCGTCCAGCAGAGCCGGCCCGCCGCCGACGGGTTCGCTCTCCGCGCGGCCGGCCGCGGTGGCGAGCACGGCGGACAGTTCGGGCAGCACCGGCAGCCCGTCCTCGGGGAGCGGCGGCCCGAAGCGGACGGGGCCGTGGCCTTCCGGGTCCGTCCGCGGCATCCGTACCTCCGTAGGGGACCGGTGAGGCTGCTCTTCCCGTCCGTCGACCATGGTCCGGTGTGTCCGGTGGCCGCTGTGAGGGCGCGTGCGGTGCGGGTCGTTCCCTCGGGTTCTGGGTACCCACGGTGACGGGGTGCCATGAGCGCCGATGAGAGTTGCGCGGGTCACACGGCGGAGGCGGCCGCCGTCGGACGGTGACATCGGGGTGCGGGGCTGAGACGGGGCGGCCGCCGGATCAGTGGTCGGTCGCGGGCTCCTTGCGGCGCAGGCGGTGGACGGCCGCGCCGAACGCGCCCGCGATCAGCAGGCCGCCGGCGACCAGGGCGGGCACGGAGTCGGTGAAGGCGCCGCCCGCACCCGCCCGGACCCCGCGCGGGACGACCGCGCCGCCGCAGGACTCGGCCTCGGTGTGCGACTCAGCGCAGGCGGTGCCGGTGGCACAGGACCCGGTGTGCGACTCAGCGCAGGGGCTGCTGGTGGCACAGGACCCGGTGTGCGACTCAGCGCAGGCGGTGCCGGTGGCACAGGACCCGGTGTGCGACTCGGCGCACGGCTTGTCGCTCCCCCGCTGCACGGTGAACGTCACGCTCCACTGCGCGCCCTTCCCGCCGGGCGGGGCCGGGCAGGTGCCGTCGACGGTCCACGCGGAGTCCGGGCCGACCGCGTCCACGCCCTCCTCGAAGTGCTCGGCGGGGGCGAGGCGGGCGGTGCCCTCGTAGGCGGGGCCGGAGAGCTCGTCGTCCTCGCCGGGCACGAGCTTCAGCTTGACGCTGCCCGCCTCGAAGGCCTCCGAGGCGGCGTCGATCGTGTCGGGCGCCGGTCCGCCGGTCGGTTCGCAGGCGACGGAGACGGTGACGCTGTCGCCCGGGGACGCGGTGCCCGGGCTGACCTCCGCGGTCGGCTCCGCGGCAGCGGTCGGCTCCGCGGAGGCCGCCGGCACGGCGAGGCCGAGGACGGCACCGGCCAGGACGGCGACGGACAGGGCACGGGCACTGCGGCACATGGGGTGGGCTCCTTCGGCCGGCTGCGGGGACACGGCGGTCGTGCCTCCGCAGCCATCACAGCCCGCCCACCGCGGGGCCGCGCGCGGCCGGACACCATTCGCGGGACGGGACCGGCCGAGCGGGTGACACGATCGCCCCCTCCAGGGCGGGCCCGGCTCGCACGGTGCGGAGGTGACCACCGACCGCCGAACCCGCTGATGGCCGTTGCCTGATCGCCGATCGCCGACGAACGCTCCGCAACCAGACCCGCTGCCTCTACCGCCGCCGCCACCGCCACCGCTGCGCCGACCAGCCGCCTGCCCTCGGGCTACGCGCCGGCGTCCTTCATGACCTGTTCCCGCACCTGGCCGCAGCACCGGTTGATCAGCCGGGACACGTGCATCTGCGAGATCCCCAGCTGTTCGGCGATCCGGCTCTGGGTCATGTCCTTGAAGAACCGCATGTACAGGATCGCCCGTTCCCGCTCGGGCAGCGCGGCCAGCCGAGCCCTCACCGCCTCCCGGTCCACGACCGTGTCCAGCGCGGGATCGGAGGACCCGAGCGCGTCGCTGAGCGAGTACCCGTCGTCACTGCCGGGCAGCTCGGCGTCCAGGGACAGCGCGGTGAAGCTCTCCAGTGCCTCCAGCCCGGCGCGCACGTCGTCCTCGCTCATCTGCGCGTGCTCGGCTATCTCCGCGACGGTGGGCCGGCGCCCGGAGATGGTCTGGGACAGGTCCTGGCCGGCGAAGCGGACGCGGTTGCGCAGGTCCTGGATCCGGCGCGGTACGTGCAGCGTCCACATGTGGTCGCGGAAGTGCCGCTTGATCTCGCCGGTGATGGTCGGCACGGCGTAGCTCTCGAAGGCGTTGGCGCGCTCGGGGTCGTAGCGGTCGACGGCCTTGACCAGGCCGAGGGCCGCGACCTGGCGCAGGTCGTCGAGGCTCTCGCCGCGGCTGCGGAAGCGTCCCGCGAGCCGGTCGGCCATGGGCAGCCAGGCCTCGACGATCTGCCCGCGGAGCGTGTCGCGCTCGGGTCCCGGGGGCAGCTCGGCCAGCCTGCGGAACGCCTCGGCCGTGTCGGGTGCGTCGTCGTGCGGGTGGTGCTTCGCGCTCACTTGGGTGGGCATGTGCGTCGCAACTCCCTTGGTCGTGCTTGGGGTGGACGGAATCCGTGGGAGCGCGTCCGCGGAGGCCGCAGGCGCGTCCGGGGCGGCGAAGGGGCCGCTCCGACGGACGTGCCTCCGGTCCGAAGCACTGTGAGTGCGCCTGCCCCGGGCTCCGCGCCGCAAACCGGGCAGGTTTTCCGGGGGCGGGCCGGGTGACTCGTAGGGCTGCTGTGTGTGTCACCTATGGCCGGGAGGTCCGTATATGAGCACCAAGGTCTCCGACCACGTTCTGCGGCGGCTGCGCGAGTGGGGTGTGGAGCAGGTCTTCGGCTATCCCGGCGACGGCATCAACGGTCTGCTCGCCGCCTGGGGGCGGGCCGAGAACCAGCCCCGTTTCATCCAGTCGCGGCACGAGGAGATGTCCGCGCTGCAAGCGGTGGGGTACGCCAAGTTCAGCGGGCGGCTCGGGGTGTGCGTGGCGACCTCGGGGCCCGGCGCGATCCACCTGCTGAACGGGTTGTACGACGCCAAGCTGGACCATGTGCCGGTGGTGGCGATCGTCGGGCAGACGCACCGCAGCGCGATGGGCGGCTCCTATCAGCAGGAGGTGGACCTGCACGCGCTGTTCAAGGACGTCGCCTCCGAGTTCCTGGAGACGGTGACCGTTCCCGAGCAGCTGCCGAACGTGCTGGACCGGGCGATCCGTACCGCGTACGCGCGCCGCTGTCCCACGGCCGTCATCATCCCGGGCGATGTGCAGGAGCTCGACTACTCGCCGCCCACACACGAGTTCAAGATGGTGCCCTCCAGCCTGGACCGCAGTTCCTGGACGGCGATTCCGTCCGAGGAGTCCCTCCAGCGGGCGGCGGAGATCCTCAACTCCGGTGACAAGGTGGCCATTCTGGTCGGCCAGGGGGCGGCCGGGGCGCGGGCCGAGGTGGAGCGGGTCGCGGAGATGCTCGGCGCGGGCGTCGCCAAGGCGCTGCTCGGCAAGGACGTCCTGAGTGACGAACTCCCGTACGTCACCGGCTCGATCGGACTGCTCGGCACCCGCCCGTCGTACGAGCTGATGCGGGACTGCGACACCCTGCTGACCATCGGGTCGTCGTTCCCGTACACGCAGTTCCTGCCGGAGTTCGACAAGGCGCGGGGCGTGCAGATCGACATCGACCCGCACATGGTCGGGATGCGGTATCCGTACGAGGTGAACCTCGTCGGGGACGCGAAGGCGACGCTTCAGCGGCTGATCCTGCTGCTGGACGCGGAGCGCGGCGAGCGTGACTGGTACGAGACGGTGTGCGCGAACGTGAAGCGGTGGCGCGGGGTGATGGAGCGGCGGGCGCTGCAGTCGGCCGATCCGATCAACCCGGAGTACGTGGCGCACACGCTGGACGCGCTGCTGCCGTCCGACGCGATCGTCACCTCGGACTCGGGCTCGGCGGCGAACTGGTACGCGCGGCACCTGACCATGCGGCCGGGGATGCGCGGCTCGCTGTCGGGGACGCTGGCGACGATGGGCTGCGGCGTGCCGTACGCCATCGGCGCGAAGTTCGCACACCCGGACCGGCCGGTGATCGCGCTGGTCGGGGACGGCGCGATGCAGATGAACGGCCTGGCCGAGATGATCACGGCGGCGAAGTACCGCGATCTGTGGGAGGACCCGCGGCTGGTCGTGGCGGTGTGGAACAACCACGACCTCAACCAGGTCACGTGGGAGATGCGGGCCATGGGAGGCGCCCCGTCCTTCCTGCCCTCGCAGGAGCTGCCCGACGTGCGGTACGCGGAGTTCGCCCGCTCGCTGGGCCTGACCGGGATCCGCGTGGAGAAGCCGGAGGACGTCGAGGCGGGCTGGCGGGCCGGCCTGGAGGCGGACGGTCCCGCGGTGATCGAGTTCCTCACCGACCCGGCGGTGCCGCCGGTCCCGCCGCACGCCACCTGGGACCAGATGGAGGCCACGGCCGCCTCGATCCTCAGGGGCGACGCGGACAGCGCGTCCATGGTCAGGCAGGGCTTCAAGGCGAAGGTGCAGGAGTTCCTGCCGGGCCGGGAGAAGAAGTGACCTGACTGCTCCTGCCGAGGAGCCCTGGTTCCTGGCGGGCGGTCAGTCGGGTGTCTCGGACGAGTCGGCCGGTTCGGAGTCGTCGGCTGGTTCGGGCCGCTGGATGTCGTCGTTGGTCCCGGTCCAGCTGGCCAGCAGGGGTGTGTCCGCGCACCCTGGCGGCACATCGGCGAGAACGCTGTTCCGGTTTCCGCTACTCGCGGATCTCGTACGCGGACCTCGTTCACCGGAGGTGTCTCCCGGCGCGGATCCCGTCATCGCCGGCGCAGCTGCAGAAGACATCAAAGGATCAGGGACCTCCCACGCTCGTGGGCTTTCGATCCGCCGAACATGTCACTGGCGCGGAGCGACATGGTGCCTCCTGCTACCCCGCCGGGTCAGGAAGCCGTTTCCTGTCGCACCACCGGAACGACGGGGGCGACCGGGGCCACCGGAGACGGGGCGGCGGACGGTTCGGGACGGTCGGGCTCCTCGCCCGGCAACAGCAGGTCCTCGTAGCGCCCCAGCGCCAGCACCACGCCGAGCATGAGAAGCGGGATGATCACAGCGAGCACCGCCATGGCCTGTCCTTCCGCGGGAGTGTGCGCGGGGGGCCTGAGCCGGGTCTCCCGCCATTCGGGGGACAAACCCCGTGTCGACGTCGGGTCCTCGGGTACGCGGTGGCCACCCCCGAAGATCTGGAGGGAGACATGCAGCGAGGCAGCGACCGGCTGAGCCGTCACCGTGACGACGAGATGAAACACGAACTGCAGGGTCTGCTGCGGTCCGGGCACCCCACCCGGACCGAGGAGTGGCACGACCCCGAGCCGACCGCCGACGACGATCCACAGATCGCGGGCGGGCCGGTGGCACCGGGCCGCGCCGGGGCGTCGCTGGAGGCGGTCCGGCTGGAACTGGCCCGGATCCTGGGCCGCGGCTCGTTCCCCGCGAGTACCGGGGACCTGGTGCACGTCCTGCGCCGGAAGAACGCGCCCGACCCGCTGACCGAGGCAGTGGGGCGGCTGCCGCGCAAGGAGCGCTACGCCAATGTCCAGGAACTGGCGCGGGCAGTGACCCGGAGGGAGGACCGGCAGTGACAGCCGACCTGGTGAAGGACGTGATGACGGCGGGTGTGGTGGCCGTCCGCCCGGACTCCTCGCTCGTCGAGGCGGCGCAGTTGATGCGCGCGCAGGACATCGGCGACGTCCTGGTGGCGGACGGGCAGCACGTCGTCGGCGTGCTCACCGACCGGGACATCACCGTGCGGGCCGTCGCCGACGGTATCGATCCGCTGACGGTGAGCGCCGGGTCGGTGTGCACGCCTGACCCGGTCATCGTGGCCCCTGACGACCCGGTGTCGGCCGCGGTCGCGCTGATGCGGGCGCACGCCGTACGGCGGCTGCCGGTCGTCGAGGACGGGATGCCGGTCGGGATGGTGAGCCTCGGCGACCTCGCCGAGGCCCAGGACCCGGACTCGGCGCTCGCCGACATCAGCCGGGCCGCACCGGACTCCGTGCGGGAGAGCAACGGACGGGAGACCCTGTGAGGCAGGGGCCCGTCCCGGCCGCCGGGACCGCCGCCGGGGGAGCCGCCGCCGTTCGGCGTGCGGTCCCGGTGGGCGGGGCCCGCCCGCCGGCCAGGTCGGGTCCCGCCGCGGGGCGGCCGGGACGGGACGGCCCCGAGGCATGACGGCCCGTACCGCGTGTCGCGTCGGTGGCCGCTGCCGCGCGGCCGGGGACGCGAGCAGGCACGTGGGCAACGACAGAACGGTAAGAAGCGCGCGACGGCGGCGAGGTCGCCGAGCCCCCGCTGACGCGCGCCAGAGGTTGCGAAGTTCCAAAGGGAAGGACGTCGAACCACCATGCGCATCGCGTTTCTGACAGCGCCCGAAGGCGTCGAGCAGGTCGAGCTGACCGATCCGTGGCAGGCGGCGAAGGACGCGGGCCACGAACCCGTGCTCGTGTCGACCCGGTCCGGTGAGATCCAGGCGTTCAACCACCTCGACAAGGCCGACACGTTCCGTGTGGACGAGGTGGTCGGCGAGACGTCGGCCGACTCCTTCGGCGGGCTGGTCCTGCCGGGCGGGGTGGCCAACCCGGACTTCCTGCGGATGGACGAGAAGGCCGTGGCGTTCGTGCGGGACTTCTTCGCGCAGGGGCGGCCGGTGGCCGCGATCTGCCACGCCCCCTGGACGCTCGTCGAGGCGGACGTCGTCCGCGGCCGGGTGCTCACCTCCTGGCCGAGTCTGCGGACGGACATCCGCAACGCGGGCGGCACCTGGGTGGACGAGCAGGTGAAGGTCTGCGACCACGGCACCAACAAGCTGGTCACCAGCCGCAAGCCGGACGACCTGAAGGCGTTCTGCGAGACGTACCTGGAGGTGTTCGGTCAGGAGACCGCCTGACGGACCCGGCCGGCCCGGCTGCCGGCCCGTCGGGCCGACCGCGGGAGCGGCGCGGGAGGGCACGCGCGAGGCGTATGCTCCCGCTGCGCCGCTGACCGGCCGGGATCGCTACCGGCCGGGATCGCTACCGGCCGGGATCGCTCAGGAGCGGGGAGTCGTCGACTCCCCGCTCACGCGTTCCCGCGCCCCCTCACGGGTGCGGCCCGCGGCCACCGGGCGGTCCGGGTTGCGCCGCAGGTACTCGCCCTCCAGCTGCGCCATGCGCTCGTTGTGGGCCCGCAGGGCGTCGTTCGAGGCATAGAGCAGCGTGTCGTGACGCGTGCGGTGGATGGTCTCCAGCTCCTTCATGAGCTGCTGGTCGTCCAGCCGGGCGGCGTCGACTCCGGTCGTGGTCAGGTCCCGCTCGTCATGTTCGTTCATGGCCCCCGGGTACCCGCCCGACACGCACTCCCACCGAACGACATCCGGGAGACGACCAGGCTCTCGCCTTCGGGCCCCGGCCGGCCGGTAGGAAAGGCGGGCGCCGGTGGGCGGCCCGGGCGCCGGCCGTGCCGGACGCAGTCCCCCTTGCGGGCTGCCGGACCAGTGCCCCGCAGCGGCCTGCCGGGGGCGGTACCCGTGGCGGACTGCCGAGCCGAGTGACTCCCGCCAGGCTTCCGCGGCCCGCAGCGGCCGCGCCTCGCCGTGTTCGTGAGGCTGCGCACGCAGCGACCCGCCGGACTGCCGAGCCCGGTGCCCCACAGCGGCCTGCCGAGCCCGGTCCCCCGGGCCTGCCGAGCCCGGTCCCCCAGGCCCGGGTGCCACCCACCGGCCCGCCGGACCCGGGGCCACCGGACCGCCAGACCCGGCACCCCCGGACTACCGGGCCCGTTCCACGCGTCGTTCGTCCCAGACCGGTTCCGCCGTCTCGCGGACCCGGCCGTCGCTGCCGAAGACCAGGTAGCGGTCGAAGGAGCGGGCGAACCAGCGGTCGTGGGTGACCGCGAGGACCGTGCCGTCGAAGGCCTCCAGGCCCTCCTGGAGGGCTTCGGCGGACTCCAGGTCGAGGTTGTCGGTCGGCTCGTCGAGCAGCAGGGCCGTGACGCCCTGGAGCTCCAGCAGGAGGATCTGGAAGCGTGCCTGCTGGCCGCCGGAGAGCCGCTCGAAGGTCTGCTCGGCCTGGTTCGTCAGCTCGTAGCGGCGCAGCCGGGACATCGCGGCGCCCCGGTCCTGGGCGTGCTCCTTCCAGAGGATGTCCAGGAGCGTGCGGGCCTGTAGCTCAGGGTGGGCGTGCGTCTGGGCGAAGTGGCCCGGCACCACGCGCGCGCCGAGCTTCCACATCCCCGTGTGGGTCACCTCCTCGCCGGCCAGCAACCGCAGGAAGTGCGACTTGCCGGAGCCGTTGGAGCCGAGGACGGCGACCCGCTCGCCGTAGAACACCTCCAGGTCGAACGGCTTCATCAGGCCGGTCAGTTCGAGGCCTTCGCAGGTGACGGCCCGGACCCCGGTACGGCCGCCCTTCAGGCGCATCCTGATGTCCTGCTCGCGCGGCGGCTCCGGCGGCGGGCCCACCTCCTCGAACTTGCGCAGGCGGGTCTGGGCGGCCTGGTAGCGGGAGGCCAGCTCATGGCTGATGCTGGCCGCCTGACGGAGGTTCAGGACGAGTTTCCTCAGCTGGGCGTGCTTCTCGTCCCAGCGGCGGCGCAACTCCTCGAAGCGGGCGAAGCGTTCCCGCCGGGCCTCGTGGTACGTGGCGAAGCCGCCGCCGTGCACCCAGGCGTCGGCGCCCGCGGGGCCCGGCTCGACGGAGACGATCTTCTCGGCGGCGCGGGCGAGGAGTTCACGGTCGTGGGAGACGAAGAGCACCGTCTTGCGGGTCTCCTTCAGGCGCTCCTCCAGCCAGCGCTTGCCGGGCACGTCGAGGTAGTTGTCGGGCTCGTCCAGCAGCAGCACCTCGTCGGTGCCGCGCAGCAGCGCCTCCAGCACCAGCCGCTTCTGCTCACCGCCGGACAGCGTGCGCACCTGCCGCCACTGCGCCTTCTCGTACGGCACCCCGAGCGCGGCCGTGGTGCACATGTCCCACAGCGTCTCCGCCTCGTAGCCGCGCACCTCGGCCCAGTCGGACAGGGCCTGCGCGTACGCCAGCTGGGCGGCCTCGTCGTCGACGGTCATCAGGGCGTGCTCGGCCTTGTCGACGGCGTCGGCCGCCTCCCGGATGCGGGGCGGGGCGACGGACACCAGCAGGTCCCGTACGGTCGTCTCGTCCCGTACGGAACCCACGAACTGGCGCATCACGCCGAGGCCGCCGCTGACGGTGACGGATCCGCCGTGCGGTTTCAGCTCGCCGGAGATCAGCCGCAGCAGGGTCGTCTTGCCGGCGCCGTTGGGTCCGACGAGTGCCACGACGGCCCCTTCGCCGACCCGGAAGGACACATCGCCGAGCAGCGCCCTCCCGTCGGGGAGGTCGTACTCGAGGTGCGCTGCTTCCAGGTGTCCCATGGGAAGTCAGTCTGCGGTCGCGGAACCGCCCCCGACAAGCCGATTTCCCACCGGTCCGGCACCCGGACCGGGCCGTCACAGCGTGTGTGGGGCCGTACAGGTTCCGTGCGGGCCGGGGTACACGCAGGGCATGAGTCCCGACGTCGACCTCACCGCCCTCAATCCCGGATCCCACGTCCTGCGCGACCGGCTGCTGGCCCTCGACTGCCGGCTGTTCGAGTTCGCCGCCGAAAGTCACTGGCCCGGCGCCGAGCGCGTCCTGCCGCGGCTGAGCCGGAGCGCCAACCACGGGGTGCTGTGGTTCGCGACGGCGGCCGCGATGGCCGCGGCCCGCACCCCGCGCGGCCGCCGGGCGGCCGCGCGGGGCCTGGCCTCGCTGAGCCTTGCCTCCGTGACCATCAACACCCTCGGCAAGCGCTCGGTGCGCCGGTCGCGGCCCGTGCTGGACCCGGTGCCGCTGGTCCGGCAGCTGAAGCGGCAGCCGATCACCACGTCGTTCCCGTCCGGTCACTCCGCCTCCGCCGCCGCGTTCGCCGCCGGGGTCGCCCTGGAGTCGCCGTCCTGGGGCGCGGCGGTGGCCCCGGTCGCGTTCTCGGTGGCCGCCTCCCGCGTCTACACCGGCGTCCACTTCCCGAGCGACGTGCTGGCGGGCGCCGCGCTGGGCGCGGGCGCCGCGTTCGCCGTACGGCGGCTGGTACCGACCCGGGCCCAGGCCGTGCCGTCGGCCCGGCCGCGCGCCGAGGTGCCCGCGCTGCCGGACGGCGAGGGACTGGTGATGGTCGCGAACACCGGCTCGGGCACCGCCGACCGGGTCCGCGCGCTGGGCGCCGTGCTGCCCGCGGCCGAGATCGTGGAGTGCGAACCGGCCGACGTACCGGCCGCGCTGGAGAAGGCGGCGGCCCGCGCCCGGGTGCTCGGGGTGTGCGGCGGCGACGGCACGGTCAACACCGCCGCCGGCATCGCCCTGCGCCACGGCCTGCCCCTCGCGGTGCTGCCCGGCGGCACGCTGAACCACTTCGCCTACGACCTCGGCGTGGAGGGGGTCCGCGATCTGAGCCGGGCCGTCCAGGAGGGCGAGGGCGTGCGGGTGGACGTGGGCCGGTTCACCAGCGGCCCGCAGGAAGGCTTCTTCCTCAACACCTTCAGCCTGGGCGTGTACCCCGAGCTGGTGCGTGAGCGGGAGCGCTGGTCGTCCCGGATCGGCGGCTGGCCGGCCGGGGTGCTCGCCGCGCTGCGGGTGGTGCGCGCCGACCGGCATCCGCTGGAGGCGCGGCTCCGGGGCGAACCGCGGCCGCTGTGGCTGGTGTTCGTCGGCAACGGCACGTACCACCGGATGGGCCTCACGCCCGGCCGCCGGCTCGACCTGGCGGACGGGCGGCTCGACGTCCGGGTCGTGCACGGCGGCCGCCGACCCGCCGTGCGGCTGCTCGCCGCCGCCCTCGCCGGACCGCTGACCCGCTCCCCCGCCCACGCGGCGGTCCAGGTCGGCCGCCTCCACCTGGCCGGCATCGGGCCGGGCACGCTGCTGGCGTACGACGGCGAGGTCACCGAGGCGGCGGGCGAGGTGACGCTGGAGAAGCTGCCGCAGGCCCTGACCGTCTACCGTCCGCTGCCCACCGGCTGATTCGCCGATCCCTCCCCGTCAGTCCACATACCAAGACACCTGGTCTCAACATGCGACATGCGGGCGTACGGTGATCCGTATCGCCGCAGGGGCCGCACGGTTCCTCGCGCGCCGGTATGCCGAGAGGGGATCAGCCATGTCCGAGGCCCGGGAGACGGCCGTCTACACGCACGGGCACCACGAGTCGGTGCTGCGTTCCCACACCTGGCGCACCGCCGCCAACTCGGCGGCCTACCTGCTCGGTTCCCTGACGCCGCGCATGCGGATCCTGGACATCGGCTGCGGGCCGGGCACGATCACCGCCGACCTGGCGGAACTGGTCCCCGAGGGCCACGTCACCGGCGTCGACCACGCGCCGGGGATCCTGGAGCGGGCCCGGGCCACGGCCGCCGGGCGCCGGCTCACCAACGTCGACCTCGCGGTCGCCGACGTGCACGCGCTCGACTTCCCGGACGACACCTTCGACGTGGTCCACGCCCATCAGGTGCTCCAGCACGTCGGCGACCCGGTGCGGGCGCTGCGCGAGATGCGGCGGGTCACCGCGCCCGGCGGTCTCGTCGCCGTGCGCGACGCGGACTACGCGGCGATGACCTGGTACCCCGGGTCTCCCGGGATGGACGACTGGCTGGACCTGTACCGCCGGGTGGCCCGCGCCAACGGCGGCGAGCCGGACGCCGGACGCCGGCTGAAAGCGTGGGCGCTGCGGGCCGGCCTGACGGACGTCACGGCGACGTCCGGCACCTGGACCTTCGCCACCGCCGACGAGCGGGCCTGGTGGAGCGGCCTGTGGGCGGACCGCACGGTGGCCTCCGGGTACGCGGAGCGGGCCACGGCGGGCGGGCACGCCACCGTCGAGCGACTGCGGGCCGTGGCCGAGGCGTGGCGGGAGTGGGGCGCCCGCGAGGACGGGTGGTTCAGTGTGCTCCACGGAGAGATCCTGTGCCGAAAAGAAGCCTGATTCCGCGTTTCCGGGAAACACGGAATACAGGAGGTTCGTCATGGTTCCCATTCTGCTGGTACTGCTTCTGGTGCTGATTCTTTTCGGCGCCGGATTCGCGGTGGAACTGCTCTGGTGGATTGCACTGGCTGTTCTGGTGCTGTGGCTTCTGGGTTTCCTGATGCGGGGTACGACCGCGGGCGGGGGCAGGAGTCGTTGGTACAGGTGGTGAGGTGACCCCGGGAGGTTGTCCCGGGGCCCGGGTTCACTCCCGGGGAAGCAGCGGTCCCAGCGGCCCGAGGTCCAGATTCAGGTCCTCGGGCCGCAGTCTGTAACGCTCCCGCAGCTCGGTCATCCGGTCGTCGAGCAGCATCAGGGTGAGCCCGATGCGCTCCTCCTGCTCCTCGTCGAGATCGCCGGCGTCGAACCGGCGCAGCGCCTGGCGCTCCATGAGCTGGCGCAGCAGTTCCACCACGGTCAGCACCAGCTTGACCAGGTCCCGCTCGACGGTGTCGGGCTCCAGGTCCAGCCTGTTGCGGTCGACCGGGTTGCGGCGCTCGGTCACGACGACTCCCCCCACGGCGACGGCACCTGCTCGTTCACCGAGCTGATCAGCGCGTTCAGGTCGATCCGGACGAGGTCGACGTCCGCGATGCGCAGGGTGATGTCGCCGGTGATGACGACCCCGCCGGCCAGCAGCCGGTCGAGGAGGTCCACCAGGGCGACCTCACGGCGCTCGATCACCGTCACCGGCCCTCCTCCCCCGCGAAGGAATAGGCGGCCCAGGGACCCGTGAGTTCCACCCGCATTCCCGGGGCCTCGTCCTTCGTACGGTCCACCATCTCCACGAACTCCTCGGAATGGGCACGCGGTACGAGATAGGCCGCGTTGAGCACGTTCTGCCCCGAGGCACCGGAGAGCGCGGGGTTCTGCGGGGCGTGCAGCCGGGAATCCTCGGCGTACGCGGAGAGGGTCTCGTGCAGCCGGCCGGCGAAGGCCTCCGCCTGCTGCCACATGTCCTCGTGCGACCGCACCCGCATGCGCCGCTGACGCAGATAGTCCCGGCCCGACGCGGCCTTCTCCGCCGGGGGCCCGCTCTCCGCGGCGGGCTGCGGCTCCGCGTACACCTTGACGCCCCACTCCACCCGCCCCTCCAGCCGGTCGAGGGTGCCGCGGAAGGCGTCCTCACGCTCCTCGATCATCACCCGTACCCCGCTGTCGTCGCGGAAGACGGTGCCGAGCCGCAGCGGCAGCGGGGTGGTGACGACCGTGAGCGCGTCGATCACGCCCTGATGGGCGCGGGCGGTCACGGTCAGCCAGTCCAGGTCCTCCAGATGACGCCGGAGCGGTTCTTCGGCGAAGTCCCGCTCCGGCACATGGCTGACCACGGCCACCAGACCGTGGTGGTGCAGCAGTCTGGGCGGATCGCCGGCCACTCCCGTCAGCTGGGCCTGCAACGGGGAGCCGAAGGGGCGGCAGACGGCGTAGACGTACCGCAGTCCGGTCATGACGGCTCCTCCTCGGCCTTGGTGCGGGAGGGCTCAAGCTGCTCCAGCCGCTCGAGCCGCTCCCGCAGTTCGGCGTTCTCCCGGGCGAGCTCGTCGCGCCGGGCGCGGGTGGACAGCGCCGGGTCGTCCTCCCACCAGTCGATACCCATCTCCTTCGCCTTGTCCACCGAGGCGACGATCAGCCGCAGCTTGATCGTGAGGAGTTCGATGTCGAGCAGGTTGATGCGGATGTCGCCGGCGATCACGATGCCCTTGTCGAGCACGCGCTCCAGGATGTCCGCCAGGTTGGCCCCGCCGCCCTGCCCGTAGGGCTCGGGCATGCGGCTCGGCATGCTCATCGACGGCTCCCGCGGTCGGCGTCGGCGTACTCCTCTTCCTCGTCGCGCGCCTCCTCCGCCTCGGGCTCCTCGGCGTCCTCGTCCTCGTACTCGTCGTACTCGTCCTCGGCGCCCTTCTCCTGCTGGTCCTCCTCCGCGGGCTCGTCCTCCGCGGGCTCGTCCTCCGCGGGCTCGTCCTCCGCGGGCTCGTCCTCCGCGTAAGGACCCTCGTCCTCTTCCTCTTCTTCCTCCTCGTCCTCGTACGCCTCGGCGTCCTCGGCGTCCTCGGCGTCCTCGGCGTCCTCGGCGTCCTCGGCGGACTCCGCGCTGTCCTCGGCGTCCTCGTCCGTCTCCTCCGCCTGGGCGGCCTCCTCCTCCTCCTCGGCCACGACCTCGTCGTGGTCGCGGACGACCTCACCGTCGCGGATCTCGCCGCGCCAGCCGTCCTCCGCCTCGCCCTTGAGGGTGATGAAGCGGACGTAGTTCTTGAGGTCGAGGCGGGCCCGGCGGCCCTGGGCGCGCCATATGTTGCCGGTCTTCTCGAACAGGCCCTTGGGGTAGTACTCGATCACCAGCAGCACGCGGGTGAGGTTGTCGGTGAGCTTGTGGAAGGAGACGACACCCTTCGTGGTGCCCTTGGCGCCCTCCGACGTCCAGGAGATCCGGTCGTCCGGCACCTGCTCGGTGGTCTTCGCCTTCCAGCTGCGGTTGGACCAGAAGATCTTCATCTGCCAGTCGGACGTCGTGTCGTCGGCGCGGCTCGCGCTCTTGACGCCCTTGGCGAAGGTGCTGAAGTCCTGGTACTTCGTCCACTGGTCGTAGGCCGTGCGCAGCGGCACGCCGACGTCGATGTGCTCGATGATGACCGTGGGCTTCTGACCGGACCCCTTGCCCTTGCCCTTGCCCTTGCCGCCGAGGCCCTTGAAGGCGCCGACCACCTTGTCCTTGGCCCGCGAGGCACCGAGTTCCACCGCGCTGCGCACGGGGCCCTTGCCCTCGGCGAGCTTGCGGCCGCCGTCGAGGGCGAGCTTGGCGAAGCCGGGGCTGTTGCCCTCGGCGATGTCGTTCAGCTTCACCGTGGTCTGGCCGAGCTTCTGGCCGACCCCGACCAGCATGCGCTGGACCTGGGCGGCGACATACTCCTGCACCTCCGCCTTCAGCCGGTCGGCGGCCTCGCTCTTGGCCACGTCGGCGATGGGGTTGTTCTTCGTCGCCTTGTCGGTGACCCCCCGTGCTGCTCCGAGTGTCTCGGTCATCACTCACCGCCTCCCTTCGGGAGCCGGTTCCGGGCCCCGCGGCCGGCATCCCGGGCCGCGGCGGTCTTCTTGCCGGCCGTCTTCCTGGCCGCGGTCTTCTTGGCGGCCGTCTTCCTGGCGGGCTCCTTCTTCGCCGGAGCCCTCTTGGCCGGGGCCTTCTTCGCCGCCGGCCCGCGGCGCCGCTCGGGCTCCTCGTCGGCCTCGTCGGCCTGGTCGCCCTCGTCGCCTTCGTCCGCCTGCTCCGCCTCGGACTCCTCGTAGTCCTCCTCAGGCTCTTCGTCCCCGGAGTCCTCGGCCCGGTCGTCGTCGTCCTCGGCCCGGTCGTCGTCCTTGGAACCGAGGTCCGGGACCACGCCCGAGAGCTGGTCGCGGACCTGGGCGGTACGGCCGTGCAGCCGGTCGGCGATGGCGTCGATCTGCCGCTCGACCATGGCGCCCGAGGCCGCCTTGCCGACCCCGCGCAGGTCCACCCGCAGCTGGTCCCCGATCTCCTTGAACTGCGGGTTGTTCTTCAGCTGCCCGGACACCAGTTCCGCGACGGCCTTCGGAGTCAGGTTCATCCGCTTGCCCGCGACGAACGTGCCGACCGCCATCGCCAGCTTCAGTTTCTTCGTACGCCCGAGGACGTATCCGGCCCCTATCGCGAGGCCCATTCCCACTCGGTTCATCGTGTCGTCCCGTCGCCTGTCCCCGCGCCACCGCGCAGGCCGATCTCCAGCCGGTCGAGGAGGTCGTCCTCCTGTCGGTCGAACTCCTCCTCGTCTATCTCGCCCGCCTCCAGCCGCTCCTCCAGCTGAGCGAGTTCGGCCCTGACCGTGGCCGGGTCGTAGTAGAGGCGTTCCGCCTCACGCATTACCTGTCTGATCACCCAGCCGCTGCCGCGCACGGGTGCGAACGGCAGCAGGAGGACCTCGCCGATGAGTCCCACGACACGTCATCCCTCCACGCGGTCCGTGCCGGCCGCGCTGCCCGCCGGCTCGGCGGGTCCGGGGTCGACGAAGCTGTACGGCGGCAGCGGGCCGTTGACGCGCAGGTCGAGGTGCGGACGATCCTTGCGGATCTCCTCCACCGCGTTCAGGAACTCCGCGGCCGAGTCGCGGCCCACCAGGAACGACACGTTGGCGAGCCAGCCGCTGGACTCCGGGCCCACGCTGATCGCGTCGGCGAGCGGTTCCAGGGCACGCTGCACCTCGCCGGAGTCCTCGGCCTCCCGGGCCTTGACCGCGGCGACCACCATCTCGCCGAGCTGTAGCTTCTGCTCGTAACTGCCGCCGCCCGCCTGCCGGTTGGCCTCGGTCAGGGCGCGGATCTCCGGGTTCTCGGACATCACGCGGTGCAGTACGGCTTCTTCGTCGTGCGTGGCCTTGACGTTGTACTCGACCTTGCCGTCGAGCGTCCGCAACCGCTCCTGGTAGTGGTCGGCGCGCTCGGCGAGCACCCCGGTGACCGTGCCGTCGTCCGGGGCGACACTGCCGAACCGCATGGGCAGGATGCAGCCCTCCGCACCCACCTCGCTCAGGACGTTCTGGTGGGCGAGGAGATCCTTGCGCTTGGGCCGCAGCCCCTCGGGGGCGTCGCTGACGACGGCCGCCAGTCCGCCCTCCCGCAGGACGCGCACGGGACGCGGCGGATCACCGACGCCCGCCATGCTCTCGGGCAGCGCGGGATGGGACGAGGCCGTGATGCCGTAGACGTACGTGCTCACTCCCCTTCCTCCTTCCTGCGCGAGGCGGAGGTCTTACGGGCGCGCGGCCGGGACTCGGTCTCGCCCTCCTCGCGTGCCTGCTTGAAGGCGCCGGAGATGGTGTCGGCGGCACCGGAGAGCGCGCCCTTGGACTTGCCGCGGGCGCCGGACTCGGTGATCTGGCCGACCATGTCGGGCAGGCCGGGGCTCTTGCGCGGCCCCGCCTCCAGGTCGAGCCGGTTGCACGCCTCCGCGAAGCGGAGGTAGGTGTCGACGCTGGCCACCACGACCCGGACGTCGATCTTCAGGATCTCGATGCCGACCAGGGAGACTCGTACGAACGCGTCGATGACGAGCCCCCGGTCGAGGACGAGTTCCAGGACGTCGTAGAGGCCACTGCTGCCGCCTCCGCCGCCGCTCTGCTGAGCCGGGACAACGGTCATGTCGACCGCGCCTCCTTGTCTATGGGTTCGGTGTGCGAGTGGATGTGGTTCAACGGAGCGGCCCTACCGGCCGCCGGACCTGTGGGAGTCGGCCCGCCCGCGCTCGTAACGGCGAACGCGCCGATAGCCGGTCAGCTCGCCGTCCGGGTCGAGTTCGACCTGGTAGGTCGCCATCAGGCTCATCGTGTCGGGCACACGGGACAGTTCGAGGACTTCGACCTCGAGCGACCATCCGTCCTCGGTCTGCTCGAAGGACGACACGTTCTCGGCCGACATGCCGGTCAGCTCTCCGAGCTGGGCGCATGCGTCGCGCAGCACCTCCATGGGGCGCGGGCGTCGTCTCCTCGTCGTGTGCTCCGTTGTGTCCTTGTCCGCTGTGTCCTTGTTCGTCGTTCTGGGAGAACTTTGTGAATTGTGTGATTCTGAAGGATTTCTTGTGTTCGACATGGCCACCTCGTACTTCGGGTGGCCGCTCGTTCCTTGGCCAAACCTTCAGGAGGACATCAACGCGTCGAGGCGGCGGCGTGCCGGTCCCAGGGTGCGGCCCTTGCGCATCACGTCGGCCCACGGATCGGTGCGGGCCTGCTCGACGGCGTCGGCGATGGTCCAACGGCGGGCGTCCAGGCGCGGATCGTCCAGCTGGGACCAGGCGAGGGGTGTGGCCACCGGGGCGCCCGGCCGCGCGCGGACCGTGTAGGGGGCGACCGCGGTCTGGGCGTAGGCGTTGCGCTGGACGTCCAGGTAGAGCCGGTCGCCGCGGTCCTTCTTGCGGGCGGCGGTGGTGAGGCGGTCGGGGTGGCCGGCGGCGAGGGTGTCGGCGACGTCCCGGGCGAACGTCCGGACCTCGTCGAAGTCGTGCCGGCCGGTGACCGGCACCACCACGTGCAGGCCGCGCGAGCCGGTGGTCATCAGCGCCGAGGGCAGCTGGAGCTCGTCGAGCAGCTCGCCCAGCAGCAGGGCCGTCTCCCGCACCGCCGCGAAGTCCTCCCGGGAGTCCCCGGGCGGGTCGAGGTCGAAGACCATCCGGTCCGGCCGCTCCACGCGGCCGGCGCGGGACAGCCAGCGGTGCAGGGTGAGGGCCGCCTGGTCGGCGAGGTACAGCAGGGTGGCGGTGTCATCGCACACGGTGTGGCGGACGGTGCCGCCCTCCTTGGCGACCTCGGCCCGGGTGATCCACTCCGGGTACGTGTCCGGCGTGTTCTTCTGCATGAACCGGGGGCCGTCGACGCCGTCCGGGTGCCGCTCCAGCATCAGGGGGCGGCCGCGCAGGTGCGGCAGCATGAACGGGGCGACGGACCGGTAGTAGTCGACCAGGTCGCCCTTGGTGTACTCCTTCGTGCCCCCGCCCCCGGGGAAGAGCACCTTGTGCGGGCGGTGCACCCGCACCGTGCGCCGGCCCGCCCGGACCGTGCGTGGACCCGCGCCGCTCACCGCACGACCGCCCCCTCCACCAGCAGCTTGCCGGCCGCCGCGATCGACTCGGCGTCGATGCCCGCGGCGTGCAGCTGCTCGTCGGGGGAGCCCGAGCCCGGCATCGAGCGGACGGCGAGGCGCACCAGACGCGGCACGGGCCGCCCGTCGAGGAACGCGTCGAGGACGGCGTCGCCCAAGCCGCCCTCCTCGTGGTGGTCCTCCACGGTCAGCAGGCAACCGGTCTCCTCGGCGGCCCGGCGCAGGGTGGGCCGGTCGACGGGCTTGACCGAGTACAGGTCGATCACCCGGACGCTGATGCCCTCCCCTTCCAGCGCGTCGGCGGCGGCCAGCGCCTCGGGCACGGTGACGCCCGCCGCGACGATCGTCATCCGGTCCTGCCCGGAGGAGCGCAGCACCTTGCTGCCGCCGATCGGGAACTCCTCGTCGGGCCCGTAGATCACCGGGCTCTCGCCGCGCGAGGTGCGCAGGTAGCGGACGCCCTCCAGGCCCGCCATCTCGGCGACGAGCCGGGCGGTCTGGTTGGCGTCGCACGGGTACAGCACGGTCGAGCCGTGCACCGCCCGCATCATCGCCAGGTCCTCCAGACCCATCTGGCTGGGTCCGTCCTGCCCGATCGCCACGCCCGCGTGGGAGCCGATCAGGTTGAGGCCGGAGCCGCTGATGGACGCCATGCGGATGAAGTCGTAGGCGCGGGTGAGGAAGGCCGCGAAGGTGGTGGCGTACGGCACCCAGCCGCGCGCGGCGAGTCCGACGGCCACGGCGACCATCTGCTGTTCGGCGATGTAGCACTCGAAGTAGCGGTCGGGGTGTTCCTTGGCGAAGAACTCCGCGCGCGTGGAGTCGCCGACCTCGCCGTCCAGGGCGACGACGTCGCTGCGTCCGCTGCCGAGCGCGGCGAGCGCCTGCCCGAAGGCGTTGCGGGTGGCGACCTCGTCGCCGCCCTTCTCGAAGCGGGGCAGTTCGAAGGGTCCGGTGTGCACGGAGTGCAGCATGCGGGCGGCCGGCGGCTCGGTCACCTGGATGCGCAGGTCGCGGGGGCCGCCGAGTTCGGCGATCGCGTCGTCGGCGTTCTTCAGCGGCTTGCCGTGCAGGCCCTCGCGGTCCTCGATGTCGGCGACGCCCTTGCCCTTGAGGGTGCGGGCGAGGATCGCGGTCGGCTGGCCCTTGGTGGAGACGGCCTCGCCGTACGCCCGGTCGATCGCGTCGACGTCGTGGCCGTCCACCTCGACGGTGTGCCAGCCGAAGGCCTGGAAGCGGCGGGCGTAGGCGTCCAGGTCGTGGCCGTGCCGGGTCGGGCCGCGCTGGCCGAGCCGGTTCACGTCGACGACGACGGTGAGGTTGTCCAGGTGCTCGTGTCCGGCCTGCTCGGCGGCCTCCCACACGGATCCCTCGGCCATCTCGCTGTCGCCGCACAGCACCCACACGCGGTAGCCGGTACGGTCCAGCCGCTTCTCGGACAGCGCGATCCCGACGCCGACCGGCAGTCCCTGCCCGAGCGAGCCGGTGGCCGTCTCCACCCACGGCAGCCGCCGGGGCGTGGGGTGCCCTTCGAGCCGGCTGCCGAGCGTGCGGAAGGTGAGCAGTTCCTCGTCGTCGACGGCGCCGACCGCCTTGTAGACGGAGTACAGCAGGGGCGAGGCGTGGCCCTTGGACAGCACGAAGCGGTCGTTGCCCGGGTGGGCGGGGCGGTCGAAGTCGTAGCGGAAGTGGTGGGCGAAGAGGACGGCCATCAGGTCGGCGGCGGACATCGAGGACGTCGGGTGCCCGGAGCCCGCGGCCGCCGAGGCGCGCACGCTGTCCACGCGCAACTGCTGGGCGAGTTCGACGAGTTCACCGGTGTTCATGAATCTCCTTCCGCGGAGGTGACGTCGGGGGTGCCGTCGGTCCGCTTGACGGGGCCGGGAGCCCGGTCGGGCTCACGGCCGTTCCGGCCTTGTTTCCTGGGGGGTTCGCCACCGGGCTGGTGCCCGGCGGGCTCCCCACCGGGTTGGTTCCTGGCGGGCTCGGGGCCCGGCTGGTTCTTGGCGGGCTCGGGGCCCGGCTGGTTCTTGGCGGGCTCGGGGCCCGGCTGGTTCTTCGCGGGGTCAGGGCCCGGCTGGTTCTTGGCGGGCTCAGGGCCCGGGTGATCCGGCTGACTCTTCGCGGGCTCAGGGGCCGATCGGGCCTCTTCGGGCCCGGGGGCGGGGTGGTTCGCCACGGGCTCGGAGCCCGGCCGACTTCCCGCGGGCCCGGGGTCCGGCCGGCCCTCCACGGGCCCGGAGCCCCGCTCGGTCCCCGCGGGATCGGAGCCCGGCTCCGGGCCCGGCGGCGTCTCCGCGTCCGTGTCGGCCGCGAGGGCCGCTCCGGGGCCCGACCTGGCCGCCTCCCTGCCGCGTGCGCGCGGTCCCGCCTCCTTCAGGTGTGCTCCCGGTCCTCCCGGCACCCGGGCCAGTTCCGGCGACGCCGTGTCCAGCGGCACCGACCAGGACCGTACGAGGCCCAACTGGACGGCCTGGCGCGGGAGTACCGAATCCAGCAGCCAGTCCGCAGCGACCCGGACCCGGTTGCCGGGCATCGCCGCGAGGTGGTAGGCGCGGGTGACCGCACCGGCCGCCGGCCCGGACAGGGGAATGCCGAGCGGCTTGGCGGCGGCCTTCGCACCGCCCAGGTCCACCACGAAGCCGAGGTCCTTGTGGCGGTAGGGACGCCGTTCGCCGACGCCCAGCGAGGCGGCGACGTTGCGGGCCGCTGCCTTCCCGTGCCGCCAGGCGTGCTGCGCGGTCATCGGCGTGAACTCCCCGGGCTTGTCCAGGTCCGGTACGGCGGCCGCGTCCCCGCACGCGAACACCTCCGGCCGGCCCGGGAGCCGGAGGTACGGGTCGACGACGATCCGGCCGCGCTCCAGCGGCTGCCCGATGCTCTCGACGAACGGATCGGGCCGGACGCCGACGCACCACACGAGCGTCCGCGTGCGCACGAACTCGCCGTCGGTCAACAGCACCCCGTCCGGCGTGGCCTCCTTCACGGAGGTCCCCATGCGCACCTCCACGCCCCGCTCGCGCAGCGTGCGGTCGGCGGTGCGGGACAGGTGCTCGTCCAGCTCGGGCAGCACGCGTGGCGCGACGTCGAGAAGCAGCCAGCGCGGCCGTACGCCTCCACCCAGCGGGTGCCTGCGCACCTGCGCGTCGGTGTACAGCTGCCCGTGCGCGGCGACCTCGGTGCCGGTGTAACCGGCGCCGACCACCACGAACGTGCGGCGCGCGGCGCGGCTGTCCGGATCGTCGGCCGCCGCGGCGAGTTCCACCTGCCGGGTGACGTGGTCGCGCAGGTACAGCGCCTCGGGCAGCCCGCGGAAGCCGTGCGCGTGCTCGGCGACCCCGGGGATCGGCAGCAGTTTGTTCACGCTGCCGACGGCGAGCACCAGCCGGTCGTAGGCCAGGGTGCCCTCGCCGCCCTCGGGGTCGCTGTAGTGCACGGTCCGCCCGTCCAGGTCGATGCCGTCGGCCTCGCCGAGCACCAGGCGGACGTGCGACAGGGTGCCCGAGAGGGAGACGGTGACCCGGCGCGGCTCCAGGATCCCGGCCGCGACCTGGGGCAGCAGGGGCAGGTACAGGAAGTAGTCGGTCGGGTTCAGCAGGGTGATGTCGGCCTTGCCCCGGGACATCCTGGACAGCTCTCGGGCCGTCCGGTACCCGGCGAAACCGGCACCGACGATCACAATGCGGGGTCGACTCACGGTTCGCCTCCGGCGCTGTCGCGTACCTCGGGAGACTTCCGCGTCCCCCTGGTCAGGTCACCCAAACGTCCGCCTGGCCCCGCCCCGGCCCGTACGGACCGGTTTCCGCCGGGGCCGCCGGGTACCCGGGACGCCGAACCACCCGCCCACTTCGTGGAGGCACACCCCCCATGCCCGAATACGGCTACTTCCTCTCGTGCGAGCAGTACGGTCCCGCCGAGCTCGTCGAGCAGGCACGCATGGCCGAACAGGCCGGATTCCAGGCACTGTGGATCTCCGACCACTACCACCCGTGGAACGACGCGCAGGGCCAGAGCCCGTTCGTCTGGTCGGTGATCGGCGCCCTGTCGGAGGCCGTGTCGCTGCCGATCGAGACGGCGGTGACCTGCCCGACCGTACGGATGCATCCGGCGGTGGTGGCACAGGCCGCGGCGACCAGCGCGGTGATGACGAACGGCCGCTTCCGGCTGGGCGTCGGCACCGGCGAGGCGCTCAACGAGCACATCCTCGGTGACGCCTGGCCGCCCGCGCACGTACGGCTGGAGATGCTGGAGGAGGCCATCCAGGTGATGCGGCGGCTGTTCACCGGCGAGGAGGTCAACCACCACGGCACGCACTACACGGTGGAGAACGCCCGCCTGTACACGGTTCCCGACGAGCCCGTCCCGATCGACGTCTCCGGTTTCGGGCCCGCGGCCACCCAGCTCGCCTCCCGGGTCGCCGACGGGTACATCACCATCCAGCCGGACGCGGCGATGGTGGAGCAGTACCGCAAGGGCGGGGGCGGCGGAAATCTCGTCAGCGGCGGCACCAAGGTCTGCTACGACACCGACAAGGACGAGGCCGTACGGACCGTGCACCGGCTCTGGGCCAACGAGCAGCTGCCCGGCGAACTGGCCCAGGTGCTGCCCTCGCCCAAGCACTTCGAGCAGGCGCAGTCGCTGGTCACCGAGGACATGGTCCGCCAGAACCGGGTGTGCGGCGACGACGTGGAGGAGCACGTCGCGGAGCTGAAGCAGTTCGCCGACGCCGGCTTCGACGTCGTCTACGTCAACCAGATCGGACCCGACCTGCGCGGGTTCTTCGACTTCTACCGCACGAAGGTGCTGCCGCAGCTTCAGCAGAGTGCCTGAACCGGCAGCGCGCCTCGCGGGACATGCGCCGGCCGGTGTGACACGCGTCGGCCGACGTTCATGTCCGCCACGACGGCGACCTGTTCAGGTCCGCCGCCGGGACGGTGGCCGGCCCGCGCGGCGCAGCCCGGCGCTCACCATGGCGCCCAGGCCCGCCGCGGACAGCGCTCCGGCGCCCATCCGCCCCCGGTTGCGGGACACCCAGCCCTGCGGGCTGCCCGCCACGGCCTCGTCGTCGAATCAAGACCCATGCGAACTGAGGAGTGTTGACGGCCGGCAGCTGCACCATCGTGGTGCGCACGCCGTTGCCCTCGTGCAACAGCTCGCACCGCAGCGACTCGTTGAAGCCCTGGATGGTGTGCTTGGCCCCGCAGTACGCCGACTGCAAGGGGACCCCTCGGTAGGCGAGCGCCGAACCGACCTGCGCGATGGTTCCCCGGTCACGCGGCAGCATGTGGCGCAGCGCGGCCGGGTGCCGAACACGTAGCCCGGACAGGTCACTTCGGTCACCCGCCGGAACTCGTCCGGAGTGATCTCGGTGAACGGGGCGAAGATCCCGCCGAAGGCGTTGTCGACCCAGACGTCGATGGGCCCGAACGCGTCGGTCACCTGCTGGGCGGCGGCCTCCACCGCCTTGGCGTCCGCCATGTCCACGGTGACGACGAACGCCTCACCGCCGGCGCGCTGCACGTCGTCCGCCGTCGCGGCGAGGCCCGCGCGGCCCCGGGCCAGCAGGGCGACCCGGTCGCCCCGGGCGGTGAAGGCCACCGCCGTGGCCCGGCCCAGGCCACGGCGGTGGCCTCCACCGCCTTGGCGTCCGCCATGTCCACGGTGACGACGAACGCCTCACCGCCGGCGCGCTGCACGTCGTCCGCCGTCGCGGCGAGGCCCGCGCGGCCCCGGGCCAGCAGGGCGACCCGGTCGCCCCGGGCGGTGAAGGCCACCGCCGTGGCCCGGCCCAGGCCACCGCTGGCGCCAGTCACCACGACCGTTTTGCCGTGCGCCGACCGCGACCGCGGGGCTCTGCGGATGCGGCGCACCTCGGATCACGCCCGGTGGTGCGGCTGCTCGGGGGCGATGCCGTCGGGCCGCGGCGGCGCGGCCGGGGTCCCGGACGTGCCGGGCTCCGGTGCGCCCGCCTGGGGTGCCACGGGCGGCATCGGCGGGATCGGGCCGCCGGCGCCGGGCGGCGAGGACGGCAACGTGCCGCCGATGCCCGGCTGGTGACCGTTCGCGGTGGGGCCCGCCTCGGGCGCGTGCGAGGGCCGGGACGCGGAGGGACGGGCGGCACCGCGCAGCATGTAGGCGACGACGCCGAGGATCGCCGCGGTGATCAGTGCGGCGGCCCAGTCGGGCAGCACGAGGGCGAGCGCGAGTCCGACGGCGAGCGCGACGGCCGCGCCCGCGTACAGGGCGACGGTGCCGGAGGCGGCGTAAGCATGGCCGTACGGCGCTGCTTGCGGGTCTGCTCGCGCAGTTCCTCGCGGACGGTCTCGCGCGCGACCTGCGCCAGCTCGTCGACCAGATGCCGGTCCAGATGCTCCAGGTGATCCAAGCGGTCCATGGCCGCCGGGTACCCCCGGCCACCGGCGCGTAACGCCCACGGCAGGCGGCCGACGAGCGGATCGCGGGAAACGATCTCCCTGCCCCGGCGTCCCAACTAGGCTTTTCCGCATGGACATTCTGGGAGCCACGCTGCGCGTCTGCGTCGACGACCTGGAGACCGCGGTCCCCTTCTACGAACGGCTCGCGGGCGGCACCGCCCTCCGCTTCGAGCGCGGCGGCGTCCAGGTCGCCGCGGTCGGCTGCTTCCTGCTGATGAGCGGCCCCGCGGCCGAGCTGGAGGTGCTGCGCAAGGTCGCCGCCACGATCGCGGTCAAGGACGTCGACGAGGCCCACCGGGTGCTGACGGAGCTGGGCGCCCGCGTGATCGCGGGCCCGGTCGCCACGCCGGCGGGCCGCAACCTGATCGCGATGCACCCGGACGGGGCGGTGTACGAGTACGTGGACCGTGGCGGCGCGTAGCGGATCGAGGCCCCGTGCCAGGGCGACCCGGGCACCGTGCGGTCACCCCGAGCGGGCGCCCGGTGCCAGGTCGCCCTGCTCCGGACCACCCGTGAGATCAGCCCGCCGCTCGCATCTCGGCGGTGATCGCCCACCGCTCGTGGTCCCGCCAGGCGCCGTCGACGAAGAGCATGGCCGGTGAGAAGCCCTCCAGCCGGAATCCGCAGGCCCGGGCGAGCGCGATGGACGCGGCGTTCCCGGGCTGCACGTTGATCTCCAGCCGGTGCAGCCTCATCGGCCCGAACGCGTACCCGACCACGAGGCCGAGGCCTTCCCGCATCAGCCCGCGCCCGGCGGCGTGCGCGAACGCGCCGTAGCCGAGCGCCCCGCACTGGAATCCGTCCCGGACGATGTTGTTGATGTTGATGAACCCGGCGACGGCCCCGGCCACGGATCCGTCCCCGCCCGGCTCCGGGGCCTTCTCGCACACCAGGAACCCGGCCCGGGCCGGATCCTCGATCAGCCGCCCCGCGTAGGCGGTGTACGCGCTGGGGCTGTCCGGCGGGAACAGCCACGGCCGGTGCAGTTCCCGGCTCTGCCTCGCCCGGGCGGTGAACTCGGCGCCGTCCTCGTACGTGAAGGGCCGTACGCCCACGCGCGGGCCTTCGGCGAGATAGCGGGAAGCGTGGTGAGGCACTCCGCCACCCTACGGCTCACCCCGCGCCCCTGCCGCTCACCCACCGACAAGTGCCCGTACGGGGAACACTGAGGTGACCTCCAGTCGGGATGCGGCGGAGCAGTTCATCCTGGCGCCCGGCAGCGGCGGGTGGTGGCGACGACCGCCTGCGAGGGGCGCCGCGTCCCTGCCGCTCACCCCGCGTCCCTGCCGCTCACCTCGCGCCCTCACGGCTCACCCCGACCCCTGCGGCTCACCCGCGGCGTCAGCGCAGTGCCGGTTCGTCGAGCGTCAAGGTGCCCGCGTCGGCGTCGAGCTCGGCGGCGACACCGAAGGGAACCGTCGAGGCCCCCTCGCAGTGCCCGAACCCGAACTCCTCCAGCACGGGCACGCCGAGGCCGCCGAGCCGGTCGGCGAGGACCGCCCGCAGGTCGGCGTACGGACCGCAGGCGGTCCAGGAGCCGAGCGCGATCCCCGTGACACCGTCGAGCCAGGCACCGCGCAGCAGCTGGGTCAGCATCCGGTCGACGCGGTACGCCCGCTCGCCCACGTCCTCGGTCAGCAGCAGCCCGCCGCGTGCCGTGCGGCGGGCGTGCGGGGTGCCCAGGTCGGAGGCGAGCATGCTCAGGCAGCCGCCCAGCGTGACGCCCCGGGCCCGCCCGGGAACCAGCGCGGTGCCCCGGGAGGTGAGCGTGCGGACCGTCTCGGGAGCGAACAGCGTGGCCCTGAGGTGCTCCTGCGCTGCCGCGTTCTTGACGAAGTCGACACCGGCCGCCGCCGGTCCGTGCAGGGTGACCAGGCCCAGCCGGGTGGCGAACGCCTGGTGCAGCGAGGTGATGTCGCTGAAGCCGACGAACACCTTGGGTCCGGCCGCCCGCATCGCCGCCCAGTCCAGCAGGTCGGCCGTCCGCTGCGCCCCGTATCCGCCCCGCGCGCACAGCACCGCGTCCACGGCCGGGTCGCACCACGCGCTCTGCAGGTCGGCGGCCCGGTCGGCGTCCGTGCCCGCCAGATGGGGCAGGGCGCCGTGCCGGTCCAGCACATGCGGGCCCACCACCGGGTCGAGGTCCCAGCCGCGCAGAACGTCCAGACCGGCCTCCAGCCGCTCCTCGGCCACGGGCCCGCTGGGCGCCACCACGGCCACCCGGGCCCCGGGGGCCAGCCTCACCGGCCGGACGAGTTCCTTCACCTGGTGAGCTCCAACGTCGGGACGCCGGGCGGGGTGAGCCCGAACACCTGGGCGTACAGGGAGAGTTCGGACTCCAGCACGCGGATCATGGTTTCCGCGCGCCGGAACCCGTGGCCCTCCCCCTCGAACGCGAGGTACGCGTGCGGCACCCGGCGGCCCGCCAGCCGGGCGAGGAACTCCTCGCACTGCGCGGGCGGGCAGATCACGTCGTCCAGTCCCTGGAACAGCACGAAGGGCGCGGTGATCCGGTCGGCGTGCTCGGCGGGCGAGCGCTGCACGTACCGGCCGGGAACCTCGTCGTAGGGGCCGACGAGGCTCTCCAGGTACCGCGACTCGAAGTCGTGGGTCTGCCCCGCGCCCCAGCCGACCAGGTCGAGCACGGGATAGAGGATCGTGCCGCAGGCGTAGACGTCGGTCGCGGCGAGGGAGGCGGCCGCGGTCCAGCCGCCCGCGCTGCCGCCGCGGATCGCCAGCCGATCGCGGTCGGCGGTGCCCTCGTCGGCGAGCGCGAGCGCGACGGCCGCGCAGTCCTCGACGTCGACCACCCCCCACTGCTCGCGCAGCAGGTCCCGGTACGCCCGGCCGTAGCCGGTGGAGCCGCCGTAGTTGACCTCGGCGACCCCGATGCCGCGTGAGGTGAAGTAGGCGATCTGGAGGTCGAGGACGAGGGGCGCGCGGCCGGTGGGGCCGCCGTGGGCCCACACGACGTACGGCGGCAGTTCCCCGCCCGGTGCGGCGCAGCCGGGGTGGTGCGGCGGGTAGATGTGGGCGTGGACCTCGCGTCCGGCGGGCCCGGTGAAGGTGCGGATCTGCGGTTCGGGGTAGTAGGCGGGGTCCACGGCGTCGTCGTGCGGGGCTCCGACCACCCGGGCCCGGCCGGTGCGGGTGTCCAGCTCCACCACCTCGTACGCGCTGCGCGGGCTGGCTCCGACGGTGACCACGCGGTCGCCGCGCACCGCGAGGGTGGGTGTGAACTCGGTCCAGGGGCCGGCCGTGTCGACGAGTTCGCCGGTCTCCGGGTCGAGCACGCCGAGGGTGGTGGCGCCGCGGCCGTGCACGACGGCGACGAGTCCGCCCTCCAACGGGGCGAACCAGCGGGAAGCTTCCACAGCGGCCCGCCGAACTCCTCCTCGCGCGGGCAGAGCGGTTCGCCGTCGCGGTACAGGTTCCACCAGCCCGTACGGTCGCTCGCGTACAGCAGACGGCCGTCCGCCGACCATTCGGCCTGGGCGACGGACTCCCGCGCTCCCCCGGCCACCGTCCGTGCCGGTCCGAAGGTGCCGTCGTCCATGACGTCGGCGACGATCAGCTCCGTGCCGTCCCACGGCATGCGCGGGTGGTCCCAGGCGAGCCAGGCCGCCCGCCGCCCGTCCGGCGTGAGCCGGGGGCCGGTGACGAACCGGTGCCGGTCGTCGGTGAGTTCGCGTACCCCGCGCCGGTCCCCGGCGGCCGAGCCGTCCAGCGGTACGGCCGCCAGGACCCGCCGGACGTCGGTGGGCGCCTCACCGGTGAACTCCTCCAGCACGCACCACACTTCGCCGCGGTCGAGGCGCAGCTGCGGTTCCGCCCAGCGCAGTCCGCCGCCGACGGTGGACAGGGGGGTGAGCGGAACCGGTTCACCGCCCGGTCCGTAGCGGTACAGGCGCTGGTCGGCGAAGTGCGCGAAGACGACGAGCGGTTCGCCGTCCACCATCGCTCCGGCCCAGGGATGGCCGCCGTACTCGATGACGCGGCTGCGCACGTTCCACGGGGCGGGCAGCACCGGCTCCTGCATGCCGTCGGCGTGCCGCCGCACCAGGGTGCGTCGGCCGCCCTCGGTGGGCCGGGGCTCGGTCCACCAGGTCTCGTCGCCGACGAAGCCCACGTACTCGGGGTGCCCGTCGTGCGCGGCGGCGAGCGCCGCGTCGATGGGCGAGGGCCAGGAACCGTACGCCAACGTCCGCACTTCGTCTCCCGGATGCCTAGGCCGTGCGCAGGAAGCGGTCGAGGACACGGACGCCGAAGTGCAGCGCCTCGACGGGCACCCGCTCGTCGACGCCGTGGAAGAGGGCCTGGTGGTCGAAGCCCTCAGGGAGCTTCAGCGGGGTGAAGCCGTAGCCGGTGATCCCGAGGCGGGAGAACTGCTTGGCGTCGGTGCCGCCGGACATGCAGTACGGCACCACGTGTCCCCCGGGCGCGAACTCCTCGACGGCGGCCCGCATCCGGGCGTACGTCGCCGAGTCCACCGGTGCCTGGAGGGCGACTTCCCGGTGCTCGAACTCCCACGTCACGTCAGGTCCGGTGAGGTCGTCGAGGGTGGCGCGGAACTCGGCTTCGGCGCCGAAGAGCCAGCGCCCGTCGACATACGCGACGGCCTCCCCGGGAATCACATTGATCTTGTAACCGGCGTCCAGCATGGTCGGGTTGGCGCTGTTGCGGACGGTCGCCTCGACGAGCCGCGCCGCCGGGCCGAGCTTGTCGAGCAGCGCGTCCACGTCGTCGAGGCCGGTCTCGACGCCGTGCAGCGCGGCGAGTTCGGTGAGCGCGGCGCGCACGGTCGGGGTGAGCCGGAGCGGCCACTCGTGCTCGCCGATCCGGGTGATCGCGGCGGCGAGCCGGGTCACGGCGTTCTCCCGGTTCACCTTGGAGCCGTGGCCGGCCCGCCCGCGCGCGGTGAGCTTCAGCCAGGCGGTGCCGCGCTCGCCGGCCGCGATCGGGTACAGCTCCCGCCCGCTCCCGTCGTGGAAGGTGAACGCCCCCGACTCGCCGACGGCCTCCGTGCAGCCCTCGAACAGCCCGGGGTGCTCGTCGGCGAGGAATCCGGAGCCGTCCTCGGCGCTGGCCTCCTCGTCGGCGGTGAACGCGACGACGAGGTCCCGCCGGGGCCGTACGCCCTCCCGCGCCCAGGCGCGGACGACGGCGAGGATCATCGCGTCCATGTTCTTCATGTCGACCGCGCCCCGGCCCCACACGACCCCGTCGCGGATCTCCCCGGAGAAGGGATGCACGCTCCAGTCCCGGGCCTCGGCGGGCACCACGTCCAGGTGACCGTGGACGAGCAGGGCGTCCGCCGACGGGTCGGTGCCCTCGACGCGGGCGACGACGTTCGTCCGGCCCGGGGTGCGTTCCAGGAGGACGGGGTCCAGGCCCGCCCCGGCGAGCCGTTCGGCGGCGTACTCGGCGGCGGGGCGCTCCCGGCAGTCGCCGCCGCCGCGGTTGGTGGTGTCGAGGCGGATGAGGCCGGAGGTGAACTCGACGGCCTCGTCCAGGGCCTGCTGGTCAGCCATACTGCTCCTCCACGGCGGCCGAGACGATCGTGGTCACCGCCTTGAACGTGCGGATCCCCTCGTACATGGTGTCGCTGGTGTACGCCACCTTCCGCTCCCCGGCGCGGACCACACCGGGCACGACGGTGGCGGCCATCGCCAGGTGCTCGGCGTCGAACTCCAGCGCCACACTGAACGGTCCACCCTGCACCGGTTTCTGACGGATCGCCAGGGACGCGGCCGCCTTGGCGGCGGCCCGGATGTCGGCGGCGGTCCTGGCCGGCGTACGGCACACGGCCGCATAGCGCGACACATGGTCCTTGACGGCGACCTTCAGCGCCTCGGGGGCGTAGCCGAGCGCGTCCTCGCAGGCCACGTCGTCACCGGTGACCAGCACGACGGGCACCCCGTACTCGGCGACGACATGGGCGTTGAGCAGCCCCTCGCTCGCCCGTACGCCGTTCAGCCACACGCCGGTGACGGAGTTGGCGAGGTAGGTGTGCGCGAGGACGCCCTCCGCGCCGGCGCCCGCGTGGTAACCGACGAAGGCGATGCCGTCCACGTCACCGTGCTGCACGCCCTCCACCATGGACAGTGACTTGTGACGGCCGGTGAGCATCTGGGCCCGCTCGTCGAGCTGTTCGAGGAGCAGGTTGCGCATGGACGAGTGGGCCTCGTTGATCAGGACGTCGTCGGCGCCACCGTCGAAGAACCCGAGGACGGCGGCGTTGACGTCCGAGGTGAACATCGAGCGGCACCGCTCCCACTGCGGGGTCCCCGGCAGCACGTCGGCCGGCCAGGTCACCCCGGTGGCGCCCTCCATGTCGGCGCTGATCAGGATCTTCATGCTCCGTCACGTTACGCGCCACGGGCGGAACGGGCCAGGAAGCGCGGGCGCCCATGCCGGTCCCGGGAGCCGGGTGGGGCACCGTCCGGTGGCGCCGGGTGACTCCGCCGCGTGATGCGGGTGACTCGCCCCCTGGGGCCGATCGGGGCCCCTTTCCTTGGAGCCGGGCCTCACTCTCCTTGAGCCGGGCCTCACTTCCCGTGGAGCCGGGCCTCACTTCCCGTGGACGCGGTCGACGGGATGTCGATCACCAGCGGGGTGCGCGGCCCGAAGCTCAGCAGGACCCCGTCCTCCAGGGTGACGACCCGCCGGTCCGCCCCGGCCGGGGTCTCGCGGATGCCCGGGATGCCGACGAGTCCGTCGACGCCGCCGACCGACTCCAGGCCCCTGTCCATCATCAGGATCACATCGGGCTGGGCCGCGACCAGGGCCTCGCTGGTGAGGGGCGTGAACGGCTTGTCGAGGCCGGCCCGGACCCCGGCGTCCACCGCGCCCGCCGCCGCGAGCAGCGAGTCGGCGCCCGATCCCCTGCCGCCCATCAGGTAGACGGCCGCGCTGCCGCGCATGTACAGGAACGCCACCTTGGGCTCGCTGCCGTCCGGCACGGCCGCCCGGGCCGCCGCGAGTTCCTTGTCGAAGCGGGCGTTGAGGGCCCGGCCCGCCTCCGGCACCCCGAGGGCCTCGGCGACGCGGGTGGTGCGGACGGGCACGTCGGACAGCTCGGTGGCCGGGTCGAGGACGACCACCGGGACGCCCGCGTCCCGGATCTGGTCGATGGCCTCCGCGGACCGGTGTCGGTGTCGGCGAGCACCACGCTCGGGCGGCTCCGCCTCCGGCGAGACCTCCGGCTCGGCGACCGGTTCCGGCACCGGCGGCTCGGACACCGGCACCTCGACGGCCGGCGGCAGCCTCGCCTCCACCGGCGTCACGGTGCTCTCCGTCGCCGCGCTCGCCGCCGCCCTGCTGGGCGCGGGATGGGTGGCCTACCGCCGCGGCCGCACGGCCGGCTGACAACCCCCCCTGACGGCGGGTCTCCCCCGGCCCGGAGGGCGGCCCGCCGTCAGCGCGGGATCACAGGGATACCGCGACGGCGTCGTACGTGGTCTCGGGCGTCGGTGCCGTCGTGAAACGGGCGTTGACCAGGTACAGCCGGTCGCCGAAGCGGGCGGCCGTGGTCGGTACGTCGAAGCGCGGGTCGGTGACGGTCCCGCGCAGGGTCGCCGTGGTGGCCGTCCTGTCGAGGTCCCAGACACTGACCAGGTTCAGCCGGTTCTGCACGACGTACAGCGTGCGGCCGATGCGCCACAGGCCGTCGCCGTTGACGACGGTGTCCTGGCCGACCAGCGTGATCCTGGTGGCGTACCCCGTCCTGAGGTTCACGTTGTACAGCTCGCCCGGTGTGCTCTTGACGACGATCAGCCCGCGGCCGTCGGGGGTGCCGACGATGCCGTTGGCGTTGATGACGTCGGGCAACTGCGTCCAGTCACCGGTGAGCGGCAGGGCGTGGACGGCGCCGTCCCGGCCGCCCCGCGGGACGCCGTGGAGCACCGCGTCGCGCGAGTCGGTGAACCAGGCGCGGTCGCCGAGCAGGGTGACGTCGTTGATGAAGTGACCGGTGGCCGGAGTCAGTCGGTAGGTGGCGAGGAGCTCGCCGGAGCGGGAGTCGTGGACCCGGCCGACTCCGGTGTTCCCGGCGACGTACAGCAGGCCCGCGCGGTCGTCGACCTTCAGGCCGACCGAGATCAGGCCGGTGCCGCCCGCGAAGAGGACCCTGCCCTCGCCGGTGCGCAGGTCGGCCCGGTAGATGGCGCCGTTGGCCCGCGATCCCAGGTAGGCGTACGGCTTGCTGCCGATGGCGATGCCCTCGGGGAGCCAGCCGTTGGGGAGCGGGAACCCGGTCGGCCAGGCGGCGTTCGGGGTCGCGCTCGCCGTACCGGCGCCGACCGTCGCGGCCAGGGCGGCCAGGGTCGCGCCACCGAGCACGGCACGCCGGGTCGGGCGGGGGTGGGTCGGGGTCATGGTGGAGACCTCCAGGGCAGGGGTTCGCCGACAAACACGACAACAACTACGCTGACACTGCCGCTTGTTGGCAACGCACCGGCGCCCTCGAGGGTTCCCCGCGGTCCCGGCCGCCCCCCGGGTCACGCTGTGCGGCCCGCCATCAGCCACCTCGACGGCAGTTCGATCCTGGTGCCGTCGGGCCGGTACTCCGTGGTGGTGAGGGGCAGTTCACCGCCCGCCAGGACGGTCAGTCCGGCGGCGTCCAGGTAACCGGGGACCGCGTCGTCGGCGACCTCGCCGGGGGTGAGACCGTGCCGGAAGACGGGCGCCAGCTTGGGCGGCGGTCCCGCCGCGCTCCGCGCCAGGTCCAGCAGGACGGGCTTGGCGGACTCGGACAGCTCGACGAGGAACGCCCGGCCGCGCTCCCCGACGAGCGCGGCGATCCCGTCGACCAGCGGCTGCCGGTCCTCCGGGGCGGCCTGGTGCAGCACGCCCCGCATGTAGACGTTGGCGTCACCGAGTTCCGCGTGCAGGGTCCGGGCGGCGTCCTTCTCGGCGGCGTCCAGCAGCCGGTACGACGCCTGCTCCGCCGGATCCGCGCGCCGGGCGTGGTCCAGGGCGGCGGCGGAGATGTCGGCGCCGATCACGTGCGGGAAGCGGTCGGCGAGGAAGCGTGTCTGGGTGCCGTTGCCGCAGCCGAGGTCCACCATCGGCAGGTTGTGATCGGCCAGGTGGGGTTCGAACAGGGCGAGGTGGGCGCCGGCGGTGAGGATCGGCTCCGCGTCCCAGAACACGGCCCCCTGCTCGTCCGGGGCCTCACGCCAGAAGCCCTCCCAGGCCTCCCGGTACCGACTCGTCACGCTCATCACCACTCCCCAGGGTGCGACGGCCGCCCCTCAAGTGACGGGCCAGTACGGTGTATCGCGCCCCGGTCGCCGTCACAAGCGCGCGGCGCGTTCCTGCACGGCCCGTTCGACACGCGTACGCCCTCGTGCGCCCCCGCGCCCGCGGCCGGATCAGCGCGGCGGCAGTGTCAGTTCGAACCAGACGGTCTTGCCGGCCTTCGTCCGGCTGGTGCCCCACTCACGCGCGAGGGTGCTGACCACCCGCAGCCCGCGCCCGTACTCGTCACCGGGCCCGGCGCTCAGCAGCGTCGGCAGGTCGTGGTCGTCGTCGTCCACTTCGCACAGCAGGGTGTCGCCGCGCACCAGGCGCAGGTCGACGGGCCGGTGATGGGAGTGCCGTAGGGCGTTGGTGACCAGTTCGCCGACCATGAGCGCGGCGGGATCGGCCAGCCTCGCGAGCCCCCACACCTGGAGCTGCTCGCGGACCGCCGCGCGGGCCCGCCCGGCCTCGGCCGGGTCGAGGGGCAGCCGCCACTCGGCGACGTCGTCGGGGGCGATGCCGTTGAGCCGTGCCATCAGCAGGGCCACGTCGTCCTTGCGCCCACCGCGCGTGTTCAGGGCGCGGATGACGGTGTCGCAGGCGTCGTCCATGGAGGCGGCCGGGTGCGCGGCGGACTCGCAGAGCGTGGCGAGCCCCACGCCGATGTCCTCGCCGCGCATCTCCACCAGGCCGTCGGTGCACATCACCAGCCGGTCGCCGGGCTCCACCCGCAGGCGCACCGCCTCGAAGGGCACCCCGCCGACACCGATGGGCGCGCCCGTGGGCAGGTCGAGCAGTTCGGCTGCCCCGTCCCGGGCCCGCACCAGGACGGGCGGGATGTGCCCGGCGTTGGCGAGGCACAGTTCACCCGCGATCGGGTCGTAGACGGCGTAGAGGCAGGTCGCGAGGTAGCTGTCGCCGAGGCGCTGGGCCAGGTCGTCGAGGTTGCGCAGCAGTTGGGCGGGTGGCAGGTCGAGGGCGGCCATGGTCTGGACGGCCGTCCGCAACTGGCCCATCATGGCCGCCGAGTTGAGGCCGTGGCCCATGACGTCGCCGACCACCAGGGCGGTGCGCGCGCCGGGCAGCTTCACCGAGTCGAACCAGTCGCCGCCGATCCGGCCGAGGAGGGTGCCGGGCAGATAGCGGGTGGCGATGTCGCAGCCCGCCATGTGCGGCGGGATGTGCGGCAGCATGCTGTCCTGGAGGGTCTCGGCGACGGACTCCTGGTAGGTGTACATGCGCGCGTTGTCGAGCACCAGGCCCGCGCGGGCGGCGAGTTCGGCGCCGGTGACCCGGTCCATGTCGTTGAACTCGACGCGCTCCGGGTGACGCAGCAGGATCATGAAGCCGAGGACGACGTCGCGGGCCTTCAGCGGCACGACCAGCATGGAGCGGCCGGTGATGAGGGGCCGGATGTCCCGCTTCTCGAACTGCGCGGCGATCGCGTGCCCCAGCTCCTCGCTGATGCGGGGCACGAGGACGGGTTGTCCGGTGGTCATGCACTGGAAGAACGGCGTGTGCGCCGGGAACGGCATGGCCTCGCCGACCGGTACGACGTCGTCCCAGCGGCCGGGTTCGTCGGTGTGCTCGACGGCGACCCGGTGCCACAGCGTGGTGGTGTCCGGCACGCCCTCGGGGAAGCCCTCGCCGGCGACGACCTGCTCCCGCAGGTAGGTGCCGGCCACGTCGGTGAAGCGGGGCACGACGGCCTTGCTGACCTCGCCGACGGTGCGGGCCAGGTCGAGCGAGGTGCCGATGCGCCCGCTGACCTCGTTGAGGAACTCCAGACGTTCGCGTACGGCGGTGTACTCCAGGTCCTCGCCCTCGTCGGCCAGGTCCTGCGGCGGGGGTTCGCCGGCTGCGGCGGCGCGCGCCGCCCGTTCCCGGCGGGCCTGGCGCTCGGTACGCCGGGCCACGCCCCAGTCGGGGGTCACGGGCACCCGGTCGTTGTGGCTGAACTCCAGAACCGGATAGCCGAGTTCGAGGACCTGGGCGACGATCCGGGCGCTCTCGCCGACGCTCATGCTGGGCAGGATCTCGGGAAGCCGGCGGGCGAGACCTTCGGCGCCGGGGAAGTCGGTGTGCAGGCCGAAGGCGGGCGCGATCCGCTCGGCGGTCACGGTCTCCTCGGGGCCGCCCCGGCGCAGCCCGCCCGCGTCCGCGGCGAGGACGAGCAGCCGCTCCGGTCCGGGACCGACCAACGGGTAGGCCCACCACAGGACGTCGACACGGCCGCTCCCCGGCACGGTGAGCCGGGCCCGGCCCGCGGCCGGGTACGCCAGCCGTCCGTCGAGGGAGGACTCCAGATCGGGCCCGAGGCCGTCGTAGGCAGCGTACGGACCGTGCGGGTCGCTCTCGTCCGGTTCGGGCAGCGCTCCGGAGACGGGCAGCAGATCGACCGCGGGCCGGCCGATCGCCTCCTCCTTGGCGAGGGCGAACAGGCGTCGGGCGCCGGTGCTCCAGTGGGACACCAGGCCGTGGCGGTCCACCACGACGACGGCCAACGGGATGCGGCCCGGCTCGGTGTCCCTGGTGCCGCTCCCCGTTCCCGGGCGGGAGGAAGTGTCCCTGTCGGTGCCACGGTCCATGGCCCAGGCCCTCTTTCCCCACGGCTCCGCGAGATCGGTACTGCCGTCTCCACCGTACGGCGCCGCCCGGTCACGATGTGCGGCAACCCGGGAATCAGCCGCACCGCGGCGCATCGGCCCACGCCCCCGCGCACCAGCCCTGAGCAGGGGCGACGGCGCCTTGGAGGCGGTCGCTGACGGGTTCTCAGTCCTCGTGTCCCAGGTGGAGATCGCGTGCGGTACGGCCGCCGCCCGTCACCTGGAGGACGGTGGCGACCGGCGGATAGCCGGCGGCGATGACGGTGTACTCGCCGGAGGCCAGGTCGACGAACCGGAAGGTTCCGTCCGGGCCGGTGGTGAGGGTGTCCACCACGTTGCCCGCCACGTCCAGCAGCGTCACGCGCGCGTCCTCGACGGTCCGTCCGCCGGTCGCCCGCACGGTGCCGCGCAGCACGGCACCGCCGGCGAGTTCGATGTCCTGACGGGTCTCCAGGGAGGCCTGGACGGTGACCGGGAGCGCGGCCGGGCGGAAGGCGGGCGCGCCGGCGGCGAGGGTGTACTCGCCCGCCACCAGCTCGGTGATGAGGTAGCCGCCCTCGCGGCCGCTGCGGGTGGTGGCGACCACCTCGCCGCGCACGTCGGTGAGGGTGACGGTGGCGTCCCGCACCGGGGTGCCGTCCGCGGTCAGCACGCTGCCCGCGAGGCGTCCGGCGCCGCCGAGGACGACGTCGATCTCGACGGGACGTTCGCCGACGGTCACGGAGACCGCCTGCGGCTGGTGCCCGCCGGCCGCGGCGATCAGGACGTACGATCCCGTGCCCGGCGTGGACAGCGCGTACCGGCCGTCGTCGCCGCTCGCGCCCCGCCCGATCTGCTGCCCGACGGCGTCGATCAGGGTGAGCGCCGCGCGGGGCACGACGGTGCCGTCGGGGTGCTGCACCGTGCCGCACACGGGGGCTCCGGTGGCGTGGGACGAACGGGCCCGCGGGACCGGGGCGTTCGCGGTCGCGGGCTCCTGTTCGGCAGCGTGCTGGGACACCAGCGGCTTCTCCCTGAGGAAGCAGGCGACGAGCAGGCCGAGGACGAGCACCGGCACGAGCAGGAGGAAGATCCGCGGCATGGTGTCGGCGTAGGCCCGGACGTAGTCGTCGCGCAGCGCCGGGGGCAGCGTGTGGACGAGCTGCGGGGTGAGGGACGCCGGATCGGGGAGCGAGGACGCCGCGCGCGCGGGGACGGTGTCGTGCGGGGCGTCGGTGATCCGGTCGGCGAGGAGGGTGCCGAACAGCGCGGCGCCGACGCTGCCGCCGATCTGCCGGAAGTAGTCGCCGGCGCTGGTGGCGGCGCCGAGGTCGGCGGGGCGCACCGAGTTCTGCACGGCGAGGACGAGGGCCGGCATCACCATGCCGATGCCTGCGCCGAGGACGGCCATCCAGACGCTGGAGTGCAGCCGGGGCGTATCGGCGTCGAGGCGGGAGAGCAGCCCCATGCCCACGACGCAGAGGGCGGCGCCGAGGACCACGTGGATCTTGTAGCGCCCGGTGCGGGTGATGAGCTGTCCGGAGAGGACGGACGCGCCGACGATGCCGCCCGTCATCGGCAGCATCAGCAGGCCGGACCCGGTGGCGGAGGCCCCCTCGACCATCTGTAGGTACGTCGGCAGGTAGCCGGCGGCACCGAACAGGGCAACACCGATCACGAGGCCCACCAGTGCGGTGACGTCGAAGACGGGGTCCCGGAACAGCCGGAGCGGGATGAGCGGTTCGGCGGCGAAGCGCTCGGCGGCGAGGAAGAGCACGGTGGCCGCCACCGCTCCGGCGCCGAGCCCGAGGACGACCGGTGAGTCCCAGGCGTACTCGGTGCCGCCCCAGCTGGTCAGCAGCACCAGGCAGGTGGAGGCGGCGGTGAGCAGCAGCGCGCCGAGGACGTCGAACCGCGCCTTCGCGGTCGGCTTCGGCAGTTTCAGCGCGACGGCGACGACGGCCAGCGTGACCAGGCCGAAGGGCACGTTGACGTAGAAGCACCACCGCCACGAGAGCTGGTCGGTGAAGTAGCCGCCCAGCGGCGGTCCGGCGACGGAGGCGAGTCCGAAGGCGGCACCGGTCAGGCCCAGGAGACGTCCGCGCTGCCGGGGCGGCACGATGTCCGCGACGATCGCCTGCACACCCGTCAGGAGCCCGCCCGCGCCGATGCCCTGGACCGCGCGGAAGGCGATCAGCTGGTCCATGGTCCGCGCGCGGCCCGCGAGGGCGGAGCCGACGACGAAGACGACGATCGCGAACTGGAAGACGCCCTTGCGGCCGTACAGGTCGCCGAGCTTGCCGTAGACCGGCAGGCCGATCGTGGCGGTGAGCAGGTAGGCGGTGATCGCCCAGGACATCCTGTCCAGGCCGTGCAGTTCGCCGACGATCTTCGGCAGCGCGGTGGCGACGATCATCTGCTCCAGCGCCGCCAGCAGCAGCGCGAGCATGAGCGCGAAGAAGACCAGCCGTACGCGGCGTGGGCTCAGTTCCGCGACCGGGTCCGGTGGTGCCGTGGGGGTCCGCGGGGGTGCCGCGGCCGGTTCGCCCTGTACCAGAGTGGTCCCGCCCACGTGCCGCTCCCCTCGTCGCGCTGCCGCACAATTCCCGCGTAAAGCGACAACTGTGAGCAAGCGCGACGAGTTACGGCGGGACGCCGGGGGGCACGGAGATCCACTCGAACCGGTGAGGGGGCCAACCTCCCGTCACGAGCCGCCCGTTGGCTCTACCGCTCGACCTCGGTGGCCAGCTTGTCCAGCACGGCGTCGTAGATGCGGCCGAGCCCCTTGGGCGCGAAGGTCTTCTCGAAGAAGCCGCCGATGCCGCCGGCACCCTGCCAGGTCGTGGTGACGACGACCCGGGACTTGCCCTCGCCGGCCGGGGTGACCCGCCAGGTGGTGACCATGGAGGAGTTGCGGTCCTTCTCGACGAGCTCGCCGTCGGTGGGCTCGGTGACCTCCAGAAGGCAGTCGCGCACCCGCTTGCTGGTGGCCTGGAGCTTCCAGTGGACGAGGGAGCCCTCGCCGTCGCCGCCCTCCCGCACCTCGTACTCGCTGAACTGCTCGGGCAGCAGTTTCCCGCGCGTGCCGGTGTAGTCGGCGAGGGCGTCGAACACCTTCTCCGCGTCCGCCGCGACGACTCGCTCCGTAGTGGCCTCGACCTGCGCCATTGACGTCCTCCAGGACCTGAGTTCTCGGGGGTGGGGGCAAGCCAACCACCCCGGTGCCCGGGCACCCAAATCGGGGTCCCGGAAGCGGTCGGAAACGGCCGTTGCACGATCATGCGAACGGGTGTTCTATTCTGGGGACAGTGCTACCGAGGAGGCCTCATGCGCTGGGAGAACCTCACGGACTCCGGCGACCACAGCCGGGCCGACGCCGCGTTGTTCGGCGCCGACGCGGTGATCACCCGTACCTTCGACACGCCCGAGTTCCGCGGGATCACCTTCCACGAGGTCCGTGCCCGGTCGATCATCAACCGGGTGCCGGCGGTCTCCCGGATGTCCTTCCAGTGGACGGTCAACCCCTACCGGGGCTGCACGCACGCGTGCGTGTACTGCTTCGCCCGCAAGACCCACAGCTACCTGGACCTCGACACCGGCCTCGGCTTCGACTCGCAGATCGTGGTCAAGACGAACGCGCCCGAGCTGCTGCGCCGCCAGCTCGGTTCCCCCCGCTGGCAGGGCGAGCACATCGCGATGGGCACGAACGTCGACTGCTACCAGCGCGCGGAGGGCCGCTACCGCCTGATGCCGGGCATCATCGGCGCGCTGCGCGACCACGCCAACCCCTTCTCGATCCTGACGAAGGGGACGCTGATCCTGCGCGACCTCGACCTGCTGGTCCAGGCCGCCGAGGTGACGGACGTCGGCATCTCGGTCTCGGTCGGCTTCACCGACCCGGAACTGTGGCGCACCGTGGAACCGGGCACGCCCGCCCCGGAGCGGCGCCTGGAGGTGGTACGGACGCTGGGCGAGCACGGCATCGAGTGCGGGGTGCTGATGGCGCCGGTGATCCCGTTCCTGGGCGACCAGCCGGCCCAGCTGCGGGACACCGTGCGGGCCGTCGCGGCCTCCGGGGCCACGTCGGTCACCCCGCTGGTGCTGCATCTGCGGCCCGGTGCCCGGGAGTGGTTCATGGCCTGGCTGGCCCGGGAGCACCCGCATCTGGTGCGCCGGTACGAGCGGCTGTACGCGGACGGCTCGTACGCCCCGAAGTGGTACCAGCGCCGGATCACCCGTCAGGTGCACGAGCTGGCCGAGGAGTACGGCATCGGTCCCACGCGCGCGGGGATGCCGCGCCGGGTCCGGGAGCCCGAGCCGGATCGACCCGATCTGCCCGAGCCGACCCAGCTTTCGCTGATCTGAGGTCATCCGAGCGCATACCCCTGCCCAATTGGGTCAAGACTTGGCAGATTCCGTTCTTCCGGGGGCGCTTTCCGGGACGATGCGGCGGGAACCGTGACCCCCGCGGTCCGCAGACCCTCCGTCCTGGGAGGACTCCATGAGAAAACGCGCAGCCGTGCTGTGCGCAGCCGCCGTCGTCATGGCCGGAACCTTCACGGCCGTCCCCGCCGACGCCAGCTCCCCGACCGTCCCGCCCACCGCCCGAGCCGCGAAGCTCAGCTGGAAGAAGTGCGGCACCACCGACTACCCGACGCTCCAGTGCGCGTCCCTGAAGGTCCCGCTCGACCACGCCGAGCCGGGCGGGAAGCAGATCACGCTCGCGTTGTCGCGCGTCCCGCACACCGCCAAGAAGTACCAGGGCCCGCTGCTGGTCAACCCGGGCGGCCCCGGCGGCAGTGGTCTGACGCTGGCGGGATTCGTCGCCTCCTCGCTGCCCGAGGCGGTCGCGGCCCAGTACGACGTCATCGGCTTCGACCCGCGCGGGGTGGGTGCGAGCAAGCCCGCCCTCGACTGCAGGCCTGGTCACTTCGACCCGGTGCGCCCCGACTCCCTGCCGAGCACGCCCGCGATCGAGAGGGCCAACCTCTCCCGCGCCAAGTCCTTCGCCGCCGCCTGCGGCAAGAAGTACGCGAGCGTGCTGCCGTACATCAACACGGTCAGCGCCGTACGGGACATGGACGCGATCCGCGCGGCACTGGGCGCCAAGAAGATCAACTACTTCGGTTACTCGTACGGCACCTACCTGGGCGCGGTCTACGGCAAGCTCTACCCGGAGCGGGTGCGGCGCCTGGTCCTGGACTCGATCGTCGACCCCACCGGCGTGTGGTACGACGACAACCTCGCCCAGGACTACGCCTTCAACGACCGCCACCGCGCGCTGATGTCCTGGATCGCCCGGCACGACGCCACGTACAGGCTCGGCACCGATCCGGAGAGGATCGAGGCCGAGTGGTACGCGATGCGGGCGGCGCTCGCCAAGAAGCCGGCCGAGGGGAAGGTGGGCGCCTCCGAGCTGGAGGACACGTTCATCCCGGGCGGCTACTACAACGGCTACTGGCCCTATCTGGCCGAGGCGTTCGCGGCGTACGTGAACGACAAGAACGCCGACCCGCTGGTCGAGGCGTACGAGGACTTCGCCGCCGTCGACCCTTCCGGCGACAACGGTTACAGCGTCTACACCTCGGTGCAGTGCCGTGACGCCTCCTGGCCGCGCGACTGGGACCAGTGGCGCGAGGACAACTGGGCGGTGTACGAGAAGGCGCCGTTCATGGCCTGGAACAACGCCTGGTACAACGCGCCCTGCGCGTTCTGGCCGGTCACGTCGCTGAAGCCGGTGAACGTCGCCAACGGCAAGCTGCCCCCGGCGCTGCTGTTCCAGGCGACCGGGGACGCGGCCACCCCGTACGAGGGCGGCGTCACGGCCCACCGGCTGCTCGCCCGCTCCAGCCTGGTCGTCGAGGAGGGCGGCGGGAACCACGGCATCACCCTCAGCGGGAACACCTGCCTGGACAGGCACCTGGCGCGGTACCTGTCCGACGGCACGGTGCCGCGCGGCCACGGCGAGGCCGACGCGGTCTGCCAGGCGCTGCCCGACCCCGAGCCGCTGAGCGCGGCGAAGACGGCTTCGGCCACGGCGCACGGTTCGACCCTGCACGGGCTGCTCGGCTTCCGGGGCTGACGGCCCCCCCGCACCGCGATCCCGTCGGGGGCGTTGTCAGACCCATGGTCCACGATGGACCCATGAGTGATCTGACCAGGATTCCCGCCCCCGACGGGGTCTTCCCCGCCGCCCAGTACAGTCACGTCGTCCTGGGCACCGGTCGCCTCGTGGCCGTCTCCGGCCAGCTCCCGCTGGACGCGGACGGCGGACTCGTCGGCGCGGGCGACCCGGCGGCGCAGGCCCGCCAGGTCTTCGAGAACCTCCGCCGCTGCCTGGCCGGCGCGGGAGCGACCTTCGACGACGTCCTCAGACTCACCTACTTCGTCACGGACATGGCCCACCTGCCCGCGATCCGCGCGGCCCGCGCCGCCCACATACCCGACGACCAGTTGCCGGCCGCCTCCGCGGTCCAGGTCGCCGCACTGGTCCGCCCGGAGTTTCTGATGGAGATCGAGGCGCTGGCGGTGGTGCCCGGATGACGGACCTCCGCGTCCGGGACATGACGCTCGCCGACTGCGGGCGGGTGGCGGAGATCCGCGTCGCGGGCTGGCGGAGCGTGTACCGGGGGCTGATGCCGCGGGCGCACCTCGACGCCATGGACGTGGCCGCGGATGCCGAGCGGCACCGCAGCCGCTTCACCCGGGGTGACGCCGGCGTGGTGGACCTGGTCGCCGAGCGGGCGGGCGAACTCGTCGGGTGGGCCTGCCACGGACCGTACCGGGACGGCGAAGTCCGCACCAGGGACGCGGAGTTGTACGCGATCTACGTGGATCCCGAGCGGTTCGGCGGCGGCATCGGCCACGCGCTCCTCGAGGAGTCGGTACGGCTGTGCGCCGCCGCCGGACACGCGCGCGTGCTCCTGTGGGTGATCGAGGGCAACAGCGGCGCCGGCGTTTCTACGAGCGGGCGGGTTTCCGCGCCGACGGCGCGCAGGAGGCCTTCGAGGTGGAGGGCGTGGCCGTGCCCGAGGTGCGGTACGCGAAGGATCTCGTCGGCCGACGGCTCACCGTTGCCTCGGGATCCGGGCCAGCGCGTGCACGGCGGCCTCGGCGAGCACCGGGTGGGCCAGCGCCTCGTTGAGGACCGGTGCGGCCCGGGTGTCCCCCAGGGCGCCGAGCCCCTCCACGCAGGCGAGGGCCACCCGCCGGTACGGGTCGTGCGGGCGCAGCCGCCGTCGCAGAGTGGTGATCAGCGCGGGCACGGCCTCGGGGGCGCGCAGGTCGACCAGGAGCCGGACCGGGTGCAGGGCGTAGGCGACGCGCAGTTCGTTGGTGGCGAGGGCGGCGGCGGCGCGGGCGGTGCGGGGGTCGCCGAGGCGGGCCAGGGCGTACGCCGCGGAGGCGCAGCGCGGCGGGTCGCGGTGGTTGAGGAACAGGACGAGGGGCTCGAAGGCCCGCCGGTCGCCCGCCAACCCGAGCCGGAACGCGGCCAGTTCCCTGGCCCACAGCGGCTGTCCCGGCTCCGTGAGCACGCCCGCCAGTTCGTCGGGGTCCTCGGTGGCCACGAGCCGGTCGTACGCGACCGACGACCCCGCCTCCTGCCGTAAGCGTTCCGTGAGTGATCGCAACTCGTCGTCCATGGACCCGAGATTAGGGGCCGCGCCGCGAGGCCGGGACGTCTCGCGCAAACTCGGGGCTGGCGCGCTCGTTACTCACCGGTTAAGCTCATACGAGCGAGTTACCCACTCGTAGATCTGTTTGATCTGTTCGCGGTGGCCTGGTGACGCAGCCACCGCGGAAGCAGTCGGTTCGGTACACCGCGTACCAGTACGGCCCGGCCCCGGGACAGGGCCGGCCGGTTCCCGCCGTCCCCGGGCGTGTGCACGCCCGTGGTCACGGCACCGGGCGTGTGCGCCAGTCAGCCCGGCATCACCCGCACTCCTTCTCGCCCTCGGTACGCCCGTCGGCCCGGCTTCGGCCGGGTTCCGCCGGCGTACCGGGCGCGCTCCCAGTCGTCACCTCATTCCTGGAGCCCGCGATGGCCACTCCCCTGTCCGACACCCCTCTGTCCCCGCTGCAGACCGTCGCCGTCGTCGGCCTCGGCACCATGGGCACCGGCATCGCCGAGGTCCTGGCCACCGCCGGCCGCGAGGTCGTCGGCATCGACATCAGCGAGGCGGCGACCGCCCGGGCCCTCGCCGCCCTGGAGACCGCGACCGCCCGTTCCGTGGAGCGCGGCCGGCTGACCGAGCGGGAGCGTGCCGACGCGCTCGCCCGGGTCCGCACCTCGACCGACCTGCGTGCCGCGGCCGACGCCGACCTCGTCATCGAGGTGGCTCCGGAGTCGTACGAGATCAAGCAGCAGATCTTCCGCGAGCTCGACGGGATCGTGCGGCCCGGGGCGATTCTCGCGACCGGCACCAACGCGCTGTCCGTCACACGGCTCGCCGCCGACTCGGCCCGCCCCGAGCGCGTGCTCGGTCTGCACTTCTTCAACCCGGCGCCGGCCATGAAGCTGGTCGAGGTCGTCTCGTCCGTGCTGACCGCGCCCCAGGCCGTCGACGCGGTCACCGACCTCGCCGTCGAGCTGGGCAAGGAGCCCGTCGCGGTCGGCGACCGCCCCGGATTCGTCGCCGACGGGCTGCTGTTCGGCTACCTCAACCAGGCCGCCGCGATGTACGAGGCGAAGTACGCCTCCCGCGAGGACATCGACGCCGCGATGCGGCTCGGGTGCGGGCTGCCGATGGGCCCCCTCGCCCTGCTCGACCTGATCGGCGTCGACACCGCGCGGACGGTCCTGGAGGCCATGTACGCCGAGTCCCGTGACCGGCTGCACGCTCCCGCCCCGATCCTCAAGCAGCTCAGCGAGGCGGGCCTGACCGGCCGTAAGTCGGGCCGCGGCTTCTACACGTACGAGGCCCCCGGCAGCGAGACGGTCGTGCCGGACGCCCTGACGCCCCGGTCCGACGGCCCCCGGGTGCCCGGCCGGCCGGTCCGCTCGGTCGGTGTCGCGGGCTCCGGAACCATGGCGTCCGGTATCGCCGAGGTGTTCGCCAAGGCCGGCTACCAGGTCGTGCTCGCCGCCCGCAGCGAGGAGAAGGCGCAGGCCGCCAAGGACCGGATCGGCACGTCGCTCTCACGCTCCGTCGACAAGGGCCGGCTGACCGCCGAGGCCGCCGCGCAGACCCTGGACCGGATCACCACGGCGGGCTCGTACGACGCGTTCGCCGACGTCGATCTGGCCCTGGAGGCCGTCGCCGAGGACCTGGAGGTCAAGCGGCAGCTGTTCGCGACGCTGGACAAGGTCTGCAAGCCGGGCGCGGTGCTGGCCACCACGACGTCCTCGCTGCCGGTGGTCGCCTGCGCCCGCGCCACCTCGCGTCCGCAGGACGTGATCGGGATGCACTTCTTCAACCCCGCGCCGGCGATGAAGCTGGTCGAGGTGGTCCGCACGGTCCTGACGGCCGACGACGTGCACGCGACGGTCCGCGAGGTCTGTGCCGAGGTCAGGAAGCACGCGGTCGACTGCGGGGACCGCGCGGGCTTCATCGTGAACGCGCTGCTGTTCCCGTACCTCAACAACGCGATCAAGATGGTCCAGGAGCACTACGCGTCGCTCGACGACATCGACGCGGCGATGAAGCTGGGCGGCGGCTACCCGATGGGTCCGTTCGAACTCCTGGACGTCGTCGGGCTCGACGTCTCCCTGGCCATCGAGAAGGTCCTGCACCGCGAGTTCCGCGACCCGGGCCTGGCCCCGGCGCCGCTCCTGGAGCACCTGGTGGCCGCGGGCTGCCTCGGCCGCAAGACGGGCCGCGGCTTCCGCGAGCATGCCCGGCGCTGAGCCGCCGGGCGACTGGTTCTCCGCGGAGGCGGACTGGGGCGGGCTGCTCGGCCACGGCAGCTCTCCCCCGCCCGGCGAGCCCGGTTCTCCCCCGCCCGTACCGGGCGGGGGAACCCCCGGACCTGCACGGCACGCTGCGCGCATGGAGTACGTTCAGGTCATGCCCCAGCCCGCCAAGTCCGCCCGTACACCAGCTACGCCCGACGCGCCGGAGAGCGCCGCCAGCAGTCGCGCCGCCGCCCAGCGGCTCAAGATGCGGCGCGAACTGGCGGCCGCCGCGATGGAACTGTTCGCGACCAAGGGGTACGAGGCGACCACGGTCGACGAGATCGCGGCCCAGGCCGGCGTCGCCCGCCGCACCTTCTTCCGCCACTTCCGCTCCAAGGAAGAGGCGATCTTCCCGGACCACGACGACACGCTGATCCGGGCCGAGGCCGTCCTGAACGCCGCCCCCGCGCACGAGCATCCGCTCGACACGGTGTGCCGCGGCATCAAGGAGGTCATGCGGATGTACGCGGCCCGGCCGGAGATCTCGGTGGCCCGGTACAAGCTCACCCGCGAGGTCCCCACCCTGCGGGAGGCGGAGATCGCGTCGGTGGCCCGCTACGAGCGCCTCTTCACCCGCTACCTCCTGGGCCACTTCGACGAGCACGCGCACGACGACGACGCCAACGACGACCCGCTGCTGGCTGAGGTCGCCGCGTCCGCCGTGGTGACCGCCCACAACCACGTCCTGCGGCGCTGGCTGCGGGCCGGCGGTCAGGGCGACGTCGAGGCGCAGCTGGACCACGCCTTCGGGATCGTGCGCAGGACCTTCGGGACGGGCATCGGCGCCGGCCGCACCGCGGCCCCCCGGCCGGCCCCTGCGACGGTCTCCGCGCACGGCGAGGTGCTGGTGACGGTCGCCCGCACGGACGCCCCCCTCGACCAGGTCATGCGAACCATCGAAGAGGCGCTCAAGGAGCGTTAGAGCGCTTCACCAGTGCTGACGGCCACCCTTCGGGGTGGCCGTTCTGGCATGTCGGAGCCCCTTTTCCGGCACCTGTCAGGCACTGTTCGATCGATCATCGCTCATGTGTTACGTAAAGATTTCAGCTGAAGGGAATTTATGGCACTCAGTGCCTTGCGGGGTGACACGCGGTGTCATACGTTGAAGACGTCCGGGCGGCCGGCGTGCAGAGACCTTTCGTACGCCGGCTGTCCCAGCAAACCTCCTCCGGCGCCCGCACGGCCCGGGGAACCCGAGGTCTGCTCGCCCGGACGCCTGCGTCACAGGCACCCTTCCGCGCCACAAAGCGCTGCCGGACCGCACCACCGCCGAACCGACGGCACGCCTCGCAACACACCCTCAGCAGCACCGACGTAACCCTCAGCGTCTCCCCTCAAGACGCCATCCGCCGGAGGCAACACCGTGACCGTGAAGGACATCCTGGACGCGATCCAGTCGCCGGACTCGACGCCGGCCGACTTCGCCGCTCTGCCCCTGCCCGAGTCGTACCGTGCGATCACCGTGCACAAGGACGAGACGGAGATGTTCGCGGGCCTCAGCACCCGCGACAAGGACCCCCGCAAGTCGATCCACCTCGACGACGTGCCGGTGCCGGAGCTCGGCCCGGGCGAGGCCCTGGTGGCCGTCATGGCCTCCTCGGTCAACTACAACTCGGTGTGGACCTCGATCTTCGAGCCGCTGTCGACGTTCGGCTTCCTGGAGCGCTACGGCAGGCTCAGCGAGCTCACCAAGCGGCACGACCTGCCGTACCACATCATCGGCTCCGACCTCGCGGGCGTGGTCCTGCGCACCGGCCCCGGCGTGAACTCCTGGAAGCCCGGCGACGAGGTCGTCGCCCACTGCCTCTCCGTCGAGCTGGAGTCGTCGGACGGCCACAACGACACCATGCTCGACCCCGAGCAGCGGATCTGGGGCTTCGAGACCAACTTCGGCGGCCTCGCCGAGATCGCGCTGGTCAAGTCCAACCAGCTGATGCCCAAGCCGGACCACCTGTCGTGGGAGGAGGCCGCCGCCCCGGGGCTCGTCAACTCGACCGCGTACCGGCAGCTGGTCTCCCGCAACGGCGCCGCCATGAAGCAGGGCGACAACGTCCTGATCTGGGGCGCGAGCGGCGGACTGGGCTCGTACGCCACGCAGTTCGCGCTCGCGGGCGGCGCCAACCCGATCTGTGTCGTGTCCTCGCCGCAGAAGGCGGAGATCTGCCGGGCCATGGGCGCCGAGGCGATCATCGACCGCACCGCCGAGGACTACAAGTTCTGGAAGGACGAGCACCACCAGGACCCGAAGGAGTGGAAGCGCTTCGGCAAGCGCATCCGCGAACTCACCGGCGGCGAGGACGTGGACATCGTCTTCGAGCACCCCGGCCGCGAGACCTTCGGCGCCTCGGTCTACGTCACGCGCAAGGGCGGCACCATCGTCACCTGCGCCTCGACCTCCGGGTACAACCACGAGTACGACAACCGCTACCTGTGGATGTCCCTGAAGCGGATCATCGGCTCGCACTTCGCCAACTACCGCGAGGCCTGGGAGGCCAACCGGCTCATCGCGAAGGGCAAGATCCACCCGACCCTGTCCAAGGTGTACTCCCTGGAGGAGACCGGGCAGGCCGCCTACGACGTGCACCGCAACCTCCACCAGGGCAAGGTCGGCGTGCTGTGCCTGGCGCCCGAGGAGGGGCTCGGGGTGCGCGACGCGGAGAAGCGCGCGAAGCACGTCGACGCCATCAACCGCTTCCGGAACATCTGAGGTCACAGATGAGTGAGCGTCAGCCCGCCGACGGCACGCGGGAGAAGGACCGGCCGTGGCTCATGCGCACGTACGCCGGTCACTCCACGGCCGAGGCGTCCAACGAGCTGTACCGGCGCAACCTCGCCAAGGGGCAGACCGGCCTGTCGGTCGCGTTCGACCTGCCGACGCAGACCGGCTACGACTCCGACCACATCCTCGCCCGCGGCGAGGTCGGCCGGGTCGGCGTACCGATCGCGCACCTCGGTGACATGCGCCGGCTGTTCCAGGACATCCCCCTGGAGCAGATGAACACCTCGATGACGATCAACGCCACCGCCATGTGGCTGCTGGCGCTCTACCAGGTCGTCGCGGAAGAGCAGGGCGCGGACATCACCCGGCTCCAGGGCACGACGCAGAACGACATCGTCAAGGAGTACCTGTCCCGGGGCACGCACGTGTTCCCGCCGGTGCCGTCCCTGCGCCTGACGACGGACATGATCGCGTACACGGTCTCCCGCATGCCGAAGTGGAACCCGATCAACATCTGCAGCTACCACCTGCAGGAGGCGGGCGCCACCCCGGTCCAGGAGATCGCGTACGCGATGTCCACCGCCGTCGCCGTGCTGGACGCGGTGCGCGACTCCGGCCAGGTGCCGCAGGAACGCATGGGCGACGTCGTCGGCCGTATCTCCTTCTTCGTGAACGCGGGTGTCCGCTTCGTCGAGGAGATGTGCAAGATGCGCGCCTTCGGCCGCATCTGGGACCAGGTCACCCGCGAGCGGTACGGCATCGAGAACCCCAAGCACCGCCGTTTCCGCTACGGCGTGCAGGTCAACTCGCTCGGTCTGACCGAGGCGCAGCCGGAGAACAACGTCCAGCGGATCGTGCTGGAGATGCTGGCCGTGACCCTGTCGAAGGACGCACGCGCGCGTGCCGTGCAGCTCCCCGCCTGGAACGAGGCGCTGGGCCTGCCCCGGCCCTGGGACCAGCAGTGGTCCCTGCGCATGCAGCAGGTCCTCGCCTACGAGAGCGACCTGCTGGAGTACGGCGACCTCTTCGAGGGCTCGAAGGTGATCGAGGCCAAGGTGGGCGAGCTGGTCGAGGAGTCCCTCACCGAGATGCGGCGGATCGAGGAGATGGGCGGCGCGATGGCCGCCGTCGAGTCCGGCTACCTCAAGTCGCAGCTCGTCTCCTCGCACGCCGAACGCCGGGCCCGGATCGAGTCCGGCCAGGAGAAGATCGTCGGCGTCAACGTCTTCGAGACGACCGAGCCGAACCCCCTGACGGCCGACCTCGACACGGCCATCCAGACCGTCGACCCCGCGGTCGAGGCCCGGGTCGTCGCCGCCCTCCAGCACTGGCGCGACACGCGCTCCCAGCCGCCCTTCGACCACCCGCGCCCCGGCAAGGCGCTGGAGAGGCTGAAGGAGGCCGCCAAGGGCACCGCGAACCTCATGGAGGCCACCCTGGAGTGTGCCCGCGCGGGTGTCACGACCGGCGAGTGGGCGGGCGCGCTGCGGGAGGTGTTCGGCGAGTTCCGGGCGCCGACCGGGGTCTCCTCCGCGCCGGTGGCCGTCTCCGCCGAGGCCGGCTCGGCCATGTCCGGGGTGCGTCGCAAGGTGGACCTGACGGCCCGGGACCTCGGCGTCGGCAAGCTCCGCTTCCTGGTCGGCAAGCCCGGCCTGGACGGGCACTCCAACGGCGCCGAGCAGATCGCCGTACGGGCCCGGGACGCCGGCTTCGAGGTGGTCTACCAGGGCATCCGGCTCACACCCGAGCAGATCGTGGACGCGGCGATCGCGGAGGACGTGCACGCGGTCGGCCTGTCGATCCTCTCCGGATCGCACGCCCAGCTGGTGCCGGACGTGCTCGACCGGCTCCGTGTGGCCGGTGCCACAGACATTCCGGTGATCGCTGGTGGCATCATCCCGAACAACGACGCCGAACAGCTCAGGGCCGCCGGAGTGGCAGCGGTCTTCACCCCGAAGGACTTCGACATCACGGGAATCATCGGCCGCATCGTCGACGAGATCCGGAAAGCGAACAAGCTCGACCCCCTGGAGGTCCCCGCATGACCACGCCCGTCAACCGCCTGCGTCCACGACGCTCCTGTCTCGCGGTCCCGGGGAGCAACCCCCGCTTCCTGGAGAAGGCCCAGGGCCTCCCCGCCGACCAGGTCTTCCTGGACCTGGAGGACGCGTGCGCGCCGCTCGCCAAGCCCGAGGCGCGGCACACCATCGTCAAGTTCCTCAACGAGGGCGACTGGACGGGCAAGACGCGCGTGGTGCGCGTCAACGACTGGACGACCGAGTGGACGTACCGCGATGTCGTCACGGTCGTCGAGGGCGCGGGCCCCAACCTCGACTGCATCATGCTGCCGAAGGTCCAGGACGCCCAGCAGGTGGTCGCGCTGGACCTGCTCCTGACCCAGATCGAGAAGACCATGGGCTTCGAGGTCGGCCGGATCGGCATCGAGGCGCAGATCGAGAACGCGCAGGGCCTCAACAACGTCAACGAGATCGCGCAGGCCTCCCCGCGCGTCGAGACGATCATCTTCGGCCCGGCCGACTTCATGGCGTCCATCAACATGAAGTCGCTGGTCGTGGGCGAGCAGCCGCCCGGCTACCCGGCGGACGCCTACCACTACATCCTGATGAAGATCCTGATGGCCGCCCGCGCCAACAACCTCCAGGCGATCGACGGCCCCTACCTCCAGATCCGCAACGTCGACGGCTACCGCGCCGTGGCCCAGCGGGCCGCCGCCCTCGGCTTCGACGGCAAGTGGGTTCTGCACCCGGGCCAGGTCGAGGCGTCCAACGAGATCTTCTCGCCGTCCCAGGAGGACTACGACCACGCCGAGCTGATCCTGGACGCGTACGAGTACTACACGTCCGAGGCGGGCGGCAAGAAGGGCTCCGCGATGCTCGGCGACGAGATGATCGACGAGGCCAGCCGCAAGATGGCCCTGGTGGTCGCGGGCAAGGGACGGGCCGCCGGCATGCGGCGCACCAGCACGTTCGAGATCCCGGAGGCGTGACGCGATGCAGTTCGGGCGCACCTACGAGGAGTTCGAGGTCGGGGCGGTCTACAAGCACTGGCCCGGGAAGACGGTCACGGAGTACGACGACCACCTCTTCTGCCTCCTCACCATGAACCACCACCCGCTCCACATGGACAGCAACTACGCGGAGCAGACGACGGACTTCGGCAGGAACGTCGTCGTCGGGAACTACATCTACTCGCTGCTGCTGGGCATGTCCGTGCCGGACGTCTCCGGCAAGGCGATCGCCAACCTGGAGATCGAGTCGCTCAAGCACGTGGCGCCGACCTTCCACGGCGACACGATCTACGGTGAGACGACCGTGCTCGACAAGTGGCCGTCGAAGTCGAAGAACGACCGCGGCATCGTCCACGTCGAGACCAAGGGCTACAAGCAGGACGGCACGCTGGTCTGCGTGTTCCGCCGCAAGGTGATGGTGCCGACCGAGACGTACATCAAGGAGCGCGGCGGCGAGCAGCCCGGCCGTCCCGAACCGAAGCAGCAGGAGAAGTAGCCATGGCGCGACTCGCCCAGACCGCCGGCCTGACCGACGTCCAGCAGGAGATCCTGTCCACCGTCCGCGACTTCGTGGACAAGGAGATCATCCCGGTCGCGACCGGGCTGGAGCACCGCGACGAGTACCCCCAGCAGATCGTCGACGGCCTCAAGGAGTTGGGCCTGTTCGGTCTGATGATCCCCGAGGAGTACGGCGGCCTCGGCGAGTCGCTCCTCACCTACGCCCTGTGCGTGGAGGAGATCGCCCGTGGGTGGATGTCGGTGTCCGGCATCATCAACACCCACTTCATCGTGGCGTACATGCTCAAGCAGCACGGCACCCAGGAGCAGAAGGACCACTTCCTGCCGAGGATGGCGGCCGGCGACATCCGCGGCGCCTTCTCGATGTCGGAGCCGGGCCTCGGTTCGGACGTCTCGGCGATCACGTCGAAGGCCGTCAGGGACGGTGACGAGTACGTCCTCAACGGCCAGAAGATGTGGCTGACGAACGGCGGGACGTCCAGCCTGGTGGCCGTCCTCGTGCGAAGTGACGAAGGACACCCCGAGGGCACGGCGCCCCACAAGTCGATGACCACCTTCCTGATCGAGAAGGAGCCCGGCTTCGGAGAGGTCCGCCCCGGCCTCACCATCCCCGGGAAGATCGACAAGATGGGCTACAAGGGGGTCGACACCACTGAGATGATCATGGATGGCCTGCGGCTTTCCGCTGATCGGGTGCTCGGCGGCACCACCGGCCGCGGCTTCTACCAGATGATGGACGGCGTGGAGGTCGGCCGCGTCAACGTGGCGGCGCGTGGCTGTGGCGTCGCTCAGCGTGCGTTCGAGCTCGGCGTCTCGTACGCCCAGCAGCGCCACACGTTCGGCAAGGCGATCGCCCAGCACCAGGCCATCCAGTTCAAGCTGGCGGAGATGGCTACCAAGGTCGAGGCGGCCCATGCGATGATGGTGAACGCGGCACGCAAAAAGGACTCGGGAGAACGAAACGACCTTGAGGCTGGGATGGCGAAGTACCTCGCCTCCGAGTACTGCAAGGAGGTCGTGGAGGACGCCTTCCGGATCCACGGCGGCTACGGCTTCTCCAAGGAGTACGAGATCGAGCGCCTCTACCGTGAGGCCCCGATGCTGCTGATCGGTGAAGGTACCGCCGAGATCCAGAAAATGATCATCGGTCGCAGGCTGCTCGAGGAGTATCGACTCCAGGGCTAGATGTCCGGATGGGGGTGTTTTCTTCGAGAAGAAGATCACACCCCGTCAGCACTCTTCAGCCGCCGACTCGGCTGCCTGGCTTGCCCAGTTGCGGGCCGCGACCGGTACGATCCCGGGAAAGCCGCCGTCCCCCTCCCGCTGCGCGGCATCATCCGCTACGAAGGTCATCCATGCCCCACAGCCAAACCTCTGCACCCAGCGACAGCCTGGCAGGCGTACGCCTCGCGCGCGGAGCATCGCCGTGGCTCCTGCCGACCGTCGCCACCGCAGCCCTCAGCCTGGTACGCGCACGCAAGTCCGGCGCCGCCAAGGCCGTCGCCGTGCCCGCCACCGCGCTCGCGGCGGGCATGCTGTGGTTCTTCCGCGACCCCGAGCGCGAGATCGCCCAGGGCCGGGTCATCTCGCCCGCCGACGGTGTGGTGCAGAGCATCATGCCGTGGAAGGACGGCCGCACCCGCGTCGCGATCTTCATGAGCCCGCTCAACGTCCACGTCAACCGCGCCCCGCTCTCCGGCACGGTGACCTCGGTCGAGCACATCCCGGGCGGGTTCGTTCCGGCGTTCAACAAGGAGAGCGAGAACAACGAGCGCGTAGTCTGGCATTTCGACACCGAACTCGGCGACATCGAGATGATCCAGATCGCCGGCGCGGTCGCTCGCCGCATCGTCCCGTACGTGCCCCGGGGCACCAAGGTCGAGCAGGGTGACCGGATCGGTCTGATCCGCTTCGGCTCGCGCGTCGACATCTACCTGCCCGAGGGCGTGGAGGTCGCGGTCGAGGTCGGACAGAAGACCGTGGCTGGGGTGACTCGCATTGACCGTGATTGATCCGGAGACACAGACGGGCTGGGTGCCCGAGGCCGACGAGGCGGACGACGACGAGGAGATGCCCCTCTCTCTCCGCCTCTCGATAGCGGACACCCTCACCCTCGGCAACGCCACGTGCGGCTTCATGGCGGTGTACTTCACGACCACCGGCATCCTGATCCCGCACCTCACCGGTAGCCAGGAATCCGGCATGGCCCGCCACAGCGCGGCCACGGCGGTCATCCTGATGCTGTGCGCGGCGGTCTTCGACCTCTTCGACGGCTTGGTGGCGAGGAAGCTGCGCTCCTCCCCGATGGGCGCCGAGCTGGACAACCTGTCGGACCTGATCAGCTTCGGTCTGGCGCCGGCGTACTTCGTCCTGGTCTACGGCATGGTCGCCGACGACGCGCACCAGCGGGTGGCGGCGGTCGGCGCGATCGTCGTCCTGCTGGCGGTGGTGCTGAGACTTGCCCGCTTCTCCTGCGTGACGGTGAAGGACGGCACCTTCCAGGGCATGCCGTCGCCGTTCGGGGCGCTGACGGTGGTCTCGATCGTGCTCCTCGAACTGCCGTTCGAGGCGACGCTGCTGGCGGTCGTCGGTACCGCGTGGCTGATGGTGAGCCGGGTCGAGTACCCGAAGCCGCGGGGCGTGCTCGCGGTGGCGATGCTCGGCTGGATCGTGTCGGCCATGGGCATGCTCGCGGCGTGGGCGTTCGACGCGCCGGGCGGCCAGGTGCTGCTACAGATGGGCTGCGCGCTGCAGATCGTGCTCGCGGCGACGATCCCGCTGTTCGCCACGGCGCGCCGGGTGAACACCTTCCGGGACAACCGGCGTGAGGCTCGGGCGGCGCAGATCCCCTAGCGGTCGCACGACACCGTGGAAGGGCCCCGAGCCGCTCGGCTCGGGGCCCTTCCACGTTGCGCGTTCGTTCCCGGTTCTCCGGGGCGCGCTCCCTCAGGTCAGGAAGTCCCGCCCGATGCGCTCCGCGGCCCGTTCCAGGATCGGGCCGGCGTCCGCGAGGCACCTGGCCACGTCCGGTTCGACGTCCGTCAGCGGGTACGCGCGGCGGATGCCGGCCCGGCCCAGTGCCTCCGGCTGAAGGGCGAGGCGGCCGCACACCGCGACCACCTCCTTGCCCGCCGCCCGCGCCGCCGCCGCGACGCCCGCCGGGGCCTTGCCGTGCAGTGTCTGCTCGTCGAGGGAGCCCTCGCCGGTGATCACCAGCGTGGCGTGCTCCACCGCGGCCGTGAACCCCAGGACCTCCAGCATCACCTCGATACCGGGGCGGAACCGGGCGCCGAGCAGCAGGGCGCCGTACCCGATGCCGCCGGCCGCGCCCGCGCCGGGTGAGGCGGCGTACGCGGCGGCCCTGGACCCGACCGCCTTCTCCAGCACCTTCACGTAGTGCGTGAGCGCCGCGTCCAGCGTCTCCACGTCGTCCGGTGAGGCGCCCTTCTGCGGGCCGTAGACGGCCGGTGCGCCCTTCGGGCCGGTCAGCGGGTTGTCGACGTCGCTGGCCAGCACCAGCTCCACGCCGGCGAGCCGCGGGTCCAGGCCCGACAGGTCGGCCGAGGCCAGGGCGGCCAGGCCCGCGCCGCCGGGTGCCACCGGCTCGCCCGCCGCGTCGGTGAACCGCGCCCCCAGCGCGGACAGCATGCCGGCGCCGCCGTCCGTGGTGGCGCTGCCGCCGACCCCGAACACGATCGTGCGCGCGCCCGCGTCCAGCGCGGCCCGCAGCAGCTCGCCGGAGCCGTACGTGGAGGCCGTGAGCGGCGCGAAGAGCCCCGCGGGCAGCCGCTGAAGCCCGCTCGCCTCCGCCATCTCCACCACCGCCGTACCGTCGCGCAGCGCGAACGCGGCCGTGATCTCGTCGCCGAGCGGCCCCGCGACGCGGACCTCGCGCCGCTCGAAACCGGCCGCGACCGTCGCGTCCACCGTCCCGTCGCCGCCGTCGGCCACCGGCAGCGCGTCCACCGCGAGGTCCGGCACCACCCTGCGCAGTCCGGCCGTGACCCGTTCGGCGACCTGTACGGCCGTCAGCGAGCCCTTGAACTTGTCCGCGGCGATGAGCACCCTCTGGGCACTCCTCACTCCAGCGTCCGCCACCTTGACATCCCCTTGCTCTCCGGGCCCGACGCACGTCAGGGCCAGTCGCGCCGTTGTGACCTTAACCGGAGGACGCCTCCGCCGTCATGCGCCGACCGGTCCCTGGACCACGCCCGGGACCACACCGCCCGCCCGGCCCGAACCCGCGCGGACGGGCCCGGAAATGGGGTACACCGGAGCCATGACCCCTGTGGGCACTGAGCCAGAGCTCGCCGACCGCGTCCTCGGGGGCTGGCTCGGCCGGATCGCGGGCAACATGCTCGGCAAGCCGGTCGAGCAGGGCGACCTGTGGACGCGGGACCGGATCGACCACTACCTGCGGCAGGCCGCGGCCCTGCCGCTCACCGACTACCTGCCCGAGCCCGTCGGCGAGGACACCGGCCTGGAGCTGCGCCCCGAGTGGCGCCAGTGCGTACGCGGCCGCATCCACGGCAGCTGCCGCGACGACGACGTCGACTACGCCATCCTCGGCCTCGACCTGCTGGAGACCCACGGCTTCGGCTTCAGCACGGAGCAGGTCGGCGACCTGTGGCTGCTGCGGCTGCCGTACCGGCAGACGTTCACCGCGGAGCGGGCCGCCTACCGCAACCTCGCCAACGGGCTGAAGCCGCCGCTGACGGCGACGTACGACAATCCGTACCAGGAGTGGATCGGGGCGCTCATCCGGGCCGACATCTACGGCTGGACCCGCCCCGGCGAACCGCGTCGTGCCGCCTCCCTCGCCCGCCGTGACGCGGTGCTGTCCCACACCGGCAACGGGGTGTACGGCGCGATGTGGGCGGCGGCGCTGATCTCGGCGGCGTTCACCGCCGCCACCGTGCGGCAGGCCGTGGACCAGGCGCTCGCCGTGATCCCGGGCGGCAGCCGGCTGGCCCGTACCGTACGCCGGGTCGTCTCGCTCCACGACACCCGGTTGAGCTGGGAGGACACGCTCGCCACGGTGGCCGAGGAGACCGCCGGGCTCGGCTGGATCCACACCGTCCCGAACGCCGCCGTGCTGACCGCCGGGCTCCTGTACGGCGACGGCGACTTCACCCGCACCATCACGCTCACCGTGCGCGGCGGTCTGGACACCGACTCCAACGGGGCGACCGCGGGCTCGGTGGCCGGTGTGCTGACCGGCGCGGACGCCATCCCGGCCCAGTGGAAGGACCCCCTCGACGACACGGTGCGCAGCGCGGTCTTCGGCTTCGACGGGGCGCGGATCAGCGACCTGGCGGAGCGGACGCTGCGGCTGGTGGGGCCGGATGCCTGACCGGAGGGAACGGGCGGCGGAGGCTGGTTACGCTTCCGGCATGACCTCCACTCAAGATTTCGCCGCCTACATCGCGGGACTCCCCCGGGTGCTCGCCGGGGCCGCCGCCCTCTTCCGCGACGCGGAGGGACGGGTGCTGCTCGTCGAGCCCAACTATCGTGACGGCTGGGCCCTGCCGGGCGGCACGATCGAGTCCGACGACGGTGAGACACCGCGCCAGGGCGCGCGCCGGGAGACCGCCGAGGAGATCGGCCTGGACCGCGACCTGGGCCGGCTGCTCGCCGTGGACTGGGTGCACGGCACGGGCCGCCCGCCACTGGTGGCGTACCTGTACGACGGCGGGGTGCTCGACGAGGACGACTTCAAGGCGATCCGGCTCCAGGAGGAGGAGCTGCTGTCCTGGCGGCTGGTGTCCCGCGAGGACCTCGCCGAGCACCTGCCCGGTGCCCTCGGCCGCCGCGTGCTGACCGCCCTGGACGTGCTGGCGGAGGGTTCGGGGACGGCTGAGCTGGAGAACGGGCACCGGGTGGGCTGACCGGCGCTCCGGGTCGGCCCCGGCGTCCCGGAGTCCCGCGTCACCTCGCGCGGCGCCTCGTCGCGGACGGCCACGCGCGGAACCCCACGTCGGTCAGGTCGCCCGACAGCGGACAGCCGATCCGACGGCAAGCAGGTCATCCGACGGAGGGCAGGCCACCCGACGGCGGGCAGGTCACGGCGTTATCCGGTCGCCGCGCCGGGGCGGCCCGTCCTACCCTCGGTGCCATGACCAAGCCCCTCGTCGCGATCCTCAGCGGCGCCGGTGTCTCGACCGACTCCGGCATCCCGGACTACCGCGGGCCCAACGGGCTGTGGCGTCAGGACCCCGAGGCCGAGAAGCTCGTGACGTACGAGTTCTACATGAGCGACCCGGAGATCCGGCGCAGGTCCTGGCGGATGCGGCGCGGCAACCAGGCGCTCTCGGCCGAGCCGAACGCCGCGCACCGGGCGGTGGCCGAGCTGGAGCGGGCCGGGGTGCCGGTGCGGGTGATCACGCAGAACGTGGACGGGCTGCACCAGCTCGCCGGGATGCCCGCCCGCAAGGTGCTCGAACTGCACGGGACCGCACGGAGCTTCGTGTGCACCGGGTGTCATGCGCGCGGCCCGATGGAGGACGCGCTCGCCCGGCTCGACGCCGGGGAGGAGGACCCGCCGTGCCTGGAGTGCGGCGGGATCCTGAAGCCGGCGACGGTGATGTTCGGCGAGCGGCTCGACCCGGTGGTGCTCGGCGAGGCCGTCGCCATCGCCCAGGCGTGCCAGGTCTTCGTCGCGGTGGGGAGCAGTCTGCAGGTGCAGCCGGCGGCGGGGCTGGCGGGCGTCGCCGCCGATCACGGCGCCAGGCTGATCGTCGTCAACGCCGAGCCGACTCCGTACGACGCGCGGGCCGACGAGGTCGTGCGGGAGCCGATCGGGACGGCCCTGCCGAAACTGCTGCGCGGAATCAGCCGATAGATCACACTTCGCCCATGACTTCCGCGATACGCCATGTGACGGTCGACTCCGCCGACGCCCACCACCTCGCCTCCTTCTGGTCCCAGGTGCTCGGGCTGCCCGTGCACGAGGACGACAAGCCGGGTGACGAGGAGGCGCTGATCGAGGGCGCCGGTCTGCTGTTCGTCACCGTCGCGGAGCCGAAGGCGGTCAAGAACCGCCTCCATCTCGACCTCCAGCCGCAGGACCGTACCCGCGACGAGGAGGTGGAGCGTCTCGTCTCCCTCGGGGCCACGCTGGTCGACGACCGGCGGGTCCCGGACGGCCGGGGCTGGGTGGTCCTCGCCGATCCGGAGGGCAACGAGTTCTGCGTGGAGCGCGGTGCCGCGGAGCGGGCCGGCTGACCCGGGCGGGTCAGAACAGCGCCCTGCCGCTCTCGAAGTCCAGCAGGCGCTGCTTGCGGTCCAGGCCGCCGCCGTAGCCGGTGAGGCTGCCGTTCGCGCCGACCACGCGGTGGCACGGCACGATGATGCCGACCGGGTTGCGGCCGTTGGCGAGGCCCACCGCGCGGGAGGCGGTGGGGTTGCCGAGGGCGTCGGCCAGTTCGCCGTAGGTGCGGGTCTCGCCGTACGGGATCCCGCGGAGCTGCTCCCAGACGCTGCGCTGGAACGGGGTTCCGGACAGGCGGAGTTCGAGGGTGAACTCCTTCAACTCCCCCGCGAAGTAGGCCTCCAGCTCTTCCTCGGCCGCCGCGAAGAGGCCCTCGGCGCGGGCGCCGAAGGTCTCCTCCACGGGGCGGTGGCGCTGGTCGGTCATGTAGAGGCCGCACAGGACGCCGTCGTCGGCGACGAGGGTGAGGGGGCCGTAGGGGCTGTCGATGATCGTGTGCTGCTTCACGCGGAGGTCCTCAGGCCGGAAGGAAGTTGATCGGGTGGCTGTCGGTCGCCCACAGGTACTGGACGGCGTACGCCCGCCAGGGCCGCCAGGCCGCCGCGCGGGCCGTGAGCGCCGCCGGCGTCGACGGGAGGCCCAGCTCCCGGGCGGCCCGGCGGATGCCGAGGTCGGTCGGGAGGAAGGCGTCGGGGTCCCCGAGGGCGCGCATCGCGATGACGTCGGCCGTCCAGGGGCCGAAGCCGGGCAGGGCGAGGAGCCGGGCGCGGGTCTGCGCCCAGTCGCCCTCCACGCCCAGGTTGAGGGTGCCGTCGGCCAGTCGGTCCACCAGGGTGGTGAACGTGACGCGGCGGGCGCGGGGCAGCGCGAGGGACTCGGGGTCGAGGGCGGCGAGCGCCGCGGGGGACGGGAAGAGGTGGGTGAGGCCGCCCTCGGGGTCGTCCACCGGGTCGCCGTACGCCGTGACCAGGCGGGCCGCGTGGGTGCGGGCCGCGGCCGTCGAGACCTGCTGGCCGAGCACCGCGCGCACGGCGAACTCCGCCTCGTCGACGGTACGGGGCACGCGCCGGCCGGGGGCCTTGTCGACCAGGGGCGCGAGGACCGGGTCGGCGCGCAGTTGGTCGTCGACCGCGACCGGGTCGGCGTCCAGGTCGAGCAGGCGGCGGCAGCGGCTGATGGCGACGGTCAGGTCGCGCAGGTCGCCGAGGGTGAGGCGGCAGGCGATGTGGTCCGGCCGTGGGGTGAGCGCCACGATGCCGTGGCCGTACGGCAGCCGGAGCGTGCGCCGGTAGGCGCCGTCCCGCCACTCCTCGACGCCCGGGACCGCGGTCGCCGCGAGGTGGCCGAAGAGGTTGTCGGGGGTGAGGGGGGCACGGAAGGGCAGCCGCAGGGCGAGCGCCCCGGGCGTGCCCCGGGGCCGGTCCGTGGTGGCCCTGGACTTCGGTACCCGGGCGCGCAGGTCGCTCGGCGACAGGGCGAAGACCTCGCGCACGGTGTCGTTGAAGGTGCGGATCGAGGAGAAGCCGGCGGCGAAGGCGATCTCCGCCATCGGCAGCGGGGTCGTCTCGATCAGGAGCCGGGCCGTCTGGGCGCGCTGGGCGCGGGCCAGGGCGAGCGGGCCCGCGCCCAGTTCGGCGAGCAGCTGGCGTTCCACCTGCCGGGGGCTGTAACCGAGCCGGGCGGCGAGGCCGGGCACGCCCTCGCGGTCCACGACGCCGTCGGCGACCAGGCGCATGGCGCGGGCCACCAGGTCGGCGCGCTGGTTCCACTGCGGGGAGCCGGGGCTGGTGTCGGGGCGGCACCGCTTGCAGGCGCGGAAGCCGGCCTGCTGGCAGGCCGCCGCACTCGGGTGGAAGGTCATGTTCTCGGGCTTGGGCGGCACGACCGGGCAGCTGGGCCGGCAGTAGACGCGGGTGGTCAGGACGGCGGTGAAGAACCAGCCGTCGAAGCGGGCGTCCTTGGACCGGACGGCGCGTACGCAGCGCTCGGTGTCGGTGTGCATCCCCATCTGCATGGGTCCAGCATCGGGCACGCGCCGGCCCGCGGCTGGCGAGAATCCGACATCGACCTCATGTGCCCTGGGCCGGGCCGGATCGCCACGCGGACTCACGCAGCAGCCTGAGGCCGTTGAGGCCGACGAGGACCGTCGAGCCCTCGTGGCCCGCGACGCCGAGCGGCAGCGGGAGGTGGCCGAGCAGGTCCCACAGGACGAGCACCGTGATGAAGGCGCCCGCGATCACGAGGTTCTGCAGGACCAGCCGGCGGGCCGCCCGCGAGAGCCGTACGACGGCCGGGACGGTGGCGAGTTCGTCGCGCACGATGACGGCGTCCGCCGTCTCCAGCGCCAGGTCGGAGCCCGCGCGGCCCATGGCGATGCCGGAGTGGGCGGCGGCGAGGGCGGGGGCGTCGTTGACGCCGTCGCCGACGAAGAGCACCTTGCGCCCGGTGTGCTGGAGGTCCCGTACGGCGCCCACCTTGTCCTCGGGGAGCAGTTCGGCGCGGACGTCCGTGAGGCCGGTGGCGTCGGCCACCCGGGCGGCGGCTCCCGCGTTGTCGCCGGTGAGCAGGATGGGGGCGGTGCCGGTCAGGGCGGTCAGGGCGGCGGTGGTCCCGGCGGCGTCGGGGCGCAGTCGGTCGGTGAGGGCGAGGGTGCCGACGGGGACGCCGTCGCGGCCGACCTGGACGACGGTCGCGTCGCTCTCGACGTCCGCCCGGCCGACGCTCACCACGTGCCCCTCGACGGTGGCCCTGACCCCGCGTCCCGGTGCGGCCGTGAAGTCCTCGGCCGGCGGGATCCGCAGGCCCCGGGCCCCGGCGGCCGCCACGATCGCGCGCGCCAGCGGGTGTTCGCTGGGGTGCTCGGCGGCCGCGGCCAGCGTCAGCAGCGCGTTCTCGTCGAGGCCGGAGTCCGGCAGCGGGTGGATGCCCGTCACCTCGGGGGTGCCCTCGGTGAGGGTGCCGGTCTTGTCGAGGGCGGTGGTGTCGATCTCGCCGAGGCGTTCCATGGCGACGGCCGACTTGACCAGGACGCCGTGCCGGCCGGCGTTGGCGATGGCGGACAGCAGGGGCGGCATGGTCGCGAGGACGACCGCGCACGGCGAGGCGACGATCATGAAGGTCATGGCCCGCAGGAGGGCGTCCGCGAGGTCGGCGCCGAAGGCGAGCGGGACGGCGAAGACGGCGAGCGTGGCGGCCACCATGCCGACCGCGTACCGCTGTTCGACCTTCTCGATGAACAGCTGGGTGGGGGCCTTGGTGCGGGACGCCTCCTCGACCAGGGTCACGATGCGGGCGATCACGGAGTCGGCGGGGTCGCGCTCCACGCGCACGCGCAGGGCTCCGGTGCCGTTGAGGGTGCCCGCGAAGACCTCGTCGCCGGGGTGCTTGGGGACCGGCAGGGGTTCGCCGGTGATGGTGGCCTGGTCGGCCTCGCTGGCGCCGTCCAGGACGCTGCCGTCGGCGCCGATGCGTTCGCCCGGGCGGACCAGGACGAGGTCGCCGACGGCGAGTTCGGTGGTCGGGACCGTCTCCTCGCGGCCGTCCTCGGTGAGCCGGGTGGCGGTGGCGGGCGCGAGGTCGAGCAGGCCGCGCACCGAGTCGGCGGTGCGGGCGGTGGCCAGGGCCTCCACGGCGCCGGAGGTGGCGAAGATGACGATCAGGAGGGCCCCGTCCAGGACCTGGCCGATCGCGGCGGCGCCCAGGGCGGCGACGATCATCAGCAGGTCGACGTCCAGGGTCTTCTCGCGCAGCGCGCGCAGCCCTTCGAGGGCCGGTTCCCAGCCGCCGGTGGCGTAGGCGACCGCGTACAGCGGCCCGTAGGCCCACATCGGTGCTCCGCCGAGGTCCAGGGCCAGGCCGAGCAGGAAGGCGACGGTCGCGACGAGCGCCCAGCGGGCCTCGGGCAGGGCGAGGACGCGGGTGCGGCGACGGGGGGTGGTGCGGGCGGGGGCGGGGGCATGCGTGGGGGTGAGAGTCGTGGACACGCGGACACCATACAGGAACACATGAAGACTCATTCATCCGTTCATGCACGGTGGGTAAGATACCCCCATGGGTCATGGAGCGGTCACCGCAGCACAGGACGCCGGCGAGCGCGTACGCCTGGACGCGGGCAACGTCGCCAAGGTGGCCACCACGCTCCAGGCCCTGTCGACGCCCTCCCGGCTGCTGATCCTGGCGCGACTGCGCGAAGGGCCGCTGCCGGCCACCGAGTTGGCCGCGGAGGTGGGCATGGAGCAGTCGGCGTGCTCGCACCAGCTGCGGCTGCTGCGCAATCTGGGGCTGGTCGTGGGCGAGCGCCAGGGCCGGTCGGTCGTGTACGCGCTGCACGACCACCATGTCGCCGAGCTGCTCGACCAGGCCGTCTACCACGTGGAGCATCTGCGGCTGGGCATCAGCGACGGCGCGGAGTGAGCTACGGGCCGGTGGGGCGACCGGCGCGCCTTGGGTGACCGTCCGCCGGGCTCCGCCCCGCGGCCCGGTCCCGGCAGGACGTGCGGCGCGTCCTGCCGGGACCGGGCGGGTCGTCCGCCGCCGGGCTACCCGGAGAACTCCGTCGCCGTCGGCCGCCGCGAGGCCGCCGTCGCCCCGTCGACGTCCGTCAGCGGGCGCAGCCGGTAGGTGTACGCGTAGTCGCGGCCGGCGAGGAGCTTGTACTCGTCGTGCGTGTGCGCGCCCCAGCTGTTGTCGCCGCCGACGCCCATCTGCCGGTGGTTCACGCGCAGGACGACCTCGTCGCGCGGGGTGAGCTGGTAGTCGTGGCGGGCCCCGACCGACAGATCCTCCGGCGTGAAGTGCGAGGCGCTGATCTCGATCAGCGGCTCCCCGCTGACCAGCAGTCCGACGCCGTCACGGCCGGTCAGCGCGGCCCAGCGGACGTCGGTCCTGTTGCCGTTCTCCTGCGGACGCAGGTAGGACGTCCACTGGTCGGCGACGGTGCCGGAGTACAGGCCCACGTCGGTGCCGTTGTTGCGGTCCCACATGTTCTCCTCGGGACCGCGCCCGTAGTAGCGCAGGCGGTCCAGGCGCCGGGGCAGGAACAGCAGGGTGCCCACCTCGGGGATGTACGGCAGTGAGGCCGCTCCCGGGTGCAGGGTGTTGTCGACCTTGATCTCGCCGTTGCCGAAGACGGTGTACGTGGTGGTGTACGTCGATGCCGTGGCCGTCGGCAGGGTGCCGGTGACCTTGATCTCGACGGCCCGGTCCCGCAGGGCGCGCACGCTCACGTCCGTCACCTCGCGGTTCGCGCCCGCGTCCCGCCAGGTCTGGTTGCGGGTGTGCTGGCCGTTGCCCCGGTCGTTGTCGGTGGGCGCCCGCCAGAAGTTCGGCACCGGTCCCGAGGTGATCAGGCGGACGCCTCGGGCCTCGTACGAGGTGATGGTGCCGCTGCTCTTGTCGACGGTGACGGAGAATCCCCGGCCCCGGACGGTGACGGCCTTCTCGCCGTCCTCGTGACGGAGAGCCGGGACGCTCTCCAGGGGCACGGGTGTCACCGCCGGGCTGTCGGCGGCGACGGCGAGCTGCTGCTTGGCCACCTCGAAGCCGGCCTTCGCCCACTTCGTGGACTCCTTGGTGGTGAAGGAGAGGTGCAGGAAGTACTCCGTGCCGGGCGCCGCCTTCGCCGGGACCCTCACCGGCACCGTGATGTCCTTGCCGGACAGCGGCGGGACGTCCAGCTGGTCGCGGGTCAGCCGGCCGCGCTGGACGACCTTGCCGTCGGCGACGAGGGACCAACGGCCTTCGAACTCGCGGACGTTGGTGAACAGGTACTCGTTGGTGAGGGTGACCCGGCCCGAGGTGACGGTGTCACCGGAGGCGGGGGCGGCGTTGATCGCCTGGTAGATCTGCTTGACCTCGACGGACTTGCCGGTGCCGGCGCGGTCGGCGGTGACGATGCCGTCGCCGGCGAAGGCCCCGTCGTTGGGGTTGTCGCCCCAGTCACCGCCGTAGGCGTAGAACCTCTTGTCGCGGGGCCGCTTCTCGGTGAGGCCGACGGTGGCCGCGTCGAACCAGAACCGCACCCCGTCGTCACCGGGCCCACGGCTGTCGGAGGCCAGGTCGGCGGCGCTCAGCGCCCGGGCGTACACGCGGGCCCGGCGGACGGTGCCGCTGAACTCGCGGGTCGGGTTGTCGACGTCGGTGGCCAGGGCCAGTGGCGCGGTGTTGACGGAGGGGCGCCGGGTGGTGGCGCGGGTGGCCCGGACCACGCCGTCGACGTACAGGGTCAGCGTGCCGGCCTCGGCGTCGAAGACACCCGCGACGTGGTGCTCGCGGCCGGTCCAGCCGTCCGGCAGCGTCCAGTTCGCGGTGACCCACTGGCCGCCGCCGTGGATGAAGAACTCCAGGGTCCGGTCGCTCTGCTTGAGGGCGTACTGGGTGTCGCCCTTGGCGAGGATCGGCTGGTGGCCGCCGGTGAAGTGGGGGGTGACCCACGCCTCCAGGGTCAGCGAGCCGGTCAGGTCGAGGCTCGCGTCGCGGGCGAAGACGGTGCCGCCGCTGACGCCCTCGTCGCGGGCGAAGGTGCCGCTGGGAGCGATGACCTCGCCGCGCAGCGCGGCCGGCCCGGACTCGGTGAGCAGCTTGCGCGTCGGGGTGGGCCAGCTCAGGGCCTGGTCGGCGAAGTCCCAGATCCAGCCGCCCTGGAGGACGTCGTAGCGGCGGACGATGTCCCAGTACTTCTTGAAGTTGCCGTTGGAGTTCCCCATCCCGTGGGAGTACTCGATCATCACGTACGGCCGGGTGTCGGCGGTGTCCTTCGCCCGTGCCTCGACGCGGGAGGGGCTGTCGTACATCTCGGAGCGGATGTCGCTCATGCCGGGGCGGTCGTCGCCCTCGTACTGGATGACGCGGGTGGGGTCGTAGGAGCGGATCCAGTCGTACATGGCGTTGAACGTGCTGCCGCCGCCCGCCTCGTTGCCGAGCGACCAGATGACCACCGAGGCGTGGTTCTTGTCGCGGTGCACCATGTTCTGGGCGCGGGCCACGCACGCCTCGGTCCAGTCGGCGTGGTCGCCGGGATACTCGCCGCGGATGCCGTGGGTCTCGAGGTTGGTCTCGTCGACGAGGTACAGGCCGTACTCGTCGGCGAGTTCCAGCCACAGCGGGTTGTTGGGGTAGTGCGAGGTGCGGACGGTGTTCATGTTCAGCCGCTTGATGATGCCGATGTCCTCGACCATGTCCGCCCGGGTGAGGGCCGAGCCGTGGACCGGGTGCATCTCGTGGCGGTTGGTGCCCCGGAAGGAGACCGGCTTGCCGTTGATGCGCATCAGCCCGTTCTCGAGCGCGAACTCGCGCAGTCCCACCCGGTGGGAGAGGGTCTCGACCACCTTGCCGGCCGGGTCGCGCAGACGGAGCACGGCGGTGTACAGGTACGGGTGTTCCGCCGACCACAGGCGCGGCTCGGGCACCGCCCTGGCCGCCTGCACGGTCGTCTCGTCGCCGGAGTCCACTGCGACGGCCTGCCGCAGCGGCCGGGACCAGACCGGGTGCCCGTCGGCGTCGTACAGCTGGGTCTCGACGGAGTACCGGCCGCCGCCCTTGCCGCCGTAGTCCCGGACGGCGGCCGTCACCGACAGCTCGGCCGTCCGGTGGTCGTCGCTCAGCGGGGTGTCCAGCTTGAAGTCGCGCAGGTGCACGGCGGGCGTGGAGTACAGGTAGACCGAGCGGAAGATGCCGCTCAGCCGGATCATGTCCTGGTCCTCCAGCCAGTCGCCGTCGGAATAGCGGTAGACCTCGACGGCGATCTGGTTGGTGCCCGGCTCGAGGTGCTCGGTGATGTCGTACTCGGCGGGGTCGTAGGAGTCCTCGTGGTAACCGACCAACCGCCCGTTGATCCACACGTAGTGGGCGGACTTGACGCCCTCGAAGTGCAGGAACGTCCGCCGCCCCGCCCAGTCGCGCGGGACGGTGAAGGTGCGCCGGTACTGGCCCACCGGGTTGTAGCGGGTGGGGGCGGCCGGCGGCTGCGCCTCCTCGCCCAGGCCGTTGGGGCCCCACCACGGGTAGGTGATGTTGATGTAGATCGGGCGGTCGTAGCCGTGCAGCTGCCACGCGGAGGGCACCGGGATGGTGTCCCAGTCACGGTCGTCGAGGTCGGTGCGGTGGAAGTCGGCGTCCCGGTCGTCGGGGCGGTCGGCGTAGGCGAACTTCCAGGTGCCGTCGAGGCTGAGGCGGTACGGCGAGCGGGTGCGGTCGGCGGCCAGTGCCTGTCCGATGTCCCGGTACGGCATGAGGGTGGTGTGCGGCGGCTCGGTGCCGAGCCGGAAGACGGCGATGTTGCCCTGCCACTCCGGCGAGCCGTCCGGCGCGGCCCGCCGGCCGGTGGCGTGCGCGAGGGCCGGTGCCCCCGACAGCGCGAGCGCGCCGAGCACGGCGGCGCCCGACTCCAGGAGACGGCGGCGGCTGACGAGCGGTCGGTCGTCGTGGGGCACGTGCGGGTGCGGCATGGCGGGGCCTTCCTCGGTGCGACGGTGGGGGTACGCGGACTGAGGGTGCGTCAGCGAGGAAACCGTAGAACTCGCACACAACCGAAGCAATGATCCTGTCGGTCTTTGTGCGGTCCTGTTGAGCCACAGAGCGTCCGCAACCCCGCCCGGACGGCTCGGGGACTGTGACCCAGAACACAAAGAGAACGATGCCGTTTCGATAGCGGGAGGGCTACGCTGAGGCCATCCGAGGAGAACGAAACAGTTTCGTTCAGAGAGAGGTGGTTCCCGTGCACGCCGTCCTGACCCTGCCGGAGGCGCCCACCGCCCCTCACCCCGCGGTGCCGCGCTCCGGCGCGACCACCGTACTGATCGTGCACGACCAGGCACTGCAACGCCTCGGCCTCCGCATGCTGCTGGCGGCCCAGCCCGGCCTGGCCGTCGTCGGCGACACGGTGGAAGGCGCCGAGGCGGTCCGGCTGAGCGCCCGGCTTCGCCCGGATGTCGTCCTGCTGGACAGCGCCGCGGCCGGCCCGGACGGCATCGGGACCATCCGGCGCCTCAGCCGCCCCGACACCCTCCCCCGGCCCCTCGGTGTCGTCCCGCCGGCAGAACACCGCCCGCGCGTTCTCGTCCTGAGCCAGGGCCGCCCCGACACGTACACCTACGCCGCCCTGCGCGCCGGAGCCGCCGGGCTCCTCTCCAAGGACGCCACCCCCGACGAGCTGACCGCGGCCCTGCGCACGGTGGCCGCCGGAGACGCCGTCGCCTCCCCCGGCCTGACCCGGGCGCTCATCGACGCCGTCCGCCGGGAACGCCCCTCCGTCACTCCCCCGCCGGAACACCGGCTCGCCGTGCTCACCGAACGGGAGCGCGACGTGCTCACCGCCGTGGCCTCCGGCGCGTCCAACGCCGAGATCGCCGGGCTGCTGTGCATCGCCCCGACCACGGTCAAGTCCCACGTCAGCAGCATCCTCACCAAGATCGGCGCCCGCGCCCGCGTGCAGGCGGTGGTCTTCGCCTACGAGTCGGGCCTGGTCCGGCCCCATGCCCCCGCCACCGCCGCGTGAAACGCGGCCCGTACCCCGGCCGCCTGGCTGTCGACGTCCCCGCCCTGGTAGAGGACGAGCTTGCCGCCCTCGGCGACGGCGGCCTCGTACAGCTCGTCGAGGGAACGGCTCTCTTCGCGCACGCCGCGGAGGGGCGAGGCGGCTCCCGCGGCGGCCGGTGCGGCGGACGCCGACACCGCGGCGGCTCCGCCGAGCGCGACTCCGGCGCCCGTGGCGAGCAGTCGGCGCCTGCTGAGGTCCGTCGACATGGGGGGTCCTCCTGCCTGTTGCGCCGACGCGCTCCGTACGCGACGGCGCGGCAAGTCCGCCGGGGACAGGTGCCGGTCCGCGTCGTCCGGACGGCGCCCGGGGATTCAACCGTTCGATGCAACGGAGCCGGCCGGAGCCGCTCCAGGACAGGCGTCAAGGCTTGGCAATGGTTTTCATATGGATCGGTTCAGGCGTGTTCTTGACATCCGTTTCCATCTAGCGTGAGGCGCGTCCGGCTCGCAACGGCCGCTCCCCTCTCTGACACATCCCTGTTCCCACCTGCCGTGGAGGCACCATGCCCACGCCCTCGTCCCGACGTCTGGCCCTGATGGCCGGCGTCTCCCTGGCCCTCTTGGCAGGCTGCGGGAACTCGTCGGACTCCGGCAGCGGCGGGAGCGGCGCCCAGAGCCCGGTCGCCTCCGCCGCGATCCCGGTCGTCGCCTCGACGAACGTCTACGGCGACATCGCCCGGCAGATCGGCGGCCGGAAGGCCGACGTCACCGCGATCATCAGTGACCCCGACCAGGACCCGCACTCCTACGAGGCCGACACCCAGAACCAGCTGGCGCTGTCCAAGGCGAGAGTCGTGATCGAGAACGGCGGCGGTTACGACGACTTCGTCGACCGCATGCTCAGCAGCAGCGGCTCCTCCGCCACAGTGATCAACGCGGTCAAGGTCTCCGGGCGGACCGCCCCCGAGGGCGGCGAGCTCAACGAGCACGTCTGGTACGACTTCCCCACCGTCGCCAGGGTCGCCGACCGCATCGCCGCCGCCCTGGGCGAGGCCGACCCCGCCGACGCGGCCACCTTCACCGGGAACGCCACGGCCTTCAAGGCGAAACTGCGGCTGCTGGAGGAGAAGGAGGTCGCGATCAGGAAGGACCACGGCGGCGAGGGGGTGGCCATCACCGAGCCCGTGCCGCTGTACATGCTCGACGCCGCCGGCCTGGTGAACAGAACGCCTCCGCGGTTCAGCGAGGCGATCGAGGAGGGCGACGACGTCTCCCCCCAGGTCCTCCGGGCCACGCTGGCCGTGTTCTCCGGCAAGGAGGTCGAGGCGCTGGTCTACAACGAGCAGACCTCCGGCCCGCAGACGGAGAAGGCCGAGGCCGCGGCCGAGGCGGCCGGGATCCCCGTCGTGCCGGTGACCGAGACCCTGCCGCCCGGCAAGGACTACCTCGGCTGGATGACCGGCACCGTCGGCGCGCTCGCGAGCGCGCTGGACAAGTGAGGCGGCCGGGCCGGGCGCCCGCGCCCCCCTCCGGCAGCGACGGCACCGACGCCGACGCGGTGATCCGGCTGCGCGGGGCCGCCGTGTCCTACGGCGAGCGCGTGGTGTGGCGCGGCCTCGATCTCGCCGTACGGCCCGGGGAGTTCCTGGCCGTGCTCGGGCCGAACGGGTCGGGCAAGACCAGTTTCGTACGGGCTCTGCTGGGCCGGCAGCCGCTGTCCGCCGGAACACTGACCGTCCTCGGGCGACCGCCCCGCGAGGCCGCCCGGCACCTCGGTTACGTCCCGCAGCAGGCGGAGCTCTCCGCGCAGGCGATGCTGCGGGCCCGCGACCTCGTGCGCTTCGGGATCGACGGGCACCGCTTCGGGCCACGACCGCGCTCGGGTGCCGTGCGTCGCCGGGTGGATGACATCCTGGCGTCGGTGGGGGCGTCCGCGTACGCCGACGTCCCCCTCGGCCTGCTGTCCGGGGGCGAGCGGCAGCGCGTGCGCGTCGGACAGGCGCTGGCGACCGATCCGCGCGTCCTGCTGTGCGACGAGCCGCTGCTCTCGCTCGACCTGAACCGCCAGCGGGCCGTCACCGGGCTGGTGGACGCCCGGCGCCGGTCCCACGGCACGGCCGTGGTCTTCGTGACCCACGAGATCAACCCGGTGCTCGGCCTGGTGGACCGGGTCCTCTATCTGGCCCGGGGAGGTCACCGCGTCGGGACACCGGAGGAGGTCCTGACCTCCGCGTCGCTGTCCCGGCTGTACGGCACGCGGGTCGACGTCGTCCGGGTGCACGGCCGTGTCGTGGTCGTCGGGGCCCCGGACGAGACGGCCGCCCCACCGCACCACGCCCCCGCGACCGAGGAAGTCCGGCCATGACGCTCGCCGACGGGGTCTGGCAGCAGATCTTCGGTTTCGACCACTACGGCGAACTCCTGGCGCTGGTCCGCAACTCCCTTCTCGCCGGTGCCGCTCTCGGGCTCGTCGGCGGGCTGGCCGGGGTCTTCGTCGTCATGCGGGACCTGCCGTTCGCGGTGCACGGCATCAGCGAACTGTCCTTCGCGGGCGCGTCGGCGGCGCTGCTGCTCGACGTGAACATCGTGGCGGGCTCCATCGTCGGCTCGCTGCTCGCGGCCGGCGCGATCGGCGTCCTGGGCGCCCGGGCCCGCGACCGCAACTCGGTGATCGGCATCATCATGCCGTTCGGGCTCGGCCTGGGCGTGCTCTTCCTCGCCCTCTACAAGGGGCGGGCGGCCAACAAGTTCGGCCTGCTCACGGGCCAGATCGTCGCCGTCGACACGCCGCAGACGACGTGGCTGCTGGGCACCTCCGCGCTGGTCGTGGTGGCCCTGGCGGTGATGTGGCGGCCGCTGTCGTTCGCCAGCGCCGACCCGGACGTCGCCGAGGCCCGTGGGGTGCCGGTGCGCGCGCTGTCCTTCGCCTTCATGCTCGTGCTCGGGCTCACGGTGGCCCTGTCGGTGCAGATCGTCGGCGCGCTGCTGGTCCTCACCCTCGTCGTCACCCCCGCGGCGGCCGCCGCCCGCGTCACCGCGTCCCCCGTGCTGCTGCCGCTGCTCAGCGTGGTCTTCGCCGTGATCTCCATCGAGGGCGGCATCCTGCTCGCCCTCGGCGGCTCCGTCCCGATCAGCCCCTACGTCACGACGATCTCGTTCACGGTCTACGCCGTCTGCCGGCTGGCCGGCAGACGGCGCCGCGGGGCGCGGCGGACGGCACCGCGGTTCGCCTGACCGTGGGCGCGCCTGGCCGTCGGCGCCGTTCACGCCGGTGCCCCTCGCCGTCCGGGCCGGCGGGGCGGCCGCCGGGCCGGTGCCCGGCGGCCGTGCGGGGGAGGTCACATGCCGGTGGCGTCGACCACCGTTCCGAGGTCCACGAACGTGAAGCCGGTCGCCGTGCGCGTACCGCCCGCCCCGTCCGGTACCGCGGGGGTCTCCTGTCCGTCCTGGACGACGAGCAGGCCGCGCGGGTAGCGGGCGCCGAGCGGGGCGTTGAGGACGGCGGCACCGTCGCACTCCTCCACGCTGTCGAGGGTGGCCGTCGCGGCGCCGACCCGGAAGCCGCCCTCGTACTCGTTGTCCTCGCTCACCTCACGGTCGTACAGGGCGAAGGTGTTGTCGCCCTGGCTGGAGGCGAGCAGGTAACCGTCGCCGTCCCGCTCCTGGAAGAGGGTCAGGCCCTCGACGTCGGCCGACAGGCGCTCACCGCCGTAGCCGGGGTCGGCGCCGGGCGCGCACTCCTCGGTCTCCTCGTCGTAGGTGCCGGGGACGCCGTACTCCTTGACCTTGTCCACCAGGACCGGCTTGCCGGTGAGGTCGGCGCGCAGCCGCCAGATGCCGATGTCCTCCTGGCCGGCGTAGAGCGTGCCGGTGGCCGGGTCGACGACCATGCCCTCGATCTGCGGCAGTTCACCGGGCTCCAGGCACGGGCTCCACGACGTGCCGTCGGGCAGGCGGAAGGAGGACGGCAGGTCCAGGGTGCGGATCTTGCGGTAGCCGACCGTGCCGTTCGCGGCCGGGACTAGTTCGAGCAGGGCGAGCCGGGTGCGTTCGCGCCGGCTGACCAGGGCGTAGGTGCGTCCGGTGGCCCTGTCCTTCCAGGTGGCCAGGCCGTACGCGGTGCGCTGGTCGTTGATCTCGGCCTGGTCGGCGGAGAAGACCGGGGCGGCGGCCGGGTCGGTGATGTCCCGCAGCGGGCCGCCCCGCCGCGACGGGTCGACGCGGTAGATCCGCAGGCGGTCGTTGCCGCGGTCGCTCACCACCGCCACGTCGGCCCGGCCGGCCGACGTGCGCACGCCGGAGAGGAGGTCGACGTTGTTGTAGCGGCCCGGGGCGTCGTCCTCGGCCGGCGGCGCGGGGGCGGCCAGCGACTGCACGAGGCGGGCTTCCAGGTCGTAGACCCGCAGCCCGCCCTCCTTGGCGGTGGCGACGACCAGGCTGCGCGCGGGGTCGGCGGGGTTGCGCCAGATCGCCGGGTCGTCGGCGTCGGAGTTGCCACCGGCCTCGTCGTCGAAGAGGGCGGCGGTCTCCGTGGTGGCGGTGACCACCGGCAGGTCGGCCGCCCCCGCCGGAGTGGTCGCGAGGAGGGTGGTCAGCACGGTGCCCGAGGCGAGAAGTACGGCGCTTCGCGCGGTGCGGGGCGTTCTCACAGGTGCTTCCTTACCGTCGAGGATGTCGAGGACATGCCGATGGTGCTCGGGAAAGCTTGCCGGGAGAAGGCCGCTGTCTGTCATTCCGTCACGGGGAGCAGGGCGGAACGTCAGGGGGAGTTGGCCTGGACGTCCGCCGGATACCCGGCCTGGGCGGTCCTGCGGGAGCGGCGCGGGGGAGGACGGATGTTCCCCGGCTCGGCCGCGAGATCCTCGGCCGGCAGCTCACGCGACGTGTCGGGCGAACGCCTCGTACGTCCGCTCGTCGAAGAGGACGAACCTGACCTCCTCGACCGCGGTCGGTGTCGCCCGCACCGTTTCCACCGCGATCCGGGCGGCGTCGTCCAGCGGCCAGCCGTAGATCCCTGCGGAGACGGCGGGGAAGGCGACCGTGCGGGCGCCCAGTTCGTCGGCGATCCGCAGCGACGCGCGGTAGCAGGACGCCAGCAGGTCCGACCGGTCCTCCTGGCCGCTGTAGCGCGGGCCCACGGTGTGGATGACCCAGCGGGCGTCCAGGTCACCCGCGGTCGTCGCGAGGGCCTGGCCGGTCGGCAGGCCCTTGCCGTGGTGCGCGGCGCGCAGTCTGCGGCAGTCCGCAAGGATCGCGGGGCCGCCGCGGCGGTGGATGGCGCCGTCGACGCCACCCCCGCCCAGCAGCGAGGAGTTGGCCGCGTTGACGATCGCGTCGGCGCGCTGCCGGGTGATGTCGCCCTGGACGAGGCTGATGGTGGTCATGTCTGCCGCAGCCTCCTCCACACGGCCTTCGCCGCGTTGTGTCCGGACATGCCGTGCACCCCGGGACCGGGCGGGGTCGCCGAGGAGCAGATGAAGACGGCCGGGTGCGGGGTGCCGTACGGGGACAGGGAGAGCTTGGGGCGCAGCAGGATCTGGAGCCCGGAGACCGCGCCGGAGGCGATGTCCCCGCCGACGTAGTTGGCGTTGCGGGCGGCGAGTTCGGGCGGTCCGGCGGTCGCGCGGGCGAGGACGCGGTCACGGAACCCCGGCGCGAAGCGCTCCAGTTGGCGTTCGAGGGCGTCGGTCAGGTCTCCGGTCCAGCCGCTGGGGACATGGCCGTACGCCCAGAAGACGTGCCGGCCGGCCGGAGCCCGGGTGGGGTCGACCACGCTGGGCTGAACGGTGATCATGAACGGTCTGTCGGGGGCGCGTCCCTCCCGCGCCGCCGCGCGCAGGGCGGTGCCGATCTCCGCGCTGTCGGCGCCGATCTGCACGGTGGTGGCCCGGTGCGCCTCCGGCGCGGTCCACGGGACGGGGCCGTCCAGCGCGTAGTCGACCTTGAAGACGCCGGGGCCGTACCGGTAGCCCGCGTAGTACGTGCCGAAGCCGGCGATGCGGGCGAGGGCGGTGGGTGAGGTGTCGAAGACGTACGCGCGGGCCGGCGGGAGGTCGTCGAGCCGCTTGACCTCGTAGTCGGTGTGGACGGTGCCGCCGAGGTCCTTGAGGTACGCGGCGAGCGCGTCGGAGACGGACTGGGAGCCGCCGCGGGCCACGGGCCAGCCGCGGGCGTGGGCGGCGAGGGCGAAGACCAGGCCGACGGCACCGGTGGCGAAGCCGGAGAGGGGAGCCATGACGTGCGCGACGAGACCGGCGAACAGGGTCCTGGCCCGCTCGTCCCGGAAGCGGCGCATCAGCCAGCCGGCCGGGGGCAGGCCGACGAGGCCGAAGCGGGCGAGGGTGACCGGGTCGCGGGGCAGCGCGGTGCCCGGCAGGGACATGAAGTCCCGGACCAGGGCGTCCCACTTGGGCAGGAAGGGCTCGACCAGCCTGCGGTAGGTGCCCGCGTCGCGTGGCCCGAACGAGGCGGCCGTCTCCCCGACCGACCGCGCCAGGACGGCGGCGGTGCCGTCGGTGAAGGGGTGCGCCATGGGCAGGTCGGCGTGCAGCCACTGCAGGCCGTACCGCTCCAGGGGCATCGCGCGGAACGCCGGGGAGTTGATGCCCAGCGGGTGGGCGGCCGAACACGGGTCGTGCCGGAAGCCGGGGAGGGTGAGCTCCTCGGTGCGGGCTCCCCCGCCGACGGTGTCCCGCGCCTCGAAGACGGCCACGGAGAAGCCCCGGCGGGCCAGCTCCACGGCAGCGGTCAGTCCGTTCGGCCCCGCACCCACCACGACCGCATCGAGCATCGACGGCACCTTCGGACTCCTTCGTCAGCCGATGGCCTGTGAGATCAGGATAGGACGCGGTGCCGACGGCGCCGGGCCGCGGGGCGTCTCGCGCCCGCTGCCGCGCACTACTGCGTTCTCAGCAGCCCGATCACCCGGCGGGCCGTGGCCTCGTCGCGGGCCGCGGTGAAGGGCAGGGTGTTGTGGCCGGTGACGCGGAACGGCTCGCCCGCGCGGGTCAGGTGGACGCCGCCCGCCTCCTCCACCAGGAGCAGACCGGCCGCGTGGTCCCAGGCCGCCTCCCACGAGAACGCCGTGGCGTCCGACTCGCCCCGGGCGACGGCCAGGTACTCCAGACCGGCCGAGCCGCAGGCGCGGGGTGCCACCCCCTCGGTCCACAGGCCCAGCAGTGCCTGCTTCTGGTCGTCGGTCGTGTAGTCCGGGTGCGAGGTGGCGACGCGCAGGTCACGGCCCGGCTCAGGGGGGCCGGGGCGCAGCCGCTCGCCGTCGAGGAACGCGCCCTGTCCGCGGACGGCCGTGGCCATCCGGTCGAGGGCCGGGGCGTACGTCCACGAGGCGAGGAGCACGCCGCGCTGCGCGAGCGCGACCAGGGTGCAGAAACCGGGGTCGCCGTGCACGAACTGCCGTGTCCCGTCGACGGGATCGACGATCCAGACCGGGGTGTCGCCCTGGAGGGCCTCGTAGGACGCCGGGTTGGCGTGCACCGCCTCCTCGCCGACCACGATCGAGCCGGGCAGCAGGGCACCGAGCGCCTCGGTGAGGTACAGCTCGGCATTGCGGTCGGCGTCCGTCACCAGATCGTGCGGGCCGTTCTTCTGGTCGACCTCGTGCGCGGCGAGCCGGCGGAAGCGCGGCATGATCTCGGCCGCGGCCGCCTTGCGGACGGCCTCCTGCACGTCGGCGGCGTGGCGGGCGAGAAACTCGTCGATGGTTTCCGTGTCTTCGATCATGACTCCATGAGAGCACGCGCCTCTGACAATCCCCACCCGGCCGGTGCACTGCGGATGGAGCCCCCGTGAACACCGGTGCGGCCGCCGACGGTGGGCGGGCGGGCGACGGTGTGCCGGGTGGGCGGGCGACCCGGGCGGTCGGCGCCCGACCGCTGGGGTCGACACGGGTCAGAGCGGCACCCGATCACCGAACGACCGTCGTGGGCGGGGTGGAGGAGGGCGACGTGAGCATGCGATGCAGGCCGGAACGACACCCGACCGCGTACGGCGTCAGCGCCCCACCGACGGACGGCCGAAGGCGGGCGGGTCCGCCACCCGACCACCGGACGGCCGGTGCGGGTCGGAACGGCACCCCACCGCCTGTGACGTCGGCGTCCGACACGCCGCAGGCGGGCGGGTGCCGCCACTGCCGCCGCCTGTGACGTCAGCACCGACCGCAGGTGATGTCAGCGCCCCACCGCGTACCCCTGCATGCCCCGCGGGTTCGCCGCCGCCGAGAGGATGCCCGTCCGTGGGTCCCGGGCGACCGCGCACAGCCGGCCCTCCGACCAGGGCTCGCCCACGGTCACGTCGTGTCCGCGCCGGCGCAGTTCCGCGACGACGGCCGGGTCCGTGCGGGCCTCCACGGTGACACTGCCCGGCCGCATGCCGCGCGGGTAGAAGGAGCCGGGGAAGCTGTCGTTGTGCCAGTTCGGGGCGTCGATCGCGCCCTGGAGGTCGAGCCCGCCGCGGACCTGGGCGCGCTGCGCGACCGCGAGGAAGAAGTGCAGCTGCCACTGGTCCTGCTGGTCCCCGCCCGGTGTGCCGAACGCCATCACCGGAACGCCGTCCCGCAGCGCGATCGAGGGGGTGAGGGTGGTGCGGGGGCGGCGGCCCGGGGTGAGGGAGTTCGGCAGGCCGTCCTCCAGCCAGGTCATCTGCAGCCGGGTCCCGAGCGGGAAACCGAGCTCGGGCACCACGGGGTTGGACTGGAGCCAGCCCCCGCTGGGCGTGGCGGAGACCATGTTGCCCCACCGGTCGACGACGTCGAGGTGACAGGTGTCCCCTCGGGTGCGGCCGTCGGCGTCGACCTGGGGTCCGGTGCCACGGATGCGCCCGTCGGCGCCGGCGCCGGCCTCGGGTTCGCCCGGCACCGGAGACGTGGGGTACTTCGCGACGGTGGGCTCACCCACCCCCGGAACGCCCGGGCCCCGCCCGTCGCCGCCCCGCGAGCCGCTGTCCGCATCCACCGCGCGCGCGTGGGCGCACAGCCGCGGAACACGCCCGCCGGGGCTGCCGGGCCGCAGGTCGTGGGAGGCCCGCTCACCGATGAGCTGCCGTCGCCCCGCGTTGTACGCGTCGGAGAGCAGCGCGTCGAGCGGCACCTCGGCCGCGTCCCCGTACCAGGCCTCCCGGTCGGCCATGGCGAGCTTGCAGCCCTCGATCAGCAGATGGACGTAGTCGGCCGAGCCGTACCGGGGCAGCTCGGGCGGAAGCAGGGCGAGTTGCTGGAGGAGCACCGGGCCCTGGCTCCACGGGCCGGCCTTGCACACGGTCCAGCCGTTCCAGTCGTACGTCGCCGGCGCCTCGTAGGTCGCGGACCAGCCGGCGAGATCCTCGGCGGTGAGCGTGCCGGCGTGACGGGCACCGCTGGTGTCCAGGGTGGGCCGCTGGGCCTGCCGGACCAGCGCCTCGGCGACGAACCCGGTGCGCCACACCTCCCGCGCGGCCTCGATCCGCGCCTCCCGGTCCCCCGCTCCGGCGACCTCGTCGAGGAGGCGCCGCCAGGTGGCCGCGAGGGCGGGATTGCGGAACAGCTCCCCGGGCCGGGGGACCCTTCCGCCGGGCAGGTACACGTGCGCGGACGTCGTCCACTCGGTCTCGAACAGCTCCCGCACGGTCTCGACGGTCGCCCCGACGTTCTCCACGGGCGCGTGACCGTGCTCGGCGTACCCGATGGCGTACCTGAGGACGTCGGCGAGGGACTTGGTGCCGTGGTCCCGCAGCAGGAGCATCCAGGCGTCGAAGGCGCCGGGTACGGCGGCGGCGAGCGGCCCGGTCCCGGGGACGAGGTCCAGACCGAGCCCCCGGTAGTGGGCGACCGTCGCCCCGGCCGGCGCGACGCCCTGTCCGCACAGGACCCGTACCCGGCCGCCCGCCGGCGCGAGCAGGATCGGCACCTCGCCGGCGGGCCCGTTGAGATGCGGTTCGACGACGTGCAGCACGAACGCGCCCGCCACGGCCGCGTCGTACGCGTTGCCGCCGTCCTCCAGGACGGCCATCGCCGACTGGGAGGCCAGCCAGTGCGTGGACGACACCATGCCGAAGGTGCCGCTCAGGGTGGGACGAGTCGTGAATCGCATACCTGACCTCGGTGTCCGTGTCCGTCGGTCGGTCTACCCGACATCCGCTCGGCGTACCCCCGTTGTTTCCTTGGCCCGGGTCGAACCGGACCGCCGGTCACCCGGCTGCCCGCAGGGGGTGGACGGGCCGTCGCGGTCGGACAGGCGCACTCCGCCCCTTGCAGGGGAACCATGACCGCGGCCGCCGCGACGCCCCCGGATTTCAGTACGCTGCGCCTGCTGTGTTGGGACATGGCGAGTTACTCCTCGTGTACCCGAGTGGGCGGGACGGAAGCGAGCCTGACGCGGTGGGAAGCCGGTCGTCCAACGCAAGAAGTGCATGCTCGTGATGCGCTGAACGCATACTGAGGTCCGGAAGCACGGCTCTTTGTGCCTAGCCTGCATGGAGGTGCCTACGCTCTGTGCCATGTCGCCGCACCTGCGCAACGCGGACTTGAATCTTCTCCAGGCGCTCGCGGTGCTCCTCGAGGAGAGGCACGTCACGCGGGCCGCCGATCGTTCGACCTGAGCCAGTCGGCGATGAGCCGCGTCCTGCTTCGGCTCAGGGAGACGTTCGGCGACGAACTCCTGGTGCGCACGCGGGGCGGGTACGAACCGACCCCCCGTGGACTGCGGATTCAGTCGGAGCTCGCCGAACTCCTTCCCCGGTTGGAGGCGCTGCTGCGCGGGGACGCCTTCGACCCCTCGACGGCGAACCGCCACTTCCGCGTTCACTGCACCGACTTCGCCACCTCGCTGCTCGGTCCGGTCCTCTTCCCGCGCTTCTTCCGCGAGGCTCCGGGTGTCTCGCTCACCGTGGTACCGGTGAGTGACCACTCCTTCGCCGATGTCGAGCAGGGCCGCGCGGACCTGGTCTTCTCCGGTGTCGTGGCACCGTGTGCGCTGCGCTGGGAGACCTTGTTCGAGGAGGAGTTCGCGTGCCTGATGTCCCGCGACCATCCGCTGACCGGGGACCGGGGACCGGCTGACGATGGACGACTTCATCGCGTACCCGCACGTCGTCGTCAGGTTCCTGACCGAGGGCCAGGCCATGGTCGAGCGCCGGCTCGACGAATACGGACTGCGCCGTCCCGTGTGCCTGCGCGTGCCCTACTTCTCCGCGGCGGCGACCGCGGTGCCGGGCACGGAACTCATCGCCACCCTCCCGCGCCACGCCGTTCTCGCCTACGCCGACGACCCGGCCTACCGCGTCGCCGCGCCCCCGGAGGAACTCCCGCCCTTCCCGTACGGCATCGCCTGGCATCCCCGGGTCGACGGCGACCCCGCTCACCAGTGGCTGCGGCGAGTGGTGCGGGAGACCGCCACGCAGGTGTTCGGGCGGGGGCCGGCGGACGACGGCTCGGCGGCGGGGACGTGAGGCTCCCCGGTCCCCGTCAGAGCAGCCTGCGTGTCACCCGCGTGGCGACGGCCCCGTACATCACACCGACCGTCAGGGAGGCCAGCAGCGCCAGGACCGGGGAGTGGTCCCGCAGGTAGGGGTAGACGTGGAAGTGCGTCAGGTAGATGTACAGCGAACTGCCCGCCAGGATGCCCGCGAGCCGGTTGAGCGGGTCCGTGCTGGGCAGGGCGGGGATCCACAGCAGCAGCGTCAGGCCGCCCACGACGACGGAGGTCCGCAGGGGCTGTCCGCCGGGGAACAGTCCCGGCACGGTGACCAGGAGGACGGCGGTCAGCAGCAGCCGGTGCCCGGTCGTGCGGGCGCGTGCCGCCGCCCAGCCCAGCGCGAACAGGAAGAAGACGACGGTGGGGCTGAGGTGGTGGCGAACGGCCGCCAGCCCCCAGGGGTCGTACCGTCCGACCAGTCCCAGGGCGACCAGGGCCAGGGCGAAGGCGAACGGGCCGCGCCGCTCCACGCGGTCGAGCAGCGGCACCGCCAGCAGTACCGCGAGGCCGGTCAGGAAGTAGACGAGCGCCTCGACGAACCAGTACCGCCACTCCGGGTCGGAGTTGTCCCGTGCGAGGAGGCTGTTGGCCAGCACGATGTTGGCCAGGTCGTACTCGCGGGTCAGCAGCAGCGCGAAGGTGATCCACACCATGCTCGGCAGGGCGATGCGCGCGATGCTGCGCCGCAGCCTGCGCAGGCGCTCCCGGCGTTCGTGCGCGGTGAGGTGGAAGCGGGCGAAGTTGAACCCGGCGACGCCGAGCAGCACGTGGGCGCCGCCCTGGACGGCGAACACCGGGATGTGCGAGCCCACGATCAGGACGATGCCGATCGCGCGCAGGGCGATTCCGGTGTCCAGGGTGCGCCGCGGCCTGCGGATGCGGCCCGGGGTCCTGGCCGGGCGCCGGGCGTCGAGGCCGCGCAGTTCCCGGATCGGTGTGGTGTGCCAGTCGGCGGGGAGGACGCCCAGCGCCTGTTCCAGCCGCAGTGACATCTCGACGTAGGAGAGCGAGTCGCCGCCGAGGCCGACGAAGCTGCTGTCCTCGGTGACGTCGGCCCGGTCGAGGATCTCGGCGTAGAGGTCGCGCAGGCCGTCGCCGGTGGTCGCGTCCCCGGGCGGGGCCTCCGGCTCGCGCGCCAGCCGCCGTACGGCCTCGTGGTCGGGCTTGCCCGAGGCGAGCCGCGGGAGTTCGGGGACCGTCCGCACGCGGACCGCGCGGGGCGGCAGACCGCAGCCGTCCGCGACGAGGCGCCGGACGCGGGCGGGGTCGGCTCCCTCGGACCGGACCGCCAGCACGGCCAGCGTGTCGTCGTCGCCCGCGCAGAACGCGCGTATGCCGTGTTCCTCGAGGATCGCCTCGACGCGCCGCGGGTCTATCCGCAGGCCCAGGATCTTGGCGAAGCGGCTGCGGCGCCCCACGATCTCGTACAGCCCGTCGGGCGCGCGTCGGGCGATGTCTCCGGTGTGCAGTTCCTCGACGGTCCGGCCCCGTGCGAGGTCCGCCGCGCTCTCGGCGTAGCCGAGCATGACGTTCGGGCCCGAGTAGACGAGTTCGCCGGTGTCCGGTTCGTCGACGCCGTCCACCGGCCGGATCCGGAAGGAGCCGCCGGGGATCGGCACCCCGACGGCCTGCGGGCGCTCGGCGGCGAGGGCGGGGGGCAGATACGCCATACGGGCGGTCGCCTCGGTCTGCCCGTACATCACGAACAGCTCCCAGCCCGCGCGGCGGCCCGACTCGGCGTAGTGGGCGACCCGTTCGGGCGCCAGGCGTCCGCCGGCCTGGGTGACGTACCGCAGGTGGGGCAGGCGCATGCGGGTGAACCCGACCCGGTCGAGCAGGTCGAAGGTGTACGGCACCCCGGCGAGCGAGGTGCCGCGGGCGGCGCGGAACTCCTCCCAGAAGCCGGCGTCGGCCACCGACCGTTCGGTGAGGATCAGCCCGGCGCCGCGCAGCAGGTGGCTGTGGATGACGGACAGGCCGTAGCAGTAGTGCGGTGGCAGGGTCGTGGCCGCGCGGTCGGTGTCGCGGATGCCCAGGTACGTGGCGATGGACTCGGCGTTGGCCTGGAGGTTGTCGGCGGAGAGCCGGACCAGTTTGGGCGAGCCCGTCGAACCGGAGGTGCTGAGCAGCAACGCCAGGTCCGGGTGCAGGGTGTGGGCGCTCTCGGACCGGCGTTCGTCGAGCACCCAGGTGCCGTGGCCGTCCGGCCGCGCGACCACGTCCGGGTCGTACGCGGCGGTCAGGGCGTCGAGGGTGCCGGCGCTGTCGCCGGGGACGAGCAGGACGGGGTGGCCGGCCGCGAGGGCCGCGAGGAGCACCACCAGGGCGTCGGCGCGGTTCGCGCCGGCCAGCAGGACCAGGCGGCGTGCGGGGCCGAGGCGTTCGGCGGTGGCGGCGACCCGGGCGGCGAGTGCCCGGTAGCTGACCTCGCCCTGTGGCGTGAAAAGCGCGGTGCGGTCGCCGTACGCCGCGAGGTCGCGGGCGAACGGGACTCCCTGACGCCGTACGGGCGGTCGTGGGCAGGGTGCCGTGATGCGCGGCGACGGCAGGGCGGACGGGGCCGAAAGGGGCCCGAAACGATCTATCACGGGCGCGTGACCTTTCTGCGGCAGCGTCCGCAACCAACACAAGCCCCTTGACGCTTAGGCAAGCTTTACCTTATTCATAGCATGTTCACAGTTGGCTGAAAAGGATCGTTCCGCCGCTCGCTGACCGACGACGCGACCAGCGGCGTACCGGCGGGCCCCGCAGGAAGGCACACCCCATGCGACGCCCCTCGGCTCGCCGGATCACCGCGCTCGTCACGGCCGGCCTGCTTCTCCCCGCCCTCGCCGCCTGCGGCTCAGACGACGACAAGGGCGGCTCGGCGGACGGCGGCGACTCCTCCCTCGTCATCTACTCCGGGCGCAACGAGAAGCTGGTCAAGCCGATCCTCGACAAGCTGGAGAAGGCCGTCGGCAGCAAGGTCGAGGTGCGGTACGGCGACAGCGCCGAACTGGCCGCGCAGATCCTGGAGGAGGGCGACCGCACCAAGGCCGGGCTGTTCTTCTCGCAGGACGCGGGCGCGCTCGGCGCCCTCTCCAAGGAGGGCATGCTGGCGAAGCTGCCGCAGTCGAGCCTCGACGAGGTGGAGCCCGCCTACCGCGGCGGCGCCGGCGACTGGGTGGGGCTGTCGGGGCGCGTGCGGGTCATCGCGTACAACCCGGACAAGGTCGCCGAGGCCGAGGTCCCGGACAGCGTCCACGACGTGGTGAAGCCCGAGTGGAAGGGCAAGGTCGGCTTCGCGCCCACCAACGCCTCCTTCCAGGCCTTCGTCACCGGCATGCGCGTCCTGGAGGGCGACGACGCCACCCGCGCGTGGCTGAAGGACCTGAAGGCCAACGGCAGGACGTACGCCCACAACCTCGCCACCCTCGACGCCGTGGAGGCCGGCGAGGTCTCCCTCGGTCTGGTCAACCACTACTACTGGTACGAGCGGGTCGCCGAGAAGGGCGAGGACCAGGTCGACGCCGAGCTCAAGTTCCTGCCGGGCAAGGACCCCGGCGCGCTGATCAACGTGGCCGGCGTCGGCATCCTGAAGGACGGCGGCCAGACCGCGACCGCCCAGAAGGCCGTCGACTACCTGCTGGGCAAGGAGGCGCAGACCTACTTCGCCGACCGGACGAAGGAGTACCCGCTGGCCGCGGGGGTCACCAGCGACGTCGAGGGCCTGCCGCCGTTCGACTCCCTCAACTCCCCCGACATCGACCTCGGCAAGCTGGAGTCTCTCCAGGAGACGCTGGCCATGCTCCAGGACGTCGGGCTGGTCTGAGGACCTGGCCGGACGGAACTCGTGAGCGCCACGTGACCACAGCCCCCTCCGCGGCCCGCCCGGCCGGAGCACCCGCTCCGGCCGGGCGCCGACGCCTTCCCGCCACCCGCGCCAACGGCTCCGGCCGCCGACCCCCGCTGGTCCTGCTCGTCCCCGCCTGCGTGGCCGCCCTGTTCGCCCTGCTGCCGCTCGGCTACCTCGCCGTCCGCGCCCTCGAACGCGGTCCGGGCTACGCGTGGGGCGTCGTCGCCGACGCCCGCACCCTCCACCTGGTGGGGCGCAGCCTCGGCCTGACGGCGGTGGTCGTGGTGGCCTGCCTGGCCTTGGGTGTCTCGCTGGCCTGGCTGACCGTGCGCACCGCCCTGCCGGGGGCCCGTGCCTGGTCGGTGCTGGCCGCCCTGCCGCTCGCCGTGCCCAGCTATGTCGCCGCCTTCGCCTGGCTCGCCGCCCTGCCCGGCGTCTCGGGGTTCGCCGGCGCCGCGCTCGCGCTGACGCTGGTGAGCTTTCCGTACGTCCACCTGCCCGTCGCCGCCGCGCTGCGCGGCATCGACCCGGCCCAGGAGGAGGCCGCCCACTCCCTCGGCCACGGCCCCCTGCGCACGTTCCTGCGGGTCACCCTCCCCCAGCTCCGGCCGGCCGCCGCGGGCGGGGCGCTGCTCGTCGCGCTGTACGTGCTCTCCGACTTCGGTGCCGTCTCGCTGATGCGGTACGACACGTTCACCCGGGCCATCCACACCTCCTACCGCGCCTCCTTCGACCGCACGCCGGCCGCCGCGCTCAGTGTCGTGCTGGTGGTGATGACGGTGGCGCTGGTCGCCGCCGAGGCCCGCACCCGGGGCCGCGCGGGACACGCGAGGACCGGCGGCGGAACGGCCCGCCCGGCCGCCCCGGTCCCGCTGGGGCGGTGGCGCCTGCCCGCCCTCGCGTGGTGCGCGGCGGTGGTGGCCGCCGCCGTCGCCTTCCCGCTCGGCACCCTCGGCTACTGGCTGGCCGTCGGTTCCTCCGCGACCTGGGACCTCGGCGCCGTCACCGAGGCCGCCGGGGCCACGCTCGGCGTCGCCGCCGCCGGAGCCGCCCTCACCACCCTGCTCGCGCTGCCCGTCGGAGTGATCGCCGCACGCCACCGGGGGCGCGGCGCCCGGCTGTTGGAGCAGGCCGCCTACGCGGGACACGCGCTGCCCGGCATCACGGTCGCGCTCTCCCTGGTCTTCTTCGCGGTCCGCTACGCCTATCCGCTCTACCAGGAACTCCCGCTGCTGGTCTGCGCGTACGCCGTCCTGTTCCTGCCGGTCGCGGTGGGCGCCACCCGGGCCGCCGTCCTTCAGGCGCCGCCCGTGCTGGAGGACGTGGCCCGCTCGCTCGGCAGGTCGCCGCTGCGGGTCCTGCGCGAGGTGACCGTGCCGCTGGCCGCACCGGGGGTGGCCGCCGGCGCCGCCCTCACCTTCGTCGTCTGCATGAAGGAACTTCCCGCCACCCTGCTGCTGCGCCCCACCGGCGTGGACACCCTCGCCACCCGCCTGTGGACCGAGACCGGAGCCGGCTCCTTCGCCGCCGCCGCGCCCTACGCCGCCGCACTCATCCTGCTCGCCGCAGTCCCCTCCTACCTCCTGGGCAGGCACCGCGCATGAACGACGTCCAGATCGGGCGACTCGCCAAGTCCTACGGCCCCGAAGCGCCCGTCCTCCAGGGACTGGACCTCTCGGTGCCGGGCGGTTCGCTGGCCGCCGTGCTCGGGCCCTCCGGATGCGGCAAGACCACCCTGCTGCGCGTCGTGGCGGGCTTCCTGCGCGCCGACGCGGGAACGGTCACCGTCGGCGGACGCGTCCTGACCGGCCCCGGTGTCCATCTGCCCCCGGAGCGGCGCCGCGTCGGCATCGTCCCCCAGGAGGGGGCGCTCTTCCCTCATCTCAGCGTGGCGCGCAACGTGGCCTTCGGCCTGACCGGGCTCGACCGCGGGGAACGGCGCCGCCGTACGGAGGAGATGCTCGACCTGGTCGGCCTCGCCGGGTACGGCGACCGGATGCCGCACGAGCTGTCCGGGGGCCAGCAGCAGCGCGTCGCCCTGGCCAGGGCCCTCGCCCCGCGCCCCGCCCTGGTCCTGCTCGACGAACCCTTCAACGCCCTGGACAGCGCCCTGCGCACCGGAGTCCGGGCCGACGTACGCGCCGCCCTGCGGGCGACCGGGGCCACCGCGCTGCTGGTCACCCACGACCAGCAGGAGGCGCTCTCCACCGCCGACCTCGTGGCCGTCGTACGGCAGGGCCGGATCGCCCAGTGCGCCACCCCGCAGGAGCTGTACCGGCGCCCAGCGGATCCCTGGGTGGCCGGCTTCGTGGGCGACGCCGTCCTCCTGCGGGGGACGGTCGGCGACGACGGCTCCACGGCAACCACACCGCTCGGCACCGTGACCCTGGCCGCACCGCCGAACGGGCGGCGCACCGGCACGGTGGTCCTCCGCCCCGAGCAGCTGCGCCTCACCGGCGCGGACGCCGCGGGCGCGGTGCGGGGCACCGTGACCGACGTGTGCTTCTACGGCCACGACGCCAAGGTGACCGTCGCCGTACGGGGCCTCGACCACACGGTGGACGTCCGAGTCGCGGGCCCCCTGTCGGTCGGCCCCGGACAGGAGACCGGCATCCGGGTGACGGGCGAGGTCACGCTGCATCCGTAGACGGTGCGCGCGGGGCCCGCAGGGCGGCCCCGGTCAGCCGCCGCCGCGTGCCGTCACCAGGCCGGACTCATAGGCGAACACCACCAGTTGGGCCCGGTCCCGGGCGCCGAGCTTGGTCATGGCACGGCTGACGTGGGTCTTCGCGGTGAACGGGCTGATGACCATGTGGGCGGCGATCTCCTCGTTGGTGAGGCCGCGGGCGGCCAGGGCGGTGACCTCGCGTTCGCGGCGGGTGAGGTGTTCCAGGCCGGGGGCGGTGGCCCGGTCGGGGGGCCGGGCGACGAACTCGCCGATCAGGGTGCGGGTGACCGACGGGGACAGCAGGGCCTCGCCGCGGGCGACCACCTCGATGGCCTGGAGCAGGTCGGCGGGTTCGGTGTCCTTCAGCAGGAAGCCGCTCGCGCCCGCCCGCAGCGCCTCGAAGACGTACTCGTCGAGGCCGTAGTTGGTGAGGATCACCACGCGGACGGCGGACAGCGCCGGGTCGGCGGCGATGCGGCGGGTCGCCTCGATGCCCGTCATCACCGGCATCTGGACGTCGATCAGCGCGATGTCGGGCCTCCGGGCGCGCACCAGCGCCACCCCCTGTGCGCCGTCCGCCGCCTCGCCGACCACCTCGATGCCGTCCTCGGCCTCCAGCAGCGCCCGGAAGCCCGCGCGCATCAGCGCCTGGTCGTCGACCAGGGCCACTCTGATCATCGGGGGGCCTCCAGGGGCAGTTCGGCGAGCACCCGGAAACCGCCCTCCGGGCGCGGGGCGGTGTGCAGGGTGCCGCCGAGGGCCGTGACGCGTTCCCGCATGCCGGTGAGGCCGGTGCCCGGTGCCGGCGGGCGGGCCGGGTCGGCCGTGCCGTCGTCGTCCACCCGTATCGTCAACCCGGCTTGCCCGTAGTCCAGTCGGACGTGCACCTTCGCCGGTCCCGCGTGCCGGGCCGCGTTGGTGAGGGCCTCTTGGACGATGCGGTACACCGCCCGGTCGAGGGCGGCCGGCAGGGAGCGCTCGTCCCCGCCCACCGTCAGCTCGACCGCGAGTCCCGCCGCCCGGGCGCGCTCCACCAGCAGGGCGGGCGTGCCGACGGGGTCGTCGGTGCGCAGCACCCCCAGGGTGGCGCGCAGTTCACGCATCGCCTCACCGCCCGCCTCCTGGATGGCGAGCAGCGCGGGCGGCACCTCCTCGCCCCGCTTGCGGGCCAGGTGCACGGCGACACCCGCCTGGAGCTTGACGATCGAGATGCTGTGCGTGAGGGAGTCGTGCAACTCCCGGGCGATGCGCAGGCGTTCCTCACCCGCGCGGCGCAGGGCCGCCTCCTCCCGGGTGCGTTCGGCCTCCAGGGCGCGCTGTTCGGTCTGGCGCAGATACGCCTGCCAGTTGCGGTCGGCGAGGCCCGTCACCACCGCGCACAGGAACCAGCCCGCGAGCAGCGCGGACTTCTCGACCATCTCCTGGGTCGTCGGGCCGGTCACGGCGTACGCCACCAGGTAGGCACCGCTCGCCGTGGCCGCCCAGCGCCGGTGCCCCACGCGGGCGGCCGTGTGCACGGCACCGAGGACGGGCAGGGCGGCGAGCGGTCCCGGGTGCGCGTGCAGGACGTGGGCGATGCCGGTGGCCGTGGCCGCGGCCAGGACCGGCAGCGGGGCCGTGCGGTAGAACGCCAGGGCGGCCGACCCGAGCAGGATCAGCGCGTGGTCGACGGCCGTGGTGTCACCGTCGAACGCGGCGGCGGTCACGACGAGGGCGCCGACGACGACCGCGAGGGCCGTGTCGGCGAGCCACCCGCGGCCGGGACGGCGACCGGCGCGGCGGCCTTCCGTGTCACCGCCGAGCGCGCCCGCACGGTCCGGCGGGCCGGAGTCGACCACATGTCCGCTCATGCACGCACCGTAGCTCTCCGCGCCGACACCGGCGTCAGACCTGTGGACAACTCCGCGACTACTCCCGGCGAAGTAGTGCGCACCCCCGGCCCGGCCCGCAGGCGCAGCCCCCGGTGCCTTCGGCCGTACGACGACCGCCGGCCCCCGCGAGGGGCACGCTGCTGCCATGCCCACACCCTTCCGCCACACCGAACCCCTGCCGCCCAAGGCGGCCACCGGTCGCGTCGCCGCGGTGTACGAGCAGATCGCCCGCGACTTCGGCATCGCCGAACCGGTCACCTTCGTGGTCCTTTCCTCGGCCCCCGAACTCCTCGCCCCGGCCTGGGCGTTGATGCGCGAGTCGCTCATCGCCGGACCCGGCAGCCGCACCGGCAAGGAGTTGGCCGCGTACGGGGTGTCACGCGCCAACCAGTGCCCGTTCTGCGTCGACGCGCACACCGTCCTGCTGCACGCCACCGGCGACCACGCCCTCGCCGAACGCCTGGCCCGCGGGGAGCGGCCGGAGAACGAGGACCACGCGCGTGTGCTCGACTGGGGAGAGCACACGCGCGTGCCCGGCGGCGCCCTGGAGCCGTACCCGTTCCCGCGCGAGCACGCCCCCGGCTACCTGGGCACCGCGCTCGCCTTCCACTTCATCAACCGGATCGTGTCCGCGCTGCTCACCGAACAGATGCTGCCGTTCAACGCCCAGCGGTTCAGGGCGGTCCGCAGTGTCGCCGGCCGCACGCTCGCCCGGACCGTACGCCGCTCCGCCCTGCCCGGTGAGGGCCTCGCGCTGCTCGACCGGCCCGACCCCGGCGAGGCACCGGCCTGGGCGGGCGACACGGCCGTCGGCCCCGCGTACGCGGCGCTGCTCAGGGCGGCCATGGCGGGCTCCGGTCTGCTCGACGCCGACGACCAGGCCCTCGTGGAGGAGACCCTGTGGGGCTGGGACGGGGCGCATCCGCCGCTCGCCCTGGGCGGGTTCCCGGACCGGCGGGAGCGTCCCGGCGCCCGTCTCGCGCTGCTGACCGCCCTCGCGCCGTACCGGATCACCGACGAGGACGTGGCGGCCTGGCGGCGGCCGGAACACACCGACCACTGTCTGGTGCGCCTCGTGGCCTACGGGGCGTTCGCGGCCGTGGACCGCATCGAGTCGGCGCTGCACCGCCCCATCACGCGGACATAGCGGGACGTACGGCGCATCGGCCGGGGGGGTGCGGTCACCGCACCGCCACGGAGCGAGTTGGCGCTTCCACCCCACAGGCAGTCGTGTGACACTGGCGTCCCGTCCGCGGTGCGGACCCGCTCCGCACCTCCCCACGGAAAGTGCGCCGTGCGTTCTCCTCTTCCTCTGCCGCTCGCTCTGACCGCGCGTCTGTCCCCCGTCGTCGTGCTCGCCGCGGCGGGCTGGGCGCTGGCCTCCGGACCGTTCGCCGCGGAGCCGGCCGCCGCGCCCAAGGCGGAGCAGACGACCGGGAACCGGTCCGCCTCCGCCCCGGCGACGTCGGCCGCGTCCAAGACGTACGCCGCCGCGCCCGCGCCGTGCTCCGGCGTGTCCAAGAAGACGATCACGTCACTGGTGCCGGGCGCCAAGCCGGCCGGCAAGGAGATCCCGTCGACGGACTCGACGCTGCGCCGCACCTGCTCCTGGAACGCCCTCAAGGGGTACGACTACCGCTGGCTGGACGTCTCCTACGAGGTCATGGACTCGGACGAGGCGGCACAGACGTCCTACCGGGAGACGGTCGAGCAGCGGAGCGGCGGCGGAGACGTACCGGGTGTCGGCGACGCGGGGTATTCGGTGGTGAACCTCACCACCGCCGACAAGCAGGAGACCCGCGAGGGCGTGGTGCTGGTCCGCGCGTCCAACGCGCTGGTGACCATCACGTACAACGGCAGCGACTTCGAGTCCAGGAAGGCGCCCGGCACGGACGAGATCAACAAGGGCGCCATCAAGGCCGCCAAGGAGGCGGTCGCCGCGCTGGAGAACGGCCGGCGGGGCTGACCGTCCTCCAGCGGCAGCCGGCGGCTCAGGTCTCCAGGCGGTCCCGTCCGCGCACCAGCATCAGCACCACGTACAGCACCATCGAGGTGCCCAGGCCCACCGCCCAGCCGTAGTCGGCGAGCGGCTCCAGCGCCGGAACGGGCCGCCCGTCGATCAGCGGCTCGAAGCTGGCGCCGCCGACGGCGAGGACACCGCCGACCACGAACGCGGCCACGGCCCGCCAGTTCCAGCCGCCCTCGTACCAGTAGCGGCCGCCCGCGCGGTACAGGTCGGTCAGGTCGAGCTTGCCGCGGCGCAGGATCCAGTAGTCGGCGATGAGGATGCCGGCGACCGTGCCGAGCAGACCCCCGACCAGGCCGAGCCAGGTGAAGATGTAACCCTCCGGGTCGGAGTACAGCTTCCAGGGGAAGATCAGCACGCCCAGCACGCAGGTGACGAGCGCGCCGGTCCGGAAGCTGATCTTCCGGGGCGCGATGTTGGAGAAGTCGAAGGCCGGCGAGACCAGGTTGGCCGCGACGTTCACGGACAGGGTCGCCACCAGCACGGTGACCAGCGCGAACAGCAGGCCCACGACGTTGTCCGTCTTGGCGGCGAGCTCCACCGGGTTCCAGATCGTCTCGCCGTACACGGCCTGTGAACCGGAGGTGACCATCACCGACAGCAGCGCGAAGAGCGTCATGGTCGTAGGAAGACCAAGGGCCTGGCCCCACATCTGCGACTTCTGGCTCCTGCCGTAGCGGGTGAAGTCCGGGATGTTCAGGGACAGGGTGGACCAGAAGCCGATCATGCCCATGAGGGACGGCCAGAACAGCTTCCAGAAGTCGGCGCCCCAGCCGAGCTTGGAGGGCTGGTCGAGCAGCGGGCCGAAGCCGCCCGCCTTGTTGCTCATCCAGATCAGCATCACGAAGGCGCCGACCAGGACGAAGGGCGCCGCCCAGTTCTCGAAGCGGCGGATCGTCTCCATACCCCGGTAGATGATCACTACCTGGATCGCCCAGAAGATCGCGAACGACAGCCACATGGTCCAGGGGTGGCCGCCGATGCTGCCGACGTCGCTCCAGCCGTTGCCGATCAGCTTCCCGGCGAGGAAGTAGATCGCCTCGCCGCCGATCCAGGTCTGGATGCCGAACCAGCCGCAGGCCACCAACGCCCGTACGACAGCGGGCAGGTTGGCGCCTCGGATACCGAACGAGGCACGGGCGAAGACCGGGAAGGGAATGCCGTACTTCGGTCCCGCGTGCCCGGTGAGCAGCATCGGGACCAGCACGATCACATTGGCCAGGGCGATGGTGAACACCGCCTGCTTCCAGTCCATGCCGACGGCGATCAGACCGGAGGCCAGGGTCCAGGAGGCCGTGTTGTGGGCCATGCCGACCCACAGGGCGGAGAAGTTGTACGTGCTCCAGGTGCGCTTCTCCACCGGAACCGGAAGCAGGTCCTCGTTGGCGTAGGCGCCGCTCGGGGCGGGGCTGCCCGGGGCGAGCTCCACCCGGCCGTCGGCGAGGGTGACTTGGGCGGACGGCGGTATGGCCGTGGGAGCGGTGTCGGTCATGGGCAGGCCAATCAAACGAAGGGCGGATCCGGAAAGGCCGTGCGGGCTCCGGTCTCCTCCCCGGGGGAGCGGGGAGGAGCGAACAGGAGTGGGGGGAGGGGTGGGGCGGGTGCGCGGGTGGTGCCGTGGGTCAGCCGTTGACGGCCGGGATCACCCGCGACCCGTACGCGTCGATCGTGGCCTCCTGCGCGTCGTGCATGTCGTAGACGGCGAACTGGTCGACGCCCAGCTCACGCAGCGCGTTCAGCTTCTCGATGTGCTTCTCGACCGGGCCGATGACGCAGAACCGGTCGACGATCTCATCGGGCACGAACTGGGTGTCCGGGTTGTCGGCGCGCCCGTGGTGGGAGTAGTCGTAGCCCTCGCGGGCCTTGATGTAGTCGGTGAGGTCGTCGGGGACGGCGGCGGAGTGCTCGCCGTACTTGGAGACCAGGTCGGCGACGTGGTTGCCGACCATCCCGCCGAACCAGCGGCACTGCTCGCGCGCGTGGGCGAGCGCCTCGGGCGAGTCGTCCTCGGTGACGTAGGCGGGGGCGGCGACGCAGATCTTCACCTCGGACGGGTCGCGTCCGGCGGCGACGGCCGCGTCCTTCACCGCCTTGACCATGTACTCGGTCAGGTAGAGGTCGGCGAGCTGGAGGATGAACCCGTCGGCCTCCTCGCCGGTCATCTTCAGCGCCTTGGGGCCGTACGCGGCCATCCAGACGGGCAGTTCGGCGTCCGGCTTGATCCACGGGAACCTGATCACGGTGCCGCCGAGGTCGGCCTCGTCGCCGCGGCCCAGCGCCCGGATGACCTTCATCGCCTCGCTGATGCGCGCCAGGGTGTTGGGCTTGCGGCCGGCGACCCGCATCGCGGAGTCACCGCGGCCGATGCCGCACACCGTGCGGTTGCCGAACATGTCGTTGAGGGTGGCGAAGGTGGAGGCGGTCACCTCCCAGGTACGGGTGCCCGGGTTGGTCACCATCGGGCCGACCTTCAGCTTGGTCGTGTTCGACAGGATCTGGCTGTAGATCACGAACGGCTCCTGCCACAGCACGGCGGAGTCGAAGGTCCAGCCGTACGTGAAGCCGTTGCGCTCGGCCCGCTTCATCAGGCTGATGACCTTCGAGGCCGGCGGGTCGGTCTGCAGGACGAGTCCGAAGTCCATGGGCGCCACTCCTAGGTGAGGTACTGACAGGTGGAGCGGGGGGTGTACGTGCCGTGTCCGGCGTGCCCGGTGTACTCCCGCTCGGTGATGACGAGTTCGCCGCGCGACAGGACCGTCTCGACGCGGCCGGTGACCCGCTTGCCCTCGTACGCCGAGTAGTCGACGTTCATGTGGTGCGTGTCGGCGGACATGACCTGCTCGGCGTGCGGGTCGTAGATCACCACGTCGGCGTCCGCGCCCGGCGCGATGGTGCCCTTCTTCGGGTACATGCCGAACATCCGGGCCGGGGTCGCGCAGGCGATCTCGATCCAGCGGCGGCGCGAGATGTGCCCGTCGACGACGGCCTGGTGCAGCAGGTCCATACGGTTCTCGACGCCCGGCAGCCCGTTGGGGATCTTGGAGAAGTCGCCCCGGCCGAGTTCCTTCTGGCCCACGAAGCAGAAGGGGCAGTGGTCGGTGGAGACGACCTGGAGGTCGTTGGTGCGCAGGCCCTTCCACAGGTGGGCCTGGTGCTCCTTGGGCCTCAGCGGCGTCGAGCACACGTACTTCGAGCCCTCGAAGTCGGGCTCGGCGAGGTTGTCCGTGGACAGGAACAGGTACTGCGGGCAGGTCTCGCCGAAGACGTTCAGCCCCTCGTCGCGCGCCCTGGCCAGCTCGGCGACCGCCTCCATCGCCGAGACGTGCACGACGTACAGCGGGGCGCCCGCGACCTGCGCGAGCTTGATGGCCCGGTGGGTGGCCTCGGCCTCCAGGAGCGCTTTGCGGACCTCGCCGTGGTAGCGGGGGTCGGTCTCCCCGCGGGCCAGCGCCTGCTCCACCAGCACGTCGATCGCGATGCCGTTCTCGGCGTGCATCATGATCAGCCCGCCGTTCTCGGCGGAGCGCTGCATGGCGCGCAGGATCTGGCCGTCGTCGCTGTAGAAGACGCCGGGGTAGGCCATGAACTGCTTGAAGGAGGTCACGCCCTCCTCCACCAGCAGGTCCATCTCCTTGAGCGTGTCCTGGTTCACGTCGGAGACGATCATGTGGAAGCCGTAGTCGACGGCGCAGTTGCCCTCGGCCTTGGCGTGCCAGGCGTCCAGCCCCTCGCGCAGCGAATGACCCACGCTCTGCACGGCGAAGTCGACGATGGTCGTCGTCCCGCCCCAGGCGGCGGCCCGGGTGCCGGTCTCGAAGGTGTCGGAGGCGAAGGTGCCGCCGAACGGCAGCTCCATGTGGGTGTGGGCGTCGACGCCGCCCGGGATGACGTACTTCCCGGTGGCGTCGATGGTCCGCCCGGCCGTCCAGGCCTCGGCGGCCGGGGTGCCGGACGTGGCGAGGGCGGCGATGCGGCCGTCCTCGATCAGGACGTCGGCGTGGATCTCGTCGGACGCGGTGATGACGAGGCCACCACGGATGACGGTACGGCTGCTCATGCGTTGACGCTCCGCTGGGTCGTGGTCGAGAGGTGCGGGTCGTTGGTGGCTGGTCGCGCGGTCCGCCGCGCCCCGTCCAGGGGCGGTCCCGGTCCCCGGTCCGTCAGGGAGCCGTCAGCGGGGCGTACGCCTCGGGGCGGCGGTCCCGGTAGAACTGCCAGCGGTCGCGGACCTCCCGCAGCTTGGCCAGGTCCAGGTCGCGGACGACCAGTTCGGTCTCCTTGTCGCCGGCCACCTCGCCCACGAACTGGGCCTCCGGGTCGACGAAGTACGACGTCCCGTAGAAGTCGTTGTCGCCCAGCTCCTCGACGCCCACCCGGTTGATCGCGCCCACGAAGTACTCGTTGGCGACGGCGGCCGCCGGCTGCTCCAGCTGCCACAGGTAGCCGGACAGGCCGCGCGAGGTCGCCGACGGGTTGAAGACGATCTCGGCGCCCGCCAGGCCCAGCGCCCGCCAGCCCTCGGGGAAGTGGCGGTCGTAGCAGATGTAGACGCCGATCCTCCCGACGGCCGTCTCGAAGACCGGCCAGCCCAGGTTGCCCGGGCGGAAGTAGAACTTCTCCCAGAAGCCGGGCACCTGCGGGATGTGGTGCTTGCGGTACTTGCCGAGGTACGAGCCGTCCGCGTCGATCACGGCGGCCGTGTTGTAGAGGACGCCGGGCTGCTCCTCCTCGTACATCGGCAGGATCAGGACGAGACCCAGTTCCTCGGCGAGCGCCTGGAACCGCTGGACGATCGGGCCGCCCGGGACCTGCTCGGCGTACTCGTAGAACGCCTTGTCCTGCACCTGGCAGAAGTAGGGCCCGTAGAACAGCTCCTGGAAGCACAGGACGTGAGCGCCCTGGGCGGCGGCGTCGCGGGCCGCCTGTTCGTGCACCTGGATCATCGACTCCTTGTCGCCGGTCCAGGCGGTCTGGAAGAGGGCGGCGCGAATCACTCGGCTCATCGGGACCTCCGGTCGCTCGGTGTGCGAGGAGCCTAGGAAGTCCGCGGAGCCGGTTTGAGGTGCACGGTGTCACGCCTGCGGGCCTGTGGCGTGCCACCGTGTCACCCTGTCCTGGGCCCATGTTTCACCACCGTTCTCCCAGGTCGTCTTCTGTTTCCCCGCCGTTTCGCGGCGGCCGGTTCAGCCTCGCTGCGCGTCGTGCGCGAGGAGCGCGATGTGTACCGAGGCGGCCTGCTCGAAGTCGTCGAGATCCACACCGAGCCGGGCCTGTATCGCCTCCAGCCGGCGGTACAGCGCCGGCCGCGAGACGTGGTGGAGCTGGGCGGTGCGGGACTTGTTGCGGCCGGTGGCGAGATAGGTGCGCAGCACGGCGAGCAGGTCCTGCCCCGCCGCGCACAGCAGCCCGTCCAGTTCGCGCTCCGCGAAGGACTGCACGTACGGGTCGTCCCGCAGGAGCCGGACCAGGCCGCGCAGATGCACGTCCTTGAGCCGTACGACGGCCGGCAGGTCCAGGACGGCAGAGGAGTCCGCGACGGCGTCGGCCACGTGCTGGGCCTCGCGCAGCCCGGCGGGGACGTCGTCCCAGGCGGTGCGCGCGTCGGCGGCGGCGATCACGGTCCGGCCGGACTCGGAGCGCACCCGGGCCGCGAAGTTCGCCGTGAGGGCGGGGGCGTCCTGGTCCCGGGCCAGGCTCAGCAGCACCGCGGTGGCGTTGTCGGCGAGTTCGGCGACGATGCCGGACAGCCCCACCGTCCGCAGCACCCGGTCGAGCCCGGCCGGGTCGCCGTCGCGGACGACCAGCGGGACGAAGGTGCGGCGGTTGACCGGCAGACCGGCCGCCCTGGCCCGGGGCAGCAGCTGCCGGGCCGGCACGATCCCGCTGACCAGGTCGGTCAGCAGGCTCTGCGCGGACTGCTCCTCCCAGGTGTGCGCGGAGGTGCCGGCCAGCATGCGGTGCAGCACGAGCGACTCGGCGGCGCGGTCGGCCAGCAGCCGCCCGGAGGCGGTGTCGCCCCGGTACCCGCACAGCACGATCTGCCCCCACCGCTCCCCGCGCCCGGCGAGTTCGGCGCGGATCCAGCCGTCGCCCTCGCTGCCGCCGGCCTGCCGGGCGATGCGTTCCCAGTCGCGCAGCACGTCGTCCACGGCGGGCCGCTCCCCCGCCGTGGCGAGAACGCGGTGGGCGAGGTTGGTGACGACGACAGGGCAGGCGCTGTGCTGGGCGACCTCGTCGAGCAGGCGTTGCAGCGGGGCGCCCGCGGTGATGAGTCCGGTGAGCGCGGTCCGTACCGACTCGGACAGGCTGACGGCCGCGAACTTCCGCCGCACCAGGCGTGCCTGGACCTCCTCCGTCAACTCCGCGAAGGGGAAGGGCCGGTGCAGGACGACCATCGGCAGCCCGCACCGCTCGGCGGCCCGGCGCATCACGTCCGGCGGGGCGGGGAACGCCCGCCCCAGACCGAGGACGACGGCCGCGGCCTCCGCGCGGTGCAGGGACTGGATGTACTCGGCCTGCGCGCTCTCGTCACCGGCGAGCAGCACCCCGGTGGTGAGCACCATCTCGCCGCCGCTGAGCATCACGCCGACGTCGGCGGCCTCGGCGACGTGCACCCAGCGCACGAGCCGGTCGAGCTGGCCCGCTCCGGCCACCACCTCGGGTTCCCCGGCCAGGACCCGTTCCAGGGTGAGGACCTGCCGGACCGACAGGGTCGGCTCCGCGGGCTGCCAGGTCTCCGAGGCGGTGGTCATGACGGTGTTTCCCTTGCTCGGGACGGTGCTACTGGATGCTCCGCAGAGCGCGTTCGAGGATCGCGGCGCCTTCCTCGGCCTCCGCGACGGTCAGGGACAGCGGCGGTGCCACGCGCAGGGCGCTGGTGTCGTGCCCGCCGCCCTTGCCGATGAGCAGGCCACCGGCGCGGGCGGCTTCGAGCACGGCGGCGGCGGCCTCCGGGTCGGCCTGGTCGGTGCCGGGCCGGACCAGCTCGATGCCGAGCATCAGCCCACGGCCCCGCACCTCCCGTACGCCCGGGATCCGCGCGCCGACCGCCCGCAGCCGTTCCAGGAGCAGTCCGCCGACGCGCCGGGCGTTGCCCTGGAGGTCGTGCTCCAGCAGGTACGTGAGGTTGGCGTTGCCCGCCGCCATGGTGACCTGGGTGCCGCCGAAGGTCGAGATGCTGTTGGCGTCCAGGCAGTTCATGATCTCGGCGCGGGCGACCACCCCGCCGATGGACATGCCGTTGCCGATGCCCTTGGCGAAGGTGACGATGTCCGGAGGGCCGTTCTGCCCGTGGGCCTGCCAGCCCCAGAAGTGGTCTCCGGTGCGGCCCCAGCCGGTCTGCACCTCGTCGGCGATCCACAGGATGCCGCGCTCGTGCAGCACCTCGCGGAAGGCGGCGTAGAGACCGTCCGGCGGCGAGGTGAACCCGCCGACGCCCTGCACGGGCTCGGCGATCAGCGCGGCGGGCGGACGGGTGTGCCCGAGGAGGTCCCGCAGGTCGTCGACGCAGGCGGCGACGAAGTCCTCGTCGCTCAGCGCGGCGTACGGGCCGCGGGTGCGCACGCCGCCGTGGACGTACAGCGTCTGTAGCGGTGACAGCGAGGTCGGGGACCAGCCGCGGTTGCCGGTGATGCCGACCGCGCTGAAGGAGCGGCCGTGGTAGCTGTTGCGCATGGCCAGGACGGTGTTGCTGCGGCGGTAGGTCGTCGCCAGCATCAGGGCGGTGTCGTTGGCCTCGGTGCCGGAGGTGGTGAAGAAGACCCGGGCGTCCGGGATACCGCTCAAGTGGGCGACACGTTCCGCGAGTTCGACCATCGGCCGGTTGAGGTAGAGGGTGGACGAGTGCAGGATCCGCCCGGCCTGCTCGCTCACCGCCTTCGTCACCTCGGGGAGCGCGTGCGCGGTCATCGTCGTCAGGATGCCGCCGAAGAAGTCGAGGTACTTGGTGCCCTCGGCGTCCCACACGTACCGGCCCTCGCCGTGCGTGATCTCCAGCGGGTCCTGGTAGTAGAGGGCGAGCCAGTCGGGCAGGACGCCGCGGTGGCGGCCCAGCAGGTCGTCGGTCACGGCCGCACCAGCCCGTCGTAGGCGTCGGGCCGGCGGTCGCGGTAGAAGGCCCACTGCTGCCGTACCTGTTCGATGAGGTCGAAGTCGAGGTCGCGGACGACCAGTTCCTCGTCCTTGTCACTGGCCGTCTCCCCCACGAACTGTCCGCGCGGGTCGACGAAGTACGACGTGCCGTAGAAGTCGTTGTCGCCGTACTCCTCGACGCCGACCCGGTTGATCGCCGCGATGAAGTACTCGTTGGCGACGGCCGCCGCCGGCTGCTCCAGCCGCCACAGGTGGGACGACAGACCGCGGTGGGTGGCCGACGGATTGAACACCAACTGGGCTCCGTTCAGGCCCAGTTGCCGCCAGCCCTCCGGGAAGTGCCGGTCGTAGCAGATGTAGACGCCGACCTTGCCGACGACCGTGTCGAAGACGGGCCAGCCGAGGTTGCCGGGCTTGAAGTAGTACTTCTCGCGGAAGCCCCTGATCTGCGGGATGTGGTGCTTGCGGTACTTGCCGAGGTAGGTGCCGTCGGCGTCGATCACGGCCGCGGTGTTGTAGTAGAAGCCCGCCTGCTCCACCTCGAAGACCGGGACGACGATCACCATGCCGGTCTCGCGGGCGAGTTCCTGCATACGACGCGTGGTCGGCCCGTCGGGCACCGGCTCGGCCCAGCGGTAGTGCTCCGGCTCCTCGACCTGACAGAAGTAGGGGGCGTTGAACACTTCCTGGAAGCCGATGACCTTGGCCCCCCGGCGGGCCGCCTCGCGGGCGTGCTCCTCGTGTTTCGCCACCATGGACTCGGTGTCGCCGGTCCAGGTGGCCTGGACCAGAGCGGCGCGGACGACGTTGGCCATGAGCTGCTCCTTCGATGGGACGTCAGAGCCTCTACGCCCGTAGACGCAGGTCGTAGAGGGACGAACGTAAGCCTCCTGGAGGGCCTTGCCAAGACCATCGTCGTTAACCCGCGGAGTCGATCACGTTTCACACTCCTGTGGGTGAGCCGCTGGGCCGGTGAGCGGAGCACAAAGGCCGCCCCCGGCCCGGGGCGCGGGCGGACCGGGTCCGCTCGGGGCCAGGGCCAGAGATCCGCTCAGGACCGGGTCAGGTCCGCTCAGGCGGGGAATCCGGCGACCCGCAGGGCGTGCACCAGGTCCCAGTGGCACTGGTCCGAGACGCCCCGGGCGGCTTCCACGAGCAGCGGTACCAGGGTCGGCGGGTCGGGCGCGGCGCTGCGGGCGGCCTCCTCCGGGGTGCGGACGCTGACATAGGCGTCGAGGAGTGCGCGGACCTCGCGGCGGCGTCCTTCGGCGGCCAGGGCGAGGACGGCCCGTCCGATCTCGGCGGCGGGCCGGGCCACGCCCTGCCGCAGGATCTGCTCGGCGTCGGGGCCGCGGCCCGCCGCGACCAGCGCGTCGGCGGCGGCGACGAGGCGGTCCGCGGGCAGCGAGGCGGCTTCCCACAGCAGGGTCACCCAGTCGGCGCGGAGGCCGGTCCGCTGCATCTCCGCGGCGAGCAACGGGTAGCGGGCGGCGGGCCAGTACGCGATCTCGGCCAGCAGGGCGTGCGCCTCGCCGCTGCGGCCCTCGCCGCGCAGCCGCACGAGCCGCTCCACCGTCTCGGTGGTCTCCCGCCGGTCCACCGCGTCCAGCGGCTCGGCCTGCGGCTCCGTCCGCGCCCTTCCCCTCACCACCCCGGCGAACCGCGCCCCGCGCGGGGTACGGCCGGTCGGGACGGGCGCGGCGGGCAGGTCCGGCACGACGGCCGGCGGTACGACGACGGGCGCCGCCTCCTGCTCGACCATCCCGGCGAACCGGGCACTGCCACGGCGACGCCTGCGCTGCTTCGGCTCCGGCTCCTTGGGAGCCGTCTCCTCGGGGGCCGTCTCCTGCCCGTCGGGCGCGCCGGCGGAGGTGGACCACCGCGGGGGCGGCGTCCCGGCGAACGCCGACTGCTGCGGGTCCGAGACCCCGGTGGAGGACACCCACTCCGGATCCGGGGCCCCCGCCGATGAGGACCGCCGCGCGTCCGAGACCCCGGACAAAGACGCCCACTCCGGATCCGGCGTCCCCGCCGGTGACGACCGCCGCGAACCGGGCGCATCCGCGGGCGCCTGCCGCCGGGCGTCCGGCGTCCCCGTAGGGTGCGACCAGTCCGCGCCAGAGACGCCGGAGGAGGACACCCACTCCGGATCCGGCGTCCCCGTGGGGTGCGACCACTGCGGGGCGGCGGCGTCGGGATCCTCCCGACGGGTGTCACCGATGCCCGGCGTCCCGGCCGCGCCCCGATCCGCCGCACGCCATTCGGTCACCTCGGCCCCGGGCTGCTCCGCACGCTGCCGCGGCATGCTCGGGAACCCGCCGTCGTAGGAGCCGTCCCGCCCGCCGGACTCCTGCTCGTCGAACCTGAGCCCTCGCCCGTCGAACGCCGGATCGTCATACGAGCCCTGCCCGTCCGGCGGAGCGGCGTTGGACCCGTACTCGTCCCCCCACCCGTGCCCGCGTCCCCGCGCGGGGGCAGAGCCGTACGGGTCGAACCCCTGTGACTGCGCACGGCCATCGCCACCGCCACCGTCATGTCCGGGCCCGTCCGGCCATGCGTCGCTCGCACCGCGCCCGTCCGTCCGGACGCCACCGGGGCCTGTGTCGCCCGGCCCCATGTCACCCGACCGCGCGTCCACCGACGCGCGTACACCTGGCTCGTAGCCCCGCTGGCCCCGCCCCTTCAGCTCCGGATCCCCGGGACCGTCGGACCCGCCCTCACCCGTGCCCGACCGCACGTCGCCCGACGGGGATCCACCGCCTGCCCGGAACACCGCGGCTTCGCCGGCGCTCCCCCGCCGTGTCGCCTGTCCCTGTTCCGCCGTGGCGCGTCGGTCCAGATCGGCCATCCGGGAACGGAGTTCCGCGCAGCGGCGGGTCGCGCGTTCGTGGTCGTCGCGCGCCCACGCGAGGTCGAGGCGGAGGGCGTCGGCCTCCTCCTGGGTGGTGGCGGAGGCGAGCAACCGGCCCAGTTCCGCCTGACGTTCGGCGGCGTAGCGCTGCTCGCGGAGCATGACGTCGAACCGGTCGCCGAGGGCGTCCCGGCCGCCGGGAGAGGCGTCGTACGCGACGAGCGCGGCGGCGTACACGGCACGGGCCCGTTCCGCCTCCGCGCCGGCGGCCTGGTGGCCGTACTCCGCCGCGAGGTCCTGAAGCAGCGCCTCCACGACGTCCCACGGCGGCATCTCACGTCCGTCGAGGCAGGCCTGCATGCCCTCGGGGTCCCGCTGCCAGAACACGCCGCACCAGCCGGCGCCCTGGTCCAGACGCGCCAGCAGAGCGTCCAGGTAGTGCGCGAACTCCCGTACCTGGCCGGGGAGTCGATCCACAGTCACCGCCCAACTCGCACCAGACCGGAGCACTCCGGTCCGTAGGCAACACCAGCCGTGTTACGGGACGGCTACAGGCAGTTTTCCGGCGTTGTGCGGGAGCCTCATTGCGCGATCCCGACCATGGCGCGCCGACCGCCCGGAGGCCCCCCTCACACCCCCGCCAGCACGCACCGGAGCGCCAGGTCGTCCATCGACAGACCGAGCGCGCGGGCCAGCGCGGCCACCGTGAAGAACGCCGGGGTCGGCGCCCGCCCGGTCTCGATCTTGCGGAGCGTCTCGGCGGAGAGACCGGCGCTCGCCGCGACGTCGACCATGCTGCGTCCGCCGCGCGCCTCACGCAGCAGTCTGCCGAGCCGTTCACCGCGTTCGCGCTCTTCGGGGGTGAGAGGGGTGCGTACCATGCCGCCATTCTAATACCGGTATAGTAATTGGCATGGTGGAACTGAAGACGGACACATCGATCGACGCCATGCACGAGGCGGGCCAGGTCGTCGGCCGGGCCCTGACGGCCGCACGACAGGCCGCCGACGTGGGTGTCTCCCTGCTGGAGCTGGACGAGGTGGCGCACGGGGTGCTGCGGGAGGCGGGCGCGACCTCGCCGTTCCTCGGCTACCACCCCGCCTTCGCGCCCGTCCCCTTCCCGGCCGTCCTCTGCGCCTCGGTCAACGACGCGATCGTGCACGGCGTCCCGACGGCCTACCGGCTGCGCGACGGCGACCTCGTCTCCCTCGACTTCGGCGCCGAACTGGGCGGCTGGGTGGGTGACTCGGCGATCAGCTTCGTGGTGGGCAGGCCGCGCCCGGCGGACGTACGCCTGGTCGAGACCGCCGAGCGGGCACTGGCGGCGGGCATCGAGGCGGCCGTGGTGGGCAACCGCGTCGGCGACATCGCGCACGCGATCGGCTCGGTGTGCCGGGCCGCCGGCTACGGCATCCCGGAGGGTTTCGGCGGGCACGGCGTGGGCCGTCGTATGCACGAGGACCCGCCGGTCCCGAACGAGGGCCGCCCCGGGCGCGGGATGCCGCTGCGGCACGGCATGGTCCTCGCGATCGAGCCGATGCTCATCGGCGGCGGCACGGACGGCTACCACGAGGCACCGGACGGCTGGACCCTCCGTACGAACGACGGCTCCCGCGCGGCGCACGCCGAGCACACCGTGGCCATCACGGACGCCGGGCCGCGCGTCCTGACAGCGCGCTGAGCAGCGGCGCTCGTCGCGCCCGCCCCTGACCGGTCCGCCTCCCACCGGCCGCGCGCCCGGCCCGGGCCGGCGGCGCCCCCGCGCTGGAGGTGCCCCCTGCCGGCGATCGTGCGAAGGTGTTCTACGAACGCGCGCCGAGGTGTGTAACCGGCTCCCGCCCGGGTTACCCGGCACCGGCACGTCGATCAGCGAGGGCGTCCCGGGTCCGCGCGGGGACGCCGGATGGGAACGCCATGACCAGCGGCTTCACCGGCTCAGAGGGCTACGACCCGTTCGGGGAGTTCCTCGCCCGCTTCTTCGGCGGACCACGCCCCGGTCCCCGCCAGATCGACATCGGGCGGCTGCTCAGCCAGCCCGCCCGGGAACTGGTGCGGGGCGCGGCCCAGTACGCCGCCGAGCACGGCAGCCGGGACCTGGACACCCAGCACCTGCTGCGGGCCGCGCTGTCCGCCGAGCCGACCAGGACACTGCTCAGCCGGGCCGGCGCGGATCCCGACTCCCTCGCCACGGAGATCGACCAGCGGTCCGGTCCGGTCCAGCACCCGCCGGGCGAGGTCCCGCCGCCGACCTCGCTGTCCCTGACCCCGGCCGCCAAGCGTGCCCTGCTGGACGCGCACGACCTGGCCCGGGCGCGCGGCGCCGGCCACATCCGCCCCGAGCACGTGCTCAGCGCCCTCGCCGCGAACCCCGACTCGGCGGCCGGGCACATCCTCAACTCGGCCCGGTTCACGCCGCCCGGCCTGCCGCCGGAGGCAGCACCGGACGGCGGACAGGCACGTGACGAACGGCCGCGTGTCAGCGGCACCCCGACGCTCGACAAGTACGGCCGTGATCTCACCGAGCTGGCCCGGAAGGGCGGCATCGACCCGGTGATCGGGCGGGACGAGGAGATCGAGCAGACCATCGAGGTGCTCTCCCGGCGCGGCAAGAACAACCCGGTGCTCATCGGGGACGCGGGCGTCGGCAAGACCGCGATCGTGGAGGGGCTCGCGCAGCGGATCGTCGAGTCGGACGTGCCCGACGTGCTCACCGGGCGGCGGGTCTTCGCCCTGGACCTGACCGGGGTGGTCGCCGGCACCCGGTATCGCGGGGACTTCGAGGAGCGGCTGAACACCATCGTGGGCGAGATCCGCGCCCACTCCCACGAGTTGATCGTCTTCATCGACGAGCTGCACACCGTCGTCGGCGCCGGGGGCGGTGGCGAGGGCGGCTCCCTGGACGCCGGCAACATCCTCAAGCCGGCCCTGGCCCGCGGCGAGCTGCACATCGTGGGCGCGACCACCCTGGAGGAGTTCCGCCGGATCGAGAAGGACGCGGCGCTGGCGCGCCGTTTCCAGCCGATCCTGGTCCCGGAGCCGAGCGTCGCCGACGCCGTCGAGATCCTGCGCGGCCTGCACGACCGTTACGAGGCCCACCACCAGGTCCGCTACACCGACGAGGCGCTGGTGGCCGCCGTCGAGCTGTCCGACCGCTATCTCACCGACCGCCGCCTGCCGGACAAGGCGATCGATCTGATCGACCAGGCCGGTGCCCGGGTACGGCTGCGGGCGCGCACCAAGGGCACGGACGTCCGGGCCATGGAGCGCGAGGTCGAGCAGCTCACCCGGGACAAGGACCAGGCGGTCGTGGACGAGCAGTACGAGCAGGCCACTCAACTGCGTGACCGCATCGTCGAGTTGAAGAAGCAGATCGCGGAGGCGGGCGGCGACGGGGAGGCCGACGAGGGCCAGCACCTGGAGGTCACCGCCGAGGCCGTCGCGGAGGTCGTCTCGCGGCAGACGGGCATCCCGGTGAGCAGCCTCACCGAGGAGGAGAAGGACCGGCTGCTCGGTCTGGAGACGCATCTGCACGAGCGGGTCGTCGGCCAGGACGAGGCGGTCCGCGTGGTCTCCGACGCCGTGCTGCGCTCCCGTGCCGGACTGGCGAGCCCGGACCGGCCGATCGGCAGCTTCCTGTTCCTCGGCCCGACCGGTGTCGGCAAGACCGAGCTGGCGCGGGCGCTCGCCGACGCGCTGTTCGGCAGCGAGGAGCGGATGGTCCGGCTGGACATGAGCGAGTACCAGGAGCGGCACACCGTCAGCCGGCTGATCGGCGCCCCGCCCGGCTATGTCGGCCACGAGGAGGCCGGTCAGCTCACCGAGGTCGTCCGCCGCCACCCGTACTCGCTGCTCCTGCTGGACGAGGTGGAGAAGGCGCACCCGGACGTCTTCAACATCCTCCTCCAGGTCCTCGACGACGGGCGGCTGACCGACGCCCAGGGCCGCACGGTCGACTTCACCAACACGGTCATCGTGATGACCAGCAACCTCGGCTCCGAGGCGATCACCCGGCGCGGCGCCGGCATCGGCTTCGGGTCGGGCGGCGCGGACGCCGACGAGGAGGCACGCCGCGAGCAGATCCTGCGCCCGCTACGGGAGCACTTCCGGCCCGAGTTCCTCAACCGGATCGACGAGATCGTCGTCTTCCGGCAGCTGACGGCCCGTCAACTGCGGGAGATCACCGACCTGTTGCTGGAGCGGACCCGCCGTCTGCTGCACGCGCAGGGCATCGCCGTCGAGTTCACCGACGCGGCCGTCGACTGGCTGGCCGAGCGCGGCTACCAGCCGGAGTACGGTGCCCGGCCGCTGCGCCGCACCATCCAGCGGGAGGTCGACAACCAGCTCTCCCGGCTGCTGCTGGACGGCACCGTCGCGGAGGGCGGCCGGGTGACCGTGGACGCGCGGGACGGCAGCCTGAGCTTCCGGCCGGCGGAGGCCGGGACACCCGGTTAGGGGCGCCCCGGCCTCCGCACCGCGGACGGCTACCGCGCGGGTCGGACCACCTGCGCCGACCCGCCGCCCCGCCGCACGGTCTCGGCCGCCGCGAGCCACTGCCCGCCCGACAGCCGCTGCACACCGGTCGCCGCGCCGATCTCCGGATTGAGCCGGAAGGAGTGCCCGATGGCCTCCAGCCGGTTCCTGAGGGCGGTGTCCTCGTAGAGGCCGGGTTCCAGTTCGGTCTGGGCCGCGTTGCGCTGGCTGGCGCGCGGCGCGGCGATGGCGTCGACCAGCGGCAGCCCCCGGTCGAGGAACCCGGTCAGGATCTGCAGCACGGTGGTGATGATGGTCGCGCCACCGGGCGAACCGAGTGCCACCACCGGCTTGTCGTGCCGGTCCAGCACGATCGTCGGCGAGATCGACGACCGCGGTCGCTTGCCCGGACCGGGCAGGTTCGGGTCGTGGACGGCCGGGTTGGCCGGGGCGAAGGAGAAGTCCGTCAGCTCGTTGTTGAGGATGAACCCGCGTCCCGGCACGGTGATGCCGCTGCCGCCGGTCTGCTCGATGGTGAGGGTGTAGGCGACGACGTTGCCCCACTTGTCGGCGACCGTCAGATGGGTCGTGCTGTAGCCCTCGTACGTCGTCGGAGCGGCGGTGCCGCCGGTGGCGCAGGCCGCCGGGTCGCGCGGATCACCGGGCGCGACCGGGCTGGTGAGGACGGCGTCGTCCTTGATGAGGCAGGCCCGCGAGTCGGCGTACCGCTGGGACAGCAGTTCCTTCGTGGGGACGTCCTCGAAGGCGGGGTCGCCGACCCAGCGGCCCCGGTCCGCGAACGCGATCCGGCTCGCCTCGATGAAGCGGTGCAGGTACTGGACCTCGCTCGCCTTCGACAGGTCCGTGTTCTCCAGGATGTTGAGCGCCTCGCCGACCGTCGTGCCGCCGGAGGAGGAGGGCGCGATGGAGTACACGCCGAGACCGCGGTACGAGGTCTTCGTGGGCGCCTGGAGCTTGGCGCGGTAGGCCGCGAGGTCCTTCTCCGACAGCTCGCCGGGGCGGGCGTTCCAGCCCGAGGCGGGGTCCACCGGCGGGTTGTTCACCGTGTCCACGATGTCGTCGCCGAGTTCGCCGTGGTAGAGCGCGCCGACGCCCTTGCGGCCCAGCTCCCGGTAGGTGCGGGCGAGATCGGGGTTCTTGAAGGTGGAGCCGACGACCGGCAGTCGACCACCGGGCAGGAACAGCCGCGCGGTGTCCGGGAAGTAGCGGAACCGGGTCTCGTTGGACGCGGTCTGCGCGCGGAAGGTGTCGTCGACGACGAACCCGTTCCGGGCGATGCGCTCGGCGGGCTGGAGCACCGTGCCGAGCTTTCTGCTGCCCCACTTGTCCAGCGCCGTCTGCCAGGTGGCGGGCGTGCCCGGGGTGCCGACGGCCAGGCCGCTGCTGACGGCGTTCGCGAAGGCGAGGGGCTTGCCGTTCTCCAGGAACAGGTCGGAGCCGGCGGTCAGCGGGGCCGTCTCGCGGCCGTCGATCGTCCGCACCGTACGGGACTTGGCGTCGTAGTAGACGAAGTAGCCGCCCCCGCCGATGCCGGCGGAGTAGGGCTCGGTCACGCCGAGGGCGGCGGCGGTGGCGACGGCCGCGTCGACGGCGTTGCCGCCCTTCCTCAGCACCTCGATGCCGGCGGCGGAGGCGTCCGGGTCGACGCTGGCGACCGCGCCGCCGTAGCCGACGGCCAGCGGGACCTTCTGGACAGGGGTGTCCGGCGCGGCGGGCGGCGCGGTCGCCCCCACCGACACCACGGCGGCCGAGACCGCCAGAACCGACAGTTTCCTTGCGACGGGGCGACGCATCCGAACCTCCACGCAGAGACCGTTCGCGCAGCCTAATCGATCGCCATGGCACCGTCAGGGAGGCGCGAGCACCCGTCTCGAACGCGGGTTTGCGTCGGCCCGCTAGCATGCGCGCCCATGAATGACGACGTGCGCAACATCGTCCTGGGTGTGGTGGCCGCCGGCATCAGTGCCGCGCTGGGCTGGCTGGCCCGGACCTACCTGTGGAAGCGGAAGCTCCGCCGCAAGCAGGCCTTCTTCGGACTGCCGGACAACTCGGAGTCGCTGCTGGTGGTCAACCGCGGCGCGTCCGGGCCCGACCTCGCGGTGATGCGCTACGACGTGTTCGCACTCCTCGAACTCGCCGCGCTGATCAAGGACTGTCACGCGCACGCCCAGGTCGTCCCGCACGACGCCGCGCGCCAGGGATTCGGCGAGCGCACGGAGTTCTGCGTGGGCGGCCCGGTGTCGAACCGCCGCATGGCGGCCCACCTCTCCTCCCTGCTCCCCGGCATACGGGTGAACGTGGACTCCGAACCGAGCCCGGACCGCGGCGCCTTCCAGGTCGGCTCCGAGCGCTACCGGGTGGAGGCCGGCCGGACCGAGTACGCGCTGCTCGCCCGGCTCACCGTCGACCAGAGCCACGGCAACCGCCCCGTCTTCCTCTTCTGCGGCCAGACCGCCATCACCAACCAGGCCACGACGCGCTACCTGGCCCGCAACCACGAGCGGCTGACGCGCAAGTACGGCGACTCCGCGTTCGTCCTGCTCCTCAAGGTGGTCAACTCGCAGGCCTACGGCCCCGATGTCGTCGAGCTCGTCGCGGATGTCACCCGGGAGGCGCAGGCGCCGCTGCCCGCCCCGGCATCTCCGCGCAACTCCCACCGCGCGTCCTAGAGTTCAGCACATTCCCCCAATCGTTACTCCCGCGTAACTTACCGACGGGTTACCTACGGTAGAGCGCCGAGGTTACCGTCGGGTCACTTTGCACTTACACGAGTGACCGAGTGAGGAGTGCCCCGTGGGACACCATCGCAACGCCCTGCGTACGACTGCCGTGGGTGCCGTCTCGGCGACACTGGTCGCCGGCGGCGCCCTCGGACTCGCCCCCGCCGCCCAGGCCGCGCCCGGCGTCCGCTTCGTCGACATCGCCGGGGACGGCGGGACGGTCCTCAAGGCGAACGTCACCACACCGGCCGGCGCGGACGGCACGCGACGCCACCCGCTCCTCGTGCTGCCCACGAGCTGGGGACTACCCCAGGCCGAGTACCTCGCCCAGGCCCAGAAGCTCGCGGACTCCGGCTATGTCGTGGTCGGTTACAACGTGCGCGGGTTCTGGCAGTCGGGCGGCGAGATAGAAGTCGCGGGTCCGCCCGACCTGGCCGACGCGTCCAAGGTCATCGACTGGGCGCTCGCCCACACCCCCGCCGACGCCCAGCGGGTCGGCATGGCGGGGGTCTCGTACGGCGCCGGCATCAGCCTGCTCACCGCCGCGCACGACAAGCGGGTGAAAGCGGTCGCGGCCCTCAGCGGCTGGGCCGACCTGGTCGGCTCGATCTACTCGGGCCGCACCCAGCACGTGCAGGCCGCCGCGATCCTGGACGGCGCGAGCCTGGTCACCGGCCGACAGGGCGCCGAAGTCCGGCAGATCTTCGACGACTTCTACGCCGCCAACCCGGCCAAGGAACCGGAACTCGTCGCCTGGGGGAAGAAACGTTCCGCTGCGACCTACGCCGACCAGCTGAACACCAACGGCACCGCCGTCATGATGGCCAACGCCTGGGGCGACACGGTCTTCCCGCCCAACCAGTACGCGGACTTCTACGAGAAGCTGACCGGCCCCAAGAGACTGGAACTGCGACCCGGCGACCACGCGACCGCAGAGATCACCGGCCTGTTCGGCCTGCCCAACGACGTCTGGACGAACACCGAGCGCTGGTTCGACCACCACCTCAAGGGCGCGGACAACGGCGTCGACCGCGAGCAGCCGGTACTGCTGAAGTCCCGCTCCACGGGCGGCTACGAGGGCTACCCGGACTGGAAGTCGGTCGGCGCGAACCGGAAGAAGATCGCCCTCGCGGGCACGACCACCCTGCGCGCGAACGTCGACTCGGGCGCGAACGGCGGGGTGGTCTTCCTGTCCAGCATCCTCGACCAGGTGGCCCAGTTGCCCCCGGTCGCCTCGATCCCCCTCCTCCCCCGCCGCTGGGCCGCCGTATGGCAGTCGGAGAGGTACGCCACCGCCCAACAGGTGCGCGGCACGGCCAGGTTGCACAGCACGGTCACACCGACCGAGGAGAGCGGCACCCTCGTCGCGTACCTCTACGACGTGGGGCCGCTCGGCCTCGGCAAGCTGGTCAGCAACGCGCCGTACACCTTCCACGGGCGAACCCCCGGGCAGCCGTTCGGCGTCGACCTGGAGCTGTTCTCCACCGCCTATGACGTCCCGGCAGGACACCGGCTGGCGTTGGTGATCGACACGGTCGACCCGCTGTATCTCGAGCACAACCCGTCCGGCGCGCAGCTGACCTTCTCCTCACCGGCGAACGACCCGTCGTACGTGTCGGTCCCGCTGCGCGAGCAGTGATCTCCGGCTGCCGCCGGGCGGGTATGGGCTCTGCGAGCTGCCGCCCCTACGGTTCAGGGGCCGTGAGGGGGATCCCCAACCGGCGGCAGCTTCCCTGGTCCGGCCGGGGCGACCGCTTCGGACTCGGTCATCACCACGGGGATGAACGGCACATCGTAGTCGAGGCCCGCCGCCGGTCGCACTCCCGGCCGGTACTTGAGGATCTTGGAGAGGAGGTCCCTGACGCGCTCGCCCGGCGGTCGGTGAAGAACTTCCGGGGGTGCGGTCCTCGACGATGCGGCCGTCGGCCCTGAACACGACGCGGTCGGCGGCCGAGCGGGCGAGGTCCGTCTCGTGGGCGACGACGACCATGATCCTGCCGTCACGGACGAGTTGCCGCATGACCTCCAGCAGATCCTCGCCGATCATCTCCGGGCCGGGGACGGAGGCGGGTTCGTCGAAGGGAACACCTGTGGGTCCATGGCGAGGGAACGGGCGAGGGTCACCCTCCCCCAGTGCCTCAGGGGACTGGGAGCGGCCCCAGCTGCCGGCCGGCGGAGAGCCGCACCGGGTACTTCTCCGCCTGCGAGGCGACGCCGACGCGGTGGAGGAGGTCACGGCAACGCTGGTCGGCCCGCTCCTTCTCGCGTCCGCGGACCTCGGTCCGGGCCGGCGCGACGTTCCGCGGGACCGTCCTGCGGGCGAACAGGCCGAAGGACCGGAAGACCACGCCGACCTCGGCGCGCAGCCCGGCGAGCGGCCGGCCCTTCTCCGGCGGCCGCTGTCCGCCGGGCCCCGATGACGCCGGACCCGATGGGTTCCAGCCGGTTGATCGCCCCGCACAGGGGGGACTCCCCCGGCCACGGGGGGCCGATGACGCGAACCAGCTCCCCTTGCCGACGGTGAGGTTGACGTCCTGCGGGACACACAGTTCCCCCGAAGCACCTGTCGACGTCACGCAGCTCGAACAGCGGATCGACAGCGATGCCCGCCCCTGCTCACTGTCAGCCGTGCCTCGGGTGCCGCGACCTGCCCGCGGGGAGCGGGGCGGAGCAACGACACGCGCATCTCCGGGCATCAGCCGTAGGCGCGGCGGCCAGGGCCCGGGGACTCATGACTCCGCCACCTCGGCGTACAGCTGCGACAGCTCGGGCGCCCCGCTCGACGCCCACTCGTGACCGGAGGCGACGACGTCGAACTCGCGCCCGGAGACGAGCCGGATCACGGGCTGGCCGTCGGGCCGGAGGTCCCAGGCCGCGCCCGGTACGGTGCGCACGATGACCGTGCCGAGATAGAGGCCGGCGTCGTTGCCGAGCCAGGGCAGGACCTCCTCGTCGTCGCGCCAGCGCGGCACCAACTGGTCCAGCTCCTCCAACGAGGCCGGTGTGTCGTCGAGTCGTACGCCCACCTGCGACGCCTGGGAGCGCAGCAGTTCGCACTCGGAGAGGAGTTCGGCGATGCCCTCGGGGTCGGGGGCGCCGGGTTTCTCGTGCCGGTTGCCCAGAAAAGGGATCTTCATAACGCCCAGCGTGTCATTCACCCTGCCGTGCGCACCACAGGCGCGCGGGCTGTCGATTCCGGCCGGCTTCACGGTGACTGCGCGCACGGCTCGTTGACGTGCCCGCGATGTCTCTTTGACGGGGCGATGCCGCTTTCATCCCCTGCGCCCAGGGAAGGAACCGGTGCGCGCCGCACGGCCGCCGCGGATGCCGAGCGCGTCGCGGTCAACGCCTGGATCCGGGACGCCTGGATCCGGGACGGCGGGATGTGGGACGGCGTGCTGGACTTCGACGGCGGGATCCGCGACCCGGTCGCTTCCCGCACGTTGCCCTAGACGTCCAGGTCGACCACGACCGGCGCGTGGTCCGAGGCGCCCTTGCCCTTGCGCTCCTCGCGGTCGACGTAGGCGTCCTTCACGGCTGTCGCGAACGGCTCGTTGCCGTAGACCAGGTCGATGCGCATGCCGCGGTTCTTGGGGAAGCAGAGCTGACGGTAGTCCCAGTACGTGAACGGGTGCTCGTACTTCAGCGGCCTGGGGACGACGTCGGACAGGCCCGCCTCGCGCAGGGACGCCAGGGCGGCGCGCTCGGCGGGGGTGACGTGCGTGGAGCCCTCGAAGGCGGCCCTGTCGTACACGTCGTCGTCCGTAGGCGCCACGTTGTAGTCGCCCAGCACCGCGAAGGGGCGGCCGCCCGCCGCGTCACCCGCGACGGCCGCCTTCAGCGCCTCGAACCACTGGAGCTTGTAGGCATAGTGCGGGTGGTCCACCTCGCGGCCGTTCGGCACGTACACCGACCAGACACGGACCGGACCGCAGGTCGCGGAGAGGGCGCGGGGCTCCTGGACACCCTCGAAGCCGGGGTCGCCGGGGAGGCCCTTGACGACGTCCTCGAGGCCGACGCGGGAGAGTACCGCCACGCCGTTCCACCGGCCGGTCGCGTGCACCGCAGCCTCGTAGCCCAGCTCGCGCAGCTGGTCGGACGGGAAGGCGTCCTCGGCGACCTTGGCCTCCTGGAGGCACAGCACGTCGGTGCCGCTGCTCTCCAGCCAGGCCAGGAGCCTCGGCAGGCGGGCGGTGATCGAGTTCACGTTCCAGGTCGCGATGCGCATGTCTCACAACCTACCGGGCGGGTCCGACAACGCGGCCCGCCCGGGGGCCGTCACACCTCGGCCGACTCTCCCGGTGTCAGGCGCAGGTGGTCCGTGCCGCCGAGAGCGCCGATCTGCTTGTCGTAGATCGGGCGGGCGAGGTCGGTGAGGAGGGCGTCGTGGATGTCGTAGGCGCGTTGCGGCGCGACCTCACGGAGGTAGTCGATGACCTCGGAGATCTTGTTCCAGGGGGCCATGACCGGGAGCATCAGCGTCTCGACGGCGTGGCCGGGGACGGTGAGCGCGTCGCCGGGGTGGAAGACCTTGCCGCCGTCGACCAGGAAGCCGATGTTGGTGATGCGCGGGATGTCCGGGTGGATCACGGCGTGCAGCTCGCCGTGCACCTGGACGTCGAAGCCGGCGGCGGTGAAGGTGTCGCCGTGACCGACGGTGTGGACGCGGCCCGGGAAGGCGGCCGAGACCTTCTCGGCGACCGACCTGAGGGTCCACAGCTCGGTGGCCGGGTCGGCCTCCAGGGCCGCCCGCAGCCGCTCCTCGCTGAAGTGGTCGGGGTGCTCGTGGGTGACGAGGATCGCGTCCGCGCCCAGGGCGGCGTCCTCCTCGCTGAATCCGCCGGGGTCCAGGACGAGCGTCCGGCCGTCCTTCTCCAGGCGGACGCAGGCGTGCGACTTCTTCGTGAGCTTCATGCGTCCCATCCTGCCTCCGGCACCTGGGCGGGGCTCACTCGGTGGGGGTCGTCTCCTCGCGGATGACCTGCTGGGCCACCTTGAAGGCGCTGTTCGCCGCCGGGACGCCGCAGTAGACCGCCGCCTGCATCAGCACCTCCTTGATCTCGGCGGGGGTGAGGCCGTTGCGCAGGGCCGCGCGGGTGTGGAAGGCGAGCTCGTCGAGGTGGCCGCCCGCGACCAGGGCGGTGAGGGTGACACAGCTGCGCGAGCGCCGGTCCAGGCCCGGCCGGTCCCAGATCTCGCCCCAGGCGTAGCGGGTGATGAACTCCTGGAAGTCCCCGGAGAACTCGTCGGCCTGCGCCAGCGCCTGGTCCACGTGCGCGTCGCCGAGCACCTCGCGCCGCACCTTGATGCCGGCGTCGTACGGATCGGGACGGCCCGTGAGCTGTTCCTGTGCCCGCACCGCGGCCGGGGCGATCTCGGCGATCGGCGCGGGTTGCTGAGGCGCGGCGGCCAGGACCGTCTGGACGGGGGCGGACTGGATCGCCGTCATCCCGGTGGTGGAGTCGAAGCCGGGCTGCCAGGCGGTGGAGAAGTGCCGCACCAGCAGGTCGGTGACGGCGGCGGGCTGCTCGACCGGCACCAGGTGGGAGGCGCCGGGCACGACGGCGAGCCGGGCGTCCGGGATGCCGGCGACCAGGGTGCGGGCCTCGGCGGGACCGGTGACCTGGTCGTCCGAGCCGACGAGGACCAGCGTGGGCACACCCACGCGCGCCAGTTCGTGCCGCACGTCGAACGAGGCCAGCGCCTCGCACGCGGCGATGTAGCAGCCGGGGTCGGTGGTACGCACCATCTGCACGGCCCACTCGGTGATCGCGGGCTGCGCGGCGGCGAACCCGCCGGTGAACCAGCGGTCGGGGGACGAACGGGCGATCGGGTCGAGACCGTTCGTCCGTACGATCACCCCGCGCTGACGGAACTCGTCCGCCGTGCCGAAGCGGGGCGAGGCGGCGATCAGGGCGAGCGAGGCGAGACGCTCGGGGTGGCGCAGCGCCAGTTCGATGCCGACCGCGCCGCCGAGCGCGCAGCCCGCGTAGCCGAAGCGCTGCACGCCGAGACCGTCCAGGGTGGCGAGCAGGCGCGCGGTGAGGTCGCCGACCGCGCCCGCCGGGTACGCGGGGGCGCCGCCGTGCCCCGGCAGGTCGAACCGGAGGACACGCCACTGCTTCGCCAGCTCGGGAACCTGCCGGTCCCACATGTGCCATGTGGTACCCAGGGAGGGTCCCAAGATCAGGACGGGAGCCTCTTCTGGCCCGTCAAAGCGGTATTGCAGGGTGTTCGACGGTGTCTCACTCACGCCCCAGACCCTCTCACGTCTCACGGACGCCCCTATAACGCGGGGATGCGGGAAACCAGTCTGCCCAGGTTGAAGACCTCGCGGGCTGCGTATCGCTTGAGGCATCGGATGATCTCACGTCGGGTCTTGCCCTCCTGGGTACGACGTTCGTGGTGCGCCTGGGTGCGTGGGTCGTGACGTAGCCGGGTGAACACGATGCGGTGCAGGGCCGCGTTCGCCTGCCGGTCGCCGCAGTAGTCGAGCCGACGCGTGCTGCGCCGACCCGACGAATACTCGACCGGGCTGACCTCGCACAGCGCAGCGAACGACGCCTCGGCGCCCAGCCGCTCGGGATTGCCCCCCATGGTGATCAGCACGTGACTGCGCTGTTCGGGCCGATGCCCACCGGTACGAGCAGCTGCGGGGCGTGGCGTTCGACGAGCCGGGTCAGGCATTGGTTCAGCTCATCGATCTCTCCGGTGAGCTGCCCGATGCGCTCGGCGAGCATGCGCAACGTCATGTGGGTGGCCTGGGTCACCGCGTCCCAGTCTCCCCCGCCGTCGTGCGGGGCGAGGCGCGCGGGTGCGGAACGGCTCGGCGTCGCCGAGGCTCGACAGCCGTTCCCGCAGGGCGGGGTCGGCTGTGACCAGGACGGCCTTGAGCTGGTTGATCGCCTGGGTGCGGGCCTTGACCGCGGAGTCCTTGGCGAGTTTGTACATCCGGGCGCCGTGCACCGGACCATCGCCGGACTTGGCCCGGGCCCGGGCGCGACCGCTGAGCACGGCCCGCGCGGCAGCCTGCGCATCGAGCGGATCCGACTTCCCCAGCAGCCGGCGGGCCGTGCGGTCGGGCCGGTTCGCTTCGAACAGAACGGCAGGATCCGTGCTGGAGGAGGTGCTGCTCTGTCGGGTCGCCATGATGGTTCGCCTCCCACGTGGTGACGTGCTGGCTGGGTGGATGGCACCGGCCTGCTCGGGCGGTCTGAACTGTGATGGCGCCTGATCGTCGGCAAGGCCCCTATGGGGACACGCCCTGCGGCTCGGTACCAGCAGGTGCCATCCCGCGACGACAGCCGACAAGCCCGTGACTGGACACTTCGGTCATAGATCTCATGAGTCAGACCCCCGTCCGGGACGGCAGTGCGCAACCGTCCCACTGATCCCGGCCCAACGGCATGACCCGATCACGGCCGGATGACTTCGTCCGGACCGGCGCTCAACCTGGCCTGGACGGGCGCCGATGAGTTGACTTTTCGTTCACTCGTGACCGGCATTGACGGGCAGCCGTGTGGCCCACCTAACAGGCGGCTCAGACGGTGGGCGGACCACGATGACGGCTCCTGCGGAGCCGGTGACGCAGGCGAGTACGGCGGCTGGTCCTGCGTCCATCCGCACGTAAAGGATCGTCCCGGCGGGAAGAGCACGCCACTCCCCCGCCGACAGACTCGGCGATTTGTTCTTGAGGATGACCTTGCCGTCCGGGGAACGGTGGGTTCAGAGAGGAGGAGGTAGGCCCACGGTGGAGCAACTGCCGCAACCTGTACATCCGTTGAGGTCTCACGCCACGAGGGTCTCGGGGCGTTCGACGAGGTGTCCGCGTGCGCAGCAGGCTCCGGCTCGGACCAGGGGCGACAAGCACGGCAGCCAAGTGACCCGCAGGGCAAAAGCCATGCGGGGCACCCGGCGAGCGAGGGAGTGGGATCAGGTCCAGGGGCTGACCGCCGTGAAGGAACTGTCGGCGCGGAAGGTGGCATTGTCCTGGAAGGCGTCGATGCGCAGTTCGTAGGTGTAATGGCGGAGGTAGCGGCCGGGGTAGTTGTAGGACTGGAACGACGACCATGTCGCGTCGGCGAGTCCGGCGACCTGGCGGAAGCTGGCGTCCGCGGCGAAGCCGGCGGTGCCGTCGTTGTAGGCCAGTTGGAAGTCGAACGCGGAGTGCCGCAGGAAGTGCCCGGGGAAGTTCACCGACTCGAAGGAGACGGTGCCGGAGCCCGCCAGGCCGGTTCGCATCCGGAACTGGGAGTCCTGGTTGGTACTGACGTTCTGGTCGATGCGCACGTCGAAGTTGGCGTGCCGCACGTACCGGTCCTGGAAGTTGAACGACTGCAGCCGGTTGGCCGTCGTGTTGGGCCAGCGTGCGAGCACGCGGCTCTCCTCGGCGGCCGTCATGTTCAGGATCCAGCCGTGGCGCTTCTTGTTGACGCCCATGTCGTAGCTTCCCGACGCCGGGACCTGGTAGGTGCTGGGATCGGACGGGTTCGTCGTCACGACCGGCATGTAACCGCCGTTCGAGGCGTACTGGTCGACGTAGACGGCCCACTTGTTGCTGCCGTTGAACTTCATCCACATCGGGCCCTCGACCATCGCGCCGGTGAGGCCGACGCCGGAAAGGTCACCGAGGGTGGTCCACGTCCCCAGGATCGAGTTGCTGCCTTCGAGCGTGATCTGACCGTCGCCGGAGGCCCGCACGTAGCGGTAGTTGCCGACGCCGGACGGCACCTCGATGATCTGGGTGTCGATGATGCCCTGGGTACCGGGGCGGTCGATGTAGAGCTGCGGGGTGGTGATGGTCTGGAAGTCCGAGGTGCGGGCGTAGTAGATGCGGTGCTTCAGCACGCCGTTCAGCGTCGCGTTCGTCGCCCAGTACAGGACGTAGTCGTTGGTCGCCGGGTTCCAGATCGCCTCCGGCGCCCAGGCGTTGCGCCCGTCGGGGATCGCGCCGGCGACGTTGAGGAGCCGCGGCTGCGACCAGGTGACCAGGTCCGTCGACTCCCACACCACCAGGTTGCGGCTGCCGTTGGACATGGAGTCGCCCCACGACTGCCCGCAGCCGATGCACAGGTCGGTCGCGATGATCCAGTACTTACTGCCGTCGGGAGATCTCACCAGGGCGGGGTCGCGCACCCCCTTCGTGCCGACCGTGGAGCGCAGGACCATGCCTGAGCCGTTGAGGTCGTTCCAGTGCAGACCGTCCGTGCTGTGCGAGAGGTACATCTGCTGATTGGTCGACCCCTCCCCGGTGAAGTGCACCATCAGGTAGCCCGGGTCGGCGGCAGCGGCCCGCTCGGGTGCAGTCAGGGCTTGGGACGTGAAAAGTAGGCAGGCGGCGACCAATATCGCCGCCAGCCGGCCAAGGAGCCTGGCCATGTGGATCTCCTTTTGTACAGCGGATGCCATGATCGGCTGAAAGGGGGTTTCGGAGGTGCAGCCGGTCTCTATACCTGCGGGCCAGGACCTGCTGTCGCGTGACGCGGAACGTCGCGTCGGGCCGGTCAACGGCCGAGTGGCCGAAGTTGTCGCCCGAGCGCGGCAGCGACCGGAGGCGTCGCAGAGCCGGGCCGGGTGACGACTGGAGCGGGCAGGGCCGGCAGCGGAGCCTCGAGAGTGACCCAGTAACGGGTGCGGTACACGCCTGTCTCCCTTGACGGCCAGTTCGTCATTTCGAACATCGTGCGCAACTTCGACCAGAAGATAAGTTTCGGCCAAGAGCACGTCAATAGAACCGGCCGGTTTGCTGCCGCGTGAATTCGTGGGTGCCGAAGCACCACGCCTTACCGCGGTGTCCGCCCCGTCGGCAGCAGCACAAGACGCGGACTGCGACTCCTGCCGGGCTCTTGCCGCCGTTTCGTTCCAGGTCGAGTTGTCCCTTGAAGGTCTGGTTGATCGACTCGATGACTTGCCGCAGTGGTTTGAACAGGTGCGCGCCGGCCCGCTCGGCCTCTCCCTTACGGGCCGGCCGCAGCAACTCCAGGTGACGCTCGGTGAGATCATGCTCGAACTCGCGGCCGTAGTAGTTCTTGTCGCCGATGATCGTCTGGCCGGGACGGGAGGCGGCAACGTCGGGCGCGGTGTCGAGCGTGTCGCGCAGGGTCTCGCGCTCGTCGGCCTTCGCGCCGGTGAGCGCGAACAGAATCGGCAGGCCGCCGAGCGTGCACATCAGTTGCAGTCGCAGCCCCCAGAAGTACCGTGAGTGCGACGCGCAGTAGCCGTACTGGGCCCAGCCCGCCAGGTCCGAGCGTTTGGCCGTCTCGCGGGAGCAGCCGCAGCCGGCCGGCGTGGAGTCGACCAGCCATACGTCGTCGCTCCACAGCGAGGTATCCGCCGCCAGGATCCTGATCACGCTCGTGACCAGGGAGGACGCGCCGCGCAGCCGTTTGTTGTAGCCGGACTGCTGGGGCACGTAAGGAAACAGGCGGCGAAAGTCCCGCCCGACGCGGCGAAGCCAGCGCCGCTCAGAGGTGTATCCGAGCAGCGCCGACATGACCGCGAGCGTGATCAGTTCGGCGTCACTGAGCGTGGGCGTGATTCCGACGGTAGGCCGCCACGGCGCCAGCCACGGTGAATCCTTCAACTCGTCGTCAATCCGGCATACAGTGCCGTTGCGAGGGTGTCCGGGTCGTTAGTCGCACATCGACGTCGGACGCCCTCGTCTCATGTACGCAGGCGATCCTCTGGACTCATTCAGGGATCCGGGGCGTGCCCACGGCGGTGACTATGCGTCACGGTTATTTCGTAGGGCCTGGGTGAGCCAGGGGTACACCGGGATCAGGTTCGGTACTACCTGCCAGCCGTTGACGGTCCACACCAGCCGCCAGTATCGGTCTACCCGGGGATCGTGCGCCTCTTCGAACTGCTGGGCCATCCAGTCCCGGAATTCCGTGTCAGGGGTGCGCGCGAACACCTCGGCGAAGCGGTGCACGAGGTCGTCGATGATTGCTGCGCCCCTGTCGCCGAGCGGGTCGATGTTCGACTCCATGGCCTCGGCCACCTTCTGACGGGTGAACTCCATCAGTTCCTCGCCGGCATCGCATTCGATGTCGAGTGGGCGCCCGGCCGCCTGGCGTACGGCCGTCCGGCGCATCCGGGCACGGAAATCCTCGTCACCGACCAGCTCGGCGAGCTCCACCCACGCGGCGACCTGCTCGCCGGTCGGATCATCGGGGAGGTCGGGAGTGGCAGCGCGAACCATGGCCACCGCGGCCGGGTCGGCATCCACTGTGCCGAAGGTGCCATCCACGAAATCGTCGATCAGACGTCGGCGTTCCTCGCCGGACAACTGCGTGAGCCTGTGCATGAGCTTGGTCTCCTCGGGGCTGGACCCGCGGCTGGCCACGACTCGCAGAACGCTCCGACGCAGTCGCAGCATCCGGATCTGGACGTCCAAGGCGTCGGCGTGCGCCGCGGCGACTTCCGCCACCGAGAGCTCACGGTCCAGAACCCGTTGAATCGTGGCTAGGTCCATGCCCAACTCGCGCAGTGTGCACAGGAGCTCCAGACGAAGCATTGCGTCGAGGTCGTAGAGCCGATAACCGGCGGGACTACGGGTGGTCGGCGCTACCACCCCCGAATCGGAGTAGAACCGGATGGTCCTCACAGACAAGCCGGTCCGCCGGGAAAGCTCCCCGATCGAGTAGAGGGTCGTAACGTCCATGTCCCCCACTCTGCTGTCTCCAGTCGCTGGAGACTCAAGGCCACTTCCTCAGCCGGGCCGCGACCCGGACGTCCACCGAGTCGCTGAGACATGCGTCGCGTGCTCTCCGCTGACCTCCAAGCTGACCTCCAAAATGAAACGGGCACGCCTTGCACGTGCTGGGCGGGCGACGGCAGCGACATGCGACACCACTCGCCGGCGGCCTACGGCTACGAGCCCTTGGACTCAATCGTGCAGGAGGAACTGGTCGAAGGCGGGGCCACGGCCGCGCGGAGTTCCATCGCTGGGGAACGGGCAAGATCCAGAAGCCGTCGACTTCTGCCACGGTGGCGGCGAGGTCCGGTGCACGTCGACGAATCCATTGTCAGAGTTTTGCCCGGACCCGGGCACGACCGCTGAGCACGGCCCCGCGCGGCAGCCTGCGCATCGAGCGGAATCGAATTCCCGAGCAGCCGGCGGGCCGTACGGCCGGACCGGCCGACCATGCTCGGTGACATGGCTCTCCTGGTCGGTCGGGCCGCGGGTCGCCTTGGGGCTAGTGCCGCGGCAGGCAACGTTTGCCCGTCAAGGAGCGGCGTCCGGTGCGTGCTCTCGGCGCGCCGGCCGCAAGCCCTCGTACTGGATGTACTCGGGCTTTCGGCCGGTGCGGCGAGAGGGCGTGCCGGGCGTCGCGACGGGGCGAACGTTGCCTGCCACGGCACTAGATGCGGTGGAGTTGGAATCGCTGGTTGGTGCCACCAGTGGCTGTCCACTGGGAGATGCGGGCTCCGTCGGCGGTGGAGGCCCCCCACACGTCCAGGGCGAGGCCGCTCTGCCGGTTGACCAGACTGATCACGCCACCGCCGTGGTCGACTATCCGCCACTGCTGGCCAGCGGCGTCGGTATCCGGCTGCTGGGTGATGTCGGCGCCGCTGCTGCTACTGGTGCCGTGCAGGACCAGACCGCTGTGCCGAACCCGGATCTTGTAATGCCCGCCGTCGGAGGGCAGGAACTCGACGTGCTGGTTGAGACCGGCGGTGATCTGCCACTGGATCAGCCGCGCACCGGCGGCCGTGGACGCACCGTCGATGTCGGCGGCCTTGCCGCTGTGCTGGGCCACCAGCCGATAGGCCACGCCGGCCTCCACCGGCCCCGACCTGAGTGCGGACGCGCGGTAGGTGTTGCCGGCCTGGCCGGCGAACTCGATGAGATCGGCCTCGAGCCGTTTCGGCTGGACCGGCTCGCCGCTCGCATCGTCCCGCAGCGTGAAGTCGCCGGCGAAGATCCGACTGCGAACCCGGACGGCGCCGGTCCGGTCGGGTGTGACGACGAGCTCGATCCGGCCGCTGCTCCACTCGGCGCCGACGGTGTATCCGCCGCGGCCGCGCAGTCCGCTCACGCGCCCGGTGGGCCAGGCGGCCGGCAGCGCCGGCAGCACGTGCAGTTCGCCGTTGTGGCTCTGCAGCAGCATCTCCGCGATGCCCGAGGTGGCGCCGAAGTTGCCGTCGATCTGGAACGGTGGGTGCAGGTCGAACATGTTGGGCGCGAGCCGGTCCGTCCGCACCAGGTCCCGGATCAGCTTGTGGGCCCGGGCGCCGTCCTCCATCCGTGCCCAGAAGTTGATCTTCCACGCGAGCGACCATCCCGTCCCGTCGTCACCGCGCAGCTCCAGCGTCCGCCGCGCGGCCTCGTGCAACTGGGGCGTCCCGCGCTTGGTGATCTGGTTGCTCGGATGCAGACCGTACAGGTGGGAGACGTGTCGGTGAGCCCGCTCGGTCTCCACCCAGTCGGCCAGCCACTCCTGGATGTTGCCCCTGGAGCCGACCCGCATCGGCGCCAGCCGGTCCCGGGCCGCCACTGCCTGTGCGCGGAAGGCGGCGTCCACGCCGAGGATTTCGCCGGCGCGGGCGACGCCATGGAAAAGGTCGCGCAGGATCTGGTTGTCCATGGTGGGTCCCGCGCAGACGGTGGCGTTCGCGTGGTGCGGGAGCTCCGGAGAGTTCGACGGGTTGGTGACCAGGTGTCCGAGCGTCGGGTGGGCGACCAGGGTGTCGAGGAAGAACTGGGCGGCGCCCTTCAGGGCCGGATAGTTCGAGCGCAGGAAGTCGATGTCACCGGTGAACAGGTAGTGGTCCCAGATCAGGGTGGCCAGCCATGCCCCGCCGGTCTGCCACATCCCCCACTGCGCTCCGTCGACGACCGAGGCGCCCCGCCACGCGTCGGTGTTGTGATGCGCCACCCAGCCGCCGGCGCCGTACTGCGCCTGGGCCACCCGGGCGCCGGTCACGGTCAGGTCGTTGATCATGTCGAAGACCGGGAGGAAGCATTCGGACAGGTTCGTCGTGTCGGCGGGCCAGTAGTTCATCGGCAGGTTGGCGTTGATGGTGAACTTGGAGTCCCAGGACGGAGCCATCTGGTCGTTCCAGATGCCCTGCAGATTCGCCGGCTGGGTGCCCGGCCGCGAGGACGAGATGAGCAGATACCGGCCGAACTGGAACAACAGGGCGGAGAACTGCGGGTCGTTCACTTGCGCGTGCTGTGCGATCCGTACGTCGGTCGGCTGGTCGGCCGCCGTCGTACGTCCCAGATCGACCGACACCCGGTTGAACAGCGCCTGATAGTCGGCGAGATGCCGGCTGCGCAGTTGGTCGATGCCGAAGTCGCGGGCAGCGTTGAGGCGGCTCCGCGCGATCCCCTGGTGGTCGCCGTCGACGTTCCGGAAGTTGACGTAGCTGGAGCCGATCGACACCAGCACCGTCACGCTGGTGGCGCCGGAGACCCGCAGCGTGCCGCCCGAGCTGCTGACCGTGCCGCCCGTCACGGCGGCGTTGGCCAGGGCGAGGAACCGGACCCGCCCGGCGATGCCCTCCATGGTGGCGGAGATGCCGTCGAGGGCGATCGTGGCGCCGTCCGGGCTGGACACCGTAGTCCGTTGTGGACTGTCGAACGTGGCGTTGAAGGCGATGGAGTTGGCCCGGTCGGCCGTCAGCCGGGCCACGATCACCTGGTGAGGTGCGCTGGCGAACACCTCACGCTGATACCGCACGCCGTTCAGCACGTAGGTCGTGATGGCCGTGGCGGTGGTGAGGTCGAGCGTCCGGTTGTACTGCGACGCACCGGTAGCGCTGCCGAAGGAGAGCAGAAGGTTTCCGACCGGCTGGTAGGCCAGCTGTCCGGCCGGACTGCCCAGCATCGTCTGATTGATCAGGTCCTGCGCCGGCCCCCACTGATCCGCGAAGACCCGCCGCCGGATCTCCGCGATGCTGGCCGCGCCGCGGGTGTTGGCGGAGTCGTACGGACCGCCGGCCCAGACGGTGTCCTCGTTGAGCTGCAGCCGTTCGGTGTCGACGTTGCCGAACACCATCGCGCCGAGGCGTCCGTTGCCGATCGGCAGGGCCCGCAGCCAGTCCGCGCCGGCCGGCTTGTCGTACCACAGGGCGAGGTCGTTGGCGGCCAGAACCTCCGGCGGCGCGGCCGAGCCGGCCCTGGCGGTGGCCGTCCACCCACCCGGCACGATCCCTGCTCCGGCCGCCGCCCCGGCGGCGAGAAACCGTCTGCGTGTCACCTCGGACATCTGTCGTTCTCCGTTCAAGGAGGGGAGCGGGCCACTGACTTCGGTGATGACACACCGGCGGTGAGAAATCCGGTCGGCGAGTCCGTGATGGCCGCGGCCGGCGGTCACCGTCCGCCGGGTCGGGCGTCGCGTCGTGCGTCAGGCGTGATCTGCCATCTCTGGTTGTCACCGCCCCAGCACGCCCACAGCTGCACCTTGAAGGTGGCGGTGTTCACGTCGAGGCACAGGCCGGAGTGAACGCCGCGGATGGTGCCGTCGGCGCCCACCGTCCAACGCTGGTTGTCGGCGCCGTTACACGCCCACGTGCCGACCACGGTGCCGTTCGTCGTCCCCCTGTTGTACGCATCCAGGCACTCCTGGCCCCCGCGGGCGGTGATCTGTCCGCCGGCCGTCAAGGTCCACTGCTGGCCGACTGTGTTGGCGCAGGTGTACACCTGGACCTGGTTGTTCGCCGTGGTCCCGCCGGGGATGTCCAGGCAGCGCCCGGTGCTGACGTTGCGCAGCAGGCTGGTCGGGGCCGGGACGTCGCCGTCCAGGCCCCAGCCGTACCTGAGGCGCTCGCGGCCGCTGGCGCTGGGAGTGCTGAGCGTGAGGTTGGTACCGGTGCCGTGCAGTTTCTGCATGGCGTACCAGTCGTCGCCCTGGCCGGCGCGGATCTTGCCGCCCAGCCCGGGCCAGTAGATGGAGCCGATCCGCAGTTCCCGGAGCACGGTGGTGGTGGCCCGGAAGTAGCGCACGAAGTTGTCGGTGCTGCCGGCGTCGTGGTAATTGAGCCCGGTATCCATCGGCGCGCCGAACTCGTCGACGACAGTGCGGTCGGCGCAGGTGCCGATCGCGTCCCGCAGGTACGTCACCCACTGGTCGTAGGTCTTCGCGCCGCTGAAGAACGTGTAGTGGTGCAGCGACAGGAACGTCCCGTCAAGGCGGCGGTCGGCGCACATCGACCTGATGTCAGTGTTCAGGCCCGCGCCGCTGACGAAGATGCGGTTCCGCGGAATCGACGGGCGGCTGCTGATCCAGTTGCTCACCACGTTCGCCCACTCGCCGGCGCTGTGCCCACCCGGTTCGTTCATCGGCTCGAAGTAGACGAGGCTGTTGCTGCCGTACCGGGCGAGCACGGTGTTCCACATGGTGTCGAAGGCGCTCGGGTTGACGATGCGGCCGTCGCGGGCGGCCACCCCGTCGTCCCAGTAGGAGAGGACGACCTTGAATCCCTTCGCGGTGGCCGCGTCTATCGCGCCCGTGTACGCGTTCCACCAGCTCGTCCCGACTGTGTAGGTGTTGATCGGGAGCCGAACGGTGTTGGCGCCGAGGTTGTTCTGGAAGCCGGTGTAGATGGCGTTGGCTTTCGCCACGACCGTCTGGTAACTGTCGGAGCCGCTCAACCCGTGCAGGACCAGTGGTCCGCCGTGGAAGTTGTCACCGAGCCGGGCCCAGTTGACGCCGCGGAACTGGGTGGTGTCGGCGGTGGCCGGCGAGGCGCTCTGGTGCTCGACGAACACCAGCGCGCTGAGAGCGGTCAGGATGCAGGCGACCGCCCGGGCGAGGTAGCGCCGGAGATGGGTGTGGGGCATGGTCGTGTCCCTCCCGGTCGGGGGTGTGGTCACGTCTGCGGTGTGCAGGATCTGTTGACGTCGGCCGCCTGCCGGCAGCCGGCCGAGCCGGCGCGGAGTTTGCCCTCTCCGCGCCGGCCCCTCCCAGATCGCTCGCGCAGCGAGCATGTCAGCGTCATGCCGCTGCCGTGGCGCCTGGAAGCCTCGCTCCCCGGCTTCGCCCGGATCTCCTGTCAGCAGGTGGAGTCGGTCTGAGTGAGTAGCCCCATCCGCCACGGCAGGGAGAGAACGATCCGTCCGCCCTCGTTCGTCGCGAGGCGATACACATCCAGCGCCTTGCCGCTGTTGCGGTTCACCAGCACGCACCACGCGCTCGGGTCGGCAGTCGCCGCCGACGCTGAACCGGCGCCGATCGCGACCGAGGCAAGGCCACCAGCACCGCCACGGCCGCGGCGACCGTCGATGGCCGGCGGCGCTGTCTGAAGCGATGCCCGCCGGCGCCGGATGGTGGCGGCCCGGCTGGTGACGCTTGGCGCGTGGACATCATGCGATACTCCTTCGCCTTCAGGCTGTTGCCCAGCGCTGGTTGGCGCCGCCGTGGCAGCTCCACACGATGACCGCGGAGCCGTTGGCGGTGCTCGCGCCGTTGACATCCAGGCACAACCCGTTCTGACCGTTGCGGATCGTGCCGTTGCTGTTGAGGACCCATTGCTGGCTCGCGCCTCCGGTGCAGTCCTGGATCTGCACGCGCGTGCCGGCGGCGGCGTCGGGCGGGACGTTCAGGCACTTGCCCAGCACCTGCAGCGCCGCACCGTTCCGGGTGAACTGCTGGTTGGCGTTGCTGTGGCAGTCCCAGGTGATCATCGGTGTGCCGTTGGCCGCGTTTCCGCCGTCGACGTCCAGGCACCGGCCCGAACCCTCGTTGCGCAGCCGGAACGTGGTCGGGTTCGGACTCGGGCCGGCGTTGAGCGCGTCGAGGACCGCCGTGTAGGCGGGCTTCTTCATACCTGCGCAGTCGAACAGCAGGGCGTTCTCAGAGCCGCGCCACGAGTCACAGTCCCGCACACCCCACACGGTGATGCCGGTGCAGCGCGACACCGCCAGGCAGGCGCGGGTGACCGTGGCGTAGATGTTGGCCTGGTTCGACCCCTGCGTGACGTCAAGCTCGGTGATCTGCACGTCGACGCCGAGGTCGGCGAAGCGCTGCAGGTTGGCCTGGTAGTCACCGGGGATCGAGGTGCCGAAGTGGGACTGGAAGCCGACGCAGTCGATCGGCACGCCGCGCGCCTTGAAGTCGCGCACCATGGTGTAGATGCCGGTGGACTTGGGGTTGATCCCGTCGGTGTTGTAGTCGTTGTAACACAGCTTCGCGCCCGGGTCGGCGGCGCGGGCGGCGCGGAACGCCGCTTCGATCCAGTCATCGCCGGTGCGCTGCAGGTTCGAGTCACGCCGACCGCCGCTACCGCCGTCGGCGAACGCCTCGTTCACCACGTCCCAGGAGTGGATCTGCCCGCGGAAGTGGGTAGCCACCTGCGTCACGTGGTTGATGGCGGCGTTGCGCAGGTCGCCGCCGGACAGGCCCCGCGCCCAGCCGGGCTGCTGGGCGTGCCAGAGCAGCGTGTGGCCGCGCATGCTCATGCCGTTGGCCCGGGCATGGCTGACGATGCGGTCACCGCCGCTGTAGTTGAAGACGCCCCGCTGCGGCTCGGTGGCGTCCCACTTCATCTCGTTCTCGGCGACGACGCTGTTGAACTCGCGGTTGAGGACCGACATGTAGGTGCTGTCGGAGAACTTGTACGTTCCGACCGCCGCGCCAAAGAAGCGGCCCTTCTCCGCCGCCGACGCGCCCAATGTGGACCCCGCGTTGGCGGTGCCCATGAACAGCGGCACCGTGCCGGCCGCGACCAACCCGGCCAACAGCAGGGGCAGGATCGCCCGGAGCCGGGGCCGGGGCCGCCGCGGCGGCGGACCAGCCGAGTGCACGAATTCGTTCATCTCCGGCACCTTTCGAAGTCGGGGCCACCTCACCGTGTCAGCGTCAGCATCCGTAGATCGTTTTTGGCTTCCGCTTTCACAGGTCAGAAATGAGGAACGCTACGCGTCGATGAGAAGATTGACAGATTGCCATGGTCCATTCAAGAGGGAACCGTCGATATGTGCGGGCCTAATCCGTCGTGCAACTAACCGGAGTAGCGGGACTATTGACGACCACCCCTCATAACTCTTTTTAGCGGCGAATTATGGTGACGGACGCGTGTAAATCGCGGCGGTTTTCGTTATCGGCGGCCAGTTTGAACAGTCGCAGTCGCCGTAGTGCCGAAAAGCACGGCCCCGCCGCCGAACGCGAAGACTTGGGCGCCGGACGCGAGCGGCCTCAGGCGAGTTGGCCGAGTAACCCAGCCTTGACGCCGGCGACCGGCCCGGAGCCGGCCTCGGCCGACTCGGCTCCCATCACGACGGCATTCGCGGTCGCCCCGGCGAGCGCGGGTTTGAGCACCGTGGCCGACCGCGCCGGCGGGGCGGGGAGCAGCGCCAAAGCGACGATCAGCCGCTCAAGGGGTACCAGTTCGTCGGCGGCACGGCCGCAGTCCGCACAGGATCGGGTGTGCCGGGTGATGCGCTTACGCCACAGCGCGCTCGGTACGCCGTCCCAGCCCTCCAGCGCGGCGATCAGCTGTGGGCACCGGGGGCTGGCTTCCAGCGCGGCGACGAGTGACCGGCTCAGCTCCAGCTGGTTGCGCATTCGCTGGATGCGCACACCCGCGTGAGCCACGCTCGTTCCCAGCGCCGCCGCGAGCTCCGCCCTCGTCAGCCGGCCCGCGGTCTCCAGCCACCACAGTGACAGCAGCGCCCGGGCGTCCGGGTCGAGCCATCGACTGGCGCGTACGGTCTTTCGGCGATGACCGGACAGCTCGACGTGGATCAGGGCCAGGCTCTCGGCGTCGGCGTCCGGCGTTTCGGTCATCTCGTCGAGGCGGGCCGTCCGTTCGGCGTCCGCCTGTCGCCGGTGCAGATGGGTGCTGATCTGTCGTGTCGCGATCCTGGCCAGCCAGGGCCGGAAGCTCTCCGGGGCACGCAACGTGCGTAGCTCAGGAAGTGCCCGCAGCATCGTCTCCTGCACCACGTCGTCGACGTCCGCGAGCTCACCCAGTGCCCTGCGCACGATCGCGTACACCAGTGGCAGGTACGTCGCGGCCAGGTCGTCGAGTGCTCGTGGATCGCCGGCCTGTGCGGCGACGACCAGGCTCGTCTCGTCGGCTCGGCCGGCTCGCATCACGAGCCCGCAGACCTTGCCTCGGGCAAGGCCGCCCCAGGTGCCGCGCACGCCCTCGGGTTCGCACGCGCGATCGGCTCGGGCGCGGCCGGCTGGTAATACGTGGCGGCCCATCATCGCCCCAGCCATCCGCCATCAACGGGAAGAGCGATGCCGTTGACGTAGTCCGACGCCGGGTGGGCGGGGAACACCGTGGCCCCGGCGAGGTCGTCGGCGCGTCCCCGGCGACCGGCCGGGATCCGGTCATGGATCGCCTGGTTGGGCTGAGGGCCGGCGCGTAACGCCTCGGTGTCGTCGGTGGCGATGTGGCCCGGTGCGATGGCGTTGACGTTGACGCCGCGCCCGGCCCACTCGTCCGCCAGGGCCTTGGTGAGGCCGGCGACGCCCGATGTCGAGGCCGTGCGGCCGGGGACGTCGATGCCCTGGAAGCTCGGACGCTTCGGCATGACGGTGACCGGTCGGCCGAGGGTCCAGCCGGTCGCCTTCTGGCCGACGGCGCCGACGCGTCCGCAGATCTCGTGGCCGATCACCGCGGCGGACCCGACGCGGCCGTCCATGTCGCCCTGGTGGATGTGCGGATCAGTGCCGCAGATCCGCGTGCAGGCAACCTCGATCGCCACCTGGTCACGGGCCGGCGACTCGGCGACCCGGCTCTCGATCTCGAAGGTGCGGGCCTCGCGGTGGACAACCGCCTTCATCGCTCCTCCATCCCCATGGTGTCGAACGTCCCTTCCGCGGTGGACCGGCCTGGTCCAGGGGTGACCGCGAGCAGCCGCCGGCCGGCCTGCTCCGGCCGTACGTGCGGTCCGTCGGGTGCGTGTGCCGTTCGCTGACGGGTCGCGGTCATCACCGTTGTTTCGTCGATCCGGATGCCCAGGCCCGGCGTGTCGCCGAGCACAAAGGCGCCGTCCTCGACGTGCAGGTCCATCGCGACGCCGATCGGCGGCTGCATGCCCTGCAGTTCGCTGACGAGGTGGTTGGGCACCGACGTCGCGGCGTGCAGCAACGCGACAGGCGTGTTGCCGATCGGGCTGACCGGCAGGTCGTAGGCGTGCGCCAGGGCGGCGACACGGAGGAAGTGGGTGACTCCCCAGACCGCGGCCGTCTGGACGATGTCGACGCCTCCCGCCGCGATCAGCGGGCGGAACTGCTCGAGGCCGGTGAGGTTCTCCCCACTGGCGACCGCCGCCCGTACGCCACGGCTCACAGCGGCCAGGCCGTCGGCGTCCCAGCGCCGGACCGGCTCCTCGATCCAGGTCAGGTCGAGTGTGCGTTCCAATTCACCGACGTGGCGTACCGCCTGCTTGCGGCTCCAGGACTCGTTCGCATCCAGCATGAGTCCTGGCCGGGTCCCGTGCGCAGCCTCGGTCAATACCTCGCGTACGAGCGACAACCGGTGCCGGTCGCGCTCGATGTCCAGGCCGCCCTTGAGCTTCGCCGCCCTCAGCCCGCGTTCTGCATAGACCTGGTAGGTGGCGACGAGCTCGTCGTCGGTGAGGCCGATGTCCAGGCCGGAGGCGTAGGCGTGGACCACGCGGTCGTTGCCGCCGAGCAACCGCCACAGCGGCTCACCCGCGGCCTGTGCCTTGATGTCCCACAACGCCGTGTCGAACGCGCCGATCGTGCCGAACACCACGCCGGCATGCCCGGCTTTGAAGGTGTGCCGCAGCATGCGGTCGTAGAGGGCGGTCACCGCGCGCGGGTCCTGGCCGTCGATGGCGGCGAAAATCGCCTCGGCTTCCACGTGCGGTCCCAGACCGACTCCGGTGATCCCCTCATCGGTCTCGACGATGACGACTGGCACGGGCATGACGCCGTCGGCGTAGACGCCGTTGGCGTCACCGACAGGTCGGCCCCAGTGCTGCGCCGTCGTCAGGGTTCTGTACCCGGTGATGCGCATGCGTCAGCCTTTCGTCGCGCCGGCCGTCACGCTGTCAGCGATCTGGCGCTGCAGGAACAGGTAGGTCACCAACACGGGTAGCCCGGCGATCAGGACACCGGCTGCGAAGGTGGGGATGTCGGCGGAGTACTGGCCGCGCAGTGAGGTGATGCCCACCATCAGGGTGCGATGGTCGGCCGACGGCATCATCAGCAGCGAGATGAGCACGTCGTTCCAGCAGAACAGCGCGTCGAGGATGCCCACCGACAGCAGTGCCGGAGCACCCATCGGCAGCATGATGCGCCGGTAGACGCCGTACAGGGTGTTTCCGTCGATCCGTGCGGCGTCGACGAGCTCGGTGGGCACCGCTCGGTAGTAGCTCGTCATCAAGAAGACGGTGAATGGCAGGAACTGCGCGACGTAGGCGAGGATCAGCCCCGGATAGGTGTCGATGAGACCGCCGTCGGCCATGATCCTGGCGAGCGGCACCATGATCACCTGGAACGGGATGAACAGTGCCGCGAGGCAGACCAGGGCCAGCGCGGACGAGCCACGGAAGGGCACCTGGGCCAGCGCGAACCCGGCCATGGACCCGATGAGCAGTAACAGCGCTACGGCGCAGGCCACCACGATCACGGAGTTGAGGAAGTACCGCCCCATGCCGACGCTGTTCCACGCGGTGCTCAGGTTGTCCCACTGGAGAGTGCTTGCCAGGGAGAACCGGTCGAGGATGTACTCCCGGCGGGTCTTCATCGCGACGTTGGCGGTGAACAGCAGCGGGTAGATCGTCGCCAGGGCGAGGAGCACCATCGGCACGGCGACCAGCCATCTGCTCGGCCCCAGGCGAGACATCAGTCCTCCCTCCCCGCCCGGCGCAGCAGGCCGACCTGTAGCAGGCCCACGGCCAGCATGATGAGGAAGAGGACCGTGGACGCGGCCGACGCGAGCGCCGGGCGGCTCATCTGCCCCTGTTGGACCCAGATGTAGTACTCCGGCAGGTAGGTCGACCCTTCCGGGCCACCACTGGTCATGACGTAGAGCAGCCCGAACATCGAGGTCAGCATCCCTATCGTCGTGGTGACGACGACGAACCGGATGGTGCGGGCCAGACCCGGGACGATGACGTGCCAGATCATCCGCGCGAGCGAGGCGCCGTCGACCCGGGCGGCGTCCAGAAGTGCGGAGTCCAGGGTCGCGAACCCGGCCAGGAACACCACCAGCGCCATCCCTGACGTCGCCCAGATGTGCACGCCGACGACGGCGAAGATGGCTACGTCGGGATCGCCGAGCCAGTCCACCGGGCCGACCCCTGAGCCGCCGAGCACGGCGTTCAGCGGACCGTCGAAGGCCAGGAGCAGGTTGAAGATCGCGCCGACGATCACCGGTGAGAGCACAGCCGGGAAGAAGTAGACGCTCCGGAAGAACCGGTGTCCCGGCACCCGCAGGTAGATGAAGGTGGCGAGCAGTCCCGGGATCGCGACCGCGACCGGCAGCAGCAGCACCAGCAGTCCGACGTTGCGCAGCGCGGTGCGGAACAGCGGGTCGTCGATGAGCTCCGCGTAGTTGTCGAGCCCCACCGTGGCGCCGTTGCGTTCGCCGTCACCGGTGAAGGAGAAGCTGACACCCAGTCCCAGTGGCCAGAGCCGGAGCACCACGATGATCAGGACAGCGGGAGCGACCAGGACGTAGGGGGCGAGGCGCTCGGCCCGCCGGCCGCTGCGGACTCGCGGAGATTTCGACGCGGGGCCGCGGCCACCCACCGCCTCACCTGCTCGCGCCCCGTCGGCCCGCCCTGCGTGAGCAGCGCGGGCCGGCGCGCCATCGGGTGACATGGCCTCAGCCCGCTTGGTCGGACGCCGCGAGCTGCTTGACCGCCGCGTCGACCGTGACCGATCCGCTCAGCAGTTGCTGAGACAACCGCCCCATCAGGTCTACGGTCTTGGACGGCAGGGCCACGTGCAGGGCGGGCTTGCCACGGTCGATCTCGGACACGATGGTGGCGACGGCTGGGCCACCGCTCGAGACGTCCACGGTGCGGTCGGCCGCGATGGCGCCCGCGTCGGCGTAGAACGACTTCAGTACGTCGGTCGAGGTCAGGGAGCGCACCAGGTCGGCGGCGACCTCGGGGTCCTTGGTCCACTTCGCGACGGCGTAGCCGATGCCGCCGTCGTAGGGAAGGCTCGGCGTGGCGCCGGCCGTGACGACCGGCGACTTCATGACGCCGACATTGCCGGCGTCGAGGAACTCGGCGAAGTCCTTCCAGTGCCCGATGTCCGACATCAACCCGATGACGTGGGCGGCCTTGTGGGACTGGAACACCGCGAACGCGTCGTTGAACATCGCCGTCGAGTTCGCCCCGTCGTTGTTCAGGCCTTTGTCGTCGGCCTCTTTCCAGAGCGAGAAGACCCGCTTGACCGCCGGCGAGGACCAGTCTCGTTCGCCGGCGATCCAGTCGTCGTACTCCGTGGGCGACAGGACGCCCGAGCCGAGCCCGGACAGGAAGAACTGAATACCGATGCCTTCCTTGTTGCCCTGCGCGAAGCACCTGGCACCGGTCGCCTTGCTGATGGTCCGGCAGTCGGCGACGAACTCGTCCCAGCTGGCGGCAGGCTGCTCCGGGTCCAGCCCTGCCTTCCGGTAGAGCGACTTGTTGTAGTAGATCGGGTGGCCTTGCAATGTCACCGGAGCGGCGTAGGTCTTGCTGTCCTTGGTGAAGGCCTCCCACCCGGCCAGCCGCTTCCTGTCATCACGGACGTACTCGTCCAACGGCAGAAGGGAGTCCACGCGGTCGCGGATCTGCCCGCCGCCGTTGAAGAGCATGACGTCCGGCCCCTTGCCGGCTTGGATGGCGGCCCCGAGCAGGGTGTAGTACTGCTCGAACGGCTGCGCGACGAACTCGACCGTCACGCCGGGATGCCGCTTGGCGAAGTCGGCCTTGGCCTTCTTGACGTATGAGGACGCTGTGGCGTCGCCGGACTTCCAGTCCCAGACGACGAGCTTGCCCTTCGAACCACCGGACGCCGAATCCGGGTCCGAGGCGCTTCCGCAGCCGGCTAAGACAACGAGCCCGGCAACCAGGCTCGCCGACCACAGTGTTCGCTGCTTCATTGCTGCCCCGCTCTCCTGAGGTGGCCGGCTGACCGGCAATTGAGGTTGAGGAGGAACGCAACTCGTATGACGTATGTAACCCGTATGACGTATGATGTCAACCGAATGCCGTATAGTAGGCGGGCATCCGTGGTCCGGCACGGGTCCCGGGGGGTGTCATGACGGCAGTACCGCAGTCATCCGCAGAGGCCTCCGAGGCCCCCGCCTGGAGCCGGCGCCCGGCGAACCTTGCCGCCGCGGTGACGGCTGAGCTGGTGGAGCGGATCGTCCGTGGAGTCCATCCGTCCGGTTCGCCGCTCCCCTCCGAGCCCGTGCTCTGCGAGATCTTCTCGGTCAGCCGCACCGTGGTCCGCGAGGCGGTGAAGATACTTCAGGAGAAGGGGCTCGTGCAGGTCCGCCAGGGCGCCGGCACGATGGTCACCCCGCCGGCGATGTGGAACATGCTTGACGAGCTGGTCCTCGGCGCGACCATCGCCGAAGACGAGAGCCTGGCCATCCTCGATCACCTCGTCGCGACCCGCCGCGTGCTGGAGTCCGACATGGTCAACGTCGCCGCCCGCCTGGCGAACGCCGAGGTGATCGACCAGCTACGCGGTCTGGTGGAGCGGATGGATGAGCTCGTCGACGACCCCGCTTCGTACCACGAAGTGGACCGGGCGTTCCACGACACCATCATGCAGGCGTCGGGGAACCGCATCGGCCGTGCCGTGGTCCGTTCGCTGGAGCGCCAGGTCATCAACTCCGCCCGTTACATGGGCCGAACCGGCCGTGCCTTCTGCGTCGCGTCCAACCACGGCCATCGGCGCATCTACGAGCGGATCGCCGCGCACGACCCCAAGGGTGCGGCCGAGGCGATGTTCACCCACATCACCGAGGCGTGGGTGGTGCGCCGCAGCGGACCGGACGAGCCGACCCGGCTGCTGCGTTAGAGGGGGTTGACGGGTCCTGCCGCGAGCGAGGCCGATGCCATCGCAGCGCAGGTGGTCATCTCCTGGTGGCAGTTGACGGCCACCTCGTTCGTCGACCACGAGTCGATGTGGTCGAGACAGCAGAACATCGGTGTGCAGCCCGCTGGCGGGCGGGTCCTGCATCTCGACGTTCGGGCCGCCGGCCGGCGAGCCCGTCGGCGGGTCCGGCGGGGCAGGACCAAGCAGGCGGGCGAAGATGCGGCCGTGCTGTTCTGGCCGCTCTTCTCGCCCCGACCGGCCACGTAGGAGTGGTTGAGGGCGTTGCGGCCGAAGAGGTGGTTCATCGCCTGTACGGCACCGTCGCGGTGGCGGACGCCCCCGGTCAGGTCGAAAGCCGTAGGTGTCCACAGATCCACCGAGGCGCGGTGGGGCCCGCACCCACTCGGGCCCCACCGCCGGTATCCGCTCCTGTCCCAAAGGAGCGGATGGGCGTTGGTTCCGCTATCGCAGTGCCCACTGCTGGTTGGTGCCGCCGTGGCAGGACCAGAGGGTGATCCTGGTGCCGTTGGCGGTGCCGCCGGCGTTGGCGTCGAGGCACAGTCCGGAATGGACGCCGGTGATGGTGCCGTTGGGGTTGACGTTCCACTGCTGGTTGTTCTGGCCGTTGCAGTCCCAGATGACGACGGCGGTGCCGTTGGTGGTGCCGCGTCCGCTGGCGTCGAGGCACTTGTCGCCGGAGACGGTCAGTTGTTTGCCGGCGGTGTAGGTCCAGGTCTGGCCGGCCGCGCCGGTGCAGTCCCCGAGTTGGGTCTGGGTGCCGTTGGTGGTGCCGGCGCCGGGGACGGTCAGGCAGCGGCCGGACTGCGCGCCCACGATCTGCTGAGCCGTGGGCTGTGGGGTGGGAGGAGTGTCCTGCGGTCCGGCGGACGCCATCACGGCCTGGGCGCCGGACGGCCAGTTGCCATTGGTGACCGTGACATTGCCGGAGACCACGTTGCCGCGGTCCCCGTTGGTCACGTTCGTGCTGCCGTTGGTCGACCAGTTGTTGGTGACGGTCCAGTTCCCCATGTTCTCGCCACCCCAGTAGTTGGCCGTCGCCCACGTACCGGTGTTCGAGAAGACATTGTTGGTGACCGTGTAGTACTTCGAGCCCTCGTCGAAGTACGTCCCGAAGTATCCGTTGGTCCGCAGGCAGTGGTTCCGGCTGATCTGCGCGCTCGGGTTCCATCCGAGCGTGTAGATGCAGCCACCGTCGTTCATCTGCTGCATGACATCGTGGATGTAGTTGCCGATGAGCCGGTTGTTGGACGCGGTGGTCGGCGTCGTGTAGCGCGGCTGGTAGTTGTACAGGCCGCGGTTGGCATAGTGGCTGCTGCCGCCCGCGTCGTTGGCGCCCCAGCCGTACCCGATCGACATGCCGGAGTACGGCATGTTGTAGACCTCGTTCTGGGCGACGGTGCTGTTGGTGACGTACGTGGTCAGGACAGAGACGATGCCCCGGTAGTCCGCCCCCAGGTCGTGGATGCGGTTGTTGCTGATCGTGATGTCCCTGTTGACCATGCGCTGGTCGCTGGGGTGGTGGGCGTCGGCGCGCACGCCGCCCACGAGGATGCCACCGGCTGAGCTCCGGGCGATCTCCGACCGGGTCACCGTGATGCCGGCGGCGCCCAGGCCGACGCCGCTGGCGTGCGCGTTGGCGTCGTTGCCGATACCGATGGCCGTCTGGCCCAGGTTGACGAACCGGGAGTCGCTGAAGGTGATGGTGTTGGCGGCGGAGATCTGCACGGCGGACGGCATCTGCAGCCAGTGTGGCCGGGCGGCCTCGAACTGCGTGCAGCCGTTGTGGCAGGAGTCGAAGCTCGGCCAGCTCCAGTTGCCGGCGATGTACCCGCCGGTCTGCTGGTCTACGTAACCCTGGTTGCTGCTGGGGCCCAGCCAGCTCGTACCGGTGAAGGTGATCCCGCTGAACGTGATGTGGTGCGCCGGCTCGCTGTACGTGCCCCCGAGGTTCACCAGCGACTGCAGCGTCGGCAGTTCCACGCTGACGTTGCTCATGTTCTGCCCGGCCAGGGGGATGTAGTACAAGGCTCCGGCCGTGGGGTTGAGGTACCACTCGCCGGGCGAGTCCAGGAACTCGTACGCGTTGGTCAGGTAGAACGGACCGGCCCGGTGCGGCCGCATGAGGGTGTCGTAGCCGAAGTTGTTGTTGTTCCACGCCGGCTGCTGCATCGTGATGAAGTTCCCACTGATGCTCTGCACCGGCGAGTACCGGTCGGTGAAGGAGTTGACGCTCTCCACCTCGACCCGGCTCTGGTCGGCCAGGTTGTTCAGATAACTCAGCGCACCGCCCGAGAACCTCATTCCGGCGCTGGAGGCCGTGAAATCGGCCCTGTTCACCTGTGTGCGTGCCCGAGTGGCCACGGCACCGTCGACATAGAGCTGCCGGGCGTCGAGACCGGCGGGCACGTCGGCCCGCCAGATGTTCCTGGCTCCGTCGGCCACCGACCAGCCGGTGACCGCCCGGGCACCGGTGATCACCGGACGCGCCGACGGGGCGGCCTGCCACACGACCCTGTGACCGCCTGAGCCGGAGTCCTCCGCCGTCAGCCGCAAGGGTCGGTCCAGCCGGTACACACCGTCGGCCAACTGCACCACGATGTCGTCCGACATGGCGTCGTTGAGCGATCGCACCGCCGCCTGCGCGGCTGTCAGTGAGCACGGCTGCGCGCTGGAACAGTCGGTGCCGGTGCCGGACGGCGAGACGTACACAGTGCGGGGAGCCGCGGATGCGGGCGCGGGGAACGCCATCACGGCGGTCGCGGTCAAACCGACTGCGGCGGCTGCGGCCCGAAGCCACCTTCGTATCGTGAGAGCTGTGAACACGTCTTCTCCTTATGGCGGTTCCCGGGCGGAAGGGGGTGACGGCGCGACCGGGCTACTCGGCGTGGGGGGATGAGGACTCGCGAAGGGAACACGATGTACGGGCGTGGGCATGGGCGTGGGTCTTGCGCCTCGCTCGGTGCCGACCGCCGTACTGTCGGCGAGTTGTCCGGCGGTCGGTGCACGGACCGGTCGGACCGTAGGGCGACCGACCGCCGTACTGTCGGCGAGTTGTCCGGCGGTCGGTGCACGGACCGGTCGGACCGCAGGGCGGTTCCCCGTGGGCCCATTCACATGACGTACGACGTCGTTCGGAAACCAAAGCGACCCCTTTCACCCGGTCGAGGGAGCGTTCTCCAGTCCGCGGAGGACAGTGCGGAGGTAGGACAGCCCGTCACGGGCGAGGGTGTCCTGCGACGGGGCAAGCGGCCGCCAGATCGAGGCCGCGGTGGCGATGGCCTCGTTCCGCGCGGTGAACGACTCGATGCACACCGCGCCGCCGTAGCCGGTCGTGGCCAGGCCGGCGAGGAAGCGTGGCCAGTCGAAGTGGTCGGCGCCCGGGGCGCCGCGGTCGGTGCCGCTGACCTGGACATGCTTGATGTGCGGACCAGCCGTGACGAGCGCCTCGTAGGGGTCGGCCTCCTCGATGTTCATGTGATACGTGTCGATCATGAGACCGACGTTCGCGGGCAGGCCGTCGATCAGCTCCACCGCCTGCTCGACCGTGTTGACGACGCTCGTCTCATAGCGGTTGAGGGCCTCCACGCCGATGCTCACGCCCCGCTCCCCCGCGTGGTCGGCCACCGGCCGCAGGGCGCGGCGGACGTCCGCGTAGCAGGCCGCGCGCTCCACCGGTGACATGCGCCAGGTCCGCCCCACCGCGGCGTAGACCGGGCCGCCGACGCAGGGCGCGCCGACGGCCACCGCACTGTCCACACACGTTTTCAGGTACGCCACGGTGGAGGCGACGGCCTCCGGCGGAGCGTTCACGAGGTCACGTCCGGGCGAGGTGACCGCGCAGACGCCGACCGCGCGCAGGCCGTACGCCGCCAGCAGGTCCCGGGTGCGGGCCGGGTCCCAGTCGCCGGGTTGCTCGATCGGCAGCTCGACCGCGTCGAAACCGAACGCGGCGATCCGCGGCACCAGCTCGGCCATGGCCTCGTCGTCGACCGGCGAGGCCCAGACCCACGGGTTGACACCGATGGTGTACACCGCACTACTTCCAGCGCCGCGGGTAACCGGGCAGGTCGGTGCAGCCGCACATCGCGTAGTGCAGCGGCGGCATGGTGGCGTCGACGTACTCGTCCAGGTTGTCCTGGGTGATGGTCGGCTGTGGCAGCTTCCACGGGTTCGGCACCTGCTCGCCGTCGAGGATCTTCAGCGCGGCGATGACCGGGGTGCGCCACTGGTAGGTCGGGTAGGTCGGGGCGATCGCCGTGAGCTTCTTGTCCTTCCACAGCTTCAGGAAGTCGAGCTGGTCCTCGCCGTTGATCGGCGGCACGGGCTTGCCGGCGTCCTCGAACGCCTCGACCGCCGCGCCCGCGACCGCCCCGGCGTCCATCCAGACGCCGTCGATCGTGCCGTACCGCTGGATGTAGTCGTTGACGATCTTCTTCGTCCTGGCCGGGTCGCCGTCGGTGAACTCGACGCCGACGACGTCGACGCCCGCCTTGTCGAAGGCGATCTTCGCCGCGGACCAACGGGTCTCCAGCACGTCGACGCCGGGCAGGATGCGCAGCGCGAGCACCTTGCCACCCCGCTTCATCTTCCGGGTGACGAACTCCGCCGCGACGTGGCCGAATCCGTAGCCGCCGATCGGGTTGATGAACGTCACCGGGCAGGTCGTGTCGACGCCGCGGTCGAAGACGATGACCGGCAGGCCCTTCTGACAGGCGGCCTCCACGGCCGGGGTGAGCGTCGCGGTGGTGTTCGGCGAGACGATGAGCGCGTGGCAGCCCTTGCCGAGCAGGTCGTTGATGTCGGCGATCTGCTTCTGGTCCTTGCCTTCGGCATCGACGTGGACGAACTCGGAGATCCGGCCGCGGTGCGTGTCGACCTCGGCCTGCATGGTCTTGAAACCGACCTGGCGCCAGGGGTTGTTCAGCCCCGCGTTGGAGAAGCAGATCTTGTACGGTCCGGGCTTCGTGAACTTCGCGGTCTCCACCATCGCCGGTTTGAGCGCCTGCTCCCAGGGCTTGCCGGCCGGCCCGGTGGGCGCGGCGTCCAGCAGCGCGAGCTGCTCGTCGTAGTCGGCCCGCACAAAGAACTTCGACTGCTTCCCGGTGCCCGACCCGGTGCCCGCGGAGGGCGAACCCGATGCGCCGGTGGTGGGCTCGTCGGTGGCGCAGCCGGCCAGCACCAGTAAGGTGCTCACGGCCAGCACCGTCATGGAATGCCTCACTGAAGCCCCTTTATCTGGACGGGAAACGGAAGGACGCCGCCGCCACGGCGAGCAGAATGATCGCGCCCTGGACGGCCGGTTTGAGGGCGCCGGAGACGCCGTAGAAGTTCATGAGCGTGAAGAGCGTCTCGAGGGTCAGCGCGCCCAGCATCGCGCCGACGACCGAACCGCGGCCCCCGCCCAGAGCGACACCGCCGAGGACCGCCGCGGTGATCGCGCCGAACTCCAGGCCGGCGCCGGCCTGGAACGACACTCCGCTGTACCCGCCGATGAGGACCGCCGCGAGCGTGGCGGCGAGTCCGCTGAGGACGAACGCCATGGTCTTGGCGCGCCACACGCGCACGCCGCTCAGCTCGGCGGTCCGCGGGTTGCCGCCGACGGCGACCAGGGTGCGGCCGAAGTCCGAACGCGTCAGCACCAGCGCCAGAGCGGCTACCGCCAGCAGGACGACCAGGGCGTACGGTATCCGGCCCAGCGCGGGCACGTCCTCGAACGCCGACCGGCCGAGCCGGCGGAACTCCTCGGAGAGGCCGCCCTTCGGGGCACCGTCGGACCACAGGTACACGGCACCCACGAGGATCAGGTACATCCCGAGGGTCGTGATGAACGACGGCACCCGCAGCCGCGTGGTGACGAGGCCGTTGACGAGGCCGACGGCGATGCCGAACGCGAGCAGGAGCACGACGACAGGCCAGCCGGCCGACGGATCGCCGTCGATCAGCCGGGCGGCGATGACCACCTGCGCGGTGACCAGGGAGCCGACGGACAGGTCCAACTCGCCGGAGACGATCACGAAGTACTGGCCGGCGGCGAGCAGGATGATCGGCGCGGAGCGGCCGAGGAACGACATCAGCGACGGCGGCGAGAGGAAGTCCGGTTGGCGGGCGGTCAGCAGGACCAGCAACACCGCCAGGATCACGATGATCGGTGCGAGACCGCCGGAGCGGAACTCAAGGAGCCGCAGAGGGCGCGCGATCCGCATGCTATGACGCCTTTCGCATCGCCCGGCGGGCGTAGACGGCGACCGCCGCGATGATGATCACGCCACGGATCACCTGCTTGAAGAACGCGTCGACCTCGAGCTGGTTGAAGATGGCGTCGATGCTCGCGAGCAGCAGCACGCCGCCGACCGTGCCGGCGACGCCGCCGCGCCCGCCGGCCAGGGCGGTGCCGCCGAGCACCACCGCGGCGATCGACTCCAGGTCGTACAGTCCCTCGGTGCCCACCCTCGGTGCGCCGGCGCCGAGCCGACTGGCGAGGTAGATCCCGGCGAGGCCGGCGCAGAGGGCGCACAGCACATGGGCGGTGACGAGGACCCGGCTGCCCCGCACGCCGGAGAGCCGGGCGACCTCCGGGTCACCGCCCACGGCGAGCAGGTGGTGGCCGAAGCGGGTGCGCGCCAGCACGAACCAGGCCGCGGCGGCGACGGCGAGCAGCAGCAGGAACGACAGCGGCACCGGGCCGACGCGCTGGTACCCGAGGCCCTGCACCAGGGCGGGTGCGGTCTTGCCGGCCGGGCCGTCGTATCCGTTGTCGAGGTATCCCTTCAGCAGCAGTGCGACGCCGACGGTCGCGATGAAGGGGTTGATCCGCGCCGTGGTGACGAGCAGGCCGTTGACGAGGCCGATCGCGCCGCTGACCGCGAGTGTCAGGCCGATCGCCGGCAGCAGCGCGCCGTCGTCACCGGCCATGGTCTCGGCGGCGACGAGGGTGCTCAGGCTGACCACGTACGCCACGGACAGGTCCAGCGAGCCCCCGACGATGACCAGCGTCTGGCCGACCGCGACGAGGCCCAGACCGGCGGCGACGTGCAGCAGGCTCACCGTCGTCGGCAGGCTGAACAGCCGGCCGCCATCGACCGCGACGACGAGCCAACCGATCGTCAGGGTGAGGACCAGGGCGACGAACACGCCCGGCGGGGTCCGCCGGGCCGGCAGGGACAGCGCGCCGCTCATCCGGCCGCCTCCCCCACGGTGCCGACCGCCAGGGCGACGACATCCTCCTCCGTCGCGCCGCCGGGTAACTCGCCGGCGATCCGGCCGTCGCGCATGACGATGATCCGGTCGCTCATGCCGAGCAGCTCGGGCAGCTCGGACGAGACCATCAGCACGGCGGCGCCGTCGCGGGCCAGCCGGCGGACGAGATCGTGGATCGCCGCCTTGGCGCCCACGTCGATGCCCCGGGTCGGCTCGTCGAAGAGCAGGATCCTCGGGGCGAGCGCGAGCCACCTGGCCAGCACGACCTTCTGCTGGTTGCCCCCGGACAGGAAACGGATCTCCTGGTCCTCCCCCGCGGCGCGAAGCTCGACGGCCGCGAGCAGTTCCCGGACCCGCGCGGTCCGGGCACCGCGGCCGAGCCGGCCCGGGCGGACGGCGCGGCCGGCCAACAGCGCGTTGTCGAGCACCGACTGCTCGGCGACGATCCCCTCGCCCTTGCGGTCCTCGGAGACGTAGGCGATACCGGCCCGCATCGCGGCGCGGGGCGAGCGCAGCCGGACCGGCGCTCCGTCGACGGTCACCCGGCCGGTGCTGAACGGTGCGGCGCCGAACAGTGCGCGGGCCAACGCCGACCGGCCGGAGCCCTGCAGGCCGCCGACGCCGAGCACCTCGCCGGCGCGCAGCCGTAGGTCGATGCCGCGCAGCTTCCGGTTGCCTCCGTCGCGGACGGTCAGCCGCACCGGGCCCAGCTCCTGCGGCTTCGCCGGGTCGGGGTAGTAGCTCGACAGCTCGCGGCCGACCATGTGGCGCACCAGCTGATCGGCGCTGGTGTCCGCGGTGTTCACGGTGGCCACCGCCCGGCCGTCCTTGAGCACGGTGATCCGGCTGGACAGGTCGAAGACCTCCTTGAGGCGGTGCGAGACGTACAGCACGCCCATCCCGTGCTCCTGCAGCCGCCGTACGAGCGCGTAGAGCTGGTCGACTTCGTGGTCGGCGAGAGCCGCGGTGGGCTCGTCCATGATGAGCAGCCGCGCGTCGAGGGCGAGCGCCTTGACGATCTCGACCACCTGCTGTTGCGCCACTCCGAGTCGTCCCACGCGCGTGTCGGGCGGTAACGAGCCCTCCCCGACCGAGGCGAGGAGCCCCGCGGTGTGGCTGAGCATCGCCCTACGGTCGACGAGCCCGCGGCGCAGGGGCTCGCGGCCCAGACAGACGTTCTCCGCGACGGTGCGCTCGGGCAGCAGGGTCAGCTCCTGGTAGACGATGCCGATACCGGCCTGTTGGGCCTCACGCGGGCTGCGGAACGTCCGCGGGGCGCCGGCGAACTCAACCGTTCCCTCGTCGGGCTGGTGGACGCCGGACACCACCTTCATGAGCGTGGACTTGCCGGCGCCGTTCTCGCCGACGACCGCGTGCACCTCGCCCGGCCGGACCTGGAGGTCGACGCCGTCGAGCACCGGCACGCCGAGGAACGACTTGCCGATGCCTCGCAGAGCGAGCAGCGGCGACGGCAGCAGGCCAGACATCGTGGGACCCTCTACATTCGCGTCGTCAGCAGGATTGAGTCACCGATAGCTGAATCGTTTGGGTACGGCCGGCGTGGAATGACAGCTCCCGCCCGCGAGCTGTCGTCGAATAGCCGCGAACTTTCGCCGGCCGCGATGGCGACTTCGCGGCCCCGAGGGTAAATGCCTCGATGAGCGCCTGGCAATACCAACGGACATCACAGGAGGACGTTCGCCGTTCGACCTGCTCAATGTGGACCGGCGATCGGTCGACAGCGATTGATACGCCAAAATCTGTTATCGAATCGGCCCGTCCACAGTCGCGCGTCGAACCACGACGGCTGATGCGCGAAATGTGTTATGGAATCGGCCCGACGACAGTCGCGCGCCGAACCACGACCTGATTAATGCGCAAAATGTGTTATGGAAACGACCGCACCCGAGCCATATTGACTGTTGCGATACGCCGCTGCATGCTGACCGGCAGACCACGGGAGACGGTCGCATCCGGTGTGACGCCCCCTCTCTTCCGTAGGGACTTGACTGCCCGTCACGGCGGACGGGATGACGAGCTGACGGCACACGCGTGCCTACGACGCGCTCAGGCACTCTGGCGCATCGCAGGTGCGGCCGGCGCGTGCCCGTGGTCATGCCATCGTTGCTCCGCCGAAATGGGAGACGGCATGCGTCGCATCATCATTGTCTTCGGGGCGATCGCGAGCGTGCTCCTGTCGCTCGTCATCGCCCAACCGGCGTCAGCGGCGCCGGCCTTCCGAGCCCTGGTCTTCACGAAGACGGCCGGCTACCGGCACGATTCGATCCCCGCCGGCCTCACGATGTTTAGGGAGCAGGCGGCGGCCAACAACTTCGAGTTGGTCCATAGCGAGGACTCGAGCGTTTTCACCCCGGCAAACCTCGCCACCTTCGACGTGCTCATCATGTTCCAGACCTCGGGAATGGTGTGGACCACGGCGGCCCAACGTCAGGCGGTGGAGGGATACCTCGCCAGCGGCAAGGGCATCGTCGCGATCCACAACGCCACGGACATGGGCATCGAGAACGAGTACCCGTGGTGGGACCAGACCATCAACGGCGGCGCACACATGCCGGAGCACTCTCCCGGGGTGCTGGCCGGCACCGCCGTCGTCGCGGACAAGAAGCACCCGTCGACGGCCGGCCTGCCGGACCGTTGGAACCGCAGCGAGGAGTGGTACAACTTCGACCGCAACCCCCGCGGCGACGTTCATGTCCTGGTCACCGCGGACGAGCGCACGTACAACCCGGGCTCCCGCGCCATGGGGCCGGACCACCCCATCTCCTGGTGCCGCGACACCGGCGGCGGCCGCGTGTGGGCCACCGCCATGGGGCACACCAGCGCGGCCTACAGCGAGACCCATTTCCGCAACCACGTCCTCGGGGGCGTCAAGTGGGCGGCCGGCAAGGAGCCCGGCGACTGCGGCGGCACCGTGTGGAGCAACTTCGAGAAGCGCACCCTCGACGACAACACCGCGGACCCGATGGCCCTCGCGGTCGCCCCGGACGGGCGGGTGCTCTACGTCCAGCGGTCCGGGCAGCTGAAGATCTTCAAACCGACCACGAACCGCACCGTGACAGCCGGCACGCTCAGCGTCTACACCGGCGGCGAGGACGGCCTCACCGGACTGGCGCTCGACCCCGACTTCGCCAGCAACGGCTACGTGTACCTGTATCACTCCCCGGCCGGAGTCCCGAACGACATCAACCGGGTCTCCCGGTTCACGCTCACCGGCGACACCCTGAACATGTCGAGCCAGGTGACGATCATCGACATCCCCGCGACCCGGGACCGCACGTTCGCCGAACCCGGGCACACGGGCGGGTACATCGAGTTCGGCCCCGACAAGAACCTCTACATCGGCACCGGGGACGACGTCCCACCGAACCTCGACTCCAACTGGCAGGGCTACGCCCCGCTGGACTGGCGGCAGGGCAAGGCCAACCTCGACGCCGCCCGCACCGCCGGCAACACCAACGACCTGCGTGGCAAGCTCCTGCGCATCCGGCCGTCGGCCGACGGCGGCTACACCGTCCCGGCCGGCAACCTCTACCCGCAGGGCACGGCGCAGACCCGGCCGGAGATCCACGCGATGGGCTTCCGCAACCCGTTCCGCTTCTCGATCGACCCGGACAACGGGTGGGTCTACCTCGCCGACTACGGCCCGGACCGGAACCCGCCCGCGACCAACCGCGGCCCCGAAGGGCTCGTCGAGCTCAATGTCATCAAGACCCCGGGCAACTACGGCTGGCCGTTCTGCCACGGCGACAACCAGGCCTACGCGCCCTACAACCCGAGCACCGGCGTCGTCGGCGCCAAGTTCAACTGCAACGCGCCGGTCAACAACTCGCCGAACAACACCGGCCTGACCAGCCTCAAGCCGATCGTCGCGCCGAACATGTGGTACGGCTACGGCGTCTCACCGAACTTCCCCGAACTCGGCTCCGGCGGCTCGGGCCCGATGGGAGGACCGGTCTACCGCTACAACGCCGCCAACCCGTCCGAGACGAAGTTCCCGCCCTACTACGACGGAGTCCACTTCTTCTACGAGTGGTCGCGCCACACCGTCAAGGAGGTCCACTTCGACTCCGCGACCGCGGTCACCCGGACCAACTCCTTCATGCCCGCCGCCAAGTTCCTCAAGCCGATGGACATGGAGTTCGGGCCCGACGGCTCGCTGTACCTGCTCGAATGGGGCAACAACTTCTCCGGTGGCAACAACGACTCGGGGCTCTACCGCATCGACTACAACCACGGCGGACGGTCGCCGATCGCCAAAGCCACCGGCACGCCCACCAACGGGGACGCGCCGCTGAACGTGCAGTTCAGCAGCGCCGGGTCCACGGACCCGGATCCCGGCAGCTCGCTCAACTACCACTGGACGTTCGGTGACGGCACCACGTCCACGGCGGCCAACCCGTCACACACCTACACCGCCAACGGCAACTACACCGCCCAGCTCAAGGTCACCGACAACACCGGAAAGACGGCCTTCGCCAACGTGCCGATCACCGTGGGCAACACCGCACCGGTCGTCACCCTCACGATTCCGACCAACGGCGGGATGCTGGACTTCGGCGACCGCGTCCCGTACAAGGTGTCCGTCTCAAACCCCGGCGGCGCGCCCGTCGACTGTGCCAAGGTGTTCGTCAACCCCGCCCTCGGCCACGACGACCACCAGCACGAGACCACGGACCATCCGGGGTGCTCGGGCACCATCGACACGACGCTGCTGGGCGGGCACCCCGACGGCGCCAACCTGTACTACGTCCTCAACGCCCGCTACACCGATGACGGCGGTCCCGGCGGTGCGGCCCCGCTCACCGGCTACGCCCAAGCGATCCTCCAGCCCAAGCACAAGCAGGCGGAGTTCTACACGGACCAGTCGGGTGTGCAGGTCGTCGAGCAGGCCGGCGCGGAGAGCGGCAAGCGGGTCGGCAACATCTCCGACGGCGACTGGATCGCGTTCAAACCGATGAGCCTGTCGGGTGTCACGAGCGTGCGCTACCGCCTGTCGTCGCCGAGCGGCGGCGGATCGATCGAACTGCGCGCCGACTCCCCGACCGGCACACTCCTGGCCACGACACCGGTGCCCAGCACCGGCGGCTGGAACACCTACCAGTCCACGTCGGCGGTGAACACCGCCGATCTCGCCGGCTCGCACGCGCTCTACCTGGTGTTCAAGGGCACCTCGAACAACTGGTTCGACCTCGACTCGCTCACCTTCGGCGGCAACGGGGTCGGCGAACCGGGCAGCGGCGGCGGTGGCGTGGCCGGTCGGACCTGGACGGTCGCAGCGCAGCACAGCGGCAAGTTCGTGGACGTCAACGGCGCCTCGACCGCTGACGGCGCCCAGATCGTCCAGTGGCCGGCCACCGGCGCCGACAACCAGAAGTGGCAGGCCGTCGACGCCGGTGGCGGCGCCGTCTACCTGAAGGCGGCGCACAGCGACAAGTGCCTCGCCGTCACAGGCGGGTCCACCGCCCAGGGCGCGTTCCTGCAGCAGTCCGCCTGCGACAACGGCAACCCGCAGAAGTTCCTCGTCACCCCGTCGACCACGGCGGGCGTGTACACGATGAAGAGCGTCCCCAGTGGACTGTGCGTCGACGTCAACGGCGGCTCGACGGCCGACGGCGCACGACTCCTGCAATGGAGCTGCCACGGCGGCACCAACCAACAGTGGCGGTTCACCGCCGTATAGCCCGTCCGGACGGGCTGCCCGGCGCGGTCGCGCGCCGGGCAGCCCTCCCTACGAACAGGTGAGGAACCGTCATGGTGTTTCGGATACCTCGGCCCCGCCGGTACGGACGGCTGTCCGCGCTGGGCACCGCCCTGGTGCTTGTCGCCGTCGGCGCCACCGCGGTGGCGGCGCCGATCGAGCCCGGGCAGAGCGCCCCCATCGTGGGCGCGCCGTCCGGCCGCTGCCTGACCGTCCCCGGCGCCGGCACCACCAACGGCACCCAGACCCAACTCGGGGACTGCACCGGCGCGGCCGGCCAGACCTGGACCTACACCGCCGGCAAACAACTGACCGTCTCCGGCGACAAGTGCCTCGACGCCAGCGGACGCGGCACCACCAACGGCACCCCGGTCATCATCTGGGACTGCAACGGCCAGAACAACCAGCAGTGGAACGTCAACCCCAACGGCACCATCACCGGCGTCCATTCCGGACTGTGCCTCGACGCCAACGCCGGCGGCACCGCCAACGGCACCAGGATCACCCTCTGGTCCTGCCACGGCGGCACCAACCAGCAGTGGAACTCGCCGACCCCGCCGGTGCCGGGCGGCGCGGGCACGTGCGACATCTACGCCTCGGGCGGCACCCCCTGCATCGCCGCCCACAGCACCGTACGAGCGCTCTACGGCACCTACGACGGCAACCTCTACCAGGTCCGGCGCTCGTCCGACAGCACGACCCGGAACATCGGCGTCCTGAGCGCGGGCGGCACCGCCGACGCGACGACGCAGGACTCGTTCTGCGCGGGGACCACCTGTGTCATCACCGTCGTCTACGACCAGTCCGGCCGTGGGAACGACCTGTGGTACCAGGGATCGAGTGTGGTTCCCGGCTCCCCCCAGAGCCGCCCGGCGATCGCGACGTCGGAGTCGCTGGCGGTCGGCGGCAGCAAGGCCTACTCGCTCTACATCAACCCCGGCAACAGCTACTGGCGGGACGGCCACCTGACCGGCGTGCCGACCGGCAGCGCCCCCGAAGGCATGTACATGGTGGCCAGCGGCACCCATGTCAACGGCGGCTGCTGCTTCGACTACGGCAACAGTGAGACGACCCGAGCGGCCGACGCGGCCGGGGCGATGGACGCGATCAATTTCAGCACCCAGTGCTGGTTCGGCGGGTGCGCCGGTTCCGGCCCATGGGTCCAGGCCGATCTCGAATGGGGGCTCTACTCCGGTGGCAGCCAGACCTGGAACCCGAACCAGCGGGCCTTCACCAGCAAGTTCGTGACGGCGATGTTGAAGAACAACGGGACGAGCCGTTTCGCGCTCAAGGGTGGCAACGGCCAGAGCGGAAGCCTGACCACGCTCTGGGACGGCGCGCTTCCGCCCGGCTACAGCCCCATGAAGAAGCAGGGCGCCATCATCCTCGGCAGCGGTGGTGACTGCTGCAAGCCCGGCGGCGGCGCGAACCTCAGCGCCGGCACCTTCTACGAGGGCGCGATGGTGTCCGGATACCCGTCCGACGCGACCGAGAACGCGGTACAAGCCAACATCGTCGCCGCCGGCTACCGCTGAGTCGCTACATCCATGAATGGAGAAACGTGATGCGACAAGGCAACAATCGTCACCGATGGCGCACGCCGATAGCCGTGGTCATCACGCTCCTGCTCGCCGCGGCCGGCATCAGCGGCATCGCGGGGACGTCCGCCGCCGCCGAGGCCCCCTCCCCCCTCGCCGCGAGCGCCGGATGCGGCAAGCCCCCCACGCTGTCCAGTGGTCCGCGCTCGATTCAGAGCAGCGGCAGGACGCGGAACTACATCCTGCGGGTGCCCGCCAACTACGACAACAACCGCCCGTACCGACTGGTCTTCGGTTTCCACTGGAACGGCGGCACCGCAGGCGACGTCGACTCGGGCGGAACCAGCGGATACTCCTGGTCGTACTACGGCCTGCGGGCCATCTCGAACGACAGCGCGATCTTCGTCGCACCGCAGGGCCTCGGCAATGGCTGGGCCAACTCCAACGGCGAGGATCTGACCTTCGTGGACGACATGATCAGGCAGATCGACGCGGGCCTGTGCGTCGACACGAACCAGCGCTTCGCCGGGGGTTTCAGCTACGGAGGCGGCATGAGTTTCGCACTCGCGTGCGCCCGGCCGACAGTGTTCCGCGCGGTCGCCGTCTACGCGGGCGGACAGTTGAGCGGGTGCAACGGCGGCACCCAGCCGGTCGCGTACATCGGACTGCACGGCTTGCGGGACCCGGTGCTCCCGATCTCCACAGGGCGTTCGCTGCGTGACAGGTTCGTGCGGAACAACGGCTGCACTCCCCAGAACCCGCCGGAGCCGACACGGGGCAGCCTCACGCATGTCGTCACGACGTACTCGGGGTGCCGCGCCGGCTACCCCGTGGCATGGGCCGCGTACGACGCGGGTCATACGCCGGGTCCTGTCGATGGATCGGCCGGTGACTTCGAACCGGGTGAGAGGTCGTGGACCCGGGCGGTGGTGTGGAACTTCTTCACGCAGTTCGACGACACGACGCCCACCCCGACCACGTTCCGGCTGCGCAACGAGGGTTCGGGCCGGTGCCTGGACGTCAACGGCGGAAACACGGCCAACGGCACACCGATGATCATCTGGGACTGCCACAGCAATGCCAACCAGCAGTTCACCCAGAACGGTGCGGCGTTGCAGGTGCTGGGCAAGTGCGTGCACGTCCCGGCCGACGCCGCCGCCGGCACGCGGGTGCAGATCCAGGACTGCAACGGTGGCGCCAACCAGCAGTGGATCTTCAACAGCAACGGCACGATCCGCAGCGGTCAGAGCGGGTGGTGCCTGGATGTCAACGGCGGGGGCACCGCCAACGGCTCCGCGGTCATCGTGTGGAGCTGCCACGACGGCGCCAACCAGCGCTGGACGCGGGCATAGGCACACGAGTGAAGGCGGTACGTGACATCACGTGCCGCCTTCACTCCCTCCGTGGCGAGCCGGGGCGCACCACTCCGTCACCGTGGTCTTACCGATTACCGAAAAGCCCAGAGATGAGGCGGATCTTCATGGCGGTCGCCACGGTGCTCGCCGTCGCTGTGGCGTCGCTCGGACGGCCGGCGGTCGCGTCGCCGGCAGCCGCGGCCACGCTCGTCGAGGTCACCGGCTTCGGCGCCGACCCGACGAACCTGCGCATGTACCTGTACGTGCCGGACCGTCTGGCGGCGCGGCCACCCGTCGTGGTCGCCGCGCCCTACTGCGCGGGCACCACGCGGGCCGAGCCGGCACTCGCCGCCGCGGCGGCGGTCCTTCAGGAGTGGGCGCACGCGCACGCGCCGGGCGTCCCGGCCTGCTCGTGAGCACGTGCTCGGCCATGCCCGCACCGGAGCGCGGCACAGCCTGACGTCAGCCACACCCGGCCTGGGAACGCGGAAGGGCCACCGCACAGTGGCAGGTGGCCCTTCCAGCGTGCCGCGTCAGCTCAGGGCAGGGTCCATTTCTGGTTGGCTCCGCCGTGGCAGGTCCACAGGTGCACGAGGGTGCCGTCCGACGAGGTGGCGCCCGACACGTCCAGGCACTTGCCCGACTGCGGGTTCCGCAGCGCCCCGTCCGGGTTCGCCTGCCAGTTCTGGTTGGCGCCACCGTGGCAGGACCACAACTGGACCTTCGCCCCGTCCGCCGTGCCGTTACCGCTGACATCCAGGCACTTGCCCAACGCCTTGACCGTCGACCCCGGCGTCACCGTCCACTGCTGCCTCGCCGAGCCCGTACACGACGAGATCTGCACCGCCGTCCCGTCCGCCGAGCCGCCGTCACGGACATCCAGACACTTACCCGCGAGCCCCACGATCGGACCCGCGCCGGGTGTCGGCCCGCCGCCCAGCTCCTTGATCCGGACGTTGCGGAACGATACGTCGTCCCCCGTGCCGTGATTCTGGATGCCGACGTGGCCGGCGAGCGAGCGGGCGGGGTCGGTGTTGGTGAAGTCGTTGATCTTCACGCCGTTCAGCCAGACCTGGAGCCGCTCGCCCTCCACCAGCAACTCGAAGGTGTTCCACTCGCCCGGTGGGTTGAGCGCCGTGTCCCGGGCAGCCGTGTCCGGGGCCTTGACGGCGTAGATCGAGCCAGTCGTGCGGTCAGGCGCGTCGGTGGCGTCGATCTGGACCTCGTAGCCGTTGTTCAGTGCCGACGACGGGTCGCTCGACGGTGGGAAGCCCACGATCACGCCGGAGTTGTCGTCGCCGGGCATCTTCCAGTCCAGCTTCAGGGAGTAGTTGGTGAACTGCCGGGCGCTGTACCAGAGCATGCCCATGCCGCCGTGGGAGGCGAGGGTGGCGTCCGAGTTGGTGAAGCCGCCCGGGCCGGCCTGCGACCAACCGGTGGTCGAGCCGTTGTAGAGGGTCGTGTAGCCGGTCTCGGGCCGGCAGTCGGCCTTCGTCCGGCCTGCCGCGTACCGGATGCCGCCGAGCAGGTGCGCCCGGAACGCCGGCTCCGCGTACGACGCCTGGCTGTGCCCGCCGCCGGTGTAGAAGGCCCGGCCACCCGAGTGGGTCTTGCACCAGGAGTGCGGGTGGTCGGCGCCCATCGAGCCGCCCGAGTACGACGACTCGTCCAGCGTGGTGAGCACGCGCGCGGTGGTACGGGGGTTGGCCCGGAAGTTGTACCACTCATCGGTGCGGGTCCAGGTCTGCGGCAGGTGGGCGGTCGCCGCGTGCGCCCGCCCCTCCACCTTGATGTTGGCCTGCTGGACAGCGGGGTGCGAGGCGAAGTAGGCGCCGACCAGATCGCCGTAGAACGGCCAGTTGTGCTCCGTGTCCGCGGCCGAGTGGACGCCGACGAAGCCGCCGCCGGAGCCGATGTACGACTGGAACGCCGACTGCTGGGCGTCGTTCAGAACGTCGCCGGTGGTGTTGAGGAAGATCACCGCCTCGTAACGGCTCAGGTTGCCGGTGGTGAAGTGGTTGCCGTCCTCCGTGGCCGTCACCGTGAAACTGTTCGCGGCGCCGAGGTCTCGGATTGCCTGGATCCCTGCCGGGATCGAGTCGTGCCGGAATCCGGCCGTCTTGGAGAACACGAGGACGTCGTAGGCCGTGTCCGCGGCACTGACGGGGCTGGGCTGCCCGAGGAGGGCCAGTGCGGCGAGTGTCGCGATCGCCCCACCGAGCAGGGTTCGGGGTTGTCTGCGCATGTCCGTCGCTCTCTTCCTGGTGACAGATATCAGGGCAGGGTCCATTTCTGGTTGGCTCCGCCGTTGCAGGTCCACAGGTGCACGAGGGTGCCGTCCGCGGAGCCGGCGCCCGACACGTCCAGGCACTTGCCCGACTGCGGGCTGCGCAGCGACCCGTCCGGGTTCGCCTGCCAGTTCTGGTTGGCGCCACCGTGGCAGGACCACAACTGGACCTTCGTCCCGTCGGCCGTGCTGCTACCGCTGACATCCAGGCACTTGCCCAACGCCTTGACCGTCGATCCCGGCGTCACCGTCCACTGCTGCCTCGCCGAGCCCGTGCACGACGAGATCTGCACCGACGTTCCGTCCGCCGAGCTGCCGTCACGGACATCCAGGCACTTGCCCGCGAGTCCTACGACCGGACCCGCGCCGGGTGTCGGGCCACCGCCGGGATTGAAGGTGAACGCGTCGACGTCGAAGAGGAATCCGGAGCCGCCGGTGAAGGTCAGGTAGAGCGTGGTGGTGCCGGCCGGCGCGCCGGAGATCGAGCCGTTGACGGTGGTGAAGTTCGTCCACGAGCCGGTGACCGGGACGGTGGCGGAGCCGAGGACGGTGCCGGTCGGCGAGCTGGCCCGGACCTGCAACGTGCCGCCCGCGCCGGCTGACGACACCCGGGCGTTGAACGACGTGGCGTTGCTCAGCTTGTACGGCTCGAAGGCGATCCAGTCGCCGTTCTCGATGTCACCGACGGACTTGCCGCCCTCGGCGGTCGACTTGTCGTAGGTGGCGATGCCGGACGATGTCTTGTAGTGCTCGGCCTGCCGGTGCTTCGGCTGAAGGATGTGCTGCGTGTGCGTGGTGAGCCCGGCTTTGTCGGTGTATTCGGCGTCGAAGACCCCGAAGATGTTCGCCGCGTCGTCGTGCTCACCGTCGACCGGGATGGTGATCGTGCCGGAGCAACCGGTCTTCGAGGTGATCGGGTGGCCGTGGCTGTCGTGACCGACGATGTACGTCAGCTTGACCTTGGCGCAGTCGACCGTGCCGTCCTCCGGATCCGTCACGGTGATGCTGAACGGCACGGTGTCGCCGAAGGCGAAGATCTCCCCCGCGGCGGGGCTGTTGATGGTCACGGTCGGCGCGGTGTTGCCGACCGTGATCCGCACCTCGGCGGTGCCGGTGGCACCCTGCGGGTCGCGCACGGTCAGCGTGGCCGTGTAGTCGCCGTTCGTGTCGTACGTCTTCGTCGGGTTGGCGGCGGTGGAGGTGGTGCCGTCACCGAAGCTCCACGCATAGGTCAGTGCCCCACCCTCGGGGTCGGATGAACCGGCCGAGGAGAACGTCACGGTCAACGGCGCCGCGCCGGAGGTCCGGTTGGCGCCGGCCATCGCCGTGGGCGCCCGGTTGCCGCTGCCGACGTGGTCGAAGCGGTAGAGGGCGGAGTACTGGTCGCCCTGGTACAGCCCGGCGCCGTAGTCCAGCACGTAGTAGGAGCCGTCCGGGCCGAAGGCCGAGTCGATCACCTGCTTGCCGTTCCAGGGGAAGCTGTCGATGGTCCCCGGGGAGCCGTCGGCGTTGAGGTGGATCGGTTTGATCCAGCCGCGGCCGAACTCCGTGGCGAAGAACTGCCCGTCGAACGACTGCGGGAACTTCGTGGGCGAGCTGACGTCGGGGTCGTACCGGTACACCGGGCCCGCCATCGGCGACTCCGAGCCGCTGCCGAACGCCGACGGGCTGCCGGCCTCGCCGCCGTAGCGGATCCAGGCGGCCTTGGCGGGGGGCAGCGTGCTCAAGCCGGTGTTGCGGAACGAGTTGTTCGTCGGTCCGCCCGAGCAGTTGTACTTCGCGCCTGCCGTGTTGGTGGCGAAGTCCCACTCGGCGTACGTCTCGGAGCTGGTGTTCGTGCCGGTGCAGTAGGGCCAGCCGTAGAAGCCCGGGCCCGTGACGCGGTTGAACTCGACCTGGCCCTGCGGCCCGCGCGCAGTGGTGGCGCCGGCATCGGGGCCGTAGTCGCCGACGTAGACGATGCCGGTGGCCTTGTCGACGCTCATCCGGAACGGGTTGCGCAGGCCCATCGCGTAGATCTCCGGCCGGGTCCTTGCCGTGCCGGACGGGAAGAGGTTGCCTGCCGGGATCGAGTACGACCCGTTCTCGTTCACCTTGATTCGCAGGATCTTGCCGCGCAGGTCGTTGGTGTTGGCGGCGGTGCGCTGCGCGTCGAACGCCGGGTTGCGGTTGGTCCGCTCGTCGAGTGGGGAGTATCCGGCGGACTCGAACGGGTTGGTGTCGTCGCCGGTGGACAGGTACAGGTTGCCCGCCGCGTCGAAGTCGATGTCTCCGCCGGCGTGGCAGCAGATGCCTCGGTCGGCCGGCACGTCGAGGATGTCCACTTTGCTGGACTGGTTGATGGTGAAGTCGGCGTTGAGCGTGAACCGGGAAAGCCGGTTGACGCCCTGCCACGTCGACCAGTTGCCGCCGGTGGTCGGGGCGTCGCCGCCTGGTGTGGACAGCGGCGGGGCGTAGTAGAGGTAGATGTGCCGGTTGGTGGTGAACCCCGGGTCGATGCCGATGCCCTGGAGGCCGTCCTCGTCGTGCGTGTACACGGGGATGTTGCCGATCACCTTGGTGGTGCCGGCCGCATCCGTGCGGCGCACGGTCCCGTTGCGAGCGGTGTGCAGCACCGATCGGTCGGCGAGCACGGCCAGCGACATGGGCTCACCGACCTCCGCCACCCCGCGGGCCAGTTGGACCTGCTGGAAGTCGGCGGGGTTGATCGGGTGCGCCGAGGCCGGTGTCGCACTGGACAAGGCCGCGCTGAGAGCGGCCGCGACCAGGAGCAGAGCCGAACCGACGGCCGGCCAACGCGCGGCTACAACCTTCCCGATTATCATGAACATGACAATGCACTCCCCTTCCTGAACAGGTGGCTGCCAGGCTTGGGGCGCGCGCTGCCGCGCCGATGCCGTAGCGGGATGTCGCCGCTTGGGCCCGCCAGGTGTGCTTCAGCAGGCCACTACGCCGAGTGGGGGCCGAGCGGGGGCAACCGCTCGGAAACAGGAGAAGTCGATGGCTACCGCGCTGTCGGGTCACATCGACGACCGTGATGGTCTGCCGGCAAGGCTAGAAGACTTCAGCCCGATGTGTCCAGACTTCCCTCCGGACCAGCCAGGGTGTTGAGCGAAGGGCCCGAGCCCTGTCAGGACTCGGTGCCATCTCCAACCCGGATCGGCGGGACGCAGACGGGTACGTGATCTCCGCCGCCCGCCCCGACAACTCGGCCGGGCCCGGCCACACCTTCGCCGACCACGAACACACCCTGCGCACCGCAGCCGAGGCCGCGGGACTCACCACGTGCTCCAGATCGTGGCCATCAGCCGCCCCCGGCGAAGGCGACCAGTTTCATCACTACGCCGGCCCGGCCGAGGTCAGCGACGCGGCCAACCAGTCCGCGACCACCCCGGGCCGGCAAGTCCTGCACATCAGTTGGAGCGCCCGGAGCCCCGCGAGGAACGAGCGGAGCGAGGACGAACGAGTTGGAGGTCGACGAGCGGCGTCGACAATGCAGGCCGAGGAAGCGTCACGGCGCTCTCCCACAGGTCTCACCAACTGTGCGGACTCCCCCGGACTGTGAGGCCTGACCTTGCACAACCCGCCCGTCCCTGGATCGGCTGGACGCCCCGGGACGGTCGTTACGACCTGTGCCATGTCGTACCGAGGGACGGGCCGAGGATGAGCACGGGGCGTCGTCCGGGCCGTCGAAGCGGTACTGGAGGGCAGGTGTCGTCGTGTCGCTCACCGCTCCACGCCGACCGCCGACGCGCCCGGCACCGACCCTGGGCCCCCGGTCCCCCCATCCGGCTCCCGGACAACCGGCGAACTCTCACACCACCTTCACCCGGGAGGGCGATGAGGGGACTCAGAGGTCCTCCGGGGTACCGAGGCCGGTCAGGGCGCCGACCGGATCGAGGTCGGGGGTGCCGCGCGGCCACCAGTCGTCGTGGCCCGGCTCCGACTCGTACGCGTACCAGAGGCCGTCCCGGCCGAGGCGGAGCTGGACGTGGCCGCGGGGGTGGGTGAGGTGGTTGCGCCACGGGCGGAAGGCGGGGAGGTCGGCGGCGAGGAGGAGGGGGCGGGCGCGGTCGAAGCGGCCGGCCGGCGGGTCCCAGGTCTCCTCCAGGACGCTGAGGCCCTCCGGTCCGCCCTGTCGCCAGGCGGCGACCGCGCGCGCCAGGTCCGCCGGGGTGCGGCCGGTGGCGGAGGCGAGCGAGGAGTACAGGGCGCGGGTGCCGGCGGTGAGGCCGGAGCCGGGGCGGGCCGCGGCGAGCCGGACCGCGTCCTGCCACAGGGTCAGCTCGCCGACCGGGTCGCGGCCGGTGGCGAGCAGGGCGTGGGCGCGGGCCGCCGCGTCGGTCGCCAGCTGGTCCAGGGCGAGGGGGTCCGGGCCGCCCGAGGTCGCGGGGTACACCGGTGGCTGCCCGGGGTGCGGGGGCGTCGGCAACGGGGCGGGGAGCGGCGGGAGACGCCGCGGAGTCAGTGCCTCCGTGGCGCGTACGCCGGGCAGTGGCGCCGGCCCCTTCTCCTGGGCGGCCCGGGCCGCGCGGGCGGCGCTGAGGCGGGACAGGGCGTCGAGCAGTTCCCGTTCGCCGCGGCCGCGCAGCAGGAGCAGGACGAAGGGGTCGGCGTCCAGCAGGCGCGCGGTCTGGTAGCAGAGGGCGGCGGCGTGCTTGCAGGGGTGGCCGGAGTCGGGGCAGCTGCACCGGGGGTCCAGGTCGCCCGGGCCCGGGAGCAGTGGCACGCCGGAGTCGGCGAGGGTGGCGGGCATCTCCTTGTCGAGCAGCGCGGCGATGTCGCCGGGCCGTTCGGCGGCGCCGTGCAGGAAGCGGTCCCAGTCGGCTTCGTCCAGGGTGCGCAGCCGCACCTGGACGCGGTACGGCCTGGCACGGCTGCCCCGCACGTAGGCGAGGGCCAGGCCCGGCGTCACCGTGATGGCGTCCACGTGCCCCTGCTCGGCGTACCCACGGCCGCGGGCCAGCCGCTTGGCGTCCAGCGCGCCTTCTTCCAGCGCGGTGACCCAGGCGTTGCCCCACCAGGTCTCGGCGAACCCGGCCCCGTCCGCCGCCCGGGGCGGGAACGCCGGGAACGTACGGCGCAGTTCGCTGTCGCGGTCGGGGGCGGCCATGGTGCGGGGGTGGCGGGGTGGGACGGATGCGGGTGGGGGTGGGGGTGTGGGTGTGGGTTCCGGGGCGGACGGGGACGGTGAAGCGGGCGGGGGTGCGGTTTCCGTGACGGGCGCGGGCGGCGGCGCGGGCCTCGTGGCGGACGGGGGCGGTGAACCGGGCGGGGCCGGCGGCGCCGACTGAGCCGACGGGTCGGACCGGTCCGAGCGGGCAGGCGGGTGCGACTGGTCCGACGACTCCGACCGGGCAGACGGGTTCGACCCGCCCCCCGACTCCGACCGGGCAGACGACTCCGACCCGTCCCACGACTCCGACCGCGGAAACCCCTCCGGCGACTCCGACTCCTCCGACACGCCCGACCGGGCAGACGTCGACGGCTCCGACGGCTCCGGGGTGGGATCCGGCGCGTCGTGAGCCGGTGCCGGTGTCTCATGGGCCGGGACCGGCAGATCGGCGGCCGGACGCGCGGCGCCGGGGGCGACGGCCGGACGCGCGGGACCATGGGCGACCGTCGGCGTCGGTGCGGCCGGACTCACCGTCCCGGCGGTGCCGTGGTCACCGGCGTCCCCCTCCGCCGGATCCGCTGTGTCCGGCATGCGGAAGGCGTCGCTCAGCAACTCCCGCAGGGCACGGGCGCGCTCACGCGGGCTGGGACCGGCGGCGCGGTCGGACGCGGCGCGCGGAGCCCCGGAGCCGGCCCTCGGGGTCGTACGACGTGACGGGCGCGCGGCTTCCCTGCCCGGCGGCGGGGTGTCCGCCCGCCCCCTCCGCGCCTCGTCGCGCGCCGCCCGCAACGCCTCGCGCGCGACATCCGCGGGGCGCCTGACCTCGGGGCCGGCGGCCCCCTCTCGGCTCGGCGGGGCGAGCCGGCCGCCGTCACCCCACTCACCGCTACGCTCACCGGACCCACCGGACCCACCGGACCCACCGGACCCACCAGACCCACCAGACCCACCGTCACGCTCACCGGACTCACCCTCACCGGCACGCCGGTCGGCCTGTGCCGGGCGCGACACCGGCCGCGGCTCCGACCGCGGGCACGACTCCGGCTCCGGGCGCGTCTCCGGCTCCGGACGCGCCTCCGGGCGGTCGGCGTCCCCCGCGGGGCCCTGGCCGCGCTCCCGCGCCGCCCGCAGCGCTCGGCGGGCCTCGTCGGCCGGGCCGGGGGTCATGACGTGCTCCTGAGGGAGACCAGGTCGGACAGTTCGCGGTCGGTCAGCTCCGTGAGGGCCGACTCGCCGGAGCCGAGGATCGCGTCGGCGAGGGCGCGCTTGGCCTCCAGCATCTCGGCGATGCGGTCTTCCACCGTGCCCTCCGTGATGAGGCGGTGGACCTGGACCGGCTGGGTCTGCCCGATGCGGTAGGCGCGGTCGGTGGCCTGTTCCTCGACGGCGGGGTTCCACCAGCGGTCGAAGTGGACGACGTGTCCCGCGCGGGTGAGGTTCAGTCCGGTGCCGGCCGCCTTCAGCGACAGCACCAGGACCGGCGTCGCCCCGTCCTGGAAGCGGTCCACCATGCGCTCCCGTTCCGGTACCGGTGTGCCCCCGTGCAGGAGCTCCACCGGGACCGCGCGGGCGGCCAGGTGGGAGGCGATCAGGCGGGCCATGCCCACGTACTGGGTGAAGACGAGCGCCGAGCGGTCCTCGGCCAGCAGCGTGTCCAGCAGTTCGTCGAGGAGGAGGAGCTTTCCGGAGCGGGCGGCCAGGCGGTCCCCGGCCGTCGGCGGGACGTCCTCCTTCAGGTACAGCGCGGGGTGGTCGCAGATCTGCTTCAGCGCGCCCAGCAGCTTCAGCACCAGGCCCCGGCGGGCGATGCCGTTCGCGGTCTCGATGGCCAGCAGCGACTCGCGCACCACCGCCTCGTACAGCGCGGCCTGTTCGCGGGTGAGCGGGACCGGGTGGTCCGTCTCGGTCTTCGGCGGCAGTTCGGGGACGATCCCGGGGTCGGACTTCTTGCGGCGCAGCAGGAAGGGGCGCACCAGGCGGGCGAGCCGGGCGACCGCCTCCTCGTCCTCGCCGTTCTCCACCGCGCGCGCGTGCCGGGCGCGGAAGGACTTCAGGGGGCCCAGCAGTCCGGGTGTCGTCCAGTCCAGCAGCGCCCACAGCTCGGAGAGGTTGTTCTCGACGGGGGTGCCGGTCAGGGCCACGCGCGCCGGGGACGGGATCGTACGCAGGGCCTTCGCGGTCGCCGAGTACGGGTTCTTCACGTGCTGTGCCTCGTCGGCGACGACCATGCCCCAGCGCTGCTCGGCCAGGCGCGGTGCCGTCGACCTCATGGTGCCGTACGTGGTGAGGACGAAACCGCCGTCGAGGCCGTCCAGGGTGCGGTCGGGGCCGTGGAAGCGGCGGACGGGGACGCCGGGCGCGAACCGGGTGATCTCCCGCTGCCAGTTGCCGAGCAGGGAGGCCGGGCAGATGACGAGGGTCGGCTCCGGGCGTGCCCGGCGCAGGTGCAGGGCGATGAGGGTGATCGTCTTGCCGAGTCCCATGTCGTCGGCGAGGCAGCCGCCGAGGCCGAGGGAGGTCATGAGGTCGAGCCAGGCCAGACCGCGGAGTTGGTAGTCCCGCAGGGTCGCCCGCAGACCGGCGGGCGGCTCGACGGGCCGCAGTCCGGCCGTCAGCCGGTCGCGCAGGGTGGCCAGGGCGCCCACCGGCACCGCCTCGACGGTCTCGCCGTCCACCTCCGCGCTGCCGGTGAGGGCGACGGAGAGCGCGTCGACCGGGTCGAGCAGGCCCAGTTCACGCTTGCGGGCCTTGCGGACGAGGGCCGGGTCGACCAACACCCACTGGTCCCTGAGGCGGACCACCGGGCGGTGGGCCTCGGCGAGGGTGTCCATCTCGGCCTCGCTGAGCGGGTCGCCGCCGAGCGCCAGCTGCCAGCGGAACTGGAGCAGTTCCTCGCTCTCGAAGAAGCCGGTGCCGTCGGTCGCCGAGCCCGGGGCGGGCCGCACCACCGCGGCCGCGCTGAGGTCCTGCGCGAGGTCGCGGGGCCAGTGCACGGCGACCCCGGCCGCGGCGAGCCGGGTCGCGGCCACGCCGAGCAGGTCGCCCACCTCCTCGTCGGACAGCGCCAGCACGTCGGGCACGTCCTGCTCGGAGAGCCGGTCGAGCGGGGGCCAGACACGGGCCGCGCGCCGCACGGCGAGGGACGCGTCCACGCGCGCGCGGGGCCCGAAAGCCGCGTCCGCCTCGCCGGCCCACAGCGTCGCCGCGTCCGCCACGATCGTCGGGTCGGCGAGACTGTGCACCTGGACGACCGCCGCGCCCGCGCTGCGCAGGCGGTCGCCCGCGTCGTCGAACAGGTCGTACGCCGACAGGTCGAGGCGGAGGGAGATCCGCACGCCCGCGTCCATGCCGGCGGCGACCTCGGCCGCCCAGTCCTGGGCGTCGGGCAGACGCTGGGGTTCGCGGGCCGCGAACGGCCGGCCGGACACGAACGGCGCGGCGGGCGTGCGGGGCAGGGTGTCCGCGACCGCGTCGACGAAGGCGCGCATCAGCGCTTCCGGCGCGGGCAGCCGGAGCGGCCCGGGGCCGGCCAGCGGGACCGCGTGGCCCTCGTGGGGCAGGGCGGCGGCGACCGCGCGCAGGTGGGCGATGTCCTCCGGGTCCAGCGGGCCGGCCCGCCAGGCGTCGTGGCCGGTGGCCGTCAGGCCGGGGAGCAGCCGGCCGCGGGCGGTGAGCCGCAGCGCGTGCAGCGCGGCCGCTCCCCAGCAGGCGGTGGCGGGGTGGGCGGCGGGGTCGCGGCGGGCGCGCACCAGCAGGGGCAGGGCCTCGCCGAGGGGCAGTGACAGCGCGGGGGCGGTCCGGCGGCGCACCGCCGCCCCGTGCCGTCGTACGACGGTGATCTCCGAGTGGGCCGCGGGCACCTCGCCGTCCTCGGGGTCCCAGAAGGCGACGCGGCCGTCCCGCGGGAGGGGCGCGGGCAGGAAGACGGCGGCGAGCCGCAGGGGGACGCTCTCCTCCGCCCGACCGGCCACCGATGCCGTGTCCCTCATACGTCCTGCCACCTCCCGCCCGCGTGTCGGAATCAGTCGTCCTCGACTCTACGGGCGGGGTCTGACAATCGGCTCCGGCGGCCGTCGCTACGGCACGGTGCGCGACACGACGAACACCATGGGGGACGCCGGGTCGGACAGGTTGACGACGACGTCCTGGGTGGGCGCCGGGTTCTTCTGCGGGTGGACCAGGCCCCACCAGGGGCCGGGGCCCTCGAACGACCAGCCGGTGACGTTCTGGTCCCGGTCGCTGATGGTGATGTCGCCCTGCTCGAGTTCGCTCCGGTCGGCACCGATGCCCGTGAGGAAGGCGTCCAGGCCGGCCCCGCTGGTGCGGAACTGGACGTAGAGACGGCTGGTCTTCCAGTTGTTGGTCTCGTAGTACGCGATCTGGTCCGCCGGGTGCGGGACGGGCACCTGGTACAGGCGGCGCTGCACCCGGGAGGGCCAGCCCGCGGTGAGGCCGGTGGCGGAGTACTTCGCCTCCTTGTCCTTGCCGCTGTCCCGGCTCTGGTTGGCGGAGATCACCAGGTAGCCGGCCGGGACGCCGATCAGGACCACGATGATGCTCAGCGTCAGCGCCCTGCGTCGGATCATGTGCCGGCGGTCCTCGGGCGGCCGGGCCCGCTCGTCCGCGGACGACGCATCGTGGCCTGGGAGCGAGGCGGTCACGCGGACCCCTGCGACGTACGGCGGGCCTCCGTGTACCGCTCGTAGCGCTCGTAGCGCTCCACCCGGCGGCGGTTGGCGCGGCGGAAGCGGCGGGCGACGAGACGGGCGAGGTCGGCGGCTCCGACCATGCCGGCCTCGGGACCCAGCTGGGCGCGGACGATCCGGGCCTCGGGGCGGTATCCGCGCCCGGTGAGCTGCCGCTTGAAGGCGTCCCGCGCGGGGCCGATCAGCAGGTCGTCGGCGGCCGAGACCCCGCCGCCGATCACGAAGCAGGACGGGTCGAGGGCGGCGGCCAGGTTGGCGATGCCGACGCCGAGCCACTGGCCGATGTCCTGGAGCAGCTCGGTGCACATCGCGTCGCCCTCGCGGGCCAGCTCGGTGATCATCGGGCCGGTGATGTCGGCGATGTTGCCCTTGACGTGCTCGATGATCCCGTACGCCACCGGGGAGTCGGCCGCGGCCAGCTCGCGCGCCTCCCTGACCAGCGCGTTGCCGGAGCTGTACTGCTCCCAGCAGCCGCGGTTGCCGCACGGGCAGCGGTGGCCGCCGGGCACGACCTGCATGTGACCGAACTCGCCGGCGACGCCGTACTTGCCGCGCTTGACCTGCCCGTCCTCCAGGATCGCGCCGCCGATGCCGGTGCCCAGCGTGATCATGACGAGGTGGTCCTCGCCGCGGCCGGCGCCGAAGCGCCACTCGGCCCAGGCAGCGGTGTTGGCGTCGTTGTCGACCAGGACGGGCACGGCGAGGCGGCCGGCGATGCGGTCGCGCAGCGGCTCGTTGCGCCACGACAGGTGGGGTGCGAACAGGACGCGGTTGCGGTCGGCGTCGACCCAGCCGGCCGCGCCGATGCCGACCGCGTGCACGTCGTGCCGGTCCGACAGGTCCAGGACCAGTTCGACGATGGTGTCCTCGACGACCTTGGGGCTCTTGGACTTGTCCGGGGTCTCCGTGCGGAGCTTCTCCAGGATGTTGCCGTCGGCGTCGACGACGCCCGCCATCACCTTCGTGCCCCCGATGTCGATGCCGACCGTGGGAACGCGGGGGGCGGTGAGGTGCGAGCGGCGCTCCCTCGTGCCGACCGTGCGGAGGGCGGTCGCGCGGCGGGAGCCGATGGGGGCGCTGAAGTTGCCGTAGGTGCTCATCGGCCCTGATTCTGCCTCACGCCCGGGTGGGGTGCGTGCGGGGGAGCGAAGGGAGCCGGGTCGTCGCCGGGTAAGGGCGCGGTGCGCGGCGTGCCCGCGCGGTGGAGTGCGGATCGGCGGCGCCCCGCGCCCCTGGGGGCCTCCGCCGCGGCCCATGACGTGAAGCATCGAGCTCACGCGGGTGACCGCCCTCCCTCGTACCCCGTTCCGGCGCCACGAACCGGTCCTCGGCCCCGGGCGCGGGTCCGGAGGGCGGGTGGGACGCGTCACGGGTCGCCACCCGGTACGTGGCATCACGCCGTGGTCCAGGGGCCGGCGGTCCGGCCGCTGGAGCAGTGGGACATCTGCTTCCTGCCCGGTGCGGTCGCCGGTCACCTTGCCCTGACATTTGTCCTGACATTGCGACCAGGTCGGCGTGCGGAGCGGAACCGGTCAGGACCGTCCGAGGGCGGTGTTCACGGCCGGACGAGCAGCTGGAACTCGAAGGAGTAGCGGCTCGGACGGTAGGTGTGGCTGCCGAACTCGACCGCGCGGCCGGTGTCGTCGAAGGTGGTGCGCTGCATGGTGAGCAGCGGGGCACCCTCCTGCTCGGTGAGCCGCTCGGCCTCGACGGCGGTGGCCGCGCGGGCCCCGATGGACTGGCGGGCGCTGTGCAGGGTGATCCCGGCGGACCGCATCATCCGGTAGAGGCCGGTGGTCTCCAGCTGTTCGGTGTCCAGGTCGAGCAGGCCGGGCGGCAGGTGGTTGCACAGGTACGCCATCGGCTCCCCGTGCGCGAGGCGCAGCCGTTCCACCTGGTGCACCTCGCTGTCCTCGGCCACGCCGAGGGCGGCCGCGATCTCCGCGGGCGCCGGGACGACCGCGTTGACGAGCACCTTCGTGGCGGGGCGCTGGCCGGCCGCCTCCAGGTCGTCGAAGAGGCTGCTGAGTTCCAGGGGCCGCTTGACCTGGCTGTGCACGACCTGGGTGCCGACCCCGCGACGGCGCACGAGCAGGCCCTTGTCGACGAGCGACTGGATGGCCTGGCGGACCGTGGGCCGTGACAGGCCGAGCCGTGCGGCGAGCTCGATCTCGTTGCCCAGCAGGCTGCCGGGAGTGAGCGCTCCGTGCTCGATCGCCGCCTCCAGTTGCTGCGACAGCTGGAAGTACAGCGGCACGGGGCTGCTGCGGTCCACATGGAGATCGAGCGTCACGGTGGGGTCCACTCCTGGTTTCGGCACGGGCCCGAGCGTAGCTCCGTGGCTGGTTGACGGGAAGTTGTGTAGTCCGATTGTCCGGACATACGCATTGACAGCACGGCGGCTCCGCACGCACGTTGTTCCCATGCGCATCGGAGTCATCGGTACGGGCCGTATCGGCACCATTCACGCGAACACGCTCAGCCGGCACCGGGAGGTCGGCTCCCTGATCGTCACGGACGCGGACCCGGCCCGGGCCCAGGATCTCGCCCACCGGCTGGGCGAGACGGCGGCACCGGGGGTCGACGAGATCTTCCGCTGGGGCGTGGACGCCGTGGTGATCACCACGTCGACCTCGGCGCACGCCGAACTGATCGGCCGGGCGGCACGCTCGGGGCTGCCGGTGTTCTGCGAGAAGCCCATCGCGCTCGATCTGGCCGGCACGTTACAGGCACTCGGCGAGGTCGAGGCGGCTGGAACGGTTCTGCAGATGGGGTTCCAGCGCCGCTTCGACACGGGCTACACGGGAGCGCGCGAGGCGGTGCGCGCGGGGCGGCTCGGCCGGCTGCACACCGTGCGGGCGCTGACGTCCGACCAGGCGCCGCCGCCGGCCGCGTACCTGCCGGTGTCCGGCGGGCTCTACCGGGACACCCTGATCCATGACTTCGACATGCTGCGCTGGGTGACGGGGCACGAGGTCGTCGACGTGTACGCGGCCGGGTCCGACGCCGGTCCCGAGATGTTCCGCGCGGCGGGCGACGTCGACACGGGCGCGGCGCTGCTCACCCTGGACGACGGCACCCTCGCCACGGCCACGGCCACGCGGCTGAACGGGGCGGGCTACGACGTGCGGATGGAGCTGGCCGGGGAGCTGGACCAGATCGTGGTGGGCCTGGACGACCGCACACCGATCGCGTCCACCGAGCCGACCGGGCCGCCGGCCGCGGACAAGCCGTGGGCCGGGTTCCTGGAACGGTTCGGCCCCGCCTACGAGGCCGAGCTGTGCGCGTTCGTCGACGTGGTCCGGGGGCAGCTGGCCAACCCGTGCGACGGGCGGGAGGTGTTGCAGGCGCTGCGGATCGCCGAGGCCTGCGAGGTGTCGCGGCGGGAGCGGCGGGCGGTGGCACTGGCGGAGATTCCCGGCGGGGTGTGACTCCGGCCGGGCCGGGCGGGGTCCCGACGGGACCGACGGGACCGACGGGACCGACCGAAGAGTCATGGCATACCCCGTCCCCCGCCCCGGCGACGCCCGGCCGTCCCTAGTGCCCGTCCGCCTCACCTTCCTCCAGAAGTCCCGCGTCGTACACCAGCAGGGCGATCTGCACCCGGTTGTTGAGGTCGAGTTTGGCCAGGACACGGGAGACATGGGTCTTCACCGTGGCGACGCTCATGAAGAGCGCGACGGCGATCTGCGCGTTGGCCAGCCCCCGGCCGACCGCGACGGCGACCTCGCGTTCGCGGTCGTTGAGGGCGGCGATCCGCGCGCGGGCGCGGGTGCGGCGCGTGCCGGCGGCGCTGCCGGCCGCGTGCGCCATCAACTGGCGGGTCACGGTGGGCGACAGGACGGGGTCGCCGGCCGCGACCCGGCGTACCGCGGCGACGATCTCGGCGGGCGGGGTGTCCTTGAGGACGAACCCGGCGGCGCCCGCGCGCAGGGCCCGCAGCACCTGCTCGTCGGCGTGGAAGGTGGTCAGGACCACGACCTGCGGGGCCTCGGCCCGGCCGCGCAGCAGCTCGGTGGCGGTCAGGCCGTCCACCGACGGCATCCGGATGTCCATCAGGACGACGTCCGGGCGGGTGCGGTCGACGAGTGACTCCACCTCGCGTCCGTCGGCCGCCTCACCCACGATCTCGATGTCCTCGGCGCCGCCCATCATCAAGGACAGGCCGGCTCTGACCAGCGGGTCGTCATCGACGAGCAGCACTCTGATCGCAGTCATGGGCCCTACGTAATCACGGTGGGGAGGTGGGCGAGGATGCGCGGGCGGTCCCGGACTGCCGTCCGCGGGGCGGGAGTTGCGGGTGTCGCGCCGCTCACCCCCACGGCAGCCACGCCGCTCACCCCCACGGCAGCCAGGCCCGCAGCCCGAACCCGCCGTCCGCCGCGGGCCCGTGTTCCAGCCGGCCCCCGGTCAGCGTCGCGCGTTCGGTGAGACCGATCAGGCCCTGTCCGGATCCGGGGACGGGAGGGATCTCGCCCTCGGTCGGCGGGTTGCGCACGGACACGGTGAGGCCCTCGCCCGGGGCGCCGGTGACGGACACCGTGACCTCGGTGCCCGGGGCGTGCTTGCGGGCGTTGGTCAGGCCCTCCTGGGCGATGCGGTACGCGGTGCGGCCGACCGAGGCGGGGACCGCGCCGGCGTCGGTGACGCGGCTGTCGAGGGTGACCTTCATGCCGGCCTCGCGGGACTCGGCGACCAGCAGGTCCAGCGCGGCCAGCGTGGGCTGTGGACGGCCCCCGTCGTCCCCCTCGCCCGCCCGCAGCACGCCGATGATCTCCCGCAGGTCCTGCAGGGCCTCGTGCGCGCTCTCCCGGATGACCCCGGCCGCCCGGGCGACCTCCTGCCGGGGCGCGTCCGGCCGGAACTCCAGGGCGCCCGCGTGCACGCTCAGCAGCGTGAGCCGGTGCGCGAGCACGTCGTGCATCTCCCGGGCGATGGCCTCCCGGGCCAGCCGCTGGGCCTGCTCCGCGCGCAGCAGCGCCTCGGTCTCGGCCCGCCGGGCGCGGTCGCGCAGGCTCAGCATGAGCTGCCGCTTGGCGCGCACCAGCATGCCCCAGCCGACCAGGGCCGCGGTCAGCGCCCCGAAGAGGACGACCGCGGCGACGTACGGCAGCTCGGGGTCGGGGCGCAGCCAGAAGTAGACGGGGACCGTCGCGAGGTTCAGGCTCCCCAGCCAGGCCACGTGCCGGAAGGGGCGGTGCACGGCGAGCGTGAACAGGGCGATCATGCACGCGCCGCCCGCGGTGTCCGAGATCATCCCGACCGGGAGGGTCGCCACGGCCAGCCCGACCGGCCAGCGGCGGCGCAGCCATACGGCGGCGCAGGCGAGGGCGCCGAGCAGCTGGTCCAGGACGGCGAGGTCGTGCGGGACGTGCGGGTTGTCGGTGACCGCGTCGGCGCCGACGATGCCGATCAGGACGGCCAGGAAGAAGCAGGAGAAGTCGACGATCCAGTCGCGGCCGGTGCGCCTGGGCCGCAGGCCGGGCCGGCCGGCGTCGGGCTCGAACTCCGCCAGCAGGGCCGACGGCAGCAGCCACCGCCGCCCCCCGAAGGCCTTCGGCACGACCGCGCTCTCGTCACCACTCACGGTCGGCAAATCTATGCGCAGGCGGCTCCGGCGGCCCCCGTACGCAGGGGATCGTCGACCAAAGTATCTGCGGCGCAGACCTTCGACGCGCCCGCCGCGGCCGGAACGAGGCTTGTGGCGGACGTGCCTCGCCCCGCGGCCGATGTCCGTGAGGGGTCCGCGGGGCGAGGGTCTGTGCCATGAAGCAGTTGCTGGAGCTACTCGGATTCCTCGCCCTGGCGCAGGGCGCGATGGGCCTGCTGCACGAGTTCACCGACTGGCACATCGGTCTCGTGCAGCGAGTCGGCTTTCTCGACGGTCACGAGATCTACGCGAGCGTCGCACTCCTTGTGCTGGCGTTCGCGCTGTTCGCCCTCGCGGAGAGCCGGAGGTGACACACGGCTCGGCAGCCGTGCGCTTCGGTGCGTTGCCGGGCGATGGACAGGCCCTCAGCGGATCAGCGGGCACCGACGAGGTGCGTACTCCCGCGTGTCCGCCGGTGCGGGCGGCTCCCGTCACGGCCGGCCGGCTCGGACGCCTCCCAGGCGACGGCCGCGGTGCCGGCGCGGACCAGCCCTGACCGCCGCGCTGCCGGTCGGAGCGGCGGCTTCGACGGTGTGCGCAAGGCGGGGGCGGGAGCGGGAGCGGACGAGCACCACCGGGATCAGTACGAGCCGTACTCCGGCCGGCCCGCCAGGTCGTACGACTGGATGGAGACGCCCGCCGCGGTGACCCGTCCGCCGGTGTGCCGGAAGGCGGTCGGGACGGCGCCCTCCGTGAACAGGCGGCGGCCGGCGCCCAGGACGACCGGGAACGTCAGCAGGTGGAGTGTGTCGACCAGGTCGAGGGCGAGCAGGGACCGGACCAGGGCCCCGCTGCCGTGCAGCTGGAGTTCGCCGTCGGTGCGCTCCTTGAGGGCGGGGACCTCCTTGGCCAGGTCGCCGCCGATCACGGTGGTGCCGGCCCAGTCGGGGGCGGTGAGGGTGCCGGAGACGACGTACTTCGGCGCGGCGTTCAGCTTGGCGGCGACGGGGTCGGCCGGGTCGGTCATCTTCGGCCAGTAGGAGGCGAAGATGTCGTACGTACGGCGGCGCAGGAGGAAGGCTCCGACGCCCTCGAAGACCTCGGTGACGAACCGGCCGAAGTCCTCGTCGCCGTACGGGACGCTCCAGCCGCCCTGGTCGAAACCGCCGCTGGGGTCCTCCTGGGGACCGCCGGGGGCCTGGTAGACGCCGTCGAGCGTGACGAAGAGGGTGGAGACGAGCTTGCCCATGGGGGTGCCTTCCTTCCGGGGAGGAGTCCGTTCTTCATCAGGGCAGACCCCGTCGGCACCCGCAACTCATCGGCCGGCGGCCGGGACTGTCGTCCGGTGGACGGCGCGCGCCGGGTGAGGCGCGGGCCGACGGGACGATCTCGGTGTCCGTTCGCCGCCAGCGCCCGGGGTCGGGGACGGCTGGGATGGACCCATGACAACGAACCCCATGACACCGAACCCTGTGACAGCGGCTCACGGATCCCCGGCCACGTCCCACGGCCCGCTGCACGGCACCGTCGCGCTGGTGACCGGCGGCAGCCGGGGCATCGGCGCGGCGACGGCCCTGCGGCTCGCCCAGGAGGGCGCGGACGTGGCCCTGACCTATGTGAACGGCAAGGATGCGGCCGAGGACGTGGTGCGGGCCGTCGAGGCGCTGGGACGCCGGGCGGTCGCCCTGCGCGCGGACTCCGCGGACGCGGAGGAGGCGGCGGGGGCCGTGGCGCGGACCGCGGAGGCCCTCGGGGGCCGGCTGGACATCCTGGTGAACAACGTGGGCATCGGGCTGCTCGGCCCCCTGGAGAGCCTGTCGGTCGCCGACGTGGACCGGGTGCTCGCCGTGAACGTGCGCGGGGTGTTCCTCGCGTCCCAGGCGGCCGCCTCGCGCATGACGGCGGGGGGCCGGATCATCACCGTCGGGTCGTGCGTGACGCAGCGGGTGCCGGGGCCCGGGACGACGCTCTACACCATGAGCAAGTCGGCGCTGGTCGGCCTGACGAAGGCGCTGGCCAGGGAGTTGGGGGCGCGGGGGATCACGGCGAACATCGTGCATCCGGGGCCGGTCGACACGGACATGAACCCGGCGGGCGGGCCCTTCGCGGAGGGGCAGGCGGCGATGACGGCGCTGGGGCGGTTCGGCGACGCGGCGGAGGTGGCGTCCACGGTCGCCCACCTGGCGGCGGCGGACTACGTCACGGGCGCGGAGTTCTCGGTGGACGGGGGGCATGCGGCGTGATGCCGTGGGCGGCGGGGTGTCGCCCCCGCCGCCCCTTCCCGTGCCCGTTCGTGGGGCCGCGCCCCCACACCCCGCTTCGCCCCTGGACGGGCCTCGCTCTCACACGCCGGACGGGCTGGAATCAGCCGCCGAGTTCCTGATGGCGGGCCGCCAGCGCCGCCGCGCCCTGGTCCGTCAGTTCGCCGTGCAGCCGCAGGCGGGAGATGCCGCCGTCGGGGTGGATGTCCACGCGCGCGTGCGTGCCGACGGCCGGGGACGGGAGGACGAAACGGTGGTCGGTGTCGGGCTGGAGGCGGGTGCGGGGGAGGACCTCCGTCCAGGCGCCGTCCGCCCCGTCGCGCACGGACACCGACGCCCACCCCGCGCTGTTGCCCTTGAGGTACGCCGTGTCGATCCCGACCGCGCGGATCCGGGACTGGGCGGCCAGGCGGTAGCGGATCCAGTCGTGGCCCCGGTCGCGGCGGCGGCGTGTCTCCCAGCCGTCGTCCATCTGGCGGGAGCGCCCCGGCTGGATGGTGTTGGTGGCCGGTGAGTAGAAGCGGTCGGAGGCGTCCTCGACCTGGCCGCCGTTCTCCAGGGCCACCACGTCGAAGGTGCCGAGGGCCCCGAGCCAGGCCGGGTCGGGTACGACCTCGCCGTACACGCGCAGCCGCGCGATGCCCCCGTCGGGGTGCTGGTTGACCCGCAGGTGGGTGCAGCGCCGCGCGACGCCGACCGTGAAGCCGTTCGCCGCGTGGCCGCCGACCGGGGTGCGCGGGACCAGCGTGGTCCACGTCACGTCGTCCCCCAGCAGGTCCTCCGGGGACGGGGCGCCCGGGACCGAGGTGCCCTCGACGGAGACCGCCTGCGGGTGATTGCCGCGGAAGTGGGCCGTGTCGACGACGATGCCGTGGATCACGCCGGGGGCGCCGAGGCGGACCAGGGCCCAGTCGTGGTCGTCGGCCGTGGGCCAGGGGTGGTCGGCGGAGGCTCCCCGGCGGCGGCGGGTCTCCCAGCCGTCCATGATCTTGCCCTTGTGCCCGAAGCGCTCGGGGTCGAACACGGCCGGTCCGGGCAGCAGCAGGTTCTCCCGCTGGGCGAAGAACTCGTCGTTGGCGGCGATGACCGAGGCGCCGAGCCGGCGGTCGGCGAGGTCGGCGTACTGGGTGAAGGGGAAGGCGGCGGTGCGGTAGTCCGCGTACGGGTCACCGCCTCCGTAGGGGTTCGCGTCGCCGGTGAAGCTGGGGATCGCCGTCACGAGGTGTGCCTTTCGGGGGATCGGCCGCCGCGGGTGCGGGCCGGGCGGATCAGCGGGTGCGGGTGAGGAGGCGGCCCTTCGGGTCGGTGAACTCGCCGTCGGCGACGATGCGTTCGCCGCGCAGCCAGGTGGACTTCACGACGCCGTACAGGGTCCTGCCGGCGTACGCCGTGACGCGGTTGCGGTGCTGGAGGGCCGCCGGGTCCACGGTGAACGTCTCGTCGGGTGCGAGGACCGCGAAGTCGGCGTCGCGGCCCGCCTCGATGGCGCCCTTGCGCCCGAGACCGACGAGGGCGGCCGTCCGCGTCGACATCCAGCGGGCCACGTCCTCCAGGCCGTGGCCCCGCCCGCGGGCCTGCGTCCACACCGCCGGCAGGCTCAGCTGGAGACCTGAGATACCGCCCCAGGCGGTCGCGAAGTCGTCCGTCTTCAGGTCCGCCGTCGACGGCGAGTGGTCGGTGACCACGCAGTCGATGGTGCCGTCCGCCAGCGCCCGCCACAGCAGGTCCTGGTTCGCGGCCTCACGGATGGGCGGGCAGCACTTGAACTCGCTGGCGCCGTCCGGGACTTCCTCGGCGGTGAGGGTGAGGTAGTGCGGGCAGGTCTCGACGGTGAGGCGGACCCCCTCCGCCTTGGCGGCAGCGATCAGCGGCAGCGCGTCGGACGAGGACAGGTGGAGGACGTGGACGCGGGCGTCGAGGCGCTTCGCCTGGGTGATGAGCTGAGCGATCGCGGTGTCCTCCGCGTCCCGCGGGCGGGAGGCCAGGAAGTCGGCGTACCTGGGGCCGCCCTGCTGCGGGGCGGCGCCCAGCTGGTGCGGGTCCTCGGCGTGCACGATCAGCAGACCGTCGAAGGAGGCGATCTCGGCGAGGGACCGGGCGAGCCCGTCCTGGTCGAGGTGCGGGAACTCGTCCACGCCGGACGGCGACAGGAACGCCTTGAAGCCGAAGACGCCGGCCTCGTGCAGCGGGCGCAGGTCCCCGACGTTGTCGGGCAGGGCGCCGCCCCAGAAGCCGACGTCGATGTGGGCCTTGTCGGCGGCCACGTCCCTCTTCGTCCGGAGATGGCCGACCGTCGTGGTCGGCGGGAGGGAGTTGAGCGGCATGTCGACGAGGGTGGTGATGCCGCCGGCGGCCGCGGCGCGGGTGGCGGTCCAGAAGCCCTCCCACTCGGTGCGGCCGGGGTCGTTGACGTGCACGTGGGTGTCGACCAGGCCGGGCAGCAGGGCGTCGTCACCGAGGTCCTCCAGGCGGGCACCGGGCGGCACGGGCGCGTCGTACGGCAGGACCGCCGTGATCGTTCCGGCGGTGACCGCGACCGAGGCGGCGCGGGTTCCTTCCGGGGTGATGACGCGCGTCGAGCGCAGCATCAGTTCTGTGTCGGACACCCGGGCCCCTCTCGTTCTGCTCCGCCGCCGTCCGCTCCCGTCACGTCCGGGACACGGGATTTACCTCCACGTAACGGAATTCAACGTTCTGTTGAAGGAGTCTTCACTCCCGCCCCCGTGCCGTCAAGAGCACGCCGTCGCACCACCGCCGCACCGGGCCGCAAAGGCGCCCACTCTGGACGTTTCCGTAAGGTGGAAATAGGCTTCCGGAAAGCAGAACGTAACCACGCACCAGCGGGGAGTCAACCGACCGGCGGGTAGGCTGCTGCCTCTTCCGCCAGTCCCGAAAGGAACGCGCCGTGCCGACGTCCGACGCCAGCACCACCGACTCCGCGAAGTCCACCACCGGCGGAGTCCAGTCCCTCGAGCGCGCCTTCGACCTGCTCGAGCGGATGGCGGACGCGGGCGGCGAGGTGGGGCTGAGCGAGCTCTCCGTGAGCAGCGGGCTGCCCCTGCCGACCATCCACCGCCTGATGCGCACCCTCGTGGTCTGCGGGTACGTCCGCCAGCAGCCCAACCGCCGGTACGCGCTCGGCCCGCGCCTGATCCGGCTCGGCGAGTCGGCCTCCCGCCTCCTCGGCACCTGGGCGCGCCCCTACCTCGCCCGCCTGGTCGAGGAGACCGGCGAGACGGCGAACATGGCCCTGCTGGACGGGGACGAGATCGTCTACGTGGCGCAGGTGCCGTCCAAGCACTCGATGCGGATGTTCACCGAGGTCGGCCGGCGTGTCCTGCCGCACTCCACCGGTGTCGGCAAGGCCCTGCTCGCCCACACCCCGGACAACGAGGTGCGCGCCCTGCTCGCCCGCACCGGCATGCCCGCCGCGACGGAGAAGACGATCACCACGCCGGAGGGCTTCCTCGCGGCGCTGGAGGACGTGCGCCGCCAGGGGTACGCGGTCGACGACAACGAGCAGGAGATCGGCGTGCGCTGCCTCGCGGTCTCGGTGCCCGACTCCCCCACCGCGGCGGCCATTTCCATCTCGGGCCCGGCGGGCCGGGTCACCGAGACGGCGACGCAGCGGATCGTGCCGGTGCTCCAGCAGGTGGCGGTGGAGCTGTCCGCGGCGCTGGCCAGCCAGAACCCGGCATGAGGACGTGACGGCGTGAGGACCGGGCGGCACAAGGACACGACCGCGTGAGGACATGACGGGATGACCGGCTTACAGCAGTGGCCCGGCCGCTGCACCGACCGGCACGGCTCGGAGGCGGTCGTCTTCGAGTCCGACGGCCGGGAGCTGATCCGCGTCACGATCAGGGGTGTCCCCTTCGAGGGCGACACGATGGACGATCTCGGCGCGCTGGGCGGCGCGTTGCCCGCGGCGATGTTCGCCTTCTTCGACGGGGCGCTGTGCTCCTGCCTGCTGGAGTGGGAGCTGCCGCTCCCCGTCGACGTCGAGGGACGGGGCGTACGGACGGGCGCGCTGCGCTGCGCCCTGCGACTCGGCGGCCCGGCCGGCCCCGGGCGCGGCCCGGACGAGGGGGTCCTGACCACCTCCCTGCGGCTGGACGGGCGGGAGTACCGCGGCTCGAAGGGCCACCACGACTTCGAGGCGGCCCTGCACGACCTCCAGCTCGGGCTGGAGCGGGGCATGCGGGCCGGGGGCGGACGGCTCCTGAACGGCCGGGCGGACGGCGCGTGCAGCAGAGGCGCCGACGTGGCCTAGCGCCGCCCGCGCGGCGGTCCGCCGAAGCCGTCCACCGCGGCGCGGACCTCCGACAATCCCCGGGCCAGGGCGCTGACCGAGCCGATCGCCCCGGCGATCAGCAGTAACGAGCTGCGCAGGCGCGCGATGTCCACGGCCCCGTCGACCGTCATCGCGGCCAGCGCGGCGAGTTCGTCCTCCGCGATGGCGCGGTCGGGGAACTCCGCGGGGTGAGCGGCGAGTTGGCGGCGCAGCCGGGACACCGCGGTCCGCAGTTCCACCACCCGAAGGTTCTCGTCGCCGCCGGTCACCGGTCTCTGCTCCAAGCTCCGCACCACAGCCCTCCCCCTCGCACGCCGTTGTGCGCCTGCACGTCCCGCTCCCGCCGGGCGCCCCCCGCGGGCGCTGTCCGGGCGCCGGGGGACGCCGGTCAGTAAACGCCACCCGGGGGCGGGTCCGCCACCGCCAGGACCGAAAATCAGCCCCGCGACCGGGCACCCGCCCGGGCGTCGGGTATGCAGGACGCATGACGGTGAACGAACAGTGGACGGCCGGGCTGCTGCTCGCGGCCGGCGGCGGACGGCGGCTCGGCGGGCGGCCCAAGGCGCTGCTGCCGCACCGGGGCAGGCCCCTGGTGGAACACGCGGCCGGCGTGCTGCGCGCGGCCGGCTGCGCCCGCGTCCACGTGGTCCTCGGGGCCGCGGCGGACGCCGTACGGGAGCGGGCCCGGCTCGGTGACTGTGTGCTCGTGGAGAACCCGGACTGGGCCGACGGCATGGGTTCCTCGCTGCGGGCCGGGCTCGGTTCGCTCGCCGGGACGCGGGCGCGGGCCGCGCTGGTCGCGCTCGTCGACCAGCCCGGCATCGGGGCCGAGGCGATGGCCCGAGTGCTCGCCGCCGGACGGGACGAGACGTCACTGGTGGCCGCCGCCTACGACGGGGTGCGCGGGCATCCCGTCCTGCTCGGTGCCGCGCACTGGGCGGGCGTCGCCGCGACGGCCACCGGGGACCGGGGGGCGCGCGCCTACCTGAGGGCGCACGAGGAGGCGATCACGCTCGTCGAGTGCGGGGACGTGGCGCGGCCGTACGACATCGACACCGCGGCGGATCTCGCGCATCTCGAGTGAAGGGGCACGTCCTGAGCGAGAAGGGCCCGCGCACAGAGGGACCCGCGCACCTTCGGTGATGAGGGTGGCACGGGGCGCCATCCCGGCTCGGCATGGAGAATCTCGACATCAACAGAACATTGAAGTTCCACCATGAGGAAACTAGTATCCACTGATCAGAAGCGCCCTGCCGCTGCCCGGGCGCGGACCGCCCCACCCGGGTCGCCCGGCACCCGGTGCCACGCTCGCTGAAGGAAGTGACAGCTCATGTCCGCACCAGCGCCGTCCCCGCTGGCCATCGTCGACTCCGAGCCCCTGCCCCGGCAGGAGGAGGTCCTCACCGAGGCGGCCCTCGCCTTCGTGGCCGAGCTGCACCGCCGGTTCACGCCCCGGCGGGACGAGCTCCTCGCCCGCCGCGCCGAACGCCGCGCCGAGATCGCCCGCACCTGCACCCTCGACTTCCTCCCGGAGACCGCCGCGATCCGCGCGGACGACTCCTGGAGCGTGGCCCCCGCGCCACCGGCCCTGAACGACCGCCGGGTCGAGATCACCGGCCCCACCGACCGGAAGATGACGATCAACGCCCTCAACTCGGGCGCCAGGGTCTGGCTCGCGGACTTCGAGGACGCCTCGGCGCCGACCTGGGAGAACGTCGTCCTCGGACAGATCAACCTGGTCGACGCGTACACCCGGAGCATCGACTTCACCGACCCGGGGTCCGGCAAGTCGTACGCCCTGAAGGACAACGACGAACTCGCCACCGTCGTCATGCGCCCGCGCGGCTGGCACCTCGACGAGCGTCACCTCGTCGACGCCGACGGCGGTCAGGTCCCCGGCGCCCTCGTCGACTTCGGCCTCTACTTCTTCCACAACGCCCAGCGGCTGCTCGACCTCGGCAAGGGCCCGTACTTCTACCTCCCCAAGACCGAGTCGCACCTCGAAGCCCGCCTCTGGAACGACGTCTTCGTCTTCGCGCAGGACTATGTCGGCATTCCGCAGGGCACCGTCCGCGCCACCGTGCTGATCGAGACGATCACGGCCGCGTACGAGATGGAGGAGATCCTCTACGAACTGCGCGACCACGCCTCCGGGTTGAACGCCGGCCGCTGGGACTACCTGTTCTCCGTCGTCAAGAACTTCCGTGACGGCGGTGCCAGGTTCGTCCTGCCGGACCGCAACGCGGTGACGATGACCGCCCCGTTCATGCGGGCGTACACCGAACTCCTCGTCCGCACCTGCCACAAGCGTGGGGCGCACGCGATCGGCGGCATGGCGGCGTTCATCCCGTCCCGGCGCGACCAGGAGGTCAACAAGGTCGCGTTCGAGAAGGTGAAGGCCGACAAGGACCGCGAGGCGAACGACGGCTTCGACGGATCGTGGGTGGCCCACCCGGACCTGGTCCCGATCGCCATGGAGTCCTTCGACCGCGTCCTCGGCGACAAGCCGAACCAGAAGGACCGGCTGCGCGAGGACGTCGACGTCAAGGCGGCCGACCTGATCGCGATCGACTCGCTGGACGCCCGGCCGACGTACGACGGCCTCGTCAACGCCGTCCAGGTCGGCATCCGGTACATCGAGGCCTGGCTGCGCGGTGTCGGCGCGGTCGCCATCTTCAACCTCATGGAGGACGCGGCGACCGCCGAGATCTCCCGCTCGCAGATCTGGCAGTGGATCAACGCGGGCGTCGAGTTCGAGCGCGACGGGACGACGGTGCGGGTCACCCCGGAGCTGGCCCGCGAGGTCGCCGCCGAGGATCTGCGCGCCATCCGGAGCGAACTCGGTGAGCAGGCCTTCGCCGCCGGTCACTGGCAGCAGGCCCACGACCTGCTCCTGGAGGTCGCCCTCGACGAGGACTACGCGGACTTCCTGACGCTGCCGGCGTACGAGCAGCTCAAGGGCTGACGCTCACCCGGACCGGTCCGAGTGGCCCAGGGACTTCTCGGGGGCCACTCGGTCGCGTACCGCCTGCTTGACGGCCGTGGGCTCCGGGAAGCCCTGCTCGCGGCGGTCCCACACCACCTCGCCGTTCACCCGGACGACGAAGACGCCGCCCGTGCCGGGCTTCAGGGACAGCTCCGTGAGCTCGGTCTCGAAGGTCGTCAGGAGCTCCTGGGCCAGCCAGGCGGCACGCGGCAGCCAGCGGCACTGCGTGCAGTACTCGATCTCGACCCGCTGGACATCCGGCTGAGCTGTCATCCCAGGTGCACCGACCAATCCTGTTCCGCCGCCGGCTTGCCGTGCAGGTCGGGGACCCGCTTGAGCCAGTCCGGGCGGCCCTGCTGTGTCCTCGCCGCGCGCTGGGCCTCCTCGGCGGCGAGTTCCTCCCGGGTGGGGAAGTCGGTGGGGAGCCAGGCGGCGGAGGCCCGCACGCGCGCGTGCAGGTGCTCGACGTACGCCGCGCGGACGTCGTCCGGGGTCGCGAAGCCCTCCTCGCCGGCCAGCCACGCGTCCGGGACCTCGGCGGTGATCCGGCGCAGCAGCTCTTCGGTGACCTTGGGCGCCAGTTCCGCGTCGGCGGCCCGCACGTCGGGCGCGTAGGAGCCGAGCGCGTGGTGGCGGAAGTCGTACGCCTTCTCCGGGTCCGAGCCGTCCCAGCGGTGGTGGAAGACCAGCGCGGCACCGTGGTCGATCAGCCACAGGCGCGGGGGCGCGATGCCGAGGGTGGGCCAGAGCAGCAGGTTGGAGCTGTGCACCGTACGGTCGACGTTGGCGGTCAGAGCGTCGAGCCAGACGACGCGGCCCGCCTCCAGGGGGTCCACGCGGAAGGCCTGGGCGATCTGGGGGGTGAAGTCCCGCGCCCCCGGCAGGTAGTCCATGCCGAGGTTGGTCCCCGCGCTCGCGCCGTGCAGGTCCCGCACCTCCTGGTGGGGCTCGCCGGCGGCGATGGCCGGGTCGAAGCGGACCAGCACGAGTTCGGGGAGGCGCAGCCCGAGGGCGCGTGCCAGCTCGCCCACGATCACCTCGGCGACCAGGGCCTTCCTGCCCTGCGCGGAGCCGGTGAACTTGACGACGTAGGTGCCCAGGTCGTCGGCCTCGACGACCGCGGGGACGGATCCGCCGGACCGCAGGGGCTCGATGTAGCGGGTCGCGGTGACCTCAGTCAGCATGTTCCCCGGCCACCCGACTCTCCGGCCTCCCGGCCTCCGGCTTGAAGGGACCATGATAACGAGCGGGTGCGGACGCCGCTCAGTCGGCGAGGTGCCGTTCGATCCAGTCGGCGGCGGCCCGGCGGAAGATCTGCCGGCTGTCCGCGCGCAGGAAGTCGTGCCCTTCGTTGCGCAGGGTCAACAGCTCGGCAGCCAGGCCCCGTTCGCGGGCGGCGCGGACGAACTGCTCGGACTCGCCGAACGGCACGTTGGTGTCGTGCTCGCCGTGGACGGCGAGCAGCGGGACCCGCAGCGCGTCGACGCGGGTCATCGGGGACAGCGCGTGCAGCAGGTCGCGGTCGCGTTCCGGGTGGCCGTACTTGTGCGCGGCCGATTCCGCGATCCACGGCTCGGTGCCGGCGTAGAAGGTCGCGAAGTCGGACATGCCGCAGGCCGCGACGCCGGTGCGGAACAGGTCCGGGTGCCACACGAGGGAGGCCATCACCAGGTAGCCGCCGTACGAGCGGCCCATGACGGCCAGCCGCCGGGGATCCGCCAGACCGCTCACCACGGCGTGGGCCGCGCAGTCGGCGACGTCCTGGATCGCGGCGAACCGGCCCGTGCCCAGGTCGGCGTCGACGAAGGACCGGCCGTGCCCCGAGGAGCCGCGCACGTCCGGGGCGAAGACGTCCAGACCGCGGCCCAGCAGCTCGTGGTAGAGGGGGTTGAACACGGGCCGTTCCTGCTCCTCCGGCCCGCCGTGCAGATGGATCACGCAGGGCGCCGGTTCCGCCGGGCCCCGGCCCGGCGCGCGGTAGTACCAACCGCTCAGCGGCAGGCCGTCGCGTGCCGTCAGCCGCAGCGGCACGGGGCGGACGGGCGGCCGGCCCGGGGGGACGGCGTCCTCGTCCCGGGACGACCACCCGGTGCGCAGCGCGGTGCCCTCCGGCAGCCACCACACACCGGGGCGGCGCTGTGACCCGGACAGCGCCACCACCGGTCCCGACCGGTCGTCGGTCCGCGCGATCCGGGTCACCACCTCGTGCAGCAGCGGCACCGGCCGCGGCGGGCCGGCCAGGACGTCCCCGGTGGGGGTCTGCGTGACGGCGGCGAGTTCCAGCTCGCAGGCTCCGCGCACGTTCCAGGCCAGGGCCGCGGTGTGGCCGTCCCGGCCGAACGCCAGCAGTTCCAGTCCGCAGTCCTCGCGCTCGGCGGCGACGGTCAGCCCCAGCCGCTCCCCCTCGGGGCCGAGGCGGAGGGCGAACAGCGCGGCGAACTCGCGTGCGGCGTCGCTGCGCAGCCACAGCGTCCTGCCGTCCGGGGAGAAGCGGCCGATCCAGGGGTCCCCGTCGGCGACCGGCAGGGTGCAGGTGATCCGCAGGTCGGCGGTGCGCACGACGAGGGCTTCCCGCCGGCCGCGCGGCCCCCGGCGCACCAGCGCCAGCCGTCCGTCCTGGCTGAGGTCGCACACGCGCAGCGTGGCGGCGCCCCGTTCGACCGCCAGCAGGGCGGGCGCCGCCACCCCCTCGGGGTCCACGAGGTAGGCGGCCAGCCCGCCGCCGGCCGCCCCGTCCGGGCTCACCTGGCCGGCTGCCCCGCCGTGTGCCTCGGGAGCACCTCGCAGCCCGGCCACACCGGCGGCACCGGCCGGCCTCCCGTCGCGGCCCGCCGGGTCGCCGTGGTGCGGGCCGCCCAGCAGCACGGCCTGGCCGTCGCGGGCGGCCCAGCCCGCCGGATGGCCGGCGGTGTACGTGCGCGGGTCGGCGAGGCCCGGCTCCTCCCGGGCGGGCCGCTCCGCGGGGTCCGTCTCGCCCCGCCCGAAGACCGGTTCGGCGACGGTGACGGCCACCGCCGAGCCGTCGTGCTGCCAGCAGCCCAGGTGCGCGGAGCTGCCGGGCTCGGCACCGGCCAGGACGCGTCGCCCGGTCCCGTCGGGCCGTACGCACAGCACCCGGGTGTGTTCGCCGCCGCCCGGGGCCGTGGTGTAGGCGATCCAGCGGCCGTCCGGCGACCAGGCCACCTCCTTGACAGGGTGGGGGTCGAAGTCCAGCAGGTGGACCTCGTGTCCGTCGACCGGTCCGGTCCACAGCTGCGGGACCCCGCCGCGGTCGCAGATGAACGCGACGTGCCTGCCGCTGGGGTCCACCGACGGGTACCAGCAGCCGTGGGACGTCAGCCGTTGCGGGACGTCACGCGGCGCGGCGGCGTCGGGCAGGGGCACCGGCGCCGGAGCCGTGTACGCCGGCGTCGGGACGGTGGCCGCCCCGGCCGTCACCGAGGCGGGGCCGTGCTCCCGGTGATCGCTGTCGTTCCGCCGATCCCCGTGGTCCTCGGACCGCCACGTCGCCCCGTCGGCGGTGTCCCGGCCGGCGGGGGCGCGGAAGGGAGGGGCCGGGCGCGGGGCGTCGGCGCCCCGCGCCCCGGTCAGCTGATTCCGTGGGTTTGCAGCCATATCTCCAGCAAAGCTACCTGCCACAGTGCGTTCGCCCCACGCCTGGTGCGGTGCTCGTCCGGCGCCGACAGCAGCCTGGCCACGTACGCGTCCTGGAAGACGCCCCGCGAGGTGGCCTCGGGCGCCGACAGGGCCTCGCGGACCCGTTCCAGGACGGGGCCCGCCATGTGCTTGATGGCGGGGACGGGGAAGTAGCCCTTGGGCCGGTCGACGACCTCCGCGGGCAGCACCCGGCGGCCGGCGGCCTTGAGGACGCCCTTGCCGCCGTCGGCGAGCTTCAGCTCCGGCGGGCAGGCGGCGGCGAGTTCCACGAGTTCGTGGTCGAGGAACGGGACGCGGGCCTCCAGGCCCCAGTCCATGGTCATGTTGTCGACCCGCTTGACCGGGTCGTCGACGAGCATCACATGGGTGTCGAGCCGCAGCGCCGCGTCCAGGGCGGTCTCCGCGCCGGGACGTGCCATGTGCTCCCGTACGAAGCGGCCCGACACGTCGTGGCCGGGCAGCATGGGGGGCTGGAGGATGGCGGTCAGGTCGGCGTGCGGCCGGTCGAAGTACGTCTCGGCGTACGCCTCGGGCTCCCGTTCCCGGGGCACGGCGGCCATGTCCGGGTACCAGTGGTAGCCGGCGAACACCTCGTCCGCGCCCTGGCCGCTCTGGACGACCTTGACCTCCTTCGCCACCTGCTCGGACAGCAGGTGGAAGGCCACCACGTCGTGGCTGATCATCGGCTCGCTCATCGCCTCGACCGCCGCGTCCAGGGCCGTCGACACGCGGTCCGAGGGCACCATCAGCTGGTGGTGGTCGGTGTCGAAGTGCCGGGCGACCAGGTCGGAGTAGCGGAACTCGTCGCCCTCCTCGCCGCCCTCCGACTCGAAGCCCACGCTGAACGTCGCGAGGTCGCGCTGCCCCTCGTCGGCCAGCAGCGCCACGATCAGGCTGGAGTCGAGCCCGCCCGACAGGAGCACGCCCACGGGCACGTCGGCGACCATGCGGCGGCGTACGGCGGTGCGCAGCGCGTCCAGCACCGCGTCCCGCCAGTCGTCCGCGCCCAGGTGCGCGTACTCCGGCCGGCGTGTGTACGACGGCTGCCAGTAGCAGAGGTCGCGGTGGCCGCCGTCCGGCTCCACGACGCGCACGGTGGCGGGGGGCAGCTTGCGGACGCCCGCGAGGACGGTGCGCGGTGCCGCCACGGTGGCGTGCCAGCTCATGTACTGGTGCAGCGCGACCGGGTCGAGGGAGGTGTCGACGCCGCCGCCCGCCAGCAGGGCCGGCAGGGAGGAGGCGAAACGCAGCCGTCCCGGTGCCTGCGCCAGGTACAGCGGTTTGATGCCCAGCCGGTCACGGCCGAGGACGACACGGCCGGTGGCCTGTTCGACGATGACGAACGCGAACATCCCGTACAGGCGGTCGACGCACGCGGTTCCCCACTGCTGGTACGCCTTGAGCAGCACCTCGGTGTCGGACCCGGAGAAGAAGCGGTGGCCGAGACCGCGCAGCTCGTCGCGCAGCTCCTGGTAGTTGTAGATGCAGCCGTTGAAGACACCGGAGATCCGGCCGGCCGGGTCGGTCATCGGCTGGGCCCCGCACTCGGAGAGGTCGATGATCTTCAACCGGCGGTGGCCCAGCGCGACGGCGCCCTGCGACCACAGGCCCCGGCCGTCCGGCCCCCGGGCGGCGAGCCGGTCGGTCATCCGCTCGACGGCCGCCAGGTCCGGCCGTCCACCGTCGAAACGTATCTCTCCGCTGAGGCCGCACATCAGGCCGCACCCCCTCGCAGGGCACGGTCCGACGGGCTCGGCGGTGGTGCCCCGGGCGAGCTCGAGCCGGTCCGGTTCGAAGTGGCACTGCTGCTGGGCATGACGATCTACTCTCCTTGATCACAGACGACACCGGCGCCGGTCCGACGGCGCGGACGGGCTCTCCCGCCCGGTCCTCCGCGCCTGCCGCCTGCCGCGGGCGACAGCCGGCGCCTGTTTCCCTCCATGGCCGCGCGGACGTCAGCCACCGACGATCTCCACCGGGCCCGGCGCCAGGGCGCCTGGCGGGGCGCCGCCGGCCGACGCGACGGGCCGGCGCGGAGCCGCCGCGGGGCGCTGCCGTCGCTCGCCACGGGTCTCGGCGACCAGCTCCCTGACGCCGGCGAGCAGGCCGTCCCGCTCGGCGACCCCGCGCAGGCGGTGGGCGGCACTGCCCCGCGCCAGGGCCTCCTCCGTGAGCGCGCGCACGGTGTCCCAGTCACCGAGGGCCTCCAGGGTGGGGCGCAGCCGCCCGAGCATGCCGCGCAGGACGGTGGCGGCGGGCGCGGGGCAGCGGGTGACCGGGTCGACGAGGGAGCCCTCCAGACCTGCGCGGGCGGCCCGCCAGACGGCGGCCCGGATCCATTCGTGCCTGCCGTCGCACGACCGGCCGCCCGGCTGCTCCAGCCGCATGCGCGCGTCCTCGACCAGAGCGCGGAACAGCCCGGCGACCAGGACGACGGTCTCGGCGCGCGGGCAGGCGTCGCACAGCCGCAGCTCCAGGGTCCGCTGGTGGGCGGACGGCCGGATGTCGTAATAGATCATTCCCGGATCGCTGATCGCCCCGGAGCGGACCAGGTCGGTGACGGTGGCGTCGTAGTCGGCGGCTCCCGCGAAGCAGCCGGCCGGCCCGGAGGTGGGCCAGCGCTGCCACAGCATCGTGCGCCAGCTGGCGTATCCGGTGTCCGCGCCGAGCCAGAACGGTGAGCTGGCGGACAGGGCCAGCAGCGGGGGCAGCCACGGCGAGACGGCGCACATGATCCGGACGGCCGTGTCGCGATCGGGTACGTCCACATGGAACTGCGCGCTGCACACCAGGTGCTCGTCGGCGACCCTGCGGTACTCGTCGGCCATGTGCTGGTAGCGGGGGTCGGCGGTGGCCTCCCCGGAGGCCACCCGGGCGTACGGCACGGTCCCGGCGGCGACGACGGCCAGGCCGAGCCGGGAGGCCGCGGCGTCGAGCAGCCGCCGCGCCCCGGTCACATCCGTGTGCAGGGAGTCCAGCGTGGCGTGCACCCGGCTGTTCCACTCCACGGCCGACTGCTGCAGCTCGGTCGTGAACCCGGAGGTGTTCAGGCGACCGAGGAGGGCACCGGCGCGTGGGGCCAGCAGCCCGCTGTCCGCGTCCAGCACATGGAACTCTTCCTCTACCCCTACACGAACGGTCACGGCTTCTCCCTCACCCGTACCGGACGATCGCCCGTGCGGGCGGAGACCCGCGGCGACCGCTGCGCTGTGCGAGTTCCCGGCAAACACCCAGATAAGCCCCAACAGGTGACTTCTGTTGCGGGCGCATCACATATGAGCGCCGACGTCCTGGGTGCGTCGGGCCGTGCGGACGCACCGGGCGGACGGGGCCGGGCGGCCGCCCCGATCCTACGAATCGGTCTCGATCCGCGCCTCCGCTTGGGCGGTGGTGGCCTTCGGGCAATCATGTGGCCATGCACCGGCCGCCGCCCCGCCTCCGCGTCCCCGAGTGGGTCGGCGCCGACGACTCGGTCGTGACCGTCGCGCTCGTGTACCCGATGCAGGGGCCGGCAGGCATCTTCGGTCCCACCTGCGAGGCGTGCGCGCGGCTGGCCGCCGAGGAGGTCAACAAGGCGGGCGGTGTCCTCGGCAGGGAGCTGCGGCTGCTGGAGGTCGACGGCGGCGGCGAGCCGCGGAAGGTGGCGCGGGACGTCGAGGCGCTGGTGGCGACGGGCGCGGTGCAGGGTGTCACCGGCTGGCACATCTCCTCGGTCCGGCAGGCGCTGGCCCCGCGGATCGCGCACCGGGTGCCGTACGTGTACACGGCCCTGTACGAGGGCGGCGAACAGACCGAGGGGGTCTTCATGACCAGCGAGACCCCCGCCTGGCAGCTGCTGCCCGCGATGCGGCTGCTCGCGGAGGCCAGAGGGGTGCGCCGCTGGTTCGTCGTCGGCAACGACTACGTGTGGCCCCGGCGCACCGCCCGGGCCGCCCGCCGCTACGCGCGCGCGTGCCGGGGCCGGGTCTGCGGCGAGGCGTACCTCCCGCTGGGCGCCGAGGACGTCCGTGACGTGCTGCGGCGGATCGAGCGCACGGACGCGGACGCCGTGCTGATGCTGCTGGTCGGCAGCGACGCGGTCCGCTTCAACCGGGCGTTCGCGGCGTCCGGGCTGGACCAGCGCTGTCTGCGGCTGAGCACGCTGATGGACGAGAACATGCTGCTGGCCAGCGGCCCGGAGGCGACCGGCGACCTGTTCAGCACGGCCGGGTTCTTCGCGTCACTGGCGAACCAGGACACCCTCGACTTCCACGGCCAGTACGCCGCCCGGTTCGGCATCGAGGCACCCGCACCGGGCAGCCTCGGCGAATCCTGCTACGAGGGTGTCCTCCTGCTCGCGGCCCTCGTCGAACAGGCCCGCACCCTGGACGTCTGCGCGATCGGTGCCGCCGCCGACGCGGTGTCCTACGAAGGGCCGCGGGGGTTGCTGCGCCTGACCGACCGGCATGTGCGCCAGCGCATCTACCTGGCGGAGGCGGACGGCCTCGACTTCACCGTGCTCGCCCAGCTGCGCGCTCCCCACGAGCTGTGGTGACCGGATCCTCCAGCGCGGCGGCCAGCCGGTCCAGCAGTGCGTGCAGCTGCTCACCGTCGGCCTCGGCGAGCAACGGCCCCGACTGCGCCCATCCGGCCCGCACTTCGCGCGCCAGCTGCTGCCGGCGCCGCACGCCCCGCGGGGTGAGGTGGGCCAGGACGCGCCGCCGGTCGGCGGGGTCGACGCGGCGGTAGACGAGGTTCTGGTCGACGAGCTGGTCGATCAGCTTGGTCAGGCTCGGCGCGGGCAGGAAGGCGTGGTCGGCGAGGGCCGTCATGTGGTGCCCCTGCCCGTCCGAGAGCAGGTCCAGGACCCGCCACGCCTCCACCGAACAGTCGAACTCCTCCAGGACCGACTGCACTCGGCGGGCGGAGAGACGCTCGGCCCGCGTCAGCAGACGGAGCAGTTCCTCAAGCCGCCTCGCCATCGCGCGCTCCTCCGGTCGGATCCTCGGCACCCCGTCACCGGGGTGTCCCGAGCCTACCGTCGGGCACCTCCCGTTTGAAAAGCGGGAAGCGGAAAAAGAGATCCTTTCCCCAGGAAGCATTAATTGCCGTCGTTGAGACGCCGTCAGATACGCCTCGACCAGCGACGGCCCTTTTGTTTGATCGCTGTTTCCACTTCGACTGGAAACTATCCCTCAATTACCCGGAAACACCATGGCAACAGTCTCCTCGCAGGCTGTGGACGCACTTCAGCGACCAGCCCGGACGGCATCCCGGAACGGCTGGGGTTCCGTGCGCCAATGCCACCGCTTCGCCGACGCCACCGCTTCTGAAGCACTCGCCCCACATTCCCTCCCCAGGGTCTTCCGCTCTTTTCGCAACGCCCTTCGGGGCATGGAGGTATTGCATGTCTGGGTTCAGCATCAGCAGACGCGGCCTGCTGGCCGGAGTGTCGGCCGTGGGCGCCTCCGCCGCCCTCAGCGCCTGCGGCGCCAAGACCGGCGACAGCGCCTCGACCGACGGGTCCGGGGCCACCGCGGACACCTCCGGCAGCACGGTCAAGGTGGGGCTGCTGAACTCGCTGTCGGGCACGATGGCCATCAGCGAGGTCACGGTCCACAACGCGCTGCTGCTCGCCGTCAAGGAGATCAACGCCGCCGGCGGCGTGCTGGGCAAGAGGCTCCAGGCCGTCAGCCAGGACGGCGCCTCCGACTGGCCGACGTTCGCCGAGAAGGCGGAGGCCCTGATCACGGACGACAAGGTCGCGGCCACCTTCGGCTGCTGGACCTCGGCCAGCCGCAAGGCCGTCAAGCCGGTCTTCGAGCGGTACAGGTCGCCGCTGTTCTACCCGGTGCAGTACGAGGGCCTGGAGCAGTCCCCGTACATCTTCTACATCGGCGCGACCACCAACCAGCAGATCGTGCCCGCGCTGGACTACCTCAAGAAGCAGGGCCTGACGAAGCTCTACCTGGTCGGCAGCGACTACGTCTTCCCGCGCACCGCCAACAAGATCATCACGGCGTACGCGAAGGCCAACGGCATGCAGGTGGTGGGCGAGGACTACGCGCCGCTGGGCTCCACGGAGTTCAGCACCATCGTCAACAAGGTCAAGGACTCCGGCGCGGACGCGGTGTTCAACACCCTCAACGGCGACAGCAACGTGGCCTTCTTCAAGGAGTACAAGTCCTCGGGGATGACCGCGAAGAGCATGCCGGTGCTGTCGGTCTCCATCGCCGAGGAGGAGGTCAAGAGCATCGGCACCCAGTACCTCCAGGACCAGCTGACCGCGTGGAACTACTACGAGACCACGCCCGGCGCGGCGAACACCACGTTCGTCAAGGCGTACCAGGCCGCCTACGGCAAGGACAAGCCGACCAGCGACCCGATGGAGGCCGCCTACATCTCGGTGTACCTGTGGAAGGAGATGGTCGAGAAGGCCGGCTCCTTCGACGTCGCCAAGATCAAGGCCGCCGCGGACGGCATCGTGCTGGACGCCCCCGAGGGCAAGGTCACCGTCGACGGAGCGACCCAGCACGTCCACAAGACGGCCCGGATCGGCAAGATCGGCGCGGACGGGCTGATCACCGAGGTCTGGAACTCGGGCAAGCCGATCAAGCCGGACCCGTACCTCAAGGGCTACTCCTGGGCCGCCGGTCTGTCCTGACCCGTTCCCCGTCCGGCCCTTCCGGGTGGACCCGGCCCGCTCGCGGGGCCGGGTCCGGTCCCGCGTCCGCACCTCCGTCCCCGACCCGGAGCCGCTCCATGACGGTCATCCTCAACCAGTCCTTCACCGGCATCAGCATCGGTGCCGTCCTCCTGCTCATCGCGCTCGGCCTGACCCTGACCTTCGGTCAGATGGGCGTGATCAACATGGCGCACGGCGAGTTCATCATGACCGGCGCCTACACCACGTACGTCCTCCAGAAGTCCATCAGCGACGCCGGCCTCTCGCTGCTGGTCGCGCTGCCCGTGGCCTTCCTCGTCGCCGGTGCCATGGGGGTCCTGCTGGAGTGGCTGCTCATCCGGCGCCTGTACACCCGGCCGCTGGACACCCTGCTGGTCACCTGGGGCGTGTCCCTGATGCTCCAGCAGCTCGCCCGGGACATCTTCGGCGCCCCCAACGTGCAGACCCACGCCCCGGACCTGCTGACCGGGAACATCTCCGTGGGCGGCGGCATCACCCTTGCCAACAGCCGGCTGTTCATCCTCGCCCTCGCGCTGCTCTGCGTCCTCGCGCTCACGCTGATCCTGCGGCTGACGCCGCTCGGCCGGCGCATCCGGGCCGTGGTGCAGAACCGGGACCTCGCCGAGGTGTCGGGCATCGCCACCGGCCGTGTCGACCGGATGACGTTCTTCATCGGCTCGGGTCTCGCGGGCGTGGCCGGGGTCGCGCTCACCCTGGTCGGCCCGATCGGTCCGACGACGGGCACCAACTACATCGTCGACGCCTTCCTGGTCGTGGTCGTGGGCGGGATCGGTCAGCTCAAGGGCAGCGTGCTCACCGCCTTCGTGCTGGGCGTCCTCCAGTCGGTGCTGGAGTACTCGACCACGGTCAGCGTCGCGAAGGTGATGGTGCTGGTCGCGATCGTCGCCTTCCTCCAGTGGCGCCCCCAGGGCCTGTACACGCTGCGGACCAGGAGCCTGGCATGACCACAACGACCTCACCGGTCCCCACCGCCGTGACCGAGCCGTCCGTGACCCTGCGGGAACGCCTCCGGGTACCCGGCGGCTTCGTCCTCGGCGCCGTGCTCCTCCTCGGCGTCGCCCCGCTGGTCCTGTCCGACTTCCGGCTCTCCCTGCTCGCCAAGTACCTGTGCTACGCGATCGTGGCCGTCGGCGTCAGCCTGGCATGGGGGCGCGGCGGACTGCTGGTGCTCGGCCAGGGCGTCTTCTTCGGCATCGGCGGCTACGCCATGGCGATGCACCTGAAGCTGGCCGACGCCGCCGCCACCGGCCAGACACTGCCCGACTTCATGCAGCTGTACGGCACCGGCGACGCGCTGCCCTGGTGGTGGCAGCCCTTCGCGTACCCGGGTTTCGCGCTCGCCGCGACCGTACTGCTGCCCATGGCGGTCGCCGCGCTGCTCGGGTTCTTCATCTTCCGCCGCCGGGTCAAGGGCGCGTACTTCGCGATCCTCAGCCAGGCGCTGGCCGCCGCCCTCGCCATCTGGCTGGTCGGCCAGCAGGCCACCACCGGCGGCACCAACGGACTCACCGACATCCAGGGCTTCTTCGGCTACGACCTCGACGACCCGGTCAACCAGCGGATGGTGTACGTCGTCATCGCCGTCGTCCTGCTACTGCTGATGGCCGTCGCCCGCCAGCTGTTCGTCAGCCGGTACGGCGAACTCCTCGTCGCCGTACGGGATTCCGAGGAGCGGGTCCGCTTCCTCGGCTACGACCCGGCCAACGTCAAGCTCGTCGCCTACGTCGTGGCGGCGGGCATGGCGGGCCTGGCCGGCGCCCTGTTCGTACCGGCCGTCGGGATCATCTCGCCCGCGCTGATCGGGATCGTGCCGTCCATCGGCTTCGTCATCGGCGCGGCGGTCGGCGGCCGGGCCTCGCTGGTGGGCGCGGTGCTCGGCGCGCTCGTCGTGGCCTGGGCGCAGAGCACGCTCTCCGACGCCTTCCCCGCGGGGTGGACCTACTTCCAGGGGCTGTTGTTCATCGTGGCGGTCGGCTTCCTGCCCGGTGGTCTGGCGTCGCTGTTCGCCGTCGTCCGCGACCGGCGCACCCGCACACCGAAGGGAGAGACAGCATGAACGGCGAGGGACTGACCATCCGCGGCCTGCGCGTCACCTTCGACGGCTTCACCGCCGTCGACGGCGTGGACCTGGACATCCACCCCGGCGACCTGCGGTTCCTCATCGGACCGAACGGCGCCGGGAAGACCACCCTGGTCGACGCGGTCACCGGACTGGCGAAGGCGACCGGCTCGGTCCGCTTCGGGGACCAGGAACTCCTCGGCCGGCCCGTGCACCGCATCGCCCGCCTCGGCATCGGCCGGACGTTCCAGACCGCCACGGTCTTCGAGCAGCTGACCGTCCTCCAGAACCTGGACATCGCCGCCGGCGCCGGGCGCGGACCGCTGACCATGCTCCGGCGCCGCAAGGGCACGCCGGAACCGGTGACGAAGGCGCTGGAGACCACCGGCCTGACCGCGCTGCGCGACCGCCCCGCCGGGGCCCTGGCGCACGGCCAGAAGCAGTGGCTGGAGATCGGCATGCTGCTGGTCCAGGACGTGCGGCTGCTGCTCCTCGACGAGCCCGTCGCCGGCATGAGCCACGACGAGCGGGAGGCCACCGGCGCCCTGCTGCGCCGGGTGAGCGAGGACCACACGGTCGTCGTCATCGAGCACGACATGGACTTCATGCGCTCCTTCGCCCGCAGCGTCAGCGTCCTGCACGCCGGCAAGGTCCTCAGCGAGGGCACGGTCGCCGAGGTCCAGGCCGACCCGAGGGTGCAGGAGGTCTACCTCGGCCGCGCCTCCGAGCCCGAAACCGAGCCCGGGGCGGGGGCCGGGGCCGGCCTCGCTTCCGTTCCCGTCGCCGAGGAGGCGTGACGCCCATGCTGGAGATCACCACCGTCCGGGCCGGCTACGACCGCACCACCGTGCTGCACGAGGTGACCGTCTCGGTCCCGAAGGACGGCGTCGCGGCCGTCCTCGGTCACAACGGCGCCGGCAAGAGCACCCTGCTGCGGGCCGCCATGGGCCTGCTCAGGCCGACCGCCGGGAGCGTGCTGCTGGACGGCGAGGACATCACCCGCCTCGCCCCGCACCAGCGGGTGGCCCGCGGGATGGCGTACGTGCCGCAGGGCCAGCAGTCCTTCCCGCACCTGACCGCCGCCGAGAACCTCCAGCTCGTCGCCGACGGCCGTCCCGACGGCAAGGAGGCCGTCGCCGAGGCGCTGACGCTGTTCCCCGTCCTGCGGGAGCTGTCCGGCCGCCGCGCCGGTCTGCTCTCCGGCGGCCAGCGCCAGCAGCTCGCCATCGCCCGCGCGCTGATCACCCGCCCCCGGCTCCTCCTTCTCGACGAGCCGACCGAGGGGATCCAGCCCTCCGTCGTCGCCGAGATCGAGGAGACGATCCTCGCGCTCACCCGGCGCGGGGGCCTGTCCGTCCTGCTCGTCGAACAGCACGTGGGCTTCGCCATGCGGGCCGCCCAGCGGTACTACGTGCTGGAAGCGGGCCGGGTGACCTCCTCGGGCGAGGGCGGGGCACAGGCCGAGGGGACGGTCCGGGCGGCCCTCAGCGTGTGAGGAGCCGCGTTTCGCCTCCCGGGCCAGGGGAAGTCGATATGCCCGTTCTGTTCCGGCATCGCGAAGGAGTGGTCATGAGCAGTCCCGAACCCGGACGCGAGCCTGATTCCCCGCTGGAGCGGGAGACCGGTGAACGCGATGTCCACCCCGAGGAGGAAGGACACCCGCAGCCGGACCCGTCCGGCGACAGCGAGGTCACGGACGCGCGGGAGGAGTGGGAGGAGACCGACCAAGGCACCGGATGACCTCGGCGGACGCTCACCGGCCGATCCCTCGTCCGCGGACGCTCGCCGGCCGGTCCTCAGCCGCCGGTCGGCGGCACGGGTGGCTCGACGGGTGGCTCATGAGCCGGTCTCCGGCCGCGGGTGCCCGACAGCCGGTCTCCGGCCGCGGGTGCCCGACAGCCGGGCTTCGGCCGCCGGTGCTCGGCGGCCGCCCCTCGGCCCGGGCTTGACACCGGTGCTCTCATCAGCCGGTCTCAGCCACCGGTCCTCGACAGCCGGTGGTGCCTCAGTCGGTCCTCGGCGCCGGTGCTCGTCAGCCGCCCTCGGCCGCCAGTCCCGGCGCCGGGCCTCGCCGTCGATCCTCGTCGGCCGGTCCTCAGCCACCGGTCCCGGTACCGGAGCTCATGAGCCGGTCTCCGGCCGCGGGTACCCGTCAGCCGGGCCTCGGCCGCCCTCGGCCGCCAGTCCCGGCGCCGGCGCTCGGCCGGCGGTCCTCGGCGCCGGTGCTCGTCAGCCGGTTCTCACCCCGTGAGGGGGTTGGGCAGGGACCGGTAGCGGGCGTCGGCGCCGTCCGCGCCGGTCCAGCGCAGCAGCAGGTTCGTCTTGCCGGGGAGGGTGGGCGAGGCGAGCAGGGCGGCGATCTCGGGGAGGTCGTGCCGGGACAGCTCGCGGCGGACGGCGGGCCAGGGGTCGAGGCCCGGGTGGCGTTCGGCCAGGGCCGCTCCGACCTCGATCAGGTGGTTGACGACCAGGCAGTACACGAGCCGTTCCCAGCCGGCCTCGCGGGACACCTCCGGCAGCAGCTTCACGCCCTCGGCGTCCCGGAACAGCGCCTGCACGGGTGTGCCGGCGGCGTCGACCGCGACCAGCGTGTTCTGGAGGTGTGCTTCGAGGACGACGCCGTGGTCGGCGAAGGCCGCGAGCGCGGGCGGCACCACCTGGGCCAGGTAGGCCGCCCACCAGCCCGCCGGATCGGCGGTGCCGTCGAGGGGGCTGCCGTCGAAGCCCTCGACCAGCCCGGCGGCGAGCAGCGGGGTCGCGCCGGGCACCAGCCGGTCGCGCAGCCCCTCGCGGACCAGGACGGCGAGTTCCTCGAAGGCGAAGTCCGCGGTGCGGTAGCCGGTGTCGCTCAGCCAGTGCGCCGGACCGTCGACCGCCGTGAGGGCCCGGCGGGCCGCCGCGTCCGTCCGGTGTAGTCGGTCCAGGTCGTGGCGCCACAGCCGACGGATGTCGTTGGTGATGCGCACGTCGAGGCTGAACTTCAGGAAGAGGTCACGGGTGGGCGCGTACAGCGTGCGGACCGCGGCCGTCGGCCAGGCCTCGAAGTCCGTCGCGCCGAGCCGGATCAGGCGTCCGTCGGTGAAGGCCGGGGCGAGATCGCGGGCGGTCAGGTCGAGCTGCCAGGGATGGGCGGGCAGCAGGCGGTAGCCGGGCGGGGCCGCGCCGAGCGCGTCGAGGGCCGAGGTGTCGCCCTCCTCGACGACCGCGTCCTCGCGCACTCCGAGCAGCGTCAGCGGGAAGCGGGCGTACGCCTCGGGCGCGTAGGGCAGCCAGCCGGCGACCGGCCCGCCGCCGCGGGCCTTGGGGGCCGGGTGGTGGGGATGGCCCGTGATCAGGGACTGCTCGGAGCGCAGATACGGGTCGTCGGGCGGTGTCGCCCGGGCCCGGGCGGCGAGCAGCGCGGCGACCGCGTCCCGGCTGTCGATCATCTCCGGGGGCAGGTCGGGGTTGGACAGCCCGGTGTGCCGGACCAGTTCCTCGGCGACGAGTTTGACGAGTTCGGGGTGGCCGACGGGCCGCCAGCCGCCGTCCGTGTACACCTCGGGCCCGGCGGGTCGCCGCGCGCCGCGCACCCGCAGCAGTCTGCCCCCGGGCAGCCGGTACACCCGGTGTCCGGCGGGTCCGGCGGGTCCGGCGGGTCCGGCGGGGTACGGAACGGGCTCGGCCACCTCCCTCAGCAGGCAGTTGAGGAGGGGCGCCGCCGCGTAGGCGTCGGCGCGGGCCGCGATGTCGGCGCGGGGGGCGGCGTCATCGGCGGCGGTCGGGGGGAAGGGATCCACGCGTTCCATTCGTTCTCTGCGGTCCGTTCGGGCGGAGACGATCAGTATGTCTGTAGTCACCACCTGTCGTGACACCCCATCCGTACCCGAGGAGCCCGACCGTGCACCGTCCCCCCACCGCCGAGGCCGAGGTCGCCGAGGAACTGGCCGCCGTACGCCCCGGACTCGTGCCGCGCTACTCGGCCGAACTGCCCGGTGCCCGCGCCGCCGTCCTGACCCGCCTGTGGCGTGCGCTGACCCATGAGCCGTTCCCATGGCTCACGGACCGCACGGCCGGCCCGGACGAGGTCACCCTGCGCCTGGCGGACGGCCGGCGGCTGCGCGGTCCGCGTCCGGACCCGTACGCCACGACCGCGTACGTCACCGCCGTACGGCTCGACGACGTGTCGTACGACGATCCGGCCCGGCTGATGACCGACCTCGTCGTACCGCACGCCACGGACTTCGCCGCCGAACTCGGGCACAGTGTCGCCTCGTTGGCGCTCTCCCGGGCCGGGCAGGACCAGCCGCGCCCGACGGGGTGGCCGCGCGAGGACTGGGAGTGGGAGCAGCGGGTGGTCGACGGGCACCCGTACCACCCGGGCTGCCGTGCCCGGCCCGGCTTCTCGGTGGCCGAGCAGCTCGCCTACGGGCCCGAGCACCGGCCGCTGGTGCGGCTGGGGCTGCTGCCGGTCACGGCGGGCGAGTGCCTGGTGACGGGCGTCTGGCCGGACGAACTGCTCGACGGGGGGAGGCTGTTGCTGCCGGTGCATCCGTGGCAGGCGGAGCACGTGCTCAAGCGGACGTGCGACACCGGTCTCGACGCGCGCCCGCTGATGTCCCTGCGCACCCTGGCGGTCCCCGACGGCGGTCCGCACGTCAAGACCGCGCTGAGCGCCCGGCTCACCTCGTCGGTGCGGGACATCTCCGGGTACTCGATCCGGTTGTCCGCGACCCTGTCGGAGTTCGCCCGGACGCTGGCCGCCCGCCTGGACGGTCTGCTGCACGTCACCCGCACCCTGGGCGCGGCCACCGCCCACTCCCCCGATCTGGCCGCGGTGTTGCGGGAGTCGCCGCAGGCACACGTCACACCGGGCAGCGGTGAACGCGTGGTGCCGGTGGCCGCCCTGCCCGCCACCGGGCTGCCCGACTCCCCCGCCTGGCTCGCCGAGTTCGCCCGGCTCGCCCTCACCGTGGGCCTGCGGCTGCTGGATCTGGGCGTGGCCCTGGAGGCGCACGGCCAGAACCTGCTCGTCGTGCTGTCCCCGGCCGGCGCTCCCCTGCGCCTGGTCTACCGGGACCTCGCCGACATCCGGGTGAGCCCGGCCCGGCTGGCCCGGCACGGCATCCCGGTGCCGGAGCTGACCGGCCGGATCGTCACGGACGACGAAACCACCTTGCGGCGCAAGCTGTTCGGGTCGCTGGTGGCGGGGGCGCTCGCCGGCACGGCGGGTTCGGCGGCGGCGCTGGGCGGGGCGCTGGAGAGCGCCGTACGGGAGCTGCCGCGCACGCCCGATCTCACCGCGCTGCGTGAACAGCCCCTGCCGGCCAAGGCGTTGACGTTGATGCGGCTGTCGCCGGGGACGCCGGGCGACCAGTGGACCGCGCTGCCCAACCCCCTGCGCTGAACGGCCGTTTTGGAGCGCGGCACCGCTGATCAATAGGATCCGCCGATGATCACACGTAAACGGCCGGCGGCGGGAGTGTGCGCCCTGCTCGCCGCCCTGACGGCCGGGCTGGTCTTCCCGGCCGCGGCTCTCGCCGGTGAACCCACCGGCGAGAGCGCGCCCAAGGTCGACCTCGTCCTCGACGTGAGCGGTTCCATGCGGGCCCGGGACATCGACGGCGGCACCCGGATGGCGGCGGCGAAGCAGGCCTTCAACGAGGTGCTGGACGCGACGCCCGAGGAGGTCCAGCTCGGCATCCGGACGCTGGGCGCCGACTACGCGGGCGACGACCAGAAGACGGGCTGCAAGGACACCGCGCAGCTCTACCCGGTCGGCCCGCTGGACCGCACCGAGGCGAAGACGGCGGTGGCGACCCTCTCCCCCACCGGCTGGACCCCGATCGGCCCGGCGCTGCTGGCGGCGGCCGACGACCTCGACGGCGGCACCGGCTCCAAGCGGATCGTGCTGATCAGCGACGGCGAGGACACCTGCGCCCCGCTGGATCCGTGCGAGGTGGCCCGCGAGATCGCCGCGAAGGGCATCGGCCTGACCGTCGACACCCTCGGCCTGGTCCCCAACACCAAGATGCGGCAGCAGCTCAGCTGCATCGCTGAGGCCACCGGCGGCACCTACACGTCGGTGGAGCACACCGACGAACTCACCGACAAGGTCAACCAGTTGGTGGACCGGGCGGCCGATCCGGTGGTGACACCGGTCGCGGTGGAAGGGGCCACCGCGTGCGCCTCGGCGCCGGCCGTGAAGTCCGGTCTGTACACCGACCGCGAGGAGTTCGGGCGGCAGCGCTGGTACCGGGTGGACGTGGAACCCGGCCAGGAGCTGCGCGCCTCGGTGAGCGTGGGCGCCGACCGGGCCGTGAACCCGTCCTACGGGGTGCTGCTGCGGGCGGTCACGACGCGCGGCCGGGAGATCGTGCGCGGCGAGGCGGCGGGCGACGGCCGGACGGACGTGGTCTCGACGGGGCTGCGGTACCCGAAGGCGGAGGGTGACGACGACGCTGCCGCCGCCGAGACCGTGTGCCTCCAGGTCACCCACTCCTTCTCGGCGGCCTCCGGGGTGAAGACCACACCCGGTCTGCCGCTGGAGCTGACCGTCGACGTCGTGGACGGGCCGTCGCCCGCGAGCGACGTGGCCTCCTTCGGCCTCGGTCGCGGCTGGTGGCTGCTGGGCGCGCTGATCCTCACCGGCTTCCTCGCCGGTCTCGTCTGGGGCTGGCTGTCGCGCTGGCGGCTCGCGGTCTGGAGGACCAACTGATGCGGATCACTCGCGTGTTGAGCGCGTCCCTGCTGATGCTCGGGCTGGCCGTCGCCCCGGCGGCGGCCGACGCGTCGCCGTCCCCCTCTGCGGACGGCGACGCGCCCACCGCCGCCGGCACCTCGTTCCGCACGGCCACCGAGATCGAGCAGGGCCGGACGGCCACGGCGAAGGGGTCCGCGGGCGACTACCTGTACTGGGCGTTCCCGGCGGACGCGGGACAGCGTCCCACCGTCGAGGCGACGGTGAAGCTGCCCGCGACGCACGCCGTCGAGACCTGGCAGCTCGACGTGTACGACGGGCTGCGCCGGCGCCAGGCGTGCCAGTACGGCGCGCAGACCCGCACCGCCGCGGCGGGCGCCGCCTCGGTGCGGCTGGCGTGCACGCTGCGCACGGTCCGCGCCTGGTCGGAGCAGTGGGCGAACGACCCGCTGCCCGGGACGTACTACGTCCGGCTGACCGCCGTCGGGCTCACCACCGCCGACCTGGGCCTTCCGGTCGACGCGCAGGTGCGGGTCGGCTCCGAGGACATCGGCGGTTCGGCCGCGGTGGACGGCTCGCTGGCCGAGCCGCTGGTCCCGGGCGTCGCGGTCACCTCGGAGGCGGAGGAGGACGGTGCGTCCGACACCGCCGTGCTGTCCGGCGTCGACCCCGACGACGGCTGGTCCTCCGGCTGGTGGTCCGACCGGTGGGTGTGGACCGCGGTGGGCGGTGTGCTGGCCGCGCTCGCCGGTGTCGGCGGGTACACGCTGACCCGCGGGTCGGGGCGGCCCGCACGGGTGCCGCCGGGAGCGTGACATGACGGCAGGAGGCCCGCCGCGAGCGGGCCTCCTGCCGTTTCACGCTTGCGTGGACGTCACTCCCGTGGAGTTCACGCCTCCCGACGCCTCACGCCTCCCCAGCGCCACGCCTCCGCGAGCCTCACGCCTCCCTGAGCGCCTTCGCCGGCGCGCCGTCACCCGTCACCTCGACCAGCCCGGTCCGCACCGCCTCCAGGACGCTCAGCTCGCCCCGCCCGATCGCCGTGCAGGTGCCGGTGTCCAGGACCAGCCGGGCGTCCGGCTCCCGGGGGGCGGGCCCGTCGCCGTACACAGGCCCCTCCTCTGCGCCCACGTACAGATGGAAGTTCCCCTCCTCCAGCCGTACGTCGACGAGGCCCTCGCCCTCCAGGGAGCGCAGCAGCGGCAGCGCGAACCAGTGCGCGCGGACGGCGTCGGTGGGCCGCCGCTCGCCCAGCCGGGCCTGCCCCCAGTGCCCCAGGGCCTGGAGCACGGGCAGCAACTGCCCACCGCGCGCCGTGAGTTCGTACACGTACGCCGCGCCGGGCGGCGGCAGCCGGCGCCGGGTCGTCAGGCCGTCGCGCTCCATGTCCTTCAGCCGCGAGGCGAGTACGTCCGTGCTGACACCCGGCAGGTCGGCGTGCAGGTCGGTGTAGCGGCGCGGACCGCCCAGCAACTCCCGGACGATCAGGAGCGTCCAGCGGTCGCCGACCACGTCGAGCGCCCGGGCGGCGGAACAGTACTGGTCGTAGCTTCGGCGAGGTGACATGCGACGCAGTCTAGACAATGTGTTGGACTTTCCAAGCTCACACTTGGTAAAACCAAGCATCACACGAACCGGAGGGGCGTAAGCGCATGGAGTTCCGGCAGTCGAACAAGCTGAGCGAGGTCTGTTACGAGATCCGCGGCCCGGTGATCGAGCAGGCCGACGCGCTGGAGGAGGCGGGGCACAGCGTGCTCCGGCTGAACACCGGCAACCCCGCCCTGTTCGGCTTCGAGGCGCCGGAGGAGATCCTCCAGGACATGATCCGGATGCTGCCGCGGGCACACGGCTACACCGACTCGCGCGGCGTCCTCTCCGCCCGCCGGGCCGTCGCCCAGCGCTACCAGACCCTCGGCCTGGAGGTCGACGTCGACGACGTCTTCCTCGGCAACGGCGTCTCCGAGCTGGTGTCGATGGCCGTCCAGGCGCTCATCGAGGACGGCGACGAAATCCTCATCCCCGCTCCGGACTTCCCCCTGTGGACGGCGGTGACGACGCTCGCGGGCGGGAAGGCCGTCCACTACCTGTGCGACGAACAGGCCGGCTGGTACCCGGACCTGGACGACATGGCGGCGAAGATCACCGACCGCACCAAGGCCGTCGTCATCATCAACCCCAACAACCCCACCGGCGCGGTCTACCCGAAGGAGATCGTCGAGGGCATCCTCGACCTCGCCCGCCGGCACGGCCTGATGGTGCTCGCCGACGAGATCTACGACCAGATCCTGTACGACGACGCCGTCCACCACTCGGCCGCCGCCCTCGCCCCCGACCTGGTGGTCCTGACCTTCTGCGGCCTGTCGAAGACCTACCGGGTGGCGGGCTTCCGCTCGGGCTGGCTGGTGATCACCGGCCCCAGGCAGCACGCGCGGAACTACCTGGAGGGCCTGACCATGCTGGCCTCCATGCGGCTGTGCGCCAACGCGCCGGCCCAGTACGCCATCCAAGCCGCGCTCGGCGGCCGCCAGTCCATCCGCGAGCTGACGGCTCCCGGCGGGCGCCTGCACGAACAGCGCACCGTGGCCTGGGAGAAGCTCAACGAGATCCCCGGCGTGTCGTGCGTGAAGCCGAAGGGCGCGCTGTACGCCTTCCCCCGCCTCGACCCCAAGGTGCACAGGATCCACGACGACGAGAAGTTCGTCCTGGACCTGTTGCTGCGGGAGAAGATCCAGGTCGTCCAGGGCACGGGCTTCAACTGGCCGACGCCGGACCACTTCCGCATCCTCACCCTCCCGCACGCGGACGACCTGGAGGCGGCGATCGGCCGGATCGGACGGTTCCTGAGCGGCTATCGGCAGTAGCGGTCTCCTAACCTGGGCCGCATGAGTGATCTCTTTCTTGTACGGCACGGTGAGACCGAGTGGTCGCGATCGGGGCGGCACACCGGACTGACGGACGTCCCGCTGACCGAGCGCGGCCGTGCCGAGGCACGCCGGCTGGTGCCGCTGATCCGTTCGCACCGGATCGGGGCCGCGTTCGTCAGCCCGTCGCAGCGGGCCCGCGAGACGGCCGAGCTGATCGGACTGCACGACGTGCGGGTGGACGCGGACCTGCACGAGTGGGACTACGGCGGCTACGAGGGCATCACCACCGTCGAGATCCAACGCACCCGGCCGGACTGGTTCCTGTTCACGGACGGGGTGACGCCCGGCCCGCCGGACCACCCCGGGGAGACCCCGGAGCAGGTCGGGGAGCGCGCCGACCGTGTGCTGGCCAAGGTGGACGCCGCGTTCGCCAACACCGAGGGCTGTGTGGTCCTGGTGGCGCACGGCCACTTCCTGCGCGTCCTCACGGCCCGCCGGCTCGGTCTGCCGCCGTCGGGCGGCGCGCTGTTCCAGCTGGCGACGGGCGCGCTGAGCCGGCTGGGCACGGAGCACGGGCGGCCGGTGATCGCCGGGTGGAATGTCAGACCTCCGTCGTAATCTCGGACGTACTGGCGGAGGGGTTCTGGACCCGGGGTTCTGGACTCGGGGTCCGGGCGAGGGGTCCGGGCGAAGGCTCCGGCGTCCTCCGCGCACCGGGAAGGAGCACGCCGTGACCCGACCGCCGACCGCCGCGCAGCGGCGTGTCATCGACGCCGCCGATCCCGTCACCGGGCGGCTCAGGGCAACGGACGCGCAGCTCGCGGCGCTGGTCAAGCGGGGGCTCGCCTTCCGGCATCCGCGACCGCCGCACGACCACTTCCTGACCCCGGCCGGGCACCGGATGCGCGAGGAGGTCGCACCGGCGCCCGAGGCGCCCGTGGAGAGCACCGGGTCCGGGGTGTTCGCCGCGCGGGTGGGCGGTGAACCGGACGCCCCCGAGGCCGGCCCATCCCGGACGCGCGAGGTGCACAGTGCCTGGCAGGGGATGCTGGAGCTGCGCCGGATGACCAATTCCGACGGTGCCACGGACCGGCCGTGCGGCTGGGAGCGTACGCATCTGGTGCAGGCCGCCGCGCTCGCCCTGGAGGCCGCCGGACACCGCCCGGCGGGGCGGAACGGCACCGACGGGTACCGGGTGCGCGCGACCCCGCAGCCGGAGGCCGTCGCCGTGCACGCGGCGGACACCGAGCGGCTGCGGGCCTGCGCGGCCACGCTGGAGCAGGCGGGCTGGCAGGCGGGGGAGCACACGGAGCCGCGGACGAGAGCCCGCTATCTGCTGGCGTCCCCCCGTCGCAGATGATGCCCATGACGCGCATGCCAAGATCAGGGCAGCAGAAGGTCCACGACGAAGAAGGGGAAGCCGTGACCGAACCGTTTTCCGTCCCGGTGACCGTCCGTGGCTACGAGACGGACGTGCAGGGCCACCTCAACCAGAGCGTCTACCTCAACTACGCGGAGCACGCCCGCTGGTCGCTGCTCGCGGCGGCCGGCATCAGCCAGGCCGGTCTCATCGGCGCAGGCGTGGGCCCCGTGGCGCTGGAGACGACCATCCGCTACCGGCGCGAACTGCTCGCCGGCGACGAGGTCGAGGTGACGTGCGACTTCGTCTGGGGCGAGGGCAAGACGTTCCGCATCGAGCAGACCATCCGCCGTACGGACGGCACGGTGGCGGCCGAGATCACGGCCGTCGGCGGCCTGATGGACCTCGACAAGCGCAAGCTGGTGGCGGATCCCCGCGAGCACTTCAAGCAACTGGCCGTCGATCCGGAACTGTTCGGCCTCTGAGCCGCACGGCCGCCGGGGCGTCCGCGCCGGGCCCGTGGCAGCGCCACGGACACCGTCAGCCGCCGCGCGCACGGGCACGCGCCCCGCTGACGCACCCGGACAGCGCTCCCTGGGCCGAACCGGCCGCCGCCACCGGCTGTTGCGACCGGTCGCATGACGTCCGACGTCCGCACCCTGATGGGCGTGCCCATCCAGGTCTTCACCGGGCCGCTGCCGGACCCCCGGCCCCGCCGGGCGTTCAGGCGAGGGTGACGCTCGCGGCCCCTGCCCCGCCGCGTGCGGGACCGGGACGGTGACCGTTCCGGGGCGCGCACGGGCGTGCGTGCCCCGGACACGGCCGCCGTGGACCCCGCTCGGGTCCACGGCCACCGGCCGGGAGCCGTCCCTCCCGACCGGAGCTCGAGATCCGTACGCGCGTACGGAGTCACCGCGCGGCGATCGCCGCCAGCCGCTGGGCCTCCGCCCGCGTGGCGCGGGCGATGGCGTCCTCGTCCGCGGTCAGCAGCCGGCCGTCCTCGACGATCTGGCGGCCGTTCACGAAGGAGGCCGTGACCGGGGCCGCCGCGCCGAGGACCAGCGCGGTCACCGGGTCGGCGATGGAGGCGTGGGCCAGGGTGTCCAGCCTCCACAGCACCAGGTCCGCCAGCTTGCCGGGCTCCAGGGAGCCGATCTCCCGTGCGCGGCCGAGCACCTGGGCGCCGCCGTAGGTGCCGAGCCGCAGCGCCTGGCGGGCGTTCAGGGCGGCCTCGCGGTGGGCGCCGAGGCGGTTGACGAGGAGCGCGTTGCGCAGCTCGGTGTGGAGTTCGCCGGACTCGTTGGACGCCGTGCCGTCGACGCCGAGGCCGACCGGGACGCCGGCCGCCAGCATGTCGGGGACCCGTGCGATCCCGGCGGCCAGCCGGGCGTTGGACGACGGGCAGTGGGCGACACCGGTCTTCGTGCGGGCGAAGGCGGCGATGTCGGCGTCGTTCATGTGGACGCAGTGCGCCATCCACACGTCCTCGCCGAGCCAGCCGGTGGACTCGAAGTAGTCGGTCGGGCCCATGCCGAACAGTTCCTTGCAGAACTGCTCCTCCTCCACCGTCTCCGAGCCGTGGGTGTGCAGCCGGACGCCGAGGCGGCGGGCCAGCTCGGCGCCCTGGCTGAGCAGTTCGGTGGAGACGGAGAAGGGCGAGCAGGGCGCGACGGCGACCTGGGTCATGGCGTCGAAGGAGGCGTCGTGGTGCTGTGCGACGGTCTCCTCGGTGGCGGCGAGGGCGGCGTCCAGGGTCTCCACGGCGAAGTCCGGCGGCAGCCCGCCGTCCTTCTCGCTGCGGTCCATGGAGCCGCGGGCGAGGGTGAAGCGGACGCCCGTCTCGCGGGCGGCGCCGATGATCGCGCCGGACAGGTCGCCGGAGCCCGTGGGGAAGACGTAGTGGTGGTCCATGGCGGTGGTGACGCCGCCGCGGGCCATCATCGCGAGCGAGCCCTGGGCCGCCGCACGCACCATCCGCTCGTCGATGCGCGCCCAGGTCGGGTACAGCGCGACGAGCCAGTCGAACAGGTTGTGGTCGGTGGCCAGGCCCCGGGTGATCCACTGGTAGAAGTGGTGGTGGGTGTTGACCAGGCCCGGGGTCACCAGGTGGCCGGTGGCGTCGATCCTGCGGTCGACGTGCTCCAGGCCCTCGGGGGCCCGGCCCGCGCCGACCGACTCGATGCGGCTGCCGGCGACGACGACGTGTCCGCTCGCGTACTCGGTGTCGTGGGCGTCGACGGTCGCGATCGAACAGTTCTCTATGACGATGCGCCGGTCTGCTGCCATCATGCGCGCTTCTCGCTCACTGATCTCTGTGATCTCGGTGATCTCTGTGGTCTCTGAGGTGTCGGGGTGGATCAGAGGTTGGTGAGGTCCACGGGGATCCTCGGCTCGCAGCCGTCCCGCAGGACGGTCGCCTCGATCAGGCCGTAGGGCCGGTCGGCGGCGAGGTACACGGCTCCGTCGTCGGTGGCGTTCTTCAGTCCGAACGGCTCCAGGTCCACCAGGAAGTGGTGCTTGTTCGGGAGGGAGAAGCGGACCTCGTCGATCTCGTCGCGGTGGTCGATGATCCGCGCGCCCATCTGGTAGAGGGTCTGCTGGAGCGAGAGCGAGTACGTCTCGGCGAAGGCCTGGAGCAGGTGTTTCCTCGTCTGCTCGTAGGACTCGTCCCAGTGGGGCGGCCGCTGTGCGTCGTCGGACCAGCCGAAGCGCCAGCGGGCGGAGACCTGGGTGGCCAGGATGCGGTCGTAGGCCTCGGGCAGCGTCGTGTACTTGTCCTTGACGTAGCCCCAGAACTCGGAGTCGGTCGAGTTCATCACGACCAGGTCCTTCAGTCCCGAGACGACCTCCCACGACGAGCCGTCGTAGGTGATCTGGGTCAGCCGGGTCTCCTGGCCCTGGCGGACGAAGGAGTGCGCGCCCTCACCGGCGTTGGCTATGCGCTCCCAGGCGTACTCCTCGATCCGGATCCGGGCCCGGTGGATCGGCTCCTGCGAGGTCACGAAGTGACGGGCGAGGTGGATGCCGAACTGCTCGGCGGACTCGATGCCGTGTTCCTTGGCGAAGGCGTACACCGTGTTCTTGGTGGTGTCGGTCGGCAGGACGTTGGCGTTGGAGCCGGAGTAGTGGACGTCGTCCATGTCGCCGCTGAGCGACACGGACACGTTCAGGTCCTTGATGTGGTGGGTGGCGCCGTCCCGCGTGATCTTGACGACTCGGTTCTCGGCCTTGCCGTACTGGTTCTGTCCCAGGAACACCGGACGGGCCGGGCGGGAAGTGTCTGCCATGGTCTGCTAGCTCCCTCGGTAAACGGAGTAGCCGAACGGGTTGAGCAGCAGCGGTACGTGGTAGTGCTCGCCCGGCACGACGGCGAACGTGATCGCCACCTCCGGGAAGAACACTCCAGGCCCGCTGTCCCGATTCGCGGGGGCGTCCTGCCGTGCCTCGGCTCGCTGGTGCTGGACGTCCGGCTCGAAGTACGCCTCCACGGCGAAGTCGAGCCGTACGTGGGTGGTTCCCTCCGGCAGCGCCGGGAGGTCCTTGCACCGCCCGTCCGGGTCGGTCACGGACCCGCCGAGCGGCTGCCAGTCCGCGTCCCGCCCGAGGCGGGCGGAGAGCTGGACGGCGACTCCCCCGGCGGGGCGGCCGACGCTGGTGTCGAGGATGTGCGTCGACACCGAGGCGGTGGTGCTGGTGCTCATGTCAGGCGTCCTCCGCGGTCTTCCTCAGTCCTCGTCGGCGAAACGGGCCAGCCGGATCCGGTTGATCCTGCCCAGCTCGGTGCGGATGATCTCCCGCTCCCGCTCCGGCGGGTTGCCGAGCCGCTCCACGGCCGCGTCCCGCATCTGCTCACCGGTCCGGCCGGTGGCGCAGATCAGGAAGACGTGGCCGAACTTCTCCTGGTACGCCAGGTTCAGTTCGAGCATCTCCGCCTTGAGCCGGTCGGAGGCGCCGGCCATGCCGCGCTGTTCGCGTGCCGAGGTGGGATCGCCCGGCCGGGGCCGGCCGATCGGCGGGTGTCCGGCCATCGCCTCCGCCAGGTCCCCGGCGGTCAGCTCGGCCGTCGCCGTGTCACTGGCGGCGTAGAGCTCGTCGGCGGTGGCGTAGGGGCGGGCGGCGAGCAGCCGCTCCGCCCATGCCGTGGAGGCGCACACCTCGTGCAGTGCGGCGAAGGCCGCGTGCTCCTCCAGGGCGTTGAACCGGGCCAGGCCCGGGGGCGTGGAAGTCGACGTCACGGGAGCCTCCGTGGCCGGGAACGGCCTTCGTGCTGATCGGGCTGCCGCCAGCTAACGCCCTCCCGAAGTCGGCGTCAACACTTTGTTGAAAATTCCGGGTAACAAAGACCGGCCCACGGGCGAAGCCCAGCTCACCCGAAGTACCGGTACTCCCGGGAGCCGTGTCCGCCCGGAGGGCGCGCCCGCCGGAAGCCGGGCCCGCCCGCCGGTCAGCCCTCCTTCTCGCGGTTGAGGTAGTTGTAGACCGTGAAGCGGCTGACCCCGAGCGCGCCGGCCACGGTCTCCACCCCGTGCCGCACGGAGAAGGCGCCGCGCGCTTCGAGCATCCGCACCACCTCCTGTTTGGCCTTGCGGTCCAGGTCGGCCAGGGGCTTGCCCTTCTTGCGCTCCATGGCGGCCAGGATGTGATCGAGGGAGTCCGCGAGCTGCGGCAGGCGTACGGCGACGACATCGACGCCCTCCCAGGCGAGCACCACGTCGTCGGGGCCGGCCTCGTCCGAGGGGAGCAGCTCGCCGCCCATCGCGTCGACCAGCGGCTTCACCGCCGCGATGAAGTCCTCGTCCCCGTGGGCGGTCACTTCCCGCCCTCCCCGACGGCGCCCGCACCGGCGACACCGTCCCCGATCACGTTGAGCTGGAGCGAGATCCGGGTGGCGCCCGACTCCAGGGTCCGGCGCAGCAGGGCGTCCACGGTGGTGAGCACGGCGTCGGCGCCGCCTTCCACGGTGTTGCCGAACGGGCCGACGTCCACCGCGTCCAGGTCTGCCGCCTCGACGACCTCGCGGGCCACCACCGCGTGCGCGGGCGCCTCGTCGAGGTCGAAGGGTTCGGTGGTGAACTCCACTCTCAGTCGCACTGTGCCCCCATGGGATCGCCTCGGCCCGCGTGTTCCCCGGCCCGCAGGACGCGCGGGCGCAGGGGGCGCGTCGCGTGACGGACCGGCCGTCGGCCTCCGCGACGCCGCCGCAGGTCATCACCCTCACGACGGCTCAGTCCGGGCCGCCGTACAGCCGACCCTAGCCCACCCGCCCCGCCAGGGCCCCTCCTCCTCGGCCCCGGATCGGCGGCGGCCGGATCGAGGGGCGGCCGGATCGGCGGCGGCCGGATCGAGGGGACGGGCGCGCGCACGCCCTGAGACGCGCACGCCCGACGTGCGCTGCCGTTTTCCGCCGGGCCCCCTTGACAAGCTCCGACCGCCGACGGCACTCTTCCAACAAGCAGAAATCAAGTTCCGTAATACGGAAGACAGAGCCCCTCGCTCGCCACTCACGGAACTCGCTGCGTTCGAAACTCGCTAGGGAAGGGAGCGCCGGCCCGATGGGATTCGCAGAGCAGCGCTTCAACGTCAACCTGTCGATCCTCTTCACGGAACTCCCGCTCCTGGAGCGCCCCGCGGCCGCCGCCGCGGCCGGCTTCACGGCGGTCGAGCTGTGGTGGCCCTGGGTCGACTCCCCCACCCCCGAGCGGTCCGAGCTGGACGCCCTGAGGAAGGCGATCGAGGACGCGGGCGTCCGGCTCACGGGCCTGAACCTCTACGCCGGGCAGCTGCCCGGTCCCGACCGCGGCGCCCTGTCGATCCCGGGGGCGGAGTCGGAGCGGTTCCGCGCCAACATCGACGTGGCGGCCGGCTTCGCCGGGAGCCTGGGCTGCGGGGCGCTCAACGCGCTGTACGGCAACCGCGTCGCAGGCGTGGATCCGGCCGAGCAGGACGCGCTCGCGCTGGAGAACCTGGTCCGCGCCGCCCGGGCCGCCGACCGGATCGGCGCGGTCCTGCTGATCGAGACCCTCAACCGGACGGAGTCGCCGCTGTACCCGTTGGTGAGCGCCCCGGCCGGCGTCGGAGTCGTCGACAAGGTCAACGACGCGACCGGGCTCGGCAACGCGAAGTTCCTGATGGACCTGTACCACCTGGCCATGAACGGCGAGGACCTGCCGTCGGTGATCGAGCGGTACGCCGCGAAGACCGGCCACGTGCAGATCGCCGACAACCCGGGGCGGGGCGCGCCGGGCACCGGGTCACTTCCCCTCGCGGACCTCCTCGACCAGCTGCGCAAGGCCGGCTACGAGGGCTGGGTCGGCCTGGAGTACAAGCCGGGCGACCGCCCGAGCGCGGCGGCGTTCGACTGGCTGCCCGCCGCGGCCCGAGCCGCTCACTGAGCACCCGCTCACCGACGGAGACCAGCAGTCAGAGAGGCACCCGCATGACCACGAACCTCCCCAGGATCGCCTGGATCGGCCTCGGCATCATGGGCTCTCCCATGTCCGAGAACCTCCTCAAGGCGGGGTACGACGTCACCGGCTTCACCCTGGAACAGGACAAGCTGGACCGGCTGGCCGCCGCCGGGGGCACGGCCGCCGGTTCGATCGCCGAGGCCGTCCGGGACGCCGACGTCGTGATCACGATGGTGCCGGCCTCCCCGCAGGTCGAGGCCATCGCGTACGGCCCGGACGGCATCCTGGAGCACGCGCGCTCCGGCGCCCTGCTGATCGACATGTCCTCCATCACCCCGCGAACCTCGGTCGACCTCGCGAAGGCGGCCGGGGCGAAGGGGATCCGCGTCCTGGACGCGCCCGTCTCCGGCGGCGAGGCCGGCGCGGTCGAGGCCGTGCTGTCCATCATGGTCGGCGGCGAGCAGGCCGACTTCGACGAGGCCGAGCCCGTCTTCGAGGCGCTCGGCAGGACCGTCGTGCTGTGCGGTCCGCACGGCGCGGGCCAGACCGTGAAGGCCGCCAACCAGCTGATCGTCGCCGTGAACATCCAGGCGTGCGCCGAGGCCGTGGTCTTCCTGGAGAAGTCGGGGGTGGACCTGAAGGCGGCGCTCGACGTCCTGAACGGCGGCCTGGCCGGCTCCACCGTGCTGACGCGCAAGAAGGACAGCTTCCTGAACCACGACTTCAAGCCGGGCTTCCGGATCGACCTGCACCACAAGGACCTGGGCATCGTCACGGACGCGGCCCGCTCGGTCGGTGCCGCCCTGCCCGTCGGGGCGGTGGTCGCCCAACTGGTCGCGAGCCTGCGGGCGCAGGGCGACGGCGGACTGGACCACTCGGCGCTGCTGCGCGCGGTGGAACGCCTGTCCGGCGCCCGCGTCTGAGCCGGACTTCCGGTCCGCGGCGGCGCTGACACCTGTCCTGTCGCGCCCAGGCGCCGCCGCGGGCCGGAACCCGTCCCCGACCCCGACGACTCGTCGGGTTTCCGGGGACCGGTATGTCGAAGCACGCGCTCACCGCCGGGTCCGGCACCCCGGTCGCCGGCCCGCGCGGCGGTGAGCGCGTGCGGGAGGCGGTCCGCGCCCCGCGTGGACCGAGCCCCCGTCAAGGCCGCCCGTGCCGGCGGTGGACCCGGATGAGGGGTGGTCCATCGGCCGTCCGGGCAGGAACGGGACCGCGGCGGCGTGTGAGCCAGTGCGGTGGTGAAGGTCCCCGGACCTCCTTCTTCGACCTGAGGGAAGGAGCCCCGGTTCCGTCACAGCCGCCGCGGTCCCACCCACCCGGTACGCCCGCCCGGCACCGCGTGGCGTGGTCCGGTCAGCCCGAGTACCGCAGCGGTCGTACGCCGGCTACGGAACCCTCAAATCAAGCTCTGAACCCGCGCCCGGGGGCTTCAACGGCCCCCGGGCGTGGGCACATTGTGGTCATGCGGGGTCCGCCGGCACGGGGGCGGCGGGCTCCGCTCCGGGGTGTCGCGGACAGCGGTACGACGGTCCGGCCGGGCCCGGTACACCGAGGGGAGCCTCCCCGACACCGCCGCGGATCGAGGGCACGCCGAAGGGGCGGCCCTCCCCCGGTGGGCCGCCCCTCGGTGGCGGGTCGACGGGTGTCGGCCCTTTCGTGGCCGTCAGGCCGTCAGGCCCTCACGCCCTCAGACCTTCAGGGGCCTGATCGAGGTCGGGGCGTGTCCCGGCTCGGTGGCGATCTCCTCGAACTCGACGACCTCGCCGATGTGGTTCGTCCTCGACATCGCGATGTTGGTGACCCGCTCCAGGATGGCCTCGACGACCACCGGCACCCGGTACTCGGCGGCGAGCTTCTTCGCCCGCTCGAAGGCCGCGCCCAGTTCGTTCGGGTCGGTGACCCGGATCGCCTTGCAGCCGAGCCCCTCGGCCACCTTGACGTGGTCGACGCCGTACACGCCCAGTTCGGGCGAGTTGACGTTCTCGAACTCCAGGCTGACCTGGAAGTCGATGTCGAACGCCAGCTGCGCCTGCCGGATCAGGCCCAGGTAGGAGTTGTTCACCAGGACATGGACGTACGGGATGCGGTGCTGGGCGCCGACCGCCAGCTCCTCGATCATGAACTGGAAGTCGTAGTCGCCGGAGAGGGCGACCACGGACGCCTCCGGGTCGGCCCTGGCGACGCCGAGCGCGGCCGGAACGGTCCAGCCGAGGGGGCCCGCCTGGCCGCAGTTGATCCAGTGGCGCGGCCGGAAGACGTGCAGCATCTGGGCGCCGGCGATCTGTGAGAGGCCGATCGTGGAGACGTACCGGGTCTCCGGTCCGAAGGCCTTGTTCATCTCCTCGTAGACGCGCTGCGGCTTGATCGGGATGTCGTCGAAGTGCGTACGGCGCTGGAGGGTCGCCCTCCTCTCCTGCGCGGCGGCGGCCCACGCGGAGCGGTCGGGCAGTCGGCCCGCGTCCTTCAGCTCCCCGGCCACCTGCACGAACAGCTCCAGCGCGGCCTTGGCGTCGGAGGTGATGCCGTAGTCCGGGGCGAAGATCCTGCCGATCTGGGTGGGCTCGATGTCGACGTGGACGAACGTCCGGCCCGCCGTGTACACGTCGAGCCGGCCGGTGTGGCGGTTGGCCCAGCGGTTGCCGATGCCGAGGACGAAGTCGGACTCCAGGAAGGTCGCGTTGCCGTAGCGGTGCGAGGTCTGAAGGCCGACCAGGCCGGCGTTCAGCTCGTGGTCGTCGGGCAGGACGCCCCAGCCCATCAGCGTCGGGACGACCGGAACACCCGTCAACTCGGCGAATTCCACGAGCAGTTCGCACGCGTCGGCGTTGACGACACCGCCGCCGGCCACGATCAGCGGACGCTCGGACGCGAGCAGCATCCCGAGCGCCTTCTCGATCTGGGCTCGGCTCGCGGCGGGCTTGTAGGCCGCCAGGGGCTCGTACGTCGCCGGGTCGAACTCGATCTCGGTGAGCTGGACGTCGATCGGCAGGTCGATGAGGACCGGGCCGGGGCGGCCGGAGCGCATGAGGTGGAAGGCCTGCTGGAAGACGCCGGGGACCTGGGCGGCCTCCAGGACGGTGACCGCCATCTTCGTCACCGGCTTGGCGATCGAGGCGATGTCGACGGCCTGGAAGTCCTCCTTGTGGATCACGGCGGTCGGGGCCTGGCCCGTGATGCACAGGATCGGCACGGAGTCGCCGGTCGCGGAGTACAGACCGGTGATCATGTCGGTGCCGGCCGGGCCGGAGGTGCCGACGCAGACGCCGATGTTGCCCGCGCGGGTGCGGGTGTAGCCCTCGGCCATGTGCGAGGCACCCTCGACGTGCCGGGCGAGGGTGTGGTGGATGCCGCCGGAGGCCTTGAGGGCCGCGTAGAAGGGGTTGATCGCCGCGCCGGGGACACCGAACGCGTCGGTGACGCCCTCCCGCCTGAGGATCTCAACTGCCGCGCGGGCAGCGGTCATTCGAGCCATCGATTACTCCTGCTTCGGCTGCCGGACTCACCCTCCCGTCGCGCCCCGCGGTGAGGAATGTAATTCCGTATTGTGGAAATCTTCTTCTGCTATCTGGAAAGAATGTAGGCGGGTGGGTGAAGACCGTCAAGAGAGGGACAAGCGGGGGTGCCCTGGAGGACGATGTGGGCCATGTCCGAGAGCGTTCCGGTGCCCTGCCCGGCCTGTCGGCGGGAGCATCTCTACGCGGCACCCTCGTATCCGTGCGCGTGCGGGGCGCCCGTCGCGCCGCCGCTGGATCCGCACGGCACCATGACGGCGGTCACCCACCGCGCCTGGGACGACGAGTGGGTCACCGTGCGCTGCGCCGCGTGCGGCCGCGACGGCCAGTGGCCCCGTCCGGAGCTGGGCTGTCCCTGCGGGACGGTGCTGCGGATAGCGGTGGCCACGGCCGGCACGGTCCCCGAACAGCCCACCGGTGCCGTCCCGGCACAGCCCGTCGGCACCGTCCCGGCACAGCCCACCGGTGCGGCGCCGCACCGCGCGTTCCGGCCCGTCGCCATCCGCACCGCCCGGGACGCCGTCACCGTCACCGCCCGCTACCTCCGCTGGCTCGGCTACCGGGACATCCGCCGCGCCGACCAGCGGCCCCCGTCCGGCATCGGCATCGCCGCCCGCGGTCTGCTCGCGCAGGTCGACCCGACCGTGCGGCCGGCCTCCCTGCGGGACGTGGAGTGCCTGTGGCTGACGGCCATGACGGAGTCCGCGGCGTGCGTCTACTTCTCCCTGACCGGGTACGCCCCCGACGCCCGCGCCCGCGCCGACACACTCGGGATCCCCCTGTTCGTCCTCGACCTCACGGGCACGCCACGGCCGGTGAACGACCCCGCCGGCGAACTGCACGCCACCGGCGCCTGACACGCACGGCGGGGCCGGTTCCGCGTGCCGCGGACACCGGCCCCGCCCTGTCCCGCGCCGGAGGCGCTAGGGAGTGACGCAGTCGATCGTGCCGACCGGGTGGTCGTTGCCGGTCGAGGTGGCGGTGAAGCCGAAGGTGACGCTGCCGTCGGGTGCGACGGTCCGGTTGTGGTCGACGTTCCTGACCGTGACCGTGCCGTCGGAGCCGGTGCTCAGCGCGCCGTTCCACACAGCGTTGATCTTCGTGCCGGTGCCCGGTTTCCACTGCACGGCCCAGCCGTCACGCGGTGTCGTGCCGTGGTTCATGACCTCGACGGAGCCCTGGAAGCCGCCGCTCCAGGAGTTCGTCACGGTGTACACGGCCATGCAGCCGGTGTGCGGGTCGGTGGGCGTGGGAGTCGGCGTGGGGGTCGGGGTCGGGGTGCCGCCCGAACCGCGGATCCCGGTCACCTCGCCGTTGCCGCCGTCGAAGACGACGTCGGAGCAGGAGAAGAAGTTCTCCTGGCTGTCCGACCGCACCCACTGGATGAACATGACCGCGTCGCCCGAGCGGCCCGACGGCAGCTTCAGGTCCCAGTAGTAGTGGCCGCTCTCGGAGCCCACCGAGCCCGACTGGGGCGGGTTGGTGACCGTCTGGATCAGCTCCAGGTCACCCCAGCCCAGCGGGGAGGTCGGCGAGTAACCGGGCTTGGACATGTACACCCGGAAGTCACCCGGGTGTGCCGCCCAGTTGCTGTGCCGGACTCTGACGGTCGCCCCGGAGGTGAGATGCGTACGCGGCCAGTCCGCGCGTGGGGCGTTGTAGCCGGTGAAGTTGTACGGGGAGCGGTCACCCGCGCTGCACAGCTTGCCGTCCGGGACGTAACCCGGGCCGCGTCCGCCCGCGTTGGAGTCGAGTACGGCGAACCAGTTGTACAGCGACGACGCACCGCTCTCGGCGAGCGCGGCACGGCATGCCGGGTTCGTCGGGTCCAGCGAGCCGGTGCTGGTCTTGGCATCCAGGTAACAGAGGTATGTCCGCGATCCGGGCATCATCGTCACACCGTGCGCCTGTGCGTTGCCCTGGCCCAGCAGGGCCAGCCCGATTCCGCCGAGCAGGGTCGCCAGCACCGCCGCCAGGGAAACCAGTTGCTTCTTGCGTCGAGCCATGGAGTCTCCTGTGCCTTCGTGGGGATCTTCCGGGGGATCTTCCGGGCCTCCCTTCTCTCCTTGCGGGTCGGTCTCGCGGGTCGGTGCCGCGGGTCGGTGCCGCGGGTCGGTCTCGCAGGTCGGTGTTCGGAGGTGAATCCCCTCGCCCGTCCGGGAAAGCTCCGCCGGACGGGCGGGGGGTGTCAGGAGCCGGGCACGGCGGCGAGGGCTCGCCTGGTCGTCTCATCCACCGCGGACCCGGAATCCCGCATCGCCAGGGACTCCGGCACGGGCCCGGAAGGCCGCACCGCCCCGGGATCCGCCACCGCCCCGGGGGCCGGGCCGCCGCCCGTGCCGTAGGTCAGGCCGTGTCCGTAGCCGACGCCCCGCCGGACCGCCTCCTGGAACGGCGGCAGGTGGATCGCGCGCAACTCGGCCTCGGGCAGCTGGGTGTCGCCCTGGTCCACGCCGCCGGTGGTGCCGCCGTCGCCGAGGTGGTGCCTGGCGGTGGCGAGCACCGAGGCGCCGTCGCCGCCCAGGGTCTGCCCCTGCATGCCGGTGACGAAGGTGGCCATGGAGGCGGGCAGTTCGGGCTTCTCGCCGAACGACTCGTAGGTGCGGCCCCACCGGTCGTTGCGGGCCACGCACAGACAGGGCGCGAAGGACCAGTCGATGCCGGTGCCCGCCACCTCCTCGGCGACCGCGCGCCCGACCCGCTGGACCAGCGCCGGGTCGCGGGTCGTGCCGAGGCCGATGTTGTGCGGGAAGAGCGTGGCGCCGCGCACCGCGTTGTGGCCGTGCACCGCGTCGATGCCGTAGATCACCGGGATGCCGAGCGGGGTCCCGAGGGCGGTGCGCTGGAGGGAGTCATAGGTGTCGGCCCAGGTCCGGGCGTTGGTGGGGCTGACCGTGGAATCGCCGCCGGAGAGCACCGAGCCGGTGCGGTGGGCGGCGAGGTCGGAGTGCGGGACCAGCGTGTCCTTCTCGACCTGGGTCATCTGCCCGAGCTTGTCGTCGAGTGTCATCCGGGACAGCAGGTCGGTGACCCGGTCCGCCACCGGCAGGGCGGGGTCCTGGTACGGCAGGGCGGCGGACACCGCCGGTCCGGGAGGAGCGGCGCCGGACAGACCGGTGACGGCGAGGGCGGCGGCGCACAGGGCGGGGCGGCGCGGGGTCGGTGCGGGACTCGGGCTCATGGCGGCAGCCTTTCCGGGTGCGGGCCGAGGGAGCGGGTCAGCGCGGGCCGTTCGCCCCGGGGCCCACCCTGTCGGCGCGGGGAAGGGGCGGGCGGAGCCCGGGGCGGCCCGGTACGGGGTGCCGTGCGGTGCGGGGTGCCGTGCGGTGCGGGGGCACCGGGTCAGGCGCAGGCGGTGCCGTTCAGGGCGGACCCGGTCGGCTGGGCGAACGTGCCGCTGTAGGTGCCCTGGAATCCGAAGGTGCGGCTGCCGCCGGGCGCGATCGTCCCGTTGTGTGCCAGGGCGTTCGCCGTCACGGTCCCCGAGGACGGGGAGACGGTGGCGTTCCAGGCCTGGGTGATCCGCTGTCCGGCGGGCAGGGTGAAGGCCAGTCGCCAGGGCTCCACCGGGGACGGACCGGTGTTGGTGATCGTGACGTCGGCGGTGAAGCCCCCGGTCCAGACGTTCGTCGCGTACGTCACCCGGCAGCCCGCCGCGGGCTCCCCGGGACCGCCCGGGCCGCCCGGGCCGCCCGGGGTGCCGGTGACGACGGTCGACGAGAAGGAGTTCACCGTGAGCCCCGTGCCGTTCTGCCAGGGCTCGAACCCGGCCTGCACGCTGGTCAGGTACCAGTCGTTCTGCGCCATCCCGCGGGAGACGGTCTGCCGGACGAAGTCCATGACGTCGAAGCTCCAGCTGGTGATCGCCGACGGGGCGACGAAGGAGATCACGTCGTTGGATCCGTTGCTGCCCGTCCACACCTGCCAGGTGCGCCCGCCCACGGTGGCCGTGCCGACCTGGGAGCCGATCGGCTGGATCGGGCCGACCCGGTTGAACCAGATCATGATCTCGGTGCGGTTCACCCCGTCGGTGCGGGGCGTCGGGTCCAGCCAGATGTCGTACGAGGCGTTGTACACGGCACCGTCGACATAGCCGTAGGAGATGCTGCTGGGCGCGCTGGTGATGCCGCTGATCCGGGCGGGCAGGCTGGTTCCGGGCGAGCAGGTGGTGTAGTGGCAGCCGTTGAAGACGGACGGGTACGACTTCGGCGCGCCGTTGGTGGGCACGGAGCCGTCGGCCTGGGTGATCCGGAAGCCGGTGTCGGTGGCGGTGACGCACTGCGTGGCGCCGGTGCCCCAGCGGTTGTTCTGGACGACGTAGCGCCCTTGGATGACGGTCGTGCCGTACTGCTCGCAGAGCGTGGTGTCGGCCCGCGCCGCCGGTGCGGCGGTCATCAGGGCGGCCACGGTGGCGAGAGCGGTGAGCAGCGCGCCGCACAGGCCGCGCAGGGTGCGGGGGCGGTGGGGTGACGATCGCATGGGGGCCTCTCTGGGAGGGACGACCGGGTCGGGTCACGCACGTGGGAGCGCTCCCGCGTCTGCGGGTGGGAGCGCTCCCACGCGGGGGGTTTTGTGGGGACTGTAAGAGCGCCTCATGACCCTGACAACCCTGTGGAACTGATCGAGTTGAACGGGATGTCGAAGGGCCAGCTCACCGGAGTGCGGCCGGGTAAGGGATCGGCCGCCGCGCGCCTCCCGCCGCGCGGTGGGAGCGTTCCCGGCAGGGGGCCGAGGGGGCGGCGGACCGGGGCCACGACGTCCGGGAACGGCTGAAGGGCACGATCGGCATCTCGGTTGCCTCGCGCTGCTCGGGCCCTGCCGGCCGGTCGGTTCCCGGACGCCGTCCGGCACGCCGCACCCGCGAGGACCACGACGACACCGGACGGCTGGGGAGCCTGCCGCCGGGCCGAGCACGTACCCGGGTTCGGTGGCCGCCCGCCGCACGCTGCGGCGGGTGGATTCCCGCACGCCCGCGTCGTCGTCGACGACGACGCGGGACCGTGCCCCGTCCGACGCCGGCGAGGGGACCGCCTCCGCCGGCCTCGGCGTGCCCGGACGCCGCCCGACCACAGGTCACTTCCACGGCCCCGGATCTCCGGGCCACCTCCTCATGTCCTTGATACGGCCTGCGTGTGTCCGTGCGTGTACGAGAGCGCGCTCACCGGAAGTCCTCCTCGCGGTACTCGGCGTCCGAGCCCGCGGCCGTGGCCTCGCGCAGCTCGATCCGGCGGATCTTGCCGGAGACGGTCTTGGGCAGGGGCGCGAACTCCAGGCGGCGGATCCGCTTGTAGGGCGCGAGGACTTCACGGGAGTGCTCGAAGAGCACCTTCGCGGTGTCGGGGCCGGGCTCCCAGCCCTCCGCCGCCACCACATAGGCCTTCGGCACGGCCAGCCGCAGGTCGTCCGGCGCGGGCACCACGGCCGCCTCCGCCACCGCCTCGTGCTCCAGCAGCGCGCTCTCCAGCTCGAAGGGGCTGATCTTGTAGTCGGAGGCCTTGAAGACGTCGTCGGCGCGCCCGACGTAGGTGAGGTGGCCGTCGGCGTCCCGGGAGCCGATGTCCCCCGTCCGGTAGAAGCCGCCGGCCATCGCCTCGGCCGTACGGTCGGGGTCGCCGTGGTAGCCGGTCATCAGGCCGACGGGCTTCGCGGACAGGTCGAGCGCGATCTCGCCCTCGGTGGCGCCGGGCGCGCCCGACACCGGGTCGAGCAGCTCCACCCGGTAGCCCGGACCGGGCCGTCCCATGGAGCCGGTCTTCAGCGGCTGTCCCGGGCTGTTGCAGACCTGGACCGCCGTCTCGGTCTGCCCGAAGCCGTCCCGGACGGTGACGCCCCAGGCCCGGCGGACCTGCTCGATCACCTCGGGGTTGAGCGGCTCGCCGGCCGCCACGGCCTCGCGCGGCGGGGTGCGCAGCTGGGCCAGGTCGGCCTGGATGAGCATGCGCCACACGGTCGGCGGAGCGCAGAACGTGGTCACACCCGCACGGTCCATCTCCGCCATCAGGCGGGCCGGGTCGAAGCGCGTGTAGTTGTGCAGGAAGACGGTCGCCTCGGCGTTCCACGGTGCGAACAGGTTGGACCAGGCGTGCTTGGCCCAGCCCGGCGAGGAGATGTTCAGGTGCACGTCGCCGGGCTGGAGACCGATCCAGTACATGGTCGCCAGGTGTCCGATCGGGTACGAGGCGTGGGTGTGCTCGACGAGTTTGGGGTGGGCCGTCGTGCCGGAGGTGAAGTACAGCATCAGCGGGTCGTCGGCCAGGGTCGGTCCGTCGGGCAGGAACTCGGCGGAGGCGGCGTACGCGTCCTCGTACGGCTGCCAGCCCTCCGGTACGCCCCCGACGGCGGTGCGGGTGTAGTCGCCGGGCACCTCGTCGAACGTGCCGGCGTCCTCGGCCCGGGCCAGGACGTGCCGCACGCGTCCGCGCTCGACCCGGTCGCGCAGGTCGGCCGGTCCGAGCAGCGGGGTCGCCGGGATGACGACGGCCCGCAGTTTCATGGCGGCGAGCGCCGTCTCCCACAGCTCGGCCTGGTTGCCGAGCATGACGAGGATCCGGTCCTGGGCGCCGACCCCGCGCTCGCGCAGCAGGTTCGCGACCCGGCTGGACCGCTCGGCCATCTCGGCGAAGGTAAGCCGGACCTCGCTGCCGTCCTCCTCGACGATGTGCAGCGCGGTCCGGGCGTTCCCCCGGGCGATCTCGTCGAACCAGTCGAGCGCCCAGTTGAAGTGCCGGGGACGGGGCCAGGTGAAGCCCTCGTACGCCGTGGCGTAGTCCTCGCGGTGTTCCAGCAGGAAGTCCCGCGCGCTGCGGAAGAGTTCCGTCGGCGTCGTCATCTGTCGTCCTCCTCGGTCCCGGCACCATTGCCAGGCGGCTCTCTGCCATCGTGTAATCCGTGACGCGGGTCTCACTACCCCCGAACGGGGGTGTGTGCCGCGGCGAAGGGACGAGCACGTGGCAGCAGAGGTGTCGCAGCCGGGGCGGGAGCCGGCCTCGCAGCCGGTGTCGCAGCCGGGGCGAGCGCCGGTGTCACCGCCGGTGTCGCAGTCGATGTCGCGGCCGGGCTCACAGCCGGTGGAGATCCGCGGTGCGCCGGCGCGGCTGCGGTGTGCGACCGGCCCGCCGGTCGCCTTCGGCGGTCTGGGGGAGCCCGGCAGGCGGCGGATGCGCGTCAGCGAACCGGACCGCGCCGCCACGTCCGCCCCGCGCGCGCTCGTGGTGACCGCGGGCACCGGCCTCGGCGGCGAGGTGCCGGCCCTGGCCCGCCCCTGCGCGGTGCCGGACCACTCCTCCTCCCGGCAGATCAGCCATGAGCACGGAACCGTCGTCGCGGCGGAGGGGCTGTGTCCGGTGCCGGCGGTCCCGGCTGTGCCGGTCGTCGTACGGCGCCGGGTGCGGGCGGTGCTGTACGGCGCCCTGCGCGGCACCCGGCCGTTCGGGGACCGTGTCCTCGGCGCGGCGGTGGACGCCGCGCGGGACGTGGAGCAGGCGCTGCTGGTCGGGGACGAGGCGCGCCGCATGCCGCCGGCGGCGCGCACTCGGCCCCGGCCCCCCGCCGGCACCGCCGCCCGGGAACAGGGACGGAAGGCCCACACGGCACTGCGGGCGCCGGCCCCGCGGATCACCGACCCCTCGGTGCGCGCGGCGCCGCCGGCCGGCTGCGGGCCGCTGACCGCGCCGGGTGGGCCCGCGGCGCGCGAGGTGCGCCCGGCGCGCCGCGAGCGGGACGAGCCGGCCTGTGTGGCCGCCGGGGCGATCGACGCGGTGGCCCCCGCGGCCGGGCGGGACCGCCGAGACGGTCAAGGCTTGTCTCTGACCGGCCGTGCGGAAGCTTGGGACGCGTACCCGTGGGGAGGCTGTCGTCGCGGCACGTCGGGCAGGCCGGCCGCCGTAGGCCGGGTCGAATCCGTCGGTGGGTTATCCATGCTCGGGCGCTTTGAATTTGTCCATGCGGTCACGTTGTTATTTCCCTCACCATCTCGTCCATCCGAATTCCAAAGACCGTTGCCTAATATTGGCCAGGACACGACACGCGGAGGGAGCGGTGACCGTGCGACGGGACTTCAAGGAGCCTGCCAGATGCCGCCCCGAGCTGCTGATCGGCAGGGAGGAGCTGTCCACGGCGGCGCGTGAGCAGCTCGTACGCGGCGGCAGCGTCCTGCTCCACGGCCCGGCCGGAATAGGAAAGTCGACCGTGCTGCGGACTTTGGCGGCGGAATACTCCGGCGCGGCCCGCACCGTCCTGCGCTGCTCGGCGACCGAGTCCGAATCCCACCTCCCCTTCCTGGCCCTCGCCGACCTCCTCGGCCTGGTCGTCGACCGCGTGTCCGGGCGGCTGCCCGCCGCCCAGCGCACCGCCCTGGAGTCGGCGCTCACCGGCCGGGGCGAGTCGACGCTCCAGCGGGACGGGCTGGCGTTGCGTCTGGCGGTCCTGTCCACCCTGCGCGCGCTCGCGACGGAGGGGCCCGTGCTGGTCGTCGCGGACGACCTCCAGTGGCTGGATCCGGCCAGCGCGGAGCTGCTCGGCTTCGCCGCCCGCCGCCTCGGCGACACCCCGGTCCAGCTGCTGTGCGCGGTACGGACCGAGGGACAGGAGTACGACCGTCATCTACGCGCGTTGCCCCCGGACAGCGTCGCCGTCCGGCTCAACCCGCTCTCCCGCGTCCAGGTGGCCGAGCTTTTGGACCACCGCGGCTACACCGGCCTGCCCCGCTCGACCGTGCGGGACATCCACCGCACCAGCGGCGGGAATCCGCTCTTCGCGCTGGAACTGGGCCGGGCGCTGGCCGAGAACCCGACCCCGCCCCGGCCGGGCGAGCCGCTGCACGTGCCCACCTCGCTGCGGGCCCTGGTGCTCAGCCGGCTGGAGATGCTGTCGGACGAGGCCCGCCGCACCCTCCTGGTGGCCAGCGCCGGCGCGCGTCCCACGGTGGCGCTGCTGCACGCGGCCGGCCGGGACAACGCGGAGGCGGAGACCGCCCAGGCGGCGGCCCTCGGGCTGCTGGCGACGGAGCCGGAGGGGCCCGCCCTGCGGTTCGCGCATCCGCTGATCTCGGCCGCCCTGTACGCGGAGGCGCCCGCGCAGGAGCGGCGGGCCGTGCACGCCGCGCTGTCCACCGCTGCCTCCGATCCGATCGAGCGGGCCCGGCACCTGGCGCTGGCGACCACCGGCACCGACCCGGAGGTGGCGGCCCGGCTCGGCGAGGCCGCCACTCAGGCCCGGGACCGGGGCGCCCCCTCGGTGGCCGCCTCCCTCGGGCTGCTCGCGGCCCGGCACACCCCGGCCGAGACCGTGCCGGGACCGGACGAACGGCGTCTACAGGCCGCCGAGGACGCGATCACCGCCGGCGAGGCGGACCTCGCGCGGGACATCGCCCGTGAGGTGCTGACCCGGGCGACCGTGCCCGCCGACCGGGTGCGGGCCTGGATGGTGGTCATCGAGGCGGCCGGTCAGGCCCTCGGTGACGTCGACGCCGTGTTCCCGCAGGCGCTCGCCGACGCGGGCGACGACCCCGGCCTGCTCGCCCTGGTCCACTACCAGCTGGCCTGGCGCGGCCTGGTCGTGCAGGGCGACTTCGCGCAGGGCCGGGAGGAGGCGGCACACGCGGCACAGCTGGCCGCCCGGGCCGGTGACCGGCGCAGCGAGCTCCTGGCGCTCGCCTTCCAGGCCCAGGCCGAGACGCTGATGGGCCACCCGGACGCGCCCGCGACCATCAAACGGGCGCTGCGGGAACCGCAGGACCCGCAGGTCGCCTGCCATCACAACGGGCCGGGCCTGGTCCGCTTCCGCTGGCTGCTCATGAGCGACCAGCTGGCCGAGGCCCGCACCACCGTCACCGCGCTGCTGCGCGAGGTGCGGCGGCGCGGCATGGTCGAGAGCGAGGTGCACTTCCTGCGGCTGCTCGCCGAGACCGAACTGCGTTCCGGGCACTGCGGACGGGCCCTGGACCTGGCCCGGGAGAGCCTGCGGCTGGCCCGCGACTCCGGCATCGGCGAGGTGGCCTCCGCGCTGCTCACCTCGTTCGCGGAGGCGGCCGGCGGGGACGTGGACCGGGCGCTGGCCCTGGCCCGGGAGGCCGCGGAGCACGCCGAGGTGGACGGCGACCAGATGTACGTATCGCGCGCCCTGGCCGCCCTCGGCCACGCCCAGCTGGTGGCCGGGGACGCGCCCGGAACGGTCCGGTCGCTGCGCCGGGTGCGGGACCTGGAGCTGGGGCTCGGCATCACCGATCCGGCCCGGGGCCGCTGGCACGGCGACCTGGCCGAGGCCCTCGTGCACACCGGTGAGCTCGCCGAGGCGCGGGACCTCATCAGGGTGACCCGCGAGCACGCGTTGCGGCTGGGCCGCGAGGGCGTGCTCGCCGTACTGGACCGGGCGGAGGCGCAGGTGCGCGCGGCGCGCGGTGAACACGAGGCGGCACTCGCGCAGTTGACGTCGGCTCAGGACCGGCTCGCGAAGCTGGGCTACGGCCTGGAGGAGGCGCGGGCGGCGTTCGCGCTGGCCGCGCTGCGCACGCGCCGGCCCGGACCGGCGTCGTACGACGAGGCGGCGCGGCTGTTCCGGCGCTGCCGGGCGCTGCCCTGGCTGCGGCAGGTGGAGGCCGCCGCGGTGCCGGCGCCGGCTGAGCCGGTCGTGGCCCCCTCCCCCGCGCTGGACGCGCTGGACGGGCTGGCCGCGATGGAGCGTCAGGTCGCCGCGCTGGTCATGGAGGGCGCGACCAACCGGGAGATCGCCGGGCGGCTGTTCATCAGCGTCAAGACGGTGGAGGCGACCCTGACCCGGGTCTACCGCAAGCTGGGGATCCGATCGCGGGTCGACATCGTCAGACTGGCGGCGGGCCGTCGTCCGACGTAGTCCCGCGCAGGTGACGTGAGTCCCGCGGATGTGACGTGAGTCCCGTCGGTTTCCGGGGTGTTGCTTCCCGTCGCACCGGGTTTGCCCGGGGCCGACCGAGGGTTTTCCCTGCCCAACTCCCTTAGGGGGTTCCCTCATTGGGGAGGCAACGGCCGGGTCCTAGCGTAAGGGACGTGCCGCTCGCCCGGTGACATGAGGGTCGGTCCCGCGACCCTCGTACACCCCCCACCCGGGCGACCCCCCACCGGCGATTTCCCCTTGAGGAGTGTCATGTTCGGGCTCAACCGCGCCAAGAAGACCGCCGCCGTCGTGGCGGCCACCGCCGCTGCCGCCGCCACCGCCCTGCTCGGCGCCCCCGCCGCCGTCGCCGCCCCGCAGCCCATCGTCGGCGGTACGACGACCACGACGACCGCGTACCCGTTCATGATGCAGATCACGGACGCCTCGCAGAACCAGTTCTGCGGCGGCACCCTGGTGTCACCCACCAAGGTCGTCACCGCGGCCCACTGCATGGTCGGCGAGACCACCAGCGGCGTCCGTGTGGTCGGCGGCCGCACCTACCTGAACGGTACGAACGGCACGGTCGCCAGAGTCAGCAAGATCTGGATCCACCCGAGCTACACCGACGCCACCAACGGCGACGACGTGGCCGTGCTGACGCTGTCGACGTCGATGCCGTACACCACGGCCTCCTACGTCTCCTCCTCCCAGACGAGCGTGTACGCGGCCGGCACCACCGCCCGTATCGTCGGCTGGGGCACCACCTCGGCCGGCGGCAGCTCCTCCAACCAGCTGCGCACCGCGACCGTCCCGACGGTGTCCAACACCAGCTGTGCGAGTTCCTACGGCTCCGACTTCATCGCGAGCGAGATGGTCTGCGCCGGATACACCTCCGGCGGCGTCGACACCTGCCAGGGCGACAGCGGTGGTCCCCTGCTCATCGGGGGCGTCCTGGCGGGGATCACCTCCTGGGGTGAGGGCTGCGCGGCGGCCGGGTACCCGGGTGTCTACACCCGGCTGACCACCTTCTCCAGCCTGGTGACCACGCAGGTCAACTCGTAGCCCCACCAGTCCTCCTGAGCACTCCTCAGGTGAAAGACCAGGGGGCGTTGCGGGCCTCCACGAGCGGCCCGCAACGCCCCCTGTCCATGCGTTCCGCCGTGCCCGGCGGTGAGCTCCCGCGCGCAAGGGCTTACCGTGTCCCTCTCCGATCACACAGAACGTTCATCGCACGGAACGTTCATGGCACTGACCGTGGGGGGTCTCATGACGTACGGGTATCCAGGTCCGGGGGGCGAACAGCAACCGCCACCGCCTCCGCCACCGCCGTCGCAGCCGCAGTGGCCGCAGCCGGGGCCGGTGTGGCAGCAGCCGGGGCCGGGCTGGGGCGGGCCGCCGCAGCCGCCGCACAAGAGCAGAACGGGGCTGATCGTGGGGCTGACGATCGGTGGCGCGGTCCTCGTCCTTCTCGTGCTCGGCGTGATCGGCGTCATGGCGGTCAGCGACGACTCCTCGAAGGACAGCGATTCGGTCGCGCGGTCGCCCGCCGCGGAGCGGAGCGGTGTCCCGACGAGCGGTGCCCCGACGGACGACGCTCCGGGGGCGCCCGCCGCCGAGGAGTCCGCGGCGGAGGAACCGGCCGAGGAGTCGGGGGCCGAGGGCGATGTGAAGATCACCGGGTGCGCGGTGGACTCGCTGACGACCTGGGCGTCGGCGGAATTGACGATCACCAACCGGACGGCGAAGAAGGCCGACTACATCGTGAACGTCGAGTTCGTCGACGCCTCGGGCAAGCGCCTCGGCGAGGCCCTGGCGGCGGTGAACGGCCTGGCACCCGGCCAGGAGGCGAACGAGACGGCCCAGGGGCTGGACACCATCACGGGCAGGATGTCGTGCAAGGTGACCGACGTGACGCGGTACGTGTCGTAACCGCAGGCCGTAGGGGTCGCACGGGTTCGGGCGCGGGAGGGGGCGCGCGGGCCAGGGCGCGGCGGGGGCCGATGGCAGGTGGCGGTTACCGGAGGACCGGGCCGAAGCGGATGTCGTACGACGACTCCGGGTGCATCACGGTCAGCATCCGCTCCCCCTCCTCGGTCACCTCACGCCGCTGGTCGCCGGTGAGCCGGCCGAACGGTTCGATGACGAGGGTGGTGTCCTCCAGTTTCCACACGCCCGCCAGGAAGCCGTCGACGAGGAGCGTGCGGTAGGCCTGGTTGCCCTGCCAGGCGCGGCCCCAGTGCTCCGGCGGGACGACGCGGGTGCGGTCGGCGTGGGAGAGGAGCAGGTTGTCGAACTCGGGCAGGAAGCGGGGCGGGGCCGGGGTGTCCGGGTCGGGGCGGGGCGCGTCGGGGAGGTCGAAGAGCTCGACGCCCTGTTCGTCGCGGAAGGTGACCAGACCCGGGCGGAGGCGTTCGAAGGCGTCCCGCAGGCGGGTCAGGCCGGCCCAGGTCTGCATGTCCTTGACGGAGGCCGGGCCGAACGCGGCGAGGTAGCGCAGCACGGTGGCGTCGGGGGCGGGTGCGGGCCGTGCGGGGCGGCCCAGCCAGTGCTCGGCGGTGGTCAGGGCGACCTGGCCGCTTCGGCCCCACAGCCCGCGCGGGGTCACCTGGACCAGCGGCAGCTTGCAGCGGGCGGCGATCGCGAGGGCCTGCGGGTCGGCGTCCGGCCACTCGCCCAAGAGCGCCTCCCGCAACTGCTTCATGGTGCGCGGCTCGGTCTCGACGAGGTCCCGGGCCAGGGCGGCGAGCCGGTCGAGGTCGACGCCCTGAAGTCCCTGGCGGAAGATGGTGAGTTCGCGGTCCCGCGCGGGCTGCACCAGCGGCCGCAGGGTGAGGCAGTCCTCGGCCGTGTGGGTGTGGATGGTCGAGCGCATGGTGACGATGCGGACGACTTCGCGGTCGGCCATCAGTGCGGACAGCTCACCCGGGGCGAAGTCGTCCAGGCGGGCGGCCAGGGCGTAGTACGGGGGCTTCACGTTCTGTGCCTGGAGACCGAGCAGATGCTCGACGGCGGCCTTGGCGGACAGCGGGGCGCGACGCAGGAGCAGTTGCCGGTCGAGGGTGGCGCGGTTGAGGGCGCGGGGGCCGAGCACGGGTGCCGTGGCGGCCGGACGCTGGGTGCTCCGCTTCGTCGTCTTCGTCGTCTTCGTCATGCTGAGCACGGTAGCGACGGTTGCGGACAGGGGCGGTCCGCAACTCGCGTCGGCATGAAAGGGCACAGCCCTCGGCGACAGGGTGGCCGTTCCGGGTGGCCTCAGGTCGCGTCGGCCTGCTGGATGCTGTCGCCGCGGTTGCTGATCCCGATGTACGTGCCGATCCGCCGGAAGTCGTTGATCACACCGAACATGCTCTTGTTCGACGGCAGAAGGGCCCGGAGAGAGGTGTCGTCCGCGAACTGGGCCTGGAGCATCTCCTTGTAGGCGTTGTAGACCTTGGCGGTGTTGCCGGGTTCCCTGGCCGCGTTCATCCGGTAGTCGTTGGTGATCGCGATGGAGGCGAGGTCCATCAGGTAGCAGTCGACCAGGTCCGTGACGTCCCCGGGCCTCGCCCCTTCCTCCCCGGTCCGCGCGTCCCGAGCGAGCACCTTGGCCATGTCCACAACGATGTCGCGGTAGATCCGGTGCCGTGTGCTGCTGGGGAAGGCGGCCATGATGTGATCCGCCTGGCCCGCGCCCTCGGTGCTCATGGTGCGCGGGGTCTTCAGGTCGGACAGCCCCGGAACCGGCAGCGGGATGTCACGGAACATCTCCTCCTCGTCCGGGATCCCCCCGTTCCGGGAGGCGAGCGGGTGCAGCCCGATCTCGTGGGCGAGCATCCCCATGATGTGGCCGATGCCGTACTTCTCGAAGTAGTAGCTCGCCAGCTCGATGTCGACCCCCGCCTCGCCCCGGTCCGTCACGTTGGCCGGAGTCTCCGTCGTCCGCAGGCGCAGGGTGATACGGCACGGACGGCCGCCGATGTAGTCCCGGATGGTGTCGTGCTTCCGCAGCAACTCGATGATCCGGACCGCCTTGTCGCGGTACTTCTCCTCCGTGTGCTTCACGTTGGTGAACTCGAAGGTGCCCGACTTGAAGGGGATGAACGTCGGCTCGGGGGCGGGGGGCGCGGCGTTCGGATCCGGGTCACCCGGCACGCGGGGCGCGACTTCGGCGGTCGCGGTGGTGGCGTTGTCGGTGGTCTCGGTAGTGCTGTCGGTGGTGTCGGCCGGCTGGGGCAGGGAGACCGGGTCCACCCACACCGCTTGACGCGGGATCCCGGTAGCAGCCTTCCGCGCCGTGTCCCAGTCCCGCTCGGCGTCCTCCTGAGACTGCCCCGAAGTCCCCGGAGCCACGTCACCGATCAGCACACCCAACAGGTCCATGTGCCGGCCACGAAGACCCGCGGCGGCGAGCGAAGCGTCATCAGGGCTGACCTTCGGATCACCCAGCAGACTGCCGGCGACGTGCGGGCGGTGCGCGGAATCCGCGTCCCGGTACTCATCACGCAGACCCAGCTGATGCGTCAGTTCATGCACCAGCTGCACCGGATCGGCATCCGCCCACCAAGTGCCCTGATCCATCACCCGGTCCCGGCCCGCGACCTCCACCGCCAGATGCGGAGCCTCAGCGGAACCGACATGCTCGACCGTCACATGAAGCCGGTCACCATTGGGCAGACGGTACGCCGGATCATTCAGGAACTCCCGCACACCCGCCTCAAGTTGATCACGCACACGCGCAACCTCCCCCTCCGGGCCCCGCAGCGCGAGCCGCACCGTCAGATCGGTGACCTGCTCACCCCCGAACCAGAACCGACGCGCGTCAAAACCCGAACGCACCACGAAACGAGGCCGACCGTCGCGCGGGCCCTTCAGGACGGGCCGGGTGACCTGTGCCTCCGGTGGGCCGGGCCGCGTCCCGGAAGGGGTCCGCGGCAGCCGGGGCGCCACCGTTCCCGGGTCCGGCGCCGGGGAGCCGACGGAGGCGTCCGGGTCCAGCTCTTCGTCACCGGACTCGTACTCGGAGGAGGACGTGGCGGGGTACTGCGGGTTGTCGCTCTCGGTCCTGTCGCCCTGGAGCACGCCGTTGTGGTCCAGGTACGCGCCGATGCTCTCCGCGTTGTCGCGGATGTGGTTCAGCAGCCCCGGCCGTCGCGCCATCCACTGCGGCATGCGCCATCCGGGGAAGAACATGCCGTGGGTACCGGACGCCTGCACCCGGTGGCCGAGCCTGCTCCCGATGTGTTCGTTGACCGCCTGGTAGGCGAGATCACAGGAGGCGCAGGCCATCTTGAACCCGCCCAGGCGGAGCACCTGGGGGTCGTCCGGGGTGCCGGGATGGTTCTCCCAGTGGTCGACCCAGTGTCCGAGGAGGGTGAGCTCCCCGTGCTCGGAGCCGTGCGATCCGGCCCCCGGGGTCCCGTCCTGGCCGCTGACGTTGAGGATCCTCGGGTTGGCCAACGCCTGCCTGATCAGGTCGAGTTCGGGGGATTCCGGGTGGTAGAGCCGGTACCAGCCGGTGGCCAGGGCCCGCAGCTTGGTGCGGTCCCGGGTCTCCCGCGCGATCCCGGGCCGCCGGCGTGCCAGCCACTGCTCGTCCCGTAGCCACCGCTGCTGTTCGTCCGCCAGACGCCACTGGTCCTGCCCGGCTGTCTCCTCGTCGCCGAGCAGGACGTTCCACTGCTGCTCGAGCTGGTCGTTCCAGGAATTCGACTCGTACCGCTCCTCCAGCTGAGCCCGCAGCCGCGCCTGCTCCTCCCTCCGCCGGTCGAGGTCCCGCTGTCGCTCCGCCAGGTCCGCCGACCGCTGCCGGTGCTGCTCCTCCTCCCGGCTCCACTGCTCCAGCTTCCGCTGCCCCGGCCCTTCTTCCGGATCCTGACCGGTGACGAACCACCTCAGCTCCTCCTCCACCAGGGCGGCCTCGTCGCTGGTGAGCGCCTTCGCGCCGGTGTTGCCCGCGATGCCGAGGGAACCGTCCGGCAGCAGTCCGACTGCGATGTGCGGAGTGACCTGCGCGTTCGCCCAGCGGTCCTCCTTCCGGAGGGCTTCCTTCACTAGTCGGGCCACCCGGTCCAGCATCCGCAGGGTCACCTCGCGGTCCCGTTCCGAGGTGCCGGTGGGACGCGTCTGCGTGAACGGACCGCCGCTGCCGAGACCCAGGGCCTCACGCAGTTCCTCGTACTCCTCCGGCTGGAGCCGGCCTTCCTGCTCCGCCTGGTCAAGGGCCTCGGGCACACCGATGCCGACCTGCTCGGTGAAGGCGCCGTCGAACGCCACGTCCGGGAATCCGCCGAGGAGTTCGTTGCGCCGGCGCAGCACGTCGAGGAGCGCGTCCACCCGCAGTTCCGACTCGCCGAACAGGTCGGCGAACTCGGCGGCGAACTCGTTCTCCGGGCCGGTTCGTACGGCCGCTTCCTCGGGCGCCGGGCGGGAGTCGGGGCCGACGTCGGAGCCGGAGTCGAGGTCCATCTCGACGTCGGAGTCCGTGTCCGTGCCCCCGTCCGCGTCCATGTCCATGGCCATCGCGGCTCCGGCTCCGGCTCCGGCTCCGACTCCGGACAGGGTGCTCAGCTCGTACGCCTCCTCCTCGTCCGCGAGGCCCGGGGCGTCGCTGCCCGTCGGGGACCCGGGAGACGGGGGCGACGGAACGGCGGACGGGCCCTGGAGGTCCTGGAGCGGCACGGGCGGGACCGGCGGGACCGGCGGATCGACCTGGACATGGACGTCGACGTCGACGAGAGGCTCGACCTGTCCCTCCGAGGAGTCCTTCGGCTCGGTGCCCTTGGGAGCCGGGGTCGCCTGCTCCGGTCCCTGCTTCTCCGGTCCCTGCTTCTCCGGTCCCTGCTTCTCCTGCTCCGGCCCCTTCTTCCCCGTGATGTCCGCCTTCGGCGTCTTCGGCGCGGGTGCCGGGGTGCGGAGCGTCAGCGGGACGAAGTCGCCGCCGCGGCGGCGGAGCCGGAGGTGCGGGGTGCCTTCGGCGGCGGGACCCGGATAGGTGTGGGCGGTGCCGTTCTCCTCGATCAGGGTGACGGTGGTGCCGGTGGCACCGGCCGCCCACTCGGCCATCGCGCGGTCGGCCTCGGGGCCCCAGGGGGCCTCGGTGAGATGGCGGCGCAGATGGCCCTCACGGGCGTCCGTACTCGGCGCGGGTACGCCGGGGCGGCGGGTCATGGGCGGGGGCCGGAAGAGGGAGTCGCGCTCGGCCGGGTCGCCGGGGAGGCCGTTGAGGCGCATCAGCTGGGCGGGCGACGCTCCCGCGCGGGCGCGCAGCCGCGCCGCCTCGCGGCGGTCCAGGCCGGGGTGCTGGGCGGCCTGGCGCAGGACCGCGGACAGCGCGTCGAAGAAGCCGTTGCCCCGGCCGGCGGGAGTGCCCTGGGTGTAGGTGGCACCGTCGGGTGCGGTGAGGACGCCGTTCCGGTCGAGGCGGTAGCGGGGGGCGGTGCTGTCGGCCGGCGGCATCCAGGGCGGGGTCGGGTGGCTGCGGTGCGCGGGCGGCTTCGCGGACTGCTGCCCGGCCGCGGGGCGTGAGGGGTCCGCCTGGGACGTACCCGGGGCCGACGTATCCCTGCCAGAGGCACCCGTTCCAGAGGCACCCGTTCCAGAGGCACCTGTTCCAGAAGCATCCGTTCCAGAAGCATCCGTTCCCGACGTACCCGTTCCGGACGTACCCGCCCCCGAGGTACCGGCGGCCGCGGCCGCGGCCGTCGGGGCCGGCAGCGGGGTGGCGACCGGGGGCGGGGTGCCGGGCGGGAGGGCTGCGTGGAAGAAGCCCCCCGCGGCGAAGAGAACCGGGTCGGTGGCCGGGCGGACGGCGGACGGGTCGGTGCCGTGCGGGAGGAAGAGCTGCTCGCGGCCCTCGGCGGTGACCACGGTGAGCGGCGTGCCCAGGACGCGGGCGGCCAGCGCGGGCAGCAGGTCGGCGCCGCCGTGGTCGCCCGCGCGGCGCTCGGGCGGGGCGGGTTCGCCGTCCCCGTCCCCCATGTCCCCCATGTCGCCCGTAGCCCCCGTAGCACCCGCGTCGCCCGTGCCGTCCTGGCGCGGCTCGCTCGCGAACGGGCGGGACAGGGCCACGGTGGCCAGGGCCACCCGTTGGTCCGCGGTCGGCCAGAGAGTCTGCGGAAGGCGGCCGAAGGCGTCGAACTCGGCCTGCTGAGCGGGGGTCAACCGGATTCCGGCGGCACGGAGTTCCTCCGGCGTGAAGGTGTCGGCGGCGTCCAGGGCGAGGGCGTCGAGCAGGTCCTCGTTGCCGTCCTCGCCCAGCGCCCAGGCAAGACGGTCGCGGGCGGCGCCGATGGCCTCGGCGGTGACCGACGGGTCGCCTGGGTCGGCCGCGAACCGGGCGCCGAGGTCGCCGCCGAGCAGCTGGGGCAGCCGGCCCCGGTCCTGGGCGGCGGCCAGCAGCGCGTGGAAGAACGAGGCGCCGTCGTGCGGCACGTCGTGCACCTCGCGCACGGTGGCGCCGTCCGGCGAGGTGACGGTGCGCGGGGTGGCGTCGCTGGCGTCGGTGACCGTGTACGGCTCGGGCGCCTCGGAGCGCCATTCCGGCGGGGCGTACTCCTGCGGCAGGTCCGCCACCGGCACCGAGGCCGACCCCAGGTGGTGGGCGGTGAGGCGGGTGGCGGCGAGGTGCAGCCGGTGGTGGTCCCGGGCTGCGGCGTCGGTGTGCCGTTCCCACCGGTGGACCTCCTCGCGGGCGGCCTGCCAGGCGACGACGGCCGGGGACCAGACGATGTCCGGCGGCAGATCGGTGGGCGGGCCGGAGTTGTCGGCGCCCAGCGCGTCCTGCTCCTCCGTGGTCAGGTCCAGCCAGGTCTCGCGGGCCCGCGCCCGGGCGTCGTAGTAGCGCTTCTCGGCCTCGGTGAGGTCGCCCTGGGCCTTGGCCATGTCGTCCCAGGCGGTGCGGACCTCGTCGGGGAAGGTGGTGTCGTCGAGGAGGCCGTAGTCGCGGGCGATGTCCTCGCGCAGCCAGACCAGGGCGGTGGTCTGGGCTTCGGCGGCGCGCGGGCCGCGCTTCGCCTTGCCGAGCGCGTGCAACGGGCGGCTGTCGGTGATCCGGTGGTCCACCTCGGCCACCGACAGCCAGCTCACCGGCAGCGCGAAGAGCATGCTGCGGTCGGTCACGACCTTCAGGTGGGTGCCGAGGGTGGTGTCCACGGCACCCTTGAGGGCGGTGCCGTCGTTCGCGCCGCCGATCGGCACCGTGGCGCCCGGGTTGGTCACGCCCGCGTTGCTGTTGCCGGCCAGCGGGGCGGTGCCCACCGCGCCCTCGATGTTGTCGGCGATGCCGGCCTCCACCGCGTCGGAGGTCTTCCGGCGCTGCATGGCCTCCATACGCGGCTTGTTCTCCACGGTGAGCAGCCGGGCGCCGCCGCGGTGCATCCGCGCGTAGAGACGGGAGTCGGCGGTGTGGGACTGGCCGAGGAGACGGGCGGAGGACTGGGTGGGCAGCGGCGAGCCGTTCGCGCTGAGCGCCTCGCGGAAGCCGGCGGTCAGCCCGCCCTGGGCGGTGGCCTCCTGCTGGGCCTGGGCGGGGGCGGTGCCGAGGCCGGTGAGCGGGGTGAGGCGTGCCATGCGGACGCGTTCGGTGAGGCTCGTGCCGGTGTGCCGGCTGCCGAGGTCGCTGTCGCCGAGGCCGTCCGCGCGGGCGGTGGCGAGGGTGAGGGCGTCCTGCACGTTGGCCGCGCCGCGGATGTCCACGGCGAGGATGCCGGAGCCGATCCGGTCGTCGAAGGGGAGGACGTCAGAGTCGGCGCCGTCGGAACTGCCGGTGCTCCCGGTGCCGGTGGCCGCGGTGCGCCAGGCGGCGATGCCCTCGGGGGTGGCCTGCTCGGCGGTCAGCATCGTCACCGCGCGCTCGGGTTCCGGCACGTCCTGCTCGGTGAGCGCGCCGTCCGCGCCGTCGCCGGCCGGGGTGAGCAGGCTGACCGGGAGGATTTCGTTGAGGCTGCCGACCGGGGCGAAGGCGCGGGGGGCGAGGGGGGCACCGGTCGCGTCCGTCATCGAGACGGTCAGTACGTAGCTGGTGACGATCTCCGCGTGCGCCTGGGTGGTGGCGATGTTCGGCATCGCGGTGCTGCCGGTGGTCTCGGTGCGGACGCTCGACCGCTGCTTGGCCGCGGTGCCCTGGAGCGAGGGGTTGGCGACGAAGATGCCGCTGCTCGCGGCGCGCTGGCCGGCGCTGAGCGTCACGTCCGCGCCACGGTCCTGGGAGGTGCTGTCCGCGTCGTCGCGGGCGATGGTGCGGTAGTCCTCCAGCTCGAAGCCGGTGCGCAGCCTCTCCACGGTGGTGGTGACCGGGGTCAGCTTGAAGTGGAGCAGGCCGGGGCTGCCGCCGACCGGCAGGTGGTGCGGGCTGGTCCAGGAGCGGTGGCGGACGGGCAGGGTCATCCCGTCGGTGGTCAGTTCGTGCAGATGGGCGCGGAGGAAGTCCGGGGAGAGCCGCTGGAGGACCTGCTCCCGGTCGTGCGAGGGCACCCCGATCTTCTCCAGCCGCCCCATCAGCTGCCGCGCCGCCTGGCTCGCGTCGAGCTGGCCGCTGGGGTGGGTGGGGAACCGGCGGCGGCGCAGGAAGGCGGGCACCCGGTAGCCGCCGCCGAGGTTGTGCGGGGTGTCGGTGCCCAGGCCGTCCGGGGCGAGTCCGGCCTCGATGACGTCCTGCATCGGCAGGTGGAACATCACCGCGTCGCGGATGCCCTGGAGCGCGGCGGCGGCCCGGCGCGGGGCGAGACCACGGGCCAGGCGCCCGGAGATCCGGCCGGCCGCGGCACTGATCCGGTCGCCGGCGCGGGTGCCCACCGTGCCCATCGCGGCCGTCCAGCGGTCCCGCACCGCGACGGTCTCGGCGGCGTCGGCGACCACCAGGTACATCCGCCCGGCGAAGGTGAGGGTGGTGTTGCGTCCCCGGGTGAGGGTCTGCGAGACACTGCGGCCCTTGCCCCAGGCGTACTGGAGGGCGGTCGTGTAGCTACCGGTCACCGCCTGTTCGCCCGGGGCCTGTTGCAGCGGCATGTAGGAGCCCTGTAGGCCGAGGGTGGTGTGGGAGACCGCGTTCGCGCTGCCGACGACGCGGTGCTCGTTGCCGATCGTGGCCTCGAAGCTGGCCGGTTTCGGGGCGCTCGTGACCCGTACGCGGTGCAGTTCACCGCGGACGGCGGCTTTCAGATAGTGGGTCTGGAGCGGTCCGGCGCCGTGGAGTCCGGTGACGCGGGAGCCGAACGGACCCAGGTACTGGCCGAGTTGACCGGCCACGCTGAGGTTCGCCATCGCCCGGCGCAGCGCGGTGCGCACCGGGGCGCCGGGCGCGCTGACGTGCCAGGACGTGCCCGAGGCGCGGTCGGCGGTGTCCTGGACGAGCCGCTGGCGCTGCCGGCCGCCCTCGGTGCTGAGCACCGCGTGCGGGGCGCTCAGCAGCTTCCGGACGAGCCGCCGGTCGGCGGAGTCCGCCTCCGGCCGCGGGCGGGTGCCGTCGAGGAGCTGGTCCGCCTCGACGGAGGACAGCCGCCGCGGTACGGGGGCGGGTGCGGGCTCGGAGGCCGGCTGACCGGGCGGCGGGTCGGCGGGGGCGTGACGGTCGGAGCCGTGCGCGGCGGGCACGGCCAGCTCCACCCGGCCCACGGTCTCGCTGCCCCGGGTGAACAGGGGCCGTTCCTCGACCTTGCTGACGAAGACGCCGGCGCCGAGCAGGCCGACCGAGACGAGCCGCGCCCAGCCGCGCGGGCGGCGGTGGCCCTCGAACGTGGCGCCCAGCTCCACCTGGTAGCTGTACAGGTCGGCGCCGTTCTGGTACGTCAGGTGGTCGTGGGCGACCGCGACCGTGTTCCGGGTGGCCTTCTGGTCGGTCTTGGCGTAACGGGCGCCGAGGGACACGTTGCCGGTCCGGCGCGGCAGTCCGGCTTCGAGCACCTTGTCGTGGTCGCGCGGCGAGATGCCCAGCTCCACACCGCCGGAGAGGCTGCTGGACGCCTGCTGGCCCTGGCCCGACACCTCGGTACCGATCACCGCGTTGCGCAGCGAGCGCTCGCTCATGCTGGTCTCGAACCGCCGGTCGGTCAGGCGCGCCCTGAGGATCAGGGTGTGGTGCCCCCGGCGCACCTTGCCGTCCTCGGTGAGGGTGACCGGCACCCCGGTGGTGGTCAGGTCGTCCAGACTCTGCGCCAGGCTGGGCCGGTTCAGCGCCTCGCGCACCTGACGGTCGTTGTGCAGCGCGGTCCGCATCCGCCCGTCGCCGTACCAGAGCTTGGCCAGCCGCGGGTGCCGCAGCATGAGAGGCGGGACGAAGAGCGACGGGTACGAGCGGTGCAGGGTGTCGAGGACGGCGTCCGCGAAGACCCGCAGGGGGTCCTGGGGCGCGGGTTGCTGGGTTCGGGTGTGCTGAGTCTGAGACTGCTGGGGCTGAGACTGCTGGGGCTGGGGCTGGGTCTGCCCTTGGGTCTGCCCTTGCCCCTGGTTCGGCGTGGGGTTGGGGCGGAAGCCCTCGGCGCGGACCTGGCCGCTCAGGTGGACCGGGTCCTCCCGGGTGAGGTACCACGGCACCGGCGGCTCGACGTCCGGGTCGGGGCCCGCCTGGCCGGGCGTGCGGCTGTCCCAGCCCGCGAGGCGGCGCGCGTCCTGGGTGGAGATCCAGTCCAGACTGACCACCCGGACCGGGCGGGCGGCCGACGGCGGTTCGCCGGGCTTGCGCACCATCAGGGTGCGCTCCACCCGGTAGAGCGCGACCGGGTGGTTGCGGACGCGGCCGGTGGTCTTCCGGGCCGCGTCGGTGCCGAGGTAGTGCCCACGCCCGGTGGTGAGGTCCGCGCGGACCAGCGGGCCGCCCTGGAGGCGTACGTCGGTCTCCGGGCCGATGAGGGTGTGGTTCGGCCCGGCGGTGACCTGGACGCCCAGCCGGGTGTCCCGGACGTGGCCGCGCTCGTTCTGATAGGTGGTCTGGGTGAGGTCGCGCAGCTCCGCCTTGACCGACTCGGTGACCAGGGTGGCGCGGTGCGGCACCGACCGCTCCACGATCAGGTGTCCCAGCGGGTGGTGTCCGCTGCCCCGGGTCAGCTCGGGCCCGGTGACCGGCCCGGAGAAACGGCCGAACAGCGCGAGCAGCCGCCCCGGCCGGACGTACGAGACGAGGGTGCGGTGCGCCGAACTGCCGGGACGTGCTCCGGAGAGGGCGAGCGCCACGTCCTCCGGCGGGTCCGTGAGGTGCAGCCCGGTGGTGTCGGTGATGCGTGGCTCGATCCCGTCCGGGAAGGTGAGCGTCCTCGGTGCCCGGCGGGGTCCCGTGAAGGGCACGGTGAGGTCGTCCGGCAGCCGCCAGCTCAGCCCGTCGCGCATCGCGAACTCCGCGACGTGCACCTGGCTTCGCTGCCAAAGCGGCCCGGGAGCAGGCGCGTTGGGCCGGACGTTCGGGGTGGTGCCCTGGCTGGACGGGGTGGCCGGGCCGGTGGTCTTCGGCGCCTCGGTGACGCGGTCCACCCGTACCCGGTAGTGGACGTCGTCCAGGTGCAGGTGCGAGCCCTCGTGGGCGCGCCACTCGGTCTGGTGGTACGCCTGAGTGCCCTGGGCGTAGTCGGTCCTGCGGGTCCAGCCCAGTGAAACGCCGATCTTCAGCAGCCAGTTGAGCGGCGGGCCCATGCTCACTCCGCCGGCGATCCGGCGCCCGAAGCCGACGCTGCGCCCGCCGGCCGTACCGGCCTGGCCCCGTCGCATGGTGTCCAGCCGGACGGTGCCGCCGTCCACGTCGGCGAAGCGCTCCCAGCGGTGGTACGGGATGGCCTCGACCGTCATCTCGTGGCCGACCCCGGACTTCTCCCGGCCCACGAAGCGCGCGCCGCGCGGGGCGGTGAAGGCGCCGGGCTGGTCGGTCAGCAGGCGCAGCAGCTCCGCCTCGTCGAACTGGGCGCGCAGGTTCTTCGGCAGCTTGCCCAGGATCTCCTCGGCCACCTGCTCGGGCGAGCGCAGGGTGGTGACGCCGGGGCCGGTGAAGAGCCCGGTCGGGGTGGTCCGCGTGGCCCCGTCCGGCCGGGCGCCCGGGGTGCCGTCGCCCGGGTCCGCGTCGGGGCTGATCAGGACAGTGGGCAGCCGGCTGCCGTCCTCGAAGGTGACGGTGCGCGGCGCCGGGCCCGGCGGCCGTGCGTCCGGGCCGGTCAGCAGGCGTGCCGGGCGGTGCCGTTCGAGCTGGGTCTCCAGCGGTACCGGGTCGCCCCGGTCGGGGGTCTCGGCGTCGGGACGGTCGAGGTCGCTGATCCCGCCCATGCTGCGCAGCCACTCGCCGAACGGACCGGAGCCGTCCGGGTCCGGGGTGGTGACCGGGTCCTGGGTGATCACCGGGTCTTCTGTGACCACCGGATCCTGCGTGACGACCGGGTCCGGTACGGGGACCAGCGGGGCCGACGCCGGTACCAGGGCGTCGTAGTGGTCGACGCCGTTGTAGGCGAGGTGCAGGGTGCCGCCCTGGCCGCCCGGATGGAGGGTGTTGACGAAGGTGGCCCCCGGCGAGCGCGGGTCGGGCTGGACGAGCCGCAGATCGAGGTCGAGCGTGTGCGCCAGTGCCTCGGGGAGCTGGTCGGCGAAGGGAGAGGCCCACAGCTCGGGGAGTTCGGCCGCCGAGGCGACGAGCTCCCGGACGCCGAGCCGCCACGCGTCGGCGGGGGTGGGCGCCACGTCGGCGAGATGCGGGTAGTCGCTCTCCCGGAGGATGCGCCGCCACTCGCCGGCGTCGCCGTCGGTGACGACATCCCGCGCGATCCGGTTCCAGAGCCGGGTGATCCGGCGCTGCTCGGCCGGGTCCCGCACCCCTGCGACGGCGCGCATCCGCAGGTCGTCCACCACGGCGAACACCGGGTCCGGGATCGCCACGGACACCGCGTCGCCCAGGTCGGAGCCGGTGATCCGGTCGCGCAGCAGGCGGCGCAGCCCGGCGACGTTCCGTGCGGCCCACGCGGGCGGTACGGGCCGGCTGCGCGCGCTGTCGAGGATCGAGCGGAAGAGGCAGTTGCCGCCGCCGGGGGTGTCCAGCCGCCGGAAGGCCAGGCCGTCCGCGTGCACGGTGTCCGCTGTGCCGGGCGTGGCCTTGCTGAGCAGGGTCATGTCCTCGGCGAGGCTCTCCGGGCGGCTCGACGCGGGCGCCAGATCGGGCCTGCGGCGGGCGAGTTCGGCGGTGTCCTCGGGGCTCAGGCCCAGCTCGGACAGCGGCAGCGGGGTGTCGGAGAGCGACCAGGTGATCTGCGCGGAGGGCGCGTAGGTGAGACCGCGCACGTCCTCCGGCGAGACCGGGGTGGTCGGCGGGAGCGCGGGCGGCGGCGGGGGCAGCAGGGCGTCGAGTGTGGTGTCGGGCCCGGCGGTGGAGCGCAGTCCGGCCGCGGCGCGCAGGAAGGCGGTGTACCGCTCGGGGGTGGGATCGGCCGCCGGGGCGGGGCCGGTCGCCGGATCGGGTGTGGTGGCGCCCGTCGCAGCTCGCCAGTCGGTGACCATGCGGCGCAGCAGGTCCGGGGTCATCCGGCCGTCGCCGTAACGGGCCGCGGTGTCGGGGCTGAGCCAGCGCAGGCCGTCCACGAAGGCGAGGCCGGCCAGCAACTCCCGGTTCTCCGGCCGCTGTTCGGCGTCCGGACCGAGCGCGTCACGCAGGGTGCGGATCTGCTGGAGGGTACGGGCCCGGGCGAAGGCGTCGGCCGGTTCCGGGCCCGCGTGCAGCCCGGCGTCACGCGCCAGCCCGTCCAGGTCGGCACCGGCGGGCTCCGGGGTGAAGAGCCGCCAGCGGCCCGGCCCGTCCGTCCCTTCGGCCAGCACGGCGCGGACGTTGCCGTCCCGGTCCCGGGCGGTGCCGACCTCGGTGGTCGGCGCGTACACCGGCCGTCCGGTCCGGTTCGCCACGTGCTGCGCCACCGGCAGGCCCGCCACCTCCGGCTGCCGCCCGGTCTCGCAGGAGAAGAGGACCAGCGGCCGGTCCTGATCGCCGTCGTCGGCCCAGGACTTGAGCACCTCGCCGTACTGCGCGCCGCTCATCGTCACGGTGGGGCGCGCCACGTCGTCGGTGCCGAGCGTGACGGTACGGGCGGTGCCGTGTGCCGCGTTGTACTCGGCGCCCCGCTCGCTGCCGGACCCGGGGAGCGGGGCCGGCGGGCCGGTGAAGACGGTACGGGTGGCGGGCGCCGGCGCCGTGGCGGTCCCCGGGCCCGGGGACGCGGAGGTGGTGCGTACGCCGCGGAAGGTGTCCTGGCCCAGCAGCGCGCGCCGGCCCGCGCTGTGCGCCGTGGCGTCCTCGGCCGGGCTCTGGGAGATGGTCAACTTCTGCACCGCGTGCCCCGGTCGGGCCTTCACGGCCGCGTCCGACACCCAGCGCCGCAGCTGCGCGACGGGCACCGTGTGGCCGTCCAGGGTGGTGACGACCGGCCCGCCCCCGGGCCGTGCGGGGCCGCTTCCCCCGTCGGCGGTGCGGTGGCCGTCCGCGGACCGCACGATGATCCGCCCCGGCGGCGGTGGCGGCGCGGAGGATGTCGCCGGGGTGCTGTCCGGCGTGGTGCGCGCAGGCGGGGGCGGGGGCGGAGTGCCGTCGTTGCCTGGCCCGCGTCCGCCGCCGAGGCCCGGGACGTGCCCGCCGGTTCCGTTGCCGTCAGCGACTCCGTTGCCGTTCCCGCCGGCGGCTCCGTTGCCGTTGCCCGACTCCAGGTACAGGTCGGTGGCCGTCTCCGTCCACGGGCGGGACAGGGTGGCGAGCTTGGCCGCGGCGGGAGTGGTGGCCTCCGTGAGGTTCAGGCCGACACCGTTGCCGCTCAGGGAAGTCGACAGGTCCGTGAACGCCTTCGGGCGCGTGGCCGACGCGGTGACCGGATCGCTGTCGGTGGTCGCGGAACTCTGGGTCGCGGGGCGGGGCGCAGGGGCTGCCGTGGCGGGAGCCGGGCCGAGGGCGTCGGCCAGTGGCAGCAGCACGTCCGCGCCGGGGAAGGCGCTGTCGCCGGTGGCCGGGATGCCCTCCGCCGACACACCGGACGAGGGATCGGCGAGCGGGCGGACCCGGACGGGGGCGCCCGGCCCGTCGCGGGTCAGCTCGACGGCGGCGCGTACGGGGCGCCCCGTCCCGTCCGACGCGACCGGCGGCCCGAGCACCACGGCCCGGTCGGTCCCGGCCCCGTCCAGCAGTTCGGCCGCCTCCGGCGCCCCCTCGCCCGGCGGCGGCATCTCCGAGACCACGATCGTCAGCGGCGGCGCCTGGCCGGGCGCGGTGTTCCCGGCCGGAGCGGGACCTGCCTTCACATCGCCGGCCCTCACCTCGCCGGCCTTCACCTCGCTCCCACCGCTGATGCCGTCCACGCCGTCGATGCCGTCGGCCTCCCGTACGGCTCCGGTGGCGGTGTCGACGTACGAGCCGGTGGTACCGATCTTCGGCGGGGCGGTGGCGATGTCGTCGGCCGGGACGGGGGCGCTGTGTCCCGAGTCCGACGTTCCGCTGTCGGCAGGTGCGTCGGAGACGTCCGGGGAGGCGTTCGTCACCGGGGACGGCTGCGAGGGCTGCGGGGAGCCGTCCGTCGTGATCCCTGGGCCGTCCACCGGGGACGTGCCGTCCGGGGTACGGGTGCCCTGGGACGGCGTACCGGAGGGAGCCGGGGTGCCTCCGGCGGCGGGGACACCACCCGGCCGGCCACCGCTGCCGCTGCCCGCGCCCGGCGTGGCCGAGGCGTTGGGCGTACCGGCTGTGGGTGTACCGGAGCTGGGCGTACTGGAGTCGGACGTACCGGAGGTGGACGTACCGGAGGTGCTCGGTGTCTGGGAGCCGACCGCACCGCCGACACCCTGATCCGGCACCGTACCCGCACGCTCGTCCTGCCCGACCACCTCGTCCGGAGAGTTCTGGACCTCGTTCTCCCGCGAGCCGACGACGGCGCTCTCCGGGGAGTCCACGGCCTCGTGCTGCGAAGAAGAAGGCAGGGAACCGGCCACAGGGTCGGCCGGGTTCGCGGAGCCGTCGCCGGGAACCCCCGGGCCGGTGCTGAGCGAGAGCGGGATGTCGACCGTGACCGGCGTGCCGAAGCCGTCCAGGGCGCGGCGGACCGTGTCGGTGTCGACCTGGGCGGCCGGGCCGTTCCCGGCGGGCACCACCCGCACCTCGGGCAGCTGCGACAGCTTGCTGTGCAGGCTGTCGCGGACGCCGATCTCATCGTCGGCGGGCGGCTGGGCGCCGCGCAGGGCGGCGAGGTCGCGCAGCGCCTGCTCGCGGGCCTCGGCCGGTCCGTTGTGGACCTGCTGCCACAGCGCGTTCTCGGCGGCGGTCACCGGCAGCGGGCCCGGTGAGTACGGCGGTGGGTCCTCCACGACGTAGGCCGGGGGCATCTCGCCGCCACCGGCGTAGGCCGGGGGCGACTCGCTGCCGGTGTAGGGCGCGGGTGACTGGCCGCCGGTGACATCACCCTGTCCGGTGATCTGCCGGGAGACGGGCGGCGTCGAGGCGGGCGCGGGGCCGTCACCGCCCGTGGTGTCCGTACCCGGGGAGCCGTCGGTGCGGGCGGGGCCGTCGCCGTCACGGGAGCCCGAGGAGCCGGCGGGGTCCCGCGTGCCGGAGTCGCCGTCCCCGGCGGAGACGGTGGGCGGCTGGTCGCGCAGCTTGTCGATGGCGTGGCGCAGTTCGGCGCCGGTGTTCACGGCGACGTCGGTGAGGGTGGACTCGACCTGGCTGCTGACGCCCGCGCCGACGAAGGTGGACCAGCTGGTGGACCAGTCGCCGTCGAAGGCGCCCTTGATCAGGATCTCCGCGAGCGCCTCGCCGGAGCCGGCGGCGAGGAAGTCGGTGGTCCCCTTGAGCCCGTAGTGCCCGGCCAGCGCGCCCGGCCGGTCGGCGTTGTACCGCAGCAGCTGGTTGTTCCGCCACAGGTCGGGGTTGTTCCGGAAGGACAGCGGGGTGTCGCGGAAGGTGAGCGGGGTGTTGTTCCCGGGGTTGGGGCCGTTCCCGTAAAGACCGGGGTCCGGGCGGTCGTTCGGGAGGGTGTCGCCGTCCGGGTTCGGGGCGGGGTTCGGCTTCGGGTTCGGGGTGTTGTTGCCGACGTCGGGGCTCGGAGTGGGCCGCGGGTTGGGGTGAGGCTTGAAGTCGAGGTCCGGGCCGTCCTTGAGGAAGTTGTTGTCGTAGCTCTTGACGATGCCCCTCGCGAGATCGTCGAAGACGCCGGTGAGGAAGCCCGCCGCGGCGCCGAACGCGGCGGACTTAAGGATGTCGTTCCAGTCGAAGCCGTCCGGGCGGCGGCCGTCCGGGGCGAAGTTCATCATCGCCAGCCGCACCGCGAAGGTGGTGAACGCCTCGGCGAACGCCTCGCTCAGCGCGGGCGCCAGGTTCAGCCGCTGGAGCAGGTGGCTGAGCATGGTGAGGATCATGAACCGGCTGCGCAGCTTGGCCATCATGATCTGGCTGGCCGAGGCACCGCCGGTGAAGAAGGACATCGCGAGGTAGATGGCGATCTCGATGAGCAGCCGGATGACCTCGGCGATGACCTGCCACTTGGACTCCATGATGTCCATGGAGGTCTTGCGCCGGCCCTCGGCGATCTTGTCGAGCTGCTCGGCGAACTCGCGCAGGTAGTTCTTGCCGCCGTCGTCGATGAGCATGCCCATCGCCTCGGCGTACGACTTGGCCAGGTCGTCCGGCATGGACTCGGCGATGTCGTGGATCGACTTGTCGATCAGCGAGGAGAGCCTGTCCAGCTTGCGGCCCAGGCCGGAGTAGGGCTTGCGGCTGTCGTAGGCGAGGTCCTCGTCGGCGTCGATCAGCTTTTCCCCGGTGAGGATGAAGATCATCGCGTTGATCTCGGGCGATGCCATGATGCTCATCGGGGGCCGTCCTCGATGTCACGCGGGCAGGACGGGACGGCCGCCCCCGGCACGGTGCGGGAGCGGCCGGCGGTGCGGAGGTCAGCGGCGGCCATGCCCGCCGGAACCGCCGTTCAGCCCGTCGGTGTCGATGCGGCGGTTGCCCTGCTCGATGTCCTCGATGTTGCGGTCGCGGGTGTCCTTCACCATCCGGACCTGGCTGATCGTGGCGTCGCTGATGGCCACCACCGCGTCGCGGACGGACATCATGGTGTCCTTGGTGGTCTGCCGTTCCTTCTGCTCCTGCGGCCTGGCCTTCTCGGCGAACTCGCCCTCGGTACCGGGCCAGTTGACCGTGGGGGCCAGCTCGTCCAGGAACTCCTCGGTCATGTTCCTGGCCAGGGCGCCGATCTCCTCCAGCTGCCGCGCCAGGGCCTCGATGCGGTGCGGGTCCACGTAGTAGCGCTGTCCCACGGTCAGTCCTCCCCGTCCTCGCCGAGCGCGTCACGCCAGGCGGGCGTCTCCTCCTGGCCGGCGCGTGCGGTGTCGTCGTCGTCCTCGCGCAGCACCTCGGGCCCGAAGATCCGCTCCCAGTCGAGCTCGAAGCCCTTCAGCTCCGGCAGGTTGCTGCTGGGCTCGGTGAAGGGGGCCATCGCCTTCATCACGTGCCGGTTCATCTTCAGGCGGGCCGCGCTCGCCGCCTCCAGGACGCTGGCGGCCAGCTCCTGGGAGGACATGTCGCGGTGCTTGTTCTCCAGGAACTCGATCCCGGTCAGCTCCCCCTGCGGCCCCACGGTCGCCCGGACCGCGCGGTCGGAGGAAACCACCGCGAACGACGCCTGCCGCAACTCGCGCTCGGTGCGCGCGACCGCCTCCTGGGCCGCCTGGAGTTCGGCCATCGCCTTCTCCAGACGCTTGTCCAGCGGTTCCGTCACGCCCGCCCCGCCCTTCTCCGTCGGTCTCCTGGTACGCCTGGTACCTGGGGTACGTCTGACACGCCTGCCACGTCCGGATGTCCGGTCCGTATGTACGTCCGGCCCCGGTCCCCGGGCCGTCAACTTCCCCGCTGATCTTGCCTGGTGAGGCCCCGGCCGTGGAAGCCGGGGCCGGATGGGATGCGTCTCCTCGCGGTCGTCACCGCCCGATGACGGCCGGGGTGCCGCCCTCGTCGGTGCCCCACACGTCCGCGTCCTCCTCCAGGTAGTCGGCGGAGCTGGTGGGCCTGCGGCCGGGCTCCGCCTCCTGCTCGGGCGAGTCGCCGCCGGTGGTCGCCACCCGGGAGGCCGGGGACAGGAAGGTGTCGCTGTCCTCCTGGCGGTTCCACGGGCTGCGCCGGCGGCGGTTGCGGCGCTCGCTCTCCTCCGCCGCGTCGACCAGGACGGCGCGCACCCGCTCGCCGTTGCCCTTCTCGCCGCCCGCGCCCATGCCGCCCATGCCGCCGCCCATCGGCATGCCGGGACTGCCGGGCATGCCGGGGGCGCCGGGCGCGCCGGCCCCCGCGCCGGGACCGAGCGCGCCGGCTCCGCTGCCGGCGGCACCGTCCGAGAGCGGGGCTACGCCTGCCCCGTCGAAGCCGTCCGCGGAGTAGGAGCCGGCCCCCGAGACGCCGCCGCCCGCGACCGCGGTGGTCCCGTCGCCCGCCCCGGCGCCGTTGCCGCCGCCGAGGCCCAGCTCGGAGAACGGCACGTCCCGGGTGGTGGTGCCGTCGCCGCCGACGGTGTCGAGGTCGTCGAGGAAGTCCGAACGGTCGAAGTCCCCCCACGAGTTGAGGTCGTGCAGGTTCACGGTCTCGGTGTTGCCCTGCGGGTCGGTGACGGTGGCGATGCCGGTGTCCGGGTCGATGACCTGGGTGCTGCCGTCCGGGAAGGTCGTGGTCAGCTGGCCGTTGTCCAGGACGGTGGTGGAGCCGTCCGGGTTGGTCACCTTGGCGCCGTGGGTGAGGTCGGTGGTCGTGGTGGAGCCGTCCGCATCGGTGGTGGTGAGCATCCCGTTGTCCGGATCGAAGGAGGCTGTGCTGCCGTCCTCGAACGTGGTGGTGAAGTCGCCGTCCCCGTCGAGCGAGGTGTGCCCGCCGGTCGGGGTCTCCAGGCCGGGCTCGTCGCTGTCGGGACCGCCGAGGTCGCCCAGGTCACCGATCGATTCGGTGGGCAGGTCGGAGGGGATGTCGATCAGGTCACCGAGGTCGCCGCCGACGCTGTTCCGGCCGTTGAGGTTGCCCAGGCCGCCGAGGTTCTCGGTGGTGGTGGTGCCGTCCGGGTCGGTGGTCGTCGCCTGGCCGGTGGTGGGGTCGACGGTCTGGGTGGTGCCGTCGGGGAAGGTGGTCGTCAGCTTCCCGTCGTCACCCAGGGAGGTGACCGAACCGTCGGGGTTGGTCACCTTGACGCCGTCACCCAGATTCTCCGTGGTGACCGAACCGTCCGGCCCGGTGGTGGTCAGCATCCCGCTGTCCGGGTCGAAGGACGTGCTGCCGCCGTCCGCGAAGTCGGTGGTCAGGTCGCCGCCGCTGGTGAGCTGGGTGGTGCCGCCGGTCGGGGTGTCGAGCACTCCGTCCCCGCCGCCGAGGCCGTCGAGGCCGTCGTTGAGGCCGTCGAGGCTGCCCAGGTCCGTCGTGGTGGTGGTGCCGTCCGGGTCGGTGGTCGTCGCCTGGCCGGTGGTGGGGTCGACGGTCTGGGTGGTGCCGTCGGGGAAGGTGGTCGTCAGCTTCCCGTCGTCACCCAGGGAGGTGACCGAACCGTCGGGGTTGGTCACCTTGACGCCGTCACCCAGGTCCTGCGTGGTGACCGAACCGTCCGGATGCGTGGTGGTCAGCACCCCGCTCTCCGGATCGAAGGACGTGCCGCTGCCGTCCGCGAAGTCGGTGGTGAGCTTGCCGGCCGTGAGCTGGGTGGTGCCACCGGTCGGGGTCCTGAGGGCACCACCCGCGCCGCTGTTCAGGCCGCCGAGGCCGCCCAGGCTCTGGGTGATCGGCGGTACCTCGGTGGTGGAGTTCTGGTCGCCGCCGCCCTGGCCGTTCACCTCACCGAGATCGCCGAGGCTCTCGGTGACCGGGATGTTCTGGTTCAGCAGGTCGTCGAGGCCGAGATCCTGTGTGGTGACCGCGTTGGGATCGTTGAGGCCGCCGAGGCTCTCCTGCATGGCCACGCGCTGTTCCTCGGCCTCGCGCCGGGCCTCGTCCTGCTCGCGTTTTTGTTCGTCGCGCAGCTCGTCCGCGTACTTCTTGTCCTCGTCGCGCTGCTGGTTCTGCTCGTTGCGCAGTTCGTCCTGGTACTTCTTGGCCTCGTCCTGCTCGCGCTGCTGCTCCGCGCGCAGTTCCTCCTGGTACTTCTTGGCCTCGTCCTGCTCGCGCTTCTGCTCGTCGCGCAGTTCGTCCTGGTACTTCTTGTCCTCCTCGCGCTGCTTGTTCTGCTCGTCGCGCAGCTCCTGCTGGTACTTCTTGTCCTCCTCCCGCTGCTTCTCCTGCTCGTCGCGCAGTTCGTCCTGGTACTTCCTGTCGTCCTCGCGCTGCTTGTCGATCTCCTTCTTCTCGTCCTCCAGCTTCTTCTTCTCGTAGTCGGCGGAGGCCGTGGTGGTCGACTTCGGCTCGGGGATGTTCTCCGAGAAGTCCTTGCCCAGGTCGAGGAACTGGTTGTTGAGATCCGACTGCACCTTGGCGGCCGGCCCGCCCAGGTATCTGTCGACACCCTGGCTCCAGATCTTGGCCGCCTTGTCGCCGACCTTCGCCCAGTTCGCGACGTCGTTGAGGTCGCCGTACTCCGGGTGCGCCTGGAGGAAGCCGGCCTGGGGCGAGTGGTAGGTGGAGCTGCCGGCGCGGTAGTGGGTGACCTGGATCTCCGTCTTGCCGACGTTGTTCGCGTCCACCCACTGGGCGAGGTCGTCCAGGACGTAGCGCAGCACCTGGTGCGGGTCGTAGTACGGGGACTTGGCCCAGTCCAGCCATGCCTGTAGCAGGGTGTTCGCGGCGTTCGTCAGGTAGGTGCGGCCCAGTGACAGGGCGCGCGAGTAGACCGTGCCTCCGGTGCCGTTCTGGTCGCCGGTGCCGGCCGTGGCGTTGAAGGTCTCGACGTAGGCGTCGTAGTTCTCGCGGATCTTCCTCAGCAGGTTGCGGAAGACCTCCGCCGCCTCGCCCTTCCAGCTCGCGTCGTCCCGGCCGAAGCGGTCCTCCCAGTCCTTCAGCACGACCGCGTGGTCCCTGAAGAACTTGGCGGCGTAGTCGAAGGACTCCCCGGTGGTGGTGAAGGAGTTCAGGTCCACCGCGTCGGTCGGGGGCACGCCCAGGCTGCTGAACCGGGCGTCCTGGGTGGTGCCGCCCAGCAGGGCGAGGAGCGCCGCCCGCGGCCCGTTCATGTACCGGGCGAGGGGGATGGTGCTCATCTTGGCCTTGTTGTAGTCCGTGAACTCGTTGCCCTCACGGACCTGGGCGTTGTGGACGTTGTCGGTGCCGGGAGCGGCGAAGATGATCTCGTTGCCGGCCTTCACCCGGCCCTCGAAGACGATCCGGGCCTGCTTGATCTTGGTCTTCTTGCCCCCGTCGAAGAACCAGATGTCGTAGTCCTCGCCGGTGTTCGTCAGGAAGCCGGAGTCCTTGACGAGCAGGCTGAGACTGCGCTCCTTGATGTCCATCCGGAAGAGCTTGCCGCCGTGGTCGGAGCGGAGGGTGTCGAAGACGGTGGCGCGGTCCGGCACCGGATAGCCGGTGATGTGGGTGACCAGGGTGGCCCAGGTGTCGGTCGACGGGTCGGCTGCGGTGTCGAACTCGTCCAGCCGCGCGCCGGAGTTGGGGTCGATCGGGTCGGCCACCGGGTGCCCTTTCTGGTGGGTGCCTGTCGTGTCTGCGGGCGCACGGCGTCCTCACGCGGGTGTGCGGCCGGGCGGTCCCCGCGGGCGGGCGGGCCGGGCGGTCGTGGTCCCGGCCGGCCCGCGCGGCACGGGCTCAGGTGTCAGGTGTCTTTGTCGGTCTTGCCGGTTCCGCCGGCGGTGAGGGTGTCGACCTCGTCGAGCGTCGTGAGCAGCGTCTGCGCGTCGATCGCGTCGAGGTTCTTGTCCTTGGTCTTGTTGGCCGCGTCGATGGTCTCGGTGAGTGCCTCTTTGAGCTCCTTGAAGAGCTCCATCTGGTCACCCAGCAGTTTGTCGATCGACTGGGCCGCCGCGCGGACGTCCTCGATCAGCTTCGGCCCCGAGACCAGCGGGTCGGTGACCATCTTGCCGATGCGCAGGAGTTGCTTGTTCTGGGCGAGGTTTCCCGGGGTGGTGTGCCCGTCGATGAGGTGGCCCAGCGGGCGGATGTGGGCCCCGTCGCCCTGCTCACGGTGCTTCTTGGCGGCGGTGTGCACCGGCTGGACCTCGTTGTCCCGGAAGTTCTCCAGCTGCTTGAGGTCGAAATGCCTGACGTCGGCCTTCTCACCGGCCATGGGACGTCCTCCTGCGCTTGGTACCGAACGGGGGATTCACGGGGCGGGCCGCCGGGCCGGCCGGCGCCGGGTGTGCGGACGGCCGGACCGGCGGGCCACGGCCGGGCGCGCGGTGCCGCGCCGGGCACGGTCGGACAGGCCTAGCGGGCCCGGACGTTGCTCCAGTTGTCGGTGCTCTTGCGCTCGTCGCGGGTGTGGTTGTCGTGGATGCTCTGGATCAGCGCGCCGCTGTCGCCGAGCAGCAGGGCCATGGCCTTGGTGGCCTGGTCCCACTGCTCCTGGACCTGGATGTACATCGCCTGGTCCGAACCCTCCCAGGTGCTGACGAGCGGCTTCAGCTCGTCCTCCAGGTTGTTGAGGGTGTTGATGATCTGCTGGGTCTGGTTCTTCAGCTCCTCGATGGCGTTCTGGACCACGGGATACTGCACGTCGATGATGCCGTCAGCCATGACGTCTCCTCACGGGTGGCCGGGCGCCGGGGCCCGGGAAGCTCACGGAGTCCGGCCTTCCGAAAAGGGACCGGCGCCGGAAGGGGGCGGGTCAGCGCAGTGCTTCGAAGACGCCCTGGGTGGTCTTGCTGGTGAGGACCTCGGTCAGGTCCTGGTTCTCCTTCGCCAGGCGGTTGGCGGAGGTGACGTTCTCCTGGAGCGCGTCGATCATCTTGCTGATCTGGATGACGACCTTCTGCGCCTCGCCGTTCCAGCTGCGGAAGAGCTTGAACAGGGCCTGGCCCTCGTCGCCGCCGACACCCGAACGCGCGGCGATCTCGGCGACGTTGTTCTGGATTTTCTCGACCTGGTCCCGGGCCGACTCCAGGGACGAGACGCCCCCCAAGCCCTTGGCATAATCCGCTTTCCTCGCGGCACTGTCCGCCATGTCGCGCTCCCTTCGTTCGAGCAAGTCTCGTCGCAGCGTTGCCCGCTGAGGCTAAAGAGAAGCACGTGTTCCGCGCAACGCGTGCAGGGAAAATTTGAGGTTCCGGACAGGTCGTCAAAAGTCCCGTGTACCACGGGAGTTGTTCGGTCGTTTCACCGGGGTGAACGGTCCGCTTCACCGGCTGTGGAAGTGGTACGTGTACGGTCCCCCGAGCCGGCCGATCCGGGCGGGAAACGGGCGCGCGGAGAACGGAACCGGTCACCGGAATGGCCCGTTTCCGGCATGTCCGGGCCGCCCGCGGGGATTCCGCGGCGCCGGGTGACCGTATTCTCTGAGCTTTTTCTGAGGTCTCCCCTCGCGATCCCGGCATTCCTCGCGCGACGCTCCGTCAGGCGGGGCCCCGGCCGCGGGTGTCACCCCGCGGCCGGGACGGTGACGAACTTGGCCGACTCCGCACCACCGGTGCCGAGTCGGCCGGTGTTCGCCCCGGACCCACCCTTCCTTCTCGTCCTTCTCGTCCTTCTCGTTCGCGGCGGGCGTCTCCCGGGTTCCTCGCCCGGCTCAGGGCGCCGTACCGGCCGCGCGGGCGGTGCCCGCCGTGCCGGCCTCGTCCGCCTCGCCCTCCGTTTCGGACTCGTCCGTCCCGGGCTCGTCCGTTCGCCCGGCGGTACCGCACCGCGGAGCGGTGACCTCGGGCCGCGCGGCGCCCGAGGCGACGGCCGGGTCCAGGTCCGCGCCGGTCGGGAAGGCCGCGAGCAGCGGCGCCGGGACCGAGCCGATGTCCCCGGCCCCGTAACCGAGCGCGTCCAGCGCGTCCGTGGAGGGGACCCGGTACTTCACGCCGTTGTCCGCCACCAGATAGGTGGTGCCCGCGTGCGCGGCGCCGCTCGCGTGCAGGGCCCGGACCAGGGCGCCGTGCCCGGGCCGGACCACCGCGGCGTCCGGCGGGGTGCAGGCCCGCTCCACCGGCTGGTCGGTGCCCTGCGGCACCGCGACCGGACCGAGCTGGGCCAGTGGGACCAGCACCGAGCTGATCCGGGCGCCGCCGTCGCCGCCGTCCACCTTGGCGCAGAGGGCGGTGCCGCGCGGCGTGGACCGCGGGACCGGCGGCGCGTCCGGCAGCTCCGCGGAACCGGCCTGGTCCGCGTCCTTCGCCCGGTGTTCGCGCAGCGCGTCCGCCCCGACCGTGCGCACCTCGGGCGACCGCCCCTGGTAGGCGTCCTCCTGGGTGGCCGGGTCGCCCAGCACCAGGGCGGCCCCGAGGCGGGTCAGCGGCACCAGGCCGTCCCGGCGCAGCAGGTGGTACGTACTGCCGCCACCGGGCACGCTGATCTTGAACAGCTGGCCGATCCGGCTGGCCTCACCGCCGAGCTCGGGGCCCCGCTCGCCGCGCCCCGGCACCTCCGGCGGGCTCAGGACGGGGCCGGGCGCGAGCGCGTCCAGGAAGGCCGCGGAGACCGGCATCGGCCGCTCCGAGCCGTAGCCGAGGGCGTTGCGGGCGTCGGCGGCGCGGTCCAGCGGCAGCCTGCTCCCCCGCCACACCAGGTACTCGGTGCCGTCCGGGCCGCGTACCAGCACCCCGCGGTCACCGCCGATCCCGGCGGAGTCCAGCGGCGCCCCGGCGACCACGGTGGTGGCGCCCGGCGCGTTCACCCCGGTGCCCGCCCCGGCCCCGGAGGTACTGGGCAGCGCTCCCTCCGGCCCGGTGACGCACATGTGCCAGGCTCCGTCGTCGAGCCGGCCGGGCTCGGGCACGGTGTCCGGAGCGCCGGGGATGCCGAGCGGGGCGCCCACCGGGGTGTCGCCCAGGGAAGCCGTTCCGACGTCCTCGGTCGCCAGGTCGGAGCCTCCGATCAGCCGCGCCGAGGCGTAATTGCGCACCGGGTGCAGCACTCCGTCGGTGCCGGTCCACAGGTAGCGGGCGCCGGTGTCCCGGTTGACCACCAGGTGCTCGCCGTCGCGCCAGCCGTCGTTGCCGCCGGGGCGCAGCAGCCCGTAGACGGTGGCACCCGCGCCGATCAGGACGGTGACCAGCAGGCCGAAGATCACGCCGCGGGTGGTGCGCCCGAGCGGGCTCTCGGGGGCGTCCGGGTCGGCCATCAGCAGGCCCGAGCTGAGCCTGCCCATCATGAAACCGTGGGCCTGCACCTGGTCGCGTTTGGACTGCACAGCCTCTCCTCAACTCGTTCTCGGTGACCGGGGGTTCGGATGTCCGGGGTGACCCGGGCGACCGGAGTGACCCGGGCGACCCGGATGACCGGTGCCCCGCCCGGGCGACCGGGGTGACCGGGCGGCCCGAGTGACCGGGCGTCCGGCGTACAGGTGGACTCAGCCGAACAGGCCGCGCAGCCAGCCGAACAGGCCCGCCACCCACATGCTGAGCGGCAGCAGCGCGACCGCGAAGCCGGTGTGCGCCAGCTCCGCCGCGCGGCCCCAGTACGGCAGCACCCGGCGGCCGGGCACGGTCCAGGCGGCGATCACGAGTGCGGCCGCCGCGCCGAGCAGGACCGCGAAGACCACCGCGCGCCCGTCGGCGTCGCTGTCCAGCGCCCAGGCCCTGGCGAGCAGCAGCAGCCCCGCGATCCCGGGCACCGCCAGGGTCAGCCGCTGCGCGATGTGCACCAGGCCGCGGCAGTGCAGGAGCAGCAGCAGACTCAGCGCCGACGCGGTCAGCACCTCGGGCAGGCCGGGGCGCTCGGCGAGGACGACCAGGGCCGCCGCGGCGACGGTGCCGGTGGCGGCGAAGAGCGCGGTGACCCAGCGCCCGGCCAGCTCGGTGCGCTCGGCGACCTCGTCGCCCGCGTAGGGCTCGATGCCCTCCTGGAGCTGGCTGGCGGAGGACGGCAGCGCCGGCATCCGCATCCCGGCCAGCTTGAAGGCGAACGGCACCACCGCCCCGGCGGCCAGCACGATCACCGTCGCCACCAGCGCGACCGCGGCCGGCACGTCCAGCGCGGTGTACCCCATGAGGGCCCCGGCGACGGCGGTGGCCCCCGCGACCACCGCGGTGGCCAGGAGGGCGGGGGCGCCGACCGCGGTGGCGGCGAGCGCGAGGACCGCGCCGCCCGCGCCCGCCGCGCCCGCGGCGAGCAGCCGCGCGCCCGCGACCCGCGCCGCGTCCGGCCCGGTCAGGTCGCCGCCGGGCAGTACCCAGCCGGCCAGCGCCAGACAGGGCGCGACCAGCAGGCCGAGCGCGGTCGCGGAGAGCCGGTCGCCGACCGCGCGGCTGGCCGAGCCCGCGCCCGCGAGCAGCAGCAGCCCGGTCACGCCCGCGAAGGCCGCCCGGGAAGAGGCGGGCACCCCGGGCCAGAACACCAGCAGGAGAGCGGTCAGCACGGTCGCCACCACGGTGCCCACCAGCAGCCCGCGGGCCGCGCCGGGATGCCAGTTGTGCAGCCGCCGGCCCGCGGTGTCGGCGATCCCGTCCACCAGGTCGTCGAGCCGGGCCTCGGGCAGTGCCTCGGTGTGCGGGCGCAGGTGGAGCACGGCGCCGTCGGCGAGCCCGGCGCGGGCGAGGGTGGTCTCCTCGTCGAGCGGAGCGTCACCGAGGCGCTGGAGCACCCAGCCGGCGTGGTCGAGCCCGGTCTCCTCGGCCTCCTCGCCGACATAGCGCAACAGCGTGGGCAACAGGTCGGCGACCGGCACGTCGGCGGGCACGGCCAGATCGACGGAGACGCTCGGCGCGCGTACGGTCAGGCGGCACAGTTCGGCCACCGCGCTGTCGGTCATCAGCTGAACTCTCGTCTTCCGTGGGGGGTTTGGCTGGGGGATTTCCCCCGGGAAAGGGGGAATGGGCGAAGAGTACGGAAAGCCCGCACGGCCAGGAGCGGTGCGGGGCAAGGGGATTGGGCCCGCGCGCCCGGCAACTACCTTTCCCGCGTGGACAGGTCGCGTTCCGTGGATGCAGACTACTGCCGATGCCCGCCGCATTGTGCTGCGGACCGGACTCCCGGCCGGTACGGAGTCGACCGCTACGAGAGTTGCCCGCCCCGGCGGATTTCGCCCGCACCGTTCACCCGGATTTCACCGCTGCCCGGAAAACCCCGGAGTCAGTGACGGTGCGGCACTTTCCCGTTACCGGGTGCAGCGGTATTCGGTGCGGGCCGGAAAGCCCAGTGAACCCGGAGGTTCTGTTCCCTTGAGTGTGGTGCTCTTTCGCCGGCCGGCCCGCAGGCGCGGACCGGAGATGCCCGAGGGCCAATTGACCCTCCAGGAGCCGCCGGTCCTCTCCGAGACGGTGCCCGACACCTCGGCGATATGGACCTATCTGCCGATGGCGCTGATGTCGGTGTCGATGATGCTGATGTTCCTGCGTCCCGGCGGCGGGAACGGCGTCTTCATGTACCTGGCGATGGGCGTCATGGCGCTGTCCGCCGGTGCCATGCTGCTGGGGCAGCTGATGCGCCGCTCCAGCGAGCGCAAGCAGCGCCTGAAGGGCGAACGCCGCGACTACCTCCGCTATCTGGCGCAGACCCGCAAGCGGGTCCGGGCCACCATCGTGGAGCAGCAGCGGGCGCTCGCCTGGCGCCACCCGGAGCCCGCCTCGCTCCGCTCGCTGGCCCGCACCTCACGCCTGTGGGAACGCCGCCCGGCCGACGAGGACTTCGGCGAGGTCCGGCTCGCGGTCGGTGAGCAGCAGCTCGCACTCACCCTGCAACCGGTCTCCACCCGCCCGGTGGAGGACCTCGAACCGCTCTGCGCGCACGCCCTGCGCCGCTTCATCCGCGCCTACTCCACCATCCCCGAACAGCCCCTGGGCCTGTACCTGCGCTCCTCGGCCCGGGTGCTGCTGCGCCCGGAGGGGACCGACGGCGAGGAACCCGCCGAGCCGGGCGTCGCGCCGCACGCGGCGAACGGCGCCCCCGCGACCGACGCCGACGCCGACGCCGTACGCGCCCTCGTGCGGGCCGCGCTCGGCCAGCTCGCGGTGTTCCACGCGCCCGAGGAGCTGTGGCTGGCGGTCTGCGTGAGCGACGAGCGGCGGCCCGACTGGGAGTGGGTCAAGTGGCTGCCGCACGCCCTGCACCCGTACGAGGAGGACGGCGCCGGCCAGGTCCGCCGGATCACCGCCGACCTCACCGAACTGGACGACCTGCTCGGCGCCGAGTTCGCCGAGCGCCCCGGCTTCGACCCGGACGCCCGGCCCGGCCGGGACGAGCCCTACACCGTCGTGGTCCTGGACGGCGTCAGCGTCCCCGAGGGGCACCGCTGGGAGGGGCACGGTTACCGCAACGCCGTGGTCCTCGACGTCTCCGGGGCGCTGCGCTGGCGGCCCGGCCGCAACACGCTGCGGCTGACCGTCGGGCCGGACCAGGTGAACCTGGTGCGCACCGACCGCAGCCGCAAGGAGCGGTCCGTACCACTCGGCCGCCCGGACCGGCTCGGCCCGCTCGGTGCCGAGTCGCTGGCCCGGCTGCTCACCTCACGGCGGATCAGCCTGGGCACCGACATCGCGCAGCCGCTGGACACCGACGTCGAGCTGACCACCCTGCTCGGCATCCCCGATCTGCACCGGCACGAGCCGCGCACCCTCTTCGAGCGGCACACCGGCTCCGCCCGGCTGCGGGTGCCGGTCGCGGTCGGCGTGGACGGCCGCCCGGTGGAACTGGACATCAAGGAGTCCGCGCAAGGGGGCATGGGCCCGCACGGCATGCTCATCGGCGCCACCGGCTCCGGCAAGAGCGAACTGCTGCGCACCCTCGTCCTCGGCCTCGCCCTGACCAACTCCTCCGAGACCCTCAACTTCGTCCTGGTCGACTTCAAGGGCGGCGCCACCTTCCTCGGTCTGGAGGAACTCCCGCACACCTCCGCGGTCATCACCAACCTCGCCGACGAGGTCGCTCTGGTGGAGCGCATGCAGGACGCCCTGCACGGCGAACTCATGCGGCGCCAGGAGCTGTTGCGCTCCGCCGGCAACTACACCTCCGCCCTGGAGTACGAGCGGGCCCGCGCCGCCGGGGTTGACCTCACCCCGCTGCCCAGCCTGTTCGTGGTGGTCGACGAGTTCAGCGAACTGCTCTCCGCGCACCGGGAGTTCATGGACCTGTTCGTGATGATCGGCCGCCTCGGCCGCTCCCTCGGGGTGCACCTGCTGCTCGCCTCGCAGCGCCTGGACGAGGGCCGCATGCACCAGTTGGAGAGCCACCTGTCGTACCGCGTCGGTCTGCGCACCTTCTCCGCCATGGAGAGCCGGGGCGTGCTCGGCGTGCCGGACGCCTACCAGCTCCCGGCCCAGCCCGGCAACGGCTACCTGAAGTCCGGCGTGGAGTCCCTGACCCGGTTCCGCGCCGCCTACTCCTCCGGCACCTACCGGCGCCGCACCGGCGCGGTGGTCCGGGCCCGGGTGGCCAGCCAGGTGGTGCCGTGGACCAGCGGCTGGGTGGTGCCGCGCACCCTGGAGGCGGCGCCCGAACCGGAGCCGGAGACGGAGGAGACCGACGACGAGGAGACCCTCCTCGACGTGGCCCTCGACCGCCTGCGCGACTCCGGCCCCGCCGCCCACCAGGTGTGGCTGCCGCCGCTGGACACGCCGTCACCGCTGGACGCCCTGCTGCCCGGCCTCTCCCCCGACCCCGAGCGCGGCCTCACCTCCCGCTGGCCCGGCACCGGCAAGCTGCGGGTCCCGGTCGGCCTGGTGGACAAGCCCTTCGAGCAGCGCCGCGACCCGCTGGTCGTGGACCTGTCCGGGGCGGGCGGCCATGTCGCCATCGCGGGCGGTTCGCAGAGCGGCAAGTCCACTCTCGCCCGCACCCTGATCGGCGCCCTCGCCCTCACCCACACCCCCGCCGAGATCCAGTTCTACTGCCTCGACTTCGGCGGCGGCGGCCTGTCGCAGTTCGCCGCGCTCCCGCACGTCGGCGGCGTCGCCGCGCGGCTCAACCCGGAGCGGGTGCACCGGGCGGTGGCCGAGGTGATGACGCTGCTCGCCCGCCGCGAGCAGTTCTTCGTGGACCACACCGTCGACTCCATGCAGTCCTACCGCCGCCGCCGGGCCGCCGGGGAGTTCCCCGACGAGCCCTTCGGCGACGTGTTCATGGTGGTCGACGGCTGGTCCACGGTCCGCCAGGACTACGACGACCTGATCCCGAAGTTCAACGAACTCGCCGCCCGCGGCCTCAACTACGGCATCCACCTGATCATCACCACCACCCGCTGGGTGGAGCTGTCCGCCCAGGTCCGCGACCAGGCCGCCACCCGCCTCGAACTGCGGATGGGCGACCCGATGGATTCCGAGATCGACACCCGCAAGGCCCGCTCGGTGCCGCGCAGCGGGGGCCGCGGCATCACCGCCGACAGCAAGATGCACTTCCTGGCCGGCCTGCCCCGCCTCGACGGCAGCGGCTCCCTGGACGACCTCGGTGAGGGCGTCGCCCACCTGGTCGCCGAGGTCTCGCGGCACTGGTCCGGCGCGTCCGCACCGCAGGTCCGGATGCTGCCGCACCGGCTCCCGCTCGCCGAGCTTCCCGCGCCCGAGGCCACCGAGGGCGGCGGGATGCGCCTGCCGCTGGGTATCGACCAGGACGCCCTGGAACCGGTCTGGCACGACTTCAGCCGCACCCCGCACCTGATCGTGGTCGGCGACACCGAGAGCGGCAAGACCAACCTGCTGCGCCGCGTCACCGAGGGCATCACCGCCCGGTACGCCCCCACCGAGGCGAAGATCATCGTGGTGGACTACCGCCGCACGCTGGTGGACACCGTGCCCGAGGAGTACCGCATCGGGCACGTGATCTCCCTGGACAACCTGAAGGAGACCATCGAGGGCGCGGCCCGCGCGATGAAGACCCGTGTGCCCGGCGCCGACATCGCCCCCGGCCGGATGCGTCAGTGCGACTGGTGGACCGGCCCACGCCTGTTCATCCTGGTCGACGACTACGACATGGTCTCCAGCAACTCCTTCCAGAGTCCCTTCGAGCCCCTCTTCGAGCACCTGACCCTCGGCTTCGAGATGGGTCTGCACCTGGTCGTCGCCCGCAGTGCCATGGGCGCCGGCCGCGGTCTCAGCGACGCGCTCCTGCGCCGTCTCGACGAGTCCAACAACCCCGCCGTCCTGCTGTCCTGCCCGCCCACCGAAGGCCGCCTGTTCGGCAACGCCAAGCCCCGTAACCTGCCCCCCGGCCGGGCCCTGCACATCGCCCGCCGCCGGGAGCGGCTGATGCAGACGGCACTGGTGGAGGAGAGCCCGGGACAGGGCCGCTGACCGGACCCCGGGACGGGGACCGGACGCGGCGCGAGGACCGGACGCGAGGACCGGCGGGGGCCACTTCAGGTGGCCCCCGCCGGTCCTCGGTTCACTCCCGCCCCACCGCGCTCGCTCCCGCCGGGCCCTCCCCGGCCGGGCGCCATCCCCGGGCGCGGGCCCGGGGAAGGGCGTAGGCGGCCCACAGGACGGTGAGGACACCGGCGGTGCCGAACAGGACGATGAGCGTGGCACGGTCGGTGGCGCGGTCGGCCGCGGAGGTGTCGCGGAGGACGACCGGAACGGAGCCGCGGTCGGCGCCGGCCGGCGGGGCCGGGTCGCCGAGGACGGTGGTGACGGCGGCGTAGGGGTCGAGCTGGGGGAGGTCGGCGGGATAGGCGGTGGCGGTCAGACGGCGGGTGACGGCGTCCGCGGAGTCGTCGGGGCGGTCGGCGCGGACCACCGCGGCGGCCCCGGCGGCGTAGGCGGTGGCCACCGAGGCGCCGCCGCCGAGGTAGTGGCCGTCGCCGCGCGGGCCGCCGGAGACCACGCCGGCGCCGGGCGCGGCCAGGTCGATGCCGCCCGTGGGCAGGGAGCCGTTCGGGCGCAGACCGCTGGGGAGCATGTCGGCGACCGAGAGGACGCCCGGCTCACCGGCCGGCCAGTAGGTACGGGACGGGACGTCGTCGGTGCCGCCCCGGGACGGCGGGTCCGGGGTGGCCGCGGCGACCACCACCGCGCCCGCGTCACGGGCGTCGGCGACCGCGCGGGTCAGCTCCGCGTCACGGCGGGGCAGGGCCACCGCGACCGCGATCACCCGGGCCCCGGCCGCGGTCGCCTCGCGCAGCGCCGCCGCGACCAGGCCGGGGTCGGGAGCACCGCGCTCGTCGGTGCCGCGCAGGGCCAGGATCCTCGCGTCCGGGGCCACCCCGGCGAGGCCCGGGCTGTCGGCGCCGCTTCCGGCGATCAGCCCGGCCAGGAAGGTGCCGTGCCCGACGCAGTCGTCACCGGCGGCGCCCTGCGCTGTGACCCGGCCGTCGAGTCCGGCGGCGTCAGGGGCGACCCCGGTGTCGATCAGGGCCACGGTCACGCCCGCGCCGGTGCCGTGCCGGTGCAGCCGGTCCAGGTCGAGGCGCTGGCGCGACCAGTCCTGCTTCTCCGCCTGCCGGCGGGAGGCGGGGGTGCAGGCCACCTGTTCGGCCTCCGGATCGAAGGCGGAGGGCATGCCGGGCAGTTCCTGGCCCTTCGTCGTCCCGTCGGCCGTGGGCGGGCCCGCCCCGGGGGCCGCCTGGACCGGGCCGGCCCCGGGCAGCAGCAGGACCGCGGCGAGGCCGGCGCCGGACAGCAGGCGGGCGGCCCCGCGGGCGGGCGGCCTCACCGGGCCGCCTTGGGAGCGGCGGCCGTGACGTCCTCGGGGCGCAGGACGCGCAGGTCGTCCAGGGTGGGCGCGGCCAGCGAACTGAGCCGTCCGGCCTGGCGGGTGACCATCGACTCGACCACCTGGCGGGCCAGGCGCGCGTTGCCGAAGGAGCGGTCCCGGGGCAGCGCGTCGAAGTACTCCCTGAGCAGCGGGCCGGTGCCCGGTCCGCACTCGTAGCCCATGTTCGCGGCCTGGGTGCGCACGATGGTGACCAGTTCCTCGGAGGAGTAGTCGGCGAAGGTGACCCGGCGCGGGAAGCGGGAGGACAGGCCGGGGTTGGAGGCGAGGAAGCGCTCCATCTCCTCGGTGTAGCCGGCCACGATGACGGCCACCTCGTCGCGGTGGTCCTCCATCAGTTTCAGCAGGGTGTCCACCGCCTCCTGGCCGAAGTCGGCGCCGCCGCCGCGCGGGGTGAGGGTGTAGGCCTCGTCGATGAACAGCACGCCGCCGCGGGCCCGTTCGAAGACCTCGCGGGTGAGCTGGGCGGTGTGGCCGATGTAGCGGCCGACCAGGTCGGCGCGGGCCGCCTCGACCAGCTGGCCTCGTTCGAGGATGCCGAGCTGGGTCAGGATCTCCCCGTAGAGGCGGGCGACCGTGGTCTTGCCGGTGCCGGGCGGGCCGGTGAAGACCATGTGATGGCTGAGCGAGGGCACCGGGAGCCCGGCGGCGGCGCGGTGACGGGCGGTGGTGATGAGGTTGACCAGGTCCGTGACGTCACGCTTCACCTCGGCCAGGCCGACCATGTCGCCGAGGCGGGTCAGCGGGTCGTTCTCCGGAGTGGCGGTCGCGGTCGCCTGCGCGGCGGCGGTGGCGGAGACGTCCTCCGGCAGCAGCAGCCGCAGGTCGTGCTCGCCGACCTGCGCCTGACTGGACAGCCGGACCGCCTGCCGGTCCACCATCTCCTCGAACACCCCGCGTGCGGCACGGCCGTTGCCGAATCCGGCGTCCCGCGGCATCGCCTCGAAGTGCGCGGCCAGCGCCGCCGCGGTGCCCTCGCCCAGCTCGTACTGGTGCTGGGCGCACATGTTCTCCATGATGGCGACCAGTTCGGTCACCGAGTAGTTCTCGAACTCGACGGTCCGTGAGAAACGCGAGGCCAGACCCGGGTTGGAGCCGAGGAAGGAGTCCATCTCACGGGAGTAACCGGCCGCGACCACCACCACGTCGTCGCGGTGGTCCTCCATCAGCTTCAGCAGGGTGTCCACCGCCTCGCGGCCGAAGTCGGCGCCCCCGTGACCGCTGTCGGCGGTGAGGGTGTACGCCTCGTCGATGAACAGCACGCCACCGAGAGCCCGTTGGAAGGTCTCGGTGGTCTTGATCGCGGTGCCGCCGACGATCTGCGCGACCAGGTCGGCGCGGGAGACCTCCACCAGGTGCCCGCTGCGCAGCGAGCCGAGTTCGGCCAGGATCGCCCCGTACAGGCGGGCGACGGTGGTCTTGCCGGTGCCGGGCGGGCCGGCGAAGACCAGGTGGCGGCTCATCGGCGGGGCGGGCATGCCGAGTTGTTCGCGGCGCTGGGCGAGCTGGGTCAGGTTGACCAGGGTGCGCACCTGCTGCTTGACGTTCTCCAGGCCGATCAGCGCGTTCAGGGCGCCGAGCGGGCCGTCCGCGCGGTCCGCCGGGGGAGCGTCCGCGGCGCCGGAGCCGGCCGGGTCGGTGTTCTCGGCGCTGCCGGTGCCCCAGGCGTCCCGCTTGCCGTTGCCGACGCTGTTCAGGCCCTCCACGGCGAGCCGTTCACCGGGCGCGGTCTGCACCAGGCCACCGCCCTCGTTCTCCCGGGCGAGACAGTTCACCAGCGAGACCGGCGCGGTGGACTCGACCCGGAAGCCGTCCTCGGCGCCGCCGGTGACCTCGCAGCCGCTGAGCGAGGCGAGCGCGCCCTCGCGGAGCAGGAAACCGTGGCCCCGCGGGGCGTGCACCACGGTGCGGTTGGCGGTCAGTTCGCCGCCCGCGGCGACCAGCACGCCCTCCTCACCGGACATCTCGATACGGAAGTCGCGGACGGTGACGCTGCCGCCGTCCTCCACGACCAGGCCGCTGGTGTCCGTGTCGGAGACCCCGCCGCCGGCCAGGTAGAGCGTGCTGCCGGAGGCCACGCGCACACCCGCGCCCTTGGGCCGGACGATCTCACAGTCCTCGGCACGCCCGCGGGCGTCCTTCGTGGCGGTGATGCCGTCCCCCGAGGGCTCCACCAGGCGGGCCCGGCGCAGCAGCGGGTCGGCGCCGCCGCGCACCGCGATCGCGGGCGAGCCGCCGATCACCTCCAGGCGGTCCAGCTCCGGCGCCGAGTCCTCCTCCAGGAGCAGCCCGGTCTCGTGGCAGTCGCGGACCGTCAGGCCGGTCAGCGCCGGGGAGGCGGCCCCGGCGACCCGTAGCGCCACGCCCTGCGCGCCGTCCACCCAGCAGTCCTCGAAGGTGCCGCGCGCCCGGTCGGTGACCAGCACGCCGTGGCCGCGGGTGCGGGAGACGCGGCAGCGACGCAGCACCGGGTCGGTGCCGGCGGCCAGCGTGATCCCGTTCCCGGAGGCGCCGGTGACCCGGACGTCCTCCAGCGTCGTACGGCCCGCGCTGCTCAGGTGCACGCCGGTGCTGGTGTCGTGCACCACGGTCCGGACCACCGAGAGGGAGCAGTTCTGCTCCAGGGCGAGGGAGGGCTTGTCGGTGGAGGAGATGTCGCAGTCCTCGACGGTGCCGCGGGCCTCGCCGTTGGCGAGCAGGCCGTTGCCGCGGGCGTCGCGCACGGTGCAGCCGCGGACGCGAGCCTCGCCCTGCTCGGCGAGGACCAGGCCGCTGGTGCCCAGGTGCTCGAAGGTGCAGGACTCCACGGTGGTGGGCGTGGTCGAGGTGACCACGATGCCCGCGCCCTGCGGGTTGCTCACCCGGCAGTCCCGCAGCGCGAGCGAACCGGTGCCCCCGGCCAGCAGCGCGGTCCAGGCGGCGCCGACGACCTCGCAGCCGTCGAGCGCGGCCTGCCCGCGCCGTACGTCCACGGCCGGCTGTTCGGCGTCGCCGCCGCGCAGGGTCAGTTCGGAGAGCATCACGGCGTCGGCGCGCAGCGCGAGCACGCTGCCCGAACGCGGGCGGATCTCGACCGTGCCCCGCCCCTCGGCGGCGGTGAGGGTGACTCGGGTGTGGATCACCAGGTTCTCCGCGTACGTCCCGGGCCGGACGCTGATGAGCGCGCCGGTACGGGCCGCCGCGAGCGCCTCACCGATGGTCCGGTAGCGGTCCCGGTCTCCTGGACCGACCGTCAGTACCTGGCGCGACACGCACCAACCTCCTTGCTTCGTCGGCGTCTTGGACGGGCACCCCGTGGGCGGGGGCCGCGTGTCGGCGAGCCGACGGTGCCATCATGCCGCGCCGGTGGGGCGGGGCGGGAATGTCGGGGCGCTCCTCCCGGTCCGGGGAGCGTCCGGTCAGGCGATGCTCCACTTCTGGTTGTCGGTGCCCGCGCAGCTCCACAGTTGCAGCCAGGCGCCGTTGCCCCGGTTGTTGTCCTTGATGTCGACGCACTTGCCGACGACGGTGTTGACCAGGTCGTGGCTGGCGTTCAGCACGAACTTCTGGGCGGCGGCGCCGTTGCACCGGGCGATCTGGACGGGGGTGCCGTCGTTGAAGTTCGCGTTGGCCACGTCCATGCACAAGCCCCCGATGCGGATGGTGCCGTCGGAGGCGAACTGCCACCTCTGCGCCGCGCCGTTGTTGCACTCGTGGACGATCAGCTGTTTGCCGTCGCTGAAGTCGACGTTCGGGACGTCGACGCAGCGGCCCGAGAAATGACTGCGCAGGGAGAGGGGTGAACCGAGGGTGACACCCGAACCGGCCTTCGCCGGCTGGTCGTTGCCGTTGTCGCCGGGCTGTGTGTCGCCGTCCTGCGACTTCGGCTGGTCCTGCGGGCCGGAGTCGGTCTTCGGCGGGTTCTGGGCCTCGCCCTTGCTGCCGTCACCCTTGTCGTTCTTGTCGCCGTTCCCGCCCTGCGCCGGCGCCGAGGGGGAGGCGGGTGCGTCCTTCACCGGCTTCCCGGGCTTGGCCGGGCTCTTCGCGCCGTCACCAGGCGAGCCCGCGTCCGGCGAAGCGGCCACGAAATCGCCCGGTGCCTCCTGCGCGTTCCCGCCGAGGACGGTTCCCCCGGCCGCCGACGCCTTGCCGCCCTTGTCGTCGTCCCCGCCGAGCACCAGGAACGGCACCGACACGAGCAGCGCCCCCGCGACCGCCGCCCCGGCCAGCACCGCCCTGCCCGGCCGTCCCACCGGTCCGGTCGGCTGCTGGGGCCGGTCGATCGCGGTCGCCGACATGGTCCGCACGAGCGCGGGCAGCCGGCTCTTGGCCGCGGCGGCGGCACCGGGGTCGGGGTCGGCCTCGGGCTCGGACTGGGTGGCGGAGGCGGCCTCGCGGTCGGGGTCGGCCTCGGGCTCGGACTGGGTGGCGGAGGCGGCCTCGCGGTCGCGGTCGGGGTCGGGCCCGGACTGGGTGGCGGAGGCGGCCTCGCGGTCGGGGTCGGCCTCGGGATCGGCGACCTTCGTACCGGTTTCGGATCTGGTCTCCGCCTCGACCTCGACCTCCGCCTCCGCCTCCGCCTCCGCGGACTCGCGCCGGCTCACGGATCCAGGTTCCGTCTCGGAGGTTCCCGTCTTCGCCTTCGGGGACTCGAACCCGCCTTCACGCTCGGGCTCGGCGAGGGCGGCCGTCACAGCGGTCGTACCGACGGCGGTCTTCCCCTCGGCGGTCTTCCCGTCGCCGGTCTTCCCGTCGTCGGCTCCGGACTCCGCGCGCGCCGCCGGGGACGTGGAGGGCTGCTCAGCGGGACGGGTCACGGGGTCCTCCCTGTGATGTGGGGCCAGGGTGCGCATAAGTTGTCGGTCGGGTCCGTGGAGGGGTCCGCGGCCGGAGCGCCGGTACGGTCCACCGTGCCGACGGGATCCCCGGGGACCGCCTCCGCCACGGCATCCACCGCGGACGTCCCCTCGTCGCCCACCCCGCGCCCGGAACCGGCGCCGGGCTTGGGTTCGGGCTCGGGCTCGGGCTCGGGAAGGCTGTCCGCCGGCACGAGCAGGGGGGCCGCGGCCCCGGCGTTGACCATCAGGAAGGTGCCGGAACCGCTCAGTGAACGGGCCAACTCCCGGACGGGGAGCGTGTCATGGTGAAGTGCCGCGGACATGAACGCGTGGGCCGGCGAGGTGAACAACAGCACCACCGGCGCCCCGTCCCGCCCGGTGGCCGTGAGCGGTCCGCCGTCCGGTCCGCGCACCACGGAGACCTCCGCCTCCGCGAGCGCCGCGAGCGCCGCGTCCACCGAGCCGTAGCCGGTGGCGGCCCGCTGCGCCGCCGCGTCCACCGGGTCGGTGGGCTCCGGCCAGCCGAGCACCCGTGCCGAGGGCCGGTACACCGGGTTGGCGCGGTACTCCCCCACGCCCCCGCTCTCGTCCGACTGCCACTCCCCCAGCACCGCCCATTCCGGCGGTGTCCGCTCCTCGGTCCACTCCGGGTCCACCATCCCGATCCAGTGCCCCGGCGCGCGGCGGGCGGCGGCCCGCACGGCCTCGGGAATCCCGGGTATGTCAGGGGCGTCGGCGGCCTCGGTGGTGCCGGAGGCGGTGGCCGGGCCGGACGCCTCGGGTGACACCGGCGGGCCGCCGAGCGTGGCCTCTTGCCGATCTGCGGGCCGCATCTCCACCTGAACTCTTGGATCCGTACGAACTCTTGGGTGCCGAACGGCATGCGCACACACCGACGCTGCTCAGCCGGGGAGTCAACAGGATGCCACACGCCCCCCGCCCGCGGGGGTCCGCGGAAGATCCGTATCGGGCTCCCGCGTGCCCGTTCCCTGCCCGGTCGCAGCACTTTCCGGGAGCAGTACGGCGAGGGCGGACAAGGGGCGGGCCCGTCGGGGCGTTGGGGTGGGCGCGTCCCCGCGACGGACCAAGTCGGTTACGCCGCCGGACTCCGCGACGTACGGCGCCGGGTGGGCAGTCCCGGGGGACTCGGCGGCGCGGCGGTGCTCCGGGGCTCGCACGCTCCCGCTTCGTCACCGGACCACGCTCACCGTGGACGCGGGTGGGCGGCGCGGTGAACGGGTCCGCCCGTGACACTCCCGCACGGCACGGCCGCTCAGCCGACTTCCTGGCGGCCGGTGAGCGCCTTCGCCGCGACCCGGCGCCCGGGACGGATTCGCACAGGTAAAGAGCGTGTGACGAAACCGTTGACGGAACCATGGCCCCCGCTTATCTTCTGACCGAATTCACGAACCACGTTCGAAATCACGGACAGGGATGGTCCAGCATGCCGACGTCGTCAGAGCAGCCCCCCGCCAGACGCCACAGATCCCTGATCCTGTGCGTGCTGGCCGTCCTGGTCGCCATGGTGTCGGCGACGACCCCGGCCACCGCCGCCGAGGGCCGCCCGTACACCAACCCGATCAAGTCGCAGAAGGGCGCCGACCCCTGGCTCGAGTACTACAACGGCAACTACTACCTGGTCACCACGTCCTTCACCGGCGTGCTGACCATGCGGAAGTCGCCGACCTTGGCCGGCCTCTCCACCGCCGCCAGCGTCCAGGTCTTCAGCGACACCACCGCCACCCGCAACACCAACATCTGGGCGCCCGAGATCCACTTCCTCGACGGCCGCTGGTACCTGTACTACTCCGCCGGACAGAGCGGCGTCGCCTGCTGCGACTCCCAGCGCACCCATGTCCTGGAGAGCGCGGGCACCGACCCGATGGGCCCGTACACCTACAAGAACCAGCTCAGCGGCTCCAATCTCGCCCCCGGCGGCTGGCTCATCGACGCCACCGTCCTGAAGGCGAACAACAGCCTGTACATGATCGGCAGCGGCTTCATCAACGGCAGCAGGCAGAGCCTGGTCATCGCGCCGATGAGCAACCCGTACACGCTGGCCAGCAGCACCTTCACCATCATCTCCAGCCCCACCGCGAGCTGGGAGACCTCGGGCGGCGCGGTCAACGAGGGGCCTGAGCCGCTCTACCACGACGGCCGCACCTTCCTCACCTTCTCCGCCAGCCACTGCCAGACCGCGGACTACAAGCTGGGGCAGCTGGAACTGACCGGCACCGACCCGCTGAACCCCACCTCCTGGACGAAGAAGTCCACGCCGGTCTTCCAGCGCAATGACGCGGCGAGCGTCTACGGTCCCGGCCACAACGGCTTCTTCAGCTCGCCGGACGGCACCGAGAACTGGATCGTCTACCACGCCAACGACACCGCGAACGGCGGCTGCGGCAACGGCCGTACCACGCGGGCGCAGAAGTTCACCTGGAACGCGGACGGCACACCGAACTTCGGCACCCCGGTCGCGCTCGGCACGACCCTGCCCGGCCCCGCGGGCGAGACCGCGGCGACCCCGACCGCGTACACCCTGGTGAACCGCAACAGCGGCAAGTGCCTGGACGTCGAGGGCGGCAACACCGCGGACGGCACGAACATCTTCCAGTGGACCTGCACCGGCGGCGCCAACCAGAAGTGGCGCGTCGAGGACCTCGGCAACGACACGAGCCGGCTGGTCAACGTCGCCACCGGCAAGGTCGCGGACACCACGGGCTGCGCGACGGCCGACGGCACGGACATCAAGCAGTGGTCCTGGCTGAACAACAACTGCCAGAAGTTCCGCCTCGTCCACACGGCCACCGGTGACTACGTCCGGATCGTGAACGAGAACAGCGGCAAGGTCGCCGACGTCGCCAACTGCGGTACCACGAACGGGACCGACGTACGGCTGTGGACCTGGCTGAACAACAACTGCCAGCAGTGGCGCCTCGTCCCCACGACCTGACCTCTCTTCCCGCCCCGCACCTCGTGATCTGGAGAGACCTCTTGAGACGCAACGCCGTACGCCTGCTCCTGGCCGGGCTGGTCGCCCTCGCGGCCTGTCTGGTCGGCCCGGGCCCCACCGCCCAGGCCGCCGTGCCGGACTCCCCCGCCGTCAGCTACACCAACCCGATCGCGGAACAGCGGGCCGACCCGCACATCTTCAAACACACGGACGGCTACTACTACTTCACCGCGACCGTCCCCGCGTACGACCGCATCGTGCTGCGCCGGGCGACCACCATCCAGGGCCTGAAGACCGCCGCGGAGACGACGATCTGGACCAAGCACGCCAGCGGTGTGATGGGCGCGCACATCTGGGCGCCGGAGATCCACTTCATCGACGGCAAGTGGTACGTGTACTTCGCGGCCGGCGCCACCAACGACATCTGGGCGATCCGGATGTACGTCTTGGAGGGCACCGGCGCCAACCCGCTGACCGCCACCTGGGCGGAGAAGGGCCAGATCAAAACCCAGTGGGAGAGCTTCTCCCTGGACGCGACGACCTTCGTGGTGAACGGCGTGCGCTATCTGTCCTGGGCCCAGCGCGACCCGTCGGTCGACAACAACACCGACGTCTACCTCGCCAGGATGTCCAGCCCCTGGGCCATCACCGGCACCCCGGTCCGGCTGACCCGCCCCACCTACGCCTGGGAGACGGTCGGTTACAAGGTCAACGAGGGCCCGGCGGTGATCCAGCGCGGCGGCAAGGTGTTCATGTCGTACTCGGCGAGCGCCACCGACAGCAACTACTGCCTCGGCCTGCTGTCCGCCTCCGCGAGCGCTGACCTGCTCAACCCGGCGTCCTGGACCAAGAGTCCGACCCCGGTCTTCACCAGCAACGCGGCCACCGGCCAGTACGGTCCGGGCCACAACTCCTTCACCGTCTCCGAGGACGGCAAGTCCGACATCCTCGTCTACCACGACCGCGACTACAAGGACATCACCGGTGATCCGCTGAACGACCCCAACCGCCGCACCCGCGTGCAGAAGCTCTACTGGAAGGCCGACGGCACCCCCGACTTCGGCATCCCGGTGGCCGACGGGGTCACCCCGCAGCGCCTGTCGTCGTACAACTTCCCGGACCGTTTCGTCCGCCACTACGACTACCGCGCCCGCGTCGACGCCAATGTCAGCCCGCTCGCGGACTCCCAGTTCCGGACCGTCGCCGGCCTGGCCGGCAGCGGCACCGTGTCGCTGGAGTCGGCCAACTTCCCCGGCTACTACCTGCGGAGCAACGCGAGCTTCGAGGTCCGGCTGGAGAAGAACGACGGCACGGCCCGGTTCGCCTCCGACGCCACCTTCCACCGGCGCGCGGGCCTCGCGGACTCGGCGGGCGTCTCCTACGAGTCGTACGCCTCCGCCGGCCGGTACCTGCGCCACTACACCTACCTGCTGTACACGCAGCCGGTGAGCACGGCCACGGACCGGGCGGACGCCACGTTCTACGGCCAGTGACCGGCGTCCGGGGAGGGGCCCTCAACCCGGCCCCTCCCCCGGTGTCGTAGGAGGGGCCCTCACCCCGGCCCCTCCCCGGTGTCGTAGGCGGCCTCGATGGGCCGTTCGTCGACGAGGACCCGCCCCCGCGGCGGTCCGGTCAGCAGTGCGCGGACGGCGGTCAGGACATCGGGCGCCACATGGTCCGCGCGCGTCGCCTCCCGCTGCGGGGTCCGGTCGGACGGGACGAGGATGCCGTGGCCGCCCGCCCGGCGTGCGGCCTCGACGTGCGCGCCGAGGTCGCCGACCACGACGCAGTCCGCCGGGGCCGTGCACACCCGTCCGGCCGCCCACAGGATCAGCCCCGGTTCGGGTGCGCGGCAACGGCAGCCGTCGTCCGGGCCGTGCGGGCACACGCCCCACACGTCGAACGGGCCGAGGAGGTCGTCGACGTGCCGGTCGACGCGCCGCACGTCGGCGTCGCTCAGCAGCCCACGCGCCACGGCGGGCTGGTCGGTGAGCACCCCGGTGCTGATCCCGTGCAGCCGCAGCAGCCCGACCGCCTCCCGGGCGCCGGCGACCGGGCGAATCCGGCCGGGGTCGGCGTTGTCCGGGACGTCCTCGACGAGGACGCCGTCCCGTTCGAACAGCACGGCCTTCACATGGCTCACGGCCCCGCCTCCTCGCTCGCGTTCACTCGTGTTCTCCCGCGTCCCCCCGGGTAACCTCCCGCCGGCCGCTCATGCCCCGGCCGGCCGGCGAGCGGGATCAGGGCACCGTGCGCCCCGGACACGCCTCCTCGCCCATGACCCGCTGGGCCAGGAGTGTGAGCCGTATACGAATATCCCGCTGAGCAGCTCAGACTCCCTACGATCGTCCTGTGGTCACCTTCCAGCTCGAACGCACGGCCCCGCTCTCCCCCGACGAAGCCTGGCGCCGCCTCACGGAGTGGCCCCGCCACGCCGCGACGGTCCCCCTGACCAGCGTCGTCGTGATCACGCCTCCGCCGACGGACGCGGGCACGGTCTTCGTGGCCCGCACGGGGGCCGGTCCGCTCTCCTTCGACGACCGGATGGAGGTCACGGTGTGGCGCCCGCCGACGGAGGACGAACCGGGCTTCGTCCGGCTGGAGAAGCGGGGCCGGGTGGTCAGGGGGTGGGCCGAGATCGAGGTGCGGCCGGGGCCCGGGGGACGGGCGCGGGTGGTCTGGCGGGAGGAACTCCGGGTACGCCTGCTGCCCTCGCTCTTCGACCCCCTGCTGGGGGCGGCCGCGCGGTCGGTCTTCGGCCGGACCGTCAACCAGTTGCTCAGGCACCCCTGACGGCGGACGGAAGCTGATGGCAGCGCGGTCCGGAGGGCCGCTCGCCGGCCGGTTCAGGCCACCGATCCGATCCGTCCCGTCCGCTCCGCCGACCGCTGTGCGACGTCGTGGTGGATCGGTGTGTGCGCCCCGGTCAGCGGGACCCCGCTGCCGCCCCGCCGGGCGGCGACGATCTCGGCGGCGATCGACAGGGCCGTCTCCTCCGGCGTGCGGGCGCCCAGGTCGAGGCCGATCGGGGACCGCAACCGCGTCAACTCACTCTCGCGCACGCCGACTTCGCGCAGGCGGGCGGCGCGGTCCAGGTGGGTGCGGCGGGAGCCCATCGCGCCGACGTACGCCACCGGGAGCCGCAGGGCGAGCTTCAGCAGGGGAACGTCGAACTTGGCGTCGTGGGTCAGGACGCACAGGACCGTGCGGGCGTCGACCTCCGTGCGTTCCAGATACCGGTGCGGCCACTCGACGACGATCTCGTCGGCCTCCGGGAAGCGGGCCCGGGTGGCGAACACCGGGCGCGCGTCGCACACCGTCACATGGTGGCCCAGGAACTTGCCGACGCGCACCAGCGCCGACGCGAAGTCGATCGCGCCGAAGACGATCATCCGGGGCGGCGGCACCGAGGACTCGACGAGCACCGTGAGCGGGGAGCCGCAGCGCGCGCCCTGTTCGCCGATCTCCAGGGTGCCGGTGCGGCCCGCGTCCAGGAAGGCGCCGGCCTCCGCGGCGACCGTGCGGTCCAGTTCGGGGTGGGCGCCGAAGCCGCCCTCGTACGTGCCGTCCGGGTGGATCAGCATCGCGCGGCCCACGAGGTCGGCGGGACCGGACACGATCCGGGCCGCGGCCGCCGGCCGGCCGTGCGCGGCGGCGTCGAGTGCCGCCGCGACCACCGGGCGGACCCGGTCGCCCGCCCGGACCGGTGTGACGAGGATGTCGATGACGCCGCCGCAGGTCAGGCCGACGGCGAAGGCGTCGTCGTCGCTGTAGCCGAAGCGTTCCAGGACGGACTCGCCGTCCGTGAGCGCCTGTCGGCACAGTTCGTAGACCGCGCCCTCCACACAGCCGCCGGAGACCGAGCCGATCGCCGTGCCGTCGGCGTCCACCGCGAGGGCGGCGCCGGGCCGGCGGGGCGCGCTGCCACCGACGGCCACCACGGTGGCCACGGCGAAGTCGCGTCCCTGCCCGACCCACCGGTGGAGCTCTTCGGCGATGTCCAGCATGTGTCTCGGTCTCCTTGGCGGTGAGGGTGGAGGGCTTCGCGGCCAGGACGCCTAGGGGGTGTTTTGAAAAGTCCCGCACAGGACTTTTCAAAACACCCCCTAGTGCACGCCCAGCCAGCTCTCGATCGGGGCGAGGGCGAAGTAGACCAGGAAGATCGCGGTCAGCCCCCACATGAAGGCGCCCATCTCCCGTGCCTTGCCCTGGGCGGTCCTGATGGCGGTGTACGAGATCACTCCGGCCGCGACGCCGGCGGTGATGGAGTACGTGAACGGCATGATCACGACGGTCAGGAAGACGGGGATCGCGGTGGCGCGGTCGGCCCAGTCCACATGGCGGGCGTTCGTCATCATCATCGCGCCGATGACGACCAGGGCGGCGGCGGCGACCTCGCCCGGCACGATCGCCGTGAGCGGCGTGAAGAACAGACAGGCCGCGAAGAACAGCCCGGTGACGACGGAGGACAGGCCCGTGCGGGCGCCCTCGCCGACGCCGGTCGCCGACTCGACGAACACCGTCTGGCCCGAGGCGCCCGCCACGCCGCCGATCGCACCGCCCGCGCCGTCGATGAACAGCGCCCGGGACAGGCCCGGCATCCGGCCCTGCGCGTCGGCCAGTTCCGCTTCCGTGCCGACGCCGATGATGGTGGCCATGGCGTCGAAGAACCCGGCCAGCACGAGGGTGAACACGATCATGCCGACGGTCATCGCGCCGGCCTCGCCCCAGCCGCCGAACTCGACGTCGCCGAAGACCGAGAAGTCGGGCAGGGAGACCGCGCCGCCGTGCAGTTCGGGGGCGCCGCTCGCCCACTGCTTCGGGTCGATGACGTCCAGCGCGTTGAGGAGCACGGCGAGTACGGTGCCGCCGACGATGCCGAGCAGGATCGCGCCGGGGACCCCGCGGGCCTGGAGCATGAAGATCGCGAGGAGGGTTACGGCGAAGAACAGCACCGGCCAGCCGGCCAGTTCGCCCGCGGGTCCGAGGGAGACGGGGGTCGCCTCGCCCCGGTGGACGAAGCCGGCCTTGTAGAAGCCGATGAGGGCGACGAACAGGCCGATGCCCATGGTGATCGCGTGCTTGAGCGCGAGCGGGATCGCGTTCATGATCATCTCACGCAGGCCGGTGACGACCAGCAGCATGATGACGACGCCGTACAGCACGCACATGCCCATCGCCTGCGGCCAGGTCATGTGGGGCGCGACCTGCGAGGCAAGCACTCCGGAGACGGACAGGCCGGCGGCCAGGGCCAGCGGCACCTTGCCGAGGAACCCCATCAGGAGCGTGCTGAGGGCGGCGGCGAACGCGGTCGCGGTGATCAGTGCCGGCCGGCCGAGGGTGTCTCCCGCCACGTCCTCGCCGGACAGGATCAGGGGGTTGAGCAGGAGGATGTACGCCATCGCCATGAAGGTGGTGACGCCGCCGCGCACTTCGCGCGCGACCGTCGAGTTCCGCCGGGATATGTGGAAGTACCGGTCGAGCCAGGACCTGCCGGCCGGGACGCGGGTTCCTTCGCCCGCGTCGTCGGCCGTGGTCCCGGATTCCAGTGACTGCTGGGTCATGTGGCCTGCTCCCAAGGTTCACAGGGGCACCCGTACGCCGCCGACGGCGTACGGGATGTGGGGAGGTGCACGACCCGGGGGACGGCCCGAGACGGACAACGGGAAGGCGGGGGACCCGGTCCCCCGCGGGACTCAGGTTCCCGTGAGGTGTTCGGGACGTACCGGCGTCCTGTTCAGCTCCAGACCGGTCGCCGCGCGGATCGCCGCGAGGACCGCCGGCGTCGACGACAGGGTGGGGGCCTCACCGACGCCGCGCAGCCCGTACGGGGCGTGGTCGTCGGCGAGTTCGAGCATGTCGACCGGGATGGTCGGCGTGTCGAGGATGGTGGGGATGAGGTAGTCCGTGAAGGAGGGGTTCTTGACCTTCGCCGTCCTCGGATCGACGACGATCTCCTCCATGACGGCCATGCCCAGCCCCTGGGTCGTGCCGCCCTGGATCTGCCCGAGGACGGACAGCGGGTTGAGCGCCTTGCCGACGTCCTGGGCGCAGGCCAGCTCGATGACCTTCACCAGGCCGAGTTCCGTGTCGACCTCGACGACGGCGCGGTGCGCGGCGAAGGAGTACTGCACATGGCCGTTGCCCTGCCCGGTGCGCAGGTCGAAGGGTTCGGTCGGCCGGTGCCGCCACTCCGCCTCCACCTCGACGGCCTCGTCCTCCAGGACGTCGGCCAGGCCGGCGAGGACCTCGCCGCCGTCGGTGACGACCTTGCCGCCCTCCAGCACCAGTTCGGCGGTCGCCCAGGCGGGGTGGTAGGAGCCGAACTTGCGCCGCCCGATCTCCAGGACCTTCTCCCGGACCAGTTCGCAGGAGTTCTTGACGGCGCCGCCGGTGACGTACGTCTGCCGTGACGCGGACGTCGAACCGGCGCTGCCGACCTGGGTGTCGGCCGGCTGGATCGTCACCTGGGCGACGCCCAGCTCGGTGCGGGCGATCTGCGCGTGCACGGTGACCCCGCCCTGCCCGACCTCCGCCATCGCGGTGTGCACGGTCGCCACCGGCTCCCCGCCGACGACCTCCATGCGCACCCGGGCGGTCGAGTAGTCGTCGAAGCCCTCGGAGAAGCCGACGTTCTTGATGCCGACCGCGTAGCCCACCCCGCGGACGACGCCTTCGCCGTGCGTGGTGTTGGACAGCCCGCCGGGCAGCTGCCGTACGTCGGCGCCCTCGCTGGACTCCCACTGGCGCTCCGGGGGCATCGGCATCGCCTTGACGCGGCGCAGGAGTTCGGCGACCGGCGCCGGGGAGTCGACGGGCTGGCCGGTCGGCAGCAGCGTGCCCTGCTCCATGGCGTTCCGCTGCCGGAACTCCACCGGATCCATGCCGAGCCGCTCGGCCAGCTTGTCCATCTGCGCCTCGTAGGCGAAGCAGGCCTGCACCGCGCCGAAGCCGCGCATCGCGCCGCAGGGCGGGTTGTTGGTGTAGAGGGCGATGGCCTCGATCTCCACGTCGTCGACGACGTAGGGGCCCGCGCCGAGCGAGGCGGCGTTGCCGACGACGGCCGGGGAGGCGGAGGCGTACGCTCCGCCGTCGAGCACGATCCGGGCCTTGAGGTGGGTGAGCTTGCCGTCCTTCGTCGCCCCGTGCTCGTAGGACAGCTTGGCCGGGTGGCGGTGGACGTGGCCGAAGAAGGACTCGAACCGGTTGTAGACGATCTTGACGGGCCGGCCCGTGCGCAGGGCCAGCAGGCAGGCGTGGATCTGCATCGACAGGTCCTCACGGCCGCCGAACGCGCCGCCGACACCGGACAGCGTCATCCGCACCTTGCGCTCGGGCAGGCCGAGGACGGGCGCGATCTGGCGCAGGTCGGAGTGGAGCCACTGGGTGGCGACGTAGAGGTGGACGCCGCCGTCCTCGTCGGGCACGGCGAGGCCGGACTCGGGGCCGAGGAACGCCTGGTCCTGCATGCCGAAGGTGTACTCGCCCCGGACGACGACATCGGCCTTGCTCGCGGCCTCCGCCACGTTCCCGCGGACCACCGGCTGCCGGTGGAGGATGTTCGGATGCGGCACATGACCGATGTGGTGGTCGTCGCGGCCCTCGTGGACCAGGATCGCGTCCGGCGCGGTCGCGGAGGCCTCGTCGGTGATGACCGGGAGTTCGCGGTACTCGACCTTGATCTTGGCGGCGGCGCGGCGGGCGGTCTCGGGGTGGTCGGCGGCGACGACGGCGACCGGCTCTCCGTGGTGGCGGACCTTGCCGTGCGCGAGGACCGGGGTGTCCTGGATCTCCAGGCCGTAGGTCCGCACGTCGGTCGGCAGGTCGTCGTACGTCAGGACGGCGTGGACGCCGGGCAGGGCCAGCGCCTCGGAGGTGTCGATGGACACGATCTCGGCGTGCGCGACCGGGGAGCGCAGGATCTGTCCCCAGAGCATGTCCTCGTGCCACATGTCGGACGAGTACGCGAACTCGCCGGTGACCTTGAGGGTGCCGTCCGGGCGGAGCGTGGACTCGCCGATGCCGCCCTTGGTGCCGGAACCCTGGGTGAGCTTGGTGGGAGTGCCGATGGGGGCGCTGTCGGTGGGCATGCTCAGACCGCCTCTCCCTGCCGGGCGGCCGCCAGGCGGACCGCGTCCATGATCTTCTCGTAGCCGGTGCAGCGGCACAGGTTGCCCGAGAGCGCCTCGCGGATGTCCGCGTCGGTCGGATTCGGGTTGTGCTCCAGCATCTCGTCGGCCGCGACCAGCAGCCCGGGGGTGCAGAAGCCGCACTGGACGGCGCCGGCGTCGATGAACGCCTGCTGGACGGGCGAGAGTTCGGTGCCCTCGCCGGTGTGCGAGTCCTGGCCTTCGGCGGCCCAGCGACGGGCCTGCTCCAGCGAGGTGCCGCAGGCTCCCGTCCCGCAGGAGCGCTGTCTGGCGTACTCGGCGAGCCCCTCGACGGTGCCGACCTCCCGGCCCTCCACCTGTCCGGCGGCGACCAGGCAGGAACACACCGGCACCCCGTCCAGGCGGACGGTGCACGATCCGCACTCGCCCTGCTCGCAGGCGTTCTTCGATCCGGGCAGGCCGAGCCGCTCGCGCAGCACGTACAGCAGGGACTCGCCCTCCCACACGTCGTCGGCTACCTGCGGACGGCCGTTGACCGTGAAACTGACGCGCATCAGGCGACTCCCTCGCTGCGGGCGGCGGTGCCGCGGTACGACTCCCAGGTCCAGGTCAGCGTGCGGCGGGCCATGACGCCGACCGCGTGGCGCCGGTAGCTCGCGGTGCCCCGGACGTCGTCGATCGGGTTGCAGGCGGCGGCGCACAGGTCCGCGAACTGCTTGGCGACCGACGGGGTGATGATCTTCCCGTTGTCCCAGAAGCCGCCTTCGTCGAGGGCCGCGTTCAGGAACTCCTCCGCGGCCTTCGCCCGGACCGGCGTGGGCGCGGCCGAGCCGATCCCCGTCCGCACGGTCCGCGTCGCGGGATGCAGCGCGAGCCCGAAGGCGCACACCGCGATGACCATGGCGTTGCGCGTACCGACCTTGGAGTACTGCTGCGGCCCGTCGGCCTTCTTGACGTGCACGGCCCGGATGAGCTCGTCGGCGGCGAGCGCGTTGCGCTTCACGCCGGTGTAGAAGTCGTCGATCGGGATCAGCCGCGACCCCCGCACCGACTCGGCCTCGACGTGCGCGCCCGCCGCCAGCAGGGCGGGGTGGGCGTCGCCGGCCGGGGAGGCCGTGCCGAGGTTGCCGCCGACGCCGCCGCGGTTGCGGATCTGCGGGGAGGCGACCGTGTGCGAGGCGAGGGCCAGGCCCGGCAGCTCGGCCCGCAGCCGGTCCATGATCCTCGCGTACGGGACGGAGGCACCGAGCCGCACGCTGTCCTCGCCGACCTCCCACTCGTAGAGGTCGCCGACGCGGGTGAGATCGAGGAGGTACTCGGGCCGGCGGTGGTCGAAGTTGATCTCGACCATCACATCGGTGCCGCCCGCGATCGGTACAGCGGTGGGGTGCTCGGCCTTCGCGGCGAGCGCCTCCTCCCAGCTGGCGGGGCGAAGGAAGTCCATGCCGGCTCTCTTCTTCGTCTCGTGGGTCGTACGGAGTGAGCCAGTCCGTGTGCGGCGGGCGCGGCTCGTTCATGTGCTGTTCACGCTCGGTCAGGCCAGTACACAGCGCCGTCCGCCGACCGGGTCAGTCACGGAAACCATGAAGGAGTTGGCTGGCCAGGGAGGTCATCTTGTAGATTCGTATGAACACAGGCCATCGGAAACCCCTTCGTTCTCCCGCGGAAACGCGAGACGCGCCCCGCGTGACCTGGGACACAGTCCGAAGGCGGAGAGCGCCCGAGCCCACCTCCGGGGCCCGCCTCCTTCCCGACAAGCCCCTCAGACTTCATCGTAGTTTTCGAGACAAGGAACGGCGGCGACGAGAATGCGGCTGCGCGCACTGCTGGACACCGACGCGCTGGGCCTGCGGCTGCTCGGCGGCGAGGACGAGCTGGACCGCTCCGTGCGGGGCGTGATGACCACCGACCTGCGCGACCCCAGCCGCTACCTCTCGGGCGGCGAACTGGTGCTCACCGGCCTGGCCTGGCGCCGGAACGCGGCGGACTCCGAGCCGTTCGTACGGATCCTGGCGCAGGCCGGCGTGGCCGCCCTCGCCGCCGGCGAGGCCGAGCTCGGCGAGGTCCCCGGCGATCTCGTCGTCGCCTGCGCCCGCCACCGGCTCCCCCTCTTCGCCGTGCACGAGTCGGTGGCCTTCGCGACGATCACCGAGCACGTCGTACGGCAGGTCTCCGGCGAACGGGCCGGAGACCTCGCGGCCGTGGTCGACCGGCACCGCCGGATGATGATCTCGGGTCCGGCGGGCGGCGGCCCGGAGGTCGTCCTGGACCTGCTCGGCTCGGACCTGGACCTGCGGGCGTGGGTGCTGTCCCCGACCGGCCGCCTGATCGCGGGCCCGAAGATCCCGGGCCCCGCCCTGCCCGCCGACGTCCGCGCGAAGCTGGCGGCCGAGCACCTGGCGGCGGTCCGCACCGGCCGCCGCGGCCCCCACCGCGTCACCCTCGGCCCCACCGCCTACTCGCTCTTCCCGGTCCGTGGCGGCGGCCGCGCCCCGCAGGTCTCCCGGGACCCGCGCGAGACGATGCTGTCGGACTGGCTGCTGGCCGTGGAGGCGGACGCCGGGGACTGGCCCGAGGAACGACGGGACCTGCTGGAGGGCGTCACCCAGCTGATCGCCGTGGAACGCGACCGCCGGGACGCGTCCCGCGCGGTCCGCCGCCGCCTGGCGCAGGAGGTCCTGGAGCTGGTGCAGACGGGAGCCGCCCCCGCCGAGATCGCCGCCCGGCTGCGGGTGGCCGCACCGGTGCTGCTGCCCGGCCTCGGCGCGGCCCCGCAGTGGCAGGTGGTCGTGGCCCGCGTCGAAGGGCAGGGCGGCGGCCCGGCGGCGCAGTCCCTGCTGGAGGAGATCCTGGCCGACCCGCACGCCGCCGGCACCGAGCCCACCGACCGCGTCGCGGTGGCCCACACGGACGACGAGGCCGTCGCCCTCGTCCCCCTCCCGGCGGTCTCCTCGGAGCACGACGGCTCGGAGGCGGGCATCCTGGCCGACGTCCTGCTGGAGTCCGTACGGGACCCCCTGGCGGCCGGCCTCGACGACGACGGCCGGGTCAGTCTCGGGGTGAGCGCGTCCGTCCACTCGGCGGAGGGCCTGCGCGGCGCCCTGGAGGAGGCCCGGCACGCCCGCCGCGTGGCGGCGGCCCGCCCCGGCCGGGTGTGCGCGGCGGGCCACCACGAGCTGGCCTCGCACGTGCTCCTGCTCCCCTTCGTCCCCGACGACGTCCGCCGCGCCTTCACCGCCCGCCTCCTGGACCCGCTGCGCGACTACGACCGTCGCCACCGCGCCGAACTGATCCCCACCCTGGAGGCATTCCTCGACTGCGACGGCTCCTGGACCCGCTGCGCCACCCGTCTCCACCTGCACGTCAACACACTGCGCTACCGCGTCGGCCGGATCGAGCAGTTGACGAGCCGCGACCTGTCACGCCTGGAGGACAAGCTGGACTTCTTCCTGGCACTGCGCATGAGCTGACACCCCGAGGGCCGCCCCGTCCCACGACTTTGTGAAATCCTTCACCCGCCCCCTTGGCCGGGCGTGCGGATTCGTGCTGAGATGCGGCCACCAACCAAAGCTCGATGGCGTGCTCGGGGAGGGCAACGTGGCGCACACCGCCATGTCTGGCTACGGAACGACCGCGGGCGACGATCCACTGCAGACCGCGGTATGGCGGCTGCGCTCACGCGCCTGCTGGGCCGACGCGGCCGCCCTGCTCCAGCCGGTCACCGCGCCGGCCGCGCTGCAACGGGCCGCGCTGCTGGTGGAACGGTGCCTGTACACCGAGCAGGGCTGGGAGGAGGCCGAGGACGCGCTGCGCACGGCGGAGGCCCTGGCCCACGGTGACGACGAGCGGGGCGCGGCGGCCTGTGAACGCGGGCACCTCGCGTACGCGGCCACCCTGCACGGCGTCCGCGACCGGGCCGACGAGGCGCGGGCCGCGCTGGGGCGGGCGGCGGCGCTGATCACGCCGGGGGCGCCGCGGCGGGCCCTGCTCGACTTCCGCCGGGGCCTGCTCGCGGAGAACCTGACCGGCTCCCCGCAAGCCGCGCGTGCCGCGTACCGGCGGGCCCACGCGGGCGCGACCGCCCACTCCGACGCGCTCCTCCTCTCCTTCACCTGGCGCCACCTCGCCGGACTCGCCCTGCGCGAGGGAGAGTTGGCGGAGGCGCGACACGGCTTCGCCGAATCCCTGCGGATCCGGGAGGAGTTGGGCTACCTCGTGGGTACGGCGCCCGCGTTGGCGTCCCTGGCCGACGCGGAGACGGAGCCGGAGGCGACGCGGTTGCGGGAGGAGGCGCGGCGGTTGTACCGACTCCTCGGGGGCGTACCGACGTGGCTCTCCCACCAACTGGCCCCACCGGCGGCAACGGCCTAGCCCTGCACCGCCCGGCCTCTCCTCCGGGGGCTCCGCCCCCCGGACCCCAGCTCACTCGCCCAGCGAAGCGGCCCGTGTTCTGGGGGCCGCCGCCCCCAGACCCCCGCATCGGCCCTGAAGGGGCCTCGTCCTCAAACGCCGGACGGGCTGAGATCACCTGTCCCGGCACCGCAAACGCGGCCACCTCCGGGCAGCCCCTTCCGGGTGGATGCGGAGACCCTGAACGGGCTGAGACCGCCGGAACCGAAACCGGAACCGGAACCACACCCCCTCCGAGCAGGTACGGCAAACCCTGAACGGGCTGAGACCGCCGAAACCGAAACCGAAACCGGAGCCGAAACCGGAACCGGAACCACACCCCCTCCGAGCAGGTACGGCAAACCCTGGAGGGGCTGGAATTGCCTGGCCCGGCGCTGGCAGAGGTGCGGCGCCAGGCGAGCGCACGTGCCGCCGCACTCGCGTACGGCGGGAAGGGGACGTGCCGGGGGGTGCCCGCCCGCAGCGGATGGCGCGTCAACGCCCTCCACTTCACAAGCACCCGATTCCGCGCCAGACCGAGGACGGACACCCCCCGGCGCGGCCCCGCCCCACAACGCGACCGGACGCGCTACGCGCACCCCGAAGCACCCGCACAGGCCGCCGCAGGCATCCCACCCTCAGCCGCCCAGCCGCCCAGCCGCCCAACCGCAGCCGCTCAGCCGCCCCTCAGCCCACCCCGACGAAATGCTCCCCCACCAACGACCGCACCACATCCACGTCCCGCGCGATCAAGGCCTCCAGCAGCGCCATGTGCTCCGCCGCGTCCGCGACCAGCTCGGCCCGCCCCCGCGCCCTGGGCCCGCCCATCAACGGCCACTGGGCCCGGCGGTGCAGCTCCTCGGCGATCTGCACCAGCTGCTCGTTGCCCGCGAGCGTCAGCAGCGCCCGGTGGAAGGACCGGTCCGACTCCGCGTACGTGGCCGGGCACCCGGAGGACGCCGCCCGCACCGTCGCCTCGGCGAGCGGCCGCAGCTCGGCCCACCGCTCCGCCGGCACCGTACGGGCCAGCCGCAGCATCACCGGCACCTCGATCAGCGCCCGCACCTCCGCCAGCTCCGCCAGCTCCCGCGCCCCGCGCATCACCACCCGGAACCCGCGGTTCGGCACGACCTCCACCGCGCCTTCCAGCGCGAGCTGCTGCATCGCCTCCCGCACGGGCGTCGCGGAGACCCCGAACCGCTCTCCGAGCGCGGGCGCCGAGTACACCTCGCCGGGCCGCAGCTCCCCCGCGACCAGCGCGGTGCGCAAGGCGTCGAGGATCTGCCCACGCACGGAGGACCGCTGCACGGCCGCCCGAGGCCCAGCCCCCACCCCGGACCCTGCCTCGCCCCCCGCCCCGGCCCGGTGCAACGGCGGCTCACTGTGCGTGTGCTCACCTCGCACCGCCCCGGACCCGCCGTACCGCCCCCGGTCCGCACCCCCACCCATGCCCACACCCACACCCACACCCACGCCCGCGTCCACATCCGCAGCCGTCGGCTGCGCCGGCACCCGCACCGCACCGCAGGCAGGATCCGGAACCCCCGTCCCGGCGAAGCCCTGCATGCCCTGCTTCACGGGTCCTCCTCCGGACGTGTCGGTACTTGGGGCCATTAACGGCGGCTTGTTACTCACCCGTCAAGCACCTTAGGCGCAGAAGCCGACAGTTCAAATCCCGACCATTCAGGTAAGGTAAGCCTCACCTTCAGGCGACAGCGAATCGGTGGTCCCGTATGCCCACACCGGCACCCGCACCCGCACCCGCACCCGCACTGGCACCGACACCTGCCTCCACCCCCACCGACACGCCCGCGCCCACCCCCGCCCCGCCCTCGGCCGTCGCCGACGCCTACATACGCGTCGCCGGCGTCCTGCCGAGTCTCACCGTCACGGAACTCGCCCCCGGACAGCGCCCCCCGAGGGGCGGCGGCTGGGTCACCGCCGCCGCCCTCGCCGAGGGCGGCCCGGGCCTGGACGCCTTCCTGTCCTGGGACGACGCCCAGATCCGGCGCGACCACGGCCACCCCGCCCGCCCGGACGTCACCGCGAGCTTCGGCCTGCACCGCTACGCCTGGCCCGCCTGCCTGCTGATCACGGCCCCCTGGTTCCTCCAGCGCCGGGTCCCCCGCTACCCCGTGACCCAGGTCGCGTACGACCGCACCGAGGGCCCCATGGCCTTCGCCGTGCGCCCCGGCCCCTTCGCCTGCCTCCCGGACGACCCGGCGGCGTCGCACCCCGCCGCCAGGGTCGTCCCGGACGAGGACGCCCTGCGCGCCGAGGTCCGGGACGCGGTCGCCGAGCACATGGAGCCCGTCCTGGCCGGCTTCGGCCCGCGCATGCGCCGCCGCGGCCGCGCCCTGTGGGGCATGGTGACCGACGAGATCGTCGAGAGCCTGTGGTACGTCGCCGAACTGCTCGGCGAGCACGAGCACCGGCGAGCCGAGCGGGAACTCGGGCTCCTCCTGCCGGGCGCCACCAAGCCGTACGTCGGCTCCGCGGCCTTCCGCCGGCTGACCGGACCGAGCGGCGAGCCGCTGCGCACCCGGGACCGGGCGAGCTGCTGCATGTTCTACACGCTGGTACCCGAGGACACCTGCGTCACCTGCCCGCGCACCTGCGACGCGGACCGGATCACCAAGCTCACCGCCGCCGCCGCGAGTTGAGGAACCCTCAGCCGACGGCCCAGCGCTGCCTCCCACGGACCACGCACCCAACCCCCGGCGCGGGGGCCGCTCTGTGTCCCGTAAGATCACCGCGAACAAGACATCCACCCGGTTACAGGCACTTCACAACTTCCTCACCGGTCGCGGGAACTTTCCGTGGAACCACCCGTACGGGTAGTCTTATTCGAACTCAAATCCCGCCCCTCAAGCGGCAGTTCGAGCAGAAAGCCGCCCTGCGCAATCCCTTGCACTCCCTTGGCGGCCTCTTGCCCCGAAACCCCCTGAGGGCCGATCGGATTGGGCCACTATGGCGGGCGTTACGCCCTATCCCAATGCAAGGGACCCCAGATGAGACTGACCGACATATCGCTGAACTGGCTGCTTCCGGGCGCCGTGCTGCTCCTGGGCATGCTGGCGGCGGTGGCGGTGCTCGCGCGCGGCAAGCGCTCCTCCGGGGGGAACGCGAGCGCGGACGACTCGTGGGAGCGCACCGAGGAGCGCCGCAGGCGCAAGGAGGCCGTCTACGGCACCGCCTCCTATGTGCTGCTGTTCTGCTGCGCGGCGGTGGCCGCCGCCCTCTCCTTCCACGGTCTGGTCGGCTTCGGCCAGCAGAACCTGAACCTGTCCGGCGGCTGGGAGTACCTGGTCCCGTTCGGCCTGGACGGCGCGGCGATGTTCTGTTCCGTGCTCGCGGTGCGCGAGGCCAGCCACGGTGACGCGGCGCTCGGCTCCCGGATACTCGTGTGGACGTTCGCGGGCGCCGCGGCCTGGTTCAACTGGGTGCACGCGCCCCGGGGCCTGGGCCACGCGGGCGCCCCGCACTTCTTCGCCGGCATGTCCCTGTCGGCGGCCGTCCTGTTCGACCGCGCGCTGAAGCAGACCCGCCGTGCCGCCCTGCGTGAGCAGGGCCTGGTGCCGCGTCCGCTGCCGCAGATCCGCGTGGTCCGCTGGATGCGGGCGCCGCGCGAGACGTACAAGGCGTGGTCGCTGATGCTGCTGGAGAACGTGCGCAGCCTGGACGAGGCCGTCGACGAGGTGCGCGAGGACAAGCGTCAGAAGGATGCGGCCCGACTGCGCCGCCGCGAGCAGGAGCGGGTCGAGCGGGCGCAGCTCAAGGCGATCAGCCGGGGCCACCGCGGGTTCGTCGGCCGCGGCCGGCAGCTGGAGGGGCAGGCCGCCCTGGAGCGGGCTTCGGACCGAGTCACCGCGGAGCCTGCCATATCGACCGCGGAGCAGCTGCCCGTGCGCGCGCGTCCCTCCCTCCAGCCGGTCCGCAAGGGATCTGAGACCGGTACCGTCGACCTCACCGCGGAGGACGACACAATGGCTCTGCCGCGCCTCGACTCGCTCGAGCGCAAGCTGAAGGACCTTGAGCAGCAGTTCGGCTGATACCTCAGCGGACACACGGGAGCGGGGCGCGGCTCGCCCGAGCCGGGCCCCGCTCCCGTGTCCGGTCACGCACTCAGGCGACGCCCGCGTCCAGCTCGAACCACACTGCCTTCCCCACCCCGTGCACCCGTACGCCCCACGCGTCCGCGAGGGACTGCACCAGCACCAGGCCCCGCCCGTGCGTACCGTCGCCGGTGTCGGGTCCGCACAGCCTGGGCCGGCGGGCGACGAAGTCCCGCACCTCCACCCTCAGTCCACGGGGTCCGACGGTGGCCGTCAGGACCGCGTCGTGGTCGGTGTGGACCAGCGCGTTGGTGACGAGTTCGCTGGTCAGCAGTTCCGCGATCTCGGATCGTCCGGGCCTGCCCCAGTGCCGTAACAGCTCCCGCAGGGCCTTGCGCGCCTCGGGCACCGCGCCCAGGTCCGCCCGCCCGAGTCTGCGGTTGAGCTGCGGCACCGACGCCTCGTCCCGGGCACTGTCGGTCTTGTCCTCCACTGTCTCCGCCGAGAAGGCCCCTGGCGCCGTGGGACCGCCTCCTCGTGCCTGCCTCTTCATGACCCCCGCCCGCGTGCCGATGTCGGTTCCCCTCCTGCTCGAACACGTTCACGGCAATCCATGCCCATTGGCTCACCGGGCAGTCATGTCGAGTCCTCGACGACCAGGTGTTCGGCCATCCTGCGGCTCCCCTGGTCGCGCCCCCGCGCCGACAGTGGACGCGGGGGTCCCGGACGGGTGCGGAACCCCCCCACCGAGCCCTCCGAACCGCCGAGGGAGCCGCCGTGCACGACGACCGCACACTGGTGGCAGTCCGCCTGGACGTGCCCTGCGCCAGTTCGTCCGGCCGGCCCGGTACGGGGCGCGCGTACCGCTGGTCCTGTCCGTGTGGCACGTGCCGGGCGAGCCCGTGCCCGTGGATCAGGCTCTGCAGGCCGCCTACGAGCCGTTCTCGACCGGCCCGGAGACGGAGTGGGGAAAGCCCTGGTCGACGAGCGGGTTCCGGCTGGAGGGGCGGGTGCCCGAGGAGGGGGCGGGACGCCGGGTGGAGGCGGTGCTCGACCCGGGATTCACGGGGACGGCCCCGGTTCCCAGGCCGAGGGGCTGCTGTAGGACGCCGCCGGGGTGCCGTTGAAGGGCATCCACCCGCGCGACCGTCACCTGTCCGTCGCGTCCCCGGCGGGCGGGGGCGAGGCGGTGCGTCCGCTCCTGGCGGCGGCGGCCGACCCGGCCGTCCTGCGGGACTTCGAGCCCACGCGGCCGGGAGACGTCCTGACCACGGGCGGCGGGCCACTCCACCGGTTCCGCTCCGCCGGCCTCGCCGTCCTCGACGAGGAGGTGTGGCACCTGGTCCTGGACGTCGAGGTGCGGTCCGAGCTGACGCGCGAGCTGCCCATGGACCGCGCCCGCCGGCACCAGATCCTTGCGCGGGCCGGCGGACGTGCTCGACGTGCTCGACCTGCACGACGTGGCCGGTACGGCGACCGCGGCCCGTGCCGCCCTCACCGACGCCCTGTCCCGGCCCGCGTCGGCGAACGCGCACCGGATCCCGGCGGCCGGGCACGCCCACATCGACTCGGCGTGGCGGTGGCGGCTGCGGGAGACGGTCCGCAAGACCTCGCGGACGTTCGCCGACGTCACCGCGCTGGCCGCCGACCACCCGGAGCCGGTGTTCGCCTGCTCGCAGGCCCAGCCCGCAGCTCGCGAAACTGGCCGGAATCCGCTGGTTCCGCACCCGGAAACCGAGCTGGAACCAGTCCGACCGGATGCCCCACCACACCCTCTGGTGGGACTCGCCCGCGCCGAACGCGACGTGGCCGACAAGGGCCGCGCCACGCCGGTGCGGGGGCCGCCCGCCCGACCCCCGTGCGGGAGGGCGGCCCCGGTCTTCCCGGCGGTCGTGCGGTCAGTACAACTTGTTGACGGCCGTGGTGGTCGTCTTCTTGAACGCCTTCACCGGCGCGTCGTCGAAGTCGCCCAACTGCGCCCACTTCACGACGGTGACGGTCCGGCCGTCCCGGCCGACGGACAGCAGACTGATGTCCGAGGCGCCCCACGAGGCGCTGGTGTGCAGGCCGTGGACCCGGGCGCCCTCCTCCACCGGCAGGGTGCCGTAGTTCCGGTGCGTGGCCTCGATCTCCGGGTCGCGCTCCTCCAGACGGTCCGCACAGGTGCGGATCTCCTCGTTCAGACGCGTGGCGAGCGCCTTCGCCTTGGCGGCGCCGCCGACGACGACGGTCAGCTGCCAGGCTCCCGTGTCGAGGTCGGTACGGAACGCGCGGTACCGGGAGTCGTAGGCGAGCAACGCCTCGTCCAGGCAGGGCCGCAGCTCCTCCGGGACACCGTCGGTGACCTTGCCGGCCGTCCAGGACGACGAGGGGTGCGGGGGCAGTTCGGCCGCCGAAAGGAACCGCGGCGCGGCGACCGCCTTCTTCGCGGCGACCGTCTGCGGCCCGGCCTGGACCGGCCCGACGAGGACGGCCCCGAGCGCCAGGCCCGTGATGGCCAGTACCGTGAGCGTGCCTGCCGGAGTGCGCTTGAGCATGAGTGTCCCCCGTTGATCAGTGCGTTGATGTGAGGTGCCGCCACGCCGTCGGATGGTCGGTCCGGCGTCTGAGGGCGACACCAAGAGCATCAGCGGTCACAGCGGGTGGACGCAACAGGGGACGCCGGATCCACCACGGTGGAACCATCCCATGCCGCCTGACGTGCAGGTACATGGAGTGCCTGGGATGCCGTCCCGGGACGCGACCAGACGGGGGAAGGGTGTCCGGACAGGACGACGTCGAGGAGTTCGCGGCTCTGCTGCGGCGACTGAAGGACCGGACGGACCGGAGCTACGGTTCGCTGGCCCGCCGCCTGAACATGAACACCTCCACGCTGCACCGCTACTGCGCCGGCGACGCGGTCCCCGTCGACTTCGCCCCGGCGGAACGCTTCGCCGCGCTCTGCGGGGCGACGGCGGAGGAACGGCTGGAGCTGCACAGGCTGTGGCTGGACGCGGTGACGGCACGCCGGCGACCGCGTACGGCGGATACGGCCGGGTCCGCCGGGGACCCTGATGCGGCGGAGGCCGCTGCGGCCGAGGAGCCCGGAAGCCCCGGAGAACCCGATGCTGACCGGGAACCGGGCGGAGAAAGCCGGCCGAAGGCGGAAGACGAGCCGGACACGAAAGGCGAACCGGATGCCGAGGGCGGAACGGCGGCCGGATCCGAACCCGGCACCGACACCGGAGCGGAGACCGGATCCGAACCCGGCGCCGAAGGCGGGCCGGAGACCGGATCCGAATCCGGTGCCGAAGGCGGAACGGAGACCGGATCCGAACCCTGTGCCGAAGGCGGAACGGAGACCGGATCCGAACCCGGTGCCGAAGGCGGAACGGGCGTGGAGAGCGAGCCGGGTGCCGACAGCGCCCCGGGTCCCGCGCCTGACTCCTGGGGTCGACCGGGTGCCGAGGCCGGTGCGGCTCCTGTCCCCGCTCCCGTGTCCCTCCCCTGGTTCCGCCGCCGACGTGTCCTGGTGACGGCCGCCGTCACCGCGGTGCTGCTCGCCACGCTGGGCAGCCTCTCGGCCCTCCCGTCCGACCGTCCTTCGCGGGAGGATTCCGCGCGGGCCCCGGGCGGCCCGTCCCTCACCACCGCCCCGGCGACGCCTCACCGGCCGTCGGGCACGCCGTCCGCCTCGCCCTCCGGCACCCGTTCCGCCTCCCCCTCGCCCTCCTCCTCGGCCAAGGGCACCACCACCGGCGGGCCGTCCAGGACGCCCACCAGGAAGAGCGGCCCGCCGGAGACGGGCGGGGGAAGCGCGGCCGGCGACACCTCCGTCCCCCTCACCTGGACCGCCGACTCGCACGTGTGGAACCAGGGCTGCGGCCACGACTACCTGATCGGCAGGCCGCCGGCGCAGGTCCCGCCGCCCCCGGCCGCGCAGGACGCCCGCACCTGGGCGGCGGCACAGGGCGCCCTGCACGGCCGCGACACCAACGTGCGGATCTCGGTGCAGGGCCGGAGTTCCACCGCCGTCGTCCTGGACGCGCTCCGCGTCCGCGTCGTCGCGCGCGCCGCCCCGGCCCAGGGCAACGCCTACTCCATGGACCAGGGCTGCGGCGGAGCGCTCACCCCCCGCTACTTCTCCGTCGACCTGGACGCCGACCGCCCCGTCGCCCGCTCGCAGCCCGGCGGTGACAGCGAGGGCCCCATCCCGGCCGTACGGCTGCCGTACCGCGTCTCCGCCGAGGACCCGGAGGTGCTGCTGGTCACCGCCACGACCGAGGGCTGCGACTGCGGCTGGTACCTCGAACTGGACTGGTCCTCCCAGGGCCGCACCGGCACGGTCCGCATCGACGACCACGGCCGCCCGTTCCGCACCAGCGGCATCAAGGGGCTGCCCCGCTACACGTACGACACCTCGGCACGCCAGTGGGTGCCGTACACCGGATGAGGACGCTCAGGGACGGGGCACGTTCCGCAGGTTGGACCGCGCCATCTGCAACATCCGCCCGACCCCGCCGTCCAGGACGATCTTCGAGGCGGACAGGGCGAAGCCGGTGACCATCTCGCCGCTGATCTTCGGCGGGATGGAGAGGGCGTTGGGGTCGGTGACGATGTCGACGAGGGCCGGGCCCTTGTGCGCGAAGGCGTCCTTCAGCGCGCCCGCGAGGTCCTTGGGCTGCTCGACCCGCACGCCGTGGGCACCGCAGGCGCGGGCGACGGCCGCGAAGTCGGGATTCTTGTTCGTGGTGCCGTGCGAGGGCAGCCCGGCGACCAGCATCTCCAACTCGACCATGCCGAGGGAGGAGTTGTTGAACAGGACGACCTTCACCGGCAGGTCGTACTGGACGAGGGTGAGGAAGTCGCCCATCAGCATCGAGAAACCGCCGTCGCCGGACATGGAGACCACCTGCCGCTCCCGGTCCGTGAACTGCGCGCCGATCGCCATCGGCAGCGCGTTCGCCATCGAGCCGTGGGAGAACGAACCGATCACCCGGCGGCGTCCGTTGGGCGAGATGTACCGGGCGGCCCACACGTTGCACATACCGGTGTCGACGGTGAACACCGCGTCCTCGTCGGCGAGTTCGTCGAGGACGGACGCCACGTACTCGGGGTGGATCGGGACGTGCTTGTCCACCTTCCGGGTGTACGCCTTGACGACTCCCTCCAGGGCGTCCGTGTGCTTCTTGAGCATCTTGTCGAGGAAGCGCCGGTTCGTCTTCTCCCGCACCCGCGGCACGAGACAGCGCAGGGTCTCGCGCACGTCGCCCCACACGGCGAGGTCCAGCTTCGAGCGCCGGCCCAGGTGTTCGGGCCGCACGTCGACCTGGACGATCTTGACGTCGTTCGGGAGGAAAGCGTTGTACGGGAAGTCGGTACCGAGCAGGATCAGCAGGTCGCACTCGTGGGTGGCTTCGTAGGCGGCGCCGTAACCGAGCAGGCCGCTCATGCCGACGTCGTACGGGTTGTCGTACTGGATCCACTCCTTGCCCCGCAGGGCGTGTCCCACCGGGGACTTGACCTTCCCGGCGAACTCCATGACCTCGGCGTGCGCGCCGGCCGTGCCGCTGCCGCAGAACAGGGTGATCTTCTCGGCCTCGTCGATCATCTCGACGAGCTGGTCGATCTCGGCGTCACCGGGGCGGACGGTGGGCCGGGAGGTGACCAGGGCGGTCTCGGCGGCCTGTTCCGGGGCGGGCTCGCCGGCGATGTCGCCCGGGAGGGAGACGACACTGACGCCGCTGCGGCCGACCGCGTTCTGGATGGCGGTCTGGAGCAGCCGGGGCATCTGCTTCGGGCTGGAGATCAGCTCGCTGTAGTGGCTGCACTCCTGGAACAGCCGGTCCGGGTGGGTCTCCTGGAAGTAGCCGAGGCCGATCTCGCTGGACGGGATGTGCGAGGCGAGGGCGAGGACCGGGGCCATGGAGCGGTGGGCGTCGTAGAGACCGTTGATGAGGTGGAGGTTGCCGGGTCCGCAGGAGCCCGCGCAGGCGGCGAGCTTGCCGGTGATCTGGGCCTCCGCCCCGGCGGCGAAGGCGGCGGTCTCCTCGTGGCGGACGTGCACCCAGTCGATGGCGGAGTTGCGGCGGACGGCGTCCACCACCGGGTTGAGGCTGTCGCCGACGACGCCGTAGAGGCGCTCGACGCCCGCGCGGACGAGGATGTCGACGAACTGTTCGGCAACGTTCTGTTTGGCCATGGTGCTCTCCTGCCCCTTCGGTGTCCGGAGATCCCCGCAGGGTCCATGAATCCACAGAGCGGGCCGTCACGCCTCCCACACGGCGGCGGCTGTACGGTCATCTGCATATCCCTTGACCCGGACTTGGGTGTCGGCGAGGAACGCGGCGAGGCCGGGCGGGGCGGCTTCGGACCACCGGCCGGTCAGGTACCGGCACAGTTCGGGCTCGCCGCGCAGCGGCTCGGCGAGGCCGCCGGTGCACATCAGGAGCGTGTCACCCGGGCGGGCGATGGAGGCGCGGAAGCGGAAGGGTTCCCGGGGCGGCTCGGGGGCCGGTTCGTACGGGCTCGGGGGTGTCGGGATGCCCAGGTCCATGGTGAGGCGGTCGCCCTCGGGGGTCTCGGGGGGCAGGGAGCCGAAGCCGACGACCGGCTCGCCGGTGACGTCGAGGACGCGCGGCTCGATGTCCTGCCATGCGCCGTCGCGCAGGCGGAACAGTCCGCCGTCGCCGACGCCGAAGAAGACGCGGGTGCGGCACTCGGGGTCGGCGGGGAGGAGCAGGCAGCGCAGGGTGGCGGCGTACTCCTCCGGGTCGATGCCCTGTTCGGCGGCGCTGGCACGGAGTCTGCCCAGGCTGCGGTCGGTGAGGCGGTGCAGGCCGGACTTGAGGTCGCCGCGCCGGCCGGCCCTTATGTCGTCCGCGAGGCGGGCGTGGCTGCGGCCCACGGCCCGGCCGATCCACTGGCAGGCCTCGGCGGCGGCGCGGTGCGCACCGGGTGTGGCGCGGGCGCCGGTCGCCATGGCGACGAGGACCAGGGCGTGCTCGCCCGTCCCGAACCGGGCGGTGAGCAGCGCGTCCCGGCGCGGCTCGCCCCGGAACCGCGCGGAGTCCCCGCGCACGGAGGCCGCGCGCAGTGTGCAGGTGCCGTACCTGGCTCCGTCCAGCACGGTGTCCGCGACCAGTTCGTCGAGACCGTCCGGGTCGGCCGGGGGCAGCACGGTGGGCTCGGCCTCGTAGGTGGGCGGCCCGGAGCCGACGTGGTCCACCGCGGCGGGCGGGAGGACGGGCGGGTCGAGGCGAGTGGCGGGAGGGGCGGTGGTGTGGGACGCGTCCACGGGCGGCTCCCGGCCGGGCTCGGCACCCGCGTCGGTGAGGGGTGCCTGCGGGCCGCCCCGGGTGGCGGCGGACGGAGCACCGGGGCCTGTCCGGCCCGGGCCGGGCTGAGGGGCGGGTCCGGGAGGCGGAGGTTGCCAGGAGGTGGGGTCCGGCGGCGCACCGGCGGGCGACGACGTCACGTCGGTGCCGGTGTCGGTGTCGTGACTGTCAGCGGAGAGGGCGGCTTCGGCGCTCGGGCGGTACTGCGGGGCGGGGCGGGGCGGAGGCGGCGCGGGCGGGTCGTCGAAGGCAGTGGTGGTGTCGTCGCGGGGCGAGATTCCGGCGGGCCCGGAGCCCGGCTCCCAGGGGCGGTGCCTCGGGGGCGGTCCGGGCAGAGGCGGCTGGGACGGCTCGTCCACGGCAGCGGCCTCATCGCGGGACGGGACGTCGGCGGGACCGGAGCCCGGCTCCCAGGGGCGGTACTGCGGGGGCGGTCCGGGCGAGGGCGGAGTGGCCGCCGGACCGGTGGCGGGTGCGTCCTGGGTGGGGTCGGAGCCGGCGCCCCTCGGGTCTTCCGGGGCGGTCCCGGGGCTTCTCCACTCGGGCGCCCCCGTGGGCTGCGACGGGGCGAAGGGGGGCGGGGGCGGAGGGGGCGCCGACGGGGGCGACGGCATCCGCGAGGCCGGGGCGGTCGTGTCCGGGGTCTCGGCGGAGGTACGGTCGCCCGCCGGCGGGGCCGAGGGGTCCTGCGGTTCCCGCCCGGCGAACCCCGGCGGTTTCGGACCGAGCGGGAAGGTCGCGCGGTCTTGCGGCCGATCGGACGGCGGCTCCCAGGGGACACGCGGCGACGCGGACTGCGGGGCGCGACGCGGGTCATCCCCGGCCGGGGCACGCTGGGACCGCGGCCCATCCTCCTCGGCCTGACCGCCGATCCGGGACCGCGGCCCATCCTCCTCGGCCTGACCGCCGATCCGGGACCGCGGCCCATCCTCCTCGGCCTGACCGCCGCCCTGCGACCGCAGCCCATCCGTGGCCCCGCCACCCCGAGAACGCGGCTCCTCCCCGGCCCCGCCGCCGGAGCGCGGCGCGTCCTCCACTCCTGCCGCCTCCCCCCGCGTCCCGCTGGACGCATCCGTCGTGGCGGTCCCCGGGAAGCCGCCCGCCTCGGACCGAGGTGCCGGGATCGCGCCCTCCTTGGCATCCGGGGCATCCGGGGCATCCGGGGTACCGGACCCTGCCTCCACCGTTCCCGCCGCCGAGGCGAAGCGGTCGTCCAAGGTGTCGGGCGTCGGTGCCGGGCCCGTGTCCGCAATGGAGTCGTCGTACAGCTGACCCCACCAGTCGTCCTCGTGACCGGCGGGCTTTCCCCCAGGCTGGCTCATGCCCCTGATTGTCCACCGTGTGGGCCGTATGAAAACGGGGCATCGGGAAAATCCGGCGGCGTGCGCCACGTCGAACGGCAGGTCGAGTGACATGTCGAACTGCCGTACGGCACAAGCCGTCGAGCGGTCCCGCCCCCACGGGAGAACCGCCCGACGGCACACCGGGTCACCCGGCCTGTCGTCCCCTGCCGTGCCGACGCGCGTCAGGCCCGGCGCCGCCGACGGCCCCGCTCGCGCCACGCCGGCCTGCCGAACCCCGAGCCGGACCTGCGGGCCGGACGAAAGTCCTGGTGGAGGCCCTGGCAGCCTGGTCATCTGCGGCTTCGCCCGGTCTCCGGCACCCTGGACAGATGGGAGTGGTGGACCTCCTACTGGTCGGCCTGGTCCTGCTGCTCGGGCTGGGCGGAGTGCTGGTGCCCGGGGTGCCGGGGTCGTGGCTGGTGTGGGCCGCGGTCCTGTGGTGGGCGCTGAAGGATCCACAGCCGGTGGCCTGGGGGGTCCTGGTCGGTGCCACGGTCGCCCTGTTCCTGTCCCAGGTGGTGCGCTGGTCGCTGCCCCCGCGCCGGCTGAGCGAGAGCGGCGCCACCCGGCGCATGGGTGTGTACGCCGGGCTGGGAGCGTTCGCCGGCTTCTTCGTGATCCCCGTGATCGGCGCGATCCCCGGCTTCATGGGCGGCATCTACCTGTACGAACGACTGCGGCTCGGCCGGCACCGCGAGGCGAGGACCGCGCTGCGCACGGTCATGCGCTCGGGCGGCTCCAGCGTGCTGACGGAGCTGTTCACCTGCCTGCTGATCATGGGCGCGTGGCTGGGCGCGGTGCTGTGGGCATGAGGCGCCGGGGCGACGCCCGCCGCGACGACCACCGCGGCCGTCGCCCTACGCCCGCAGAACCAGGACGAAGAACCGATGCGCAGGACCGGACCGGCGTGTTTGGCTGACGCTCATGACCCGATTCAGCGAGGCCGAACGCGCGTATCTGTCGTCGCAGCGGCTGGGACGGCTGGCCACCGTCGACCAGCACGGGCAGCCGCAGGCGAACCCGGTCGGCTTCCACCCGCAGGACGACGGGACCATCCTGATCGGCGGCTACGCGATGGGCCGCACCAAGAAGTGGCGCAACCTGCGGAAGAACCCGAGGGTCGCCCTGGTCGTCGACGACATCGTCAGCCTGGAGCCGTGGAAGGTGCGCGGCATCGACATCCGCGGTGAGGCCGAACTCCTCACCGGCCCGCACGACCTGGGCCCGCACTTCAGCGAGGAGGTGATCCGCGTCCATCCGCGGCGGATCCACAGCTGGGGCCTGGAAGAGGGCGCGTAGAGGTCACCTGGTGGAGGACGCTCGGAGGACGCCTTCCAGCGCGAGCAGCGTCGTCTTGCGTTCCAGGCCGCCCGCGTAGCCGGTGAGGGAACCGTCGGCTCCGATCACCCGGTGGCAGGGCCGCAGGACGAGCAGCGGGTTGGCGCCGATCGCGCCGCCGACGGCCCGTACGGCGGCCCGGGGAGCGCCGATCCGCGCCGCGATCTCGCCGTACGTCGTGGTCGCCCCGTAGGGGACGGTGTCGAGGGCGGCCCAGACCCGCTCCCGGAACTCGCTGCCCGCCGACCGCAACTCCAGTCGGAACTCTGTGAGTTCCCCGGCGAAGTAGGCGGCCAGCTGGTCCTCGGCGCCCCGGAAGGGGCCCGGGTCGTGCCGCCAGCCGTCCCGCACCGTACGGCCGTTCTTCTGGCCGGGCACGGAGAGCGAGGCCAGCGCTCCGGTCGCGTCGGCGGTGAGCAGGAGCGGCCCGAGGGGGCTGTCCAGGGTGGTGTAGTACGTCTCGGCGGTCATCGGTACTCCGGTGGGCATGGGTGTTGCCGTGGGCATCGGTACTCCGGTGGTCATGAGTGGTGCGGTGGTCATCGGTGTTCCGCGGCGGTCATCGACACGCCGGTGGTCATCGGTGCGTCCCGGCGGTCATCGGTCCACCGGCTCCCCCGCCGCACGCAGGTGTCGCAGGGCGTAGGAGCGCCAGGGGCGCCACGTGCCGGGGACGTCGTGTCCGGGGGGTCCGACGTCGGGGTCGCCGAGGGCGCGGGTGCGGACGGCGGCGACGGTGCGGGCGTCCAGGCCGGGCAGAGCGAGCAGCGCGGCCTGCGCGTCGTCCCGGTCGACGCCGGGATCGAGGCGTACGGCGCCGTCGGCCAGGGCGGTGGCGAGGGCGCCCAGGGGCCCGTCCGGCTCGGCCTCCGCGAGGACGGCCGGTTCGGGGAACACATGGGTGAGGCTGCCGCAGGGGGCGTCCAGCGCCTTCCCGTACCGCGTCACCAGCCGCTGGGCCGCGGCCCGTCCCGCCAGGGCCCGCAGGGCGAACTCCTCCGGGTCGACGGAGCCGGGCGAGCGCAGGCCGGGCCGGGCGGCGACCAGCGGGGCGAGCCGTTCGTCGGCGCCGAGCCGTTCGTCGACGGCGTACGGGTCGGCGTCGAGGTCGAACAGCCGCCGCAACCGCTGCACGGCGGTGGTCAGATCGCGGAGGTCGGTGAGGTGCAGCCGGGCGTCCAGCCAGCCGCCCGGATGAGCTCCGGACGCGGTCCGCGCGGCCCCCGTCCGCTCGTCGACGGCGACGATGCCGGTGCCGTGCGGCAGTCGCAGGGTCCGCCGGTACGTCCGCCGTCCGCGCGCCCCGCTCATCTCCTCGACGCCGGTCACGGCCTCGGCCTCCAGCAGGTCGAAGGCGGCCCCGGCCTGGTACGGCCCCCGGTGGGCGAGGCGCAGCGGGATCCCGGCGTCCGGGGTGCCCGTACGCGGGGCTGCCCGTCCGCCGCGCGCGGCGGCGGCCCGCAGCTCGCTCGGGGAGGAGGCGTACGCCTGCCGCATGGTGTCGTTGAACTGCCGCACACTGGCGAACCCCGACGCGAACGCGATCTGGGTGACCGGCAGGCCGGTGGTCTGCAACAGCACCCGCGCGGCGTGCGCCCGCCGGGCCCGGGCGAGGGCGACGGGGCCGGCGCCGAGCTCGGCGGTGAGCTGGCGCTGGACCTGCCGCGCGCTGTAGCCCAGCCGCGCGGCGAGCCCGGCGACGCCCTCCCGGTCGACGACGCCGTCGCCGATCAACCGCATGGCCCGGCCGACCACGTCCGCCCGGACGTTCCAGTCGGCGGAGCCGGGCACGGCGTCCGGCCGGCACCGCCGGCAGGCCCGGAATCCCGAGCCCTGCGCGGCGGCGGCCGTCGCGAAGAAGCGGACGTTGTGCCGCTTCGGCGTCACCGCCGGGCAGCTGGGCCGGCAGAAGACCCCGGTCGTCACGACGGCGAAGAAGAACTCCCCGTCGAACCGCCCGTCCCGGCTCCGCACCGCCTCGTACCTGGTGTCCTCGTCCATCACGCCACCCAGTGTCGGCCGTGCGGAGGAGCGGGGCCAGCGGGAATCGGACGTGGAGCTGTGCCCGGGCTCCCTACATCCGGCGCCCGCGCTTCGCCTCCATCGCCGCCTTCCCCTCCGCCCCCTTCCGCTTCCAGTCCCGCCGGATCTCCGCCCGCAGCCGGGCGTCCGTCTTGGCGACGATCCGCTGGTTCTCCCGGATCAGCTTGCGGTAGCTCTCCAGCCGCCGGACCGGCAGCTCACCGGAGTCGATGGCGTCGCGCACCGCGCACCCGGGTTCGCTCTCGTGCGCGCAGTCGTGGAACCGGCACCGCCGGGCCAGTTCCTCGATCTCGGCGAACACCTGCCCGACGCCGCTCTCGGCGTCCCACAGGCCGACGCCGCGCAGGCCCGGCGTGTCGATCAGGACACCCCCGGACGGCAGGGCGAGGAGGTTGCGGGTGGTCGTCGTGTGGCGGCCCTTGCCGTCCGCGTCCCGGGTCGCCCGGACGTCCATGACCTCCTCGCCGAGCAGCGCGTTGGCGAGCGTGGACTTGCCCGCGCCGGACTGGCCGAGCAGCACGGAGGTATTGCCGCCGACGACGGCGAGGAGGACGTCGAGTCCGTCCCCGCCCATGGCGCTGACCGGCAGCACGGGCACGCCGGGCGCGGTGGTCTCCACGTCCTGGACGAGGTGGGCGAGGGTCGCCGCGTCCGGTACGAGGTCCGCCTTGGTCAGCACCACCACGGGCTGTGCCCCGGACTCCCAGGCCAGCGCGAGGAACCGCTCGATGCGGCCGAGGTCGAGTTCGACGGCCAGCGACACGGCGACGATCGCGTGGTCGACGTTGGCGGCGAGGATCTGCCCCTCGGACCGCTTGGAGGACGTGGAGCGCACGAAGGCGGTACGGCGCGGCAGACACGTCCGTACGTAGCGGGGGTTGCCGCCGGGTTCGACGGCGACCCAGTCGCCGGTGCACACGACCCGCATCGGGTCGTGCGGGGTGACGAACGCGGTGTCCGCCCGGACGATGCCGTCGGCGGTGATCACGTCGCACTGCCCTCGGTCGACCCGGACCACGCGTCCGGGCAGCAGTCCTTCGGGCACGTGGGGGGCGAACGCGTCCGCCCATGCCTCGTCCCAGCCGTAGGGAGCGAGCGCGGAGAAGGCGGAGAAATCTGAGGTGGAAGACAGGGAAGACAAGGGTGACCCTTCACAGGGGTGGCCCCGGCACACGCGTGCGGACACGCGTGGAGGTGAGGAATCGTCAGCCGGCGGCCACGGAGGTGGACTCGATGTGCTCCTGGATGCGGGCAGCGCCCATCTCGACGACAGCCATCGGTCGACACCTCCTCATGCACTCGCGCTCTTGCTCGGCCCGCGGCGGCCGACGGCCACCGCGTGGATCTCCGTCACTCTAGCCCGGCCCGGTGGCGCCCCTCAACGCCTTTTCCGCCCGGTCCGTTCAGGCCTTCGTACAGCTCTGCCCGTTCAGGGTGAAGTCGTACGCCGGTGCGTTCTTGGCCTGCCAGGAGGCGAGGAAGCCGAAGGCGAGGGAGCCGTCCGCGGGGACCGACTTGTTGTAGTCGGCGGCGGTGGCGGTGACGCGGGAGCCGTTCTGGGCGAAGCTCGCGTCCCACATCTGGGCGACCTTCTGGCCGTCGCGGAAGGACCAGGCGACCTGCCAGGTGTCGAGGGGTCGCTCGCTGGTGACGGTGACGGTGGCCTGGAAGCCGTCGGGCCACTGGTTGACCAGGTCGTAGGTGACGGTGCAGGTCGCGGGCTCGTCCGTGCCGGGGTCGCGGGGCGCGGTGGAGGTGGCCGTGCCCTGGGCCTCGGTGTCGGGGTTCTTCCCCCGGGACGGGGTGGGCGTGCCCGTCGTGGCGGGGTCCGACGGCTTCGGGGAGGCGGTGGAGCGCGCGTCGGTCAGCGGGACGGAGGGGCCGGGGTCGGCCACCGGCTGCCGGTCCCCGGTGTCGCCGGGTTGCGCCGTGCCGTGGTCGGTGCCGCCCGGCATCATCGACACGCCGAGCGCCAGCAGGGACACGAGCACGGCGGCGACCAGGAGGCCGTTGCGTGCGACGCGGGCCTTCTGGGCGCCCGGGTTCGGGGGTGCGTCGGCGTCGGCCGGTCCCGGGCGTCCGGCGCCCAGGCGCACGTCGGCGGCCCGGCGGCGGCGCTCCAGATAGGCGAGGCCGCCCCAGCCGATCACCCCGCCGGCCAGCGCCCCGGGCAGTCCGCCGCCGTGCAGCCGCAGACAGGCGGCGGCCTCCGCGCACTCCACGCAGCGCGCGAGGTGCCGGGAGAGGTCGTTGGGGGTGTCGGCGGCGGGCGACCGGGTGACCGCGTCCAGCAGCCGGGCGTAGCTGCGGCACTGCGCGTCCATCGGTGTGTCGAGGTGGGCGCGGTGGCAGCGGTCCCGGAACAGGCTCCGCACCTGGGAGAGTTCCTCGCTCACCACGGCCGGGTCGTGGCCGAGCCGGCGGGCCACGACGGGCAGCGGCAGTGCCTCCACCTCGGCCAGCCACAGCAGGGCCGCGTCCGGTTCCTGGAGGTCCCGCAGTCCGCGCAGGGCGAGCGGGCGGCGCAGCGGGGGGCCGGTGTAGCGGGCGGCCTTGTCGGAGTTGAGCCACAGTCGCAGTTCGGGGTCGAGCTGGTGGCCCTGGCCCTGGGACTCCCAGGCCGCCGCCGTGTTCCGGACGGCGGTCAGCAGCATCGGTATGCGGGGCAGGCGGGCCGAGCGGCGGCCGGTGCCGCGGGCCGGGGCGGCCTCGGCGGTGCGGACCTCCCGCATCCCGAGGGAGAACGCCTCGGTGGCCAGCCGGGTGGCCGCGGTGGACCCGGACGTGCACAGGTCGGCGTAGGAGAGCACGGCATCCCAGCACTCGGAGAACAGCGCGGCCTCGGCGGCGTCCTGGGGAGTGGGCAGGTCGGGCATGGGTCTCCTGCGATCACAAGCGAAGTCAACTCGCCATACTGGCAAAGGAGTTGGGGGGAACCTCGCGGCAGGGGACGAGCTTTTCACGTCTTCCGCACAACTGACAAGCGCCGTGTCCACTTGTCATGACACAGCGTCGCGCCCCACGACTCCGGCCTGTAGTACGGACGCCACGCCCGGACGACTCATCCGGACCGGCGCGAACCGATTCCGGCCGACGACTGCCGGGCCGACGGCTCCCCGGCCTACGCGTTCGGCGTCGACGGCTCCTGGGCCGGGAGGCTGTCCATGAAGGAACTGACGGAGAAGACCGCGCGGCCGGGGCCGGGCGGGCCGTAGCCGGGAGGCGAGGACAGGCCGAAGTCGTCCATGGTGGCGCGGTACGCCTCCAGCAGGCGGATGTGGTACTCCAGCGGAGCGCCCTGCGGGTTGGCCTTGCCGAGCGGCGTGGTCGGCTCGGGGCACCAGGTGGTGAAGCGGGGCGTGATGCCGTGCGACATGAAGAAGCGCAGGCCCTCGGTGGTGGAGGCGATGGCCTCGTCGACGGTGGTGAAGCCGAAGGGCTCCGCCATCTCCACGCCCGCGACGAAGTTGGGGATGACGTTGCGCGCGCCGAAGATCTCCGCCGAGTCGAGGATGCGCTTGTGCCACTCGTCGCGGCCGACGTAGCGCTCCTTGCCCGGGCAGTACAGCTCGAACAGACGGCGGTCCCACACCTCGTAGTTGGGGTGGTAGATCTGCACGCCGTGGTCCTTGAAGCGCTGCACGTCGTCCTTGGGCAGCGCCTGGGCGACGACCTTGCCGATCCAGCGGCCGGGGAAGCGCTCCTCGATGGCCTTGGCGTAGTGCCCGTAGAAGTCGGCCTCGTCGCGGCCCGCGACGGTCCTGGTGATCGCGCCGCCGGTGAGCGTGTAGGCGGTGGACACCTTCGCCGTGTCGTACCGGTCGATGATCTCCAGGGCTTCGAGGACCTCCTCGACGTCCTTGACTCCCGTGTACGGCCGGCCGGCGGCCTTGTGCTGGCGCCAGTTGTGGTTGATGTCGCAGTACTGGCACTCCTCCTTGGCGCCGAAGTACTGGCAGACCCGGAAGACGGTGAGGTAGATCAGGTAGCCCCACTGGATGGTCGGGGCGACCTCCATCACCGACTTCCCGCTCGCCAGGGTGTGCCGGTAGTACTCCGGCATCGGCGGGACCCCGACGTCGGAGATCCGCTTCCCGTCGAGGTAGAGCCCGAGCACGCCGTCCTCGTCGGCCGCGACCCGGTACGGCGAGGCGGGGTTCACCCGCACGGAGACGACGGTCCGCCGCAGGTCGTACGGCCCGCCGGTCAGGATGATCTCCTCCGGCGGACGCCTGAGCGCCGCCTCGCCCAGCTCGGGCAGGGTGCCGTGGTCGAAGGAGAAGATGAAGTACGACTTCGGCTTCACCTCGCCGCCCTCGTTGTCGCTGAGGGCCGACGGATCGAAGGCCACACCGCCGCGGAGCAGGTCCTCCTTGAAGACGGCTTCCCGCGGAACGTGCGGGAACCTCTCCAGCAGATCCTCGACCAGTGCGGTGCGGCTGCCCATCCCGTGTCTCCTCCCGGTGCGGACGTACGGCTCCTCACGGTATGCCCTCGCCTCGGCGCGCCCGGCGCCGGGTCCCCCCCCTCGCGGCGGCGGCGGATCGGCGTCCGGGGTACGTTCCACCAGTGCGTTCCTGGTCCGACGGGCCAGGTTCTCGATCTCCAGGGAGGGCGACGGGATGTCCGAGACGGTGACCAACTGGGCCGGCAACATCGTGTACACGGCCAAGGAGTTGCACCGCCCGCGCTCGCTCACCGCGCTCGGGGCCCTCGTGGCCGGCAGTGCGCGGGTGCGGGTACTGGGCAGCGGGCACTCCTTCAACGCGATCGCCGAGCCGGGCGCGGGCGGCGTCCTGCTGTCGCTGGCCGGGCTGCCGGCCGAGGTGGACGTCGACGCGGCGGCCCGGACGGTCCGGGTCGGCGGCGGCGTGCGGTACGCGGAGCTGGCCCGCCGGGTGCACGGGCACGGGTTCGCGCTGCCCAACATGGCGTCACTGCCGCACATCTCGGTGGCCGGGTCGGTGGCGACCGGCACCCACGGCTCGGGCGTCGGCAACGGTTCGCTCGCGTCGGCCGTGCGCGAGGTGGAGATCGTCACCGCGGACGGTTCGACGGTGGTGGTCGGGCGGGGCGACCGGCGGTTCGGGGGTGCGGTCACCTCGCTCGGCGCCCTCGGGGTCGTCACCGCGCTCACCCTGGACCTGGAGCCGTCCTTCGAGGTCGAGCAGTACGTGTTCACCGAGCTCCCGCTGGCGGGGCTGGACCCGGCGGCGTTCGAGACGGTGATGGCGTGCGCGTACAGCGTCAGCCTGTTCACCGACTGGCGCGAGCCGGGCTTCCGGCAGGTGTGGCTGAAACGGCGCACCGACCAGCCGATGCCCGGCTTCCCGTGGGCCCCGCCCGCCACGGAGAAGATGCACCCGGTGCCGGGGATGCCCGCGGTCAACTGCACCGAGCAGTTCGGGGTGCCGGGGCCGTGGCACGAGCGGCTGCCGCACTTCCGGGCCGCGTTCACCCCGAGCAGCGGCGCCGAGCTCCAGTCGGAGTACCTGCTGCCGCGTCGGCACGCCCTCGACGCGCTGCGCGCGGTCGACGCGATACGGGAGACGGTCGCCCCCGTCCTGCAGATCTGCGAGGTGCGGACCGTCGCTCCCGACGAGCAGTGGCTGAGCCCGGCGTACGGGCGGGACACCGTGGCGCTGCACTTCACCTGGTTCGAGGACACGGCGGCCGTGCTGCCGGTGGTGCGCCGGCTGGAGGAGGCGCTGGAGGGGTTGGACGCGCGGCCGCACTGGGGGAAGGTGTTCACCACCCCGGCGGGGGTGGTGCGAGCCCGGTACCCGCGCCTGGAGGACTTCGCGGCACTGGCGCGGGAGTTCGATCCGGGGGCGAAGTTCGCCAACGAGTTCGTCCGGGACGTGCTGGTCGGGTGACTTTATAAAGCCCCTTTCCTAAGCCCTTGTCGAAAGTCCTCGCCTGCCCATAGCCTGACGCCGCGCCGGTGCCCATGCCGTCCCGGCACGAGCCGAGGGGGCGGGGCCCGGCCCGTGCGCCGTGTCTCGCGGAAGGCACCCGAAGACACCCCTCGCACCCGGCCCGAACCCGTCGCAACGGCGTCTGCCAGGGAGGAAGTCCGATGAGGCGCGGCACTTCACGTGACATCCGCACCGCGAACCGCTACGAGGTGCTGCGCCAGATCATCGCCGCGTCGCCCACCTCCCGGCAGGAGCTGGCCGCCACCACCGGCCTGAGCCTCGCCACGGTCGCCACCCTCGTCGGCGAGCTGCTCGAACTCCGGATGATCACGGAGGTCGGGTTCGAGGACTCGGCGGGCGGCCGCCCCCGGGGCCTGGTCGCCGTCAACGCGTCGGGGGGCGCGCTGATCGGTGTCGACATCGCGGAGACCTATGTCCACGTCGAGCTGTTCGACCTCGCGCTGAACGTCCTGGCCCGCGCCGAGGAGGACGTGCGTCCCGGTGAGAGCCTGCCGGAGCAGGTGGTCGGCCATGTCGCCGCCGCCGTCGGCTCGGTGGTCGCACAGGCCGGGGTCGAGGGCGCGCGGGTGCTCGGCGTCGGGGTGAGTGTGCCGGGTCAGGTGGACCGGGCGACCGGCATCTCGGAGTACGCGCCCAACTGGGACTGGCACGACGTGCCGCTGCTCGACCTGCTCACCGAGCACATCGCCTACCCCCTCCACCTGGACAATCCGCTGCGGGCCTGCGCGGTGGCCGAGCTCTGGTTCGGTGCCGCGCGCGGGCGCGGGAACGCGGTGGTGGTCAACCTGGGGACCGGGGTGGGCGCCGGGCTGGTGCTGGGCGGGGGGCTGCACCGGGGCGTGAGCAACAGCGCCGGCGAGTGGGGCCACACCACGCTCGTGCTGGACGGACGGCTGTGCCACTGCGGCAACCACGGCTGCGTAGAGACGTACGTCGGCGCGCCCGGCATCATGCTGAACCTGCGGGAACTCAGCCCCCGCAGCACGCTGCTGCACCCGGAGGACCAGACGGCGACCATCGACGCCCTGGCCCGCGGGGTCGCGGCGCGCGACCCGGTGGCGGTCAAGGTGGTCCGCGACACCGCCCGGTACCTCGGCGCCGGCGTCGCCGACCTGATCAACCTGTTCAACCCGGAGGTGGTCGTGCTCAGCAGTTGGGTCGCGGCCGCGCTCGGCGAGCCCCTGCTGGCCGAGGTGCGCGAGGCCGTGGCCCGGCACGCGCTGCCGCGGCCGCTGGCCGCCACGGAGATCGTCCTCTCGCCCATTCCCACCGATCCGGTGTGTCTGGGCGCCGCGACCTTCGCGCTCGAAGGGGCGCTCAACGCGGTGAGCCAGAAACCCTCGGGCGGGAGGACCGTCCGGCGTCACTTCCCCGCCTCCCGAGACTGAGGCTCGGCCGGGAAAAGCTGCGCGGGCCACCGGTACGGCGGCCCGCGCTCTGTCACGTCCGGTATGCCGAACACTACGCAACGCTTCGAACAGGCTTCGTCCAACCCCTTGCCGAAGCCTTAGCCGAAGGTTAGCGTCCCGCTCCGCAAGCCTCTTTGAGCCAACTTTCGCCTGAGTGACTGAGCGCCGCCGGACTCGAGACAAGGACGTCACCATGTCGGCATTGAGCAACAGCAGCTGGGACCGCCGGACCGTACTGCGGGCCGCCCTGGGCCTGACCGCCGCGGGCGGGCTCGCCGCCTGCGGCGGCAACACCGGCCGCAGCAGCGGGGGCGGTTCGGGGAAGAACCTCACCCAGTACTTCCACGCGTACGGCGAGGCGGGCACCGAGCAGGCCATCAAGAAGTACGCCAAGGCCTACAAGGACGCCAACGTGACCACGCAGTGGATCACCGGCTCCAACTTCGAGAGCAAGCTCTTCGCCTCGCTGCTCACGGACGAAGCCCCCGACTGCTTCGAGTTCCACCCGCAGTTGCAGATGATCGAGAGCGGCCAGGTCGCGGACCTGACCGATCTGATCGACCCGGTCAAGGACGACTTCAACCAGGCCGACATCCAGTCGCACACGGTCGACGGCAAGATATACGGCATCCGGATGATCGACGACCCGCAGTTCTTCTTCTACCGGCCCTCGATGTTCGAGAAGGCCGGCGTCGAGGTCCCGCAGACGCTGGAGGAGCTGATCGAGGCCGCCGCCAAGCTGACCACGGACAAGGTCAAGGGTGCCTACCTCGGCAACACCCTGCACTCGATGGTCAACCCGCTGATCTGGTCAGCGGGCGCGCAGCACCTCGACGACAAGAACCAGATCGCTTACCACACGGACACGGTCGTCGACGGCTTCAAGCAGCTGCGCAAGCTGTTCACCAGCGGTGACCTGCTGCTCGACGCCCCGACCGACTTCTGGGACCCGTCCGCGCTCAACCAGGGCCTGACCGCGATGCAGTGGTGTGGCATGTGGGCGATGCCGCAGATGCAGGAGGCGCTCGGCGACGACCTCGGCATCTTCCCGTTCCCGAAGGTCGGCGACGCGGGCAAGCTCTCGGTCTACAACGGCGGCTGGTCGATGTTCGTCAACGCCAAGGGCAAGAACCTCGACGCGACCAAGGAGTACGTGAAGTGGTTGTGGATCGACCAGAAGGAGTACCAGGAGGACTGGGCACTCTCCTACGGCTTCCACATCCCGCCCCGCACCTCGATCGCGGAGTCGGCCGACAAGCTGAAGTCGGGTCTGCCCGCTGAGGGCGTCAAGCTCTTCAACGAGTACGGCAACTTCGACAACATCGGCTGGACCCAGGCCAGCATCACCGCCCTGGAGGACGTCCTCGCCAACTCCGTGCGCAAGGGCGGCGACCCGGACGCGGAGCTGACCAAGGCGGACGCGAAGGTCAACCGCGAGCTCAAGAAGCTCTTCGGATAGACCGACGGACAGGTACTCACGACATGTCGACCATCACCAAGGACGGCGTCTCCAGCCCCACCCCGGCGAAGGCATCCCCGGCCAAGCCGCGGCGGGGGGTGCGGGGCTCCCCCACGTTCAACTTCTGGCTCTTCACCGGGCCATTCCTGATCGGCCTGGCGGTCTTCGTCTATCTGCCGATCCTGTGGAGCCTGTATCTGTCGTTCTTCGAGGCCCGCTTCACGGTCACGCCGAGCACGTTCATCGGCTTCGACAACTACGTGACGATGCTGACCGACGAGGACTTCATGGGGTCCCTTGTCACCTTCACGGTGTTCGCCGTCTTCATCGTGCCGACCACCTGGGCGGCCTCGCTGGGGCTGGCGCTCATGGTGAACCGGCTGCGGTTCATGCGGGCGTTCTTCCGGTCGGTGTTCTTCCTGCCCACGGCGGTCAGCTATGTCGCCGCCTCGCTGGTCTGGAAGATGTCCATCTTCAGCGGTGTCCGCTTCGGCATGATGAACACCTTCCTGAGCCTCTTCGGCATCGACAACACCGCCTGGCTGGCCAGCCCCGACCCGCCGTGGTACTGGCTGGTCATCCTGACCGTACGTCTCTGGCTCCAGGCCGGCTTCTACATGATCCTCTTCATCGCGGCCCTGCAGAACATCCCGCAGGAGATGTACGAGGCCGCCGCGATCGACGGCGCCAAGCCCGGCTGGCAGACGTTCTGGCACATCACCCTGCCGCAGCTGCGGGCGACCTCCACCGCCGTGATCCTGCTGCTGCTCGTGGCGGCGTACCAGGCGTTCGACGAGTTCTTCAACCTGCTGCACAAGACCACCTGGGGCAGGCCACCGCTCGTGGAGCTGTACTACAAGGCCCTCGGTGAGAGCCAGGACTACGGCGCGGGCAGCGCGGGCGCGCTGATCCTCACCGTACTGATCTGCCTCGTGACCCTGCTCCAGGGCAAGTTCCTGGGCTTCGGAAGGGGGGAGGAGTCCAAGTGACCACCACCACGACACCTCCGGCGGACCGGGTGGACACGTCGGCCAAGCCGCGTCGTGTCCGGACCGGCAGCGTGCTCGGCTCGACCGGCCTCTACGTCGCCACCGGCGTCGCCGCGCTTCTCTTCCTCATCCCGTTCTATCTGATCGTCCGCAACGCGCTGATGACGGACCCGGAGATCACCGGCGAGGAATGGAAGTGGTTCCCCACCGACATCCAGTGGGGCAACATCAGCGAGCCGTTCGACGACACGTCGGTCGACTTCGCTCGCTCGCTGTGGAACTCGGCGGTCGTCGGCGTCCTGCACACCGTGGGTACGCTGCTGGTCTGCTCGCTGGCCGGCTACGGCCTGGCCCGCATCCCGTTCAAGCACGCCAACAAGGTCTTCTACGCCGTACTGGGCACCCTGATGGTCCCGACCGCCGTGACCTTCGTGCCCAGCTTCGTGCTGGTGTCGTCCCTCGGCTGGATCGACACCTACCGGGGGCTCATCATTCCGGGCCTCTTCAGTGGTTTCACCTGCTTCCTGTTCCGGCAGTACTTCCTGGGGTTCCCCAAGGAGCTGGAGGAGGCGGCGCGGGTGGACGGGCTCGGTTACATGGGCGCGTACTGGCGGGTCGTCGTACCCAACTCGCTGAACTTCTTCGCCGCGATGGCGACGATCACGTTCATCAGCGGGTGGAACTCCTTCCTGTGGCCCCTGGTCATCGGCCAGGATCCGAGCGCGTGGACCGTCCAGGTGGCGCTCTCGAACTACATGACCGGCCAGACCGTCAACTTCCATCTGATCTTCATGGCCACGGCCATTTCCATCCTGCCCCTCGTGTTCGTCTTCCTCTTCCTCCAGCGCTGGCTGGTGCAGGGGATCGCACAGACCGGCATCAAGGGCTGAGCAAGGAGACCGATGTCATTCCGCACCACCCCCGCCGTCGACTACGTCGAGGACGTCTCGCCGGGCAGCGGGGCCCTCCCGCCCCGGGCCTGGTACGCGTCCTCGGACGCGAAGTCGCTGTCACTGAACGGCAGTTGGCGCCTGCGGCTGTCGGCGACCGCCGATGCCGAGGACGACTCGTTCGCCGAGGAGGGGTACGACGCCGGGGACTGGGCCGAGGTCACGGTCCCGGGCCACTGGGTGCTCCAGGGCGACGGGGCCTTCGGGGCGCCGATCTACACCAACCACCTCTACCCCTTCCCGGTGGACCCGCCGCACGTGCCGACCGAGAACCCGACCGGCGACCACCTGCGCGTCTTCGACCTGCCGTCCGACTGGCCCGCGGACGGCGGGGTGGTGCTCCGCTTCGACGGCGTGGAGTCCTGTGCCCGGGTGTGGCTGAACGGCACGGACATCGGCGAGTTCAAGGGCTCCCGGCTGCCGCACGAGTTCGCGGTCGGCCACCTGCTCAGGCCCACCGGCAACGTACTGGCGGTGCGGGTCCACCAGTGGTCGGCGGGCTCGTACCTGGAGGACCAGGACCAGTGGTGGCTGCCCGGCATCTTCCGTGACGTGACGTTGCTGCACCGCCCGGCGGGCAGCGCGCTCGACTTCTTCGTGCACGCCTCCTACGACCACACCACCGGGGAGGGCACCCTGCGCGTCGACTCCGACGTCGACGGCCGGGTGACCGTGCCCGCCCTGGACATCGATGTCGCCACCGGCGAGCCGGTGACGGTCCCGGTCCGGCCGTGGACGGCGGAGACCCCGCACCTGTACGACGGTGTGCTCGCGACCGAGGGCGAACGGGTGCCCCTGCGCATCGGCTTCCGCACGGTCGCCCTGGAGGACGGCCTGGTCAAGGTCAACGGGACGCCGGTCCTCTTCAAGGGCGTCAACCGGCACGAGTGGCACCCTACGACGGGCCGCGCCCTCGACCTGGAGACCATGCGCGAGGACGTGCTGCTGATGAAGCGGCACAACATCAACGCCGTCCGCACCTCGCACTACCCGCCGCACCCGGCCTTCCTGGACCTGTGCGACGAGCTGGGCCTGTGGGTCGTCGACGAGTGCGACCTGGAGACCCACGGCTTCGTCGAACAGGACTGGCGGGACAACCCGGTCGACGACGACCGCTGGACGCCGGCCCTGCTGGACCGCGCCGCCCGCATGGTCGAGCGGGACAAGAACCACCCGTCGATCGTCTTCTGGTCGCTGGGCAACGAGGCCGGCACCGGCCGCGGTCTGACCGCGATGGCCGAGTGGATCCACGGCCGGGACTCCTCGCGCCTCGTGCACTACGAGGGCGACTGGAACTGCCGGGACACGGACGTCTATTCGCGGATGTACGCCTTCCACGACGAGGTCGAGAAGATCGGCCGGGGCCTGGACGGCGGGACGGAGAAGCGGCGCGCACTCCCCTTCATCCAGTGCGAGTACGCGCACGCCATGGGCAACGGCCCCGGCGGACTCGCCGACTACCAGCGCCTGTTCGACACGTACGAGCGGCTCCAGGGCGGCTTCGTCTGGGAGTGGATCGACCACGGCGTCACCCATCCCGAGCTGGGTTACGCCTACGGCGGCGACTTCGGCGAGGAGCTGCACGACGGCAACTTCGTCTGCGACGGCCTGCTGTTCCCCGACCGGCGGCCCTCCCCCGGGCTCGTCGAGTACCAGAAGGTGATCGAGCCGGTCCGGATCGAGGGCGACGGCGCCGACGGCACCGTCCGGATCACCAACAGGTACGACTTCGCCGACCTGTCCCGGCTGGCCTTCGAGTGGGCGTACCAGGTGGACGGCGAGACGGTCGAGGCGGGCGCGCTGTCGGTGCCGGCGCTGGCGCCGGGCGAGTCGGCCGAGGTCAAGCTGCCGGAGCCGCCGGCCAACATGCGCGGCGGCGAGGCGCTGTGGACCGTACGGGCGCTGCTGGCCGACGACACCGCCTGGGCGGCCAAGGGCCACACGGTGGCGTGGGGCCAGGTCGCCCTGGCCTCACCCCCGGTGCCCTCCGTCGCGGCGAGTGCCGCCCCGGCGTCCGGCGACGGGCGGATCACGCTCGGTCCGGGTGTCTTCGACGCCCGGACCGGGACGCTCAGGGCCATCGGCGGTGTCGACGTCAGCGGGCTGCGGCTCGACGTGTGGCGGGCGCCCACCGACAACGACGACGGCGCGGAGTGGCAGACCGACACCCGCTACGGCGTGCTGTGGCGCACCCTGGGCCTGCACCGTATGCGGCACCGGCTGGACGCCGTGGAGGTGGGCGAGGACGCGGTGACGGTACGGACCCGGGTGGCGCCCGCCGCCCGCGAGGCTGGCCTGAACACGGTCTACCGCTGGACCTCGGACGAGGAGCGGCTGCGGCTGACGGTGTCCGTGGACCCGGAGGGCGACTGGACGGTGCCGCTGCCCCGCCTCGGCGTCCGGTTCGGGCTCGCCCGGGCGGACGCCGTGCGGTGGTTCGGCGGCGGTCCCGGCGAGGCGTACCCGGACACCGGAGCGGCGTCCATGGTCTCCCGTTGGCAGTCGACCGTGGACGAACTGCAGACGCCGTACGTCCGCCCGCAGGAGAACGGCGCCCGCGCCGACGTCCGCTGGGCGGAGCTCGGCGGGCTGCGGATCGAGGGCGACCCCCGGTTCTGGTTCACCGCCCGGCGCTGGACGACCGAGCAACTGGACGCGGCGGCCCACCTCACCGACCTCACGGCCGGCGACACGGTGTGGGTCAACCTCGACCACGGCCAGCACGGCATAGGTTCGCAGTCCTGCGGCCCCGGCCCGCTGCCGCGCTACCACCTGCGGGCCGAGCCGGCGGAGTTCTCGTTCGTGTTCTCGGTACTCGGTCCGTCCAACTCCGTGATCGATTAATCCATTGGCCTATTGATCGACATTCTGACACCGTCTTGAGGTCCTCCGCGGCCGGTCGGATCCCTGCCGACCGGCCGCGATTCGCGTGCCCTGCGAGGGAGTTCACAACGTGAGCGGCAGCAGCATCGAGGTCCGGGACCTGTCCCGCACCTTCCACACCACCGTCCGCCGCCCCGGCTTCACCGGCGCGGTGCGCTCCCTGGTCAACCCGGAGCGGGTCGCCAAGCACGCCGTGTCCGACATCAGCTTCGACGTCTCTCCCGGTGAACTCCTCGCCCTGCTCGGCCCGAACGGCGCGGGCAAGTCCACCACCATCAAAATGCTCACCGGCATCCTCACGCCCACCTCCGGCGAGGCGCGGGTGGCGGGCGTGGTGCCGTACCGGGAGCGTGAGCGCAACGCCCGGAACATCGGCGCGGTGTTCGGGCAGCGCACCCAGCTGTGGTGGGACCTGCCGGTGCGCGAGTCGTTCGCGATCCTCCGGGACATCTACGAGGTGCCGGGGGCCGAACACACCGCTCGCCTCAAGGAGTTCGACGACCTGCTCGACCTGTCCTCCTTCTGGGACACCCGGGTGCGCCACCTCTCGCTCGGCCAGCGCGTACGCTCCGACCTCGCCGCCGCCCTGCTGCACGACCCGCCGGTGGTCTTCCTCGACGAGCCGACCATCGGCATGGACGTGGTGGTCAAGGAGCAGGTGCGGGAGTTCCTGCGGCACCAGGTCGAGCAGCGGGGCCGGACGGTCCTGCTGACCACCCACGACATGACCGAGGTCGAACGGCTCGCCGAACGGGTGGTCCTGATCAATCACGGCCGGCTCGTCCTGGACGGCGGCCTCGACGAGATCCGCCGCAGGTTCGGCTCGACCTGGCAGGTGCGGGCGACGCTCGCCGACGCGCACACCGGCCTCGTGCCGCTGCCGGGGATCGCGGTGCTGCGCCAGGACGGACCCCAGGTCGTGTTCGGTCCGGACGGGCCCGACGCCCCGTCCGTGCACCAGGCGCTGAAGACGGTCATCGAGCGGTACGAGGTGACGGGCATCGCCATCGACGAGGCGGACCTCGAGGACGTGATGCGGGCCGCCTACGTCCACGCCGAGGCGGTGTGATGACCGCGGTGCGAGCCTGGCGGGTGGCCCGCGTCACCCCCCTCGGCGAGCTGCACGCCCCGCCCCGGATGACCGCCGTCCTGCTGCGGCTGACCGTGCAGGTGGTGCTGGTGGCATCCCTGTGGCAGGGCCTGTACGCGCACACCGGCACCACCGCCGGACTCGACCGCGACCAGGCGGTCACGTACGCGGTGCTGGCCGTGCTCGCCTCCCGGCTGCGGGAGCTGGACCAGTCCGCGGGCCGGGACACCGTCATCCAGCACATGCACTACGGCACGATCGTCTACTGGTACCTGCGCCCCCTGCCGCCCCAGCGCTACTACGCCCTGCGTGCCCTCGGCGAGCAGCTGTACGGGTTCGCGTGGGCGGTGGGCGGATACGCGGTCTGCCTGGTGGCCGGGGTGGTGGAGCCCCCCGGTTCGGCGGCGGTCGCCGGGGTGTTCGCGCTGAGCCTGCTGCTCGGCCAGTGGGTGCTGTACTACGTGATGCTCGTGCTGGACCAGCTGTGCTTCTGGACGGTGCGCAACAACGCGGCGATGCTGATCCTGATCTTCGCGCAGAACCTGCTGTCCGGGGTGTACGCGCCGCTGTGGTTCTTCCCCGAGTGGTTCATCACGCTGAGTTCCCTCCTGCCGTTCCAGGCGACGCTGAGCGTGCCGTTGTCCCTGTACATCGGCCGGATCCCGCTGTCGGACGCGGCCGGACAGCTGGCGGTCCAGGCGGGGTGGGTCGTGCTGCTCGGCCTGTTCACCCGGTTCCTGTGGCACCGGGCCGCCCGTCATGTCATCTCCCAGGGAGGCTGAGGCCCGTGCGTGCGGTCCGGATCGTGTGGCGCGTCACGCGTCTGAACTTCTGTGCACAGCTGGAGTACCGCACCGAGTTCCTGCTGATGATCGCGATCGGCGCGATCTGGCAGGTGTCGGTGATCGTGTTCGCGACGGTCCTGCTGTCCCGGTTCACCGGCATGGGCGGCTGGGACAGCTCCGAGGTGCTGCTGATCCCGGCGACGCGGATGCTCGCGCACGGGCTGTTCGTGCTGGTGCTGGGGCGTGTGCACTTCATCGGCCGGCAGATCCAGGAAGGCCGGATCGACGTCTACCTGGTGCGTCCCCTGCCGGTGCACCGGCAGGTCCAGCTCGCCTACTTCCCGACCAACGCGATCGGTGACCTGACCGTGGCGGCGGGCCTGATGGCGGGGGCGCTCAGCCGCAGCGACCTGGACTGGACGGCCGGCCGGGCCGCGTACCTGGTCGCCGCGGTCATCGGCGGCATGCTCCTGGAGGCGGCCCTGTTCACGGTGGTGGCCTCCGCCGCGCTGCGCTTCCCGGCCGCCGACTACTGGGGCAACTGGCTGGAGGAACTCCTCGGCACGTTCGGCAGCTACCCGCTCAACGTGCTGCCGAAGGCGGTGGGCGGTTTCCTGACGTACGGCCTTCCGCTCGCGTTCGTCGCGTACTTCCCGGCCGCCGTCCTCACCGGCCACGGCCACGACACCGGCGTCCCGTACTGGCTGGCGGCGCTGTCCCCGCTGGTGGGCGTGGCGGGGTACCTGGGCGCGCGGCTGCTGTGGCGGCGCAGCCTCGCGCACTACGCGGGGGTGAACGCGTGACGACCGAGGTCTCGGCCTCTTCCGGTTGATGGCGCCCGACGGTCGGCCCCGGGACCGTCCGGTCGGGCTGCTGGGCTGCTCGTCGGCGGCCGGAGGCGGTGGCAGGCCGGTGGCGGTGGCTGGTGACCGGTGGCGGTGGCAGGCCGCTGGCGGTGGCGCGCGTCAGATCGGGTGCCGGGGAGGCGGTTCCCCCCGGCCCGACCGCCGTATCGGCGTGAACAGCGCGGCGACGGCGATCAGTACGCAGCAGGCGCCGGCGACCAGGCCGACCGGAGCCGTGCCCCGGCGATCCGCGGCCCAGGTCAGGACGGCCGCGCCGATCGGGGCCGCGGAGTACTGGAGGGTCCAGAAGGCGGAGGTGACACGGCCGAGGAGGGGCTCGGGGGTCACCTCCTGGCGCAGGGACAGGGAGCAGGTGCCCGCCATGCCGACGCAGGCGAGGAAGGCCGCGCTCAGGGCAGCGACGACGGGGACGTCCCGGGCCCAGCCCAGGCCGGCGAACGCGAGCCCGCACACCGCGACCGCGCCGGTCCAGGTCGGACCGAAACCGAACCGGCGGCGCACCCGGGCCACCAGCAGGGCACCGGTGATCGTGCCGAGCGCGCCGACCGCCAGCACGGTGCCGACGGTGCCGTCGTCCTGGCCGAGGTCGTGCTTGAGGTGGTAGATGACCAGGTCGTTCAGGCCGAGGGTGAGGAAACTGAAGAGGAACAGCAGGGTGGTCAGCGACCGCAGCACGGGATGGCCGCGGACGAAGGCCATCCCGGTGCGCAGGTCCTGCCACAGGCCCGTCCGGCGTGCCGGGGCGGTGTCGTCCCCCGCGCGCCCGGTGAACCGGACGAGGACCAGGCAGGCCGCCGACACGCCGAAGCTGGCCGCGTCCACGCCCACCGCGGCGGCCGGGCCGGTCCAGGCGGCCACGATGCCCGCACCCAGCGGTCCGAGCACCCCCGCGGCGGCGGCGGTCGCGTTCAGCCGGCCGTTGGCCTCGGTGAGGTGGGTGGTGCCGACCAGGCCGCGGACGACGGTGACGTAGCCGACGGCGAACAGCATGCCGACGGCCTCGCACAGCGGCAGCACCACGTACAGGAGCCAGACCTGCGGTCCGAACAGCCACACCAGCGGGATCACGCCGTACAGCACCATGCGGACCAGATCGCAGGCGATGAGCAGCCGTCGGCGGTCGACGCGGTCCACCAGGGCCCCGGCGAACACGGCCGCCAGCACGGAGGCGGCCCCGCCGACGGCCGTCAGCAGGCCCATCCGGGCGAGGGAGCCGGTGGCCTGGAGGACCAGCAGGGGCAGGGCGATCAGGGCGAAGGAGTCGCCGAGGACGGAGAGGGTCTGGGCGGCCCAGAAGATCCCGAAGTTCCGCTGCCGCCACAACGGGCGCGGCGGGCCCGGTTTCCCGGGCTCCCCGGTTCCCTGGTGCGGCGGTCCGGCGTGCGGCCCGCCCGGTCCCTCCTCGCGCTGCGCCTCGTACGCCACCCGGCCCCCTTCCCGTGTCCCGGTCCCGGATACCCTACGACTCCCGTGCTGGGCAACGGAGTTGACGTGTCGGCGGCGGGTGGCGGGTGCGCGGCGGCACCGCCGGACGAGGACGGCCGGGCGGCGGAGCCCGCGCACAGGAGCGGTTGGGCAGGAGCGGCCCCCGGGGCGTGGCGGGGCCGGGCGGGTTCCGTCCGCGCCGCGGTCGTCCGGCCGCTACGGTGCTCCCGTGATGGTGGGCACCGAACACACCCGGCTGATCGTCCTGCGCGGCAACAGCGCCTCGGGCAAGTCGTCGATCGCGGCCGGTCTGCGCGAGCGTTTCGGCCGGGGTCTGGCCCTGGTCGGCCAGGACAACCTGCGCCGGGTCGTCCTGCGGGAACGCGACCGGCCCGGGGCGGCGAACATCGGCCTGATCGACACCGTCGCCCGGTACGCCCTGGACGCCGGCTACCACGTGGTGGTCGAGGGCATCCTGTACGCCGACCACTACGGCGAGATGCTCGCCCGCCTGCGCGCCGACCACCGCGGCCCGACCCACTCCTACTACCTGCACGTCCCGTTCGAGGAGACCCTCGCCCGGCACGCCACGAAGGCCGACCTGGCCCACGTCACCGAGGCGGACCTACGGTCCTGGTACCGGCCCCTGGACCTGCTGCCCGACCCCGTGGAGACGGTCCTCGACGCGGACCACACCCTCACCGGCGCGGTCGACCGCGTCATGAGCGACACGGGTCTGGCGGGCCTGCCGGCACTGGAGCACTGAGGACCGGCTGCCGGGCCCCGCCGGAAGAGGCACGTCCGGCGGAACAGGCCCACCCTGCCCGTACGCCGGATCGTCAGTGGTCCGCGCAGCACGGGGTCGGGGCCGGGACCTCGAAGGGGACGAGGGTGCCGCCGACGGCGGGCATGGCGGGCAGGACCAGTTCGCCCGCCTGCCACTGCGGGCGGACGTGGTCCCACGTCACCAGGCGGGTGCCGGGGTCCGGTTCGCCCGGCGCGCCCAGGACCGTCACCCGGTCGATCGCGGAGCGCGCGAGCACGTCCGCGACCGTCAGGGTGCCGGTGAGGGCGGCCACCCCCGGGTAGAGGACCGCGCGGCCCGCCGCGTCGGGGACGCCGGGCGACACCTCGTACCCCAGGGCCGTGAGCCGCTCCCGGGCGGTGTGCGGGAGCGGCTCGGACGGCGGGGTGAACGACAGCACGACCCGCGGCCGGTCCCCGCGCACCAGGTGCGTGCAGCCGAACACGTCCTCCGGGAGGGCGAGTTCCCCCGCGAGCGTGTGGAGCAGATGGTCGGCCACGCGCAGGTCGCCGATCCCGGCGTCCACGGTGAGGGCGTACGGCGTCATGAGGGCAGGACCCACACGGGGTTGGTGTAGAACCACAGGTCGCGCCACGGGTCGGCGTCGCCGACGACGTCGATGGCCGGGCCGGCCGGGTCGACGGCCGCGCCCCGCGCGCCGACGGCGGACCGGTTGCCGTCGCTGCCGCGCAGCCGGACGTACAACGGCCGGTCCACGCGGCCGAGTTCGTACGTGAGCCGGACCACGCCGGCCGGCTTGTCCACCTCGTACGTCCGGACGACCTTCGCCGTCGGCGCGGTGAACGTGTCCCGGTCGGAGACCGGGCCGGTGACATCGCCCTGGATGACGTCGACGCGGGCCGGCCTGGGCACGAAACCGGCCCAGTTGGGACCGTCGGCCAGTGCCACGTCGACGGTCAGCGTGACCTTCGTGCCCTTCTTGACATGCAGGGCGCCGCCGAGGGTGGCCCAGCGGCTGCCGCCGGACACGCGGACGTCGAGGCCGCCGAGCAGCTGCCCGTGGTCGACCCAGATGCGGCCGGCGCGGATGCCGTCCATGACGGCGGCGTAGGAGAAGCCGTCGGCGCCGACGTGCGTACGGCTGTACTGGCCGGGCCAGTAGTCGCCCTGCGTGATGTCGATCTGTCCGCCGTAGACCGGGTCCGGGTAGCGGCCGTCGGCGTTGAAGTCGCCGCCCGGGCCGCGGACCGCGGTGTCGGCGTACACCTGGTGGGAGTCGGAGTTGGCGGTGATCCACCAGGGCCTGCCCTCGGCGATCAGGCTGTCCCACAGGCCGCCGACGGTGGCGGTCATCCAGTCGAAGCCGCCCCAGGTGCGGTAGCTCTCCAGCGGGTAGCCGGGAAAGGAGTTGGCGCTGGGGTTGTTGTCGTAGATGCCGCGGGCACGGGCCATACCGAGGGGGGCCGGGAGGCCGGCGGCCTGGTGGCCGGGCGCGCCCTCGAAGCCGACGGCGATCTGGTGGCTCGCGGGCGTCGCGTCCCGCCAGGCGCGGATCTCGTGCGGCGAGTCGACACCGCGCCGCGCGGGGTGGTTGGCCAGCATCAGCGCGTCCTTGACCTTGCGGCGGCGCACCTGCTCGCCGAGGAAGGCCAGTCCCGCGACGGCCAGGGCCTCGTTGGCGGGCGTGGAGTCGGAGGCGCCCTTGACGCTGCCGTCGTAGTCGGTCTCGAACTGCTTGAGGACGGAGACCTCGTTCCTGCCGGGGTGGACGAAGACGGTCCCGTGCTCGGCGCCCGGGATGTTCCACTCCAGGCCCTGGAAGACGAGGGTGTCCTCGTGCGCCGAACGGGCCGCCCTGATGTCCGGATTGACCTTATCCACGCCGATCCTGGCGTGGGTGGCGCTGCCGTGGTCGGTGATGACCAGCCAGTCCATGCCGTGCTTGGCGCCCTGGCGGACCTGGTCGACGACACGGTACTTGCCGTCGCTGCTGTACTGCGTGTGGATGTGGTGGTCGCCGGCCAGCCACAGGAAGCCGTCGGTGCGGCGGCCGTTGGAGGCGGCGTGCGCCGGAGCGGTCGCCCCGGCCGCGCCGGAGAGCACCCCGCCCGCGGCCAGGCCCGCGCCGAGCAGGCCCGTGCGGCGGAGCAGGGAGCGGCGGGACTGCTGCTCGGGAGTCAGGGCGTCGTCGGGCACGGAGGTGTCGAAGGCGGCGGGCAGGGGCGTGGCCGCCTGCTGCCCGTGGCCGTGCTCGTGAGCGTGCGTGTGTCCGTGGTGGTGATGATGCCCGTGTCCCATGGTGTGCCGCCTCCTGGCTGCCGCTGCCTTCGCGGCACTTGCGCGCCGCGTGTGGAGGATCGAGGCGGAACATGAACCACGTACGACCTGCGGGTGAGCGGCGGCCGACCTGGGCACGGCGGATCGCCTCGTCGCTCACTGTTCCCCCAACGGTCCTTGCCCGTCACACTGTTCGGCGGTGAACCTGAGCAGCGTTCAGCTTCCGTCCCCGTCCCCGCTTCCTCCCACCGGAGAGACACCCCCATGAGAAGACTTCTCGGCGCCCTCACGGCCGCCGCGTTGGCCGTCACCGGCCTCGCCGCCACCGGCGCGACTCCCGCGGCGGCCGCCACCACCGGTTCGTTCAACGTGCTGACGTACAACGTCGCGGGGCTCCCGGAGGGCCTGAGTTCGGGCAGTCCGGCGACGAACACGCCGCTGATCGCCCCGCGGCTGGGTGCGTACGACATCGTGAACGTCCAGGAGGACTTCAACTACCACGCGGCGCTGTACGCGGGCGACGACCACCCGTACCGCACCGCGACGAGCGGCGGGGTGCCGTTCGGCGACGGCCTCAACACCCTCTCCGACGTGCCCTTCGAGGACTTCCAGCGGGTGAAGTGGAACGCCTGCACGGGCACCAACTGCCTGACGCCGAAGGGCTTCTCGCTGGCGCGGGCGCGGCTCGCGGAGGGCGTCTTCGTCGACCTCTACAACGTCCACACCAACGCGGACGCGACGGACGACGCGCTGGCGGCGCGCCGCGCCAACATCCAGCAGCTCTCCGACTTCATCCGGGCGAACTCGGCGGGCAACGCGGTGGTCGTCATGGGTGACACGAACACGCGGTACACGCGCACCGGCGACAACATCCGCACGCTGGCCGCGGAGAACGGGCTGACGGACGCCTGGGTGAAGCTGGCGAAGGGCGGCACGCCGCCGGCCGCCGGCGCGGATCCGCTGCTGTGCCCGGCGGCGCCCACCGACGACTGCGAGGTCGTCGACAAGATCCTCTACCGCGGCGGCAGGCTGCTGACCCTGGACGCCACGCGCTACCACAACGAGTGGGCGTCCTTCCTCGACTCCTCCGGCGCCCACCTGTCCGACCACTTCCCGCACACGGTCGACTTCTCCTACACCCTCGACTCCTCCCTGCGGGCGAGCGACTTCTTCGGCGGCCCGCACGGCACGGCGTTCAACGACGCGGACGACCTGCCCGCGGCCCCCTCCCCCCGCACGCTGACCCTGCGCGGCGCCTCCCGTCTGGACGGGGTCTCCCTCACGCTCGACGGCGGTACGGTCCTCTCCCACGGCGGCACGGGCGGCACCGCGGCGTCCCTGACCCTCGCCCCCGGCGAACACCTCACGTCGGTGAGGCTGACCCGGGGCCAGAAGGACGGCCGCACCCGGATCTTCTCGGCGGCGTTCACCACGGACAGGGGCCGCACCCTGTCCTCCGGTACGGCGTCCGCGGACACGAAGACCTTCACGGCCCCGGCCGGCCGGCAGATCGTCGGCTTCACAGGCCGGGGAGGCGACGAGATCGACAAGCTGGGCGTGCTGTACGCACCGATCGGCTGAGGTCCGGCCGGCCCGTCTGTGACGGGCCGGCTCCGCACTCCGGCGGCATCCGACCGCCTGCGTGCTCGTCTCCCTCTCGGCGGGACACCGGCCTGGGCCGCCGCGCCCCTGGTCATGACCGCGGTGGTCATCCACACGCTCGGCGAACTCCGGCACGCCGCCGCCGGGGCGAGGTCTCCGTCGCCCCGGCCCCGCCGCACGCCACCGGCCAATACCTGGGCGTCCTCGGCCTACGGGCCGGTCTGGCGCAGGCTCTGGGCCCGGGGCCGCTCATCGCGCTGTGCATCACGTGGGGCCGTCCCGGCTGGTACGTCGTGGGAGCGATGTTCGCACCGGCGGGCCCGGCCGCTCCCTGGGCCGTACGCCGGGCCCGACAGGCCCACGTCGAGCGGTCCTTGCCCGTACCGGACCGCTCGGCCACGCCGCACTGAGCACGCGGCCCGCGCCCCGCCTCCCTGACCCGTGCGCCCGCCGCCTCCACGGTCTAACCTAGACCCCCTAGGAAAACCCGATCCAGAGGTGCCCATGCCCCGAGCAGGTCTGACCCCCGACCGCATCACCGCGGCCGCCGCCGACCTCGCCGACGAGGCCGGCTTCGAACACGTCACCCTGTCCGCCCTGGCCCGGCACTTCGGCGTCAAGGACGCCAGCCTGTACGCGCACGTCAGGAACCTCCACGACCTGCGCACCCGCCTCGCGCTGCTCGCCGGAGCCGAGATGATCGACCGGATCGGCGCCGCGGTGGCGGGGCGCTCCGGGAAGGACGCGCTGGTCGCGTTCGCGGGCGCCTACCGGGAGTACGCCCTGCGGCACCCGGGCCGGTACGCCGCCACCGGGATCCGTGTCGACCAGGCCCTCGCCGCCGACTCCCCCGCCCTGCGCCGCACCGCCGAGATCACCTACGGCATGCTCCGCGCCTACGGCCTCGACGAGCCCGATCTCACGGACGCCGTACGGCTGTTGCGCGCCACCTTCCACGGCTACTGCGCCCTGGAGTCCACCGGCGGCTTCGGCCACCCCCGCGCCGTACAGGCCTCGTGGGACAAGGCGATCGACGCCCTGCACCTCGCGCTCACCCACTGGCCGCGTGAGGGGCGGAGCCATGACTGACGACGGAGTTCATCGGCGGACCGGCCCGACCGGCCCTCAGCCGACGGGGGAACCGGCGTTCTCCAGCGCCTCCTCCATGACCTCCCGGACCGCCTGGTCGCTCTGGTGGAGTCCGGCCGTGCGGGCGGCCTGACCCTCACTGTCCGTCAGGTACGCGCAGGCCACGGCCCGGGGCCCGGTGGGCACTTCCGGGGCATCGGCGGCGAACCGGACGCCGGCTTCCTTCGCGCAGCTCGGCATCGCCTCGGCGCTCGCGGTCCTGAGCGGCGCGCTGGACGTGGCGGCCGCTTCGTCCGGTCGGGGGCTGTCGGAGTCGCCGGAGCAGGCCGTGAGAGCGAGGAGTGCGGCCGTACCCACGGCCAGGGTGGTGCGATGACGCAGGGGGCCCCGATGCGGATGGACCCCGGGCGGATCCCCGGGAGCCGTCGTCCGGCCCGAAGGGCGTTGCGGGTAGGCCGAGTCGGCGGCGGGAGAAGGGACAGGGGCCGCCCCAGGTCCCGGGTCCCGGTGGGACGGACCTGGGGCGCCCCGGTTCCGGTCGGAGCGCCCCAGGCGTTCAGTCCACCCGCACCAGGCCCGGGGGCAGCAGGTGCAGGGCGACGAGTTCGTCGCGGACCAGGCCCGCGTAGACCGTGGCGCCGTGGGTGGAGGTGTGGGTGTTGTCCCGCTTCTCGTTGTAGAGGTACAGCGCCTTGGAGCCCTCGACGCCCAGGGACTCCACGACCGCCTTCGTCTTCGCCGTCAGGTCGATCAGCGGTACGCCCTCGGCGGCGGCGACCGAGCGGACCACCTCAGGATGGTTCACGCCGAGTCCGTTGACCAGAAGGGCGGTGCCGTTGTCCAGCGTGCCGTCGGCGTTGAACCAGCGGCGCACGATCGGGGTGACGAGGACCGGCTTCCCGCCCTTCTCCCGCGCGCCCGCCACCAGGGACTCCAGGTTCGCCCGGTAGGTCGCCTCGTCGGTCGTCTTGTCGTTGTGGGCGAGCTGGATCAGGACCAGGTCACCGCGGCGGAACTGCGGCTGAACGGTGGCCCACAGCTGCGGGTTCCCCAGGTACGTCACCGTACTCTCCCCGGAATCCGCGTAGTTGGCGACGGACAGGCCCTTGCGCAGGTACTGCGGCAGCTGCTGGCCCCAGCCGGCGTAGGGGTCGCCGGGCTGGTCGCAGACCGTGGAGTCGCCGACCAGGAAGATCTGGCGGGCCGTGGGGGTCCCCCCGCGCGAGCTCGTTCGAGCGTGAGGGAGGGCCGGGGTGACCCGGATGTCGGCGAGCGCCGGCGCCGGGCCGCCGAACGCGAGGTCGAGGCCGGCCGTGCCCGCGGGGCCCGTCGGTTCGCCCTCGGGAGTGCGGACGTTCACGGTGAAGCTGCGGACGACCCGTTCTCCGGCGGGTACCGGGGTCCCGGGGAGCAGCGCGCGCCGGGTCTCCCCGCTGACGCTCGTGTGCGAGGCGGCGTCACCGCCGAGGACGACCCGTACGTCGTACGTACCGGGCGGGACGTCGAAGTGGCAGGCGGTGGCGGTGCAGTGGTCGAGGCCCAGGGGGCGCTGACCGCCGCCCTGTGCCTGGACCGGTGCGGCGGTCAGGGCGGCGCTGAAAGTGAGCGCCGCCAGCAGGGCGAGGTCGAAACGTCTCATACGGCTCCTCCGGCAGTCCCTCGGCGGGGCGACAAGGCCTGGCGGCTGGACCGTACCGCTACTGGCAAGCGCTTTCTAGACCTGGGCAAATTTTCACAAGACTGCCAACTTCCGGGCTGCGAAAGCCCTTTCGCGAAATCGGTTCAACTGCCACCCTGACCGACACCGCGCCACACCTCCCCCCACACCTCCCCAAGGAGGCACCCCCACATGTCCGGATCCGTGCACAGACCGGTTCGCCGCCGCGCCTTCGTCCTCGGCACCGCGGCCGCCGCCGGTTCGGCCGCCCTGGCCGGCCCGCTCGCCCCGAGCGCGTCCGCCGCGGCCTTCGGCTACACCGACGACGGGTCGAACTACGTCGTCGACACCGGCGCCGACCTCGTCTTCAAGGTCAGCAAGTCCAACGGCGACCTGACCTCGCTGGTGTACCGCGGCGTGGAGTACCAGGGCTACGGCGGCATGAACTCGCACATCGAGTCCGGCCTCGGCACCTCCACGGTCGGCATCAGGCAGTCCGGGTCGACGATCCTGGTCTCCGTCGCCTACGGCACCCTCAGGCACTACTACGCGGCCCGCAGCGGCGAGAACAACGTCTACCTGTGGACCCACAAGGCCGACACGTCCGTCTCCGCCACCCGCTACATCCTGCGCGTCAGGAAGGGTCTCTTCCTCAACGACGAGCCGGACTCCTACACGTACACGAACAGCACCATCGAGGCCTCGGACGTGTTCGCGAAGTCCGACGGCCAGACCCGCTCGAAGCACTACTCGAAACTGCGGGTGATGGACTACGACCACGTCGGCTGGTCCGGCGGCGGCGTCGGCCTGTGGATGGTGCGCAGCAACCACGAAAAGGCCTCCGGTGGCCCGTTCTACCGGTCGCTGCTGCGCCACCAGAGCGCGGACGGCGGCGGTCTGTACGAGATCCTGTACTACGGCCAGAACCAGACCGAGGCCCAGCGTTTCGGCCTCCAGGGCCCGTACGTCATCGCGTTCACGAACGGCGGCGCCCCCTCCTCGTCGCTGTTCCCGGGCACGCTGACGACCTCGTGGGCGGACTCGCTCGGCCTGTCCGGGTACGTCGGGGCGAGCGGCCGGGGCCGGGTGGCGGGTGTGGGCATCACGGGCCGTGACACGGCCCACCCGTACACCGTCGGGATCGCCAACGCGGCGGCGCAGTACTGGGGTCCGGCGCGGGCGTCCGACGGTTACTTCGCCATCGGCGGGGTGCTGCCGGGGACGTACACGCTGACCGTCCACAAGGGCGAACTCGCCGTGTACAGCACGCAGGTGACCGTCTTCGCGGGCGGGACGACCACCCTCAACTCGATCGCGGTCCCGTCCTCGAACGACCCGGGCAACGCGAGCGCGATCTGGCGGATCGGCGACTGGAACGGCACCCCGGCCGGCTTCAAGAACGCCGACCTGATGACGTACGCGCATCCCTCGGACGTCCGGGCCGCCTCCTGGACCGGCAACGTGGTGATCGGCGGCGGCAACGAGACGTCCGCCTTCCCGTGCTACCTCTGGAAGGACGTCAACAGCGGTCTGCTCGTGTACTTCAAGCTGACCGCGGCGCAGGCCGCCGCCGCGCACACCCTGCGCATCGGCGTGACGACGGCCTACGCCAACGGCCGCCCGCAGGTCACCGTCAACGACGCCTGGACGTCGGCCGTCCCGTCCCCGCCCACCCAGCCGAACACCCGGTCGCTGACCAACGGGTCCTACCGGGGGAACAACCACACGTTCACCTACAGCGTCCCGGCGAGCGCCTGGCTCACGGACACCAGCCGGTACAACGTGCTGAGGATCGACGTGGTGAGCGGTTCGGGGGCGGCCGGCTTCCTCAGCGCCGGGACGGCGATCGACGCGATCGACCTGCTGCCCTGAGCCGGGCGGACGTCATGTTCCGCGCGTCCACTGCTGGTTGGTGCCGCCGTTGCACGTGTACGTGATGACGGCCGCGCCGTTGGCGGTGGACGCGCCGTTCACGTCCAGGCACTCCCCGCTCGCGCGGGACCTGACGGTCACGTAGGAGCCGGTGGCCGTCAGCGACCACTGCTGGGCGGTGACGGAGGCATCGCAGTTCTCCTGGGTGACGGTGTTGGCGTTCTCCCGCACGCACAGGGAGCTGTTGCGGACCATCAGCTGGTAGTAGCCGCCGCCGGCGGACTTGAACCAGAACTTCTGGTTGGCGCCGCCGTTGCAGTCGTACTGCTTGAGCTGGGCGCCCGGCCACAGGGACTGGCTGGTCACGTCGGCGCACTTGGCGGAGTTGCGGGCGATCAGCGTGTTGTAGGTGGCGCTGGTGCCGCTGATCGTGCCGGCGGCCGTGTCGACGGTGACCTCCGGGGACCAGGACATGGACATCGAGGTGGAGCTCGGGAAGGTCAGCGGCAGCCACACGTACCGCGAGTCGTTGACCGTGCCGCCGAAGGCGTTGCCCCAGCGGTCGCCCAGGTAGAGGTACGAGGTGCCCGAACTGCCCTGCACCGGAAGGACGAACGCGGTCTGCGAGCCGTACGTCGTCGAGTCGCCGACGTTGGTCATCGCCGACCAGGGGCCGGCCGGGGAGGTCGCGGTCGCGTACTGCTGCTGGTTGGGGTTCCAGCCCGTCGCGCCCGAGGTGAGCATGAAGTAGACGTTGCCCCGCTTGAACAGCGCCGGGGCCTCGCGGTGTCCGCCGTGCCAGGGGTCGGCGACCAGGCTCGCGATGCCGGTGTAGTCGGCGGTGAGCCGGTAGATGTGCAGGTCGTAGTTCTCGCGGGCGGCGGAGATCATGTAGCCGGCGCCGTCGGTGTCGACGAACACCGTGATGTCACGGGACATGTGCTGGCCGAGCGGACGGAAGCTGCCCCGCCAGGTGTAGTTGCCGTCCACGGTGTCGGAGACGGCGACGGCGGCGCGGGCCTCGCTGTAGTCGGTGCCGTTCTCCTTGTGCATCCACATCACATACTTGCCCGTGGACGCGTTGTACATGACCTTGGGCCGCTCGATGTTGGCGGTGGCCAGCTCGGGGTCGGTCGCCTCGGTCAGGACGTGGTTGCGGAACTCCCAGTTCTTCAGGTCGGTGGAGCGGTAGGCGTCCACGTACCGGAAGGTGTTGTCGGCGTTGCGGTTCTCACCGAACCAGTAGTAGTAGGAGCCGACCTTGAGGACCCCGCCGCCGTGGGCGTGCACCGGGTTGCCCGAGGTGTCCGTGAACTGCGTTCCGTTGGTGATCGTCTGGGGTGCGGCCTGGGCCGGTCCCGCGGTGGCGAGGGTGCCGAGCAGCGCCAGGCAGAGAGCGAGCAGAGCGGCGTACGCACGTCTCATGTCACACACTCTCCTTGACCGGGTCGACGGAGGCGGCCGTCACCGTGTCGGCGACGGGGACGCCGAAGTCGGGGGTGCCGTCCGGCTTCCAGCCCAGCTTCTGGACGCGGGTGTGGCGGTTGGGGTCGTGCAGCGGGTCCCCGGCGATCTCCTTGTACTGGCGTGCGTGGTAGACGAGGACGTCGCTGCGACCGTCCTCGGCGACCGTGAAGCAGTTGTGGCCAGGGCCGTACTGCCGGGTGGTGTCATTGCTGGTGAAGACCGGCGTGGGTGACTTCGACCAGTTCGCGGGGTCCATCAGGTCGCTGCCCGCGTCGGCGGTCAGCAGGCCCATGCAGTAGTGGTGGTCGGTGGCGCTGGCGGAGTAGGTCATGAACAGGCGGCCGTTGCGGGCGATGACCGACGGGCCCTCGTTGACCTTGAAGCCGATGGTCTCCCAGTCGTACTCAGGCGTGGAGAGCCTGACTTGAGGGCCCGTCAGGGTCCACGGATTCGCCATCTTCGACAGCCACAGGGCGGTGTTGTTGCCCATTCCGGGCTCGTGCTGGGCCCAGGCCAGGTAGCGGCAGCCGCGGTGGGTGAAGGTGGTGGCGTCGAGGGAGAAGGTCTCCCAGGCGGTCTTGAGCTGGCCGCGCTCGACCCAGGTGCCCTTGAAGGGGTCTCGGCTCGCGTTCTCCAGGACCCAGATGCGGATGTCCCACACGCTCTCGGCGGGCGCGGCGGCGAAGTAGATGTACCACTTGCCGCCGATGCGGTGGATCTCCGGCGCCCAGATGTGCGCGCCCATGTCGCCGGTCGCGTGCTTGGTCCAGATCACGGACTCGGGGGCGGCCGTGAGGCCGTTCAGGGTGCGGGAGCGGCGCAGGATGATCCGGTCGTACTCGGGGGCGGTGGCCGTGAAGTAGTAGAACCCGTCGGCGTGCCGATGGATGTGGGGGTCGGCGCGGTTGCGGACGAGCGGGTTCACGTACGGGGCCGCCTCGGGGGCCGGGGCGGCGTGGGCGAGACCCGGGGTGACCGCCGCCAGGGCGCCTGCGGCCAGGGCGCCTTTCAGCATCAGTCTGCGGCTGGGGGCCTCGTCGGGCAGTGGGGGCAGGTCGTGGTCGCGGCTCATGCGGACGGCCTCTCGCGGGGGGAACGAGACGAGCGAAGCGTTCGGGATGTCGAACCTGATCTGTTATTACGAACGCCGAAAAGGTAAGTGCGTGTTACGTGTAGGTCAACGGGTCCGACGAGACAAAGAAAGAGCGCTGTTTTTCTGTTATCGCCGAACGCGCCGGCCCGTCTCCGCTGACGTGCGCAGCCATACCCATACGACAGCAGCGGCCGCCGGCGCCCTCGCGGCGGTCGCCGCCCTCCTCCTCCCCGCCGCTCCGGCGTCCGCCGCCGGCGCCCGGGACGTCACCGCCGACGTGCTGGCGGACCGTGACGTGACCCTCACCGGCGACACGGTCGTGACCGTGCCGTCCGGGACGACGACGTACCACGGCGTGTTCCGCGGCGCGGGCACGCTCACCGTGCGCGGCACCGGGACCCTGGTCCTGACCAGGGACAGCGACATCACTCTGCCGAAGTCCCGGCAACGGCAGAAGGTGGCCATACCGGGCGGCAACCACCCGTACGTCACCGTCGCGAACCCGGATCCGCCCGCGATCACGGTCGCGCGGGGGGCCACCCTTCAGTACGGCGACGGCGGCACGACCGGACTGATCGGCCACTTCCCGTACGGCACCCCGGCGTTCCGGCTCAACCAGGACAACATCCGGGTCGACGGCACCCTGCGCCTGTCCCTGAAGAGCGCCTACAACCTGGGCACCGTCAGCGGCTCCGGGCTGATCACCCAGCCGAGGTTCCTCTGGGGCACCTGGGACCTGTCGGGCGCCCACTCCTTCTCCGGCGTGATCGACAACGGCACGCAGGTGAACGCCGGACGGCCCGAGTACGCGACGTCGCTGCCGCGGGTGCGCAAGGTCCTCAACCAGGGCACCTGGACCGTGGACACCCCGCTGGGGCAGACCGTCACCATGGGCATGGACTTCTACCAGCGGGAGTACGGCAGCGACATCAACGTCCAGTCACGGCCGGGCAGCAAGGTCGTCCTCACCGGCCAGTACAGCTGGTCGGACCAGGGCGGCGACACCGCTCCCTCGCTCAGCGACCCCGCCCTGAACTGGACACCCGCACGGAAGAACGTCAACAAGCGCGGCACCAACATCAAGGGCGCCGACGTCCACTGGGGCGACGGCACCACGGACGAGATCTTCATGCCGGGCACCGCCGAGACCGTCTACATCAACCTGCTGGCCGCGCGCTCCCGCTCGAAGCTCACCTTCGACTACGACGGCCCGGTCACCCTCGGCGCCCCCATCGGCGGCGGCCGGTTCCACGACACGCTGGCCGCGCCCGGCGCCGGGGACATCGTGATCGCGGGAACGCGCGGCAACGACGTGACCTTCGCGGCCAGGCAGTACTACGACGGCTCCACGACCGTCGAGAAGGGGGCGGTGCTGCGGCTGGGCTCGGCGCGCGGGGACGGTTCCCTGCTGACGGGCGGCGCGCGCCGCCGGGTACTCAACGACGGAACGCTCGTCGTGGGCAACGCCAGGACCGCCGTCTCGCTGGCGTACGTGAGCGGCGGCGGGGCGTTCGTGCAGTCCGGCGCGGCCACCACCACGCTGACCGGGAGCGCGGTGACGTACACCGGAACGACGACCGTGAAGAAGGGCACGCTCGCCCTGCGCGGCGGGGCGACCCTCACACGCAGCCGGGCGATCCGGCTCACCTCGTCCGGGGCACGGCTCGACGCCGGGGCGGCGGGCCTGCGGGTGGCGACCACACTCACCGGCACGGGCACGGTGAAGGGGGCGGTGACCAACGAGGGGGTCGTCGCCGGCGGGGTCACCGTCCTTGGCGACTACACGCAGCGTGCCGAGGGCCGACTGGTGCTGCGGGACAAGCCGTTGAAGGTGACGGGGGCGGTGCGGCTGGGCGGGGAGCTGGATCTGTCGGCCGCCGGGACGGATCCCGGCCGCGCGATCACCGTGCTCGACCACACGGGGCGTTCGAAGGTCGGCGGTGCGTTCTCCGGCCTGAAGGAAGGGGCGAGGCTCGAGCTGGCCGACACGACGTACCGGATCAGCTACCGGGGCGGTGACGGCAACGACGTCGTCCTGAGCGCCGTCACCGCGAGCCCGTCACCGTCCGAGTCCGCTCACGGCACGGCGTCCTCCGGGGCCGTGGCGGCCGACACCCGCACCCGCACCGCGACCACCGCGGGCGGCGGACTCGGCTGGTGGCCCTACGTCCTGGCCTTCGGGCTGCTCTTCGGCCTCGCCGTACCGGCCGCGCTGCGCGGGCGGCCCGGCCGACGCAAGGGCGGCCGGCACGCCGCACAGGGCTGAGGCGGCCCGGGGCGCCGGTGATCGCCGGACACGGGGCTACGGGCGGCCACCGGCCTCCACCTGCCCGCGAGGGCGACAGCACCCGGCGCCCCGGCCTCGGCCGCGGGGCGATGAGCGGGCCCCCGCCCGCACCGCCACGGTCCACCGCGCGTCAGCGCCCGCTCGGCGCCTGGGCGAACCCCAGGCGGGGCGCCAGCGTCCGCGCCTCGGCGGCCCACTCCGCGAGGAAAGCCAGCGTCGATCCCCTTTCCCGGTAACGGAGTTCCGGGGAGACGGGGCGTCCGCCGCCGTAGTCGAGCTGGGCCTCGCCCGCCCGGGCCAGCATCAGGCCGGTGATCCAGTCGTACTTGACGGCCGAGGCGCACACCGCGAGCCGGACGAGACGCTCGTCGCCCTTCCAGCCGCTCTCCCGCAGGCCGTGCAGGTAGGCGTCGTAGGCCGCCGTCGCGTACCCGGGCAGGCGGGCGGCCGGGACGAACAGGTCGAAGACGGAGTCGGGGAGGTAGTTGCCGAGGTCCTCGCCGAGGGCACCGTCACCGGCGAAGGCCCAGTCGAGCAGGACGGTGTCCGGACCGTCGGCCCGGACGTTGGCGGGCCACATGTCGAGGTGGCTGAAGGCACGCGGCAGTGACTCCATGATCCGGAGGAACCACTCGCGGTCGTGGTGGAGCCGGACCATGTCCTGGCGCAGCCCGGCCGGGAAGTGGTCCCGGACCAGGGGATGCCGCCAGGCCTCGTCGTCGTCCAGGAGTTCGCGGCCTGGGGTCATGCCGTCGGTGTACTCGCGCAGGAACCGGCGGGACAGCCACGGCCGGTCCGCCGTCTCGCCGACCGCGCCCTGGGCGGCGCCGAGACGACGGGCGTGCTCGACGTGCCGGTCCAGCGTCCAGCGGGTGCCCGGCTCACCCGGCACACGTTCCAGCCACAGCGCCACATCGCCGTCGGGCCGTTCGACGCGGGCCAGCAGCCGGGGCGCGCGGATGCCGTGCGGCTGCCAGACCCGGGCGAGTCCCGACACGTAGACGTCGGCCTCACGCCGCCAGTAGTTCCAGTGCCGGGGGTCGTCCGAGGCCGCCCAGTGCCCGGTGGCGCCCTTCCTGCGGGTGAGCACCTTCAGGACGGCCGAGCGCTCCCCGGCGGTGACGGCCCAGACTCCGGCGGTGACCCCGTTGTGGGGGTTGTGGGTCACGGGCGTGAGGACGGCCGGCCCGGTGAACGGGCCGAGCACCTCCCGGGCTTCCGCGGACACACCTGCCCCGGCGGCGTCGGCGTCGTGGGCGGCGGCAGCGGTGACTTCGTCGGGCATGACGCAAGGCTAGGCCGGTTGCCCGGCCGCGTCCTCGGTCGTCTCCCGGCGTCCGCGTAGCCACACGTACACCGGTATGCCCGCGAAGAGGAACAACGTGCCCTGGTAGACGGCCGCGTAACCGGCGCCCGCGATCAGCCAGAAGGAGAACGCGAAGGAGAGGGCGGCGACGATCAGGTCCCGGACCAGGCCGGCCGGGCGGACCCGCTCGCGGGTGCCCCTGGCCAGCCAGTACAACTGGGCGGCGGCCGACAGGAGGTACGGCACGCAGCCGGTGAACGTGGTGATCAGGACGAGGATCCGGAACGTGGTGTCCGGGCCCGCCGTGTAGTTGAGGGCGATGAGCAGCGTGCCGAGGACCGCGCAGGCCCACACGCCGAAGCCGGGAACCCCGCCCTTGCCGGTCTTCGCGAAGGGCGCCGGGAAGAGACCGTCGCGGGCGGCGGCGTACGGCATCTGCGCGGCGAGCAGGATCCAGCCGTTGAGGCAGCCGGTGATCGAGGCGACGGCGACCAGCGCGATGGCGGTGCCGCCCCAGGTGCCGCCGGTCATGGCGTTGACGGCGTCGGCGAACGGGGCACCGGAGTCGACGAGCTGGTCGTGCGGGACCAGGCCGAAGACGGCGACGATGCCGAGGATGTACACGAGGGCGGAGCCCAGGGTCCCCAGAACGCTCGCGCGGCCGACCGTGCGCTCCGGGTCACGGACCTCGCCCGCGCTGACGGCGGCCGACTCGACGCCGAGGAAGCTGTAGAGGAGCAGCGCGGCGGAGGCGGCCAGCGCGCCGGGCACGCTCTGCCCGGAGGCGTTGAACGGGCCGAAGTTGTCGGTGTCGACGAAGAACAGACCGACGGTGGCGACCAGCAGCAGCGGCACGAACTTGAGCACGGTGGAGACGACCTGGACCGTGCCGACCCAGCGGGTGCCGGCGAAGTTCGCGGCGGCAGGCAGCCACAGCGCGGCCAGCGCGACCAGCGCTTCGAGGGTGTGGTTGCCGTGCAGGGGTATCAGGACGTCGACGTAGCCGACGACCGCCACGGCGAGGGCGGCGATGCTGACCCAGCACATCGTCCAGTACGACCATGCCGACAGGAAGCCCGCGAAGGGGCCGAAGGCGTCGCGCGGGTACACGTACAGCCCGCCGGTGACCGGGCTGCGCCGGGCCAGTCTGCCGAAGAGCAGCGCGAGCAGCACCGCGCCGGCCGACAGGACCACGAAGGCGAGCAGGCTGACCCCGCCGTACGGGGCGACGGTGGCGGGCAGCACGAAGATGCCGCCGCCGATGATGTTGCCCATGACGAGGGCGGTGGCGGCGGCCGGGCCGAACGTGCGGCGGCGCGGCCCCGGCCGCGCCTCGGGGTCGGCGGCCTCGGTGGGGCTGGGGGCGGTCATGGCGGTTCCCGGGGAGAGGGGGCGGGGAGGGAGGGCGTGATCGTAACGCGGCATTCCACATGCTGGGCGACCTGTTCACGTGATGGACATGGACGCTGGTCCTCCGGTCCCGTCGACTAGCGTCGTGACATGACCAGCGACACGCCTTCCTCTCTCTCCGCTCCCTCCCTCTCCGCGGCCCTCGCCGCCGGGACCGTCGTCCTCGACGGCGGCCTGTCCAACCAACTGGAGTCCGCCGGGCACGACCTGAGCGACGAGCTGTGGTCGGCGCGGCTGCTCGCGGAGCGGCCCGAGGCACTCACCGAGGCGCACCTCGGGTACTTCCTGGCGGGCGCGGACGTGGCGATCACCTCCAGTTACCAGGCGACCTTCGAGGGGTTCGCGGGTCGCGGGATCGCGCGCGAACGGGCCGCCGAACTCATGGGTCTGAGCGTCGAGCTGGCGCGCGAGGCGGCTCGGCAGGCGCAGGCGCAGGGTGTCACCCGGCCGCTGTGGGTGGCGGCCTCGGCCGGCCCGTACGGCGCGATGCTCGCGGACGGCTCCGAGTACCGGGGCCGGTACGGGCTGAGCGTGGCCGCGCTGGAGGCCTTCCACCGGCCCCGGCTGGAGGTGCTGGCCGCCGCCGGCCCGGACGTGCTGGCACTGGAGACGGTGCCCGACGCGGACGAGGCCGAGGCGCTGCTGCGGGCGGTGCGCGGGCTCGGGGTACCGGCCTGGCTGTCGTACTCCGTCGCGGGCGACCGCACCCGCGCCGGGCAGCCGCTGGAGGAGGCGTTCGCCCTGGCCGCGGACGCGGACGAGGTGATCGCGGTCGGCATGAACTGCTGTGTCCCCGGGGACGTGGACGGCGCGGTCGAGACCGCCGCCCGGGTCACCGGCAAGCCGGTCGTGGTCTACCCCAACAGCGGCGAGACCTGGGACGCCGAGGCCCGCGCCTGGACCGGCCGCTCCAGCTTCGCCCCCGAGGAGGTGCGCGGCTGGCGGGAGTCCGGCGCCCGGCTCATCGGCGGCTGCTGCCGGGTGGGCCCGCAGGCCGTCACGTCGATCGCGGCGGCGGTGAGGTCCGCATAGGCCCGCGCCTTCCCGCGAGGGCGGCGAGGACCGCGTGAGCCCGGACCCTCCCCACGGGGAGCTGACCCGCGTGAGCCCGGACCTTCGTCGCGGATACGGTGACCCGCATGCCCGGGCCTTCGTCGCGGGTGCGGTGACCCGCGTGAGCCCGGACCTTCGTCGCGGATACGGTGACCCGCATGCCCGGGCCTTCGTCGCGGGTGCGGTGATGCCCACGTGAGCCGGGAGCTTCGTCACTCATGCGGTGTGACCCACGTGAGCCCGGGCCACCCCCGCGGACGCGGTGAAACCCGCCCGAGCCGAAAGCACCACCACCGACACGGTGCGACCCACCTGAACCCGGGCCCCTCCCCGAAGCGGTGAAACCCGCCTGCGCCGGGCCACCCTCGCGGACGCACCGGACCTGGTGAGCCCGGTCATCCGCGCGGATGCGGTGGGGCCCGCGCAGGCCCTGCGCTCACCCCGATCCGGCCCCGCCGGTTCAGGAGCGGCGGACCGACCCAGGTAGCCGCAGCCGCCGTACCACCGACCGCAACTCCGCACCGCGGCCCGCCGTGCCGCGCGGGGTCGTACCGCGGGCCAGGGCGAGCCGTGCCGGGACCGCCCGGGCCAGTGTCCCGCGCGCGGGCGCGGGGCCCTCTTCGGGCCGCTGTGCCGCCGCGGCGGCCCGCGCGGCCGCGTCCGCCGTCCACACCGCGAACTCGCGGTCGCGCGGCCCGTACGCCGTGTGCGGCTCGCCGTCGCCGAAGACCCGTACCGGATGGGACGCGTCCCAGCGCTGCCAGCCGGGGTCGCCGTCGGTGGCGAAGCGCACCCACGCCGTGTGCAGGGCGTCGGCGAGGTCCTGCGGGGCGCCCGGGCCGGCGAGCCTGGCGGACTCGGGGGCCTTGCCGGTGTCGAACACGAAGCCCAGCTCCAGGCCGTGGCAGGCACCGAGGCCGGGCAGCAGGGAGGGCCAGGCGAACTCGTAGACGTAGGAGTGGTCCGGGCGGGCGTCGGCGAGGCGGTGCAGCGGGCGGCGCAGCAGGTGGTCGGTGACCATCTGGCCGACGATCTCGGCGGTCCCGGCGTCCGGGTGCAGGGCGCGGTAGCCGCGGGGCACCTCGGGGCCGCAGTGGCAGCGGGCCATCGCGCCGGCCAGCGCGACCGCGCCGAGCCGGTCGACGCGCTCCAGGAGTCCGCCGGGCACCAGCCACAGCCGGTACTCGTCGCGGGTCCAACCGGTCATCAGGTCGACGCCCCGCGCCACGTCACCCTCGACAAGGGCTTCCAGGGGGTCGCGCGGCACGAGGTCGCCGTCGACGACGATGCCGAAGGCGGGGCCGCCGAGCACGGGGCTGCTGAGCCTGCCCACCTCGGCCTGGGTGCGCAGCAGCAGCGCGCGGTCGACCTCGGCGAAGGCCGTGGCGGTGGCGGGGACCTTCAGCCGGGTCGCCATACGGCGCACCATCCGCCGTACCTTGTCGCGGTCGCTCACCTCGGGCGGCCCGCTCTGTAGCACGGCACGCCGGAACAGTCCCTGGGCCTGCGGGGCGGCCAGCAGGGCGCCGGCGCTGATCGCCCCGGCGGACTGGCCGGCCAGGGTCACCCGTCCGGGGTCGCCGCCGAAGGCCGTGACCGACTCGCGCACCCAGCTCAGGGCGGCCAGCTGGTCGCGCAGGCCCGCGTTGGCGGGGGCGTCCGGGAACAGTCCGTAACCCTCCACGCCGAGGCGGTAGTTCACCGAGACCAGGACGACGCCGTCGCGGGCGAAGGCGTGCCCGTCGTACACGGGCACGGCCGACGAACCGCGGGTCAGGGCGCCGCCGTGCAGCCACACCAGCACCGGGAGCCGCGCGCCGGGGCCCGGCTCCGGCGTCCACACGTTCAGATTGAGGCAGTCGTCGCCCGGCACGACCGGGTCGGACAGGTACTGCGCGAAGGCCTCCGAGTACGGCGGTTTCGGCGCCGTCGGCCCGAAGGCGCCCACGTCACGCACCCCGTCCCAGGGTTCGGGCGGCACCGGCGGCCGGAACCGGCGGGGTCCGAAGGGCGGGGCCGCGTAGGGGATGCCCCGGAACACCGCGACACCGTCCTCGAAGCGGCCGCGTACGGCCCCGTACGGCGTCCTGACCACCGGGTCGGTCCGGCCGTTCCGGTCCGGCCGGTCCGCCTGGTCCTCCTGGTCCGCTGCCGTCATGCGCCCACCAGCCTCCCGCGCCGCGTTCGTGCGCCGTGAACACCAGAGCACCACAGGCCGGCCCGGTATTCCGGCGCGGGAGCACGGCCGTTGAGCCATCCGGTGGACATCAGCGTGCCGGAGCCGAGCTGGTCGAGGCCCCCGCCGGTGGAGCGAGGCGCACCTCGGCCTCGACCCGGCCCGGGCGGAGTGCGAGGCGTGGGACGGCACGGGCAGCTGGGGCGGGGCGGCGGCCGTACCGTGCTCAGCCTGGTGGAGCGCGACGAGGGCACCACCCGGCAGGCGGCGGCGACCGACATCGACGTGGACGGGCCGCTCACCCTGGGAGAGCCGAGGCGCGGTTCCGGTACGTCCGCGACGGGGTGCGCGCGCCCGTGGGACCGCGTCGGGCCACGGCGAGCTCTCCGGCGCCGACCGGTCCCGGCCGGGGTCCACCGGGGCGATGTCCAGGTCCGGCACCCAGCCGCGAACCTCGTCGACGCCGTATGCACGGCCGACGTCACCGATGTCCGGCTCAGCTGCTGGTAGCCGTCACCTCGTTCGGGGGTTTCTAAAGTCCAGGCCCGCGAAGACCTGCGAAGTCCGGACCCTTCCCGACTTCGCCTGGCGAACCTAGGGTAGGAAGCGCTTACTGTTTCCGCGCTGGTCGAAACTTTTCATGGCCCTCGGGCGGGCCGGAGAGGTGGTTCCCGATGGTCCGCACGGGGAGTGCGAGCGTGGCGGCCGGGCCGACGCTGGCGGTCGTCGCCCGGGAGGCCGGCGTGTCCGTGCCGACCGCCTCCAAGGTGGTCAACGGCCGTGAGGACGTGGCCCCCGAGACCCGCCGCCGGGTCACGGAGGCCCTGGACCGGCTCGGTTACGTCCGCAGACCCCGCTTCGACGCGGCGAAGTCGTCCGGACTGGTCGACCTGGTCGTGCACGCGCTGGACAGTTCCTGGTCGGGGGCGGTGCTGCACGGTGTGGAGGAGGCGGCCCACGACGCGGGCCTGGAGGTGGTGGTGTCGGCCGGACTGACCCGCACCCGCAGCAGCAGCCCCGGGCGCGGCTGGCTCGACAAGCTCGTCGCGCGCGGCTCGTCGGGCGTGCTGTTCAACCTGGCCGAACTGACCGAGTCGCAGTACGCCTGGCTGGACCAGCACCGGATCCCGTACGTCCTGATCGACCCGGTGCTGGAGCCTCCGGCGGGCGTGGTGTCGGTGGGCGCGGCGAACTGGCAGGGCGGGGTGACGGCCACCGAGCACCTGCTGGCGCTGGGCCATGAGCGGATCGCGGTGATCGCGGGCCACCAGCGCAAGATGTGCGGCAGCGCACGGATCGCCGGCTACCGCTCGGCGCTCGCCTCCGCCGGTGTCCGCCACCGCCCCGAGTACGTCCGCCAGGCCGGCTTCGACGAGGGTCTCGCCCGCCGCCGGACGCTGGAACTCCTCGACCTGCCCGAACCGCCCACGGCCGTCTTCGCCTGCTCGGACCGGATGGCGCTGGGCGTCTACGAGGCCCTGGCGGAGCGGGGGTTGCGGGTGCCGGACGACATCAGCGTGGTCGGCTTCGACGACCTCCCCGAGGCCCGCTGGCTCACCCCCGCCCTCACCACGGTGCGTCAGCCCCTGTCGGAGATGGCGGCCACGGCCCTGCGGCTGCTCCTGCGGATCATGGACGGGGACCGCCCGGAGAGCACCCGTACCGAACTGTCCACGCGGTTGGTGGTGCGGGCGAGCACGGCGCGGGTGGGTGGAGCGGAGGCGGGTGGCTGAGAGGGCACGGGGGTGCGCGGGGCCTGCCCGTGACGGGGACGGCGGAGGCGGGGTGGAGCGGGCTACACCCCGGTTCGGGAGCGTGCTCCCTCGTGGTGGCGGGCGCACGACGGGATGGTCGACCTCGGAAGGTCCCCCGCTCCCAGCCGAAGGAAAGCCCCCATGAAGTCGCTGCTCGCGTCCAAGCCCGCCCTGTGGTTCCTGTGCCTGTTCAACCTCGTCGTCGCGCTGGCCGCGCCCTTCGTCGTCGACGGCGCGCAGGGCATCGCCACCTCCGTCGGCATGGGCGTCGTCGCCCTCGGCGCCGGCCTGGGCCTGCGCACGACCGGCGCGCGGCAGGGGCGGCGGCAGCGGGCCTGACGGTCACCGGGCGACGCCCTGCGGCGATCGCCCTCCCCCGGGCCTACTCCGCGAGCCCCGCCGCCCAGTCGATCCCGCCCCGCAGGTGGGCGCGGAAGGCGGGGTCCTCGTAGGCCTCGGAGGCGTGGCCGAGGGCGGTGTAGAAGACCCGGCCCCGGCCGTGTTCGCGGCACCAGGCGAGGGGGTGGTCGGCGCCCATGCCTCCGCCGTCGTAGGACGACTCGTCCGCGCGGGCCAGCACGCGTACCCGGGCCCGGGGACTGGTGTGGAAGTCGTACCACTCGTCGGTGAACTCCCACGCGGCGGGCAGGTGCCGGGTGGCGGGGTGGGCACGGTCCTCGACGATCACCGTGCCCGGCTGGTAGGCGGGGTGCCGGGCGAACCGGGCGCCCAGCAGTTCCCCGTAGTACGGCCAGTCGTACTCCGTGCAGGCCGCCGCGTGCACCCCGACGAAACCGCCGCCCGCCTCCACGTACGCCGCCAGCCGCTCACGGCCGGGCGGGGTGAGTACCTCGCCGCTGGTCGAGAGGAAGACCACCGCCGCGTAGCCGTCCAGGGGCGCTTCCAGTGCCGCCGGGTCCTCCGTCGCGTCCACCTCGTGGGCACCGAGCATGCGGACGGCGGTGATCGCGGCGGGGATGGAGTCGTGCCGGTAGTCGGTGGTGCGGGTGAAGACGAGGAGTCTGGGGGCCATGGCATCCGACCCTAGGGCCCCGGGTGAAGCGGCTCGCCCGGGGGGCGAGGTCACGCAGGCGGGCGTGAGGGGCGTTTTGCGGCGCCGTGCGGGTCCCGCCCTCATGACCAGCGGGACGAGACCTGCGCGCAGGTGTGCCTTGCCGGAAGGGCCGGGACGGGGATCTCGCCGTGTGGCGCCCGGTGGCGACACGCCCTGCCTGCGCCCGATGCCCGGGAACGTTGTCCGATTCCTTCAAGACCGCCGGCCGCCGCGCTGTCTACGGTGGCCGCATGAGTCCACGATTCGATGCCATCGGCCTGGTGGCCTCCGACATGGCCGCCTCCGTCGCCTTCTACCGCCGTCTCGGCCTCGCCTTCCCCGAAGGCTCCGAGAACCAGCCGCACGCCGAGGCCCACCTGCCCGGCGGGCTGCGGCTGCTGCTCGACACGGAGGAGACCGTGCGCTCCTTCCATCCCGACTGGCAGCCGCCGTCCGGGGGCGGACGCCACTCGCTCGCGCTGCGCTGCGACAGCCCCGCCGAGGTCGACTCCGTGTACGAGGAGCTGGTCGGCGCCGGGTACCGCGGTGACCTCAAGCCGTGGGACGCGGTGTGGGGACAGCGGTACGCGGTGGTGCTGGACCCGGACGGCAACGGCGTCGACCTGTTCGCGCCGCTACCCGGAACGGGCCAGTAGCGCCCCCAGCGGCATCCCAGCCAACTCCCGCACGTCCCGCGCGAGATGGGCCTGGTCCGCGAACCCGGACCGGGCCGCCACGCGGGCGAAGGGGACACCGGCGCGGGCCAGCGCGAGCGCGCGTTGCAGACGCAGCACCCGGGCGAGCGTCTTGGGGCCGTAGCCGAAGGCGGCCAGCGAACGGCGGTGCAACTGGCGAGCACCCACGCCGAGTTCGTCGGCCGTCGCGGCGACCGGGCGGCCCGCGTCGAGGGCGGTGACGAGCCGTCGCAGGAGCGGGTCGGGGGGTTCGGCGGCGGCTGCCCACTCCAGCGCCACCTCCTCCAGTGCGCTCGCCGGGCCGGCGGCGGCGGCCACCCGTGCGGTCAGCCGACGCACCTCACGGGACGGCCACAGGTCGGCCAGCGCCACCCGCCGGTCGCGCAGCTCGTGCGCGGGCACCCCGAGAAGGGCGGGCGCGGTGCCGGGGTGGAAACGGACGCCCGCCCAGCTGCTCGGCCCGTCCTCCATGACGTACGCGCGCGTGTCGGGTCCGGCGACCATGAGCCGCCCCTCGTTCCACAGCAGGTCCATGCAGCCGTCGGGCAGGACGGGCGCGGCGGTCCCGGACGGGGTGTTCGTCCACACCACCGCCCCGGTCAGCCGGGACGCCCGCTCCGCGTACACATGCGCCAGGCTACGCCGTGCCGAGCCTGTCCCGCGGCCCCCGCGCCGGCCGCGTCCGGTGCTCCTGGGGGCTCACGCCGTACACCCGTTTGAAGGCGCTGGACAGGGCGGCGCGGCCCCTCCGCGTCGGCGGGCAGTTCAGGAGTCGTCGGACTTGTGCGGCGGGTGCGTGCTCTTCACGTGGGTGCGCAGGCGGGACGTGACGTCTTCCGGGGGGAGGAAACGGGACCAGCGTTCTGGGAACTCGGAGGGCATGTCCGGGTCGTCGGGGTCGGTCTCGCGGGCCGCGGCGGCGCGGGCCACGTACTCGGCGACCTGGGCCTCGCGCAGGCGCTCGTTGGCGGCGCGGGCCGCGGCCGTGGCGGCGGCCGGCCAGACGCGGTCGATGGCGGCGTTGACCGCGGCCCCGACGAGGACCGCGAACGCGGACACACCGATCCACAGCAGCACGGCGACGGGCGCGGCGAGCGAGCCGTAGATGGTGGGGCCCTCGACGGTGTTGGTGAGGTAGATGCGCAGCAGGAAGCTGCCGAGCACCCACATGCCGAGGGCGACCAGGGCGCCGGGCACGTCCTCGATCCACGGGGAGCGCACGGGGACGGACACGTGGTAGAGCGTGGTCAGGAAGACGATCGACAGGACGATGACGACGGGCCAGTAGAGCACCTGTACGACGGTGGTCGACCAGGACACGACGTTCACCACGGCGTCCGGTCCGGCCACCATCAGCGGCAGCGCGACCGAGCCGATCAGCAGCGCCACGAGGAACAGGGCGAAGGCGAGCAGCCGGGTCTTGACGATGCCGCGGACGCCGTCGAGGCCGTACATGACGGTGATGGTGTCGATGAAGACGTTCACCGCGCGGGAGCCGGACCACAGCGCGAACAGGAAGCCGATGGAGATGATGTCGGGCCGGCCGCCCTTGGTCACGTCGTGCAGGATCGGCTGGGCGATCTGGTTGACGCCCTTGTCGGACAGGACCGTGCGGGAGGCCTCCAGGAGGTTGTTCTCCAGGCTCTGGATGGTGTCGGCACCGGTCCAGTCGTCGACGTAGCCCAGCAGTCCGATCATGCTGAGCAGCAGCGGCGGCACGGACAGCAGCGTGAAGAACGCCGCCTCGGCCGCGAGGCCCAGGATCCGGTACTCCATGCAGGAATTGGTGGTGTCCTTGATCAACAGCCAGGCGGTCCTGCGCTTCGAGACGTCCCGGTAGAGGGCACGCGCCCGGTGGAGCCGACCGGAGGGCCGCTGCGGGGATTCACTTGCTGGCTGCACGACCTAACGGTATCCGTCCTGCGGGCCCCCACTCATCCCGCGGTACCCCGGTCTGCCAGGGAGTCCGCCGCGCGACACCCCTTATTCGAACCATTTTTCTGTCATGTCCGCGTTGGTCGAAATGTTCGGCGGCCGTGAACGGAACCGGCGCCAGCCTATTACACCGGCGTTTCGGTGAGTTTGCCGGTCGGACGGACCATTGCGCGGCACCCCGTTGTGATCGACTCGGACCATTGCGCGGCACCCCGTTGTGATCGACTCGGACCATTGCGCGGCACCCCGTTGTGATCGACACCCAATGCGCCGTCGGAAAAGCGTCAATGACTGAAACGCCCTTGAACCGTTCATGAGAATTCCGAAAGAATTTGGCCGTATACAGCGCCCACAGCGGGCCTCTCGGACGCCTTTCCACCCATGTCACGCGCCCACCGATTTCACCTTGTTCTTCATGCGCGTCAAGGAGCTCGAGGAGCGCCCGTGGGGTGATATTCCGGCGCCGGCACCGAAAGCGTTCTCGCCGAGGCGCTGGCCGGTGTCGTACGCGAGGAGAACGTTCCGGTCGACAGCCACTTCTTCGACGATCTGGGGGCCGACTCCCTGGCGATGGCCCACTGCGCCCGGGTCAGAAAGCGCCCCGACCTGCCCGCGGTGTCTATGCGGGACGTCTACGGACATCCGACGATCCGCCGGCCGGCGGCGGCCCTCGCCGAGGCCCCGGCCGAGCCGTCCGGCGCCGTCACGATCCCGCCGCCGCAACCGGGCAGCACGGCCCGGTACCCGCTGTGCGGGAGCCGGCGGTTCGCCGTGTCGCCGTCTCCTGTCTGCTCGCCGGAACGGTCACGGCCGAGGGTTACGACTTCCTGTCCGGCGCTGAGGGCGCCGCCGGGATCTACGGCCGTTCGGTGCTTCTCGGCGGTGCGCTGTTCGCCGGCGCGTGCGTCTTTCCGGTGCTGGCGAAGTGGCTGCTCGTCGGCCGCTGGAAAGAGACCGAATTCCCGGTGTGGAGCCTCGCCTGTCTCCGTTTCTGGACGGTGAAGGCCCTGCCGCGCTCCCGTCCGCTGGTGCTGTTCGTCGGCGGTCCGCTGTACGTGCTGTACCTGCGGGCGCTGGGCGCGCGGATCGGCGCGGGGTGACGATCCTGTCCCGCTCGGTGCCGGTCTGCACCGACCTGCTGACCGTCGGCGCCGGCACCGTGATCCGCAAGGAGTGCCACTACCTCGGCTACCGGGCGCGGGCGGGCCGGATCCGCACCGGCCGCGTCACCCTGGGCAGCGGGGTGTACGTCGGCGAGCAGACCGTCCTGGACATCGGCACCGTGATGGGCGACGGCTCCCAGCTCGGCCACTCCTCCGCCCTGTACGAGGGCACCCCCGGCGGCCGCACGGTCCCGGCGGGCGGGCGCCGGCACGGCTCCCCCGCCCAGCCCACGGACGTCGACCACGTCCGGGTCCCGCCGGCGCGCTGCTCCACCGCCCGCCGGTTCGGCTACGGCCTGGCGGGCCTGCTCCAGGCGCTCCTGCTGTGGGTACCGCTCGGCGTCGGCGGCCTCCGCCTGCTGTTCACGCGGGTCCCCGGGCCGGACGCACTGGTCGCCCCGGACTCCCGGAACCGGAGGTGACGGCGACCCTGGCCCGGCTCGGGTGAGGCAGGGCCGGGCGTGCGGGCCGAGGACGGTCCGCCGCGGGTCGCTCCCGGGCATGGCCACAGGGCCGTACCGCCGCGCCGCCCCCTCGCCGCCCGGTGCCATGTCATGGTGGTGAGCCTCGCCGTGCGGGGTAAGTTCGCAGCATGGCAGGCAGCACCCACACCGTGTCCAACCAGCCCCCGCCGCTGACCGGCTACGACGTCTTCAGCGCCGACCGCGCCCTGACGGCGGCCGTGGAGCGGCATGTCCCCCCCGAGCTGCTCGACGAGGTGCGCGGGGAACTGGCGGCGCTCGGGCGGGCCGCCGGTTCGGCGCAGTTGCAGGAGTGGGGGGCCCAGGCGAACGAGAACCCGCCGGCCCTGCGCACCCACGACCGCTACGGGCACCGTGTCGACGAGGTCGACTTCCATCCCGCCTGGCACCGTCTGCTCGGCAAGGGCGTCGCGGCGGGCCTCACCGCGGCCTGGGCGCGGCCGGGCGGGCATGTGCGGCGCGCCGCCGCGTTCCAGGTGTGGACGCAGGTCGACGCCGGCAATCTCTGTCCGCTGTCGATGACCCACGCCGCGGTGCCCGCGCTGCGCGCCGACCCCGCGCTCGCGGCGGAGTGGGAGCCGCGGCTGACGTCCATGGTCTACGACCGCGAGCTGCGGCCCGCCCGCCTGAAGGCCGGCGCCCTGTTCGGCATGGGCATGACGGAGAAGCAGGGTGGCAGCGACGTCCGCGCGAACGCGACGGCCGCGACCCCGCTCGCCGAGGACGGAACGTACGGACTGACCGGGCACAAGTGGTTCTGCTCGGCGCCGATGTCGGACGGCTTCCTGGTGCTCGCGCAGGCGCCGCGGGGGCTGACCTGCTTCCTGGTGCCGCGGGTGCTGGAGGACGGCACCCGCAACGTCTTCCGGATCCAGCGGCTCAAGGACAAGCTGGGCAACCGGTCGAACGCCTCCGCCGAGGTCGAGTTCGACGGGACCTGGGCACGCCGGGTCGGCGAGGAGGGGCGCGGGGTGCGCACCATCATCGAGATGGTGGCGGCGACCCGGCTGGACTGCGTGCTCGGCTCGGCCGGCCTGATGCGGCAGGCCGTCGCCCAGGCGGTCCACCACTGCACGTACCGCGAGGCGTTCGGCGGCACGCTCGTCGACAAGCCGCTGATGCGCAACGTACTGGCGGACCTCGCGCTGGAGTCCGAGGCGGCGACCGCCCTCGCGCTGCGGCTGGCCGCGGCCTGTGACGACGGCGGTGAACAGGAGCGCGCGCTGCTGCGGATCGCGGTGCCGGCCGCCAAGTACTGGGTGACCAAGCGGTGTACGCCGGTGACGGTCGAGGCCGCCGAGTGCCTGGGCGGCAACGGGTACGTCGAGGAGTCCGGCATGCCCCGCCTGGTGCGCGAGTCGCCGCTGAACTCGGTCTGGGAGGGCGCGGGCAACGTCCAGGCGCTGGACGTGGTGCGGGTGTTGCGGCGGGAGCCGCAGGCCCTGAACGCCTACCTCGTGGAGGTCGGCGCGGCCCGCGGCGCCGATCACCGGCTGGACGCCGCGGTCAAGGACCTGCTGACCGAACTGGGCGACCTGGAGGGCGTCGAGGGGCGGGCGCGGCGGCTGGCCGAGCGGCTGGCGCTGGTGCTCCAGGGCTCGCTGCTGGTGCGGTACGCGCCCCCGGAGGTCGCCGACGCGTTCTGCGCGGCCCGCCTGGGCGGCGACGGGGGCGCGGCCTTCGGCACCCTGCCGGGCACCCTGGACCTGGCGGCCGTCGTGGAGCGGGCGCGTCCGTCGGCCTGACCGCGTGCCTGCGGGGGTGGTGCTGCGCCGACACGGCACCACCCCCGCCGCCGGCCTGTTCGGGCCGGTGGCGCCGCTCGGGGCGACGCCGCTCAAGTTTCAAGCACCACCGGTCCGTTCACCAGGGTTGCACGGGGTTGCAACTTGGTGGCGGGTCGGTGGACAGTGTGCCTCCCGCTCAAGGCGGACGGCACCATGGGACGGACCGTCAGGACAGTCTTCGGGCGTGGCCGGGCCGCGGTACGGAGACCGGTCCACAGCCCTGTCAGGAGGACCCCGTGGCACGTGCCGCCAGGTACGCCGGACCGTACGCGCGCAGCACGCCGCGCTCGGTGATCGAGGCGTCCTGGGAGCGGTCGGGCCGCGCCGGGATCGACCCCGATCACGACTTCCGGACCGGGCTGCTGCCCCGCGGGGAGGTGCAGCGGCGACGGGAGACCTCCCCGCTGCGGCACGTGCTGCCGGTGCTGCGGGAGGGGCTGGTGTCGGTGGCCGACGCCTCCCGGCACATCGTGCTGATCGCGGACGGCGAGGGGCGGGCCCTGTGGCGTGAGGGCAGCGCCCCGGTGTTGCGCCGGGCCGACGAGTCCGGCATCGAGGTCGGCTCCGACTGGCGTGAGGAGGTCGTCGGCACGAACGGGCTGGGCACGCCGGCGGTGGTGCGCCGCCCGGTGCAGGTCGTCGCCGCCGAGCACCTGGTCCGCTCCCTGGCCACCTGGACCTGCGCCGGCGCCCCGATCACCGATCCGCGGGACGGCCGGCTGATCGGCGTGGTCGACGTGAGCGGCCCGCTGGAGACGATGCACCCGGCCACGCTCGCCTGGGTCGACTCGGTGGCCAAGCTCGCGGAGGCGCGGCTGCGGGAGTTGCACCAGACCTCGCTGGAGCGGCTGCGCGCGGTGGCCGCGCCGGTACTGGCCGGGCTCGGCGGGCGGGCCGTGGTGGTGGACCGGGACGGCTGGACGGCCGCGGTGACCGGGCTGCCGTACACGAACCGGGTGCCGCTGCCCAAGTCGCCGGCGCCGGGCCTGCGGTTGCTTCCGTCGCTCGGGCTGTGCGCCCTGGAGCCGCTGACGGGCGGCTGGCTGGTGCGCGTCACCGAGGAGCCGGTGCCGGGCGGCACCACCCGGATCGTGCTGGACCTGGCGCGGCGGCGCCGCTGGTCGGTGACCGTGTCGGGGTGCGCGGGCTCGTGGAGTCACCAACTGAGTCCCCGGCACGCCGAGTTGCTGTACCTGCTGGCCCGGTACCCGGCGGGCCGCAGCGCGGCGGGCCTGTCTCGGGAGGTGTTCGGGGATCCGGCCCGCACGGTCACGGTGCGGGCCGAGATGTCACGGGTGCGCCGCTATCTCGGGGGGCTGCTGGAGCACCGGCCGTACCGTTTCGGCGCGGAGGCGGAGATCGAGGTGCTCCTGCCTGCCGACCCGCGCGACCTGTTGCCGCACTCGGCGGCCCCGACGGTGCTCACCGCGCGCTCGTCCGCGGCGGCCGGGGCGACCGGGGCGACCGGGGCGACCGGGGCGACCGGGGCGACCGGGGCGACCGGGGCAGGGCACCTGATCGAGCCAATCTGATCGCCGGGGACAACCGAAGCGACCACAGTGTGCGTCTTCCGCATAATTGCACGGTCTTCGTCCCGGGTGGTGCCCGACTGCCGTAGCATCCCTCTACGGGCCAGCACCCCACCTGCTCCTCGGTCAACGTACGGATCATCAGGCGCAGTTGGCTCGCCTCGGGAGGACGCATGAAACAGCGCGGCAGACACCGCCGGCAGAAGCGGGGCAGGGCGCTGCGCGCCTTCCTGGCCGGCACCGCCCTCGCACTGACCGGCGCGGCCACCATGATCAGCGCCTCGCAGGCCACGGCCGACCGCGATCCGGGAGCACTGAAGCCCCTCTCCTCCGCCGACGGAACCACCGCGCTGCGGCTCCGGCACGAGCCGGTACCCGAACCTTCGCTCGACCGACTCGCCGCCTCGATGGGCCGGCCCGTCGGTGTCGACGCCGTCCTCGCCGACGCCGACCGCCCGCTGCGTGACGCGGCCTCCTGCACGGGCGCCGAACGCACGGCGCTGCCCGTCGAACCGGCTGCCACCCGCGCGTACTGCTGGGACACCGCAGACACCCGCTCCTGGCGGCCCGGCGCGGTCACCACCTCCGGGGACGCCGACGACGACGGCGTCTGGGGCCACGACCGCGTGATCCTCTCCGGCTGGGCCCAGGACGACGGCACGGACGGCCGCGACCTGGCCCGGGTCGCCTTCGTCGACGCCAACGACCTGGGCAGCCCCCGGTACACCTGGGTGCTGCTGGCCGTCCCGGTCGAGGGCGGCCGTGACTACCGGCCGCTGGCCTCGCGGCTGTCCGGCATGGTCTGGTACCAGGACAAGCTGCTGGTCACCGCCGACGACCAGGGCCAGGACGCCCTGTACGTGTACGACCTGAACCGCGTCCAGCGCACCACGGTGGCCGCGGAGGGTGTCGGCCGGGTGCCCGGCGGCTGGTCGGCGCACGGCTCCCGCTTCGTGATGCCCGCGGTCGCCTCCTACCGGCTGGCCGGCGCGGACGCCGCCGCCCGCCCCCAGGGCATCTCCCTGGACCGCACCACGGCACCCGACAGCCTGGTCGCGAGCGAGCGGCCCGCCTTCGGCAGCGAGCGGCCCGCCCGGCTGTGGCGCTACGCCTTCAGTACCGACAAGGACACGGACCGCACCGGTCTGCTGGCCACCGACGCGGCGGGGCGCGCGGCTCCCACCGAGGCGTACGAGACCGACGCGGCCGACATCGGGGGCGTGCTGTCGTACCGCTCCGACTGGTACGTGGCCCGGGCGTCCGGGAGCGACGACGAGCACGGCTCGCTGTGGCGGCAGACCACGGACGGCGCGCGCGTCACCCGCTGCGGTTCGGACGAACGGCTGGACTGCTGGAGCCCGCAGACGCCCTCCCTGTCCTACTGGGAGGAGAGCGGCGAGGTCTGGGCCCAGTCGGGGCGGGTGCTGTACGCGCTGCCGCTGACGTCGATCGACAGGGCGCTGGAGTAGCCGGGCGGCTCCCCGGGGCCCGCCGGGCGGCGATCGACAGATCGATCGCGCTCGTGGTTCGCTGGCCGCCATGACCAACATCCCCGTGACCACCTGGTCCCTGGAGCAGACCGCGCCGGCCGACCTGCTGCCGGCCGCCGCGCCGGAGGGCGACGTGCGGATCGTCCGCTCCGGCGTCCCCTCCCCCGAGTTCAGCCGCTTCCTGTACGCGTCCGTGGGCGGCGACATCCGCTGGATCGACCGGCTGAGCTGGACGTACGCGCGGTGGCGGGAGCACCTGGAGCGGCCGGGCGTGGAGACGTGGGTGGCGTACGAGCAGGGGACGCCCGCGGGGTACGTGGAGCTGGAGCCGCAGGGCGACGGGGTCGTGGAGATCGTCTACTTCGGGCTGGTTCCGGCCTTCCGCGGGCGGCGGATCGGTGGTCATCTGCTGTCGTACGGTGCCGCCCGTGCCTGGGATCTCGCGGACCGCTGGCCCGGTCTGCCGCGGACCGGGCGGGTATGGCTGCACACGTGCAGCCTGGACGGCGAGCACGCGATGGACAACTATCTGCGCCGGGGCTTCCGGCTCTTCGACACCTCGGTCGAGGAGAGGCCGCAGGTGACCCCGCCGGGTCCGTGGCCGGGCGCCTACCCTGTCTGACCTGCGTCGACAAGAGCGCGTACGGGCCATGTGACCGACACCACGCTTGTCTCATGATTCGGGACCAAGTTGTCCGTATGGCGGACAAAGCTGGACTGTGTCCAGATCGCCGTGCCACGCTTCCGTCATGCCTGGAACTGGAATTGCCTTGGTGAGTCGGCGCCACGTCGACCTCGGCCGCATGTCCAGCGCCATCTGTCCGGCGAGCTGACGAGCCCCGGCGTCGCCCGACCTCCCCCTGCCTGTCCCATTCCGCGCAACGCCGCGCATGTCCACCCGTGCGCCCGCACGCGCAGGTCAGAGCCTCCCGCCCGTCGCCGGAGCGCCGTCCCTCATCGACGGTGCCACGCGCCGACCCCTTCCCCTCGCTGTCCCGAAGGACGTATCAACCATGGCCGCCACCCCGCAGAACCCTGCCGCCGCGACTCCCCGCCGCAAGGTGAGCCGTCACCGCGGAGAGGGTCAGTGGGCCGCGGGGCACCACACCCCGCTCAACGGCAACGAGCAGTTCAAGAAGGACGACGACGGTCTCAATGTGCGGACACGCATTGAGACGATCTACTCCAAGCGCGGCTTCGACTCCATCGACCCGAACGATCTGCGCGGCCGGATGCGCTGGTGGGGTCTGTACACCCAGCGCAAGCCCGGGATCGACGGCGGCAAGACCGCGATCCTGGAGCCGGAGGAGCTGGACGACGAGTACTTCATGCTGCGCGTCCGGATCGACGGCGGCCGGCTCACCACCGAGCAGCTGCGGGTGATCGGCGAGATCTCGCAGGAGTTCGCGCGTGGCACCGCCGACATCACCGACCGGCAGAACGTGCAGTACCACTGGATCCGCATCGAGGACGTGCCGGAGATCTGGAACCGCCTGGAGGCGGTCGGCCTGTCCACCACCGAGGCCTGCGGTGACACGCCCCGCGTGGTCCTCGGCTCGCCGGTCGCCGGGATCGCCGAGGACGAGATCATCGACGGCACCCCGGCCATCGAGGAGATCCACCGCCGGATCGTCGGCAACCCGGCCTTCTCCAACCTGCCCCGCAAGTTCAAGACCGCGGTCTCCGGCTCGCCGCTGCTGGACGTGGCGCACGAGATCAACGACGTCGCCTTCGTCGGTGTGGTCCACCCCGAGCACGGCCCCGGCTTCGACGTGTGGGTCGGCGGCGGCCTGTCCACCAACCCGAAGATCGGCGTACGGCTCGGCGCCTGGGTCCCGCTGGACGAGGTCGCCGACGTCCACGAGGGCGTCATCTCGATCTTCCGCGACTACGGCTACCGGCGGCTGCGCACCCGCGCCCGCCTGAAGTTCCTGGTCGCCGACTGGGGCCCGGAGAAGTTCCGCCAGGTCCTGGAGGACGAGTACCTCCGGCGCAGGCTGACCGACGGCCCCGCCCCCGCCCAGCCCGTGGAGCGCTGGCGCGACCACGTCGGCGTGCACCGGCAGAAGGACGGCCGCTTCTACGTCGGGTTCGCCCCGCGCGTCGGCCGCGTGGACGGCGCCACCCTCACCAAGATCGCGGAGCTGGCCGAGGCGCACGGCTCGGGCCGGGTCCGGACCACCGTCGAGCAGAAGATGATCGTCCTCGATGTCGAGGAGACGCGGGTCGAGTCGCTGGTCGAGGCGCTCGGCGCGCTGGACCTGACCGCCAAGCCCTCCCCGTTCCGGCGCGGCACCATGGCCTGCACCGGCATCGAGTACTGCAAGCTCGCCATCGTCGAGACGAAGGCGCGCGGCTCCCAGCTGATCGACGAACTCGAGCGCCGCATCCCGGACTTCGACGAGCCGATCACCATCAACATCAACGGCTGCCCCAACGCCTGCGCCCGTATCCAGGTGGCGGACATCGGTCTCAAGGGCCAGCTGGTCCTCAATGACCAGGGCGAGCAGGTCGAGGGCTTCCAGGTGCACCTGGGCGGCGCGCTCGGTCTGGAGGCGGGCTTCGGCCGCAAGGTACGCGGCCTGAAGGTGACCTCCGAGGAACTGCCGGACTACGTCGAGCGGGTGCTCAAGCGTTTCCAGGCCGAGCGCGAGGACGGCGAGCGGTTCGCCACCTGGGCGGCGCGCGCCGACGAGGAGGCCCTGTCATGAGCGAGCGGGCCGCCCCGTTCTACTGCCCCTACTGCGGCGACGAGGACCTCCGTCCCAGCGAGCAGGGCCACGGCGCGTGGGAATGCGCGGCCTGCAACCGCGCATTCCAGTTGAAGTTCCTCGGGCTGCTCGCCCGGGGCCTTCAGCCGACAGACGCAGCGGGAGAAGAGATATGAGCACGACTCAGGAAGAGCGCACGACAGCCGATCTCAAGGCACTCGCCGAGCAGGCGGGCCGGGACCTGGAGGACGCCACCGCCCTGGAGATACTCCAGTGGGCGGTCGACACCTTCGGCAAGCGCTTCTGCGTGACCTCCTCGATGGAGGACGCGGTGGTCGCCCACCTGGCGTCCCGCGTGATGAAGGGCGTGGATGTCGTCTTCCTCGACACCGGCTACCACTTCCCCGAGACCATCGGCACCCGGGACGCGGTCGAGGCCGTGATGGACGTCAACGTCATCACGCTGTCGCCGACGCGGACGGTCGCCGAGCAGGACGCCGAGTTCGGCCCGAAGCTGCACGACCGCGACCCCGACCTGTGCTGCAAGATGCGCAAGGTCCAGCCGCTCGAAGAGGGGCTCACCCACTACCAGGCCTGGGCGACCGGTCTGCGCCGTGACGAGTCCCCGACCCGGGCGAACACCCCGGTCGTCGGCTGGGACGAGAAGCGCCGCAAGGTCAAGGTCTCGCCCATCGCCCGCTGGACCCAGGACGACGTGGACGCGTACGTCGCCGAACACGGCGTCCTCACCAATCCGCTGCTGATGGACGGCTACGCCTCCGTCGGCTGCGCCCCCTGCACCCGCCGCGTCCTGGAGGGCGAGGACGCGCGCGCCGGTCGCTGGGCGGGCCGCTCCAAGACCGAGTGCGGGCTGCACGGATGACGACGACTGTGCTTTCTACGAACCAGGAGACTCACGTGACGACCGGAGCCACCGTCTGGCTCACGGGTCTGCCGAGTGCCGGCAAGACCACCATCGCGTACGAGCTGGCCGGCCGGCTCCGTGCGGAGGGCCACCTCGTGGAGGTGCTCGACGGCGACGAGATCCGCGAGTTCATCTCGGCGGGCCTCGGTTTCAGCCGCGCGGACCGGCACACGAACGTGCGGCGCGTCGGCTTCCTCGCGGAACTGCTCGCCCGCAACGGCGTCAAGACCCTGGTCCCGGTGATCGCGCCCTACGCCGACAGCCGTGAGGCGGTGCGCAAGCGTCACCAGGAGAGCGGGGCGGCGTACATCGAGGTGCACGTGGCCACTCCGGTGGAGGTGTGCAGCGAGCGGGACGTGAAGGGTCTGTACGCCAAGCAGGCGGCGGGCGAGCTGACCGGACTCACCGGGGTCGACGACCCGTACGAGGAGCCCGAGTCGCCCGACCTGCGGATCGAGTCGCAGCACCAGACCGTCCAGGAGTCCGCGGCCGCGGTCCACGCGCTGCTCACCGAGAGGGGACTGGCATGACGACGACCGTTGCCAAGGCCATCGAGGGCGACGAGGGCACGGACAGCCCGTACGCCCTCTCGCACCTGGACGCGCTGGAGTCCGAGGCCGTCCACATCTTCCGCGAGGTCGCGGGCGAGTTCGAGCGGCCGGTGATCCTGTTCTCCGGCGGCAAGGACTCCATCGTCATGCTGCATCTGGCGCTGAAGGCGTTCGCCCCCGCGGCGGTCCCCTTCTCGCTGCTGCACGTGGACACCGGGCACAACTTCCCCGAGGTGCTGGAGTACCGCGACCGGACGGTGGCGAAGCACGGGCTGCGGCTGCATGTGGCGTCCGTGCAGGAGTACATCGACCGCGGTGTGCTGAAGGAGCGTCCGGACGGCACCCGCAACCCGTTGCAGACGCTGCCGCTGACCGAGAAGATCCAGGCCGAGAAGTTCGACGCGGTCTTCGGCGGCGGACGACGGGACGAGGAGAAGGCCCGCGCCAAGGAGCGGGTGTTCTCCCTGCGGGACGAGTTCTCCCAGTGGGACCCGCGCCGCCAGCGCCCCGAGCTGTGGAACCTGTACAACGGCCGGCACGCCCCCGGCGAGCACGTCCGCGTCTTCCCGCTCAGCAACTGGACCGAGCTGGACGTGTGGCAGTACATCGCCCGCGAGGGCATCGAGCTGCCGGAGATCTACTTCGCCCACGAGCGCGAGGTGTTCCAGCGGGCCGGGATGTGGCTGACCGCCGGCGAGTGGGGCGGCCCGAAGGACGGCGAGCGGACCGAGAAGCGGCAGGTCCGCTACCGCACCGTCGGCGACATGTCCTGCACCGGCGCGGTCGACTCCGACGCGACCACGCTGGAAGCCGTGATCACCGAGATCGCCGCCTCCCGGCTCACCGAGCGCGGCGCCACGCGCGCCGACGACAAGATGTCCGAGGCCGCGATGGAAGACCGCAAGCGCGAGGGGTACTTCTAGACATGAGCAGCATCACGGAACCCATCGAGCCGCTGTCGGTCGAGCAGTTGTCGGAGACCACCCTGCTGCGGTTCGCCACCGCCGGGTCCGTCGACGACGGCAAGTCCACCCTCGTCGGCCGTCTCCTGCACGACTCCAAGTCGATCCTCACCGACCAGCTGGAGGCCGTGCAGCGGGCCTCGGCGAGCCGCGGCCAGGACGCCCCGGACCTCGCGCTGCTCACCGACGGCCTGCGGGCCGAGCGGGAGCAGGGCATCACCATCGACGTGGCCTACCGCTACTTCGCCACCCCCCGGCGCCGGTTCATCCTCGCCGACACGCCCGGCCATGTGCAGTACACCCGCAACATGGTGACGGGTGCCTCCACGGCCGAGCTGACGGTGATCCTGGTCGACGCCCGCAACGGCGTCGTCGAGCAGACCCGCCGGCACGCGGCCATCGCCGCACTGCTGCGGGTGCCGCACGTGGTCCTCGCGGTGAACAAGATGGACCTGGTGGACTACCGGGAGCCGGTGTTCGCGGCCATCGCCGAGGAGTTCACGGCGTACGCGACCGAACTGGGCGTCCCCGACGTCACCGCGATCCCGATCTCGGCGCTCGCCGGCGACAACGTGGTGGAGCCGTCCGCGACCATGGACTGGTACGGCGGTCCGACCTTCCTGGAGCACCTGGAGACGGTCCCGGTCGCGCACGACCTCAGCCACTGCCACGCCCGCCTGCCCGTGCAGTACGTGATCCGGCCGCAGACCGCCGAGCACCCGGACTACCGGGGCTACGCGGGCCAGATCGCCGCCGGTTCCTTCCGCGTCGGCGAGTCGGTCACCGTGCTGCCGTCCGGGCGGGCCACGAAGATCGCCGGCATCGACCTGCTCGGCCGGCCGGTCGACATCGCCTGGACGACGCAGTCGGTCACCGTCCTGCTGGAGGACGACATCGACATCTCGCGCGGCGACCTGATCGTGCCCAGCAAGGACGCGCCGCCCACCACCCAGGACATCGAGGCGACCGTCTGCCACGTCGCCGACGCGCCGCTGACCGTCGGCCACCGGGTGCTGCTCAAGCACGGCACCCGCACGGTGAAGGCGATCGTCAAGGACATCCCGTCCCGGCTCACGCTCGACGACCTGTCCCTGCACCCGCATCCGGGACAGCTCGTCGCCAACGACATCGGCCGGGTGAAGATCCGGGCCGCCGAGCCGCTGCCGGTCGACTCCTACGCGGACTCGCGGCGCACCGGCTCGTTCATCCTGATCGACCCGAACGACGGCACCACGCTCACCGCGGGCATGGTCGGCGAGTCGTTCGCGTCCCCGGAGCCCGTCAGGGACGAGACCGAGGACGACGGGTGGGACTTCTGAGCATGCACCCAGCCGACTTCTACTCCTCGTTCGCGAAGGAGGGCGGCCGCGTCGGCAGCGGCCACCTCGGCAGCGGACAGGGCGGAGTGGCGCGATGTGCGCGCTGACGTACGCGCACCGCTCGCGCGCCCTTCCCCCACCGCCGTGGACGCACCTGCCTACCTCCCGGCCACGACCTGTAGGACCGTGACCGCCGGGCCGACGAGAGGAACACCTCCCGTGCCTGCCGCATCCGCCCTGCGCCGCACCCTCGCGGTCATGGCCGCGCTGCCGCTCCTGACCCTCGCCGCCTGCGGCTACGGCTCCCAGGCCGTGGACGACGGAGCCGTCGAGATCGCCGCCGGGGCGAAGAAGACCGACGGCCTCGACTCGGTGCGGATCGGCTACTTCGGCAACCTGACCCACGGCACCGCGCTGGTCGCGCACCAGAAGGGCTACTTCCAGAAGGCGCTCGGCGCCACCGAGGCCCGGTACCAGGTCTTCAACGCCGGGCCGTCCGAGATCGAGGCCCTCAACTCGGACTCGATCGACATCGGCTGGATCGGCCCGTCCCCGGCGATCAACGGCTACACCGCGTCCCAGGGCAGGAACCTGCGCATCATCGGCGGTTCGGCCTCCGGCGGGGTGAAGCTCGTGGTCGACCCGGACAAGATCAAGACCCTGAAGGACGTCAAGGGCAAGAAGATCGCGACCCCGCAGCTCGGCAACACGCAGGACGTGGCGTTCCTCAACTGGATCGCGGAGCAGGGCTGGAAGGTCGACGCCGAGAGCGGCAAGGGCGACGTGTCGGTGGTCCGCACCGACAACAAGATCGTCCCGGACGCCTACCGGTCCGGTTCCGTGGACGGCGCCTGGGTGCCGGAGCCGACCGCGTCCAAGCTGGTCGCCGAGGGCGCGAAGGTGCTGCTGGACGAGGCCGACCTGTGGCCGGACAAGAAGTTCGTGATCACGAACATCATCGTGCGTCAGGACTTCCTCAAGGAGCACCCGAAGGCCGTCGAAGCGGTGCTGAAGGCCTCCGTCGAGACCAACAGGTGGATCAACGCCCACCCGGACGAGGCGAAGGCCGCGGCGAACAAGCAGCTGGAGGCGGACTCGGGCAAGGCGCTGCCGGCCGAGGTCCTGGACCCGGCCTGGACGTCGATCCGGTTCACCGACGACCCGCTGGCCGCCACGCTCGACGCCGAGGCGGACCACGCCGTCAGGGCGGGTCTGCTGGAGAAGCCCGACCTCAAGGGCATCTACGACCTCACCCTGCTCAACAAGATCCTCAAGGCCGAGGGCGGCAGCCCGGTCGACGACGCCGGCCTCGGCGTGAGCTGACCGGACCCGATGAGTTCCCAGGAGGTGACGACCATGGCAACGACCTTCGTCAAGGCCGCCGAGGCGGTGGAGCACGCGGCGCGCATCGAGCACGTCTCGAAGTCCTTCGCGGGCCCCGCCGGGCAGCAGCTTGTCCTGGACGACATCAGCATCGATGTCGCGCCCGGCGAGTTCGTCACCCTGCTGGGGGCCTCGGGCTGCGGCAAGTCCACGCTGCTGAACCTGGTGGCGGGGCTGGACGAGCCCACCGTCGGGTCCATCACGACGCAGGGCCGTCCCGCCCTGATGTTCCAGGAACACGCGCTGTTCCCGTGGCTGACCGCGGGCAAGAACATCGAACTGGCCCTGCGTCTGCGGGGGGTTCCGAAGAACGAGCGGCGCGAGACGACCGAGGAGCTGCTCGGACTCGTCCGGCTGAAGGGCGCGTACGGCAAGCGCGTGCACGAGCTGTCCGGCGGCATGCGCCAGCGGGTGGCGCTGGCCCGCGCGCTCGCCCAGGAGAGCAACCTGCTGCTGATGGACGAGCCGTTCGCGGCCCTCGACGCCATCACGCGGGACGTGCTGCACGACGAACTGACCCGCATCTGGGCGGAGACGGGCGTGTCGGTCCTCTTCGTCACGCACAACGTGCGGGAGGCGGTGCGGCTCGCGCAGCGCGTGATCCTGCTGTCCTCCCGGCCCGGGCGGATCGCCCGCGAGTGGACGGTCGACATCCCGCAGCCGCGCCGCATCGAGGACGCGCCCGTGGCGGAACTGTCCGTCGAGATCACCGAAGAACTGCGTGGGGAGATCCGCCGCCATGGCCAGCACTGACACCAGGACCACCGGGGCGAGCGCCACGGGCGGCTCGGGCGGCTCGGGGCTGGGCGGCATCGAGGCCGGTCTCGACGCGCTGGAGACCTCGGTCACCGGCCGGCCGACCTTCGCGCAGACCTTCCGGGAGAAGCTCCTGCCGCCGATCGTCGCCACCGTCGTGGTGCTCGCGATCTGGCAGGGCCTCATCTCCCTGAAGATCGTCGACGACCCGTCGAAGCTGCCCTCGCCGGGTGCCGTCTGGGCGGAGGCGGAGGACGCCTGGCTCAAGGGCACCCTGCTCGACTACATCTGGACGAGCGTCTCGCGCGGTCTGTTCGGCTTCCTGCTCGCCCTGGTCATCGGCACGCCGCTCGGCCTGGTCGTGGCGCGGGTGAAGTTCGTGCGCGCGGCCATCGGTCCGGTCCTGTCCGGCCTCCAGTCGCTGCCGTCGGTGGCCTGGGTGCCCGCCGCCGTGATCTGGCTGGGCCTGAAGCCCGAGATGATGTACGCGGTGATCCTGCTCGGCGCGGTGCCGTCGATCGCCAACGGTCTGGTGTCCGGCGTCGACCAGGTGCCGCCGCTGTTCCTGCGCGCGGGACGCACGCTGGGGGCGACCGGGCTTCGCGGCACCTGGCACATCGTGATGCCCGCGGCGCTGCCCGGCTATGTGGCGGGCCTGAAGCAGGGGTGGGCGTTCTCCTGGCGTTCGCTGATGGCCGCCGAGATCATCGCGCAGGCGCCGGACCTGGGCGTGGGCCTCGGCCAGCTGCTGGAGGTGGGCCGTACGAACAGCAGCATGGCCACGGTCTTCCTCGCCATCCTGCTGATCCTGTTCGTCGGGATCGCCATCGACCTGCTGATCTTCAGCCCGCTGGAGCGCTGGGTCCTGCGCACCCGCGGTCTGCTGGTGAAGAGCTGAGCTCCCATGTACCTCACGGACAGGAAGCCCGTCCTTCTCGTCATCGCCCACGGCAGCCGCGACCCGCGGCACGCCGCGACGGTGCACGCCCTGGTACGCCGGGTCCGCTCCCTGCGCCCGGACGTACGGGTGGAGACCGGCTTCCTGGACTTCAACATCCCGTCGGCGCAGGGGGTGCTGGAGTCGCTGGCGGCGGAGGGCGTACGGGACGTGGTGGCCCTCCCCCTCCTGCTGACCCGCGCGTTCCACGCGAAGGCGGACATCCCGGCGGTGCTGCGGGACGCGCCGCCGCGGCTGCGGATCCGGCAGGCGGAGGTGCTGGGCCCCTCGCCGCTGCTGCTCGCCGCCCTCGAACGGCGGCTGTACGAGGCGGGGCTGACGCCCGCCGACAAGTCCTCGACCGGGGTCGTCCTGGCCTCGGCGGGGTCCACCGACCCGGAGGCGATCGCGGTGATCGCTGACATCGCGCGGGAGTGGCGGCACACCGGTTGGTGCGCCGTGCGGCCCGCGTTCGCCTCCGCGGCCCTCCCCCGCACCGAGGACGCGGTACGGGAGCTGCGTGCCCTCGGCTGTGCCCGGGTCGCCGTCGCGCCGTACGTCCTGGCCCCCGGCTTCCTCCCCGACCGCATCGCGCGGGGCGCGGCCGAGGCGGACGTCCTGGCAAAGGTGCTGGGACCGGCGCCGGAGGTGGCACGGGTCCTCCTGGAGCGCTACCAGGCGGCCCGCAGGCCGCTGCCGGCGGCGGTGGGAGCCTGACGGACGGCACGGGGCGGTGGGGCGCGGGGCGTGACACGGCCGGGCTGCGGGCGCGGCTGGGCGGGGCGGACCTCACGGCCCGGCGCGGTCAGCCGGCCGTCATCTCCACCAGCTTGCGGACGGTGTTCCAGTTGCGGCTGGTGGCGGTCACGCCCTTGTTCAGGCGGGGCTTGGACAGGCGCTCGGCGAGCTGGGAGCGGCCGAGGCCGTTCGGGGCGTACAGGTACAGGCAGCGGTCGCCGAGGCGGAACTCCTCCGGGAGGTGGGCGGGCCGGTCGATCTCCGCGAAGCGTTCCTCGTCGACCGGGGCCGAGAAGTAGGTGACGTGCAGTTGCCTGGCCTCCAGTTCGGCGGCCGGGAACGGGCAGGCACCGACGACCGCCGCCAGGTAGGCGTGGTCGCGCACGATCACGTCGACCGCGAAGCCGAACCGTCGCCCGATCGCCTCCGTCAGCTCTGCGGCCAGGGAGTCCTCGTCCCCGTGGTCACTCGCGAAGGCCGCCTGACCGCTCTGCAGGTAGGTGCGTACGCGGTCGTGGCCGAGACCCTCCAGCAGCACGCGCAGTTCGGCCATCGGCACCTTCCTGCTGCCGCCCACGTTGATCCCGCGCAGCAGCGCCGCGTACGTCGTCGTCATCCGCACACCATAGAGCGGCCGTCGTGCCCTGTGGGGGCGGGCGCGAGGACCGTGTCCGCCGGAGCGGACATTCCGGTAGATGTAAGGGGCCGCTGTCCTACCCAGTGGGGAGGCCCGGGCGCCAGGGGGATGATTTCGGGCCGCCGTACCTCACCGGGCAGCACGAGGTGATGGCTTTAACCGGCCCCTACCTTCTAAGTGAAAGGTGGCGGCACGGGGCTGCCACCGCTCACAAGGGGGCAAGCCCGTCATGGGGAACGGAGACACACGGGTGCGGGGCCTGGCCGCCCGGGCCGGCGGCTGGAGCGCTCAGCACCGATGGGCTGCCGTCGGGATCTGGGTGCTGTTCGTCGTCCTGGCGATGGGGCTCGGTTCGGCGGCCGGCCGGGTCGACGTCAAGGACAGCGATCAGCTGAAGGGCGAGACTCACACCGCCGCCCGGATCATCGAGGACGCCGGGATCGACGAACCGGCCAGTGAGTCGGTGCTGATCCAGGCCAGGGACGGTGACGTCAAGGCCACGGACGCCGAGTTCCGCGCCGCCGTCGCCGCGGTCGTCGACGCCGTCGAGGGGACCGGCGAGGTCACGGGCGTCACCTCGCCGTACGACACGGACACCATCTCCAAGGACGGGCGCAGCGCGCTGGTGCAGTTCGACATGCGTGGCGAGTCGGACACCGCGGGCGAGCGGATCGAGCCGGTGCTGAAGGCCGTCGAGGGGGTGCAGGAGGAGCACGGGTCGGTGCGGATCGAGGAGATCGGCGGCGCCAGCATGATGAAGACGTTCGACGACGCGTTCGGGGACGACTTCAAGAAGGCCGAGTACTCCGCGGTGCCGGTGGCCCTCGGCATCCTGCTCATCGCCTTCGGCGCGCTGGTCGCGGCGCTGCTGCCGGTGCTGCTGGCCGTCACCGCGATCATGGCGACGATGGGCCTGATGGGCATCGTCAGCCATGTGATGCCGATGAGCGAGACCGCCAACTCCGTGATGCTGCTGGTCGGTCTGGCCGTCGGTGTCGACTACTGCCTGTTCTACCTGCGCCGTGAGCGCGAGGAGCGCGAGGCGGGCCGGGACCCGCAGACCGCTCTGCGGATCGCCGCCGCGACCAGTGGCCGCGCGATCGTGGTCTCCGGTGTCACGGTGTGCGTGGCGATGGCGGGCATGCTGTTCACCGGGCTCGCCGAGTTCGAGGCGATGGGCCTGGCCTCGCTGATGGTCGTGGCGGTCGCCATGGTCGGGTCGGTGACGGTCCTGCCGGCGCTGCTGTCCCTGCTGGGCGGGCGGGTCGAGAAGGGCCGTATCCCGTTCCTGCGCCGGCGTCGCCGCAACGGCGGCAGCGATGACAGCCGGTTCTGGACGGCCGTCCTGAAGGGTGTGCTCGCCAAGCCCGTGCTCTCCGTCGTGGTGGCGGCCGGCGCGCTGCTGGCGATCGCGGCGCCCGCGGTCGGCATGAAGACGCAGAACCTCACCCTGGACCAGGAGTTCGGTGACTCGCTGCCCATCGTGCAGACCTACAACCGGGTCAACGAGGCCTTCCCGGGCGGCTCCGAGCCGGCCGAGGTGGTGGTCCACGCGGACGACATCAACGCGCCCGAGGTGCAGGACGCCCTGGCCGCCTTCAAGACGCAGGCGGTGGCCTCCGGTGCCTCGCGCGGCCCGGTCGAGATCAAGCTGCACGACCGGCAGAACATCGCCTTCGTGTACGTCCCGCTGGTCGGCGGCTCGGATCTGGACAAGGCGGGCGCGAGTCTGGACAAGCTGCGAGACGAGGTGCGTCCGGCCACCCTCGGCGAGGTGGACGGTGTCGAGGCGCCCATCACCGGTCAGGTCGCCGGGTCGCAGGACTTCAACGACCAGCTGGCCGGAGCCGTCGTCCCGGTGTTCGCGTTCGTGGTGGTCTTCGCCTTCGCGCTGATGCTGCTGTCGTTCCGCTCGCTGACGATCGCGATCACCTCGATCGTGCTCAACCTGCTGTCCGTGGGCGCGGCCTACGGCATCCTCGTCGGCGTCTTCCAGCACGGCTGGGGGGCGTCGCTGGTGGGCGCGGAGGGGGTCGGCGCGATCATCACCTGGCTGCCGCTGTTCCTCTTCGTGATCCTGTTCGGCCTGTCGATGGACTACCACGTGTTCGTGGTCTCGCGGATCCGTGAGGCGCGGCTGCGCGGCCGGACGACGAACGACGCCATCCAGCACGGGGTGGTCACCACGGCCGGAGTCGTCACGAGCGCCGCCGTCATCATGGTCGCCGTGTTCGCGATCTTCGGCACGCTGTCCATGCAGTCCATGAAGCAGATGGGCGTCGGTCTCGCGGCCGCCGTGCTGATCGACGCGACGATCATCCGGGGCGTGCTGCTCCCGGCGGTGATGGCGCTGCTCGGCGAGCGCAACTGGTACCTGCCGAAGTGGCTGCACCGGCTGCCGGACCTCACCCACGACGAGGCCCCGCAGGCCGTGGTCAGGCCCGCGGTGCGGGACGACGAGGGGGAGCGGCTGGGGGTCTGAGCCCTCGGAGCGAACCGCCCAGAGCTGAGGGTCCGTTGGTCACCGGGGTGCCAACGGGCCCTCTCCCGTGCGTCGTCACCGCAGCGCCGCCTCGATCAGGTCGGCCGCGCGCCGGGTGCCGCCCTCCTCGGCCGTCTGCGCCTGGATGCCCTTGAGCCGGCGGGCGACCTCGGGGTCGTCGACGAGCGCGAGGGCGGTGTCCCGCAGCGCCTCGGCGGTGGCCTGCTCCGTGTCGAGGCGGCGGGCGACCCCGAGGGCCTGGAGCATGTCGGCGTTGCCGAACTGGTCGACGGCCTGCGGTACGGCGATCATCGGCGTGGCCGTGGCCAGGCCCTCCTGGCTGCCGCCCGCTCCGGCGTGCGTGACGAACAGGTCGGCCTGCTTCAGGATCGCCAACTGTGGCACCCAGGAGCGCACTTCGACGTTGTCCGGTACGTCGCCCAGCTCGGCGGGGTCGACGTGCCGGCCGATCTGCAGCACCAGGTGCCAGCCCGGCAGCTCGCCGAACGCCTGGACGCACTCCCGGTAGAAGCCCGGCTGCCTGGTGAAGGCGGACCCGAGCGAGACCAGGACCACCTTCTCGGCGTCGGCGGGCCGCCGCCAGTCGCCCTGGGCGGCCCGGTCGCCCTGGCAGGCGCCGACGAAGGTGTACACGTCCTCGTCCACCCGGTCGGCGTTCGGTTGCAGCGCCTTGGGGATCAGGACGAGGGAGCGGGCGGGCCGGCCCACGAACGGGTCCGGGTGCCGGGTGATCCCGTTCTCCTCCAGCCAGGCCCGGAAGCGGGCGTAGTAGGCCCGACCGCGCTCGGTCCGCCTCGGCTCCGCCCACATCGGCTCGGCGACCTCCTCCTCGTAGCCCTCCCAGGCGACGAGGTTGGGGGACAGGGAGATCGCGGGCACGTCCCAGCGGTGGGCGAGGACCATGGCCGGGTACGCGGTGATGTCGTGCAGCACGAGGTCGGGCCGGTCCCCCTCGTACGCCTCGGTCAGCTGCGGCAGCGCCTGGATCGCGTCGGCCAGGAAGGGCTCCACGTTGTCCAGCAGGGTGGTGCCCCAGGCCGCGGGGTCGGCGTCGGGTCCGGGCAGCGTCGAGTTCCACACCTTCACCTCGGCACCGGTCTCGGCGACCTTCTCGGCGAACGCGGGCGGGATCGCGTAGGTGACCCGGTGCCCGCGCGCCACGAGCTCGCGGATCACCTCGATGCTCGGGTTCACGTGGCCGTGGGCCGCGATGGAGAACATGGCGATGTGTGCGGGACGACTGGTCATGACCCGACTCTAGGCGAGACGATACGTATCGTGCAATCCAAGGGCGGGGCCGGCGGCCGGTGCCGCGGCAGGCGACGTCCACCCGTCACCCGGATCCGTCAGCAGGGCCCTGGTCGTCCGGACACTGCGCGCCGGTGCCTTCGACGCGCCCGCCGTCCGTGGAGGTGACGGTCACCGGGGCCGGTTCCGACCCGGGGTCGGCGACGCGCTGGGCTCCGACGGCCGTGCAGATGACCTGTGCCGCCGCCAGCTCGCTCAGCTTCCCCGCCCCGGCGGGCAGTGCGACCAGGACGCGGTCGTCCTGTTCCGTGACCGTGACGGGGCGCGCGGCGGGGTTCTCCCGCGGGACCGCGGCGGGGCCGTCGATGTCACGGCCGTCGGCGGTCGGCCGGGCGGGGACGGCGGAGTCGGCGGGGGCGACCGCCGGCAGGGCCAGGGGCCACGACAGCAGCGTGGTCAGGCGCTTGGCCCGTTCCGGGCCGGTCGGACCGTGCAGCAGCAGCTCCACCGCCGACTGCACACCGACCGGTGCGACGGTCGTGCGGGGGACGGCGACCAGGCGGCCGTCCGCCACGAAGTAGACCCGTACCGTCGGCACCACCCCGCCCGCGGGACCGCCCGCCTCCACCACGCCGGTCGAGGGGATGCCGCAGGAGGCGAGCGCGCACAGCGCCGGCAGGAGCAGCGGCGCGAACCGGCGTACGGCCCTCATGACCGGCCCTCCCCCGGCTCGTCCCTGCGCAACGGCAGTTCCACGGTGAACACGGCACCGCCCTCGGGCCGGTTCGCCGCGCGGACGGTGCCGCCGTGCACCCGTACGTTCTCCGTGGTGATCGCGAGGCCCAGGCCGCTGCCTTCGGTCCGGGTGCGGGCCGCGTCCGACTTGTAGAAGCGTTCGAAGACATGGGGCAGCACGCGGTCGGGGATGCCGGGTCCGCTGTCCAGCACCTCGATGACCGCCCACCGGCCGCCGTCCGGCTGCTGACGGTCGGACAGGCGCAGGCGGACGGGCCGGGCACCGTGCCGCAGCGCGTTGCCCACCAGGTTCGCGACGACGACGTCGAGGCGGCGCGGGTCGACGCGTCCCCGCAGGGCGTCGGGCGGCGGCAGGTCGGCGTCCACCAGGTCGGTCCAGGCGCGGGCGGCGAGCGTGCGCCGCGCGGACTCGGCGAGGTCGATCTCGTCCAGGTGCAGCACCGCCGCGCCCGCGTCGAAGCGGGAGATCTCCATCAGGTCGTCCACCAGGCGGGCCAGCTTCACCGTCTCCTCGCTGATCAGGCGGACCGCGGTGGCGGTGTCCGGGTCGAGGCGGGCGGCGTCCTCGTCGAGGACGTCGGTGACCGCCGACATCGCGGCCAGCGGGGTGCGCAGCTCGTGCGAGACGTCCGCGGCGAAACGGCGGGCCCGCGCCTCCATCCCGCGCAGTTCCGCCACCGACTCCTCCAGCGCCGCGGCCGTCTCGTTGAACGTGTGCGACAGATCGGCGAGTTCGTCGGCCCCGTCGACGGCGAGCCGGGTGTCCAGCCGGCCCTCGGCGATGCTGCGGGTGGCGTCGCGCAGCGCCCGCACCGGCCGCAGCACCCCGCGTGCGGCGAGCAGCGCGAGCAGCACGGCCAGCACCAGGGCGGGCACGGTGGCCCGTTGGGCGGCGGTGACCAGGGCGTCGACGTAGGACCGTTCCGTGGTCTGTGGCACCGTCAGGAAGACCCGGACCCCCGAGGGCTGCCGGGCCTCGGCGCCGGACACGGCGAACGTGACCGACATGCCGACGACGAGTGAGGTGTGGTCGCCGCTGGTCACCCGCTGGAACACGGTGGCCATGCTGGAGTCCACGGCCGCGCGCAGCGCCGGCGTCAGCTCCTCGAACGGGTCGTCGGGGGCCGAGGTGGCGCGCAGGTCGCCGAAGGTGACCAGCACCCGCCAGGTCCGGGCCGGTTCGGCGGCGGCCACGTCGGCCGCGAAGCGCCCCAGTCCCGCCTCGTCCGGCGGGAAGCCCAGGCCGGGGGCGAGCCGGTCGACGTGGGTGCGCAGCAGCTTGATCACGGTGTCCTGGCTCTGCTGGAGCACGCCCGTACGCGCCTCGCGGAAGGTGAGGGCGCCGGTGGAGGCGGCGGTCACGGCGGCGACGAGCGCGAACGCCACGACCAACCGCATGCGCAGGCCGCGCAGTTGAGGCGCCCGGACACGGGTGCGCAGCGAGCCCTTCGCGGTGCCCCTCACGGGGGTCCCGGCCGGGTTTGCGACGGGGGTCTCTTCAGGGTTCTCCACGGCCTTCTGTACGCGACTGTCGGCGGGGCCCCTCACCGAACTCCGCGTGGGGATCCTCACCGCGACACGAACCGGTAGCCGAAGCCGCGCACGGTCTGGATGTAACGGGGCTCGCGCGGCGGCTCGCCCATCTTGGCGCGCAGCCGTTTCACGCAGGCGTCCACCAGGCGCGCGTCCCCGTGGTAGCTGTGCTCCCAGACCGCCTCCAGGAGTTGCTGCCGGCTGAACACCTGGCCCGGCGACGCCGACAGGGTCAGCAGCAGCCGCAGTTCGGAGGGCGCGAGCGGGACCGGCGTGCCCCGCCGGGCGACCGAGAGGCCGGCCCGGTCGATGGACAACTCCCCGTACGTGTCGATCTTCGGTATGCCGCCCTCGGCGGGCGCCCCGCCCGCCGCCCGGCGCAGCACGGCACGGATGCGCGCCTCCAGCACCCTGGCCTGCACCGGCTTGACCACGTAGTCGTCGGCTCCGGCCTCCAGGCCCACGACGATGTCCTCGTCGTCGCCCCGCGCCGTCGCCATGATGATCGGCAGGGTCTGGTCCAGGGCGCGCATCCCGCGGCACACGTCCAGACCGGGCATGCCGGGCAGCATCAGGTCCAGCACCACGACGTCCGGCCGGAAGGACCGCAGCCGCTCCAGACCGTCCTCCCCGGTCCCGACGGCGGCGATCTCGTGGCCCTGGCGGCGCAGGGCGAGGGCGACGCCCTCCCGCACGGCACGGTCGTCTTCGATCAGCAGAACGCGTGGCATGCGCTCAGTATCCGTACGCCGTGGTCCGTCCCGGGACGCTGTTACCGGATGATCATATGGTCACCGTCGGGCATGGCGAGCCCACTGTCAGCCACCCGGATCGCCTGGCGGCCACCCGGTCGGGCAAGCCCTCGACGGGTCGCCGTTATCGGTTCGTTATCGCTCGGGCCCGGTCCGATCACATGGCGCTCACAGTCTGGACGACCATGACCGAGCACCGATCAGCTTCCGCCCGCTCCCGCCGCCGCCGGAGCGGCCCCGCGCACGGCTCCGGGCGGCGCGGCGGGAAGGGACCGCTGTGGGGCGGGCTGGCCGCCCTGACCGTCCTCGGCGCCGTCGGCCTCGCGGCCGCGGAGTGGACGTCGTCCGGTGCCGGCGGGTCCCACGGCGACGCGCGCACCGAGCCCACGGTGCAGGCCGGCACCGGCCCCGCGACCTCCCGGCCGACGCACGCCGCCAAGCCCGCTCCCAGCGCGTCCCCCCGTTCCCCCGCCCCCTCCGGCAGCCCCAGCGCCTCCGCGCCCGACATTCCGTCGACCGGCCCGGGCACCTTCACCGCCGCGTCGGGCGGGAGCGCCAAGGTGGGGACGGGGACGCCCCTGCGCTACCGGGTCGAGGTGGAGGACGGTCTCGACCTGTCCGCCGCCGACGTCGCCCGGCAGGTGGAGGCCGTCCTGGCCGATCGGCGCGGCTGGACGGCGGACGGCCGCTCGGCCTTCCAGCGGGTGTCGGGCGGTACGGCCGACTTCGTGGTCCGGGTGGCCACCCCGGGGACCGTGGACGAGATCTGCGGGCAGTACGGCCTGAACACCGGCGGCGAGGTCAACTGCAACGTGTCCGACAACGTGATGGTCAACCTCAAACGCTGGCTGCTGGCGACCCCCGTCTACGCCAAGGACGTCCCGGCCTACCGCGCCCTGATCATCAACCACGAGGTCGGCCACTTCCTGGGCCACGGCCACGTCGGCTGCCCCGGCCAGGGACAGCCGGCCCCCGCGATGATGCAGCAGATCAAGGGGATGAACGGCTGCGTGCCCAACGTCTGGCCGTACGACGACAGGGGCCGGTACGTCACCGGTCCGGCCGTTCCCTGAGCACGGACGCTCAGCGCTGGTACCGGGCCAGCACCAGGTTGCCGTCCTCCTCCAGCCGTTCCCGCAGCTCGCCGAGGCCGATCGCGCCGCTGTAGTACTCCTGGAACGCGGGGGTGGCGACCTTGTCCTTCCACTCCGGGTAGCCGCGCACGGACTGCGCGGGCGCCGGGCGCAGCCGCGCGGCGAGGGCGGTGCCGGTGGCCCAGCCGTCCTTCGCGGTGTGCAGGGCGGGGTCCTTCAGCGCCTGGGTGCCGGTGGGCAGCATCCAGTCGCCGAGGGCGAGCCGCACCATGTTCGCGGGCCGGAGCAGGAAGTCGATGAACGCGGCGGCCTCCTCCTTGTGCGGGCTGTCCTCGGCGACCGACAGGGTCTGCGGGCTGACCCCCTGGGTGAGCCCGCCGGCCCCGGCCGGGGCGGGCAGCACCTGCCACCTGAAGCCCTCGGGCGCCTGCTGGGTGATCTGCTGACGGTAGGAGAAGCCGAGCGGGACCATGGCGTACCTGCCGCCGAAGAAGCCGGGCAGGGTGTCCGAGCCGCCGCTGCCCAGGGTGGTCGGCGAGGCGCTGTCGTCGGTGTTGGCCTGGTCGTGGATGGTGCGCGGCACCACCTCGTCGGCGGCCTCGAAGCGGACCGTCACCTTGCCGTCCGCCCCCCGGTGGAAGAGCTGTCCGCCCGCCGACAGGGACAGGTTGAGCGTGGCGGACACGGGCTCCTTGAGCGGCCAGGCCACGCCGTACCGGCCGTCGCCGCTGAGCCGTTCGGTGATCCGCCGGAACTCCGGCCAGGTCCAGGGGTGTTCGGGGGTGGGGATCCGTACGCCCGCCTCCTCCAGCCAGGTCGCGTTGGCGACGAGGACGCGCGGTTCCTGGAGGAACGGGACGCCGTAGATCCCGTCCCCGAAGGTCACCGTGTCCCAACTCCGGCGCGGAATGTCGGTCTTGAGTCGCTCGGTCAGCAGGCCGGTCAGATCGGCCAGGTAGCCGCCGTACGCGAAGTCCGCGAGGTCGTCCGAGGCGTCGTGGATGATGTCGGGCGCCTCACCGCCCTCGAAGGAGGTGAGCAGCTGGTCGTGGACACTGTCCCAACTGCCCTGCACGTACTCGACCTTGACGTCCGGGTGGGTCGCGTTCCACTCCTCGACCAGTTCCCGGTTCACCTCGACGGACTCCTGCTGCCAGGCGAGGGACTGGAAGCGCAGGGTGACCCGGCCGTCGGCGCCGCCGCCCTCCGAGGTGCACGCGGCGATGAGCAGCAGGCCCGCGAACAGTGCGAGGAACCGTCCGGTGCGCATCAGCTCTTCACCGCCCCGGCGAGCATCCCGCCCGTGATCCGCCGTTGGATGACCGCGAAGACGACCAGGGAGGGCAGGGTGGCGAGGAAGGCGGCGGCGGCCAGCGGGCCGAGGTCGGCGACACCCTCCGCGCCGATGAAGCGGGTGAGGACGACCGGCAGGGTCTGCTTCTCCGGTGTCTTCAGCAGCACCAGCGCGAAGAAGAACTCGTTCCACGCGGTGATGAACGCGAACAGGCCCGTCGCCACGATCCCCGGCGCGAGCAGCGGCGCGGTCACCGACACCAGCGTCCGCAGCCGCCCGGCCCCGTCGACCGCCGCCGCCTCCTCCAGCTCCGCGGGCACCGCGCGGACGTACCCGACGAGCATCCACAGCGCGAACGGCAGCGCCCACACGACGTACACCATCACCAGCCCCGAAAGGGAGTTGATCAGCCGCAGCTGCTTCAGCACCAGGAACAGCGGGATGATCACAAGGACCAGCGGGAAGGCCTGGCTGACGACCACCCAGCCCGTCGCGGCCTTGGTCAGGCGGGAGCGGTGGCGGGCCATCACGTACGCCAGCGGGGTCGCGATCAGTACGGCGATCAGGGCGGCGCCGAGCGCGGCGAGCAGGGAGTTGCCCGCGGCGCGCAGCAGCGGCTGTTCGTCGAAGGCCTGCCGGAAGTTGGCCAGGGTGGGATCCCTCGGGATCCAGGTGGGATGGGGACTGCCCAGTTCCTGCGGCGTCTTGAAGGCGGTGGAGACCAGCCACAGGAACGGGAAGGCGAGGAAGACGAGATACCCGAACAGGGCGAGGTACTGGCCGATCCGGCCGCCGGTGCTGGTCCTCACGCGTCGTCGCCTCCTCTGAGCCGGCCCACCAGGAAGAGGGCCAGCAGCACCGAGATCACCGCGACCATCACGCAGCCCATCGCCGCCGCGTAGCCGAACTGGCCGTAGCGGAAGGCCTCTTCGTAGGCGAACAGCATGGGCAGGCGGGTGCGTCCGCCGGGCCCGCCGCTGGTCAGGACGTACACGAGGGCGAAGGCGTTGAAGTTCCAGATGAAGTTGAGGGCGGTGATGGCGAGCGCGACCGGCCGCAGGGCCGGCCAGGTGACGGTCCGGAAGCGGCGCCAGGCACCGGCGCCGTCCATCGCGGCCGCCTCGTGGAGTTCGCGCGGGGTGTTCTGCAGGCCGGCGAGCAGGGCGACCGCGGTCTGCGGCATGCCCGCCCAGACGCCCACGACGATCACCGCGGGCAGGGCGGTCCCCAGACCGCTGAGCCAGTCCCGGCCGTCGCCGAGGCCGAGGTCGCGCAGGGTCTCGTTCAGGACACCGGCGTCGGGGCTGTAGACGAGCCGCCACATCACGCCGACGACCACCTCGGGCATGGCCCACGGGATGATCGCCAGCGCGCGGGCCAGCCAGCGCAGACGCAGGTCCTGGTTCAGGAGGAGGGCCAGGCCGAGCGCCAGCAGGAACTGCGGGACGGTCACCCCGACCGCCCAGACCAGGCCGATCCGGAACGACTCCCAGTACAGCGTGTCGTGCAGCAGGTCCCGGAAGTTGAGGCCGCCGATCCACTCCGTCGGCTCGGTCCGCCCCGACTGGGCGTCGGTGAAGGCCAGCAGGATCCCGTAGAGCAGCGGGCCCACGCTCAGCACCAGGATCGGGATCAGCGCGGGCAGTACCAGGAACCAGGCCCCGCGGTCGGGAGGCCGCCGCCGGCCCCCGTCGGCCCGCGCCGTGCCCCGCGCCGACCGCTTCGTCGCGGTCACCAATGTCACGTGATCGGCTCCTTCGCACGGCTCGTCACGCGTTCCGGGCCCCCGGCGGGCCTCCGTCATGGTCGTGAAGTCGCTGTACGCCGTCAAGGCACCGCGCACACCGGCTCGACCTGTGCGAATGCGACACTGGCCGGCGGATGGCGGGAACCCGACCCCGTCCGGGCGACCGCACCCGGCAGGCGGGGCGGAACGTACGACGACACGGAGGCGGACGATGGACGAGGCAAGGGCGCGGGACGTACTGGCCGCGGCGGGGGTCCTGCCCGGTGCGGCGCGGGACGCGCGGCTGCTCGCCCTCGGCGAGAACGCGGTGTTCGCCGCCGGTGATCTGGTCGTCAAGGTGGGCCGGGACGCCGAACTTCTCGACCGGGCACGCCGCGAACTGGCCGTCGCGGTATGGCTCGCCGAGGCGGACGTGCCCGCGGTACGGGCCGCGGAGCCCGAGGCGCTGCTGGTCGAGGGCCACCCGGTGACGGTGTGGCACCGGCTGCCCGACCCGGTACGCCCCGCCGAACCCCGCGATCTGGCCGCCCTGCTCCGGCTGGTGCACGCCCTGCCCTCCCCTTCCTTCGGGCTGCCGCCCCGCGATCTGCTGGCCGGGGTGGAACGCTGGCTGCGTCTGGCGGGCGACGCGATCGACCCGGCCGACGCGGCCTACCTCCGTCAGCGCCGCGACGGCTTCGCGGCGGCCGCCGCCGCCCTCACCCCGCACCTGCCCCCGGGCCCGATCCACGGCGACGCCCTCCCCCGCAACGTCCATGTCGGCCCGGCCGGTCCGGTCCTCGTCGACCTGGAGACCTTCTCCACCGACCTGCGCGAACACGACCTGGTCGTCCTGGCCCTCTCCCACGACCGCTACGGTCTGCCCGCCGACGCGTACGCCTCCTTCACACGGGCCTACGGCTGGGACGTCCGCGCCTGGGAGGGCTGCGGCGTCCTGCGCGGCGCCCGCGAGACCGCCAGCTGCGCCTGGGTCGCCCAGCACGCCCCGGCCGACCCGAAGGCCCTCGCGGAGTTCGAGCGCCGGGTGGCCTCCCTGCGGGACGGGGACGAGACGGTGCGCTGGTATCCGTTCTGAGCCGGGCCGGGACGGGACGGGCCGGGACTGGACGGGACGGGACTGGACGGGACTGGACGGGACTGGACGGGACTGGACGGGCCAGGACGGGACGGGCTGGTTCCGGCTCGGTTCAGGCGTCCGTCGCGGATCCCTCGCCCGAGGCGTGAGCGTCGGGGTCGCGGTCGCGGATGGTACGCGCCGCGCGCCGCAGTTCCGTCAGGACCGTGCGGACCGCTCCGCGCGCGGTGCGTTCCGGGCGGTGGAGGGCGTCGATGTGGCGGCGGGCCTGGACACCGGCGAGTGGTCTGAGGACCAGGGCGGGGTGCGGGCGGGTCGTCCAGCGGGGCATCAGCGCCAGTCCGCCGCCCGCGGCGACGGCTTCGGCGGCCACCGCGAACTCGTTGATGCGGTGGGCCAGACGGAGCCTGCGGCCCGCCGCCGCGGCGATGGCCTCGATCGTCGCCATGACCGGGAAGCCGTCGTGCACGGTGATCCACGGCTCGTCGGCCACGTCGGCCGGGGTGAGCCGTCGCTTCGCGGCCAGCGGATGACCGGCGGGGAGCGCCACGTCCAGCGGTTCGCGCAGCAGCGTCGTCGCGGTCACCGCGCGCGGCCACGGCGGGGCGTGGTCGAGCCGGTGGGCGAGCACGAGGTCGTACTCCCGGGTGAGCCGCGGGAAGTCGTCCTGGGTCACGTCCTCGTCGGCGAGCGCGAGCACCGGATGCCCGGGGCCGGCGAAAGCCCGCAGCAGCAGGGGGAAGAAGGCCGCGCCCGCGCTGTGGAAGGCCGCCACCGACACCTCCCCGTCCGGCCGGCCCACGAACTCCTCCACCGTGTGCCGGGCGCGCGCCAGCGCCGTCTCCACCTCGATGGCCGCGCCCGCCAGCGCCTGCCCGGCGTCGGTGAGCACCAGCCGCCGCCCGTCGCGCTCGGTCAGCGGTACCGGGATCGAGCGCTGGAGCAGCCGCAGCTGCTGCGAGATCGCCGACGGGGTCACCAGCAACGCCTCGGCGACCGCGGTGACACTGCCCAGTTCGCCCAGCTCCCGCAGGATCCGCAGCTGCCGTTCGTCCATCGCCTCAGTGTAGGAGCATTCTGTAGCGTTGCTAAAAGATCGTTGAAGGAAGTGGCTCTGGGCTTCAGGATCTGCGCAGGGCACGGTGGGCGGGTGTCCGACACCCGCCGTACCGACGCGGTACTCCTCCTGGTCGCCCTGGTCTGGGGTTCGAGCTATCTGTCCGCCCAGACCGCCACCGCGGCCCTCCCCGTCCTGCTGGTCCTGCTCATGCGGTACGCCCTGTCCGCGGTGGCCTGTCTCGGTCTGGTCGCCGCCCGCACCGGCGCCCGGCCGGGCTCCCGCCGGTGGACCCGCGACGAGCTGCGGGCCGGGGTGCCGCTCGGCCTCACCCAGGCCGCCGTCCTGGTCGTGGAGACGTACGGCGTCGCCCACACCACCGCCGCCAACGCGGGGCTGATCATCAGCCTGACCATCGTCCTCACCCCCTTCCTCGACCGCACCGGTCACCCGGGCGGGCTGCCTCCCGCGTTCTACGCCGCCGCCGGCGTGTGCGTCCTCGCCGTCGGCCTCCTCATGTCCGGCAACGGGTTCCACGCACCCCGCCTCGGTGATCTGCTGATGCTCGGCGCGGCCCTGGTCCGGGCCGCGCACGTGGCCCTCATCGGCCGGCTCACCGCGGGCCGCGTGATACGCCCGCTCCAGCTGACGACCGTGCAGACCCTCGTCGGCTGCGCCCTGTTCCTGCTGCCGGCCGCGGGTGACCTGCCCGATCTGGCCCGCACCGACGCCGCGACCTGGGCCCAGCTGGTCTATCTGGCCCTGTTCTGCAGTGTGTTCGCCTTTCTGGCGCAGACCTGGGCGGTGCAGCGCACCTCCGCCAGCCGGGCCGGCCTGCTGCTGGGCACCGAGCCGATCTGGGCCGCCGCGGTGGGCGTCGCCCTGGCCGGCGAGCACTTCACACCGCTCACCGGCCTGGGCGCGGCCCTCATGGTCACGGGGACGTACTGGGGGCAGGCCGTGGAGCGCGCCCACCGCGCCGACGCCCTCCGCACGACCACGACGGCGACGGCGACCACAACCACGACCGAAGGCTCACCCCACCCGGAGGGCACCGCGAGCCCGCCCAAGAGACTGACCAGCGCCTGATCTCCCGGTTGTCCCCAGGGGGGCGCGGCAGGCGGGACCGGCCGCCGTCCGGGCGGGCACTGTGCGCGGCCCGGCGCGTGGGTCCAGTGCCCGGGAGAGGCGAGCGGCCGACGCACATGGCGCCCTGCCCGTCCTCCCCGACAGTCGCGCCTCCGGCCTCGGAGTCGTCACCGACACGGATGCCGTTCCCCGGCCCCGGCCGTACCGCATCGTCAGTACCGCGATACCGCGCGCCTGGACCGGTCCCTGTCCGGACCGGGCACGCGGACCGCGCACCGCGTACGGATCACCCAGCGGGCGCACCGATCACGCGCCCCGTGCCGACCTGACGCCTGACGGGCTGGCGGCTGGCGGCTGGCGGCTGGCGGGCTGGCGGGCTGGCGGGCTGGCGGGCTGGCGGGCTGGCGGGCTGGCGGGCTGACCGTCCCGTGTCGGCCCGGCGGCCCGGCTCACACCGTCTCGTCGGCCGGTTCCCGCAGTGGCCACACGCCGTCCACGACCGCCGCCGCGTCGCCCTTGCGGCGCAGGAAGCTCTGGAAGTCCGCCGCCCACTCGGCGTACCACTCGATCTGGCGGCGGTGCAGCTCCGCCGGGCCGAGCACCGCCACCTTGGGGTGGCGGTCGGCTATCGCGCAGGCCAGCCGGGCGGCGGCCAGGGCGTCGGCCGAGGCGTCGTGCGCGGCGTCGAGCACCACGCCGTACTCCTCACAGACCGCTTCGAGGTTGCGCTTGCCGCGGCGGTAGCGGTCGGCCCAGCGGTCGATCGTGTACGGGTCGACGACCGGGGCCGGGTCGAGGCCGCCCAGGCGCTCGCGCAGGGACGGCAGTCCGTGGCGCCGCAACTCGGCGGAGAGCAGGGTCAGGTCGAAGGCCGCGTTGTAGGCGACGACCGGAACGCCCGTCTTCCAGTACGTCACCAGGACGTCCGCGATGGCCTCCGCGACCTGGTCGGCCGGCCGGCCCTCGCCGGTCGCGCGCTCGTTGCTGATGCCGTGCACCGCCACCGCGTCCGCCGGGATCTCCACACCGGGATCCGCCAGCCACTCCCGGTGCCCCAGGGGCTGTCCGGCCCTGACCTCGATCACGGCGCCCGTGACGATGCGCGCCTCGCGCGGATCGGTCCCGGTCGTCTCCAGGTCGAAGCCGATCAGCAGCTCCCGGTGCCAGCCCATGGGTGGTCCCCCTTCGTGGTGGTGCTTTCCCCCAGTGGTCTCCACGATCCCATGCGCCACTGACAATCCGAGGACCGCGTTCCGCTTGCCCGACCGGACAGTTCGGGACACCGGGAGTGAAATCCCCCCAGGATCCCCTCAGGCACGCCCGGGCCGGGCGCCGGGGATCCGGACCATCGGCACCCCTCAGGACACCGGCCGCGAATCCGCCCAAGCCGTCTCGAACTCCTCGCGGTAGACCGGGAAGAGGCCGGTGTCGTCGATCTCGCCCGACTTGACCAGCCTGCTGCCGCCGCGCAGGACCAGCACGGGCGCCTCCATCCCCCGCGAGCGCCGCAGATACGACTGCACCACGGCGATACCGTCCGTGCCGTCGCCGTCGACCAGGTACGCCGTGAAGCGGGGCGTCTCGTCGTACACCTGGATCGCGAAGGCCCCGGGGTCGCGCAGCTTGGAGCGGACCCGGCGCATGTGCAGGATGTTCATCTCGACGGCCCGGCTCAACTCGCCCCGCCTGATGCCGAGTTCCCGTTCTCGCCGCTTGACCGAGCTGGAGGCCGGGTTCAAAAACAGCAGCCGTACCCGGCAGCCGGACTCGGCGAGCCGCACCAGGCGGCGCCCGGAGAAGTTCTGCACGAGCAGGTTGAGGCCGATCCCCACGGCGTCGAGCCGGCGGGCGCTGCCGAAGAGGTCCTCGGCGGGGAACTGCCGCATCAGCCGCACCCGGTCCGCGTGCACGGCGACCACGTCCGCGTACCGGTCGCCGACGAGCTCCTCGACCGCGTCCACCGGGAGCCGGCGGGCGGAGGGCACGTCACCGCCCGTGCCGAGCATCTCCAGCAGCCGGGCGGAGGCCCGCTCGGCCTGGCTCAGCACGGCCTCGGACAGGGCCCGGTTGCGCGAGACGACGTTCCGGGTGACCTCCAGCTCGTCCAGGGCCAGCTCGACGTCCCGGCGGTCGTCGAAGTAGGGCTCGAAGCACGGCCAGTGCTGCACCATCAGCTCGCGCAGCTGCGGCAGGGTGAGGAAGCTGAGCACGTTGTCGTCGGCCGGGTCGAGCAAGTACCCCTTGCGGCGGCTGACTTCCCGTACCGCGACCGCGCGCTGGACCCACTCCTGACCGGCCGGGCCGGCCGCGGCGACCACCCAGTCGTCGTCGCCGTGGACGGGTTCGTAGATCGGGCGCAGTACGGCGGCCACGACGGCGCGCAGCCGCTGTTCGACGAGGTTCAGCCAGATGTAGGCCCGCCCCGCCCGCTGGGCGCGTGTGCGCACCTCGCGCCAGGCCTCGGCGTCCCAGTCCAGCTCCGGCCCGATCGTCGCTCCCGCGTCCATCGGCCGGGCCAGGGACACCGTGCCGGGCGGGGCGTCAGCGGAGTTCCCCTGGTGACCCTCGTCACCAGGGGGCAGCTCCAGCCCTCCCGAGCCCACCCGCGCACCGCCTTCCGCTCCCCCGAGCACTCCCCGTCCCAACGATCAAGGAAGGGTACTCCGGGAGCGGTCGGCGGTGCAGCCGGATGGACAGGTCGTTTCTCAACTACGCGGGTCCCATTCGCCGTTCTGCCACGCGAGGTCGGCGGGAGTGAGCGGATTCATGGCGGTGACGTCCCGGGGGGCGATGGAGAAGCCCTGCCAGTGAATCGGCATGGGCTGCTGGTCCTCGTCCCGGGCTATGTGGTGGAAGCCCACGTTCATCCAGGTCACCGGGTGCGTGAGGGTCTGTCCGTTGACCCACTTGTCGACGGACGTGCCGTTGCAGCCGCCCGGGTTGTTGCTGGCGAACAGCTCGCAGTTGTTGTACTGGGTGAAGTACAGGTCGCGCTTGGTGAAACTGCGGCCCGGGTACTTGGTGGTGACACCGGGGACGATCTCGTACGAGCGCGCGTGCCCGTCCTTGTTCTTGCCGGTCGCGCTGACCACCCGCCACCAGCGGTAGTTCTTGGTGTCGGCCGCGAGTTCCTTGGTGACCTTGGTACGGGTGGTGCTGGTGGTCGGGGCCTGCTGTCCGCGGACGGGCGCGGTGACCGTCGAGTCGTACTGCTCGACCGTGTTCTTGGAGGAGCCGTCGAGGGCGAAGTCCAGGCGCCAGAAGACGTTGTGGCTGTGGCTGGTGGCCTTGGACTTGGCGCCCTTGCCGATGGGCCAGCCGCGTCCGTCGCCGGCGTCGTAGTCCTCGTAGGAGAGGCTGCCGGTCGCGCCGACGTTCATGTTGACCGTGCCGTCGTCCTGGAAGCGCCACTCGGTCATGTACTCGTACCAGCCGACCTGGTTGGCCGTGTAGACGAGCAGGTCCGTGCCCTGCGCCTGGTAGACCTTGTTCGCCGCGTCGCCCTGCATGCGGTAGGCGTGGCCGCGGGAGCGGGTGGTGGTGCACAGGCCCTTGACGTTCGGGTTCTGCGAGGTCCACAGGTCCGGGACCTTGACGGTCCTGATGGTGCCGCCGGGGCACTCGCCGGGCGCCAGGTTCATCAGCCCCTGGGCGAAGTTGTAGCCGGTCAGGTCGTCGAACTCCTGCTTCCCGTCGTCGTACGGGACGTGGATCTGGCCCAGCCTGGCGCTGTTGAGGACCTTGATCGGCTGGGCCTCGCCCTTGGGCTGGTAGGAGATGTTCTCCAGGACGAGCCCGGCCTTGTTGTCGTAGCGCCAGCACATCCGCCAGGTGGTGCCGCCGGCGAGCTGCTGCTCGATGCGGTAGTCGGCGCTGCACTCGGCGGCGGCCGCGACGGCGGCCTTCGGCTGGGCGGCGGCCGGTCCCGCGCCGGTCGTGGCCCCGGCGGCCAGCGCGGCCACGGACAGGCCGACGGCCGCGCGCGTGCGGGCACGGGTGATTCTGTTGACGTGCATGAAGAGGTGACTCCCTCGCAGGAGGTGCGGGTCTGGACGGTGGACGGAGAGCGGCTCAGCTGTCGATCTTGACGACCTTGCGGGCGCTCAGATCGATCACCACGGACCTGGCGTCGATCCACGGCCCGTTCTTGACCTTCGGGAACAGCCGCACGCACCGGTGCTCGCCGCACCGGTCGAGGGCGGCGGGCTGCCCGCCGGGCGTGGCCCGGTAGATCCCGCCGGTCACCAGCAGCTGCTCCGCGCTCGTGAGCTTCTTGCCGGTGGCGTCCTTGTAGTCGGCCCTCAGGCCCGCGCCGAGCGGGTCGGCGATCAGCATGCCCACCGCCTCGACGTTCTCGGCCTGCGCCGGCGGCGGCTGGACGCCCCGCTGGGTCGCGGTGTCCACGACCTTCCCGCTGTCCAGGTCGACGGTCCTGGTGACGAGGGTGTCGTCCCGGTAGTCGTAGAACGTCACCTCGGCGCGCCGGGGCGCGTCCGGCGCGTCGACCTCGGCGGCCTCCGGCTCGGCGAGGTCGACGGTGAGGCGCTGCGGACCGCGGTCGCCGTCGACGTCCTCGCTCGTGTCGAGCAGCTGCCGGTTCACCGCCAGCTGTTCGACCCGGGCGATCTCGTCGTCGGTCAGCGGGTCGCGGCCCTTGCCCTTCTCGCCCTCGGCGGGTGCCTGCTGGACGACCCCGGGCGGGACGGCCGTGCCCTGGCTCTCGCCCTGCCCCTGCGCCTGTCCGGCCTGTCCCTGTCCGGCCTGTCCCGCGGTCTGTCCGGCCGTGCGGGTGCTCCCCGTCTCGTCGGCCCCCGCCGTGCCCGGCAGGGTGATTCCGATCATCACGGCGGTCCCGGCCACCGCGATGGCCGCACCGGCCACCACCTTGCCCAGATGGCGGTGCACTACGTTGCGCACATCTTCCCCCTACTCCCCCAAATGTCCCCGGGAGTACGTGTTTGCCCCACTGTTTTCGGTCCATGGCGCGGTCGTTGATCGCCACGGACACTGGTCATCCGGTAAGAGGGAGGGAAGTCATAGGTGGTTCCCTCACTTTTGGGGAGACTCAAGACCAAGGCGCCTTCGGCGGCCCCCCTGAGCTGAAAGAGTCGTATCCATGCAGGTCTGGCCTGGAGAGGCGTATCCACTCGGTGCCACGTACGACGGCGCCGGCACCAACTTCGCGGTCTTCACGGAGGCCGCGGACCGAGTAGAGCTGTGTCTGTTGCACGACGACGGCTCGGAGACGGCGGTGGAACTCCGCGAGAGCGACGCGTTCGTCCGGCACGCGTACCTGCCCGGCATCATGCCGGGGCAGCGCTACGGCTTCCGTGTGCACGGGCCGTACGCCCCCGAGCGCGGTCTGCGCTGCAACTCGGCGAAACTGCTGCTCGACCCCTACGCGCGCGCGATCAGCGGTTCGATCAACTGGGGCGAGGAGGTGTACGGCTATCACTTCGACGCGCCCGACGAGCGCAACGACCTGGACTCGGCGCCGCACATGATGACCTCGGTCGTGGTCAACCCCTACTTCGACTGGGGCGACGACCGGCGTCCGCGCACCGACTACCACCAGACGGTGATCTACGAGGCCCATGTGAAGGGCCTCACGATGCGGCACCCCGGCCTGCCGGAGGAGCTGCGCGGGACCTACGCCGCCCTCGCCCATCCGGCGATCATCGAGCACCTCACCGAGCTGGGCGTCACGGCGCTGGAGCTGATGCCGGTCCACCAGTTCGTGAACGATCACCGTCTGGTCGACATGGGGCTGAACAACTACTGGGGCTACAACACGATCGGTTTCTTCGCCCCGCACAACGCGTTCGCCTCCTGGGGTGACCGCGGCCAGCAGGTCCTGGAGTTCAAGTCGGCCGTGCGGGCGCTGCACGAGGCCGGTATCGAGGTGATCCTGGACGTCGTCTACAACCACACCGCCGAGGGCAACCATCTGGGCCCGACGCTGTCCTTCAAGGGGCTCGACAACCCGCAGTACTACCGGCTGACCGAGGACCCCCGCTACTACATGGACACCACGGGCACCGGGAACTCGCTGCTCATGCGGTCCCCGCACGTGCTCCAGCTGATCATGGACTCGCTGCGGTACTGGGTCACCGAGATGCATGTCGACGGGTTCCGCTTCGATCTCGCGGCGACCCTGGCGCGGCAGTTCCACGAGGTGGACCGGCTGTCGTCGTTCTTCGACCTGGTGCAGCAGGACCCGGTGGTCTCCCAGGTGAAGCTGATCGCCGAGCCCTGGGACGTGGGCGAGGGCGGCTACCAGGTGGGCAATTTCCCGCCGCTGTGGACGGAGTGGAACGGCAAGTACCGCGACACCGTGCGGGACCTGTGGCGGGGCGAGTCGCGCACCCTGGCGGAGTTCGCGTCCCGGCTGACCGGTTCGTCCGACCTGTACCAGGACGACGGGCGGCGCCCCCTGGCCTCGATCAACTTCGTGACCTGCCACGACGGCTTCACCCTGCGCGATCTGGTGTCGTACAACGACAAGCACAACGACGCCAACGGTGAGGGCAACCGGGACGGCGAGAGCCACAACCGGTCCTGGAACTGCGGGGCCGAGGGCGAGACCGACGATCCGGCGGTGCTGGAGCTGCGGGCGCGGCAGATGCGGAACTTCATCGCCACGCTGCTGCTGTCCCAGGGCGTGCCGATGATCAGCCACGGCGACGAGGTCGCGCGCACCCAGCACGGCAACAACAACGCGTACTGCCAGGACAGCGAGCTGGCCTGGGTGGAGTGGCCCGGCGACGACGGGCTCGGCCGCGAGGTGCTGGACTTCACCCGCGCGATGGTGGGGCTGCGCCGGGACCATCCGGTCTTCCGGCGCCGGCGCTTCTTCCACGGTCGGCCGGTGGAGGGCGCCCATGGCGAACTGTCGGACATCGCCTGGTTCACTCCGGAGGGCAAGGAGATGACCCAGCGGGACTGGGATTCGGCGCAGGCGTCGGCGCTGACCGTGTTCCTGAACGGCAACGCGATCTCCGAGCCGGGCCCGCGGGGGGAGCGGATCACCGACGACTCGTTCCTGCTGATGTTCAACGCCTCACCCAAGACGCTGGACTTCGTCGTGCCGGTCAACCACGGCCGGCAGTGGGAGGTGGTCGTCGACACCGCCCACTCGGACGCGGTGCCCCCCGGCACGGGCACGAAGGTGCAGGCCGGAGACCGGCTCAGCCTGGTGGACCGGAGCATGGTGGTCCTCCAGCGACCCCTGTAGGGGAGGTGTCGTCCACGCGCGCGTGCCGGTGTCGCCGGCGGCACGCGCGCGTGAGACACGCCACGCTCATGAGGGCCGTGCGGGTGGCGATGACACGAAACGCGGCGGGGCGGGTACGTAGCTCTGCATGACACCTGAGCGATCTGTCCCCACGGCGCCGACGGCCACCTACCGGCTGCAGTTGCAGCGTGAGTTCCCGTTCGGGGCGGCGGCGGCGGTCGTGCCGTACCTGGCCTCGCTCGGCGTCTCGCACCTGCACCTGTCCCCCGTCCTGGAGGCCGTCCCCGGGTCCGCGCACGGCTACGACGTGGTGGACCACGCGCGCGTGCGGGAGGAGCTGGGCGGCGAGGAGGGACTGCGGGCACTGGCCGGCACCGCGCGCGAGCACGGGCTCGGCCTGGTCGTGGACATCGTGCCCAACCACATGGCGATGGCCCCCCGCCACAACCACGCTCTGTGGGAGGTCCTGCGGGAGGGCCCGAAGTCGCCGTACGCCCGCTGGTTCGACATCGACTGGGAGGCACAGGACGGCCAGGTGCTGCTGCCGGTGCTCGGGCAGCCGCTCGGGGCGGAGATCGAGCACCTGGAGGTCGACGGGAACCTGCTGCGCTACTACGACCACGTGTTCCCGCTGCGCGAGGGCACCGAAAACCTGCCGTTGCCGCAGTTGCTGGACGCCCAGTGGTACCGCCCGGTGTGGTGGCGGCTGGCCCGCACCGAACTGAACTACCGCAGGTTCTTCAGCATCTCCGAGCTGATCGGAGTGCGGGTGGAGGACCCGGAGGTGTTCGAGGCGACACACGCCAAGATCCTCCAGCTGCTCCACGAGGGCGTGGTCGACGGCCTGCGCGTCGACCACCCGGACGGGCTGGCCGACCCCGACGGCTATCTCCGGCGGCTCCACGAGGCGACCGGCGGCCGGTGGACCGTCGTGGAGAAGATCCTGGCGGACGGGGAGCACCTGCCGGCCTCCTGGCCGGTGGCGGGCACCACGGGCTACGACGCCCTGCGGCACGTCGACGGCCTCTTCGCGGATCCGGCGGGCGCCGGGGAACTTCTGGGCCAGTACCGGCGGTTCGCGGCGCCGCAGACGGACCGGGGCGGCGACTGGGCGGCGACGGTGCGACGGGCGGCCTACAAGGTGCTCACGCACGAGCTGGCCACCGAGGTCGACCGGCTGGTGCGGGTGGCGACCCGGCTGTGCGCCACCTCGCCGGAACCCGCGCTGCGCGACCGCGCGCCCTGGGCGCTGCGCACCGCCCTGCGGGAGCTCCTGGTCCGCCTGGAGGTCTACCGGCCGTACGCCTGCGGTGACGCGTCCCGCGTCGTCACCGAGGAGGCCGCCGCCGAGGCCCGGCTCGCCTTCGCGGTGCCCGAGGAGGCGGGCGCGGTCGACGTCGTACGGGACCTGGTGCTCGGGCGTCACGGTGACGGGCCGGCGCACGTCGAGTTCCGGACGCGGTTCGCGCAGACCGCCTCGGCGCTGCGCGCCAAGTCCGTGGAGGACACGGCGTTCTACCGCTATGTGCCGCTGCTGTCGGCGACCGAGGTGGGCGGCGACCCGGGCACGCCGGCCGTCTCACCGGAGGACTTCCACGCCTACTGCGCGCGCGTGCAGCGCGACTGGCCGCTGAGCGGGACCGTCGCGTCCACGCACGACACCAAACGCAGCGCGGACGTCCGGGCGGCTCTCGCGGTGCTGACCGAGTGCCCGCAGCGGTGGGCCGGCGCGCTGGCCGAGGTGACCCGTTCCGGGGAGGGCGTGCCGGACGCGCAGCTGGCGTGGGCGGCCTGGCAGACGGTGTTCGGACTCGGGCCGGCCCGGACGGAGCGGGTCCGGGAAGCGCTGCTGAAGCATGTGCGCGAGGCGGGGATGTACACGAGCTGGACCGAGCAGGAGCCCGCGTACGAGGAGGCGGTGGCGGCGTTCGTCGCGGCCGGGCCGTGCGGGGCGCCGGGTGAGCACGTGGCCGCCCTCCGGAGCGCGCTGGAGCCGCACATCCGGGCGAACGTCCTGGGCACGGCCCTGGTCCACCTGACGATGCCCGGCGTGCCGGACCTCTACCAGGGCACGGAGGCCGAGTACCGGGCACTGGTCGACCCGGACAACCGGCGGCCCGTGCGGTTCCCCCCGGAGGATCCCGGCGACAAGGGCTCGGTGACGCGGGCGGCGCTGCGGCTGCGCGGGCGGCGGCCGGAGCTCTTCGGCGACGCGGCGACGTACGCGCCGCTGGCGGCGGAGGGCCCGGCGGCGGGCCACTGTGTGGCGTTCGTGCGCTCCGGGGAGGTGCTGACGGCCGTCACCCGGATGTCGCTGCGGCTGACGGAGGCGGGCGGCTGGCGGGACACGCTGCTGCCGCTGCCGCCGGGACGGTGGGCCGACGTGCTCGCCCCGGAGCGGGAGTTCACGGGGCACACGCGCGTGGCGGAGCTTCTCGACCGGCTGCCGGTGGCACTGCTGGAGCGGGTACGGGAGGACTGACCGGGGTGGTTCCGCCGCTGCCCTAGTGGGGTGGGGCGGGCGGGGCTGAGCGGGGCCGGGCGGTGTTGAGCGGGGCCGAGCAGGGCCGCTGAGCAGGGCCGCCGAGCAGGGCTGAGCGTGCCCCGGCCAGGCCAGGCGGGGCCGAGTGCGGTCGGGCGGCATTGAGCGGGGCCGAGCGGGCTGGAGCGGGTCCAGGCCGGGCCGAACAAGGACGGGGCCGAGCAGGCCGCGAGCAGGCCGCCGAGCGTGCCCGTTCGGGGCCATGCGAGGCCATGCAGGGCCGAGTGCGGCCGGGCGGCATCAAGCGGGCCCGAGCAAGGCCAGGCGGGACCCAGTAGGCGCAAGCAGGGCCGAGCGGCCCGGGGGCCATGCAGGGCCAGAGTAGGGCCGAGTGCGTTCCGGTGGCATTGAGCGGGGCCGGGCGGGCCGGGCGCGGCCCGGGCGCGCGGGAGGACGGCGGAGGCTCGGTGGTGCCGGTCGCGGCGGCGGCGTGGGAGCGAAGGCGGCCGGTCGCTCGCGCGGGGCGGGTCGCGGCCCGGGCCGCACGGTCCGCGCCGACGGCTCCGCGGACGGGGGTGGGAGGGCGGCACGCACACTGCGGGGAAGCGCACGGCGGACGAGGCCGCGCACGGCAGGTGGGCGCGCGGGGAAGGCCCGCGAGGGGCCGGAAGCGCCGGGCGTGCGCGAGGTCGCCGCACGCCGTGGGATCGTCCTCGCGCCCGGCTCACGCCCGCGCGTGCTCCCGGGGCTCGTGCCGGACGGCCGGCGCACGGTGGCGAGCGACGACAGGGACGCACCCGGTGAGCCTGTGCGCGTCCGAGATACCGACCGGGAGCCGGCCGATCGTCGGCTGGGACGCCGGGCCCGCCGTCGCGGCCCGGCACTCCGACCGCAGGCGACGCTGCCCCAGGGGCCGGCGAGCCGTTCCTGACGCCGGACGGGCGCGGGCCGCGCCAGGGGCGAGTGCCATGGCCCGCGCCACGGCGGCCGTGCGGGCGCGGGTGACCCCGTCGGCGCCCACGGCCCGCTCGCGGCGGTGAATGCGTCCGGGCGCCCCCTGGAGGCTCCCCCTCGGTGTGCTTGACACGTCAACGGGAGCGTGGGGTACTGCGGATTGCGAAGCCGGGCGGATGTGACGGGGGTGAGTCTCCTGCCGGAGCTGCGCTACCCCACGGTGACCGAACTGATCTCGTCGGCACGGGCGTTGGCCGCGCACCGGCCCCAGGTCTGCGCCCTGAGGCAGGTGGGCGTCTCCCGGGCGGGCAGGCCGCTGCACCTGCTGTCCCTGGGACACGCCCGGCGGGCCGTCCTGGTGGTCGCGGGCGCCCACTCCAACGAACCGGCCGGCGGCGCCACGCTCCTCGCGGTAGCCGAACGAGTGCTGCGCCAAAGGGAGTTGAGGTCCGACACGTCCTGGCACTTCCTGCTGTGCGCGGATCCCGACGGGTCACGTCTGCATGTCACTCCGGCGCCACGCAGCCTGTTCGAGTACCACCTCGGCTTCTACCGTCCTGCGGGGCCGGAGCAGCCGGAGTGGTCGCCGTCCCTGGTGCCGCCCGACCGGCTGCCGCCCGAGACGCGCGCCCTGACGGGAGTCATCGACCACCTGCGGCCCTACCTCCAGGTGACCCTCCACGGCACCGACGTGGGCGGCAGCTGGATACAGCTGACGAAGGACGTGCCGGGGCTCGCCGAGCCGTTCGCCAAGTCGGCGGCGGAACTGAACATCCCGGTGGAGACCGGCGCCTCGGACGCGGCGGGCTGGCCCGCCTCCGGACCCGGGGTGCATGTGATGCCGGCGCCCGGAGCCGGCGCCGCGTACCCGAGCATGCCGGACGACGCGCGCCGCTGCACCTGGTACCACGCGCACCGGTACGGCGGGCTGACCGTGGTCGTCGAGGTGCCCATGTGGGCGAGCGACCTGGTGGACGATCCGGCGCCGCACCCGGCCCCCGCGGCGGCGATGCGGCGGCTGGCGGGCCGGCTGCTGCGGGACACCCGTGCGGTGGAACGGGTGGTCGCCGACGCGCGGCCCGGGCTGCGGGACCGCGACGACCCGCTGCTGCGGGCGGCCCGATGGAGCATGGACCTGGTGCCGGGGCTGGCCGCGGACTGGGCGCGGACGCCGCCCGCCGACAACACCCGGGCGTACGTCGGCAGCGTGGACGCGTTCGGGCGCCGGCTGCCGTTGCGGGCGGCGGCCATGCTGCTGCGGGTCCTGCGGGACACCGGCGACCCGGCGGCCCCGCGCCTCGAACGGCTCGTCGCGCACTGGAGCGACGCCTTCACCGTACGGTTCCGGGCCCGCTGGGTGCCCTTGGAGCACCAGGTCGAGCACCAGTCCCGCACGGTGGTCACGGCGGCCCTGCACGCACGCGAGCGGGCGGGATGACCGGCCGCACCGGACCACCCCCCGCAACGGCAGCCGGCACCCTCGCACACGCGACCGGGCACGATGACCGACCCCACCGGACCACCGCCCCGCACACGACCGGACGGGACGACCGGCCGCACCGCGTGCCACCGCCCCGCGCGCGTGCGGGGGCGTCACGGCGTGGGCGTCAGGCGTCCAGTGCGAAGACCGCCCCGGTGCGCGCGCCCATCACGCACCGGTTCGTGAAGGTCTCCGTGTAGTCGACCTGGCGCCCGTTCCAGCGCCCGCGCGCGTGGGCGGTCACCGGCGCGTGGACCATCGTGCAGTGGACGTCCCGGAGCGGGATGGCACGGAGGTCGCCGAGGGCGGCCTCCAGCTGGGCGCAGGCCTCGGCGGCCCGCCGGTGGCCCTGGGGCGGGTCGCACAGCAGCAGGGTGCCGCGCGTGTCGCTGGAACGGGCGTCACCGGTGGTGACGGTCACGAAGAGCCAGTCGCCCCGGACGCCCTCCTGGGGCGTCGCCCGGGCCGGGGACGAGGTGACGAGGAGGAGGGCCGCCGCGGCCAGCAGGGAGACCCGGGCCGCTTTTGCTGTGGTGGTGTGCGTCATTCCCGATGCATCGGCACGGCGGCCTGGGAACCCCACCCCGGCTCACCCGAACGGGAGCACGCGGGCGCGTACCGCCCGGCGAGCTCGAACGCGGCCAGTACGACCCGCGACTGGTACTCCGCCTGACGGGCGACCGGCACCCACCGCGCCCCGCAGCCGTCGCGGTAGTCGGCGCACCACTCGTCGACCAGCCGGTCCAGCTCGGGCAGCGCACCGGCCGGATCGGCGCCGGAACGGGTCACGAGCTGGTGCAGCAGCCCCGCCGTGCGCAGGGCCAGCCGCCGCCCGGCGATGCGCAGGGCGGCCAGGTGCGCGGAGCTGAGGGGCGGCAGCGGGCGGGCGCCGTCGGGGACGTCGGGGTCCCAGGCGTCGGCGAGGCCGGGGCACACCAGTAGATAGTCCTCGACCGGGGCGATCAGGCGGGCCGCGTCCGGGGTGGCCGAGACATGCGGGCGGATCCGGTCCAGCAGTACCTCCAGGAGCCGCGCGTCCTGCCGCAGGGCGTGGCTCACGGCCCGCAGCACGCCGGCCCGGTCGGCGGGCGGCCCGGCGTCCTCCACGGCCGCGACGCCCCACATGGGTGCCTCGACGACGGCGGTCACCGTGCCGTGCCGGTGCGGGTGGTACCACGTCGACTCGACGGCGGCCTCGGTGATGGCCGCGGCCAGGTCACCCGGGATCGGGGGCGGTATCCGGTAGACGGCGGGCCCCAGGCGCGGCCAGTACAGCGTGTCGTACGGGCCGAGTTCGCGCGGGATGCCGAGGCGGTCCGCGGTGTGCGCGACGCGCTGGGCCAGGCCGGGCAGGTCGCGGGTCAGCTCGACGAAGCCGCCGCCGACGTCGACGCCGTGCAAGGAGCACTGGAAGAAGGGCCGCAGTTCGTCCTGGAGGTCGAGCAGGGTGCGGGTCTCGGGCAGTACGGCGGCGGCCGCGCCGTCGGGCAGCCATTCGGGCTGCTCCAGGAAACCGGGCCGGAAGAAGTGCCGGAAGTAGCGGCCCAGGGTGTACGGGCCCAGCAGCCAGCCCTCGTTGCGGCGCAGGCCGTCGGGGTCGAGGCACAGCAGCAGGTTCCAGGTGGCGTCGGCGCCCGCGGTGAGCGTCGGGTCGGCGAGCGCCCGCTCGGCCAGCCGCAGGACGGTGGCGCCGCCCACGGGTTCGTTGGCGTGCGGGCCGGCGACCACGAGGGCCTGCCGGCTGCCGTGGCCGACGGAGAGCAGCCACAGGGGCGTGCCCGCGCGCGAGGTGCCCGCCCGGCGCAGTCGGGCGTCTTCGGGATGACGGGCGACCAGTGCGGCCGCGCGCGCGCCGAGTTCGTCGACGGTCGGGTAGCGGTGGAGTGGCGGCAGGGCACACCTCCGCAATGCGGTGCCGTCGGTTCACCTGGTGTGCATGGTGTACGCACAGTCAGTCACGAGTTGACGGGTACGTCAACACCACGAAGGGCAAAGGGACTTGAGTCAACACATCAGGTAAAGCGCAGGCCATGGCTAAGGTTCGGCTCAGTCGGTCGTGCCGTGCGCCCGGCCGGGCGGGGCCCGCTCAGTCGACCGAGAGCCGGAACGCCATCCGCCCGAACCCGACCTGGTCGCCCTCGCGGACCACGGCCGCGCCGATGACCCGTCGTCCGTTCACCGTGGTGCCGTTGGTGGAGCCGAGGTCGCGCAGCACCCACATGCCGCCCTGCCGCCTGAGCTCGGCGTGGACGCGGGACACGGTCTCGTGGGTCAGCCGCAGGCCGTTGGCGGGATCGCGGCCGATGCGCAGCGGGTGGCCGTTGCCCGGGTGCGGCAGCAGCAGCTTGGGGAGCCGCTCGGCCTGCCAGGCCCTGCGCAGCCGTACCGCGAAACCGGACACCGCCTCGACGGTGCCGAACACCAGGCGGGAGACGCGGCTGTCCTGGGGCAGGTCGGCGGTGAGCACGGCGAGTTCGTCCGAGCGGCGGGCGGCGAGCGCCAGCTCCATGCGCCTGATGAACGTGTCGTGCGAGAGGCGGCCCATGGCGACGCCGTCACGAAGCACCCGCAGCGCCTTGTCGCGCTCCGCGTCGGACAACCGAGCGGGGTACGTGTTGAACTCGAAGGACGACGTCACGTTCGTGATTGTCGGACAGCGAACGCCGGGTGTCCAGAAGACGCCGAAACGGCCGCCCCGCGCGCGTACCCGGCGACACCAGCCACAATGGGGCGGATTCACCGGTGTATTGATCTCGTTTGAAACATCATGGACAGGGCTACATCACGGTGAACAGACGAAGGGGAACCGTCCGTGCAGTTCGAGGTGTGGGCACCGCAGGCCGATCGTGTGACGCTCCAGTGCGAGGGCGTCCCGCGCGCGATGGAGCGCGATCCGCAACGCGCGGGATGGTGGACGGCCGAGGCCGAGGCGCGGGACGGCAGCCGGTACGGCTTCGCGCTGGACGACGGCCCCGTGCTGCCCGACCCGCGCTCACGCCGCCAGCCGGACGGTCCCGACGGCCTGAGCGCGGTCGTCGAGCACGAGCGGTACACCTGGCGCGCCGAGTGGGCCGGCCGTCCGCTGCCCGGGGCGGTGCTGTACGAGCTGCACGTGGGCACGTACACGCGTGAGGGCACCTTGGACGCCGCCGCCGAGCGCCTCGGGCATCTCACCGAACTCGGTGTCACGCACGTCGAGTTGATGCCCCTGTGCCCCTTCCCGGGGCAGCACGGCTGGGGATACGAGGGCGTCTCGCTGTGGGCGGTGCACGAGCCGTACGGCGGCCCCGAGGCGTTGAAACGCTTCGTGGACCGCGCCCATGAACTCGGTCTGGGCGTGGTTCTGGACGTGGTGCACAACCACCTCGGCCCCTCGGGCAACTACCTCCCGCAGTTCGGGCCGTACTTCACGGACACCCACCACACGCCCTGGGGCTCCGCCGTGAACCTGGACGCGCCCGGCTCGGACGAGGTGCGCGCGTTCCTGCTGGGCAGCGCGCTGGCCTGGCTGCGGGACTACCGGCTGGACGGGCTGCGGCTGGACGCGGTGCACGCGCTGGCGGACACCCGCGCCCGCCACTTCCTGGAGGAGCTGTCGGCCGAGGTGGACGACCTCTCCGCCGACGCGGGCCGGCCGCTGTTCCTGATCGCCGAGTCCGACCTGAACGACCCCCGGCTGATCACCTCACGTGCGGAGGGCGGTCTCGGGCTGCACGCCCAGTGGAACGACGACTTCCACCACGCCCTGCACACCGCGCTCACGGGCGAGTCGCAGGGCTACTACGCCGACTTCGGGCGCGCTCCCCTGACGGCGGTCGCCAAGACGCTCATGGACGGCTACTTCCACGACGGCACGTACTCGAGCTTCCGGGGGCGCCACCACGGGCGTCCGCTGGACCGCTCGCGCGTGGCCGCGCACCGGCTCCTCGGCTACAGCCAGACCCACGACCAGGTCGGCAACCGCGCCCAGGGCGACCGGCTGGCGGCGTCCCTCTCCCCCGGCCTCCAGGCCTGCGCGGCCACCCTGGTGCTCACCGCGCCCTTCACGCCGATGCTGTTCATGGGCGAGGAGTGGGCGGCGGGCACGCCGTGGCAGTTCTTCACCGACCACACCGATCCCGAGCTGGCCGAGGCCGTACGGCGGGGCAGGCGGCGGGAGTTCGCCGCGCACGGCTGGGCCGAGGAGGACGTCCCCGACCCCCAGGACCCGGCGACCCGTGAACGCTCCTGCCTCGACTGGTCCGAGCCCGAACGTGAGCCCCACGCGCGCGTGCTGGCCTGGTACCGCAAGCTCATCGCCCTGCGGCACGAGCAGGCGGACCTCACCGACCCCGACCTCGCGGACACGAAGGTGGCCTACGACGAGCGGGAACGCTGGCTGGCCTTCCGGCGCGGGGACGTGCGCGTGGCCGTGAACCTCGCCGCGGAACCCGCCGCCATCCCGCTCGGCTCCCGCCCCGTGCGCGTGCTCGCCGCATGGGAGCCGGTCGAGGCACCGGACGCGGGCGGGATGCTGCGCGTGCCCGCGGAGTCGTGCGTGGTGCTGTTGCAGACGTGAGACCGACGGGAGGCGGGCGGGCGTAAACGCTTGCGCAAGCCTTTGCGCAAGCGCTTACGCCAGGTGAGGGCCGGTGTCCGGCCGCACTCGTCCGCCCTCGCCCGCTCCTGTCCGCCCGCTCTTGTCCGCCCGCTCAGGGGGCCGCGTCGTCCGGGTCCTCGTCGCGCAGCTCCGTGACCCGTTCCAGCAGGATCGTCTCCCAGGCGCGTCGCAGGTGCGTCCGGAGCAGCGGCAGATGGCTGCCGTCACGGCCGTCGAGGCGGGCCGCGAGACGCACGACCGTGTCGCAGCGGGCGAGCCAGAGACCGCGCAGACAGGGGCGGGCGCCGTAACCGGCGAGGGTGGCGGCGCGGACGGCGGCCGGGGAGCCGACGGCCAGCGCGAGGCCGGCGATGTCCTCCGCGGGGTCCCCGACGGCCGCGTCGGCCCAGTCGAGCACGCCGCGCACCCGGCCGTCGGCGCTGACCACGAGGTGTTCGGCGCTGAGGCCGTGGTGGACGAGGACGGCGGTGCCGGACTGGGCGGCGAGCTGGACGGCGGCCGTCGGCGCGAGCTGGTGCAGGCGTACGGGATCGAACTCGTCGGCCGCGACCAGGCGTTCCGCGGCCCGCCCGGCCTCCCGGCGCAGGGCCTCCAGGGAGCGCGGCGCGGTACGTGGCACGCCGAGGGTCTCGGCCTGCCGGGCGGGCACCTCGCGCAGGCCGGTGAGGAGTCCGGCCAGGTCGGCCTCGCCGACGGCGGACACGTCGTGCTCCTCCGCCGAGCCGCCGGGCACCCGGGTGTCGAGGGTGTAGGCCAGCCCGGGGGACCATTCGCCGTGCGCCACGCTGGTCGGCACCGCGACCGGCAGATGCGGGCGCACGAGGTCCCGCAGACGCAGTTCGCGGCGCTGTCGGACGGTGGCCTCCCGGTCGGGGGCGAGGCGCAGCACATGGCGGGCGCCGACCCACCAGGTGGCGGGCGCGTCACCCTCGGTGGCAGGCCGGACCTCCGGCCCGGCGGAGTCGTCCGCGCCGGGCCCGCCGTCCTTGAGCAGGGAACGGACCAGTCGGCGGACGGTGTCCGCGGTGGGTGTCGGTGCCTGGGTCATGGTCGCGCCGTTTTGTCAGTCGGGGACGGGGGGCTCCTGCTGTTCGTCAGTCCACTATGACCATCTCCCGGCTCGTCGTGTTGAGCCGACGGCCGCCGTCCTCCGTGACGGTGACGATGTCCTCGATGCGTACCCCGAAACGGCCGGGCAGATAGACGCCGGGTTCCACGGAGAAGCACATGCCGGGCACGAGAAGCTGTTCCTCGCCCTCGATCATGTACGGCGGCTCGTGCGTGGTGACGCCGATGCCGTGGCCGGTGCGGTGGATGAAGCGGTCGCCGTACCCGGCGTCGGCGATGACCGCGCGGGCGGCCCGGTCGACCTCCTGGCAGGCCACGCCGGGCCGTACGGCCCGGAAGCCCGCCTCCTGGGCCGCGCGCACGAGGTCGTGCACCCGGCGCTCCTCGTCGGTCGGTGCGCCGACGTGGACCGTGCGGGAGGTGTCGGAGCCGTAGCCGCCCTTGAGGCCGCCGAAGTCCAGGACCACCATGTCGCCGCGTTCGACGACGCGGTCATCTGCCTCGTGGTGCGGGTCGGCGCCGTTGGGCCCGGAGGCGACGATGGTGAAGTCGACCTGCTCGTGCCCGTGTTCTCGCAGCAGGCGATCGAGGTCCGAGGCGATGTCGGACTCCCGGCGGCCCGCGAAGGGAACGTTACGGATCTCCTCGAAGGTCGCGTCCGCGGCCGCTCCCGCGGCTGACAGCAGCTCCAGTTCCGCCGCGTCCTTGACGGCACGCAGCATCGGCAGAGCTTCGGTGAGGGAGGCGTACGAGGTGCCGGGCAACGCCCTCTGCAGTGCCAGCAGGTGCATGGCCCAGGCGTTGTCGCTGACGCCGAACCGGCCGCTCGCGTCGAGCAGCGCGGCGGTGGCGGCGTAGGGGTCCTTGCCGTCGGTCCAGTCGCGCAGGGTCAGCGCGGGGGCGCCGGGTGCCTTCGCGGCGTCCGGGGCCTCCAGGGTGGGGACGACGAGGACGGGGTCCTGCCCGGGGGCCAGGACCAGCAGCGTGAGCCGTTCGGTGACGGCGGTGGGCGCGTAGCCGGTGAGCCACACCAGGTCCGGGCCCGGAGCCACCAGGAGCCCGGCGAGTCCCGCGTCGGCGGCCGTCCGCGCGGCGCGCTCCATACGGGCCCGGTAGTCGTCTGTGGTGAAGAGCGCGGCCGTGCTGCCGGTCATCCGGGCCTCCAGGACGGGGGGGGAAGGGGCTACGGGGAGCATCCTGCCCGGACAGCGGGGGCCGCGCGAGCCGGTTGTCGCGTCTCCGCGACCGGTCGCCTCTCACGCCTGGGGACGGACAGCCGTCGCGCCTGCCTGAACCCTCACGTTCGTCCCGCTTCACCCCCTGAGGTGCCGTCGGCCGGAGGCACCCGCCACGACCGGCGGTGGGAGCCGCCCGCCGGGGGGTGCGCGCTGCCTGACCGGGGTGCGCTGCCGGCACGGTGGTCCGGGGTCGCCGGACTGAACCGGTCACGCGGATACGCCCACCGTCGCCACGCCGTGGCGGCACCACGCCCGCCGTCACCGCGTTCGTCGGACGCCCGCCGGCCGTCGGGCCGGGGGACGCGGACGTCACCGCCGCCATGGAAGGACGGGCAGGTGGGGACCGGGAGGCACCCGTCGCCACCCGTCGGCAGGCGGCAGGCGGCAGGCGGCAGGCCAGTCAGTCGGACGGGGTCATGTGACGAGGCCCGGCCCGGAGGTCAGGTGACGACGCCCGGCCTCACCGTCAACTGCTGGTAGCCGCCGGTCCGGTGCCGCACGGTCAGCGTCACCTCCTTGCCGGGGCGGGCCTCCCGGACGGCGCGCGCGAGATCGGCGGCCGAGTCGACGCGGCTGCGGCCGAACGTGAGGAGCACGTCACCCCGGACCAGGCCGGCCGAGTAACCCGGGCCCGGGACGTGGACGCCGATGACCAGAGCGCCCACCTTCTCGGCGTCGACGGCCTCCAGGCCGAGTGTCGCACCGCCGGACGCCGACGCGGGCCGCCATGTCTTCGAGGAGGGCGCGGAAGGCCCCGGACGTACCGAGGCGGACGCGTCTCCCCGCATCCCGGAGGCGGCCTGTCCCGCCTCGCCCGCTCGCCCCGCCTGCCGTTGCAGTTCGGCGAGTTTGCTCATGCCGATCACCGTGGCGCCGACCGTGCCGAGGCCGATCCCGGACAGGACCAGGACCGTCCCCGCGAGCAGGGCGAACACCAGGGCCCGCAGCCGTCGGCCCCGCCGTCGCGCGGCATGCGGGCGCCGGGCGGGCCCGGACGTGGTGCCGCCCGGTTCCCGACCGGGCATCGGCTTGGGACGCAGTGCAGTCTGTTCCATGGATCGCCTCCGGGTGATGATCTACCCGGGGCGACGGCGCACGACGAGCCACGAACGAGTGAGACTGACCGGCGGTCGGGGACGGGAAGTCATAGGCGTTCGGTCCCCTCCCCGGAACGCCTCGACCGCCGCGACCTCCACGACCCTCCAGATGGCCGCCGCGCCCTCCGCCGTGGTCGGACTTCAGCGCCTCGGACGCAGGAGACGAAGAGCATCATGCCCATGTCATCACGCTTCAGGAAGTCGCAGCGGCAGTGGCACATGAACGGCCGTACGCCCATGACGCACAGCACCTGGTTTCCGGGCACCCGGTGGGCGTCCTTGCGGCCGAACTCGTCGGGCGCCGACGGGACGGTGCTCGTCGGGCCGTACGCGATGGCGTGCGGGTGCCGCCCGCCGCCGCGTCGAGGCCGGTCACCCGGACCCCGCGGCCCGCGCCCCGCGCCCCGCGCACGTCCCCGAGCGGGTCGGAGCGCTCGGCCGGGGGCGGTCGGTCGGGACGTCCTGTCACGGGGCGGTCGGCGCGCTCAGTGACATGACGGAGGACGTCCCGAGGCCCCGGGGTTCAGCCGACCGGCACCGCCGGCGGGCGGTCCGGAAGGAAGCCGTGGGCGCGGCCGGCCAGCCAGTCGGCCTTGTAGCGGTCGACCTCGCGATGCCAGTTCAGGATGCCCGCCATCCAGTTCTCCAGGTCGGCCACATAGCCCCGCATGACCTCCCGCGCCTCGGCGGAGAGCTGGAAGTCGTCGTACACGATGGGCAGCTCATGTGTGGCGACGTGCTGGAACTGCTGCATCCGCTGGGTCATGAGGTCATGGACGACACCCAGCGCGGTCGGGTAGTCGATGCCGAAGAAGTGCCGCACGACGAGGATCGCGTTGTGGATCTCACCCTCGTACTCGATCTCCTTCTGGTAGGAGAAGACGTCGTTCAGGAGGCACGCGTAGTCGACGGCGGCGTTCTCCAGGGAGCGGACCGGTCCGGTGCGGTAGACCTCCGGCGGGACGGCCGGGCCGTGGCCCATCCGGCACAGGCTCATGGTGAGGTCGGAGCCGAAGGTGGCGCGGCGCATCTCCAGGTAGTCGACGGGGTCGGGGACACGGTTCTGGATCTGGTTGGACACCTCCCAGACCCAGCTCTCGGTCATCACGTTCACCGCGTCCTTCAGGCCGCGCCGTTGCCCGGGGGTCATCGCGGCCGTCGTCCGCGTCCACAGGTCGAGGAGTCCGCGCTCCATGGCGTTGAGCGGGACGGGGGCCGCCTCGCCGTCGACGGACATGCAGTCCGACAGGCGCTGCGTGGTGAGCCGGGCGGCGGCCAGGTCGCGGCGGTGACCGAAGACGAGCGGGTAGTAGTCGTCGCCGTACGTGCCCCAGGCGAGCCAGCTGGAACTGAGGTCCAGGGCCTCGGGCGTCGCGTCCGGGTCGATCCCCGCGGCGCACAGCGGCAGGTCGTACGCGGCGAGTTTGTCCTCGTCCCAGACGCCCTCGTGGAGGATGCCCATGCGGCGCACCCAGTCGGTGAGCCGGCCGCGGGCGCCGTCGAGATGCGGGCTGAGCCGGAGCTGGAAGGGCATGGCGAAGTCGGGCAGCAGGGAGGGGCCGACCTTCTGGAAGGGCACGTGCGTGTACGCGCGCAGGCGCTCCGCGCCGGCCGAGGCGAGCAGCGCGCCGACGTCCGCTGCGGAGGTGCCGGGGCCGGTCAGCCCCTGCCAGGGCTTGGTGGGACGGGATCGCGCGTTCATGTAGCGGCTGGAGCGCATGTGCCATTCGTGGCCGCCGGACTGCCAGTCCTGCAAGCCCCGCGTGTACTGGGCGACCGCGGCCACCTCGGCCGGGCTGAGCCCCTTCTCCACGGCCAGGGCGGGCACTTCGGTGACCGCGGTGTGCTCGAACTGGTGGAGCCGGGAGGTGAGGACGTCGTTGACGGTGTCTGCGGCCTCCTGGGTGGTGCAGCCGAAGAAGGTCTCCAGGACGAGCACGCCGTTGCTCAGCTCTCCCTCGTCCTCGACCTCGCGCTGGTAGGAGAACAGGTCGTTGCGCAGGTGGACGCCGTCGGAGAACGTCTCCATCAGGACCCTCAGCGGCCTCGACCCGGCGACGGACTCGGGCACTTCGGCCGTCGCGTACTCGACGAGCCCCGCCGACCAGGGGGCGCCGCCCACCTTGCGGCGCATCTCGATGTACTCGACCGGGTTGGCGATCCGCCCCTCGTTGATGTTGGACAGTTCCCACAGGGACTCGTTGAGCAGGTGCTCCGTGGCGACGGCGAAGCGGCGGCGCCAGTCGGCGGACATCGACGGCACCGTGCGCGTCCACAGGTCGGCGAGGCCCGCCTCGACCGGGTTTCGCGGCTCGGGCACCGGCGTCGCCGGGTCCATCGGCATGAACAGCGGCAGCCGGTCCAGGTAGGCCTTGCCGCCGGCCCGGTCCTGGGTGCGCTTGAAGGTCTCCAGGAAGTGGTCGTCGAAGAAGAAGACCCACACGTACCAGTCGGTGATGAGGGAGAGGGCCGGGCCGTCGCAGTCGGGATGGGTGTAGGCGCAGAGCAGGCCGTAGTCGTGGGCGTCGAGGTCGGCCTGCTCCCAGATCCCGGAACCCTCCAGCATGCCCATCTCGCGCGCCCAGGCGGTGGAGTGGGTGCGGGCCTCGTCGACGTGCGGGTTCAGCCGCGCGGGATACGGCATGTAGAAGTGCGGGAGTTCGAAGGGCTGCTGCGTCATGGCCGGGCCTTACCCAGGGCCCTCGGACACCATCCGTGGGCCAGGACATGATCACACCATCGCGTGAATCGGGAGTGAAGCCGGGAACGGTGGACGCCCGGTATGGCGTGCGCGCCGGACCGGGCCGGACCAGTCGGCGCGTGGCGGGGGCGCGCACCGCCTGTCCGACCCGCGCGGGGCGGCGGACTCCGGCCGGCGCGGGGCGGCGCGGGGCGGCGCGGGGCGGCGCGGGGCGGCGCGGGGCGGCGCGGGGCGGCGCGGGGCGGCGACGGGGTTCCGTCGGCCGGGGAGCCGGAGCGGCTCCGGGCCGCGGGCCGGGGAGCGGGTGACGACGTGGCTCAGGGCCTGACCTGGATCAGCGCATGCGTGCCGCTGGTGCGCCAGGCCTGCCCCTCCGCGGCGACCAGCGCGGCCTCCGTGTCCGCGTCCAGGCCGGTGATCACCTCGGACTTCAGCGTGCGCAGGGCGGCGACCGGGCCGGGGAAGTGGGCGGTGACCTCGGCGAAGGGGGTGGTGGGTGACCATCGGCGGTCGCCCACCAGGCGGCGGTAGTTGAGATCGCCCTTGACCACGGTCAGGACGGCCTGGGCGAGTTCTCCGCGCAGGTCCCCGGGCAGGTCCGCGTACGGCAGCGGGGCGCAGGAGAACGGGTGCGCGCGGACGGTGAGCCGCCCGTCGGCCGTCGCGGACCACAGGCGGCGGCCGTACCCGGCGGCCTCGCCCGGCGCGTTCGTCAGCCGGCGCAGCGCGTCGACCACGTCGGCGGTGGTGGCGTCGGAGACGAAGTACGGGTGCGGCTTGACGTGCAGGACCACGCGCTCCACGCGCCGGTGCGCGAGGAGGTGGTCGATGAGCAGCAGGTCCGGGATGAGTTCACGGCCGGCGTTGTCGGCGATCAGGCAGAGCGTGCCCGTGCCCCGGAGCAGTGTCCACAGGGTGTCGCTGTGGTCGGCGACCAGGCCCGGGACGGCGGCCCGGTCCTCGGCGTCGGCGTCGGAGAGGCGGAAGCCGAGGTCGGCGCGGTTGCCCCAGAGGGAGCCGTGCAGCAGTGCCACGGCCTGTTCGTCCGCCGGGCGACCGGCGAGGTCGTCGAGCGCGGCCAGTTCCTCGTCCGTCTCCCGTGAGTCGAGTTCGGCGAGCTTGAAGGGGCGGAAGGGGTCGATGCCCTGCCAGGGGCCGGGGCCGAAGTAGCCGACGGCGTCGAGGAGCCGGCGGTAGAAGTGGCTCTCCGACCACAGCCACGGCACGTCGAACCAGGAGCGGCCGGTGTACTCTCCCATGCCCCAGGCCGCCCAGCGGTCCAGGTCGTGGGCGTCGGCCGGGAGCGGTTCGATCACACCCTTGGTGCAGCTCGCGAGCAGTGCGTCCAGGGCGTGGTGCTGCTCGGGGCCGTAGGGGAAGGCCTCGCGGACCTGCCGGATGATCGCGGGGTGCCGCTCGGCGAGCACGCTGTGCGGGAACGAGCCGGGGTCGTCACCGACGATCACGGGCGCGGACGGGCCGGACGCGGGTGGCGGGGTGTCGGGCATGCGCGTCACGCTATCGCGCGGGCCGCGGACGTCGGCGCGGGCGTCACACCGGTCGCGCGCACGTCACCGGCCGGGCCCGGCGCGGTCGCGTCATCCCGTCCTGATCTCCCGCTCCAATTGCGTGACCAGGGTCAGGTACCGCGCTCGCCGGGGCACCGGGACGATGCCGCGGATCAGCACATGCCACATCTCGGCCAGTCTGCGCGGCTGCCGGGTGACCGGTTCCAGGGAGCGGCTCACCACCCGGGTGCCGACGAAGAAGCAGACGAGGGAGTGGGCGACGGCGTCGACGTCCGTGTCCGGGTGGAGGTCGGACTCCTTGACGGCGCCGAGGAGTTTGCGGGTGGCGAGGTCCAGCCACTCCGTGAAGGGGTGCCGCAGCGGCGGGCGTACCTCCACTCCCCCGGTGGCCAGGCGGAGGCCGGCCCGGGGAATCGGGTCGTCGACGGACAGCCGGGCTATGCCGAAGGTGACGCGCATCAAGGCCTCGAGCGAGGAGGAGCCCCGGCCGTCCGCGTCGCTCGCCAGCCGGCGCGACGCACGGGACTGCAGTTCCATGATCGCGTGGGCCAGATCCTCCTTCGCGGCGAAGTGGAAGTAGAGGGCGCCCTTGGTGACTTGGGCGTGCTCGACGATGTCGCTCAGGCTGGTCGACTCGTAACCGTGCCGGTCGAACAGTTCGGCGGCGGCCACGATGATCGTCAAACGGGTCTGCTCGGCGCGTAACTGCCTCGGCATGAACGGACACTCCTGCGGGAAAGAACGGGGCATGCCGTTTGTTTCTGGCCTGGCCGTCCACGATACCTCACCCGGCCGCAGTACCCACCGTGCAGGTGAAGACCGTCGATTCTCCCTGTGTGCCCACGACTTGGACGTCGGCGCCGTCCCCGTCCGCAGCGGCTATCCAGGCGGGTTCATCCAGTTCCGCATAGCGATAGAAGGCGATGCGGAAGGACGCCGGAGAGCGCGTCCCGGCGGTCCGCGCCCGTACGGCCTGGCGGGCCGCCTCCAGCAGCAGCGTGCCCGGGACGTGGTCGAGCGGATGGTCGAAAAAAACGGGGTGTGCGGTATCTACTCGCAGGCGCCAGAGGTCCGGCCGCCCGGACGGGGCCAGGACGACGTCCGCGGGCAGGGCCCGGCCGACGGTGACGGCGGGAAGCGGAGGCGGCAACGGCAGCGGCACCGCGGTGGCGGCCGTACGGCCGCCCCGCAGCCGGCGGTAGACGGGCTCACTGGTGCAGGTGAACGCCACGCGCGTGGTCGCCACGCGATCCCCGTCGCGCAGGACCTCCGCGGTGTACCGGGCCCCCACCGGCCGGCGGCCCCGGTACTGGACGTCCACGAAGACGACGTCGACGGTCAGCTCCGCGGGGACCGCTCCCACGGCCAAGTGCTGGGGAAGTGTGCGGACCTCGAACTCCTGGAGCACGAAGTGGTGGTCCAGCGGCACCTGGTACTCGGTGTGCGCGATCAGCATCCCGCTCTGCCGCACCGTCTCCACCACGAGCAGGGGGTCGTACGCGGACCGGTCCGCCGACACGTGTAAACCGTGCGTGCGCGGCCACTGCGCCGTGACGGAGAACCGGTCTGGCGCGGTCCGCCGCCAGCCGGTGAGGAGGGTCTCCGCGACCGCCGCGCGGTGGACCAGCTGACGCGGAACGGTCGCGGTCATGGACAGGGACTCGGCGCGCTGCCGCGGTTGAGGCATGTCTCTCCCTACGGTCCCCCGGAAGGCCATGCGCAGACAGTGGGACGTCCGCTCCGGTGAGCGTCAGGGTATGAGGCACCCGGTCTGTTTTCAATGAGACCATTCGCGCGCGCCTTATGATCGGGGACACCGCGGCACACCACGACGGATCAGGGCAACGCGGCGCAGCGGAGGGGCTCTCATGGCACAACAGGAGCGCGCCATCAGGACGCGCAGGGCGATCCTGGAAGCGGCCGGCGCGATCTTCGACGAGCACGGCTACACCTCGACCACCATCGCCATGGTGCTGGAGCGGGCCGACGTCACCAAGGGCGCCCTGTACTTCCACTTCCCGTCCAAGGAGTCCCTCGCGCAGGCGGTGCTCGACGAGCAGGTGCCGTTCGGCAAGGTCCCCCCGCAGCCCTCCAAGTTGCAGGAGGTGATCGACATGACCTTCGTCGTCGGTCACCGGCTGCTGAGCAACGCCCTGTTGCGGGGCAGCGTGCGGCTGGCGGTGGACCAGGCCTCGCCGTCCGGCATCGATCACGGCGAGCCGTTCCGGCAGTGGGCGGACCGGTTGACCTCGCTGCTGGAACAGGCGCGGGCGCAGGGCGAGTTGCTGCCCACGGTGGACACCCGGGAGACAGTGGAGCTGCTGGTGGGCTCGTTCACCGGCATCCAGCTGATGTCCCGGGCGCTGACCGACCGGGGGGATCTCGGGCACCGGTTGTCCGTCCTGTGGGCCCATGTCCTGCCGAGCATCGCGGTGCCGGGGCTGCTGCTCGCCCTCGACAGCAAGGCCGACCGCGGTGTCCGGGTCCTCGCGTCGCTCGACGCCGCGGTGTCGTGATCCTGCTGACCGGGGCAACGGGGACGGTCGGCTCACTGACGGCCCGGCGGCTGCCCGGCACCGAGCCGGTGCGGCTGCTGACCCGGGACCCGGGACGCGCCGCCGGCCTCGCGGGAGCGCACGCCGAGGTGGTGGGCGGGGACTTCGAGGACCCCGTCGGCCTGCGGCGGGCGCTGACCGGTGTGCGGTCCGCCCTGCTGGTCACGGCGGATCCGCTCACGCACGCCCATGACGAGAACTTCCTGGCGGCCGCCCGCGCGGCGGGGGTCCGGCACGTGGTGAAGGTGACGACCCTGTCGGTGACCGAGCCCGACGCCACGGACCTGGTCACCGAGTGGCAGCGGGAGAACGAGCGGCTGCTGCGGGCCTCGGGTCCGACCTGGACCCTGCTGCGGCCGCGGGCCTTCATGTCGAACACCCTGCGCTGGGCCCGTTCGGTCCGTGAGGAGGGCGTGGTGCGCGCTCCGCACGGCGACACGGAGACCGCCGCGGTCGATCCGCGGGACATCGCGGAGGTGGCGGTACGCGCGCTGACCGACATCGAGGAGCACGCGGGGCGGGAGTACGCGCTCACCGGACCCGAGGCGGTGAGTCCGGTCCGGCAGACGGAGATTCTCAGCGGCCTGCTCCAACGCCCTTTGAAATTTGTTGAGTTGGCGAGGGAGCAGGTGCTGCGGGGCATGCTGGAGCGGTATCCGGCTCCGGTGGCGCGGGCCCTGGCGGAGAGCGTCGCGCGAGGGCTGGAGGGGACCAAGGCGCAGGTGGACCCGACGGTCGCCGAGCTGCTGGGCCGGCCCGCGCGGTCCTACCGGGACTGGGCCGCCGGGCACCTGTCCGCTTTCCGCGCCTGACACGACGGCGGGCCGGCCGGTGCCCATCCGCACCGGCCGGCCCGCCCGATCACGGGGCGTCGCTCAGAACGTCAGCTTCCAGCCGTTGATCCGGCCGGTGTCCTGGGCGGCCGTGTCCTGGACGCGCAGCTTCCAGGTGCCGTTGGCCGTCTCGGAGGACGCGTTGACGGTGTAGGTGGTGGTGACGTTGTCCGCGGAGTCCGAGGAGCTCGCGGCCTTCAGGCGGTAGGCCGTACCGTCCGGGGCCACCAGGTCGATGACCAGGTCGCCGCGGTAGGTGTGGGTGATGTCGACGCCGACCGGGAGGGCGGAGGGAGCGCTGCCGGTGCGGCCGCTCACGACGAGGGAGGACTCGACGGCGGCGCCGTTGTCCGGGATCGTGACGGCGCTGGTGCTGGCGAAGGTCGTCCCGGTGGACGTACCACCGCTCACGGCCGTCACCGTCTTCGCCGCATCCGCCAGACCCGCACCGCAGCCGCCGGAGCAGGCGCCGGGCAGGGCGCGGGCGTTGTTCTTGACGGCGGTCTCGATCTGCGCCGGGGTCAGCGCGGAGTTGGCCGACTTCATCAGCGCGACCAGGCCCGCGATGTGCGGGGTGGCCATGCTGGTGCCCTGGTAGTAGGCGTACGACTCCGTGGACGGCGTGCTCGTACCGGAGTTGAGGGTGGACAGGATGCCGTTGGCGGTGCCGGTGCTGGTCTGGCCGCCGGGCGCCGAGATGTCCACGAGGGAGCCGTAGTTGGAGTACGAGGCCTTGGCGCCGGTGCGGCTGGTCGCGGCCACCGAGATGACGTTGTTGCAGTTGCCGGGCGAGTGGTTGGCCACGTTGTCGTTCTCGTTGCCCGCCGCCACGACGACGGTCGTGCCGCGGCCGACGGCGGCGTTGATGGCACTCTGGGTCGCCGAGGTGCAGGCCCCGTCGCCGCCGAGGCTCATGTTGATGACCTTGGCCACGTTGGAGTTGGCGGGCACGCCGGAGACGGTGCCGCCGGACGCCCAGGTGATCGCGTCGATGATGTCGGAGTCGTAGCCGCCGCACTTGCCGAGCACGCGCACCGGGGAGATCTTCGCGCCGTAGGCGATACCCGCGACACCCTTGCTGTTGTTGGTGACCGCGGCGATGGTGCCGGCGACGTGGGTGCCGTGCCAGGAGGAGGTGCTCGCGGGGATGCCGGAACCGCACTCGTTGGCGGCGTAGTAGTCGCCCGGGTCGGCCGGGTTGCTGTCGCGGCCGTTGCCGTCCACCGCGACGGCGGTGTCGGCGATGAAGTCGTAGCCGCCGACGATGTTCGCGGCGAGGTCGGAGTGGGTCACGTAGCCGGTGTCGATGACGGCGACGGTGACGCCGGTGCCGGTGGTGGTGTTCCAGGCGCCGGGCACGTTCATGCCGGCCGTGGCCTCGAACAGGTCCCACTGCTTGGCGTACTCGGTGTCGTTCGGGTCGGCCTTCGCGGTGTTCAGGCGGTCCGGCACGACATAGGCGACCTGCGGGTCGGCCCTGAACTCGGCGATCACGTCGGCCACGTCGGCGGCGCTGGGCCGCGCGCCGAGGTCGACGAGGGCGGCGCCGGTGCCGAGGCGGCGCTGGAAGTCGACGTCCTCGCCGGTCTCCTTGCCCTTGGCCTTGGCGTCGGCCTCGGCGGCCGTGTTCGATCCGGCCTCGGCGGCGCCGGACTTGTAGCCGACGATGAGACGCTCGGCCGGGGTGCCGGGCGCGGCCTCGGTGAACGCGGCCGGGAGGGACGGGGCCTGGGAGGCGGGTTCCTGGGCGACGGCGACCGAGGCGGTGGCGGCCGTCAGCAGGGCCGCGGAGACCGCGGCGACGGATATCAACTTCCGTCCGGAGGTGGGGAAGGTGCGCAAGGGCTTGCCTTTCGTGGCCGTACTCCGGGCAGCACGGAGCGGTGGTCGATTCGCTTCGGCGCTGAAGCGGCGGGGGGGTGTGCGCTGTGGAGAGCAGCGGTGCAGGGGGCGGCACCGCAGGGTGACAGCGGTGCGAGTGACGACGGTGCGAGTGGCACCGTGGGGATGTCGAGGAGCACGCGGTGGCCGGCCTGACGCGGGGTGCGACCCGTCCGGGGTTACCTGTGGGTCAGCTGTGGTCGAACGATAGGCAAAGGGCAGGTCATCGGGATACAGGGGAAACCCTCGATCCGGCCGGAAACCCACCCTCGACACTGGCCAGTTGAGCGGGAACCGTTCGATTTGCGGTGGTTGGGCTCCCCGTGAACGCGCCCGGCAGGTTTCCCGTACTGGACGGCAGCGGTCCGCGCACCCCGCGGACGCCCACGTGGTAGCCAGACCGTTCCGCCCCGGCCGAGGAGACGTCCCGGATGTCCCGGACCACCGCACACCGCACCACCGCCCTGGCGGTCTCCGTCTCCGGCTCCCTGCTGCTGGGGATGTGGGCGGCGGCGCCCGCCGTGGCACACGGCGCCCCGACGGATCCGGTCAGCCGGGTCCACGGCTGCTCCCCCGACGGCGGCGCCACCGGCACCGCCGCCTGCCGGGCCGCCGTCACCGCGAACGGGTCGCCCTTCACCGCCTGGGACAACCTGCGCGTGGCGAACGTGAACGGACGGGACCGGCAGACCGTCCCCGACGGGAAGCTGTGCAGCGGAGGGCTGCCCGCCTACCGCGGCCTCGACCTCGCCCGCCCCGACTGGCCGTCCACCCGCCTGTCCCCGGGCGCCACGCTGTCCATGCGGTACGTCTCGACGATCCCGCACACCGGCACGTTCCGGCTCTATCTCACCGAGCCCGGCTACGACCCCGCGAAGCCGCTGACGTGGTCCGACCTGCCGGACAAGCCCTTCGCGCAGGTGAAGGACCCGGCGCTCACGGACGGGGCGTACCGGTTCGCGGCGACCCTGCCGTCCGACCGGACGGGACGGCACGTGCTGTACACGATCTGGCAGAACAGCGGCACGCCGGACACCTACTACTCGTGCTCGGACGTGGTGTTCCCGGCGGCGAAGAGCGCGGGGACGCAGGAGTCCGGGGCGGACGGGTCGGGGTCGGACGGGACCGGGGCGGACGGGTCGGGGTCGGACGGGACCGGGGCGGACGGGAGGGGAGCCGCGGGTACCGGGTCGGCGGGCTCGGGAGCCGAGGCCTCGGTGCCGGCCACGGCGGCCGGCGTCGGGGAGCGCGCGAGCGCCGGTGCCTCGCCGGCCGGGGAGCGCGCCGCGCAGGCGAGCCGGTCGCCCGCCGCCGACCGCTCCGCCGAGGCCGGCACCGCACCCGGGAGCACTCCGGTGGCCTCGGCCGGCGACGCGGACCCCCGCTCCTCCGCCCCGACGCTGGCGAGCGGCGCCGCCGCGGTGCTGCTGCTCACCGGGGGCGCCGCTCTGGCGTTGCGGATGCGTCGGCGCTGAACGCCCGGCGCGCCGGGGTCACCCGCCGTGGATCACGCGCCGCGCCACGTCGGCGCCTCGGCGGGCGACGTCTGCCCTCAGGGAGCGGCGTCCGGTGCGAGAGTGCGTGCCGGGTGTCGCGACGGAGCCGACGTCGCCTGCCACGGCACTAGTTGACGTAGACCAGCGCGCCGTCGGCCGTCACCGGGGCGTACTTCGCGGTGAAGTAGCCGTTGGCGAAGCACAGCGAGGAGCCGGACGTCTTGGTGAACTGCTGGTTGGTGAAGGCGATGCTGTTGTCGGCGTTGTCGGCCTTTCCGATCAGGCTGGGCGTCTGGTAGACGCAGTTGATGCTGCCGAGCAGGGTGCGCAGCACGACCGTGGTCTGGATGGCGGAGCCGCTCGCGGGGGTGACCGTGAGGGTGCCGTCGGAGTTCACGGAGGTCGCGTACGGCAGGTTGTTGACCGTGATGCTGGTGACACCGAGCACGCCGATGACGTTGGCGCTGCAACTGCTGCCGGCGAAGGTGTGGGCGGTGACCGACTCGGTGGCGGTGCCGGGCGCCGCCGGGTTGTCGGTGACGGTGGCGGTGAACTGCGAGGACGTGCAGGAGATGCCGCTGGTGCCGGTCGCGCTGGAGTAGAGGGTGGCGGTGGTGCCGGTGGCGAGCGGCGCGGTGAGGACGTCGCCCACGGCGACGGGCGTACCGCCGAGACCGCCGGTGGTGAGGACCGGGGTCTCGGCCGCCGACGCGGGGACGGCCGCCGTGAGGGTGAGCGCGGCGACGGCTCCGGTGAGGGCGAGGAGGGATCGAGTACGCATGCGGGTGCCTCTTTCTGGGGGTGGGGGGCCGGTGTCCGCGTGGGGCCGGGGTCCGCGGTGCGGGTGCGGCTTCCAGGGGCGCGGGTGCGGCTTTGGGGGGTGGGGTCGGATTTTCCGGGGATGGGGGCTCGGCTCCCGGGGGCGGGAGCGCGCCTCCTGGCGTGGGGGGGCCGGCTTCCGGGGCGGAGTGCGCCTTCTGGGGTGGGGGTCCGGATGACCGGGAGTGGGGTGTTCGGCTTCCTGGGAAAGGTGGGGCGCGGTCCGGGGTGTGCCGTCGCCGGCCCGTGACGCCTTCTCCGTACGTGACGGACCGGCGGCGACAGCCGGACGGTGACCGGCCGGAGACCCAATGGGGGAGGGCCTCAGGCCGGGCCGGCCGGAGAGGCTGCCCGGCGCGGCCTCCAGGAGAGGTGACCGTGCGGGTGCCGTGGGGGTCGCACTCGGGCAGTGACATGCCCGTACTGGACAGAACGTCCGGGAAGCGGCTGGATCCGGCGCCACGGATCCTGGGGAACCAGGGAGAGTTGTAGACCTGACTGTCAGCCAACGTCAAGGACTTGCACGGGAGTTGGTGTCGTCTACGGGGTCTTTTTGTCACCCGGGGAGCAGTCGGGGCACAGGTGGCACACAACCGACACCCTTTTCCCACAACATGCTTGACCCTCGAATGTAACCACCGGTAACTTCCTCGTCGGCTACTGACGCGTAACCAGGAAAGCCCTTGCGATCGCCGGGAGTTGTGAGGGAAGGAGCGCGTCGGTTCGCTGTCCGCGCCAGGACAACGCGCCACTGAACCTGAAGCCCAATCGCATTGACTATGCCCATGGGAGCAGAACATGGCCTCGTCCTCGGACGTCAGCTCGTCCGCCGGCAACATTCCTGAGAACACCGCTGAGCACGCGGAAAGCGGTTCCGTACCATCAGTGCCCGAAGTCCCCGGCAGCTCCATGAGACGCGGGCGGGTCAGGGCGCGGCGGGCCGCGATCATGGCGGTGCCGGCCGCCGTGGTCGCCGCGGGGCTCGCGATCCTGACGGCCGAGGGAGCGCTGGGTGTGCAGTTCGCCATCTCCGGCATGCCGTTCACGGTCACCGCCACCGAGCTCAAGGGCACCGGGTTCGAGCAGTTCGGCGGCCTCGACAACATGGCCGAGGGCAGCCCCAACGCGGGCGACACCGGCGGCCAGGTACTGGTCGTCACCTCCGCCATCAAGAACGCGACGCTCACCAAGCTGTGCCAGAGCGTCGACCTCGGCGGCACCAACCTGCTCATCACCGCGGGCAGCGGGGCCCAGCCGGTCCAGGCGAGCGATCTGACCACCGACTCGACCGAGCTGTCCGGCGACGCCGCCTTCACCAACATCGAGATCGGCAACGACGCCAGCACCCTCACCAAGGCCGGGGTGAAGGGCCCGATCGGCGTGTTCAGCCAGCAGGCCGACACCGTGCGGATCGCCAATCTGCGGCAGACCAACTACGCGACCACCGCAGGGGTGTTCAAGCTGCCCGGCCTGAAGCTCGGCTTCAGCGACAAGGGCTGCTGATGCCGGGCCGGCCGGATCAGTGGTCCGCCTTCCGGCGCTGGCGGGCCGGCCGTCCGTTCTGGGGCGGGCTGCTGCTCGCCCTGGGCGGGGCGGAGATCCTGCTCACCCAGAAGGCGTCGCTCAAGGTCATCCTGCACATCGGCATGCAGGGCCTGGCCGGATATCTCCTGCCGGCCCTGATGTTCCTGCTCGGGCTGCTGATCGTCTTCAACCCCGTTCAGCGGCTCTTCTACTCGATCACCGGCATCCTGCTGTCCCTGGGCACCTGGCTCACCTCGAACCTGGGCGGCTTCTTCGTCGGCCTCCTGCTGGGGACGGTCGGCAGCTGCCTCGCCTTCGGTTGGCTGCCGGACCAGGAACCGCGCGTGAGCCGACGCCGGCGCCGGAAGGCGGCGCGGGAATCGGCGGGGACCGGACTGGGAGCGGGACACGAGGGGACGGGACGCGAGGGGACGGGACACCAGCGGACGAGCCTGGAGAAGCCTGTCGTGGACGCACCCGTCATCGAGCAGCCGGCTCAGGAGCAGGCCGGTCAGCGGCACGCCGTGGAGCCCGCCTGACCCCCGGCCGCTCGCCGTAGGGGCCCGCCCGGTGATCGCGTCGGGCGGGCCCCTGCGCGGCGCGGTGCGCGCTCGGCGGAGGTCGGGCGGAGAGGTCGGACGGAGGCCGGGCCCCGGCCGTGCGCTGGAGCCGTGCGCGAGTCACGACAAGGACGGTATGTCTCGGGGACGCAAAGATCATCACGATGCGGCACCGACAACTCACCGCGAGCGGCCGATCACTTGACTACCGGCGGTCACACGCGGTTGGCTCCAGGCCAGTGAAGGTTGGACCGGCCGGCGCGTACCAGCGCCGCGGCCGGGCTTTCGCGTTCCTCTTGCTCGGCCGCACAGCGAGGTGCACCCTCCATGAACACTCCTCCCCCACCTCAGGCCTCCCCGGGATTCCCCCGCACCGCCGCCCTGGCGGCCGCACTCTGCCTGCTCCTCGCCGGCTGCTCCGGAGCCGGATCGGGCGACGCCGGGCTCGCCGCGGGCACGGACGCGGTGGGCGGTGCGGACAGCGGCCGGATCAGGGTCGCCCTGATCACCCACGGCGGCAAGGGGGACGCCTTCTGGGACCTGGTGCAGAAGGGCGCCCGGACGGCGGCCGCCAAGGACGGCATCGAGCTGACGTACGCGAACGACTCCGACCCGGCGCGGCAGGCGCAGCTGGTGCGGGACGCGATCCGGGACAAGGTCGACGGCATCGCGGTGACCCTGGCCAAGCCACAGGCGATGAGGACGCCGGTCGCCGAGGCGAAGGCGGCAGGGATCCCCGTGGTCGGCCTCAACTCCGGAATCGCCGCGTGGCGTTCCCAGGGGCTGCTGGAGTACTTCGGCCAGGACGAGAGTCTCGCGGGCCGGGCCGTCGGCGACAAGCTGGACGGCATGAAGGCCGAACACGCCCTGTGTGTCATCCACGAGCGGGGCAATGTCGCCCTCGAAGCACGCTGCGCCGGGGTGAAGAAGACGTTCACCGGCCGGACCGACATGCTCTATGTCGAGGGCACGGACATGGACGCGGTGGACGCCGCCGTCACGGCCCGGCTGCGGCAGGACTCCACCATCGACGAAGTCGTCACGATGGGCGCGCAGTTCGCGCTCACCGCGGTCGGGTCGGTGCGGGCGGCCGGGAGCACGGCGCGGGTGGCCACCTTCGATCTCGACAAGGACCTGGTCGACGCCGTGCGGGACGGGCAGGTGCAGTTCGCGGTGGACCAGCAGCCGTACCTCCAGGGCTACCTCGCCGTGGACGCGCTCTGGCTGTACGAGACCAACGGCAACCTCAGCGGCGGCGGAGTCGCTCCCGTCCTCACCGGGCCCGCCTTCGTCACCAAGGCGAACGTCGCCTCGGTCGAGCGGTTCGCCGCCGCCGGAACACGCTGACCCGCTCCCGTGGAATACCGTGGGCGCATCCCGGCGGGGCACGGCGACCGGATCACGGCGGGGCACGGTGGCCGTACGCGTCTTCCGGCGGACCGCCGCCGGACCGCGGCCTCCGCTCCCCCGCCCGCTCCCCACCGCCCCCTCTCATCCCACTTCTCGCCCCGCTCCTCACCCCGCTCCTCGCCCTCGCTTCCCCGCTGATCGCCCAAGGACGACCATGTCTCGACGGACAGGTGCCCGGCGCCGCCTCGGTTCCATACGTCTTTCCCTCATCCTTCTCGCGCTGGTCCCGAGCGTCACCCTCGCCGCCCTGTGGGGTGTCACGACCACGCAGATCTTCTCGGAGGGCCTGCGGCTGCGGTCGCAGACGGAGCTGAGCCGGTCCACCGGCGCGATGGGCACCGAGGCCACGCTCGCGCTACAGCGGGAACGCGGACTGTCGGCCGCCTGGCTGGCCGCGCACCCCGGCTCGCGGGCCGCCCTGGACCAGGCCCGGCGGGAGACGGACGCGGCGGTCGGGAAGCTCGTCGGCCGGTCCGACGCGATCCAGCGGGCCCCCGCCCGGATAGCGGAGCAGCTGTACTCGGTCGTCGGGTCGGTGGGCAGCCTGGAGTACTACCGCGGTCAGGTGGACGACCCCACCGACATCACCGCCGAGCAGGCGCTGGACCAGTACACCTCGATCATCGACGACCAGGTCCACGCCTTCCAGGAGCTCTCCCAGGTCGACGACGGCGACCTCACCTCGCAGGCAGGTCCGCTGGTGGCACTGGAGCACGCGGCCGAACTGGTCTCCCAGGAGGACGCGCGGCTCACGCTCGCCTGGCCGTCCGGGTACCTCGACGAGAAGGCCTGGGCCGAGTTCGGCCAACTGGTCAGCACGCGCCGCTGGATCGTCCAGGACCAGATCGTCCCCTCGCTGCGCGGCAGCGCGAAGACCCAGACCGAGCGCATCCTGAGCAGCGCCGAGTGGCAGACCCTGGAGGCCATCGAGGACCAGGTGCTCGCGACCCGGCCGTCCGACAACGCCCGCCGTGTCGCCCTGCCCGACCTGCGCACCCAGTGGACCGCCGCGCTGCGGAAGGTCTCCGACCAGTACGGCGACCTGATCCAGCGGCAGACGTCCGGGCTGCTCAGCCGGAGCGCCGAGAAGGCCGACGGGCTGCTGCTGACGGCCGCCTCGCTGAGCGCCGGCGGACTGGTCGCGCTGCTGCTGTGCGTGGGCATGTCCTGGCGGATCACCCGCTCCCTGTCCCGGCGGCTGCGCGGCCTGAAGGAGGCCACGCTCGGCCTGGCCGAGGAACGACTGCCCGACGTGGTACGCCGGTTGGAGCGGGGCGAGACCGTGGACGTGGACCTGGCGGCGCCCCCGCTGGACTACGGCTCGGACGAACTCGGCCAGGTGGCACAGGCGTTCAACACCGCACAGCGCACGGCGGTGGTGACCACCGTGGAACTCGCCGACACCCGGCGCGGCTTCCAGAAGGTGATCCTGGGGATCGCCCGGCAGAGCCAGAACCTGGTCAACCTCCAGCTGAGCCAGCTCGACGCGCTGGAGCGCGAGCACCAGGACCCGGACGTCCTCAAGGGCCTGTACGAACTGGACTCCACAGCGAGCCAGTTGCGCCGGTACGAGGAGAACCTCGTGATCATCAGCGGCGAGCAGCCGCGGCGCAGCTGGACCGAACCGGTCGCCCTGGCCGACATCCTGCGCAGCGCGATCGGCGAGGTCGCCGAGTACCGGCGGGTGGAGGTGCACACCGACGAGGAGGTCTGCCTGGCCCCGCCCGCGGTGGCCGACGTGATCCATCTGCTGGCCGAACTCATCGACAACGCCACCGCGTACTCCCCCGCGCCCAGCCCCGTCGGAGTGCGGGCCGCGATGGTGGCGAAGGGGCTGGCCGTGGAGATCGAGGACCGGGGTCTCGGCATGTCCGAGGAGGACTACGCCTCGCTCAACGCCCAGCTGGCCGAGCCGCCGCAGTTCGACGTGGTGGCACTCGCCGACGACCTGCGCCTCGGGATGTTCGTGATCTCCCGGCTCGCCAAACGGCACGGCATCGTCGTCACCCTGCGCCCCTCGCCGTACGGCGGCACCACCGCGATCGTGCTGCTCCCGCACGACATCGTGGTGCCGGCGGCTTCCGACGCGGACGCGGCCGCGGAGCGGGCGACGGCACCGGAGCCGCCGCCCGGGAAGGCCCAGGGATCCCTGCCGGAACCGGCCGCCGTCACCGCCGCGGACCCGGACAGCACGAACGCCCCGGCCGCCGTCACCCTCACGGCCCCGGACAGCACGAATGCCCCGGCCGCCGTCGCGGACCCGGACGCCAGGCAGGACTCGGCGCTCTCACGCGCCGTCCGCGCCCTCGCCGCCCCCCGCCCCACCGCCGCCTCCGTGCCCACTCCCACTCCCACTCCCACTCCCACTCCGACAGTCCTCTACGACGGGCTCACGGCGCTGCCCCGCCGGGTTCCGCAGACCAGCCTGGTCGCCGAACTCCGTGAGGAGGCCACGCCGGCCGAGGAGGCCGACGCCGAGGACTTCACCGCGGAGCACGCCGCCTCCTCGCTCGCCTGCTTCCAGGCCGGAACGCGCAGAGCCCGGGACGAGGACGAGTCGCCCCCGGAGAAGGAGGAGCCCCCCTCCGAGAGTGAGGAGCAGGCACCGGAGAAAGAGGAACCGGCACCGGACAACGACACGTCGGCACCGGACAAGGACGCGCCGGACCGCGACCCGGACCGGCCCGCGCCCCACGACGGGAAGGACCCGGCCCCGCCGGTCCCCCGCGCCGCCCCCGCCGTCATCCCGACCGCCCACACCGACCGCTCATGAAGGACACCGCCATGACACGCCCCACCCCCGCCACGGACACCCAGCTGGACCAGTTGCTCACCGGTCTCGTGGACCGGGTCGCCGACGTGAACCACGCCGTGGTGCTCTCCGAGGACGGGCTGGTCGTCAGCCGGTCCGTCGGGTTCGTGCGCGACGACGCGGAGCGGCTGGCCGCGACCGCCTCCGGGCTGATGAGCCTCAGCAAGGGCGTCAGCATGGACTTCCGCGGCGGCCCGGTGCGGCAGGCGCTGATCGAGATGGCCAACAGCTTCCTGATCCTGACCTCCGCCGGACCCGGCGCCCACCTGGTCGTCCTGACGGGGCCGGGTGCGGACGTCGGCGTGGTGGCGTACCAGATGAACATGCTGGTGAAGAAGATCGGCGAGCACCTCAGCGCGGCGCCGCGGGCGCACGTGGGCCCCACCCCGGCCGCCCCAGGCGAGTGAGGTGAGCGGAAGCGACGCGGCGGGGCGGCTGGTGCGGCCCTTCGCGCTGACCGGCGGACGGACCCGGCCCAGCCGCGCCGACTTCACCCTCATCACGACGGTGACCACGGTGGATCCGCCCCCGGAACGGGCTCCACGGCCACAGCCCGAACAGACCCGGATCCTGCGCCGGTGTGCGCGGCCGGTGGCCGTGGCGGAGCTCGCGGCGCTGCTGGACCTGCCGGTGAGCGTCATCGTCATCATGCTCTGCGATCTGCTGGAGGCCGGTCTGATCACCGCCCGCCCGCCGCATCCCGTCTCGCTCCGCACCCCGGACATGGACCTGCTGCAGAAAGTGAGGGACGGTCTTGGCCGGCTCTGACACCGCCGCCCCGGTGGCACCCGACACCGTCAAGATCCTGATCGCCGGGGGCTTCGGCGTCGGGAAGACCACCATGGTCGGGTCGGTCAGTGAGATCGCCCCACTGCGCACCGAGGAGTCGCTGACCGCCGCGGGCCTGGGCATCGACGATCTCGACGGCATCGAGCAGAAACGTGCCACCACCGTGGCCCTGGACTTCGGCCGGATCACGATCAGCGACGAACTGGTGCTCTATCTCTTCGGCACGCCCGGGCAGCAGCGGTTCTGGTTCATGTGGAACGACCTGGCCGTCGGCGCGCTGGGCGCGGTGGTGCTGATCGACGTCCGCAGGCCCGAGTCGAGTTTCGCCGCCGTCGACTTCTTCGAGCGGCGGGGCATCCCGTTCGTCGTCGGCGTGAACGGCTTCCACGGACGGCACCCGTACGCGCCGGACGACATCCGGGACGCGCTGGCGCTCCCGGAGCACGTGCCCGTGCTGCTGTGCGACGCGCGGGAACGGGCCTCCAGCCGGGACGTGCTGGTCGCCCTCCTGGACCGGGTGATCGCCGAGGTCGACCGGCGGGACGGCTCCCAGGGTCCTCCTCGCCCGGTCCGCTGACCGGCGCGACGACGGTGGGACCGGATCGGACAGGTGTGCGCCCGGACGGGTGCGGGCCCGGACCGCCGAAGCGGGATACGGGATACGGGTAGCCGGGCGCCGAGCGCCGGACACGGGAAGCCGGAAGCCAGGGGCCACCGACGGATACGACCGGACGTCAGGACGACCGGTCGTACCCCACCGGACGTCAGCACGACCGGTCTCGGACGTCACGGCCTCCGGACGTCAGCACGACCGGTCGTATCCCACCGGACATCAGCACGACCGGTCTCGGACGTCACGGCCTCCGGACGTCACGGCCTCCACGAGCGGCGGGTGCGTCAGCCGGTCCTGGGCACACGCCGAACCCTCGCCGACGCCGGCGCGGCGGAACGCGGGGCGGTACGCCGGGACCGTACCGCCCGTTCCCGGGCCTCGGGCGGTACGACGGGTACGGCGCGGCCGTCCGCGAGCCGTACCGGCGTGCCGACGTCGAGGGTGGTTCCGTCGCGGACGGCGCGGGCGCCCTGCGTCCGAGGGGGCACCCGCGCCGCTCCGTCCGCGGTGGTGGTGGCCACGGCGTGTGACGGAGGTGCCGGCGGTCAGCTCAGGCCGACCGACTTCAGCCAGGCCCTGGCGACGTCGAGCGGGTCCTCGTTCTCCAGCTGCACCTGGGAGTCCATCTCCAGCAGCGATTTCGTGTCGAGCTTGGCCGAGACCTCGTTGAGGGCGGCCACGCCCTCCTGGGAGAGTCCGGACTTGTACACCAGCGGGGTCACGTTCGCGAAGCCGAAGAGGTTCTTCGGGTCCTGGAGGACGACGAACTTCTCCTTGGTGATGGTCGGGTCGGTGGTGAAGATGTCCGCCGCCTGCACGGTGTTCTTCGTCAGCGCCGCCTGGGTCAGCGGGCCGCCCGCGTCCAGGGCCTTGAAGGACTTGAACTTCAGGCCGTACTCGGCCTCCAGGCCCACCAGGCCCTGCTGCCGGGTCTGGAACTCCGGCGAACCGCCGATGACCAGCTCCGGGGCGATGTCCTTGAGGTCCGCGAGCGTGGACGAGGCGGTCAGGCTGTACTTCTTCGCGGTCTCCGCGTTGATGCTGACGGAGTCCTTGTCCTCGGCGGGCGCCGACTCCAGCAGCGTGAGCTTCGGGTCGAGCTTGGTCTTCGCCGCCGCGTTCACCGCCTCGGCCGTCTTCTGCTCCGCCTTGGGGTCGAGGTAGGCGAGCAGCGAGCCGTTGTACTCCGGCAGGACCGTGATGGAGCCGTTCTTCAGCAGGCCGTAGGTGGTCTCGCGGCTGCCGATGTTGGGCTTGTACTCGACCTTGATGCCCTTGGCCTTGAGGGCCTCGCCGTAGATGTCGGCGAGGAGGATGCTCTCGGCGAAGTTGTTGGAGCCGACCACGACCGTGCCGCCCTCGGCGGTCTTCTCGGCCAGCGGGTCGGACGTGTCGTCGGAGGAGGAACATCCCGCCAGCAGGGCGGTGGCGGCGGCGAGCGCGAGGGCGGCCACGCCGGGACGTCTCCCGAAGGACCTGCTGTGTGCGGCGGTAGAAGTCACGATTTCCGTTCCGGACTCTGAGGGATGCTCGGAAGCTCTTGCGCTGATCCAATCCAGCCTGTTCTTGATCAGTCAAGAGCAGGCCGGTCACCAAATGGCTTCGGCGAGTGGTCGATTGCGAGTCGGTTGTGTGTCAAAGGTGAAGGAGTGACGTACGGGCCGCCACCGAACCCGCCGATTCAGGGGTGTGTCGTAACGGATTCTTGACGCGGGGTGGCACGGTCAGCCGCCCGAAGAGGCTGTAGTCTCCCGGAAGTTGGCGCCGGTCACAGTGGCGTGCGGGGGCCGCGTCGGTGTTGTCCTGTCACACCGCCCCGTTCGATCAGAAACGGTCACGTGCGGTTCTCGCGCGCCGTAAGACACCCACGAAGGAGGCCTGGTGTCCACGAGCGAAGTGGGCGCGTCCGCCCAGCCGACACCGCCACCGGCCCGGGGTGACTCCCCCGGTGCACGGGGTGTCCGGCGGCTACGGGGTTTCGCCGACCGCTGGCCCTTCCGGCGCAAGCTCAACGTCCTGGTCGGTGTGCCGCTGGCCGTGGTCGCCGTGCTGCTCACCTACCTCATCGCCCAGCAGGTGGACCAGGCCCGGGACGCCGACTCCGCCGCACGCCTGGTCCGGGACAGCGCGCAGGTCGCCGAGCTGGTGGACCGGGTGGAGACCGAGCACCAGCAGGCCATCCTGCTGTCCGTGCGCTTCGAGGCCGCGGGCCCGGGCACCCGGCCCTCCGCCGCCGAGTACCGCAAGGCGCAGGCCGGGGTGGACGCCCAGGTCAGGAAGGTCCGGGACACCTTCGGCGACCGGCTGCCGGACACCGAGGCCCAAGCCCTGCGCGAGATCAACGGCCTCACCAGCCTGCGCGACACCATCGAGCAGTCCTATCTGCCCGCCGACAACATCGACCCGGCCTACACCAACGCCTCCAAGGGCCTGATCGACGGCCTCGGCCTGGACCACGACGAGGACCTCGCCGGCACCTTCACCGGCAATCAGCTGGACTCGCTGCTGCGGGCCGACGCCGCCCACAGCGCCTTCGAGACGGCCGTCTTCTCCGCCCGCACCGGTGACACCAACGCCCTGATCGAGTTCATCGGCGCGGTCGGCTCCGCCAACGAGTACACCCACCAGGCCGACCGCTTCGCCCGGTTCGCGACCGAGGCCCAGGCCAACGAGCTCGGCGGGATCGAGCACAACTCCGCCCAGGCGACCATCGGCCGGCACTACGCCGAGCTGCAGATCGACCCCAGCAACCTCCAGGCCGGCACCCCCGACCGGATCCGCGAGGCGTTCAACGAGGCCCTCGCCTCCTACCCCGCCTACCGCGAACAGTCGCAGATCCGGCTGGAGATCACCCGGTCCCTCATCGGCCAGATCGCCGACCGGGCCGACGCCGCCTCCAGCGAGGCCGCCTGGCGCGCGGGCGTGCTGCTGGGCATCGCGCTGTTCGGCTTCGCCGGCTGGATCGCCTTCGCGGTCCTCGTACGGCGGTCCGTGGTACGTCCGGTGCAGGCGCTGACCGGTGCCGCCCGGCAGGTCGCCGACGTCGCCGGGCGGGAGCTCGCGCGGGTGGCCGACGACGACGCCGAGGACGCCGCGCCGCCGCGGCTGCGCAAAGTGCCGGTCACCGCGAAGGACGAGATCGGGGATCTCGCCGAGGCCTTCAACCATGTACAGACGACCGCCTCCGCGCTGCTGGAGCGCCAGGTGCTCAGCCGGCGCAACGTCGCCGAGATGTTCGGCAACGTCGGGCGCCGGGTCAGCAACCTGACCACCCGGCAGCTGGCGCTGATCGACGCGGTGGAGCGGGGCGAGACGGATCCCGCGCTGCTGGAGCGGCTGTACAGCATCGACCACATCGCGGTCCGGCTGCGCCGCAACGCGGACAGCCTGATGCTGCTGGCCGGCATCCGCGAGACGGTCCTCGACTCCGGTCCCCTCGCGCTCACCAACGTGGTACGGGCCGCGCTCGGCCAGATCGAGGGCTTCCAGCGGGTCCGTCTGCGCGCCGCGACCGAGGTCATGGTGGAGCCCGACATCATCGGCGACCTCACCCTGATGGTGGCCGAACTCGTCGAGAACGCCGTGTCCTTCTCCCCGGCGGGCAGCCCCGTCGAGGTGACGGCCCTCGACAGCGCCGAGGGCGCGCTGGTCGTGGTCACCGACCACGGGCTGGGCATGAGCGAGGAGCGGCTCGCGGAGGAGAACGCCCGGCTGATCCGCCGCGAACGCCTCGACGTGGTCCCCACCAAGGTGCTCGGCCTGTTCGTGGTGGGCACCCTGGCCCGCCGCTGGGAGGTGGGCGTGACCCTGTCCCGCACCCCGGGAGGCGGTGTCACGGCCGAGGTGACCATCCCGTCGTCCCTGCTGCTGACGATGAGCCCGGTGACGGCCGCCGGTGCGCCGCAGCACACGCCGGCACGGACGCGTCCCGCGCCGGCCGCGACCCCGCGTGCGCACCCGACGGCTGCCGGCCCGGCCGCGGGTTCCGTACCGGCCCCGGACTCCGTGCCGGCCGCGGACTCCGTGCCGTCCAGGGCCGGCCGCCCCGGGGTCACCGACGCGCAGACCTCCGGCGCGCGGTCCGCGGCCCCGGCGCGGACGGCGCCCGCCTCCCCCGGCACCGACGACGAGCCCGCGCCGCTCCCCCGCAGGGTGCCCCAGCGAGACACGGCGCCGACCGGCCCGAAGGCGGGCGGCCGCTCCTCCGGGACCGGCCCCGCGCCCGGCGCCGCACCCGCGTCCGGCACACCGGCCGGCCCGGACGGCAGCTCGGCCGGCCCGGACCCCCGTCCCGCCGACGCCGCCTTCATCCCCCGGGCCCGGGACGGCGAGACGACGCCGGCCACCCCCGGCGACGCCTCCCGGCCCCTGCGCCGACGGGTCCGCGGAGCCACGCTGCGGACGACCTTCGGTACCGACCCCGACCAGCAGACCGCCCGCCGGTCCGCCCCCCGGCCCGCCGACGCGGAGGCCGTCCGTGACGCGCTCGACGAGTTCGAGGCGGCCGTGCAGCGCGCCCACCGCGACAGCACCAGGGACGGCGACGGCGCCGACGGCCACGGCTCGGGCGACCGCGGCCCCGCCACCCCCCGCCGCGCCGATCCCGGCACCACCGCGATCACCCCGACCCCCGTGCCCCGCGCCAGCGGACCCGCACCCCACCCCCAGCACCATCACTCCCCGGAAGGAGCGGAGCAGTGAGCACGTCGACAGGTGGCACCCCGGCGGGAGGCACCACGCCGGCCGAACTCCAGGCCGCGGCAGCCGACTTCACCTGGCTGTTGAATCGTTTCGCCACCGAGACGGCGGGTGTCGTCGACGCCATCGCCGTATCCTCCGACGGCCTGCTCATCGCCGTGTCCGAGCTGCGTGAGCACGCCGACTCCGAGCGCCTCGCCGCGATCGTCTCCGGCATCACCAGCCTGGCCGCCGGGGCCTCCGGCAACTACGGTCTGGGCGGCCTCAACAAGGTCATCATCGACCTGGAGGGCGGCCACGTCCTGGTCTCCGCGATCGGCAGCGGAGCCGTTCTCGGCGTGGTCACCGACAAGGAGGCCAAGCTCGGCAACATCGCGTACGAGATGACGCTGTTCGCCAACCGTGCCGGTGCCGCGCTCAGCCCCCAGCTCGTGCTCGAACTGAAGAACAGCGTCGGCGCCGCGTCGAAGCGCTGACCGGGCGCCCGCCCGGCCGAGGAGGAAGACACAAGCCATGGCGGACGGCCGCACTCACGCAGGTGCCGGCGAGGACGGCACCGCGCCCCCGGACCCGGACCCGGCCGGCCCCGTCCCCGCCGTGCGGCCGTTCCTGGTCACCGCCGGCCGGGTGGCGCCCAGCGCGAACGGCCGGACCATGCCCGTCGAGACCCAGGTGGTGGCCACCGCCGAGGGGCTCGGCGTGCTCGACGAACTCTCCTTCGAACAGCACGACATCGTCGCCGCGTGCCGGCAGCCGCAGTCCATCGCGGAGATCGCGGCCCGGCTGCGGCTGCACCTGAACGTGGTCCGCGTCCTCGCCGAGGATCTGCGCGCGGCGGGGCAGTTGACGGTGCACGTGCCCGACTCCGGCGCCACGCACGACTCGTCCGTCCTGCGAAGGGTTATCGATGGCCTCAGGGCCATCCCCGACTCCCGAGGGGTACTCCGTGACACCGACTGAACCGGCCTCCCTCCCCCAGGGTCTCGGATCCGCTCGACCTGGGGGGACCCCCGGCGCGGCCGGGCAGGCCGCCGTGAAACCACCCCTGCCGGTCAAGATGGTGATCGCGGGCGGCTTCGGGGTGGGCAAGACCACCGCGGTCGGCTCGATCTCCGAGATCGAGCCGCTGACCACCGAGGCCGCGATCACCGAGGTCGCGGCGGGTGTGGACGACCTCAGCCACACCCCGCGCAAGACCACGACGACGGTCGCGATGGACTTCGGCTGCATCACCATCGACCCGACACTGAAGCTGTACCTGTTCGGCACGCCCGGCCAGGAGCGGTTCGGGTTCATGTGGGACGACCTCGTCGAGGGCGCGCTCGGCGGGCTCGTCATCGTGGACACGCGCCGCCTCGACGACTGCTACGCGGCCGTCGACTACTTCGAGCACAAGCAGATCCCGTTCGCGGTGGCCGTCAACGCCTTCGACGGGCACGTCGAGCACACCCTGGAGGAGGTCCGCTGGGCGCTCGACGTCAGCGACCACGTGCCGCTGGTGGTGTTCGACGCCCGGGAGCGCGGCTCGGTGCGCGACGCCCTGCTCGTCGTACTGGAACAGGCGCTGGCCCGCACCGAGGCCTGACGGAACGGGGCGGGCCCGGGGCGACGGAGAAGTCCGCCCCGGGCCCGCCCCGTTCCGTCAGCCGCCGCGGCGCACGCCGGGTGACACCGCGATCCGGTTCACCGCCCAGAAGATCCCGAGCGTCACCAGCGCCATCACCGCGGTCAGGGTGGCACCGCCCACGACCTTCTCGTAGTCGCGCTGGTAGAGACCGTCGACGATGTACCGGCCGAGGCCGCCGAAGGAGACGTACGCGGCGATGGTGGCCGTGGAGACGATCTGGATGGCCGCCGAGCGCAGGCCGCTGAGGATCAGCGGGAGGGCCACCGGCAGCTCCACCTGGAACAGGATCCGGGACTCGTGCATACCCATGCCGCGGGCCGCGTCCACCGGGGACGGGTCGACGGAGCGCATCGCCTCGTAGGTGGTGACCAGGATCGGCGGGACGGCGAGGACGACCAGCGGGATCATCACGGGCAGCAGGCCGAGCCCGAGGATGACGAACATCAGCACCAGCAGACCGAAGCTGGGCAGGGCGCGGGCGGCGGTGGCGATGAACGCGAGCGCGTTGCCGCCGCGGCCGGTGTGCCCGGTCAGCAGGCCGACGGGCAGGCCGATGGCGGCGGCGACGGCGAGTGCCAGCAGGGAGTACCCGACGTGCTCGGCCAGCCGGGTGGGGATGCCGTCGTAGCCCTTCCAGTGGGCGCTGTCGGTGAAGAACGCGTTCATGAAGTTCAGCAGGTTCACTTGACCGCGTCCTCCAGGACGAGCGTGGCCGGTTCGGGCCGGGCCGCCGACGTCCCCTTCTTCCCGCGGGCGCCGCTCGGCATCCAGGGCGTCAGCAGCTTCCGCAGGCCCACCAGCAGGGCGTCCAGCACGATCGCCAGGACGGCCGTGGTGACCACGGAGTTCACGGCCAGTTCGGGCCGGTGGTAGAACATCGCGTCGGCGAGCAGGTTGCCGAGCGCGCCCTGGTTGCCGATCAGGGTGCCGACGCTGACCAGGGAGACGCTCGACACGACCGCGATGCGCAGGCCCGCGATGATGGCGGGCACGGCGATCGGCAACTGCACCTGGACGTAGCGGCGTACGGGCCCGAAGCCCATGGCGGTCGCGGCGGCCAGCGTCTCCTGCGGCACCGAGCGCACACCGTCCACGATGGCCGGGACCAGCACCACCAGGCTGTAGACGGTGAGCGGGATCATCACGGTGAGCTCGGTCTGGCCGGTGTAGTCGATGAGGACGACGAAGAAGGCCAGCGAGGGGATGGCGTACAGCACGGTCGTCACCCACAGCACGGGCGGGTACAGCCAGCGGAAGCGCACACACAGCTGGGCGAGCGGCAACGCGAGGATCAGCCCGCCCAGGACCGGCAGCAGGGCCTCGCGCAGGTGCAGGCCGATGAGGCCGAGCCAGCTGTGCTGGAGGTCGCTCGGGATGTCGAAGAAGCCGTTCACCGGGCGGCCTTCGCGACCCTGGCGGCGGTACGGCCGGCGGCGTCGTCCGTGACGGCCTCCGCGTGGGCGCCGCGGATCGCCTCGCCGATGCTCTGCTGGGAGACCACCCCGGCCGCCCGGCCCTCGGCGTCCACGGCGACGGCCCAGCCGGTGGGCGAGAGCACCGCGCAGTCGAGCGCGGCCCGCAGCGAGTCGGTCCCGGCGACGAACGGCCGCCCGTAGGACAGCAGCCGCTCCGGCCGGATGCCGCCCGCGGTCAGGTCCCCGGGCGCGCTCCAGCCGAGCGACTTGCCGGCCAGGTCGGTGACGAGGAGGTAGGGGGCGCCGGCCGTGGCGCGGGCGGCGATCTGCTCGGCGGTGGAGTCGATCGCGACGATCGGCGCGGTCAGCAGTTCCAGGCCCGCGGAGGGGAAGAAGGACAGCCGCCGGATGCCGCGGTCCGCGCCGAGGAAGTCCTCCACGAAGGCGTCGGCCGGGCTGGACAACAGCTCGGCGGGCGGCGCGAACTGGGCGAGCTTGCCGCCGGTGCGCATCACGGCGACCATCGTGCCGATCTTGACGGCCTCGTCGATGTCATGGGTGACGAAGACGATCGTCTTGCCCAACTCATCCTGGATGCGCAGGAGTTCGTCCTGAAGCCCCTTGCGGACCACGGGGTCGACGGCGGAGAACGGCTCGTCCATCAGCAGCACCGGTGGATCGGCGGCCAGCGCCCGCGCGACCCCGACGCGCTGCTGCTGTCCGCCGGACAGCTGGTACGGGTACCGCTTGGCGAGCGCGGCGTCGAGGCCCACCCGCTCCATCAGTTCCCGGGCCCGCGCCCGCGCCTTCTCCTTGCCCCAGCCGAGCATGCGGGGCACGGTGGCGATGTTGTCGATGATCGTGCGGTGCTGGAAGAGACCGGCGTTCTGGATGACGTATCCCATGGACCGGCGCAGCGTGTTGACGGGCTGCTTCTGGACGTCCTTGCCGTCGAGGAGGATGGTGCCCTCGCTCGGCTCGACCATCCGGTTGATCATGCGCAGGGTCGTCGTCTTGCCGCAGCCCGACGGGCCGACCAGGACGGTGATCGAACGGTCGGGTATCTCCAACGAGAGCCGGTCGACCGCCACCGTGCCGTCCGGGTATCGCTTGGTGACTGAATCTATCCGTATCAAAACGCCGAATACCCTTCGGGTCTGGCAGAAATTGCCCACTTTCGGCCAGTGGTGCGGGCCGTTGGGGGGAGAGTCTAGACGGCTTGTGTTGCGGCGACTTGTCGGGTGAGGGCGCCGGAGCCGGCCCCGGCCCCGCTGTCCGCGCCGGCCGCCCCGGACGGCGGGCGCGGAGTCGGGCGAGCCCGTCATCTCCATGGGCGGGTGGTCCGGCACCGCTGACGCGACGACCCTGGCCAGGCTCAAGAGCGTGGTGCGGCCCGGCACGCCGCGCTGCCTCGTGATCAGCGGGCGGAGCAGCGGGAGCAGCGCCGGGATCGCCGGACGGGGCGAGCAGAACGGCACAGCCGTGACCGCGTACAGCGGCCTGTACCGCCTGGACATCTCCGACGCCGGCTGAGCCGGCCGGCCACGATGAGCAGGGCGGGCCGCCGGTCGCGGCCCGCCCTGTCCACCGTCAGGCCACCGCCCGCTCCCCTGCCGTGGGGAACCCCGGTGTCCGCAGTACTCGGCGCTCGGTGTCCACGGCGAAGACCTCGCAGGCGGGGAGCCCGGCGGCCCAGTCGATGCCCTCGGGGCCCATCGCGAAGGCCGCCGTGGCGACCGCGTCCGCCTCCGTGAGGGTCGGGGCGACGACCGTCAGACTGAGGAGCCCGGTCGCCGGGCGCCCGGTGCGGCCGTCGATGATGTGGTCGCCGCGCTCGTAGCGGGCGGAGGTCGCGACCGCGCCGTCGGTGAGCTCCAGGACGGTGCACAGCCGGTCGGCGTGTTCCGGGTGCCGTACGCCGACCCGCCAGGGCCCGCCGACGGCGACCACGTCACCTCCGGCGTTGAGGCAGAACCGGCGTGCCCCGGCCGCCGTGAGCAGCTCCGCCGCCCGCTGCACCGACCAGCCCTTGACCACCGCGCAGGGGTCCAGGCCGCGACCGGGCAGCCGTACGTCGAAGGCGCCGCCGGTGGCGGCCCGGTACCGCTCGCACAGGCCGAGGATCTCGGTGAGGTCATCGCTGAGGTCCGGCAGCTCGCCCCGGTCGAGGCGCGACACCTCGCTGTCCGGCTTGAACGGACTGAACCGGGCGTCGACCTCGCGCAGCCACGCGAAGACCGCGTCCGCGGCCGACTCGGGGACGTCCTCGTCGTCGACGCGCAGTGAGACGGGAAACCCCATGACGTGTTCGACGCGGTGCACCCTCAGGCGCCCTTCGTGTCGAGGGCGGCCTGGAGCGACTCGCGGTAGCCGTCGCTGGTGATGGTGGCGCCGGACACGGTGTCGATGTCCGCGCTCTGCGCCTCCAGTGTCTCGGCGATCAGCTTCGGCACGGCCGCCGTGGTCTGCGGGTGGTTCGGCTGCTGGAGCATGCGGACCGAGCCGATCTCGTCGCCCGCGAAGGTCACCTCGACCTGGACCGGGCCCTTCTCGGTGGTCACCGTCGGGCCCGCGACGACCTGGGGCGCGGCGGACACCGAGGGGGAGGGCGAGGCGGACGCCGCCTTCGCGTTCTCGTCGATCGCGGCCTGGAGCGACTCCTTGTAGCCCTCGGTGGTGATGGTGGCGCCGGACACGGTGTCGATGTCCGCGCTCTGCGCCTCCAGTGTCTCGGCGATCAGCTTCGGCACGGCCGCCGTGGTCTGCGGGTGGTTCGGCTGCTGGAGCAGCTTCACGGCGGTGATCTTCTGGCCCGCGAAGGTCACCTCCACCTGCACGGGACCCTTCTCGGTGGTCACCGTCGGGCCCGCGACCACGGTGGAGGATCCCGACGCGGCACCCGACGAGGAGGTCGCGGACGGCGCGGGCGTGACGGCCTGGACGGTGGACGTGGCGGCCGACGGTTCGTAGAGCCAGACGGGGACCAGCCCGGCGATGCTCAGGACGACGACAGGTATGGCTCGTTTCACGGTGACTTCCTCATCCGGCCAGGCTGAAGCGCTCGAAGTGGATCTGCGGCTTGGGCACGTCCAGCTCGCGCAGGCTGCCCAGCACCGCGTTCATCATGGGCGGCGGCCCGCACAGGAAGACGTCCCGCCCGGCGATGTCCGGCACGAGCCGCGCCAGCTCGCCCGGCGCCAGCCGGTCGGGGACGGCCGGCCCGGTCACCAGGTGCAGCTCGGCGCCCTTGGCCAGGGCGAGGTCGCGCAGTTCGTCGTAGAGGACCGCGTCGCGGTCGGTGGCGACCCGGTAGATGACGACGGCGTGGCCGTGCAGTTCCTCCAGCAGCGCCCGGATGGGGGTGACGCCGACGCCGCCGGCGATGAGTACGGACTCGGGGCGGGTGCGGTGCATCGCGGTGAAGGCGCCGTAGGGGCCCTCGGCGAAGACGCGGGTGCCGACCTTGACGTGCCGCAGGGAGGAGCTGCCGTCACCGGCGGCCTTGGCGGTCAGGCGCAGGGTGCGGCCGTCGGGCGCGGCCGACAGGGAGAACGGGTTGGCCTGCCACCAGCGGTCCCGGGTCATGAAGCGCCACAGGAAGAACTGGCCGGCCCGGGCGGGCATCCGGTCCAGGTCGCGGCCGGTCATGTAGACCGAGACGACGTTGTCCGACTCGGGGACGACGGCGGTCACGCGCAGCTGGTGACGCCAGTTGCGCCACAGCGGCAGCACCAGCCGGCCGAGGGCCACCGAGCCGAGGGCGACGCCCCACAGGCCGTACCAGTACGCCGTGGCGGCGTCGGAGGCGGTGAAGGTCGTACCGACGGCGACCTGGTGGGTGAAGGCCAGCACCACGGCGACGTAGGTGTACAGGTGGATGAAGTGCCACGTCTCGTACGCGAGCCGGCGGCGGGCGGAGCGGGCGGAGACGGCGCCCACGACGAGGATGATGCCGAACGCGACGACCGCGCGCAGCACACCCTCGACGGTCTCGGCGAGGTCGACGATCTGGTTGACGGGGTCCAGGTCGGACGACTCGGCGTAGCCGAAGGTGATGAGGACGGCGTGGGCGAGCAGCGTCCACAGGAGGCCGAAGCCGGTCCAGCGGTGCCAGGAGGTCAGCCGGTCCATGCCGATGCGGCGGTCCAGCCAGGGCAGGCGGGCCACCAGCACCAGCTGGAACGCCATCAGGAGAGCGCCGTACAGACCGGCCAGCCGGCCCAGCACGATGAGGGTGTTCGAGGCGAAGCCGGCCTGGGTGAAGAAGAAGGTGACCACGGCCACGTTGGCGGCCAGCACGGTGTACAGGCCCGTACGGGCCACCACCCTGGGGCGTATCGCCGTGGGGGGCGCCGGGGGTGATTGGACGGTCGTCACGGACAGAGCTCCTTGATCCGGGTCCTGGGTAACCGAGCTTCTCCGGCGGGAGCTGTCGATTAACTGTCGTGCAACTTTCAAGTGTTTATCGATGTGGGCAGGACGGTGGCCCGCCTCTGGCTTCGGCCGCCGGGTGACGCACTATGAGCAGGTGGAAAAAGTACGACTCCTCGTCGTGGACGACGACCCGCCGATCGCCGACCTCGTGGCGACGGTCGCCCGCTACGAGGGCTGGGACGCGGTCACCGCCAACTCCGGCGAGGAGGCACTGAGGCGTGCCGCCGAGTTCCGTCCCGACATCGTGGTGCTCGACCTCATGCTGCCCGATATCGACGGCTTCGGCGTGCTGGACCGGCTGCGGCGGTCCGGGACGATGGTGCCCGTGGTGTTCCTCACCGCGCGGGACGCGGTCGCCGACCGGGTGGCGGGCCTGACCCGGGGCGGGGACGACTACCTGGTCAAGCCGTTCGCGGTGGAGGAGCTGATGGCCCGGCTGCGGACCGTGCTGCGGCGCAGCGCCGGGCCCGGTTTCCAGCGCTCGGTGCTGCGGGTGGCGGACCTGACGATGGACGAGGACACCCGTGAGGTGCGGCGCGGCGAGAAGCTGCTCACGCTCACGCCGACCGAGTACGAGGTGCTGCGCTACCTGATGCGCAAGTCGCCGACCGTGCTGACCAAGGCGCAGATCCTGGACCATGTGTGGGAGTACGGCTTCGGGGGCCGCTCGAACGTGGTGGAGCTGGTGGTCAGCCGGCTGCGCCGCAAGCTCGACGACACGGGCGAGCCGCTGATCCACACCGTCCGCGGCTTCGGCTACGTGATCCGGCGGGCCGCCGAGTGATCGGCCGCCTGCGCCGGACCTACCGCAGGATGCGGCTGGGCACCCGGCTGGCCCTGGGCCTGGGCGTCCTTTCCCTGGTCGTGTTCGCCGTGGTCGGCACGGCCCTGACGACGTACATGCGGGACTACCTGTCGGCACAGCTCAACGACCAGCTGAAGCTCGCCCAGATGGCCCAGTCCAAGAGCATCGCGGACACCGGCACGCTCCAGGGCAAGCGGTACTACCGCTGGTACTACGCGGTGTACGACGTGTCGGACGGCGCACCCGTGCTCCGTACACCCGAGAACGCCGGCGACGTACCGACGGACATCGACGAGTTCACCTCCCTGGCCGGCGCCCAGGCCGCGTCGGGCTCGGAGCTGGTGCGCACCGAGCACCTCCGGGGCGCCGGCGTCTACCGGCTGCGCGCCTGCGAGGTCGAACCGGGGGTGGTCCTGGTGAGCGCCGCGCCGATGGACGACATCGACGACACCGTCCAGCAGCTGATCACCATCCAGGTCGTCACGTTCGTGCTCGCGCTGCTGGCGCTGGTGATCTTCGGCCGCAGGATGCTCCGGCGGGGCCTGAAGCCGCTCAGCGACATGGCGTCCACCGCCCACGGCATCACCTCGCACGACCTGACCGAGTCCGCGGCCCGGCTGTCGCTGCGCGCGGACGGCCGGGACGGCGGCGCGGAGGTGGACGAGCTGCGCACCGCGTTCAACACGATGCTGGAGCACATCGACGACTCCCTCGCGGTCCGCGCGGAGGCCGAACAGCGGCTGCGCCGCTTCGTCGCGGACGCCTCGCACGAACTGCGCACACCCCTGATGTCCGTACGGGGATACGCGGACCTCTTCCAGTACGCCGCCGCCAACGCCCCCGAGGAACGCGACAAGCACCTGGCGCGGCTGCGCGCCGAGGCGGCCCGGATGGGCGTCCTGCTGGACGACCTGCTGCTGCTCGCCCGGCTGGACGCGGCCGAGGTGGAGACCCCGCTGCGGCCGGCGGAGGCGGACCTGGTGCAGCTGGTCGAGCACGCGGCGGACGCGTTCCGCGCGAGCCACCCGGACCATCCGCTGACGGTGACGCCCGGCCCCCGGACGCTCAGGCTGCGCCTGGACGCGCAGCGCATCCGCCAGGTCCTGGACAACCTGCTCACCAACGCAGCCGTGCACACCCCGGCGGGCACGGAGGTGACCGTCGGCGTCCTGGCCGAGCCGGGCCGGGCGCTGGTGCGGGTCGCGGACGCCGGCCCCGGCATCCCGCCCGCCGACCGGGCACGGGTCTTCGACCGCTTCTACCGCGTCGACAAGGCGCGCAGCCGCGACCGCGGCGGCAGCGGCCTCGGCCTCGCCGTCGCCCGCTCCCTGGTCCGGGCGCACGGCGGGACGATCGAGCTGAGCGACGAGCCCGGGGCCACGGTCTTCACGGTGACGCTCGCGCTGACACCCCCGAGTCTCATGGAACCGTGACGTGCCGGGCGCGGCCCGTCGGTCGTCCTGATGACCGCCCCGCCGGCGTGGGCCCGTGTCCGTCCTGGTCAGCGGCGGTACCGGGTTCATCGGGTGCCCTGCCGGTGCGGTCCGCCGGGGCCTTGACCGGCGTGGACGCGGTGCCACCGGACGGCCACGGTGCGGGGCCTCGGCGTCGGCTCCGCCGACGCGGCGGATCACGTGGGAGTCAGGGAGCCATGGTCGCGGGAGTCCCGGCCTCTCGGAGTCAGGGCGCCATGGTCGCGGGAGTCCCGGCCTCTCGGAGTCAGGGAGCCATGGTCGCGGGAGTCCCGGCCTCTCGGAGTCAGGGCGCCATGGTCGCGGCGAGCACGGCCGCCACCTCGGGGTGCTCCCAGTAGGCGGAGTGCGTCCACAGCCCGGTACGGGCCAGATGGGGCACGGGCACGTCCACCGGCGCGGTGTCGTCGTGCAGCCGGTACAGGCGGGTCGCGGCGAACGCCAGGACGTCGAGCGGCTCCCAGAGGTTGGTCCAGCGGTGCAGCGTCGGCGGCAGTCGTACGGGCTCCGTGCCGTCGTACGGGGCGAGCCGCCCGCCCCGGGGGTCGCAGACGTGGAACAGGGCGGACTGCGAACCGAAGGTGAGCAACTGACCGGTCCACAGAGGCTCTTCGGCGGTCGCCATGTCGACGGCGACGACCCCGCCCAGACTGTGCGCGGCGATGCGCGCCGGCCGGTCCGGTCCCCGCCCGATCGCCGGGTCCACGGCGTCGATCGTGGCCCGCACCCGGGCGTGCACGGCCGCCTGGTGCCGCTGGTAGACGAGCACGTCACCGACGAACCGCGTGGTGCCGGGGCCTATACGGGAGCGCAGGGCGTGGTTCATCCGGCGGGCCGCGGCCTGCACCGCCGCGCCGGCGACCCGGTCGAGATCGTTCAGCCGGCGCCGTACCAGCGCCCGCAGCCGGGCGGTCTCGTCGGCGTACGACCGCACCTCGAAAGCGGCTTCCTGGGCGTCGAGTTCGGTCAGGACATCGGCGAGCGCCGCGCCGACCTCGCGCAGCAGTCCCGGGTCGTCCGTCCTGCTCAGCCAACGGGTGTCGGACCACATCTCCGCCACCACGTCGAGGAGTCGGCCGGGGTCGTGCTCGGCACCGGGTCCGGCCCGCAGTCCGTCCTCGGGGGCGTCCAGGTCGTCGGCGCGTTCGCGGGCACCGGCCGCCAGGTGCGGCCACTGCCGCCGTACGTCCACCCTTTCGGCCGCGTCCACGGCGTCCGCCGCCTCCGGAACGGCGTCGGGGTCCGTCTCGCCGCCGGCGTCGTCGCGCAGGGCGCCGGGCAGGGCGGGCAGGGTGACCGCGAAGTGCGTGTCGTCCGCGCCCAGATCACCCCAGTAGACCGGTACGAGGTCCACGCCGGAAGCCTTCCGCAGTGCGGTCACGGCGGCCTCGAAGCCGTCGCGGTCGCGGTTGCCCACGCCGTGGATGACGAAGACCGGATCGGTCATGCGGTGACGCTCCTCTACACGCTCGGGACGGGGACATGGCTGACGGTGGCCGCGGGGCTGCCGTACACCGCGTAGGCGAGCCAGGTGGGGTCGCCGTGCTGGTCGCGGATCGCCCGGCGGGCCGCCAGCGTGGCCCGGCCGAGCGGCTGCCGCTCGGCGATCAGCTGGTGGTAGAACGCCTCGGAGAACTGGAGTGCCGACCGCGACCTGACCGGCCACAGCGTGCCGATGAACGCTCCCGCGCCCGCTCTCAGGAACTGCTGCGCCCAGCCCAGGTTCGCGCCGAACCAGTCGATCTCCCCGGCGCTGCGGCAGGCGTTGAAGAACACCAGCGGGTGGTGGTCCCGCAGACTGCGCAGTTCGGCGGCGAAGGACAGGTCGATGGGGTCGAAGGGGCCGTCGGCCATGGTGACGCGTGATCCGCCGGGGCCGAAGGCGTTGTGGCAGGCGAAGTGCAGCAGGCCGACCCCGCCCGCTTCGATCAGGCGGGTGAGCGCGGACCGTTCGGTGAGCACTCCCAGGTCGCCGACCGACGGACCGATCCGCGCCCGCACCGCACGGATCTCCTCCTCGGTGTCGGCGGGCGATCCCGGAGGCACGACGAAGGCGGCGCCCGGAAGCCGGAAGCTGCGCACCCGGTCCTGCCCGAACACCCGGCGCACCACGGGAAGCCACTCGGCGAGGAAGCCGCCGTCGTCCTGGTCCCTGCTCAGCGGGTACATCAACTCCCAGGGCACGACGTCCTGTTCACCGAGCACCGTGAACGACGTGACGTGGTCGCGCTGCTGCCAGAACTGTTCCTGCACGGCCCTCGGGACCACGGAGGACCACAGCTGGACGCCGTGGTTGCGCAGGCGGTCGCGGAGGTACGACGGGTCCTCCGGCTGCCGTCCGGCGGCCGCGGCCCTCAGTTCCGCCTGGATGAGCCCGGCCGCGTGAGCCGGGTCGCCGGCCCGGAAACGGTGGGTCTCCGGCGCGTAGCAGGTCTCCCCGAGCAGTTGGAAGCTGAACGTCCCGGCCGTCTCGTCCTTCAGCACCTGCAGGGTGACCTCGCCCGGGTCGAACGCCACCGAGGGCAGCGGCACCGACCGCCGGGGGCCGTCGCGGGTGACCCCGCCGGGTTCGACGGAGACCTGGCAGCGCAGCTCCCCCAGGAAGGTGCCGCCCCGGAACGCCCGGACGGTCACCTCGTGCAGTCCCGGGACGTCGGCCTTGAAGAGGAAGCGCGCGACGTCGGAGTCCTGGCGCGGATACACCGTCAGTTCCTGGTGGAGGTCGCTCAGCGCACGCAGCCCCACGGCATGCACGGTGATCCCCAGCACCGCGCCCTCCTCGGGGATCCTGAAGGCCCGCAGCGGCGCGCCCGGCCCGGCACCGCAGACCACCTGCACATGCAGCGGCAGGGTGCGGCCCTGAGCGGTCTGCTCCGCCAGTTCCGTCACCAGACGGCGGCTTTCCTCCACGCCGGGTTCCTGGTCCGGCACGCGCGGCCGCGCCGGCGGCGACGGTTCGGCCCACGCGTCGGCCGGTGCCGGTTCGTACGGCGGAACGGCCGAGTCCGGCACGAGGACGGAACCCGCCGGTCCGGACGAGCCGGAACCGGGAGTGGGGCCGGACTGCGGGGTCGGGCCCGGCTGCCGAGTGGAGCCCGGCCGCCCGGTGGCCTCGTCCGGCTGGGGGGCCGAGCCCGGTGGGGGCGTCGCCGAGCCCGGCGGAGGCGTCGCCGACCCCGGCGGAGATGTCGGACCCGAGCCCGCCTGTCCGCCCGCGTCCGGTGGAGACTCCGAGCCCGGGAGGACCACCGGCCCGGCAGGTGGTCGCCGCCCGGACTGCGCCCTGCCCTGACCGTCGGAGGGCCTCGTCAGGCGCGCGTCGACGGCGGGTCGCTCACGGGCGTGACGCCCATCCGGCTCGGCATCCGGCTCGACATCCGGCGCCGGCTCGGACTCCGGTTCGAGGCCGGCGTCCGACTCCGGCTCCGGCTCCGGCTCCGACTCCGGCTCCGGCTCCGGCAAGGGCTCCGGCAGGGGCAGGGGCCCAAGGCCGGCGTCCGGCTCCCACTCCGGTTCGAGGGGCACGTCCGGCTCCGGCTCCGGCAGGGGCCCCGGCACGAGGCCGGCGTCCGGCAACGGTTCCGGCAACGGTTCCGGCAACGGCGGGGGCTGCGCCCCCCACCCCGCCTGCGGCGTCCACCCCTGCCACTCGCCCCGACCGGCCCCACCCCCGACGCCGATCCCGGCTCCGACTCCGGTCCCGTGCCCTGCCCGGCTCCCCGACGCCCAGTGCCGTCGCAGGTCCTCTCCCACAAGCGCCGCGAGGTCGAAGTAGGCCCGGTACACCCCGGACCGCACCCGGCCGAGGTCGATCTCGGCGCCCGCGGCGAGGTGTTCGTCGAACGGGACGGTCACCACGCCCCGGCAGCGCGCCTGGAAGTACGCCACCATCCGGTCGACCTTGACGGTCCGGGACGTCCTGCGGACCCCGGACACCACGACGAGGGACCGCCGCACCAGGTCGGCGTAGCCGTGGCCGGCGAGCCAGTCCAGCGTGTTGCCGGTGCCGACCGCCCCGTCCACCGACGGGGCGGTGACGAAGACGACCTGGTCGGCGAGGGTCAGCGCCCCGTGCATCGCGCTGTGCAGCAGCCCCGTGCCACAGTCGGTGAGGATGATCGGGTACTGGGTCCCGAACGCCTCGACCACCGCCCGGTAGTCCGCGCCGCCGAAGACGACGGACTCTCCCGGATCGATGTCGTTGGCGATGACCTCCAGACCTGACGCCGTGCGTGAGGTGAAGCGTCGGAAGTCCAGGTAGGAGTCGATCCGCGGCAGTTCGCGCACCACGTCGCGGACGGTGGCGGACGTCTCCCGGGCCAGCCGGCCGCCGAGCGTCCCGCCGTCCGGGGTCGCGTCGAGCGCCAGGACCCGGTCGTTGCGCTCCGCCGACAGGACGCTGCCCAGCGCGGCCGTGGTCGTGGTCTTGCCGACGCCTCCCTTGAGGCCGACGACCGCGATCCGGTAGCAGGACAGGACGGGCGTCCGGATGAGGGCACGCTTGCGCTGTTCCTCCGCCTCGGCGGCCCGCCGGCCCGGCAGCAGCCGGCCGAACGCCCCGCGCCCGCGGTTCCGTACCCGCGGTGCGCGCCGCACCCGCAGCAGACGGTCCGCGCTGAGCCCCGCCGGATCGGCCGCAGCGGTGGGCGCACCGGGAAAGGGCGGGAACGGCGGCCCACCCGGGGCGGGCGGCGGCCCACCCGGGAACGGCGGCGGCCCACCCGAGGGAGCGGGCCCGCCGTGCGCGGGAGCGGGCCCGCTCCCGCCAGGCGGCGGAGACCCGCCTCCGCGCAAGGCCTCGACGCTCACGGCCAGTTCCCGGCTCTGGCGGGCCAGCGCCTGGGGCACGTAGGCCGAGCGCACGCTCAGGAAGTGCAGCACATGCAGGCAGATGAGGTGCAGCAGGGTCGAGTGGAGGGCGGTGGCGTCCGAACCGAGCCCGTCGGTCGCGCCGGGCGCCAGTGCCCGCAACCGGTCCGCCAGTCCGCTCGGCCGCAGTGCCACGGCCTGGACGTCGCTGAGCCGGACGTTGCCCAGCTCCAGCAGGGTGGTGGCCAGGGCATCGGTGACCGCCGCGTAGGCGTCGGCGTCCATCGCGGGGGCGTCCGGCCGCGCCTCCGCGGCCTTGCGCACCTGCTCCGCGAGGAGCTGTCGGATCTCACTCTCCAGGCGGCCCGCGTCCGGTCCCGGGAGCGAGAACTGCGCGGCCAGCGGGACGGGCCGGTCCATGGGGAGTCCGGCGCCGGCGCTCGCGGCGAACAGCCGTCGCACCAGGTGCGGGACCGTGTCCGACACGGCTCGCGTCATCGGCGACGCAGGCAAAGCCTCCATGCCACTCCCCGGGGCCCCCGTGAACTCTGTGACGGAGACTACCCGTTGAGCGCCTCGGGGAAGACAGGACGACCGGCCACCCACCGCCGGCCCCACCCCGGCCCCACCACACGCTCGGCCGGCCCCGCCCCCGCTACCGTCCCCGCGCGGGCCGAACCCTCGCCGCGCCCCCGGAACCCCTACACCTCAGCCCGCGGTGCGGCGGATCCGGCCCGCGTACCGCTCCTCCAGCTCCAGGTTCCCTCGAAGCCGCCGGGGACGTACACCGGAGGCCGCTCCCCGGCGGCGAGCAGCTGGGCGGAGGCCTCGGCGACCGCCATCCGGACCAGCAGCACGCCGGTGATCCGCGGCCGAGCCGCGGAAAACCCGCTTGTACGATCACCCGCTCCGCACCTACCGTCGGCGTTCATCGGCGTGTAGCTCAGGAGCAGAGCACCGGGCTCCGGACCCGGAGGGCGCAGGGGCGGAACCTGCCACGCCGGCTTATGAACGATGACGCTGAGCAGCAGCCCCTCACCGCCGCCCCGTCCTACGCGGCGGCCCAGTCGGCCAAGGCCTTCACGACCGCGCTGACCCACCCGGACGCCGGCACCCGGGACCGGGCGGCACAGCGCGTCAAGCGCTGGCGTGCCGTGCTCGCGGGGATGGCCGACGGCCGGCTGCGGATCGGTTCGCGCGCCCCGGTGGCCGGTCTCCCGGTCTGGGTGACTCCCGAGGTGGTGCGGGGCGGCTTCGCCACCGGGGCCGCCGGCGCGGGCGGCCCGCTCCAGCCGTACGAGGCGCAGGCCGCGCGGCGCTTCGGGGTCGCCGCCGACCGGGGAGCGCTGTTCGCCCACTGCCTCACCGCACCCGGGCTCGCCTGGCTGGGTGAGCTGCTGGACAGCGGCCGCTACGAGGTGACGGTGCCGGAGGAGGCCGCGCTGCTCACCGTGGCCTGGCTGGTGCGCCACGACGAGACGGCCGGCGCCCTGGACCTCGTGACGGAACTGGAGCCGTACGCCGGCCGGCTGCGGTTCCTGCCCCGGCCGACGGACGAACCCACCGCGGCCGACCCGGCGGCGGTGCACCGCGACACCGTCTCCGATGCCTCGGCGACCCTGGCCCGGCGACGCCCCCACGCCGCCGTCGAGACCCAGCGCGAGGCGCTCACGGTATGGCAGCCGTTCGGCGACGAACTGCTCGCCCACTGGCTGGAGACGGCCCGCGACGGCCGGGTCCTCGAACGGACCCCGGACACCGCCTGGCCGGCGCGCGGCGCGGCCCTGCTGCACCGCTACCGGCAGCTGGCCGCGCGGCACACCCGTTGCGGAAAGCACCGCGACCCCAGGCAGAACCTGGGCATTCTGCGCGGCGCGCTGGAGGAGACCGTCGCCGGACGCCCGCTGGACGCCCGTCGCCTGGGTCTGCTGCGGCACGCGGTCGCGTCCATGGTGCGTCGGCGCGGTCTGCCCGGTTCCGCGCCGCACACGGCACTGCGGGAGCGGCAGGCCGCCCAGGCGGCGCTCCCCTCCCACCACGCGCTGGCCCAGCTGGTCCTGCGCCGTCTCGGCGGACTGCCCCAGGACTCGGGCGTCCCGGAGGTGGCCCCCTTCGTGTCCCCGGTGACCGAACAGGAGGCGCGGGACGCCGGTCTGCCCGCCGGGACAGTGGTCCCGCCGACGGTCCGGCAGGTGGTCGAGGCCGCGCTGAGCGCGCCGATCGGCACCCTGGTGGAACGGGGCGTCATCCCCTCGGCCGAGGTTCTGGCCGAGCTGGTGCCGCAGCTGGTCGCCGCCACCACCGCCCAGGGCTACGGCGACGAGGCGCTGCGGACGCTGATGGCCGCGCACTACCGCGCGTTCCGCAACCGCCGTTCGCTGCTCCTGCTCCACCTGCGGCAGCAGGTGCGGGCCGAGGAACTGCCGTGGGTGCGCGCGGTGGCGGGGCAGCTCGGCGACGGGACCGAGGGGCGGGGGCCCGCGCTCACCGTGCTGCGGGAGCTGGGCGAACTGGCCGTGCGGACCTTTCCCGGCACCCTTCTGCCCAACCCGCTCGTCCGCGAACTCGGCGTGCTCGCCCGCCGGGCCGACCTGGGCGCCCCGCTGGTGGAGGAACTCGCCGCGGACATCTTCATGGGCACGTTCAGCCCGAAGTTCCCCGCCGCGGCACGGATCGCGGCCGACCTCCTGCACGGCACGCTGTACGAGCGCTACTACGGCATCGACTACCGGGCGGTCCGGGACCTGGCGATCACCGAGGCGGCCACGGCTCCGAGCCGCAGGTACGGTGCCCGGACCTCGCCGGGGTTCGCCGCGCTGTGCGCCGAGCGGGCCGGGGAGCCGGCCGGCTCGTGGTCGGTGGCGGCGAACGGCAAGGTGATCGAGCAGGCCCAGATCCTCACCACGCACAACCTGGCCACGCTGGTGGCCCGCGTCGGTGTCTCCCCGGAACCCGGCCCCTCCGACCTGGCCCACCGCTGCTTCGTCACGGTGTGCCGCCGCACCGCCCGGGTGCACCGCAACCCGCGGCCCCTGCCCGCCCTCAAGGACGCGGCGTACGCCTGGCGGCAGATGCTGTTCCACCTGTCCCTGTGCTCACCCGCCGAACAGGAGTACGTTCTCGCCGCACTCGACGAGGAGACCGCACGCCACCCCGCCCACGTGGCGGCCCGGCTGGCCCCCGCCCTCGCGGGGCTGCGGCTCGTCGCCGCGGGCGGCGCCTTCGCTCGCGACGGCACGGCGGACGGGGGCCGGGCCCGCTGTTTCCTCGGCTGGAGCACGGGCCCGCACTGGATGCGCGCCGACCCGGCGGCGGCCGCGGCGGAGCGCTGAGCCGGCCGGTCCGGGCCGGTGGCCCGGCGTCGGCGGTGACGTGACGCCGGGCGGGGATGACTTGGACACACCACCTCCTCATGCGGCACGGGGGGCATTTCCGGCCCGCACGTCTATTCTGTGGACGCATGGAGGGGGCTTCGGGGAAGGACGCGTCCGGTGAACCGCCGGATTCCGGCGGGCCGTTCGGGCAGCTCGTCGTGATGGCCCCCTATCTGCGGGCCGCGCACGTGGAGCTTCCCGAGGAGAGCCCCGACCCGAGCCTGCTGCCCACGATCACCCTGCTGGAGCGAGCCGCGTCCCGGGGCGCCGAGCCGGACGAAGGGCTCCCGCTGCCGCCGGGACAACTGCTGGCCGGGCAGTACCGGCTGATGCGCTCGCTCGGCTACGGCGGGATGGGCGAGGTCTACCTGGCGCTCGACACCGAGGTCGACCACCGCGAGGTCGCCATCAAGATCCTGCACCCCGGCCAGGCGGCGGGCGCCCTGGTCCGGGAGCGGCGGGCCCTGGTCGACCTCAACCACGACGACATCATCCGGGTGTTCAACTACGGGCACCACCCCGAGGTCGGCGACTTCCTCGTCCTGCAGTACGTGGACGGGCTCACGCTGGAGGAGGTGCGGGCCCGGGCCCAGGTGAACCCGGCCGAGTTCGGCGGCAGCCGCTTCCACGAGTTCGTGCTCGCCTACGGGGTGCGCATCCTCGCCGCCCTCGGCCATCTGCACGACCGCCGGCTCGGGAAGGTCTACGGCGACCTGAAACCGGACAACGTGATGCACGACGGCACCACGACGAAGATCGTCGACGTGGGAAGCGTCCGCGCGGCCGGCCTCCCCGGCCCCACCACGGAGGGGTTCCGCGCCCCGACCGTCGGCCCGAACGGCGAATCCACCGGCCAGGACGACCTGTTCAGCCTCGGCGAGACACTGCGGCGGCTGAGCGGACTGGGACGCTCCCCGAAGGATCTGGCCGAACTGGGCTCGCTGAGCATGCTCAGCGGGCTGGACACCCCCACCGACCCCGACGACCCCGCGTTCCCCGAGGCCCACGCGATGACGACACCCGCTCCCCGCGGGCTCGGTCTCCTCTCGCTCGCCCGCGTCCTGCACCGCGCGACCCGCGCCGAGCCGGCCGAACGGTTCGCCACCGCCCGCGAGATGGAGGAGCAACTGCGAGGCGTTTTCCGGGAGTTGCGGTCCCTGCGCACCGGGACGGAGACCTTCGAGCCGTCACCGCTGTTCCTCCAGTCGCCGTACGCCCTGGACGGCGAGCTGGGGTCCGCGCCGCCCCCGGCCCGCTGGGCCACGCCGGACACCCCCGCGGCGTTCGCGCCGCCGTCGCCCACCGACGTCGCGCGACGGCTGCCCGTGCCCCGGCCCGACCCGGACGACGCCCACCACGCGGAGCTGAGCCGGCTCGCCGACGCCGATCCGGAGGCGCTGCTCCAGCACACCGGGGACTGGCGGGAGTCGCCGGAGGTCCATCTGCTGCGCTGCCGCGTGCGGTTGCGGGCCTCCCGCGGCGCGACCGAGGACGCCCTGCGGGAGCTGAGATCCGCCGAGGCGCTGATCGGACCGGAGCGCGCCCCGTACGACTGGCGGCTCGACTGGCACCGCGGGCTGCTCGCGCTCGCCCGGGACCACGTGACGGCGGCGCGGCGGCACTTCGACCGGGTGTACGCGGCCATACCGGGTGAGTACGCGCCGAAGCTCGCACTCGGCTACTGCGCCGAGCGCCTGGGCCGCTGGCACGAGGCGCTCACGTTCTACGAGGCGGTCCGGCTGCGCAACCCGTCGCTGGGCAGCGCGGTGTTCGGCGCGGTGCGGGCCAGCCTCGCGCTGGGCGGCGAACAGGCCCGGGACGAGGCCGTACGGGCCCTCGACGCGGTGCCGCAGCACTCACGGCACCGCACCGCCGCCCGTACCGCCGCCGTCCGCGTGGGAGTGGAGCACGTGCGCACCGCCGAACGCGCCGACGAGGTCGCCGAGCGGCTGCACGAGGTGCTGGAGCGGCTGGCCCGGCTCTTCCACGCGCACGGACTGACCGACGAGCAGGCCAGGGTCCGGATGACGACGGAGGTGTGGGAGACCGTGCGGTACGCCCTCGCGCGCGGCGCCCTCCACCCGCCGGGCCTGGCCGCGCTGGCCGCCGCCGCCGACGTACGGCTCGGTCTGCCGTCCGACGAACCCGGCCTGCGCCGGGACCTGTCCCGGCTGTATCTCGCCCTCGCCCACCAGGCCGCCCGGTCCCCCGTGCCCGAGGACGCGGCCGTCGCCGAGACGCTGCTCGACCGCGCCTACGAGGTCCGCCCGCCGGCCTTCCGACATCACAGGGACAGCCCATGGCTCGGAAAGAGGCTCACCGACTGGCTCCGGACGGTCGCCCACACCCCGTCGGCGAAGACCGCGAGGAGCCGTCGGACGGCCCACGAGTGAGGCGGGGGAGGTGGCCCCGGGCGGGTGCCGGCCGGCGCTCACCCGCTCCGCGCGGTGTCCGGGCCGTGTTCGCCGTCGCCGCCGAACTCGCCCGCCGCGTCCGGCGCTACACGTGGCCGACGGCGGCGGGCCGGCGCAACCGTGAGTTCCTGCGGGACCGGCTCGTCGCGCTGCCGCTGCTCGCCGTGGTGGGGTTCGGCGCGTTCGGCTGGGCCTACGCGGACGTACGGGGCGACTCGGCGTACCTGCGGGACCGGCTGGCGCCCGCGCTGGTCGGTCTCGCGGACGCCAGGGCCTCGCTGTTCATCGCGCAGGGCGAGGCCGTGCGGATCCTCCGCGCGGGGCAGGCGGTGCGGATCGGCGAGCTCAGCGAGCGGTACCGGACCCGGGTGGCGCGGGCGACGCAGAGCCTGAACCAGGTCGCGCGCAGCGGAGCGCTGACGGTGGCCGAGGAGCAGGAGCTGCGCGTGGTGTCCGCGCTGGTCGTGGACTTCACAGGAGACATCGGCCAGGCCCAGCAGGCCGACGACGCGGTCCTGCGCAAGGCCCGTCTGGCGTCCGCCCGCACCATCCTCTGCTCCCGCCCGGTCCGCGCCGAGCACCGGCGGGAGCGCTACCCGCCGTGCCCGGCGCAGACCGGCTCCAGCGCGACCGCGATCGTGGACCGGGTGGCGGGTCTGGAACGACAGCTGCGCGAGCGGCTCGCGGACCGGGCGGGCTGGGGCGACGGCGTGCTGACCGCCGCCGCGGTGTCCGGGCTCGCCCTGGCGCTGTTCACCGTCGGGCTCTGGCGCACCCTGGTCTTCCTGCGCCGCCGCTTCCGGATCCGGCTGAGCGTCCCGCTGGCGGCCGGCGCCCTGCCGCTGCTCGCCGTGCCGCTCCTTGCGGCCGACGCGCTGCTCGCGCAGCACGCGCAGCGGCAGACCCTGCCCGTGGCGCGGGCGCTCGCCGAGGAGACCTCGCCCCGGGTCGAGACGGTCGCCGAGGACTATCCCTTCCGTGCCCCGCTCCCGCGGGGCATCGAGGTGCTGGCCGACCGGTTCGACGACGTTCTCGCCGACGGGCGGCTCGCCCTCCTGGACGGGACCGCCCCCTTCGTGTTCCCCGTGGGGCTGGCCGGCGCCGGACTGGTGGGCGGCGCCCTGCACGTCTACCGCCGCGAGTACCTCGTGGTGACCCGACCGGGAGCCGCCGTATGAACAAGGTGCCGAGCCGTGTCCTGCGCACCCTGTTGACGGTGGCCTGTCTGCTGGCGCTCGTCCCCGGCTGTTCCGCCGACACGCCCGCGCCCCTCGTCGTGCTGGGGCCGTGGACCGGGCCGGAGGGCGAGGCCTTCGAGTCCGCCCTGGAGCGGCTCGACGACGGGACGGGCCGGACGTACACCTACGAGGGCACCCGCTCGCTGCGCGAGACCCTGGTCTCACAGCTGGAGGCCGACGACCCGCCGGACGTGGCGATCCTCAACAGCATCGGCGAACTCACCGAATACGCCCGCCGCGACCAGCTCAAGCCCCTCACCGACCAGGCCGAGGAACGCGCGTACGAACCGTGGGCGCCGACGCTGCGCGTGGACGACAAACGCGACACCTACTGGGTGCCGCTGAAGGTCGACCTGAAGAGCCTGGTGTGGAGCAGGAAGGGGGCGCCGGACGACGCCCCGGTCTGGTGCGTGGGCCTCGCCTCGCAGGCCACCACCGGCTGGCCCGGCACCGACTGGATCGAGGACATCCTGCTCCACCAGGCGGGCCCGACCCGCTACGAGCAGTGGGCCACCAGCAGGCTCAGCTGGCGCGACCCGGCCGTGCGGCGGGCCTGGACGACCTGGGCCCGGCTGCTCGGCGACCGTTCCGCCCGGTCGGTCGAACAGTCCCTCACCACGTCGTTCGAGGGCTCCGCCGGGCCCGCCGGACCGCGCGGCCTGCTCGACTCCCCCGAGTTCGACTGCACCCACGAGCACCAGAGCGCGTTCATCCGGTACCTCTACGCGGACGACGACATCCAGGTGCAGCCGTCGGCCCGCTTCCTGAAGGGGCCGGCCGAGTACCGCGACACGTACGAGGTGGCCGGTGACATGGCCGCCGTCTTCAGCGACGACCCCGCGGCCCCGGAACTGGTGGAGCGGCTGTCGAGCCCGGACGGGCGGGCGCGCTGGTGGGCGGAGGCGGGCCCGGCCGTGCGACCGCTGTTCCCGAGCGCCACCGGGCCGACGCCCACGGACCCCATCGAGCGCGAGATCGACACCCTGCTCACCTCGGGCGCCGACACCCTCTGCTTCGACGCCTCGGACGCCATGCCACCCGAGCTGCGGGACGCCTTCCACCAAGCGGTCGTCGAGTTTCTCCGGAATCCCGAGGACGGCCATCTCAGCGCGCTGCTGAGCCAGTTGGACACGGTGCGCGCCCAGGTGGACGAGCAGTCACCCGACGACCGCTCGTTCCGCCCGCCGGAGCACCTGTGCGCGGGCCCCGGCGGGTGACCCTGTGGCTCAGTCCGCCTGGGGGGTGAGCCGCAGCGAGACCGAGTTGATGCAGTACCGCTGGTCCGTGGGGGTCGGATAGCCCTCACCCTCGAACACGTGCCCGAGGTGCGATCCGCACCGCGCACACCGCACCTCGGTCCGCACCATCCCGTGGGACCGGTCGGCGATCAGCTCCACCGCGTCGGTGTCCTTCGGGTCGTAGAAGGACGGCCAGCCGCAGTGGGACTCGAACTTCGTGGTGGAGGTGAACAGTTCGGCGCCGCAGGCACGGCAGGAGTAGACACCCTCGGTCTTGGTGTCCGTGTACTCACCGGTGAAGGCGGGCTCCGTCCCCGCCTGGCGCAGGACGGCGTACTCGGCCGGGGTCAGCTCCGCGCGCCACTGCTCGTCCGGCTTCTCGACGTCGTACGACATGTTCGCCAACCCCTCTACTTCTGTGCGAGACGGTCCAGGATCCGCGGGCCGAGGTCCGTCACGTCACCCGCGCCCATGGTGAGAACGAGATCACCGGGCTTCGCCATTCCCGCGACGCGCTCCGGCACCTCGCCCTGGTCGGCGACCGCCGTCACGTCCGCGCCCGCGGCCCGGGCCGCCTCGACGACCAGGGCGCTGGTGACGCCGGGGACCGGGTCCTCGCGGGCCGGGTAGATGTCGAGGACCAGCGAGGAGTCCGCCAGGGCGAGGGCCTCGCCCATCTCCCTGCCCAGCTCCTGGGTGCGGGAGAACAGGTGCGGCTGGTAGACGACCAGGATCCGGGCGTCACCGACCGCCGCGCGCATCGCCTCCAGGTCGGCCGTCATCTCGGTCGGGTGGTGGGCGTAGGAGTCCACGACCTGCACGCCCGCCGCCTCACCGGTCAGCTGGAGGCGCCGCTTCACCCCGGTGTACGCGCCCAGGGCCCGGGCCAGCGCCCCGGGCGGAAGGCCCAGCGCCACGCCCGCCACCAGGGCGGCCACCGCGTTGTGCGCGTAGTGCCGGCCGGGCACGGAGACCCCGAAGGTGAGCTCCTCGCCGTCCAGGACGGCCGTGACCTCGCTCTTCAGGCCCTGCGCCCGCACCGACAGGATCCGCACGTCGGCGTCCTCGGACTCCCCGTACGTCACCGTCCGCACCGATCCGGCCAGCCGCCGCGTCAGCTCCCGCGCGCCCTCGTGGTCCGCCGTGATCACCAGCGTGCCGCCGGGCACGATCTTGCCCGCGAACGTCTCGAAGGACTCGTAGATATCATCCATGGAGGCGTAGTTGGCGTGGTGGTCCAGTTCGACGTTGAGGACGATCGCGACCTCGGGGGCGTACGTGTGGAAGCTGCGGTCCGACTCGTCCGCCTCGGCGACGAAGATCTCGCCGTCACCGTGCAGGGCGTTGGAGCCGGGCGCGTCCAGGTCGCCGCCGATCGCGTACGACGGCTTCAGACCCAGCTCGCTCAGCGACACGGCCAGCATCGACGTGGTCGTGGTCTTGCCGTGGGTGCCGGCGACCGCGATCGGGCGCAGACCGTCCATCAGGCGGGCGAGCGCGTCCGAACGGTGGACCACCGGAATGCCCAGCTCGGCCGCCCGCGCCAGCTCCGGGTTGTCGGCCCGGATCGCCGACGAGACGACGACACAGGTGGCGTCGTCCGCCAGGTGCTCCGCCGCGTGCCCGATGTGCACGGTCGCGCCCAGCGCGCGCAGCGCCTCGGCGGTCGCGGACTCCTTGGCGTCACTGCCCGCCACCTTCGCCCCGCGCTGGGCGAGGATCTTCGCGATCCCCGACATCCCGGCGCCGCCGATGCCGATGAAGTGCGGTCGGTCCATGGCGGTAGGAAGGCCGGGTGCCATGCGCGTTTCTCCCCAAGTGGTACGACGGTGAGCGCGCCCGGGAACGGACGCGCCCCCAGCCTATTGCGTGCGGCGGCCGGCCCCGGTGAGGGGCGCCGCGGACGGCCCCGCCGCTACGCCTTGCTGTGCGAGAACAGCTTCAGCACCGGCACCCCGACCTTGTGCCGCGCCCGGGACGCCCAGTCCCGGTGGAAGAACTCCTCCACGTAGTGGGGGTCCGTCAGCACGATCACCTCGTCGGCGCCGGTCTCGTCGACCAGCGCCTTCAGCACGTCCAGCGGATGGTCCTCGATCAGCTTGCCCGCGGCCTCGCTGCCGGCCGCGCGCAGAGCTCTCAGGGACACGTCCAGGGCCTGCTCGGCCGGGCCTCGCGCCTCCTGGCCCTCGGGGGTCTCCCCCTCCCGGGCGGCTTCGTCGAGTTCGCCGAGCGCCACGTCGTCGATGGCGCGCAGCAGCCGGTCGGCCTGGTCGCCGCGCGGTTGCAGCAGCACGTAGAAGGCGACCGGCTCGTCCCCGTGCAAGGTGGTGACGAACTCCACGTCGGCGGACGTCAGGGCTTTCTCGATCATCAAAACGCTTGTGAACACCAGGCGCCCCTTCTCCTTCGAAGACCGGCGGGTCTTCTCTCCTCCGTGAGCCGGGTGCCCGGCCCCTGCCGAAACCATCCTGCCCCGAGATCACACGGGTACTGCCGGACTCAGTGTGCCCGGCCGGACGATGTACGGAACGACATATTCCGACGATGTCGGGACGATGGTGACAATCCCCCCTTTTCCGGACCTGTTCCGGGTGAGCGGTACGACCGGGCCCGGCTCAGGACCGGCGGTACCGGCCGAACAGGAAACCCTCCTCCTCCAGCAGGGACGCCAGGACGAACCGCTGCGGCACCGCGACCGGTGGCCCGCCGGCGATGCGCTGCGCGTCCCCCGCGGTGAGCATCGGGGCCACGGTCAGGCACAGCTCGTCCAGCACCCCGGCGGCCACCAGCTGGCCGAGCAGACGCGGGCCGCCCTCGGTGAGCAGCCGGGTGTGTCCCAGCTCCGCGAGGGCGCGGACCGCACGGGCGGGCTCCACGCCGACGCCGTCCCCGGCGGTCACCACCCGGACGCCCGCCTGCTGGGCCGCGGCGATCCGGTCCGGGGGAGCCGCGGCGCCCGTGAGGATCAGGGTGGGGACCAGCGGCGAGGCGTACAGCGGCAGCGAGAAGTCCAGGTCCAGGCCGGCGCTGACCACCGCGATCGCGGGTGCGGGCCCCTGCCCCGCGGCTTGCCGCGCCGCCGCGAACTCCGCCCGCGCGCGGGCCGGACGGTACCCCTCCTGGCGTACCGTCTCCGCGCCGACGACCACGACGTCCGCCAGGGCCCGCAGGGTGCCGAAGATCCGCATGTCGGCCGCGCCGGAGATGGGGTGCGAGCGGCCGTCGTGCTGGCCGGCCCCGTCGAGCGTGGAGACCATGTTGGCCCGCAGCCAGACCCCGGGCCCGCCCGGCCCGGCCGCCGGCCCGAGCGCGGGATAGGCGTAGGCCTCGGCCAGCTCCGCGAGGGACCACTCGGCATCCTCCCGGGTCCGGGCCGCTGTCTCTTCGGTCACAGGGAACAGACGTCGCATGCCGTGCAGTGTTCCACGCGGGAGGGAAACGTCACTTCTGAGCGGCGGGCCCGCGCCCGAGGCGCCGCCCTGCCCGCTTCGGACAGGGCCTAGCATGGGTGATCGTGTCCACCACCCCCGCCCCGTCCGGATCCGGCCCCACGGCCGACGCCGCCCCGCTGTCCCTGTGCGCCCGCGAGCCGCGTGTCCCCGCGGACCGGCTGGTCGCCGAGATGGTGCCGCCGCCGCGGTTCGACTCGGTGCGGTTCGACACCTATCTCCCGGACCCGAACCAGCCCAGCCAGACCGAGGCGGTCCGCGTCCTGGAGACCTTCGCGGCGGGACTGGGCGGGGCGCACGCCACCGGCGCCGGCCGGCGCGGCTTCTTCGGCCTCGGCCGGGCGAAGGCGCCGAAGACACCGGCCGGACCCCGTGGCGTCTACCTCGACGGCGGGTACGGCGTCGGCAAGACACACCTGCTGGCGTCGCTGTGGCACGCCACCCCGGCCGAGCCCGCGCTCAAGGCGTTCGGCACGTTCGTGGAACTGACCAACCTCGTCGGCGCCCTCGGCTTCCAGCAGACCGTGCGCACCCTCTCCGGCCACCGCCTGCTGTGCATCGACGAGTTCGAGCTGGACGACCCCGGCGACACGGTGCTCGTCTCGACCCTGCTCGGCAAGCTCGTCGACGCGGGCGTCGCGCTCGCCGCCACCTCCAACACCCTTCCGGGCAAGCTCGGCGAGGGCCGCTTCGCGTCCGCCGACTTCCTGCGCGAGATCCAGGGCCTGTCCGCCCGCTTCCGCGCCCTGCGCATCGACGGCGAGGACTACCGCCACCGCGGGCTGCCCGAGGCTCCGCCCCCGTACAGCGACGAGCAGGTCACCCGGGCCGCCCACGCCACCCCGGGCGCCTCCCTCGACGCCTTCCCGGGGCTGCTGGAGCACCTCGCGCGGGTCCACCCCAGCCGCTACGGCGCCCTGACCGACGACCTGCGGGCCGTCTGCCTCACCGACGTCCGGGCGGTGCCCGACCAGTCGACGGCCCTCCGGCTCGTCGTGCTCGCGGACCGGCTCTACGACCGTGAAGTCCCGGTGCTCGCCTCCGGTCTGCCGTTCGACCGGCTGTTCAGCGACGAGATGCTGAACGGCGGCTACCGCAAGAAGTACTTCCGGGCGATCTCCCGCCTCACCGCGCTGGCCCGGGACGCCAAGGGACTCGTCGAGCCGAGCTGACGGCACTTCACCCGGCCGCCCTTGTCCACTCACCCTGGGCCGGTCGCCCTTTTCGGCTGCCCTTGGATCTCCTCTACCCGACCGGATCTCCAAGATCAAGAGCGGGTTCTCGCCACCCCACCCGCACGCTTCAGCCTCTCTTCAGCTCGAAACGTTAAGTTAACCCTGCAAACAACTTTGCCGGGCTAAGGTGTTTCTTGACCAGTCGTTGACCAACCGTTGGTCTGGACTAGAGACAGGCTGGAGACGCGAATTACCTGAAGGGGGGCGCATGTTCCGAGGTACGACCGCATGGGCCGCACTCGCGATCCTCACCGCCGCCCTCCTCGCCCTCCCGTTCTTCGCACCCACCGCCGCCTTCGCAACCGCGCACACCCCCCGTCAAGCAGAGGCCAAAGCTCAGCCCGGGATCAAGCTTCCCGGCAAGGCGTTGCGCGACGAGACCGCCACGCAGCGCCACTGCGCCCCTGCGGGAGACCCGACCGGTCCCCTGCGCACCCGCGACCGGCAACGCACCGTAGAAGTCGCCCTCGCGGGGCCCGAACGCCCCACGCAGGCACAGGATCCGTCGGCCGCACCCCACCCCGTGCCCGGCGGCACGCCCCGGCTGTCGAGACCCCCCACAGCCCATTCCCCGGCCGCACTCCAGGTCTTCCGCTGCTGACAGCAGCGCAGTCCCCCCACTTCTGTCATGTACGTCCGACGCGCCGCCATGGCGCGCCAGGAGGAGTCACCACTGATGCAGCCCCTCATCGACAACGCCCGCATGTTCGGACAGCGCCCTGAGGAGTTCGCCAAACTGGCCGAAGGCCAGTCGCCGCAGGTCCTGTTCATCACCTGCTCCGATTCCCGGGTCGTCCCGGCTCTGATCACGGGCGCCCGGCCCGGCGAGCTCTTCGAGCTGCGCACCGCGGGCAACATCGTCCCCCCGTACGCCTCCGAGCACCCCACCAGCGAGGCGGCCACCATCGAGTACGCCGTGGAGGTGCTGGGCGTCCGCGACATCGTGGTCTGCGGGCACTCGCACTGCGGCGCTGTCGGCGCCCTGGTCCGCGGCGACGACCTGACCTCCGTACCGGCCGTGCGCGACTGGCTCACGCACGCGACGCCGCGCCCCACCGGCGCGGTCGAGGACCCGTGCGTGGCCGAGGGCGTGCAGAACCACGTCCTGGCCCAGGTCCTGCGCCTGCGCTCCTACCCCTTCATCGACAAGAAGCTGACGGAGAGCCAACTCACTTTGCACGCTTGGTACTACGAGGTCCACACGGGATCGGTCCTGACCCACGACGGGTCCTCCGACACCTTCCGCGCGCTGTGAGGCCGGTCATGGAGAAGCAGACCAAGTTCCCTCACCTGCGGCAGGACTTCGCCGCATCCCTTGTCGTCTTCCTCGTCGCCCTGCCCCTGTGCGTGGGCGTCGCCGTGGCCTCCGGTGTCCCGGCAGAACTCGGACTGGTCACCGGCATCGTCGGCGGCATCATCACCGGCCTCATGCGGGGCAGCAGCCTCCAGGTCTCCGGACCGGCGGCCGGCTTGACCGTGCTCGTCTACGAGGCGGTGACCGAGTTCGGACTGCCCGCGCTCGGCGTGATCGTGCTGGCCGCCGGCCTGCTCCAGCTCGCCATGGGCGCCCTGAAGCTGGGGCGCTGGTTCCGGGCCATATCCGTCTCGGTCGTCGAGGGCATGCTGGCCGGTATCGGCCTTGTGATCATCGCGGGCCAGCTGTACGCGGCGGCCGGCCTCAAGGCTCCGTCCTCCGGCCTCGACAAGATCATCGGGCTTCCCGGGGCCGCCGCCGACGCGCTCGGCAGCACCGCGGCGCTCGCCTCGCTCGCCGTGGGCGCCGGCACCGTCGCGGTGCTTCTGCTGTGGAAGCGGCTGCCGAAGAAGGCGCAGACGGTGCCGGGCGCGCTCGCCGCCGTCGTGCTGGCCACGGTGGTCACCCTGGCGTTCGGCCTGCCGGTCGCCACCGTCGAGGTGAACGGCCTGCTGGACTCCATCCAGCCGCCGGGCACCGAGGCCTTCGGCGAGCTGGCCAACCCGGCCATCTTCGGCACGATCATCGCCTTCACCCTGATCGCCTCCGCCGAGAGCCTGTTCAGCGCCGCCGCGGTGGACCGGCTGCACGACGGCCCGCGTACCGAGTACGACAAGGAACTGATGGCGCAGGGCGCGGGCAACGCGGTGTGCGGGGCGCTCGGCGCACTGCCGATGACCGCGGTCATCGTGCGCAGCTCCGCCAACGTCCAGGCGGGCGCCAAGACCAAGGCGTCCCGGGTGATGCACGGTGTGTGGCTGCTGCTGTTCGCCGCGCTGCTGCCGTCGACGCTGGCGCTGATCCCGCTGCCCGCGCTGGCCGGCATCCTGGTGCACGCCGGCTGGAAGCTGATCCCCTTCCGCGAGATCGTCTCGCTGTGGCGAGAGCACCGCGGTGAGGCGCTGATCCTGGTGATCACGGCGGTGTCCATCGTCGCGGTGAACATGTTCGAGGGCGTGCTGATCGGCCTGGCCCTGTCCGTGGTCAAGACCGCCTGGCAGGCCTCGCACCTCAAGATGGAGGTCATCGACAAGGGCGCCGGCCCCGTCCAGGCATACCTGTCGGGCAACGCGACCTTCCTGCGGCTGCCGAAGATACTCGACAGTCTGGAGGCGCTGCCCCAGGACCGCCCGGTCGAGCTGGACCTGTCCGGGCTGCACCACCTGGACCACGCCTGCCGTACGGCACTGGAGAGCTGGGCCGAGCGGCACAGCGCGGTCGGCACCGAACCCGTGCGGGTCACCGCACTGGAACCGGTGCGGATGACCACCGCGTCGTGAACCCTCCGGTGCCCGGTCCGAGGCCGATCGTGGCCCCGGAGCGGGCACCGGGCATATCGTTGCAGGAGCAGACATAGCGGACCTCTGGACGAGGAGGCCGGGATGCTCCAGGAACTGTTGACGGCGGGCCTGGCGGCCGGCACCGCGGGGCTGGTCTACGTCGCCTCGGCGGCGCGGGTCGTCAAGCAGTACGAGCGCGGGGTGGTCCTGCGGCTCGGGCGGCTCGCCGGAGACGTTCGGCCGCCGGGTCTCACCTTGATCGTCCCGTTCGTGGACCGGCTGCACAAGGTGAACATGCAGATCGTCACGATGCCGGTGCCGGCCCAGGAGGGCATCACCCGCGACAACGTGACGGTGCGGGTGGACGCGGTCGTGTACTTCAAGGTGGTCGACGCGGCGAACGCGCTCGTCCAGGTCGAGGACTACCGGTTCGCCGTCTCGCAGATGGCGCAGACCTCGCTGCGTTCGATCATCGGCAAGAGTGACCTGGACGACCTCCTGTCCGACCGCGAGAAGCTCAACCAGGGCCTGGAGCTGATGATCGACAGCCCGGCCGTCGGCTGGGGCGTGCAGATCGACCGCGTCGAGATCAAGGACGTCTCCCTGCCGGACACGATGAAGCGCTCGATGGCCCGGCAGGCCGAGGCGGACCGTGAGCGGCGCGCCCGGATCATCAACGCGGACGCCGAACTCCAGGCGTCGAAGAAGCTCGCCGAGGCCGCGCAGCAGATGCAGGACACGCCCTCCGCGCTCCAACTGCGGCTGTTGCAGACCATCGTGGCGGTCGCCGCCGAGAAGAACTCGACGCTGGTCCTGCCCTTCCCGGTGGAGCTGCTGCGCTTCCTGGACCGGGCGCAGGACCGCCCGGACCGGGCGCAGGACCGCCCGGACCGGGCGCAGGACCGCCCGGACCGGGCGCAGGACCGCCCGGAGCGGGCGCTGGAGCACCCGGCCGACAGGTCGCGGGAGCGGCCGGCCGACCGGTGACGCGCTCTACGCGCGTGGTTCCCGCATCCTCCGGCAGGTGGTAGACACGGCGGTCACAGGTTCCTGTCCGCCAGCAGGAAGGTCGTCGCCCCATGTCCGAAACCACCGAGTCCGCCGAGAACACCGCCTCCACCCGCCGTCAGGTGCTCGCCCGCACCGGCGCGCTGGGCGTCTCGATCGCCTTCGCCGGAAGCCTCTCCGACCTCTTCGCGGGCACCGCCGCCGCACAGCCCCTCGGGCACACCGGTTACGGCCCGCTGGTCCCCGATCCCGGGGGCCTGCTCGACCTGCCGAAGGGGTTCCGCTACAAGGTCCTCTCCCGCGAGGGCGATCCGCTGCGCTCCGGCGAGGGGGCGGTCCCCTCCAACCACGACGGGATGTCGGCCTTCGCGGGCAGACACGGCCGCGTCCACCTGGTCCGCAACCACGAGAACCGCGCCACCGCCGCGCTCCCCGTCCCGACGGTCGCGGGCCTCACCTACGACCCGGCGGGCAAGGGCGGTTGTACGGCCCTGACCCTCGACTCCCGTGGTGACGTGGTGTCGGAGCGGGTCGCGATCGCCGGCACGGCCGTCAACTGCGCGGGCGGGCCCACGCCGTGGAACACGTGGCTGACCTGTGAGGAGACCGAGGACAAGGCCGGCACCAACGGCTACACCAAGGACCACGGCTTCGTCTTCGAGGTCGACGCGGCCGACCCGCGCCGCTCCGGCGCCGTCCCGCTGACCGCGATGGGCCGCTTCCAGCACGAGGCGGTCGCCGTCGACCCGCGGCGCGGCATCGTCTACGAGACCGAGGACGCCTTCCTCAGGCCGTTCGGCCTCTTCTACCGCTTCCTGCCCGACAGGCCGCTGGGCGGCCCCGGTTCGCTGCGCGCGGGCGGCCGGCTCCAGGCGATGCGCGTGCCCGGCGTGCCCGACCTCTCCTCGATCCAGGAGACCGGCGCCTGCTTCGACCGGATCGAGTGGGTCGACGTACCGGACCCGCTCGCCGCCCAGACCCCCATCCGGCTCCAGGACTTCGGGCCGAAGGGCATCACCCACGCACAGAAGCTGGAAGGCTGCTACTGGGGCGGCGGGAGCGTCTACTTCGTGTCGTCGTTCGCCCGCAGCGCGGAGGGCTCGGCGGGCGACCACTACGGCCAGATCTGGCGCTACGACCCGTCGGCACGCCGCCTGACCCTGGTGGTCGTCTTCGGCCCGGACACCGACATCCAGCTCCCCGGCGAGTCCCCGGACAACATCTGTCTCGCCCCCAGCGGCGGCCTCATGGTCTGCGAGGACGGCAACGGAGCCCAGCACGTCTACGGTGTCACCCGGCGCGGCGAGGTCTACCCGATGGCCCGCAACCGGCAGGACATCGGCACCCCGCAGGAACCGGAGTGGGGCGAGTTCGCGGGCGTCACCTTCTCCCCGGACGGCCGGACGATGTACCTCAACTGCTACACGCCCGGGACGACCTTCGCGGTGACGGGACCGTGGCGCGGGTAGCAGCACCGGAGCTCGGGGCGACGCGGCGGCCGGGGCTGCCGTGTCGCGGCCCCGGCCACCGCGTCGCAGGATCGGGGAAGGTGACCGGAAGGGGTGCCCCGTGGGCCACAAGCGCTCGAAGACCCGCACTCGTGCGGGGACCGACCTGCGCGGGCTGCTGCGCGTGCCCGGCGGCGAGCCCGTCGACCTGAGCGGGTACGACACCCGCGCGGCGGCCGCCGGCCCCGTGGACAAGGCCGCGGGCCGGGCGGCCACCGCCGCGATCGGCGCGCACCTCACCGGGCTCCAGGAGCGCCTGTGGGCGGCGAGCACGGCCGGTGACCGGCGCCGGGTCCTGCTGGTGCTCCAGGGTATGGACACCAGCGGCAAGGGCGGCACGGTCAAGCACGTCGCCGGGTATCTCAACCCGTCCGGCTGCCGCGTCCGCGCGTTCCGGGCGCCGACCGCCGAGGAGCGCCGGCACTCCTTCCTGTGGCGCGTCGAGAAGGCCCTGCCGCACCCCGGCGAGCTGGGCGTCTTCGACCGCTCGCACTACGAGGACGTCCTGGTCGCCCGCGTCCGCGAACTCGCCCCGCCCGCCGAGATCGACCGCCGCTACGACCAGATCAACCGCTTCGAGCAGTCCCTGACCGGCGGCGGCGTCACCGTGATCAAGTGCTTCCTGCACCTGTCCTACGACGAGCAGCGCCGCCGTCTGCTCAGACGCCTGGACCGGCCGGACAAGCACTGGAAGTTCGACCCGTCCGACATCGACGACCGCGCGCTGTGGCCCGCGTACCAGGAGGCGTACGAGATCGCCCTGGAGCGCTGCTCCACGCCGGAGGCCCCCTGGTACCTGATCCCGGCCGACCGCAAGTGGTACCGGAACTGGGCGGTGAGCCGGCTGCTCCTGGAGCACCTCGGGGACCTGGACCCGCGCTACCCGAAGGCCGACTTCGACGTGGCCGAGAGCCGCCGGCGGCTGCTCGCGGACCGGCCCCGCTGACGAGTGCCGCCGACGGCTGCTCGGGGACCCGCCCCACTGAACCGGCCGCGACGGGGTACCCGGCCCGCATGACCCAGAATTCCCACGTCAGCGGCTCGTACTGGCTCCAGACCGCGCCCGGCCCGGACCGGCCCGCGCTGACGGACGACCTCACGGTGGACGTGGCCGTCATCGGCGCCGGAGTGGCCGGGCTGAGTACCGCGTGGGAGCTGACGCGGGCCGGGAAGAGCGTGGCGGTGCTGGAGGCCGACCGGGTCGCGGCCGGTGTCACCGGGCACACCACCGCCAAGGTGACCGCGCTGCACACCCTGGTCTACGACAAGCTGCGCCGCACCCGCGGTCCCGAGGGGGCGCGGCTGTACGCCCGCTCGCAGTCCGAGGCGATCGAGCGCGCCGCGTGGATCGCGGACGAGCTGGGCGTCGACTGCGACTGGGAACGCCGGAGCGCGTACACGTACGTCCGTGACGCGGGCCGGGTGGAGGAGCTGCGGGCCGAGGCGCGGGCCGCCCACGAGGCGGGGCTGCCGGCGTCGTTCGTCACGGAGACCGGGCTGCCGTTCCCCGTCGCGGGCGCGGTGAAGGTGACCGGGCAGGCGCAGTTCCATCCGCGCAAGTACCTGCTGGCGCTCGCCGACGACCTGCTGGCGCGGGGCGGTCAGGTGTACGAGCACACCACGGTCGTCGGCCTGGAGGAGGGCGAGCCGTGCCGGCTGACCACCGACACGGGCGTGACGGTGACCGCCCGGGACGTCGTGGTCGCCACGCACTACCCGGTCTTCGACCGGGCCCTGCTGTTCGCCCGCCTCTCCCCGCGCCGCGAGCTGGTCGTCGCCGGGACGATCGCCGCCGGCCGGGACCCCGACGGCATGTACATCACGCCGGACGAGGGCACCCGCTCGGTGCGTACCGCGCCGCACGGCGAGGACCGGCTGCTGGTCGTCACCGGGGAGCACTTCACGCCCGGCACCGGCAACACCCGGGCCCGCTTCCAGCACCTGTCCGACTGGGCCGCCGAGCACTTCCCGGACGTCACCCTCACCCACGCCTGGGCCACCCAGGACAACGACCCCACCGACACCGTGCCGCTCGTCGGCCCGTTCCACCCGGGCGCCCACCACACGTACGTGGCGACCGGTTTCGGCGGCTGGGGCATGAGCGGCGGGATGATGGCGGGCCGGCTGCTCACCGCCCAGATCACCGGCGGGACGTGCGAGTGGAGCGAGCTGTACGATCCGCGCCGGCTGCGTTCGGCCGTGCGCGAGGCCCCGTCGTTCCTGAAGACCCAGGCCGAGGTGGCCCGCCACTTCGTCGGCGACCGGCTGCGCCCCGCCCCGCCGGTCGAGTCCCTGCCGCCCGGTGAGGGCGCGGTCGTCCGCGTCGGCGGCGAGCGCCTCGCGGTGTACCGGGACGAGGCCGGCCAGCCGCACGCCGTCTCCGCGCGCTGCACCCACATGGGCTGCCTGGTCGCCTTCAACGCCGCCGAACGCGCCTGGGAGTGCCCCTGTCACGGCTCCCGCTTCGACACGGACGGCAAGGTGGTCCAGGGACCGGCGGTCCGGCCGCTGGAGCAGCGGGACATCTGAGCGGGACGCGGGTGCGGGGGCCGAGCGCCGGGACGTCCTGAGCGCGGCTGTGGCACGGCGCCGAGCGGGTGACCTCGCCGACGGGTCGGCACCCCCCGAAAAGCCGATCATCATACCTTCGTGTGGTGATCACTCCCGTACGCCGTGTCACCGTCGCCTGCGTCCTGAGCGCCACCCTCGCCGCCCTCGCCGGGTGCGGCACCGACCAGGCCCCGCGCCCCGCCCGTCCGGCTCCGTCCGCGCCCTCCGCCGTGCCGTCCCGGCCGCCCACGCTCGCCCCCGGCCCCGCCGGCCTGACCCCTGTCTTCGAGAACGGTCCCCGTACCCACGGCAGAACGGTGGCGCTCACCTTCGACGCCGACATGACCGCGGGCCAGGGCCGGCGCGCCGCGGCGGGCGAGCGGTTCGACAATCCGCGGCTGATCGCGGCCCTGCGGGCGCTGAAGGTGCCGGCCACGGTGTTCATTACCGGCCGGTGGGCCGAGCAGTACCCGGCGCAGGCCCGCTCCATCGGCCGGGACCCGCTCTTCGAGGTCGCCAACCACTCCTACAGCCACTACGCCTTCACCGACGACTGCTACGGGCTGCCGACCGTCCCCGAGGACGCGATGCGCGCGGACGTGGAGCGGGCGTACGCCGCCTTCCGCGAGGCCGGGGTGCCGGATCCGATGCCGTACTTCCGTTTCCCCGGCGGCTGCCACGACCGGCGGGCCCTGAGGGCGCTGACCCCGGCCGGTGTCACCGCCGTGCAGTGGGACGTGGTGAGCGGGGACGCGTTCGCGACGGACGCGGACGCGGTCGCCCGGCAGGTCCTGGAGGGGGTGCGGCCGGGTTCCGTGGTCGTCATGCACTGCACGACGAGCGCGGCCCCGACGACCGAGCGGGCGGTACGGACGATCGTCCCCGAGCTGCGCCGGCGGGGCTTCCGGTTCGTGAAGGTGTCCGAGCTGATCGGGGCCGCGGGCGATCGGCGCTGACCGTCCTACGCTGGAGACATGAGCGAGGACGACTACTGCCTGATCGACGCGACCCGGCCGCCCAGGGCCGACGGGCCGCCGTACGCGGAGTGCGTACTGTGCCGGAAGCCGACGGAGTACCCGGAGTCCTACAAGGGCATCACGCTGTGCCCGGTCTGCGAGTGGCAGGAGGCGCAGCGGACGGCGTGCTCAGGGTGACCGGCGCGAGGTGAGCGCGCAGGCCGCCGCCACGGCGCCCGCCGCGCACAGGACAGCCCCGGCGAGCGGCAGCAGCGGCGCCTCCACCGTCTCGGTCCGCGACCCGGCGACCAGCCCGCCCACCGCCGCCCGCGCCGGCGAACCGGACACCACCAACGCCATCAGGACGGCAAGCAGCAGCGCGGGAACCGCCCGCCCGGTCGAGCGCAGCAACGGCCAGGTGGTGAGCGCGCCGACGGCGGTGCCGAGCAGCGCGCAGGCCAGCGCGGCGAGCAGTCCGGCCGCGCCCGCCGGGAGCGGGGGCACGTAGGTCCGGTGGTCGGAGCTCGCCGGGTCACTGATCCACGTCACCAGGACGGTCGCGACGGTGCCGAGTGCCGTCGACGCCCCCAGTGCGACCAGCAGCCGGGCCAGATGCGCCCGCGCGGGCCCGGCCGCCGCGGCCACGCACCGGCCGGCCGCCGCCGGCTCGCCCGTGACGCAGATCCGCACCAGCCAGGCGGCGACGGGCAGCAGCGCGGCGGCCGTGAAGCCGAGCGAGTCCAGCACCGGCCCGCCGCCCTGGACGCCGACGCCCAGGACAGCGGCGTACAGGACGAGCGGCGGCAGCCAGCGCTGCGAGCGGGCGAGAAGGGCGGCCTGGTAGCGGAGGAGAGCGGTCATCGGCGGCTTCCGGCGTCGGGGTCCTGGGCGGGCCCGGCCACGCTCACCACGTGCCACGGCGGGCGGGCCGTGAGCAGCGCGCGGAGCACGCTGTCCGAGCGGGCGGCGGGAACGGTGAGACGGTACGTGCCCGGGGCGGTCTCCTCGGCGGACGTGCCGGGGACGGGGGGCGGCGCTGCGTCGGGCGGGCCCTGCGCCTCGATCACCACCTGCGGCCCGGACGGCGACGGCTGCGGCCCGGTTCGGCGGTCGACGGTCCCCGCGTGCACGCGGTACGTCACGTCGGCCACGCCCGCCAGGCGCCGCGGGTCGTGGTCGACGAACACCACGGCCCCACCGGCGGCGGTGCGTTCCGCGACGGCCCGCTCCAGTTCGGCCCGTGCCGCGGCGTCCAGGCCCGTCCAGGCCTCGTCGAGGACGAGCAGTTCGGGCTCGGCGAGCAGCGCCTGCGCGACGGCGACCTTCTGGCTGCCGCCCTTCGACAGCCGCGCCATCGGGGTACGGGCGTGGGCGGCGGCGCCCAGGCGGTCGAGCCAGGCGCCCGCGGCGCGTGCGGCGGCGGCGCGGCTCAGTCCGTGCACGGTCCCCAGGTGGGTGAGGTAGCCGGTGGGGGTGAAGGGGAGGGCCGACGGGAAGCGTTCGGGGACGTAGGCGGTGCGGGGGCGGCCGCTCACCCTGCCCTCCGTCGGGGCCTCCAGACGGGCGATCAGGCGCAGGAGAGTGGACTTGCCGATGCCGTTCCCGCCTTCCACGCGGGTGAGGGTGCCCGGCGCGAGGACGAGATCGACACCGCGCAGGATCCAGGGGCCGCGCGGGTGGTACCGGCGGCCCACGCCGTCCAGGCGGAGAGGGGGCTGCATGCGGACATCATGGCGCGGGGCGGGTGCGGTCCGGGTGTGTCCGCGGGAAGGAGCCGGACCTCGACCCGGAGCCGCTCCCCGTAGAGTTGGCTGTTGTGAGCCCTGATCCCACCTCCCCCGGCGACAGCCCCTTCCGGTCCGAACCCAGCACCCGTGATCACGCCCCGCAGTTCGTGCTGCCGCTGGTCGTCCGGATCGAGAAGGGCGCGCCCCCTGCCCGTACGGACGCCCTGGAGACCGCCGCCCGGGCCGTGCTCGTCCTGCTCGGTGACGAGCGGTCGGCCGGCGAGGGTGAGTGGGCGGAGGCCGTGCGGGACTGGCAGGACGCCCGGATCCGCAAGGTGGTGCGGCGGGCCCGCGGGGCCGAGTGGCGGCGGGCCGAGGCGCTGCCCGGCATCACGGTGGCGGGGAAGTCGGCGGAGGTACGCGTCTTCCCGCCCGTGCCGCTGGACGGCTGGCCCAAGGACCTGGCACGGCTCCAGGTGTCCGGGACCGACCTCGACGATCCCGAGCCGCCGGTCGACGCGGACCCCTCGGCGCCCGTGCTCTGGCTGAACCCGGACCTGGACATGTCGGCCGGCAAGGCGATGGCCCAGGCCGGTCACGCGGCCCAGCTCGCCTGGTGGGAGCTGTCGGACGAGGAACGGCGGGACTGGCGCGACGCGGGCCTCCCGCTCGCCGTGCGCACCGCCGGCCCCGGCCGCTGGGCCGAACTGACCACGAGCGGACTGCCGTTGGTGCGGGACGCCGGCTTCACCGAGATCGCCGCCGGGTCCTGCACGGTGGTCGCGGACCATCCGGCGCTGCGCTGATCCGCCCGCGCCGGGCGCGTCGGCCGGGGCGAACGGGCCACCGCGCCCGGCGTCCGGCACCGCGCCCGCGTGTTCGGTTTCGCCCGCGCGCGCGGCGGGGCGCTGTCGTCCGGCCGACCGCCGGGGCTCCGCGGCCGGCGCGGCGCGAGGGTGGCCCGCCGTGCAGCCATGCGGCCGTGCGAGCGGCCGGGCCGACTGCCTGGAGCCGAGGTTCCCCCGCACCGCGCCGGACGGCACGGCGTCGCACGCGGCCGCGTGACCTCGGCGGCTTCGCGCGTCCCGACGGGCTGTGAACGCCGCGGCCCTCGTCCGCGTATCTCCTGGCGCCGACCCGAGCGACATCACCGACCGCCGATGACGGACCACGGTCCGCTGTCGGCGGGCGCACACGGACCCGAAGCTCAAATGTTGCTCTGAACGTTCCCGCGGCGGGGTTCGGACGCGGATGCCGGGGCCATACCCCCGTCACGCGTCACGCCCGGGGAGGCGACACCGCACAGCCGGAGGAAGCCGAGGAGGGGACCATGGAGCGACTGGGGACAGGCATCGGGTGGCGGCCGGAGATCGCGGACGCCGTGGAACGCATGCCGGGCATCGACTGGGTCGAGGTCGTGGCCGAGAACGTGTGCCCCGGGCACCTCCCCGACTCCCTGCTGCGCCTGCGCGAACGCGGGGTCACGGTGGTCCCGCACGGCGTCTCCCTCGGCCTCGGCGGCGCGGACCGCCCCGACGGGGACCGGCTGACCGCCCTCGCCGAGCGGGCCGAGGCGCTGGGCTCACCGCTGGTCACCGAGCACATCGCGTTCGTCCGGGCCGGCGGCCCGCTGACCGCGTCCCCCCGCCTGGAGGCCGGCCACCTGCTGCCCGTGCCGCGCACCCGCGACGCCCTCGACGTGCTGTGCGAGAACGTCCGCGTCGCGCAGGACGCGCTGCCGGTGCCGCTGGCCGTGGAGAACATCGCCGCACTGATCTCCTGGCCCGGCGAGGAGATGACCGAGGGACAGTTCCTGTACGAACTGGCCGACCGCACCGGCGTACGGCTGCTCATCGACGTGGCGAACCTGCACACCAACCACGTCAACCGCGGCGAGGACCCGGCCGAGGCGCTCGCCGACCTGCCCCTGGAGGCCATCGCGTACGTCCATGTCGCGGGCGGCTTCGCACGCGACGGCGTCTGGCACGACAGCCACGCCCACCCGGTCCCCCGGCCGGTCCTCGACATCCTGACCGACCTCGCGTCCCGGGTCTCCCCGCCGGGTGTGCTGCTGGAACGCGACGAGAACTTCCCCGCCCCGGCCGAGCTGGAAGGGGAGCTGGGGGCGATCCGGGAGGCGCTGGAGAAGGGCGGCGCGAGAACCGCGGCGCCCTCGGGGACGCCGGCCCCCGCATCCCACGCCGACACGGACGCCGCTGTATCCGATCCCGCTGCGATTCCGGCTCCGGCTCACGCTGCGGCTCCGGCTCAGTCTGCGGTTCCGGCCGCGGTCGTGCCGGACGACGGCCTCACCCGTCAGCGTCTCGCCCTCGCGCAGACGGCCCTGCTGTCCGCGCTGGTCGCCGGCACACCCGTTCCCGAGGGCTTCGACCGGGTGCGGCTGGGCGTGCAGGCCCGGGCGCTCGCCGCCAAGCGGGCGGACGTCGTGGCCAAGGTCGCCCCCGAACTCCCGTCCGTCCTCGGCGCCGCCTACCGCCCGGCCTTCCTCGCCTACGCCCAAGGCCACCCGATGACGCGGGGCTACCGCCGGGACGCCCTCGACTTCGCCGAACAGGTCCTGCTGACCGGACGGGTGCAGGACGCGGGCGTGCGGCGGCAGTTGCGGCAGTGGTGGCTGGAGCGGTCGGGGCCGGCGCCGAGGTCGCAGCGCCCGGCGGTGCGGCTGGCGCGCGCCACGCGCCGGGTACTGCTGCGGCGTTGAGCGAGCCCGCGGTGAGCGCTGCGGTGGCGTCGAGCCCGCCCCGGCGGGTACCCCTGCGGGGCCGGGCCCGCCCAGCGGCGGAGAGCTGCGGGCGGCCGTGTCCCAGAGCCACCACGGCCCCCGTCCCGCCGTCCACTGTGCCGGGACTGACATCCTCCGCCCGCGACCCGCCGCCTCAGGCCGGGACATGGCGTCCGGCGGCGCTCCCCTGCTCACTGACTCACCGCCCCCGCCCTGCCCCACCCTGCCCTGCCCTGCCCGAGAGCCCACCCGGGTCCGGCGATCCCGGTGACGACCGAGCCGTCCGCCCCCAGGCGGCGTCCGGCCCGCCCGGGACGGCGCCCCGCACCTCCTGAACTCAGCCCCCGCCCACCGGAACGTCACATACCGACAACACTCCGTCCCGATGGTGAAGCAGGCATGGCGTCGCACGTACTCGGTCGCATAGAAAATTGCATATGTTCTGGGTCCTTCTTCTGCTGCTGGCCTGGGCCGCCGCCGGCACGGCGTGTACGCGGCTGTGCCTGGCCGCCGTACACGCGGCGGCCGTCGACGCGGACGCGGGCCGAAGACACGATCTGACGCTGTACGAGGCCGCCTTCCTGTCCGGCGGCCCCCGCCGGGTCGCCGACCTGACCCTCGTCTCCATGGCGCGCCAGCGGCGGCTGCTGCTCGCGCACACCGGCTGGGCGACCGTCGTCGACCCGCGCGGACGGGACGACATGGAACGGTCGGTGATAGGCGCCATCGGGCCCGAGGGTCAGTCGCCCATCGCCCCGGTGCGGGCCGCCGCGGCCACCGCGGACGCCGTGCACGGCATCGCCGACCGGCTGGTCAGCGCGGGGCTCGCCGTCCCCGACGGCGCCCGCGCGGGGGTCGCCGCCGGGGTCCGCCAGGTGCGGCTGGCCGCGGTGGCCGTCGTCGCGCTGGGCGCGGCCGCGCTGCTGACGCCCGCTCAGTCGGACATGCCGCGCACGCTGGTCGCCCTGTGGTTCGGGCTTCCCCTCGCGCTCATCCTCAGTTGTCTCGCCATCGCGCGGATCGAGGTGCACCCGTACTCCCGCTGGGCCTCCCCGGCCGGTCAGCGGCTGCTCGGCGCGCTGAACCGGCGGGTCGGCGGGGACGACCGTACGGATCTCACGTCCGTGGCCGTCCACGGCATCCGCGCGGTCGGCGAACCGGACCTGCGCGCGGCCTTCGCCCACAGTGAGCCGCAGTACTGGCGGGCCTAGCGGGCCCAAGGGGGCGCACGGGGGCATCGGGGCCGACACCGGGCAGGCGGTGCTTGTCTTCGCCGACGGGCGAACGAAACATCCCTTGGGTTGCTGCCGTGCACCGGAGGGATACGTGATGGGAGCCCCCGCCCTCTACTCGGCCGCCGGGTCCTTGCTCCTGACCGCGCTCACCGCCGCCCCCGCCGACGGCGCGCCCGCGGTCCCTGGCGCGGCCGAGCTGCGCGGCACGGCGGTGGCCGCCGCGCGCGCCCGGGCGACGGGCATCGACTTCGGCACGTGCCCGGCCGAGGAGGAACTGCCGGGCACCGTACGGTGCGGCACGGTGTCCGTGCCGCTCGACTACGCCCGCCCCGACGGCCGGCAGATCGAGCTGACCGTCAGCCGCGTGCGGGCCACCCGGAAGGACCCGCACGACAGCGAGCGCCGGGTGCCCCGGCAGGGCGCCCTGGTGTTCAACCCGGGCGGGCCGGGCGCGTCCGGCATGTACTTCCCGCTGATCGGCGTGGTCCCCGAGTGGAAGCGGCTGGAGGCGACCTCCCGGTGCGGCGCGCGGACCGCGCACCGCACCCCGAGCCGAAGCCGGTGCGGCCCGGCGACCGGGCCCCGAAGAGGCCGGCCGCCGCGCTCACCCGCTGATCAGGCCAGGCCCGCGACCAGCTCGGCCACGGACTTGCGGCGCCCGGTGTAGAAGGGCACCTCCTCGCGCACGTGCATCCGCGCCTCCGAGGCACGCAGGTGGCGCATGAGGTCGACGATGCGGTACAGCTCGTCGGCCTCGAAGGCGAGGATCCACTCGTAGTCGCCGAGGGAGAACGAGGCGACGGTGTTGGCGCGCACGTCCGGGAAGCCGCGGGCCATCTTGCCGTGGTCGGCGAGCATGCGGCGGCGGTCCTCGTCGGGCAGCAGGTACCAGTCGTAGGAGCGCACGAACGGGTAGACGCTGATGTAGTCGCGGGGCGTCTCGTCGGCGAGGAACGCCGGGACGTGCGAGCGGTTGAACTCGGCGGGACGGTGCAGCGCCATGTTCGACCACACCGGCGTGAGCGCGCGGCCCAGCCTGGTGCGGCGGAAGAGGTTGTACGCCTCCTGGAGCTGGTCGCTGGTCTCCGCGTGCCACCAGACCATGAGGTCGGCGTCGGCGCGCAGACCGGACACGTCGTAGGTGCCGCGGATCGTCACGTCCTTGGCGGCGAGCTGGTCGAACAGCTCCTGGACCTCGTCGGCGTACCCGGCGCGGTCCTCGGGCAGGACGTCCTTCAGCTTGAAGACCGACCAGAGGGTGTAGCGGATGACCTCGTTCAGGTCCTTGGCCAGCTTGCCCTTGTTCGGGATCCTGCCGGGCTCGGTGGTGGGGGCGTCGTCACTCATGGTCCTCATTCTCCCGCTCCGCCGTGCAGGCTGTGCACCGGGTTGGCGGTGAGCTCCCGCACCGCGCTCAGGTCGCCGACGATCTGGTCCGCCGCCGCGTACGCGCTCGCGACGCACGCCGGGATGCCGACGCCGTCGTACTGCGCGCCGCAGACCGCCAGCCCCGGAAGTCCGCCGACGTGTGCGCGGACGCGGGCCACGCGCGCGTGGTGGCCGACGGGGTACTGGGGCAGGCCGTCGGTCCAGCGGGTGACGCGGGTGTCGACCGGGACGGCGTCGAGTCCGGTGGCCTCCCGGAGGTCGTGGCGCGAGACGTCGACGAGTTCGGCGTCCTCGCGCTGGAGGATCTCCGTCTCGCCGTGCCGTCCGACGGAGGTGCGCAGGACCAGCAGGTCCGGGTTCTCGTCGGCGATCCAGCCCCACTTGCGGGAGGCGAAGGTGGACGCCTTGATGGTGCGTCCGTCCACGGGCGGCACGAGGAACCCGCTGCCCTCGGGGAGCGTGGCGTCGGTGCGGCGGTAGGCGAGGGTGACCAGGGCCATGGAGGCGTACTCGACGCCGTCGAGTTCGGCGGCGGCCCCGGGGGCCTCGGTGCGCAGGAGGGCGGCGGCGGCCGGGGCGGGGACGGCGACGACGACCGCGTCGGCGGACCGGACACGGTCACCGGCGACCACCCGCCAGGTGCCGGACGGCTCGCGGCGCAGTTCCGTCACCGGTGTGCCGGTCAGGATCTCGCCCCCGCGGGCCCGCACCGACGCGGCGACCGCGAGCGGAAGGGTGCCGACACCACCCTCGATGCCCATGAACACCGGGCCGGTCCGCTGGTCGGCCGCGGCCTTGGCCTGGATCTCGCGGACGGCCTCGGTCAGCGAGTCGTGGGTCCGCGCGGCCCGGAAGAGCTGCGGGACGGCCGAGCGCATCGAGATGCGGTACGCGTCGCCCGCGTAGACCCCGCCCAGCAGGGGTTCGACGAGGCGGTCGACGACCTCGCGGCCCAGGCGCGCCGCCACGTACTCCCCGACCGCCACGTCGTCCCCGACCTCCGTGCGGGGCAGGCCGGCGTCGCGTCCGATGCGGGCGAGGCCCTCCTCGGACAGGATGCCGGCCAGGGCGGCGGCGGTGCCGGGGACGCCCATCACATGGCCCTTGGGCATGGGGCGCAGGGCGCCGCGGGTCCACAGCGAGGCGGTCGCGGTGGCGGGCGGCCGGAGCAGGTCGCCCAGGCCCACCTCGCGGGCGAGGGCGACGGCCTCGGGGCGGCGGGCGAGCATCGACTCGGCACCGAGGTCGACGCGGGCGCCCGCGATCTCGCCGGGCAGCAGCTTGCCGCCGACGCGGTCGGAGGCCTCCAGCACCGTCACGTCCGCCCCGCGCTCCAGCAGCCGGTGGGCGGCGGCCAGCCCCGCGATCCCGGCTCCGACGACGACGACGACCCGACCCGCACCCGTTGCGCTCATGTCCCCACTTTCTCAGACCCCACCGACACTCCCGCCGAGGCCCCGGTGTCCCGCACGAGTCCTGACCGTGACCGCATCGGGACCGGAACGCCCCAACGTTCCGCCCCGGTCCCGCGTCGAAGGAGCGTCAGTCGTCACGACCCTCGGGGGTAGGCCCACATGCGCACACGACGTTCCGTACGACCCGGCCGGGCGCTGGCCGGGGTTCTGCTGGCCGCGACCGTCGCACTGACGGGCTGTAGCGGCGGCCTCGGCGGCAGCGACACCGATGCCGGCACCACGTCCGACAAAGCCGCCAGGGGTGGCGCGGAAGCGGCCCCCGGGGGCGCCGCGGACAGCGGCAGCGGGGCGGGCGGCGCACGGGCGACCGCGCCGCCCAAGGCCCACACCAGCCACATCATCCGCACCGCTTCACTGACCGTGCAGGTCAAGGACGTGCCGAAGGCTCTCGACGAGGCCCGCACGACCACCGAGAACGCGGGCGGCTACGTCGGCGACGAGTCCACCGACCGGGACGGCGAGGGCCACGAGCGGACCCGGGTCGTGCTGCGGGTGCCCGTCGACCGGTACGCGGACGTGCTCGCCGACCTCCAGGGCGCGGGCAAGCTCCTCGAACGCAAGGCGAAGGCGCAGGACGTCACCGACCAGGTCGTCGACGTGGACAGCCGGATCAGGTCGCAGCGCGCCAGCGTGGCGCGGGTGCGTGAGCTGATGGACCAGGCGACCAGGCTGAGCGACGTGGTGACGCTGGAGGGGGAGCTGAGCCGGCGGGAGTCCGACCTGGAGGCGCTGATGGCCCAGCAGGCGTCCCTGAAGGACCGCACCAGCCTCGCCACGATCACCCTGTCCCTGTCCGAGACGCCGGTGAAGAAGGCGGTGCCCGAGGACGAGGACCCCGGGTTCGTGGACGCGCTCGCGGGCGGCTGGGACGCGTTCGTGACGATGCTGCGCTGGCTCGCCGTGGTGATCGGCGCGGTGCTCCCGTTCGTCGCGGTGGCCGCGCTGATCGTCCTGGTGTGGCTGCGGATCGTCCGGCCCCGGCTGCCGCGCCGGCCGGCCACCGCGCCCGCGACGACGGCGCTGGGCCCGCTGCCGACGGCCCGGCCGGCACCCGACGCCACGCGCCCGCGCGAGGGCGGCGAGCAGAACTGAGCCCATCGGCGGGGCGCTGAACCCACCGGCGGGGCGCTGAACACCCTTCGACGGGACGCTGCCCGCCCGGAACCGAAAGGCGGCCCCCACGTAGCGTGTTCGCATGAGCATGAGCCGTGGGAAGCGTGGGGCGGAGCGTCTGGTCGTGGTCGGCGGCGACGCCGCGGGAATGTCCGCGGCGTCGCAGGCGCGCCGGCTGAAGGGCCCCGACGAGCTGGAGATCGTGGCGTTCGAGCGGAGTCACTTCGCCTCGTACTCGGCCTGCGGCATCCCGTACTGGGTGGGCGGTGACGTCTCCGGACCGGACGAGCTGATCGCCCGTACGCCCGAGGAGCACCGGGCCCGCGGCATCGACCTGCGGATGCGCACCGAGGTCACGCAGATCGACGTGGCCGGGGCGCGGGTACGCGCGCGTGCGCTCGATTCCGGCGCCGAGTCCTGGACGCCGTACGACCACCTGGTGATCGCGACCGGTGCCCGCCCGGTCCGTCCGGACCTGCCGGGCGTCGACGCGCCCGGTGTGCACGGCGTGCAGACGCTCGACGACGGCCAGGCGCTCCTGGACACGCTGGCGGACACCCGGGGCCGCCGCGCGGTGGTGGTCGGCGCGGGCTACATCGGTGTCGAGATGGCCGAGGCGCTCATCAAACGCGGCTACGAGGTGACGGTCGTCAACCGGGGCAGGGAACCGATGTCGACGCTCGACCCGGACATGGGCCGGCTGGTGCACGAGGCCATGGAGGGCCTGGGCATCACCATGGTGAACGACGCCGAGGTGACCGAACTGCTCACCGGCGACGACGGCCGCGTGCGGGCGGTGGTCACCCAGGACGCCGAGTATCCGGCGGACGTGGTGGTGCTCGGCATCGGTGTACGCCCGGACACCGCGCTCGCGTCGGCGGCGGGGCTGCCCCTGGGCGCCCACGGCGGCCTGTCGACGGACCTGGCGATGCGGGTGCGCGGGCACGAGAACATCTGGGCCGGCGGTGACTGTGTGGAGGTCCTCGACCTGGTCTCCGGCCAGGACCGGCACATCGCCCTCGGTACGCACGCCAACAAGCACGGCCAGATCATCGGCACGAACGTCGGCGGCGGCTACGCCACCTTCCCTGGCGTGGTCGGCACGGCCGTCAGCAAGGTGTGCGACCTGGAGATCGCCCGCACGGGGCTGCGGGAGAAGGACGCCCACCGGGTCGGCCTGCGCTTCGAAGCCGTCACCATCGAGTCCACCAGCCGCGCGGGCTACTACCCGAACGCCTCCACCATGACGGTGAAGATGCTCGCCGAGCGCCGCACGGGGCGGCTGCTCGGCGTGCAGATCGTGGGCCGCGAGGGCGCGGCCAAGCGTGTCGACGTCGCCGCCGTGGCCCTGACGGCCGGGATGACGGTCGAGCAGATGACAGCCCTGGACCTGGGCTACGCGCCCCCGTTCTCCCCCGTGTGGGACCCGGTGCTGGTGGCCGCCAGGAAGGCCGCGAAAGCAGTGGAACAGCCGGACTGACCAGGCGCGGGGCGGTAGCGGTGTGCGGCTCCCCGCCGCGTGGACGCGACCGGTCGCAAGGGCCCCGCGGTCCGCCTCGCGCTCCCGTCTGCCGGCGCTAAGCCGTCCCGTTGATCCTCTCGATGGCCTGCCGCGCCTGGTCCGCCGGGGGCCGCGGCGGCAGCGACGACACCGAGGCGCTGCTCGTCATCGTCACCGGCGGCGGCTGCTCCCCCGCCGGCTTCGCGTGCGCGGCGGGCCGCGCGGACCGCAGCCGGTGGCTCACCGCCTCGTCCAGCGTCACCGGCCGCTGCATCTGCGAGGCCAGCCGTCCGGCCTCCTGGCCCAGCCGCGCCACGTCCTCCCAGGGCAGCCGCAGGACCAGCGAGATCTCGGCTTCACCGTCGGGCAGAGCATGCATAGGAGGAGTAACTCGGTCGTTCATCGCCTGTTCCTCACGTCGTCCCCGCGACCCGCCTTCCCCGTGCCGCGGGCGGTTGAGGAGACATACGCACGGGCTGACGACGGCGTTCACCGATTCGCCGCCCGGATCGCGGGCACATCTACCGTGTGGTCATCCCCGTCCATGACGTGAATCCCGCGCGCCGCACCCCCGTGGTGACCTACGCGCTGGTCGGCGTGAACGTCCTCGTGTTCCTGTTCATGCCCGGACTGTCCGGTTCCGTGGCGGGCGACAGCAGCCTGGCCCAGCTGTGCCATCTCCAGGCGTTCCTGGACCAGTACGCGGCGGTGCCGCAGGAGTTGATCCACCATCGGATGCCGCGGCTCGTGCCCACGGGCGACGTCGGGGTGGGCGCGCAGGGACCGGGCTGTGTGGTCGGCCCGCCGGGCTACGACAAGTCGCCCGAACTGTCCGTCCTCACCGCGATGTTCCTGCACGGCGGCTGGCTGCACCTGCTGGGCAACATGCTGTTCCTGATGATCTTCGGCAACAACATCGAGGACCGCATGGGGCACGTGCGGTTCGCGCTGTTCTACCTGGTCTGCGGCTACGCGGCGTCCTACGGGTTCGCGCTCCTGAACGCCGACTCGGGCGACCCCCTGATCGGCGCGTCCGGGGCCATCGCGGGCGTCCTGGGCGCCTACCTGGTGCTGTACCCGAAGGCCAGGGTGTGGGTGCTCGTGCCGTTCCTGGTCTTCCTGCCGCTCAGGCTGCCGGCCTGGCTGGTGCTGGGCTTCTGGTTCGTGCTCCAGGCGCTGTACTCGTCCGGCGAGGGCGTGTCCGCCGCCGGCACGGTGGCGTACGCGGCGCACATCGTCGGCTTCCTCGCGGGCATGCTGCTGGCCTGGCCGCTCAAGCCGGGCACGCCTCCGCCGCCGGAGCCGCGCGGCCTGCTGTTCGGCAGGCGCGCGCGGCACGTCCGGTGAGCGGGGAAGGGAAACGGCCGCCCGGGTCAGCGCGCGGTGTGCGTGTGGACGTGCTCCACGAGCCGGGTCAGCGCGTCCGGGTCGGTGGCCGGCATGACGCCGTGCCCGAGGTTGAAGATGTGGCCCTCCAGGCCCGCGGCGGCGTCGAGGACCTCCCGGGTCCTGGTCTCGACGGCCTCGGTGGAGGAGAACAGCACGGTCGGGTCGAGGTTGCCCTGGAGCGCCTTGCCGGGGCCGACCCGACGGGCGGCCTCGTCCAGCGGGACCCGCCAGTCGACGCCGACGACGTCCGCGCCGGCCTCGCCCATGAGCGTGAGCAGTTCGCCGGTGCCGACCCCGAAGTGGATGCGCGGCACGCCGTACTCCGCGACGGCCCGGAACACCTTGGCGGAGGCGGGCATGACGGAGCGCCGGTAGTCGGCCGGAGCGAGGGCGCCGACCCAGGAGTCGAACAGCTGGACGGCGGAGGCGCCGGCCTCGATCTGCACCTTGAGGAACGCGGCCGTGATGTCGGCGAGACGGTCGAGCAGGTCGGCCCACAGCTCGGGGTCGCCGTACATGATCGCCTTGGCGTTCTCGTAGGTGCGGGACGGGCCGCCCTCGACCAGGTAGCTCGCGAGGGTGAAGGGCGCGCCGGCGAAGCCGATGAGCGGGGTCGGGCCGAGTTCCCGGGTCAGCAGGCCGATGGCCTCGGTGACGTAGGAGACGTCCTCCGGGGTCAGGTCACGCAGCCGGTCGAGGTCGGCGCGGGTGCGGATCGGGCTCTCGACGACCGGGCCGACGCCGGGCTTGATGTCGAGGTCGATGCCGATGGCCTTGAGCGGGACGACGATGTCGCTGAAGTAGATCGCGGCGTCCACGTTGTGCCGGCGCACCGGCTGGAGGGTGATCTCGGTGACCAGTTCGGGCCGCATGCAGGACTCGAGCATCGGGATGCCCTCGCGGACCTTGCGGTACTCCGGCAGTGAGCGCCCGGCCTGCCGCATGAACCACACGGGGGTGTGCGGCACGGGCTCACGCCTGCATGCCTTGAGGAAGGCGGAGTCGTACGTGGCGGTCGGCTGCTTGCCCGAGGGGCGGTCGTTGGCACTCACGACGGCAAGTCTCGCACGGCACGCACGGCGGCCGGGCCGGGTGGGTGGCCGTCGGCGCCGGGGCCCCGCGGCGAGCCCGACCCGGGGCAACAGGGTGTCCCTCCCTGCACGAGGCCCCCGTTCCCCTTAACCTTCCCCGCATGGCTGCGGCTCAGGGACGACTGTCGGACGGCGCTGGCGGAATGGACGACGCGAAGGACACCGAGGAGGACATGGGGCATCCGAGCAGGTCGGCTCCCCCGCCCTTCCGGGCCGCCGTGGAGGCGCTGAGAGCGGCGCGGCTGCGACCGCAGATCGAGGTGGAGCCGACCCCGGCGCCGCAGCGGCTGGCTCCGTACGCGTACGCGCTGGAGGCCGCGGTCGTCGACGGCGACCAGGACCTGGCCGACGGCCGGCTGGTGCTGCTGCACGATCCGGCCGGGCACGACGCCTGGCGGGGCACCTTCCGGCTGGTGACGCTGGTGCGCGCGGAGCTGGAGCCCGAGATGGCCGCCGATCCGCTGCTGCCCGACGTCTGCTGGTCCTGGCTCACCGGAGCGCTGACCGCGCGGGGGCTGGCGTGCGGCGAGCCGAGCGGCACGGTCACGCGGGCGAGCTCCCACTACTTCGGCGGGCTGTCCGAGCGTCCGGCCGCCTCGCAGATCGAGATCCGGGCCTCCTGGACGCCCCGCGAGGGACTGGGCGGTGTCCCGGACACCGGGGCGCACCTGGCGTCCTGGTGCGATCTGCTGGCCCAGGTCGCGGGCCTGCCGCCGGCCGGTCCGGGCGACGCGTCGGTGGTGACCCTGCCGCAGCGCCGGGACCCGCAGGCCCGCTGAGCACCCCCTGCCTTCGCTGTCCGCGGCGGCTTCTTCCGCCCTTCACGACGGTCCGTCACTTTGTCGATACGGCCACTTTCGGCCGCTTATCGACAAAGGACGAAACCGTTCGATCTTCGGGTGATCGATCGCGTGTCCGAATTGCACGGATTGTTACTCACTAGATCGTGATCATTCTCTAAAGGCGGACGGGTTTGATGCCGAAGACGACTGTGACCTTGACAGTACGGTTCGTCCCGGCTTGCTCCCCACAAGCCGGCCCCGTCCCCCACCCAGGAGGCCTGGTGTCCGTTCTCCTCGAGCAGCCCGCAAGCCTGGTCGCCTACCGCCCGAACAAGCCGACCGCCATGGTGGTCGTGGCCGACCCCCGCGTCCGCTCCACCGTCACCCGTCACCTGTGGGCGCTCGGTGTGCGCGACGTGATCGAGGCCTCGTCCGTCGCGGAGGCTCGTCCCCGCATCGGCAACCCCCGCGACATCTGTGTCGCCGACGTCCACCTGCCCGACGGCTCCGGCCTCACCCTCCTGTCCGAGACCCGCGCCGCGGGCTGGCCCAACGGGCTCGCCCTGTCCGCCGCCGACGACATCGGCGCCGTGCGCAACGCGCTCGCGGGCGGAGTCAAGGGCTACGTCGTCACCGGCACCCGTACCAACCTCGGGCTCCCCACCAGACCGGGTGCCGCCCCCATCGGCGCCGCCGCCGCCCGTATGCACCGCCGCCCCCCGGGTGCCCCGAGTCACCCGGGCGGCTACCGCGAACTGTCCGGCCGTGAGGTCGAGGTGCTGAGACTGGTCGCGGAAGGCCAGTCCAACAAGGCGATCGGCGTCTCGATGGGCCTGTCCGCACTGACCGTCAAGAGCCACCTCGCCCGTATCGCCCGCAAGCTCGGCACGGGCGACCGCGCCGGAATGGTCGCGGTGGCCCTGCGTACCGGGATCATCCACTGACCCTCGCCCTTCACAGACGCGAACCGGATCGCCCGCTGATCCGCGTGCGCGCATCCCCCGCCGTGAACCGGATCTTTCACCGAGCTGACTGGTTTACGACCCCCAGGCGCCTGCCGACGGAACGTTCCGTCGGCAGGCGCTGTCCATACACGGATACCCTTGACATGTGACCGACGCCCAAGAGACCGCAGCAGACGTTTCACTGCGAACCACCGGAGGCGCTCCTCCGGACGACGGCGGATCTGCTGTGACGGAGGCGCCGATCCCTCTACTGGAGCCCCGCGAGGGCATTCCGCCCGTGATCGCCGACGACGAGTCGCTCGCCGGGGTGATCGCCGCGTTCGCCGCCGGCTCCGGCCCCGTGGCCGTCGACGCCGAGCGGGCGTCCGGCTACCGCTACGGACAGCGCGCCTATCTGGTGCAGCTGCGCCGCGAGGGCGCGGGCAGCGCGCTGATCGACCCCGTGGCCTGCCCCGACCTGTCGGGGCTCGGTGAGGCGCTGTCCGGCGTCGAGTGGGTGCTGCACGCCGCCACCCAGGACCTGCCCTGCCTGCGGGAGATAGGCATGGTCCCCACGCGACTGTTCGACACCGAGCTGGCCGGCCGGCTCGCCGGGTTCCCCCGGGTGGGCCTCGGCGCGATGGTCGAGGGCGTGCTGGGCTTCGTCCTGGAGAAGGGGCACTCGGCCGTCGACTGGTCGACCCGGCCGCTGCCCGAGCCCTGGCTGCGCTACGCGGCACTGGACGTGGAGCTCCTCGTCGACCTGCGGGACGCGCTGGAGAAGGAGCTGGACCGGCAGGGCAAGCTGGAGTGGGCGCAGCAGGAGTTCGACGCGATCGCCTCGGCCCCGCCGCCGGAGCCGCGCAAGGATCCCTGGCGGCGGACCTCCGGCATGCACAAGGTGCGGCGCCGCCGGCAGCTCGCGGTGGTGCGTGAGCTGTGGCAGACCCGGGACCGGATCGCCCAGCGGCGGGACGTGTCGCCGGGCAAGGTGCTGTCCGACGCGGCCATCGTCGAGGCGGCGCTCGCCGTTCCGGCCACCGTGCAGGCACTCGCCGCGCTGAACGGGTTCGGGCATCGGATGGGCCGGCGCCAGCTGGAGCAGTGGCAGGCGGCGGTCGACCGGGCGAAGGCGCTGAGCGACGCCCAACTGCCGCAGCCGGGACAGGCGGTGACGGGGCCGCCGCCGCCGCGGGCCTGGGCCGACAAGGACCCGGAGGCCGCGGCCCGGCTGACGGCGGCGCGGGCGGCGGTGTCCACGCTGGCCGAGCAGCTGAACATGCCGCAGGAGAACCTGATCGCGCCGGACACCGTGCGGAGGGTCTGCTGGGAGCCGCCTCCCGTGGTCGGCGCCGAGTCGGTGGGGGCCGCGCTCGCGGGGTACGGGGCCCGGCCGTGGCAGGTCGAGCAGGTGACGCCGGTGCTGGTGGCCGCGCTGTCCGCCTAGCGGGCCGTGCGGATCACCGAGGGGCCGCGAGGCGCGGGGCGGCTCGGGCGGCTCATCTGGTCGCGCCCCGCGTGAAGCCGTTGTAGATGAATTTCTGCAGGCTGAGGAAGACGATCAGGGTCGGCAGGATCACCAGGACCGCTCCTGCCGAGATCGTCTCCCAGTGGGCCGCGTACGGGCCGCGGAAGCGGAACAGCGACGTCGAGATCACGCCAAGATCCTCGGACGGCATGTAGAGGAACGGGATGTAGAAGTCGTTGTAGACGGTGATCCCCTTCACGATCACTACCGTCGCGATCGCCGGTTTGAGCAGGGGGAAGATGACCTTGCGGTAGATCGTGAACGCGTTGGCGCCGTCCAGACGGGCCGCCTCGTCCAGCGAGACCGGGATGGACCGTACGAACTGAAGGAAGATGTAGATCGAGACGATGTCCGTGCCCATGTAGAGGGCGATGGGCGCCCACAGCGAGTCGAACATCCCGAAGCTGTTGACGATCTGGAAGGTCGCGACCTGCGTGGTCACGCTGGGGACCAGTGCGGCGAGCAGGAAGAGGGCGACCACCAGCTTCCTCAGGCGGAACGTGAAGCGGTCGATGGCGTACGCCGTCATCGAGCCGATCAGGACCGTGCCCCCGATGGAGAACACCAGGATCACGGCGGTGTTGCCGAACGCCGAGAGCATCCGGCCGTCCTGGAACGCGGCCACGTAGTTGCTCAGGTTGAACGGGTTGTCGGGCAGGCTCAGCGCGCCGCCGCCGGCCGCCATCTCCTCAGAGGTCTTGAACGAGGTCAGCAGGACCACCGTGAGCGGGAGCAGCACGACCAGGGTCGCGGCGATCAGCGAGAGGTACACCAGCGCGCGGGCCACGGCACGGCGTGTCATACGAGGTCCACCTTGTCGTCGGGGACCAGGCGCCGCTGCACCCAGGTCACCAGCAGGATGATCAGCAGCAGCACGATCGCGGCGGCCGAGGCGAGCCCCGTCTTGTTGAACCGGAAGGCCAGGTTCAGCGTCTGGATCACGAAGGTCTCGGTGCCCGTCGCCCCGCCGGTCATGATGTACGGGATCTCGAAGGCCGACAGGGAGCCCGAGATGGAGAGGATCACCATCAGTGTCAGCACCGGTTTGATGCCCGGCGCGATGATGTGGCGGAACTGGTGCCAGCGGTTGGCCCCGTCCAGTTCGGCCGCCTCGTACAGCTCCCCGGGGATGGACTGGATCGCGCCCAGGAAGAGCACGAAGTTCAGGCCCAGGTAGCGCCAGAGGGAGACACCGGCGAGGGACGTGTTCGCGGAGACGGACGTGCCCAGCCAGGCGTGGTCGGTGTGGAGGCCGAACAGGGCGAGCACCGAGTCGAGGGTGCCGCCGTCCTGGAAGAAGTAGAGGAAGACGAAGCCGATCGCCACCCCGTTGATCAGGTACGGGAAGAAGAGCACGCCCTTGAAGAAGTTCCGGAAGCGGACATTGAAGCTCAGGACGGTCGCGAAGTAGAGCGCGGCGACGATCTGGACGGCGGAGGCGGCGAGGTAGTAGCCGCTGACGAAGAAGACCCGGAAGAGGTCCTCCCGGGTGAAGATCTCCGTGTAGTTCTCGACGCCCGTGTAGCGCAGTTCGGGGCTCACCCCGTCCCAGTCGGTGAAGCTGTACGCCGCCATGTTGACGATCGGCGCGTAGGTGAAGGTGAGCAGCAGCGCCAGCGGGACGAGCAGGAAGAGCCACGGGGTGACCCCGCGCCGGACGCGTGCCCGGCGCGGGGCGGGGGCCGGGGCGGGGGCGGCGGGCCCCGCCCCCGCGACGGCCGGGAAGGCCGCCTTCTCGGTGGTGTCCGCCATCAGGACCCCAGGTTCGCTTGTGTCTCGGTCCAGCGCTTGCCGAGATCGGCGAAGAAGTCGTCCAGGTCGCCCTTCTTCGCGCCGCGGGCGAGGTCGACCAGGTCCTGGCGGTACTCCGGGGCGTAGATGCCGACTTCGGACTGGTTGTCGATCAGCTTGACCTTGGCGCCCTGGGTGTCGTCCAGCTCGATCAGCTTGACGCCCGCGGTCTCGTACGGCTTCAGGACCTCGGGCAGGGGGACGTCGTCGAGGGGCGAGATGGCCAGGTTGTCCTTGTCGTAGCCGGACTTCTCGGTGAACCAGTCGACCCAGGCGCGGGCGGCGGGCTTGTTGTCGGAGTGGACGTTGACGGCCTGGTTGTAGTCGGGTGAGACGACCGCGCAGAACCTGCCGTCGGCCTGGGCCGGGAAGGGCATGAACCCGATGTCGTCCGGGTTCGCCCCGGCTTTCCGGGCGGCGTCCTGGAACTGGATGATCGCCCAGGTGCCGAGCCACTGGGTGGCGAGTTCGCCCTTGGCCAGCCGGGGCTTGGACTCCTCCCAGTTGGTGGTCGTCGGGTCCTTCTCGGTCAGTCCCCGGCGCACCATGTCGTACAGGAGCGTGTCGCCGACGCGCAGGTCCGCGCCCTTCGCCCATGGGTCGCCCTCGGCGAGCTTCGTGGTCCCCTGGGGGTCACAGCCGACCGAGCCGTTGACGGACGTCCACTGCGACAGCGTCCACTGGGCGGCGAAGTTGGTGTAGTAGGGCACCGCGTCCGTCCTGGACTTGATCGCCTCGAGGCCGTCGAGGAACGCGGCGGGGGTGGTGGGCCAGTCGGTGACGCCGGCCTGGGCCCAGACCCGCTTGTTGTAGACGAAGCCGGGGATCACCCCGATCGGGCTCTGGCCGTAGACCTTGCCGTCGACCGTGGTGAAGCCGGTGAACCGGTACTTCTCGCTGCGCTCCCGCTGGGTGCCCAGGGACGCGAAGAACCTCGGGTAGTCGTCCTTCTTGATGATCGCGGGGATCATCAGGACATCGCCGTAGTTCTCCGTGTTCATACGGATCTTGACTTCGGTCTCGTAGTTGGTGAGGGCCTCGAACTCGACCTTGACCTTCGGGTAGGTCTTGTTGAACGCGGCGGCGTACTTCTTCATCGTGCCGTCGGCGACGAGGTCGGTCCGCTGGGTGAGGACCGTGATGCTTCCGCCGACCTTCGAGGGGTCGTCGGGCGCGTCGGCGTCGGCACCCTTCGCGGTGCCTCCGGTGCCGGTGCAGCCGGGGATCAGCAGGGCGGCGCCCAGGGCCAGGGCGAGGATGGGGCGGCGGTTCATGTGCGTCAGCTCCGTTCGTGGGACGGACGAGCACGAGTGGGTTGGCTGATTCGGCACTCTGACAGTGGTTTCTTAACCGGTAAAGTCCCTATTTCGCCAAGGCTGCCGAAAGGTTCCGGCGCCCCGGACTGAAACGGTTTAGGGAGTGTGCATGCTGGAGGCCACACCGCTCACCGAGGGATGGATCCTGAAGCACGACGAGGACGCGCTCCCGGCCTCGGTGCCGGGCTGCGTGCACACCGACCTGCTGGCGGCGGGGGTGATCCCGGACCCCTTCCTCGGGCTGGCCGAGACCGAGGTCGCGTGGGTGGGGCGGCGGGAGTGGACGTACGAGCGGGACCTCGCGGCGACCGACGGGCACGAGCAGGCCGACCTGGTCTTCGACGGTCTCGACACCGCGGCCGAGATCCTGCTCGACGGCCGGCTCCTCGGCCGGACGCGGAACATGCACCGCTCGTACCGCTTCGACGTGACCGGCCTCGGCGGACGGCTGTCGGTGCGGTTCGTCTCCGCGTACGCCGAGGCGGAGGCCGTGCGCGGGAAGCTGGGCGAGCGGCCCGCCGCGTACGCCGAGCCCTTCCCGTACATCCGCAAGATGGCCGCCTCCTTCGGCTGGGACTGGGGCCCGACGCTGGTGACGGCCGGGATCTGGCGGCCGGTGCGGCTGGAGCGGTGGTCGACGGCCCGGATCTCGTGCGTGCGCCCCCTGGTGACCGTCGAAGGCGGCCTGGGGCGGGTCGAGCTGGCCATCGAGGTGGAGCGGGCCAGGGTCGAGGCACCGCTGGTCGCCGAGGCGACGATCGACGGGGTGCGGGCGCGCGCCGAGATCGACGGGGCGACCGGGACGGTACGGCTGGAGGTGCCCGACGTGCGGCGGTGGTGGCCGCGCGGCTACGGCGAACAGCCGCTGTACGACGTCGAGGTGACGCTGCTGCACGGCGACCGGGCGCTGGACGTGTGGCGGCGCCGGATCGGCTTCCGGAGCGTCGAGCTGGACCGCCGGCCCGACGCGCACGGCTCCGGCTTCACCTTCGTCGTCAACGGTGAACGCCTCTTCGCGCGCGGCGTGAACTGGATCCCGGACGACGTGTTCCCCTCCCGGATCGGCCCGGAACGCTACCGCGAGCGGCTGCGGCAGGCGGCCGGCGCCGGGGTGGACCTCGTCCGCGTGTGGGGCGGCGGCATCTACGAGAGCGACGACTTCTACGACGCCTGCGACGAACTCGGTCTGCTGGTCTGGCAGGACTTCCCTTTCGCGTGCGCGGCCTACCCGGAGGAGCAGCCGCTGCGCGGCGAGGTGGAGGCCGAGGCCCGCGAGAACGTCGTACGGCTGATGCCGCACCCCTCGCTGGCGCTGTGGAACGGCAACAACGAGAACCTGTGGGGCTTCAAGGACTGGGGCTGGGAGCAGCGGCTGGCCGGGGACTCCTGGGGCGAGGGGTACTACCTGGGCGTACTGCCGCGGGTGGTGGCCGAGTTGGACCCGACGCGGCCCTACGCGGCGGGCAGTCCCTGGTCCGGGTCGTGGGAGCACCATCCGAACGATCCGGCGCACGGCACGCACCACTCGTGGGAGGTGTGGAACGGGGCGGACTACGCCGACTACCGGCTCCATGTGCCGCGGTTCGTCGCCGAGTTCGGCTGGCAGGCGCCGCCCGCCCACGCCACGCTGCGGCGCGCGCTGCCGGGTGAGGAGCTCACGCCCGACTCCCCCGGCATGCTGCACCACCAGAAGGCCGAAGACGGCAACGGCAAGCTGGAGCGCGGGCTCGCCCGCCACTTCGCCCTGCCCGAGGGGGACTTCGACCGCTGGCACTACCTCACGCAGGTGAACCAGGCGCGAGCCGTGGCCGCCGGGATCGAGCACTGGCGGTCGCACTGGCCGGTGTGCGCGGGGACGATCGTCTGGCAGCTCAACGACTGCTGGCCGGTGACCTCCTGGGCGGCGATCGACGGGGACGGGCGGGAGAAGCCGCTGTACCACGAGCTGAAGCGCCTGTACGCGGACCGGCTGCTGACGCTCCGGCCCAGCGAGCGGGGGCTGGTGCTGGCCGCCGTCAACCAGTCGGCCGCGGTGTGGTCCGGCACGCTCGCACTGCGGCGGATGTCCGTGGAGGGGCTGGTGATCGGTACGGCGAGCGTGGCGCTCACCGCCGAGGGCCGGTCCGTGGCCGACTTCGCGGTGCCGAGGGAGCTGGAGCCCGTCGGCCCGAAGGAGTTCCTGGTCGTGGACGCGGTGGGGTCCCCCCGTGCGGACGAGGTCGTCGGCGGGGCAGCGCCGCGGGCCCTGTACTTCCCGGTGCCGGACCGCGAGATCCCCTATCCGCGGCCGGAGTTCGAGGTCGCGCTCGTGCCGGGCGGCATCGAGGTGACGGCCCGCACCCTCGTGCGGGACCTGCTGCTCCAGGCGGACCGGCTGGAGCCGGCGGCGCGGGCCGACCGGGGGCTTGTCACGCTGCTGCCCGGCGAACGCGTGACCATCGGCGTGCGGGGCTGGCAGACTCCGGACGCCGGGCGGGCCCGCTCGGCCCTGTACTGCATGGAGCCCCACCGATGACGACCTCCCGCGTCACCATCAAGGACGTCGCCGCGCTCGCCGGCGTGTCCAAGGGTGCCGTGTCCCTCGCCTTCAACCACAAGCCGGGAGTGTCGGAGGCGACCCGGGACCGGATCTTCCGGGCGGCGCGGGAGCTGGGCTGGGCGCCGAGCCCGACCGCCCGGACACTGGCCGGATCGCGGGTGGACGTGGTGGGGCTGGCGATCTGCCGGCCCGCCCGGCAGCTGGGGCTCGAACCCTTCTACATGGAGTTCATCTCCGGCGTGGAGAGCGTCCTGATCGAGCACTCCTGCGGGCTGCTCCTCCGGCTGGTCCGGCACGTCGAGGAAGAGGCCGGGCTTCAGGAGTCCTGGTGGCGGGGGCGGCAGGTCGGCGGGTCGATCCTCGTCGACTTCCGCGCGGACGACCCGCGGGTGGCCGCGGTCGAGCGGCTCGGGATGCCGGTGGTGGCTGTCGGGCACCCCTCGCTGACCGGCGGCCTCACCTCCGTGTGGACCGACGACGCCACGGCCGTGCGGGAGGCCGTGCACTACCTGGCGGCGCTCGGGCACCGGCGGATCGCCCGGGTCGGCGGCGCGGCGGCGCTCGGCCACACCTCGACCCGTACCGCCGCGTTCGACGAGGCCGCCCGCGCCCTGGAGCTGGCCGGGGCCTGGCAGGTGGCCACGGACTACTCCGGCGAGGCGGGGGCACGGGCCACCCGGTCACTGCTGACGGCGGCACCCCCGGACCGGCCGACGGCCATCGTGTACGACAACGACATCATGGCGGTGGCGGGGCTGGCGGTGGCGGCGGAGATGGGGCTGGGCGTGCCGGACGACGTCTCCCTGCTCGCCTGGGACGACTCCCAGCTGTGCCGGATCACGCACCCGCCCCTGTCGGCGATGAGCCACGACGTGCACGGGTTCGGGGCGGACGCGGCGCGGACCCTGTTCGGGGTGATCACGGGAGAGGGGCCCGGGTCGCATCAGGTGCCGACTCCGGTGCTCACTCCCCGGGGTTCGACGGCTCCTCCGAAGGTGTGACCTTCGCCGCTCCGGGCGAGGGGGCTGTGCAGCTGTGTTACCCACAAGTAGCATGGGTTCTGAGCGCGCGCTCAGCGCATCGCAGCAGTGCCGTCCCGCATCTGGAGGAGAGCCATCGTGCCTCGTACCGTCAGGGATGTCGTCTTCGTCGACGGCGTCCGTACCCCGTTCGGCAAGGCGGGCCCGAAGGGCATCTACCACGAGACCCGTGCCGACGACCTCGTCGTGAAGGCGATCCGGGAGCTGCTGCGCCGCAACCCCGGTCTCGACCCGAAGAAGATCGACGAGGTCGCCATCGCCGCGACCACGCAGATCGGCGACCAGGGCCTGACGCTGGGCCGTACGGCCGGCATCCTCGCCGGTCTCCCCCAGTCGGTCCCCGGCTACTCCATCGACCGCATGTGCGCGGGCGCCCTGACCGCCGTGACGACCACGGCCGGCTCGATCGCCTTCGGCGCGTACGACGCCGTCATCGCCGGTGGCGTGGAGCACATGGGCCGCCACCCCATGGGCGAGGGCGTGGACCCGAACCCGCGGTTCGTCAGCGAGAAGCTGGTCGACGAGTCCGCCCTGTTCATGGGCATGACCGCCGAGAACCTGCACGACCGCTACCCGACGATCACCAAGCAGCGCGCCGACGAGTACGCCGTGCGCTCGCAGGAGAAGGCCGCCAAGGCGTACGCCAACGGCAGGATCCAGGCCGACCTGGTGCCGATCTCGGTGCGCCGCACCAACGCGGAGGCCGGTGAGACGGGCTGGGGCCTGGTCACCGCCGACGAGCCGATGCGCCCGGGGACCACGCTGGAGAACCTGGCCGGCCTGAAGACCCCGTTCCGCGTGCACGGCCGGGTCACCGCCGGAAACGCGGCCGGTCTGAACGACGGTGCCACCGCCTCGATCATCGCCTCCGAGGAGTTCGCCCGCGAGAACGGCCTCCCGGTCAAGATGCGCCTGGTCTCCTACGCCTTCGCGGGCGTCGAGCCGGAGGTCATGGGCTACGGCCCGATCCCGGCGACGGAGAAGGCCCTCGCCAAGGCCGGCCTGTCGATCGAGGACATCAACCTCTTCGAGATCAACGAGGCCTTCGCGGTCCAGGTGCTCGCCTTCCTGGAGCACTACGGCATCGCGGACGACGACGCGCGCGTCAACCAGTACGGCGGCGCCATCGCCTACGGTCACCCGCTGGCCTCCTCCGGCGTCCGGCTGATGACACAGCTGGCCCGCCAGTTCGAGGAGCAGCCGGAGGTCCGTTACGGCCTCACCACCATGTGCGTCGGCTTCGGCATGGGCGCCACGGTGATCTGGGAGAACCCGCACCACAAGGACGCCGGAGGCGACAAGTGAGCACCACCGCTGAGCTGTTGAAGGGTGCGGCCGAGCTGTTCCCGGACGAGGTAGTGACCCGGGCCCACGTACGTCACCTGGACCTGCCGTTCGGTGCGGGCCGTTTCGCCCTGATCACCCTCGACAACGGCCTGGACCACACCAAGCCGACCACCTTCGGCCCGCAGTCCCTCGCGAACCTCGACACCGCGATCGACCAGGTGGAGAAGGAGGCCGCGGCCGGCGAGATCGTCGGTGTCGGCATCACCGGCAAGCCGTTCATCTTCGCGGTCGGCGCCGACCTCAAGGGCGTCGAGCTGCTGAAGGAGCACAAGGACGCGCTCGCCATCGGCAAGGGCGGCCACGAGGTCTTCAAGCGCCTGTCCGGTCTCGGGGTCCCGACCTTCGCGTACTACAACGGCGCGGCCATGGGCGGCGGTGTCGAGGTCGGCCTGCACTGCGCGTACCGCACGGTGTCCGCGGCGCTGCCCGCCTTCTCGCTGCCCGAGGTCTTCCTCGGCCTGGTCCCCGGCTGGGGCGGCTGCACGATCCTGCCCAACCTGATCGGCGCCGACAAGGCCGTCTCGGTGATCATCGAGAACTCGCTCAACCAGAACAAGCAGCTCAAGGGCGCGCAGGTCTACGAACTGGGCATCGCCGACGCCCTGTTCGAGGGCGCGGACTTCCTGGAGCAGTCGCTGCTGTGGACGGCCTCCGTCCTCAGGGGCGAGATCGTCGTCGAGCGTCCGGCGATCGACCGCGGCGAGGCCTGGGACCAGGCCGTCGCCAAGGGCCGCTTCATCGCGGACAGCAAGGTGCACGGGGCCGCTCCGGCCGCCTACCGCGCGCTCGACATCATCGCCGCCGCGAAGAACGGCGACCTCCAGCAGGGCTTCGACGCCGAGGACCAGGCCCTCGCCGACCTGATCATGGGCGGTGAACTGCGCTCCGGCATCTACGCCTTCAACCTGGTGCAGAAGCGCGCCAAGCGTCCGGCCGGCGCGCCGGACAAGTCGCTGGCGCGTCCGGTCACCAAGGTCGGTGTCGTCGGCGCCGGCCTGATGGCCTCGCAGCTCGCGCTGCTGTTCCTGCGCCGCCTGGAGGTGCCGGTCGTCCTGACCGACATCGACCAGGAGCGCGTCGACAAGGGTGTGGGGTACGTCCACGCCGAGATCGACAAGCTGCTCGGCAAGGGCCGGATCAACCAGGACAAGGCCAACCGCCTCAAGGCGCTGGTGAGCGGTGTCCTGGACAAGGCCGAGGGCTTCTCCGACGCGGACTTCATCATCGAGGCCGTGTTCGAGGAGATCGGTGTCAAGCAGCAGGTGTTCGCGGAGGTCGAGGCGGTCGCCCCGGCGCACGCGATCCTCGCCACCAACACCTCGTCCCTCTCGGTCAGCGAGATGGCGTCGAAGCTGAAGAACCCCGAGCGGGTCGTGGGCTTCCACTTCTTCAACCCCGTCGCCGTCCTGCCGCTGCTGGAGATCGTCCGGGGCGAACGGACCGACGACGCCTCCCTGGCCACCGCGTTCGGCGTCGCCAAGAAGCTGAAGAAGACGGCGGTCCTGGTGAAGGACGCCCCGGCGTTCGTCGTCAACCGCATCCTCACCCGCTTCATGGGCGAGATCCAGAACGTCATCGACGAGGGCACCCCGGTCGAGGTGGCGGAGAAGGCGGTGGAGCCGCTGGGTCTGCCGATGTCCCCGCTGGTCCTGCTGGAGCTGGTCGGCCCGGCGATCGGCCTGCACGTCTCGGAGACGCTCAACAGGGCGTTCCCGGACCGCTTCACGGTCTCCCCGAACCTCGCGGCCGTCGTCAAGGCGGGCAAGCGCGGCTTCTACGTGTACGACAGCGGCAAGCCGGAGCTGGACCCGGAGGTCGCCGCGCTGCTCCAGCAGGGCGACACCGTCCTCACCGAGGAGCAGGTCCGCGCGCGCGTCCTGGACGCGGTGGCGCAGGAGATCGGCCTCATGCTCGACGAGGGCGTCGTCGCCGAGGCCCAGGACATCGACCTGTGCCTGATCACCGGTGCGGGCTGGCCCTTCCACCTGGGCGGCATCACGCCGTACCTGGACCGCGAGGGCGTCTCCGAGCGCGTGAACGGCAAGAAGTTCCTGGCACCGGGCGTGGCGAGCGTCCCGGCGTAACGCGACACCCCTGAGGGGGGTGGTGCGCATGGTAACGATCCATGCGTTCCACCCCCTTTTCGCATGCCACGGCGGATAGGATCCTCACACAATCCGACCACTTGTTTACCCTGCAAGACGTTTGCCCTGACCGGTTCCGACCCACGAGCCGTCAGCGCCGTGCGAAGGAGTCCCCACCGTGGCGTCCACCCGCCGCCGCCCACCCCGACGTCGGGTCTGGCCCAAGATCAGGCTGCTGCTCCTGATCTGCGTGGTCGCCGCCGGGGCCACGGCGCTGTACCCCGTGTGGAAGGCGGCGAACCCGGACCCGCCGGAACTGGTGGTCCGGTACCGCACCGACACCCCGGCCACCGCCGCGGTGGCCAGGCCGTCGCTCGAAGTGCTCAACGAGTCGAAGAAGCCGCTGCCGCTCGCCGACGTGACGCTCCGGTACTACTTCACCGCGGACGGGGACTCCGCGTACGCCTACAACTGCGTCCAGGCCGCCGTCGGCTGCTCGCACATCGCCGGGACGGTGACCCGGCTCGACGACCCCGCCGAGGACGCCGACCACTACCTGGAACTGCGGTTCACCGAGGACGCCGGCACCCTGAAGCCGGGCGCCAACAGCAAGGGCATCGACGTCCAGCTGTACCGCGCCGACCACAAGGAACTGAAGCAGTCCGACGACCGCTCCTTCGACGCGGAGAAGACCGCCTACAAGGAGTCGAAGACGGTCACCGCCTACCAGCGGGGCGTCCTCAAGTGGGGCGACGAACCCGGCGGGGACGGCGAGAAGGGCGCGTCGGCCAAGGCCGCCACGGCACCCGCTCCCCTGCCGGCCGCCCCGCCCGGGGTGCTGTTCGACAACTTCCACTACGTCGGCGCCAAGGACCCCGCGCTGTTCAAGCACGGCTGGCTGGTCCGCAGCAGCAAGGGCGGCCCCGGCATCGAGGACACCTGGACGGCCGACGGGGTCACGTTCCCCGCCGGGAAGGACTCGCTCGGCGACGGCCAGGTGCTGAACCTGCGCGCCGCCACCGACGGCACCGAGTCGGGCACCGAACAGGCGAGCCTGGGCACCGCGAGCAGCGAGTTCCGCGACGGCACCTACGCCGCCCGGATCCACTTCAGCGACGATCCGGCCGAGGGCGAGGGCGGCGACCACGTCAACCAGACCTTCTACACCATCGGCGGCCGCGGGAAGACGTACAGCGAACTCGACAACGAGTACATGCCCAACGGCGGCTGGGGCCGGCTGGGCCCCAAGCTCGACACGGTGACCTGGTACGACCACGAGAAGAACGACCGCGTCTACAGCACCACGAACAAGAGCCTCGCCGGCTGGCACACCATGATGATCACCGTCGAGGACGACACGGTGACCTACCGCATGGACGGCCGGAAGCTCTTCTCCAGCAGCGGGAAGTACGCCCCGCGCTCGGGCATGTCCGTGAACTTCAACCACTGGTTCGTGGACCTGCCGTTCAAGGGCGACCGCGCCTGGGACATGAAGATCGACTGGCTGTACTACAACGCCGAGGACGTGCTCTCCGTCAAGGAGGTCGACGCGGCGGTGAAGGAATACAGCGACCATGGCATGAACTACTTCGACACCGTTCAGGAGTCTCGTTGAGCAAGGAGCAACACCGCGGCCGGGACGGCCGACTGAGCCGGCGCGCCGCGCTGCTCATGGGCGGCACGGGAGGCGTGGCACTGGCGGGCGGCGGTGCCTGGCTGGGTTCGGTGGCGGCGCAGCCCGCGGCCGCCCCGGCGGCGGCCGCGGCGGCCATCGGCGGCCTCACCACACCCCCGGCCTACGCGCCGTCGGGGCGCCGCCCCAAGTACCGCCGGGCCACCTGGTCCCAGCAGTTCCAGGCCGGGCACGGCTGGACTCCGGGCGGCGTGGGCACCGCGTCGGCCGAGGCGAACGATCCGTCCGTCTTCGTCCGCGGGACGCAGTCGGTCCGGGTCACCACCAACGGCACGGGCAAGCAGTCCTACGTCCGCAAGACCGGCATGCCCGCGCTGAACCTCACCGACAAGATGATCCGGCTGGTCTTCCGGGTCGACGACGTGGCCAACCTGTCCAAACTCGTCTTCTACGCGGGCAGCGGTTCCCTCGCGAACCACTTCGCCTGGACGTTCCACGCGCATTCCGGCACGGCGGCCAACTACGTCCAGTCCGGGGAGTGGGTGACGGTCCACCTCCAGTGGGCCGACGTCACCGGCGCGGCCGGCACGTACGCGCTCTCCGCCGCCGGCACGCCGTCCACGAAGACCGGCATCACCGACATGTCGTTCGCCGTGTACGACAACGCGGGCGGCCCGGTGACCTACCGCCTCCAGGCCGTCGAGCTGATACCGGACACCGCCTCGGTCTTCCCGAAGGGCGTCGTCTCCATCACCTTCGACGACTCCCACAAGTCGATCCACGACCTGGCCCGCCCGGTGATGGACCAGTACGGCTACTCGGGCACGGTCTACAACATCGCGGACGCGATCGGCACCGGCAGTTTCCTGACGGTCGGCCAGATGCGGTCGATGCAGGACTTCTCCGGCTGGGAGATGGCCGGGCACTCCTACGCGAACGCCACCCACACCGCCAGCTATCCCAAGCTCACCGCGGAGCAGGCCGACGAGGACTTCCGCAAACTGCGCGAGTGGCTGGTGGGCAACGGCTTCTCCAGCGAGCACTTCGCCTATCCGCACGGGGCGTTCCAGAAGACGTCGGACGGCGTCCCGGTGGACCAGATCGCGAGCCGGCACTTCACCACGGCCCGGTCGATCATCTCCGAGACCATCGAGTCCTTCGCCCCGGCGATGCCGTACCGCCTCAAGGCGCTGACCGGCATCAACGACGGTACGGGCATCGGCGGCACCGCGCTGTCCAAGGTGACCGGCGCGGGCGGCCGGCTCGACCGCTGCGCCAACAGCGGTGACTGGCTGATCCTGTGCCTGCACAAGGTGGTCGAGGGCGCTCCGGCGACCAGCACGGAGATCGGCAAGGCCGGTCTCACCGCGCTGATGAAGGCGATCGACGACCGGGGCATCCCGGTGCTCACCGTCGAGGAGGCGATGGCCTCCTACACGTGAGGCCCGGCGACGGGAAGAGGGGCGGCCGGTACCGGCCGCCCCTCTTCCGCGTCTGTGTCCGCCTACCAGCCCTGCCCGTGCCCCTGGCCCGGGCCCTGGCCCTGGCCCTGCTGCCAGGACTGGTCCCCGTACCCGCCGCCCTGCTGCTGGGGGTACGGGGCGTCGTAGCCCGGTCGCTGCTGCTGGTACGGGTCGTGATGCCCGCCCCCCTGCCACTGCTGCTGTCCGGCCGGGGCCGGCGTCCCCCAGGAGACGGGCTGCTGGGGCACGTGCGCGTGCTGCTCGTCGTAGCCGGGCAGCGGCTGCGGCTGGGTGGGGATCCCGCCGGAGGGACGGGGCCGGGTGCGCAGGGCCACGCCTTCCAGGCGCATCAGCTGGAGTGTCTCGGTGACCTTCTTGTCCGAGTACGGGTCCTCTTCCTCGAAGATCTCCGTCACGTCGGCCTCGTGATCGCCGGCCACGGACACCTCGACGCCGCCCTGCCGGGTGCCCCAACTGCCCTTGTGGAGGGTGAAGAGGGCGTAGAAGCGCAGCGGGGTGAGCAGGGTCAGCTGGATCACGCCGTAGATCGGCGCGAGCAGGAACATGCCGAACCGCTTGACGAAGCCCATGCCGCGGCGCGGGAAGTCCAGGTACCGGACGTTGCGCAGGTACCCCATCAGGACCATGAAGATCAGGTAGTCGCCGATGTGGTTGACGAACTGCTCCGGCTTGATGATCGGCAGGATGACCATCGAGTAGAACATCGCCGAGCCGAAGACCAGCCACAGCGCCAGTTCCATGCAGGTCAGCCAGAAGGCGGGCCGGTACTTCTTCTGGTGCCGGAAGGCCCACAGGGACTCACGGAAGAACGACTTGTTCCAGCGGACCTGCTGGCGCAGGAAGTGCGGCAGTTTCTCCGGGACGGCCGTGTAGCCGACGGCGGTCTCCTGGAAGACCACCTGGCCTTCCATCAGGCAGTAGTTGGTCATGCGGCGGTCGTCGCCGAAGACGGCCGGCTTGCCCAGGAACTGCTGGTTCAGGAAGTCCGGCAGGTACTTCCGCACCAGCGTGCCGCGGTAGGCCGACAGGGCGCCGCAGCAGCACAGGACCGACTTCAGGCGGGAGTAGGCGGCCCGCTCGAAGAGGAACGAGTTGCCGTAGCGCAGGTCCTGGAGGCGCGTGAAGATGTTGCTGTCGTGGTTGAGCGCGAGGACCATGCCGGTGGAGGCCATGATCTTCTCGTCGGCCAGCGGGAGCAGCAGTTCGCGGACGGTGTCCCGGGACAGGACGGTGTCCGAGTCGACGCACAGGAAGATGTCGGAGTACGGGGCGGCCTCGAAGCCGAGGGCGAGGGCCTCGCGCTTGCCCTTGTTCTCGGGCTGCACGCTGACCGTGTACTTGACGCCCCTGGCCTCGAACTCGCGGCGGATCTTCTTCGCCGTCCGGATGCCGGAGTCGCTGGCGCTGGCGTCGTCGATGATGTGGATCTCGTTGGGCAGGCGGCTCTGCGCGAGGAGGCTGCGCATGCCCTGCTCGAACATCACCGGGTCCTCGTTGTAGATCGGGATGACCGCGGTGACCCAGGCGTTCTCCAGGTACTCCAGTTCCTCCCGCCCGGCCTTGGCCGGACGGTAGAAGAGGGCGCCGAACATCTTCAGGCCCAGCAGGCCCATGGCCCCCATCGAGTACAGGTGCAGGGAGCCGGCGTCGAGCCGGGTCGCGATCAGCGCGGCCAGGCCGAGGAAGACGAAGTACGAGACCTTCAGGTGCCTGCGCTTGCGGTGGCCTCGATGGCCACCGGAGTCGACGGCCGCGGGTATGAAGGTGTCCTCGGAAGTCACAGCTTGACCACCCGCGGGTGGTCGGCGGACTTGCCCCGGGTGTCGAAGAGCGCCCGGGCGCGGTCGGCGAGCACCGACAGATCGATCTCGCGGTGCGACTGGAGCAGGATGGTGAGGTCGGCGGACTCCGCCGCGGCGAGGTAGTCGTCCACCCGACGCACGCTCTCGCCGCCGACCTTCCAGTCCTCGACGCGCGGGTCGAAGTAGACGAGGTCGGCGCCGCGTGCGAGGAGGTGCTCCGCCACGGCCAGGGCCGGGCTCTCCCGCTGGTCGGAGATGTCCGGCTTGTAGGTCACGCCGAGCAGCAGGACGCGGGAGCCGCGGACGGCCTTGCCCTGGTCGTTGAGCAGATCGGCCGCGCGGTTCACGACGTGCACGGGCATGCGCTGGTTGATCTCCTGCGCGAGTTCCACGAACCGGAACGGGATGCCGAGCGAACGGACCTTGTAGGAAAGGTAGTTGGGGTCGATCGGGATGCAGTGACCGCCGACGCCCGGGCCCGGGTAGAAGGGCGCGAAGCCGAAGGGCTTGGTGGAGGCGCAGCGGATCGCGTCCCACAGGTCGACGCCGATCTCCCGGCAGAACATCGACATCTCGTTGACGAGGGCGATGTTGACGTGCCGGTAGGTGTTCTCCAGCAGCTTGGCCATCTCGGCCTCGCGGGTGCCCTTGGCCTCGACGACCCGGTGCACGAAGCGCTCGTAGAGGGTGCGGGCGGCCTTGGTGCAGTCGGCCGTGATGCCGCCGACCACCTTCGGGGTGTTCTCCAGGCCGAAGGAGGCGTTGCCCGGGTCGATGCGCTCCGGGGAGAAGGCGAGGTGGAAGTCCGTGCCGACGCGCAGGCCGCCGGCCTCCAGGCGCGGGCGGACGACCTCGTCGGTGGTGCCGGGGTAGGTGGTCGACTCCAGCACGACGAGCGTGCCGGGACGCAGGTGCGCGGCGATGTCGTCCACGGCGGCGTGCACCGCGCCGAGGTCGGGGGCGCCGTGGTCGGTGAGCGGGGTGGGGACGCACACGACGACGGCGGCGGCGTCGGCGATGACCTCGGGCCGGTCGACCGCCTCGAAGCCCTGGCCGAGCATGGCGCCGACCTCGGCGTCGGTGATGTCGTCCACGTGCGAACGGCCGGCGTTGAGTCCGTCGACCACGCGTCGGCTCCGGTCGAGACCGACCACCTTCAGACCCGCGCCGGCGGCGGCACGGGCCAACGGCAGCCCCACGTAACCGAGTCCGACAACGACAAGATCCACCGTGGAGGATCTGCTCACGACAACATTCCCAACCCCGTTTCCGGCCTGGGCCGGGTGCCGGTCTACGTCGGTCTCCCGATCATTCGAACAAACGCAGGGAGGCTAGCAAGGATTTTCCCCTTTTCACCACAGTGCGCAGACGTGCCCCTTGTCACGCACACGCCCATACAACCCTCTGCGTGTTTCATGTGTCCCTGGTCTCTGACGCCTGAGACCAGGGCGCCGCGCCTCGGTCCCGCCGTGCGGAACCCAGGGCGTCACACCGGCCGCCAGGCCTCCAGGGCCAGGCCCGGCTCGTCCTTGCGGCGGGTCAGCAGCAGGTGTCCGGTGGCCGGGGAGAGGGTGGCCGCGACCACCCGGTCGTCCTCGTCGACGGCCAGCGACACCTCGGCGTCCACGGGGAGTTGGGGCCCCGACTCGGTCCACCAGGCACCGGCCGACTCCTGCTCGGTGGGATACGCGGCGAAGGCGACCCGGCCGCTCGCCGAGCGCTGGGCGAGCAACGTGCAGTCGTGGCCGTCGAGTTCACAGCGTACGGCGGAGACCGGACCGGGTCCGGCGGAGGCGAGCAGGGTGAGGGGCTTGGCACCGGGGCGCCAGGCGCACAGGTCGCCGGAGGTGTCCGTGTAGAAGAGGGTGGTGCTCTCCGGGGAGGTGGCGAGGGCGCGCAGCGTGCCGGGGCGGACCGGGGCCTCGATCGCCTCCTCCAGGACCGGCTGGGCACCCGGTTCCTCCTGCCGCCAGTGCAGGATCGCGCCGGGGGCGGCCGCGTACAGCTCGACGCGTCCGGACTCCCCCGTCACGGCCGCCAGGTCCTCCTCCGCCTCACTCCCCTTCAGGTCGCGCCAGGGGCCCCAGCCGCCCTTCTCCTTCTGGCCGAGCATGCTCACGCCACCGCCCTTGTTCCGGACGAAGACATGGGCGCGGCCCTGGGCGTCGACCGCGACGGCGGGCGTGCCGGTCCGTGCGCCCGTCCTGTCGGGATGGCCGATCGGGGTCCAGTCGAGGGCCGCGAGGCGGGGACGGAAGTGGGTCGTGTGCACCAGGCCGGACTCGCCGGGTCTGGTGGGGCGCCAGGAGACCAGATGGGCGTAGCAGTCGTCGCCCTGGCCGACCGCGAGCACGGGGTGCAGCTTCTGGTCGCCGCCCACACGGCGGGGCGCTTCCCACGGTCCGCCGGATGCGCGCTCGGCCCGGCACAGGACGGCGTCGCCCGCGGGCAGATAGACACTGAGCCGGCCGTCGCGGCCGCGTATGAGCCAGTCGCCGTTCACCGGTTCACTTTAAACGGCGGCCAGGACACGACGCGTTGCGGCCCCGCTCGTCGAGCCGCCGGCGCTGTTCTCCGGACGGGCCGCGGGTGCGGAACCTCGCGTATCGGGCACTCGCTCCCGCGGCCGGGCGGACACGGCCGCGGCCATCGGTTCCGGCCGGACCGCCACCGCCCCGTCGGCGCGGCGGGACCCGACGGGGCAGGCTGGTCCACAGCGGCGGGCACGGTCCCGCGGCGACCGGAACCGCGGAAGAACAGGAAGACCGCCATCATGACCGACACCCTCACCGTAGGCGTTCTGGGCACCGGGATCATGGGGGCCGCGATGGCCCGCAACCTGGCCCGCGCCGGACACACCGTCCGGGCCTGGAACCGCACCCGCGCCAAGGCCGAACCCCTCACCGCCGACGGCGTCACCGTCACCGGCACCCCCGCCGAGGCCGTCCGCGGCGCCGACGCCGTACTGACCATGCTGTACGACGGTCCCGCCGTCCTCGACGTGATGCGCGAGGCCGCCGACGCGCTGCGCCCGGGGACCGCCTGGGTGCAGTCGACGACCGCGGGCACCGAGGCGATCGGCGAACTGGCCGCCTTCGCCCGCGCGCACCGGCTGGTCTTCTTCGACGCGCCGGTGCTGGGCACCCGTCAGCCCGCCGAGGCCGGCCAGCTGCTCGTCCTGGCCGCCGGGCCCGGCGCGCACCGCGAGGCGGTGGCGCCCGTCCTGGACGCGGTCGGCGCCCGCACGGTGTGGACCGGCGAGGACGGCTCCGACGGCAGCGCCACCCGGCTGAAGCTGGTGGCCAACAGCTGGGTCATCGCCGCCACGGGGGCCGTCGGTGAGGTGCTGGCCCTGTCCCAGGCGCTCGGGGTGGATCCGGAGAGCTTCTTCGACGTCATCGCCGGCGGCCCGCTCGACATGGGCTACCTGCGTGCCAAGGCCGCACTCGTCCTCGACGACCGGCTGACGCCCGCCCAGTTCGCGGTGTCCACCGCCGCCAAGGACGCCCGGCTCATCGTCCGGGCGGGTGAACAGCACGGCGTCCGGCTCGACCTGGCGGCCGCCGGCGCGGACCGCCTGGAACGCGCCGCGGCCCAGGGCCACGCCGACGAGGACATGGCCGCCGCGTACTTCGCCAGCTTCGAGGAGCCGCCGAAGGGGTGACGGGGGGACGGCTGAGGCCGTACGGGGCCCCGCCGGCCGCGGCGGCTGAGGGACGGCGAACGGCTCCGGCCGTGGCGGGACGGCCGACGGGCTGCCGGGCCGGGGGCGCGGCGCGGCTGCCGGAGGTCGCAGCGGCCCCTCGCGGGCCCCACCTGGCGGGAGCCGTCGTCCCGTTCGGGTTTCGGCGTGGCACCCTGGCCCCATGGACGTCAACGCCCCGCTGCTGGTGATCGTGGACGCTGCGAACGTCGTCGGGTCGGTGCCTGACGGGTGGTGGCGCGATCGGCGGGGGGCCGCGGAGCGGCTGCGGGACCGGCTCGCGGTGGACGGTGTGCCGGGGCGCGCCGGACCGCTGGAGCTGGTGCTGGTCGTCGAGGGGGCGGCCCGGGGAGTGGAGTCGGTGCCGGGCGTACGGGTGGAGACCGCGCCCGGCAGCGGGGACGACCACATGGTCGAGCTGGTGGCGCGGGCCGGCGAGCGGCCCGTCCTGGTCGTCACGGCCGATCGTGAGCTCAGGCGAAGGGTCGGTGCGCTGGGGGCGGAGGTGGCGGGACCGCGCGCGGTGCGGCCGTCCTGACGGCCGCACGCCGGTACCACCGCCCCCGAGTCGCTCCCGCCGGTTACTCCGCGGGCCCGTTCGGTCCCTTCCCGGCCTGGCCCGCCGTGGCCGTCTCCTGCCGTCCGAGACGGCTGTGGCCGCGGCCGTAGAGGAAGTACACGACGATGCCGATCGCCATCCAGATGGCGAACCGGAGCCAGGTCTCGGCCGGCAGGTTCAGCATCAGCCACAGCGAGGCGGCCACCGACAGGATCGGGATGAAGGGCACCCACGGGGTGCGGAACGACCGGTGCAGGTCGGGACGGGTCCTGCGGAGGATGAGGACGCCGAACGCGACGACCACGAAGGCGAACAGCGTGCCGATGTTCACCAGTTCGGCCAGTTCGCTCAGGCTGGTGAACCCGGCGACGATCGCGATGATCACGCCGAGCAGGATCGTCGGCCGGTGCGGGGTCTTGAACCGGGGGTGGACGCGGGAGAAGAAGCGCGGCAGCAGCCCGTCGCGGCTCATCGCGAAGAAGACGCGGGTCTGGCCGAGCAGCAGGATCATGCACACGGTCGTCAGGCCGACGGCGGCGCCGAAGCTGATGAAGCCCGCGTACCAGGGGTGGCCGGTGGCCTTGAACGCGTCCGCGAGCGGGGCGTCCACGGACAGCCGGGTGTAGTGCTGCATGCCGGTGACGACGACCGACACCGCCACGTACAGCGTGGTGCAGATGAGGAGGGAGCCGAGGATGCCGCGGGGCATGTCCCGCTGCGGGTTGCGGGTCTCCTCGGCGGCCGTGGCGACGACGTCGAAGCCGATGAAGGCGAAGAACACCACCGAGGCGGCGGTGAAGATGCCCATCACGCCGAAGTTGGAGGGGGCCCAGCCGAACATCAGCTGGATGAGCGGGGATTGCAGACCGTCGCCCGCCGGCACGTCCTGCGCCTTCGGGATGAACGGGTCGTAGTTGTCACCCTTGACGAAGAAGGCACCGGCGATGATCACGACGAGGACGACGGTCACCTTGATGGCGACCACGACGGCGGTGACCCGCGCGGAGAGCTTCGTGCCGACCACGAGGATGGCGGTGAGCACCAGGACGAGGGCGGCGGCGAGGATGTCGAAGCCGAAGCCGTCGGCGCCCTCCCGTCCACTGAGCGCCTCCGGCAGGTGCCAGCCCGCGTTGTCCAGCAGCGAGGCGATGTAGCCGGACCAGCCGACGGCGACCACCGCCGTGCCGAGCGCGAACTCCAGGACCAGGTCCCAGCCGATGATCCAGGCGGGCAGCTCGCCGAGGGAGGCGTACGAGAACGTGTACGCGGAGCCGGCCACCGGGACCGTGGAGGCGAACTCGGCGTAGCAGAGCGCGGCGAGCGCGCAGACGACTCCGGCCACGACGAAGGCCAGGGCCACGGCGGGACCGGCGTTGTTCTTGGCGACTGTGCCGGTCAGGACGAAGATGCCGGTGCCGATGATGACACCGACGCCGAAGATGGTCAGATCGAGCGCGGACAGGGATTTCTTGAGCGCGTGCTCGGGTTCCTCGGTATCGAGGATGGACTGCTCGACCTTCTTCGTCCGGAAGAGGGTGCTGCTCACGGGTACCTCCCACGCTTTGTCGTCCTCGACATGATCGAGAGGGGGCGTAGTGCGTATGCCCCGGCGCGGGCGGATTCACGCGAATGGGCCGGGCGCACCACTGCGAAGAGTGGTGCGCCCGGCCCATTCGGCGCAGCCGCGGAGGCGTCAGTCGCGGGCGGGCTCCACCGAGCCGACCTCGGCCGCCGTGCTGCCGTACCTGCCGTCCAGCCGGGAGACCAGTCCGGTGACCTGGCGGGCGATGTCGGGCGCGGTCAGCCCGATCTCCGCCATGACCTCGGCGCGGGAGGCGTGGTCGAGGAAGCGCGGCGGGATGCCGAAGTCGCGCAGCGGGACGTCGACGCCCGCGTCGCGCAGGGCCTGCGCGATCGTGGAACCGACGCCGCCGACGCGGGAGTTGTCCTCGACGGTGACGACCACCCGGTGGCGCTCCGCGAGCGGGGCCATGGCCTCGTCGACGGGTTTGACCCAGCGCGGATCGACGACGGTGGTGGAGATGCCCTGCCGGTCGAGCAGGTCCGCGATCTCCAGGCACATCGGCGCGAGGGCGCCCACGGAGACGAGGAGCACGTCGGGGGCGTCGGTGCCCGGCTCGCGCAGCACGTCCATCCCGCCGACGCGTCCCACGGCGGGGACGGCGGGGCCGACGGCGCCCTTGGAGAAGCGGACCACGGTCGGCGCGTCGTCGACGGCGACGGCCTCCCGCAGCTGGGCGCGGACCTGGTCGGCGTCGCGCGGGGCGGCCAGCCGCAGGCCCGGCACCACCTGGAGGATCGACATGTCCCACATGCCGTTGTGGGAGGCGCCGTCGGTGCCGGTGACGCCGGCCCGGTCCAGGACGAACGTCACCCCGCACCTGTGCAGGGCGACATCCATGAGGACCTGGTCGAAGGCGCGGTTGAGGAAGGTGGCGTACACCGCGAAGACCGGGTGCAGACCGCCCGCGGCCAGGCCCGCCGCGGAGACGGCGCCGTGCTGCTCGGCGATACCGACGTCGTAGATGCGGTGGGGGAAGGTGTCCGCGAACTTCTTCAGGCCGACCGGCTGGAGCATCGCCGCCGTGATCGCGACGATGTCCTCGCGTTCCTGGCCGAGCCGGACCATCTCGTCGCCGAAGACGGACGTCCAGTCGGCGCCCGACGCCTTGATCGGCAGGCCCGTGTCGGGGTGGATGGGGCCGATGCCGTGGAAGCGGTCGGCCTCGTCCTGGAGGGCGGGCTGGTAGCCGCGGCCCTTCTCGGTGAGGCAGTGCACGATCACCGGGCCGCCGAAGCGCTTGGCCCGGGCGAGCGCCGACTCCAGGGCCTCGATGTCGTGGCCGTCGATGGGGCCGACGTACTTCAGGCCGAGGTCCTCGAACATGCCCTGCGGGGCGATGAAGTCCTTGAGGCCCTTCTTCGCGCCGTGCAGGGTCTCGTAGAGGGGCCTGCCGACGACCGGGGTGCGCTCCAGCAGGTCCTTGCCGCGGGCCAGGAAGCGCTCGTAGCCGTCGGTGGTGCGCAGGGTCGCGAGGTGGTTGGCGAGGCCGCCGATGGTGGGCGCGTACGACCGCTCGTTGTCGTTGACGACGATGACCAGCGGGCGGTCCTTGGCGTCGGCGATGTTGTTGAGGGCCTCCCACGCCATGCCGCCGGTCAGCGCCCCGTCGCCGATCACGGCGACCACGTGGTCGTCGCGTTCGAGGATCTGGTTCGCCTTGGCGAGGCCGTCGGCCCAGCCGAGGACCGTGGAGGCGTGGCTGTTCTCGATGACGTCGTGCTCGGACTCCGCCTGCGAGGGGTAGCCGGACAGGCCGCCCTTCATCTTCAGCCTGGAGAAGTCCTGGCGGCCGGTGAGCAGCTTGTGGACGTAGGACTGGTGGCCGGTGTCCCAGAGCACCTTGTCCTTGGGCGACTCGAACACCCGGTGCAGGGCGATGGTGAGCTCGACCACACCGAGGTTGGGGCCCAGGTGGCCGCCGGTCTTGGAGACGGCTGCGACGAGGAAGTTCCGGATTTCCTCGGCCAGCTGGTCCAGCTCCTCCAGGCTGAGCCGGTCCAGATCGCGCGGTCCCCTGATACGGGTCAGCAGCGGCACCCGTGCCTCCTTGCAGTAGAGCTGTTGCCGGGCTTGTCGAGTCTAATGTTCCGCCTTCGCGGCCGACGCCGGGGCGGTGCGGGATACGTCACGCGATCGGCTGTACCCCGCTTGTGCCGCCCCTACGACACATGCGCCGCTGCTACGACGCACCGGTGCCCGGCACCTCACCGAGGTGCCGGGCACGGGAGCGTCCCCGAAGGGGCGGGGCGGGTCGACCGCGGGTCCGCCGACCCGCGGTCGCCGTACCGCGTCCTACGCGCGGCCCGCCGTCTTCTGCGTCTTGCGCGTCACCGCGTCGATCACGACCGTCGCCAGCAGCACACCACCGGTGATCATGTACTGGACCGGAGAGGCGATGCCCTCCAGCGCCAGGCCGTACTGGATCGAGACGATGACCAGCACGCCGAGGAGCGCGTTCCAGGTGCGCCCGCGACCGCCGAACAGCGACGTACCGCCGATCACCGCGGCGGCGATCGCGTTCATCAGCAGGTCACCGGCGCCGGCGCCCTGGTTGGCGGAGGCGATCTTCGAGGCGATGAACAGACCGCCGATCGCGGCGAAGGTACCGGAGATCGCGAAGACCGAGATCCGCACCATCTCCACGTTGATACCGGCACGCCGGGAGGCCTCGACGCTGCCGCCGAGCGCGAACACCTTGCGGCCGTACGAGGTCCGGCGCAGCACGAAGTCCGTGAGGATGAGCACCGCGATGAAGATCACCACGGCCAGGGGCAGGCCCTTGTACTGGTTGTAGGTGATCGCCACGGCGAACGCGGCGACGGCCAGCAGCCCCGTGCGCAAAATGGTTTCCGCGAGCGGCCGGGACGGCACGCCCGCGGCCTCGCGGCGACGGTTGTCGAGGAACGAGGAGAGGAAGAAGGCCGCGGTCGCGACGATCGCGAGCGCGTAGGCGGCGGCCACATCGGTGAAGTAGTAGCTGGTCAGCTTGGCGACGACGCCTTCGCTGTCCAGGTTGATGGTGCCGTTGTCGCCGAGGATCTGGAGCATGAAGCCGTTCCAGAACAGCAGACCCGCCAGGGTGACGGCGAAGGCCGGCACACCGATCTTGGCGAAGACGAAGCCGTGGATCGCGCCCGCCACCGTGCCGGTGAGGATGGCCAGGACGAAGGCCAGCCACTCGTTCATGCCGTTGGTGACGTTCAACACGGCGAACGAGGCGCCCGCGACACCGCTGACCGAGCCGACCGACAGGTCGATCTCGCCGAGCAGCAGCACGAAGACGATGCCGACGGCGATCATGCCCGTGCCGACCATGGCCACGGAGATGTCGGAGAGGTTGCCGGCGGTGAGGAAGTTCGAGTTCAGGCTCGCGAAGATCGCCCAGATGACGACCAGGCCGATGACGACCGGGATGGAACCCAGGTCACCGGACTTGATCTTGCGCTTGAACTCGGAGACGTAGCCCGCGAGGCCCTGCTCGCGGACCAGCAGCCGGGGGTCGACGGCGGTGACCGCCGCGGCGGCCGCCTCGGGGTTCGCCACCACATGGTCGTCGGGGGTCGTGGAGGTCTTGTCGATGCTCACTTCTGAGCCTCCCCATTGCTGCGCGCCGCACGACGGGTCACGGCGTTCTCCGTGGCGCCCGTGATGGCGGAGATGATCTCTTCCTGGGAGGTCGACTTGACCTCGAAGACGCCGTTGTTGCGCCCGAGGCGCAGGACGGCGACCTTGTCGGCCACGGCTTTCACGTCAGCCATGTTGTGGCTGATGAGGATCACCGCGTGGCCGCGCTCGCGCAGCCGTTCGACCAGGTCGAGCACCTGGGCGGTCTGCTCGACACCGAGGGCCGCGGTGGGCTCGTCGAGGATGACGAGCTTGGGCTCCCCCAGCATCGAACGGGCGATCGCCACCGTCTGGCGCTGACCGCCGGAGAGGGAGGCGATCGGGATGCGGACGCTCGGGATGCGGATGGAGAGCGTGTCCAGCAGCTCGCGCGAGCGGCGCTCCATCTCGACCTCGTCCAGGATGCCGCGCTTCTTCAGCTCACGGCCCAGGTAGAGGTTGCCGACGACGTCGATGTTGTCGCACAGCGCGAGGTCCTGGTAGACGGTCGCGATGCCCAGGTTCTGGGCGTCGTGCGGCCGGTTGATCTGGACGGCCCTGCCGTCCCATTCGATTGCGCCCTCATCGATGGGGTGCACGCCGGCGATCGTCTTGACCAGCGTGGACTTTCCGGCGCCGTTGTCGCCCACCAGGGCGACCACTTCACCGGCGTGGACCTCAAGCTCTACATCGGTGAGCGCCTGGACGGCACCGAATCGCTTGGAGACCCCGCGCAACGCCAGAACAGGCGTAGCGGACAAGTGAACCATCTCCTTCGCCGCCTGACCCGGCGGGAGGTTGTGCAGAAAGGTGTGGAGGGGTGTTCCCTCCGGCGCCCCGCCTAGCTTTGCGGGGCTGATGGACGCGGGGCACCGGAGGGGCTCAGTACGCAAGTCCCGTACGGGAATTCAAGGACGAATCCCCGTACGCGGATAGGGGCCTGCGGTGACTTACTTCAGACCGATCTCGTCGCAGGCGGCCTTGTACTTGCCGGCGCAGATCTCGTTGACGGTGTAGATGCCGTCCTTGATGACCGTGTCGTTGATGTTGTCCTTGGTCAGCGAGACGACCGGGACGAGGACGGAGGGGATCCCGTTGGTGGTGGGGCTGTCGACCTTGTCCTTGGCGAGGGAGTCGAGCGACTTGCCCTGGGCGAGCGCGACCGCCATCTCGGCGGCGACGTCGGCCTCCTGCGGGTAGGGCTTGTAGACGCTCATGTACTGCTCACCGGTGACGATGCGCTGCACACCCGCCAGCTCGGCGTCCTGGCCGGTGACCGGGATGTCGTCGATGCCCGCGGCCTTCAGCGCGGTGATGATGCCGCCCGCCATGCCGTCGTTGGCGGAGTAGACGCCGACGATCTTGTCCTTGCCGAGGGCGGAGATGGCGCCCTCCATGTTGGCGTTGGCGTTCTCCGGCTTCCACTCCTTGGTGTCGTACTCGCGGCCGATGTTCACCTTGCCGTCGAGGACGGAGTGGGCGCCCGACTTGAACTGGGCGGCGTTCGGGTCGGTGGAGGACCCGTTCATCATGACGATCTGGCCGTCCTTGGCCTTGGAGCCCAGGGCCTTGAGGAGGGCCTCGCCCTGGGTCTTGCCGACGGTCTCGTTGTCGAACGAGGTGTAGGCGTCGATCGGGCCCTCGGCCAGACGGTCGTAGGCGACGACCGGGATGCCGGCGTCCTTGGCCTTCTTGACCGAGCCGGCGATGGCCTTGGAGTCCACCGCGTCCACGATCAGCACGTCGACCTTGTTGGTCACCATCGTGTCGACCTGCTGGTTCTGCGTGCTGGCGTCCTGCTTGGCGTTGGCGTAGACGACCTCGCCCTTGCCGTTCGTGAGTTCCTTGACCTTCTTCTCGATCAAGGGCTTGTCGAACTTCTCGTACCGCGCGGTCTGGTTCTCCGGCAGCAGCAGGCCGACCTTGATGTCGTCGCCCTTGGCGGGGGCGGACGAGGCGGAGTCGCCACCGCCGGACTCCTTGGCGCTGCCACAGGCGGCCAGCGAGACGGCCATCGCACCTGCGGCGACAGCAACGGCGGCACGACGCATACGCGTGTTCACTTCAGAAACCTCCCTGACGAGGCCGCGTCGTTGCGGCCGAGGTGGCTGGAAGTCAACTCGGCCACGCGTGCGACGTCAAGAAGTAAATCCTTAACGGGTTGGCAACGGTGCCATCCGTTCTCTAAGTGAAGGCAGGCGTAGCCGCGTGCAGCGTGCCATCCAAAAGGGTCGAATCACCCATCTCACTGAGCGCGAGAGCGAGTGCTCCGAGTACCTCCGCACGGCCACCAAGTGCCCCCGGGAGAACGGAGAGCTGACGTGCCGCACTGGGGATCGCGTAGCGGCCGACGGACTCCCTGATCGGCCCGAGCACCAGCTCACCGGCCTCGGCGAGATCACCGCCCAGGACCACTCGGCTCGGGTTCAGAAGGTTGCAGAGGTTGGCGACTCCACTGCCGATGTGGCGGCCGACGTCGGCGATCACCCGACGGCAGCCAGGGTCTCCGTCCCGCGCCAGCCGTACGACGCCTTCCATCGTCAGATCCGTGCCGTGGCTGGACTGGAGCAGTGGCAGCACATAGCGCGCGGCCGCGAAGGTCTCCAGGCAGCCCCGGTTTCCGCACCGGCAGACGGGGCCGGACTCGTCCAGTGTAATATGCCCGATTTCTCCCGCAGTGCCCCCGGGTCCGCGATAGATCTTCCCGTTGATCACCAGGCCCGCGCCGACACCGCTGGCCACCTTGATGTACGCCAGGTCGCGCACCCCCCGGCCGCTGCCCCAGACCAGCTCACCCAGGGCGCCGAGGTTGGCGTCGTTGTCCACGTGCACCGGCACGCCGAGCCGCCCCCGCAGCTCCTCGGCGGGCCGGGTGCCGGTCCAGCCGGGCAGGATGGCGGTCGAGCCGAGGGTGCCGGACTCCACGTCGATCGGGCCGGGGACGCCGAGACCCACCCCCGCGATCTTGGTGGCGTCCACCCCGGTGGCCTCGACCAGGCGGCTGACCAGCTGTTCCGCCCGGTCGAAACCCTGCGACGAGGAGGCGTCCACGTCGAGCGGCTCGGCCTCCTCGGCCAGCACCTGGTGGGCGAGGTTTCCGATCGCGACCCGCAGATGCGTGTGCCCGAAGTCGACACCGATGACGATGCCGGCGTCCCCGCTCAGCGAGACGCTGCGGGCCCGGCGGCCTCCCGCCGAGGTGGGCGTGACCTCGACCGTTCCGCCGTCCTTGAGTTCGCGCACGATGTTGGAGACGGTCGCCGCGGACAGGCCCGTCGTCCGCGCGATCTCCGCTTGCGTGAGCGAACCAGCCAGCCGTACGGCTCGTACGACCCGCTCCAGGTTGGCTCGGTGCAGCGACGACTGCGACCCCGGAGTCTCCACGACGACCTCCTGCGCACGGGACCGCTTCAATGAGGCCCCGTCTATGTCCAACTAGTGAACTCTAAGCTGAGCCGTTCGGGTTGCCTCCCGTCAAGAGGTTGAACCGCATCCGGGTTCATGTACACAAACACGGACGCCGCTCCCGGGCCCGGGAGCGGCGTGTGCGCGCGGGGTTCCGCAGCGTTACTTCAGGGTCGCCGAGGTCAGGCCGGCCTGCACCTGGCGCTGGAAGGACAGGTACACGACCAGCATCGGGATCATGGCGATAGTCACGCCCGCGAAGAGCACCGGCAGGTCGGAGGCGTACCCCTGCTGCTGCTGGAGCTGGATGAGCCCCTGGGTGAGGACATAGCGCTCGGGATCGTCGCCGCTCTGCGGCTGCATCAGCACCGTCGGCAGGATGAACTGGTTCCACTGGCCGAGCGTGTTGAAGATGCCGACGCTGAGCAGGCCGGGCTTCGCCATCGGCAACATCACCTGGAAGAAGGTCCGGGTGTGCGAGGCACCGTCCAGGATGGCCGCCTCGAAGACCGCCGAGGGCAGGGTCCGGAAGAAGGCGTGCATGAAGAACACCGTGAACGGCATCGAGTAGGCGACGTACACCAGGATCAGGCCCTGATAGGTGTTGAGCATGTCCAGCCGCTTGACCATGAAGAACAGCGGGACGAGGGCCAGGAAGACCGGGAACATCGCGCCCGCGACGAAGAAGTAGTACAGCAGGCGGTTGCCCCAGAACTGGTAGCGGGCCAGTACGTACGCGGCCATCGAGCCGAACAGCATCGTCAGCGGCACCGAGAAGACCAGCACGATGACGGTGTTGAGGAAGTAGTCACCGATCCCCATGTCCCAGGCGCGGGAGAAGACGTCCAGGGACCAGTTCTGCGGCCAGCCGAAGGCCGACCCTCCGATCTGCGCGTCGGTCTTGAAGGCACTGAGCACCAGCCACAGCAGTGGCAGCACGATCAGCACCGCCCACAGGGCGAGGAAGCCGTGCGAGAAGGCGTTCAGTACGACGCCTTCGCCGCGCCGGCCGCCCGGGGGGACCTGGGTCCTGCGGACCGGCGGCGGGGGTGGGACGGAGTCCCCGGCGGGGACGGATTCCTTCAGGGGTGCGCTCATCGTCGTCGTCTCTCCGCCTCAGAACTCGATGCGCTCGCGACGGGTGGCGCGCAGCATGACCACGGACACGAGCAGGGTCAGGAGCAGCATGACCACGCCCATGGCGCAGGCGTAGCCGCTCCTGCCGTACAGCAGGAAGTTGCGCATCATCACGGTCGCCATGACCTCGCTGTGGTGGTCGGGACCGCCGCCGTAGTCGCCGGAGGTCATGGTGGAGACCAGGATGAACATGTCCATCGCCGCGATGCCGAGGTAGACCCAGGCGGTCTGCACGGAGTCCCACAGCAGCGGCAGGGTGATGCGGAAGAAGGACTGGGCGCGGCCCGCGCCGTCGATGAGCGCGGCCTCGTAGATGTCCCTGGGGATGGACTGCATGGCCGCGGAGAACAGCACCAGGTAGAAACCGACGCCGTGCCAGACGACCACCAGGATCAGGGCCCACAGCACGATGTTCGGTTCGTTCAGCCATTCGATGGGGCTGTCGGCGTCGACCAGCCCGAGCTTGATCAGGACTCCGTTCAGCATGCCGCCGCTGTCGCTGCGGTAGACGGCGCCGAACAGCACCGCCATGATCGCCAGGGACAGCACCTGCGGGAAGAAGTAGACGACCTTGTAGTACTTCGAGCCGGCCACACCCGCGACGCCGCCCGCCCTGCCGCGACCGCCCGCGTTCAGCATGAAGGCGAAGAACAGGGCGAGCAGAATGGTGATCACGGGGATGAACACCAGGAACAGGATGTTGTGCCAGATGGCCCCCATGAAGATGTCGTCCTGGAACAACGCCTTGTAGTTGTCCAGTCCGACGAACTTGAAGGTCTGCGACTGACCCTTCCAGTCGGTCAGCGAATAGCCGAACGTCTGGATGTACGGCCAGATCACGAAGATCAGATAGAGCGTCACGGGAACGAGGAGAAATCCCGCGACGAACCGGTACTGCCCTTTGCGCATGGCGTTCCTGCCCCTGGGATCCCGTTCCGGACCGGAGAGTTCCGGTCCGGAATCCGGTCGGTCGAGCGAGATCAGTCGCGGCGGTTCTTCTTCGAGGCCGGGTCCTTGGCCTGCTTGTCGACCGCGGCCTGGGCCCGCTTCAGCCATTCCTTGGGCTGAATGCGCTTGGCCATCAATTCGTTGGACGCGTTCTCGATCGCGGTGCCCATCTCGCTGTACCACTCGGTGTACAGGTAGCGGAAGGTGTTGTTCCCGGCCGCCTCGGACGCCTCGACCGTGGACTGGGTGCCCGGCCTGAGCTGGACGTTCGGGTCGACACCGTCCGCGAGGATGGTCAGCGAGTTCGCCTCCTTGGCGAAGATCGTCGACCATTCCTTGGAGAGCATCATCCGCATGAACTCCTTGGCCGCGGGGAGGTTCTTGGCCTTGACGGGAATGATGAAGGGCTCACCGGAGCCGGCCCGGATCGCCTCGAAGGGCAGCGCGCTGTCGGGCAGCACCGGCATGGGCAGGAACTTCATGTCGAAGTCGGACGGTGTCTGCTTGAGCTGCTCGTTCTCCAGCCACGAGCCACTGGTGATGAAGACCGCCTTGTACTGGTTCCAGCGGGCCTGGGACTCCGTGTGCGTCAGGCCGTTGGTGCCGGGCATCAGATAGCCCTTTTCGACGACCTCGTAGATCGCCTCGACGGCGGCCTGTGCGGCCTCGGAACCGACGAACGCCTTGGGGTCGAGGTTGTCGATCGCCTTCATGGCGTCCAGACCGCCCTTCTTGGCGATCAGGTCCATGATGGCGACGTTGATGTAGTACGGGTACTTGCCCTGGTGCGCGAGGCCCCCGATGCCCTGGGACTTGGCGTCCTTGCAGATGGCGAGGAAGTCGGCCCAGGTCTTGGGCTCCTCCCAGCCCTTCTCCTTGAAGAGCTTGCCGGAGTACCACAGACCCCACACCGTGTAGATGTAGTTGAGGGCGACGACCTTGTTCTCCTGCATGCCCGCGTCGAGCGTGCCGGGGATGAGCGTGTCGCGGACCTTCTTGGCCGGGTCGTCGATCGACGGGGAGTCCAGGATCTCCGCCAGGTCGAGGAGCTGGCCGTTCTTGTACAGCACGTCGATCGGGATCTGCTGCGCGCCGGAGTCGTCGACGATGTCCGGCGGGTTGCCGGCGTTGAAACGGGGCTGGAGTTTGCCGGTGATCTCCTGGGTGCCGGTGTGGGTGGAAGCCACCCCCCACTTCTTCTGGAAGCTCGCCTCCCACGCCTTGGCGTAGTTGTCCCCGTAGCCGCCCTTGAAGATGACGACGTCGAGTTTGCTGCCCTTCTTCACACCGAACGGGTTCGACTTGGATGTCTTGCCCTCGGTGTCACCGGAGTCGTCGTCGCCGCCACCGCTGGCACACGCGGACAGGAAGCTCATCGTGGGTACCGAAATCAGGCCCAACGCGGCGGACCGCTTGATCAGATCGCGGCGGCCGACGCCACCGGTGCCGTTGTTCTCGGCGGAAGTGGATCCCATGCTCAAGTCCTCGCCTTCTCCAGGACTCAGGCGGTGTACCGGATCCTCCCGGGCACCGCGGTCAGGTCAAGCAGGGTCGTGCAGGAAGTGTGGATCAGTGTGGATCACGAAGTGGACCGTGAAGTGCGCATCACGGGAAGTGTCGACAGGTATAGTCCACTTCTGGTCGGCCGAGCAAGATCGAATGCAAGGTTGGCCGACGGTCTTTTCCGAGTTGAGACCTCGCGGAAAGATGCGGGACCTGTGGGCGCCTTGCCGGAAAAATCCACGACATAGAGCCTGAATGCCGCAGTCAACACCCTTGACATCACTGTGCACTTGAGACACAACTGTTCCTTGCGCAAGGAAGTTGACAACGTTGTCCGCAGTAGCGCAGGGAGAGTGCTCGCGTATGCAGCAGCACAGAACTCGGCACAGACGGGGTCCGGCGGTCGTGGTCGTGGCGACCGCCTTCGCTCTGGCGGTGGGGTCCCAGGGCGCCGCGGTCGCCCTGCCGGAGGCACCCGCGGCCGCCGGCCGGGAGTTCGCGTCCTCGTTCGAGGCGGACGATCCGGCACCCGACTGGCTCAGCACCGTCGACACGGCACCGGACGGCGGCAAGCGGGCCTCGGGCGTCGACGGGGGCTACAGCACCGGCATCCCGGGCAACGTGACCGACCAGGTCACCGACGTCCGGGCGAGCGCCGAGAACACCGGCGGCGGCGAGGTGAAGGAGAACCTCGTCGACGGCGAGCCGAGCACCAAGTGGCTGACCTTCGCGGCGACCGGCTGGGCCGAGTTCGACCTGGACAAGCCGGCCAAGGTCGTCCGGTACGCGCTCACCTCGGCGAACGACGCCGCCGCGCGCGACCCGCGGGACTGGACCCTCAAGGGCTCCACCGACAGGACGGAGTGGAAGACCCTCGACACCCGCTCCGGCGAGTCCTTCTCCGAACGGTTCCAGACGAAGACGTACGACATCCCCGAGCAGGCCGCCGCCGAGTACCGGCACTTCCGGCTGGAGGTCACGCGGAACAACGGAGCCGACATCCTGCAACTCGCCGACGTCCAGTTCTCCACGGGCGGCGGCGAGGGCCCCGTCCCGCCGGACATGCTCTCGCTGGTCGACCGCGGCCCGAGCGGATCGCCCACCGCGAAGGCGGGCGCCGGTTTCACCGGAAAGAGGGCACTGCGGTACGCCGGACGGCATACGGCCGAGGGGCGGGCGTACTCGTACAACAAGGTCTTCGACGTGGACGTGGCGGTCGGCCGGGACACCCGCCTGTCGTACCGGGTCTTCCCGTCGATGGCGGACGGGGACCGGGACTACGACGCCACGAACGTGGCGGTCGACCTGGCCTTCACCGACGGCACGTATCTGAGCGACCTGCGCGCCACCGACCAGCACGGGTTCGCGCTGTCGCCGCGCGGGCAGGGCGCCGCCAAGGTGCTCTACGTCAACCAGTGGAACCACGTGGCCTCGCGGATCGGGTCGGTCGCGGCCGGGAAGACCGTCGACCGGATCCTGGTGGCGTACGACTCCCCGAAGGGCCCGGCGAAGTTCCGGGGCTGGCTGGACGACGTGACGATCGAGCGGGCCGCGCCGGAGAGGCCGAAGGCCCATCTGTCGGACTACGCGCTGACCACCCGGGGCACCAACTCCAGCGGTGGTTTCTCGCGCGGCAACAACTTCCCGGCGACGGCGGTCCCGCACGGCTTCAACTTCTGGACGCCGGTGACCAACGCGGGCTCGCTGAGCTGGCTGTACGACTACGCGCGGGGCAACAACGCGGACAACCTGCCGACCGTCCAGGCGTTCAGCGCGAGCCACGAGCCGAGCCCGTGGATGGGTGACCGGCAGACCTTCCAGGTGATGCCGTCGGCCGCGTCCGGCACGCCGGACGCGGGGCGTGAGGCCCGGGAGCTGGCTTTCCGGCACGAGAACGAGACGGCGCGGCCCTACTACTACGGGGTGCGGTTCGAGAACGGGCTCAAGGCGGAGATGACCCCGACCGACCACGCGGCGGTCCTGCGCTTCACCTATCCCGGCGACGACGCGAGCGTCCTGTTCGACAACGTGACCGACCAGGCGGGGCTGACGCTCGACAAGGCGGCGGGTGTCGTCACCGGGTACTCGGACGTGAAGTCCGGGCTGTCGACCGGTGCCACCCGGCTCTTCGTGTACGGCGTGTTCGACAAGCCGGTGACGGAGGGCTCCTCCAGCGGGGTCAAGGGGCACCTGCGGTTCGACGCCGGGGCCGACCGGACCGTCACCCTGCGCCTGGCGACCTCGCTGATCAGTCTCGACCAGGCGAAGGACAACCTGCGCCAGGAGATCCCGGACGGCACCTCCTTCGAGAAGGTGAAGTCCCGCGCCCAGAAGCAGTGGGACAGGATCCTCGGCAAGGTCGAGGTGGAGGGTGCCACGCCGGACCAGCTGACCACGCTGTACTCCAGCCTGTACCGGCTGTACCTGTATCCCAACTCCGGCTTCGAGAAGGTCGGTTCGAAGTACCAGTACGCCTCCCCGTTCTCGCCGATGCCCGGCCCGGACACGCCGACGCACACCGGCGCGAAGATCGTGGACGGCAAGGTGTACGTCAACAACGGCTTCTGGGACACGTACCGGACGACCTGGCCCGCGTACTCGCTGCTGACGCCCGGTCAGGCGGGTGAGATGGCGGACGGGTTCGTGCAGCAGTACAAGGACGGCGGCTGGACCTCGCGCTGGTCCTCGCCCGGGTACGCGGACCTGATGACGGGCACCTCCTCGGACGTGGCGTTCGCGGACGCGTACGTCAAGGGCGTCGACTTCGACGCGAAGTCGGCGTACGACGCGGCCGTGAAGAACGCCACCGTCGTGCCTCCGTCGTCCGGGGTGGGCCGCAAGGGCATGGCGACCTCCCCGTTCCTCGGCTACACGAGCACCGACACGCACGAGGGCCTGTCGTGGGCGCTGGAGGGCTACCTCAACGACTACGGCATCGCGAAGATGGGCCAGGCGCTGTACCGGAAGACCGGCGAGAAGCGTTACCGCGAGGAGTCGGAGTACTTCCTCGACCGGGCCCAGGACTACGTGAACCTCTTCGACCCGCAGGCCGGGTTCTTCCAGGGCCGGGACGCCGGGGGCGACTGGCGCGTCGAGTCCTCGACGTACGACCCGCGCGTATGGGGCCACGACTACACCGAGACCAACGGCTGGGGCTACGCCTTCACCGCCCCGCAGGACAGCCGGGGCCTGGCCAACCTCTACGGCGGCCGGAGCGGGCTGGCGGAGAAGCTCGACGAGTACTTCGCCACCCCGGAGACCGCCTCGCCGGAGTTCGTCGGCTCCTACGGCGGTGTCATCCACGAGATGACGGAGGCGCGGGACGTGCGGATGGGCATGTACGGGCACTCCAACCAGGTCGCGCACCACGTGAACTACATGTACGACGCCGCCGGTCAGCCCTGGAAGGCGCAGAAGAACGTGCGCGAGGTGCTGTCACGGCTCTACACCGGCAGTGAGATCGGGCAGGGCTACCACGGCGACGAGGACAACGGCGAGCAGTCGGCCTGGTTCCTCTTCTCCGCGCTGGGCTTCTACCCGCTGGTGATGGGCAGCGGCGAATACGCCGTCGGCTCACCGCTGTTCACCAAGGCGACCGTCCATCTGGAGAACGGGAAGGACCTCGTCGTCCGAGCTCCTGAGAACAGCGCGAAGAACGTGTACGTGCAGGGGCTGAAGGTCAACGGGCGCTCGTGGACGTCGACTTCGCTCCCCCACGCGCTGCTGGCCAAGGGCGGGGTGCTGGACTTCGACATGGGGCCGAGGCCCTCCTCGTGGGGCACCGGCAAGAAGGCGGCCCCGGTGTCGATCACCCGGGACGACGAGGTGCCGACGCCGAGGGCGGACGTGCTGAGGGGTGAAGGTGCCCTCTTCGACGACACGTCGGCGACCGAGGGCTCGGTGTCCGAGGTCGAGCTGCCGGTCGCCGAGGAGGCGAGGGCGGTGCAGTACACGCTGACGTCTCCGGCGGACCGGACGAAGGCGCCGGCCGGCTGGAAGCTCCAGGGCTCGGCCGACGGGAGCACCTGGAAGACCCTCGACGAACGCTCCGGGCAGTCCTTCGCCTGGGACCGGCAGACCCGGGCGTTCACCGTGGGGTCGCCGGGTACGTACGAGAGGTACCGCCTGGTCCTCGACGGCACGGCGACCGTCGCGGAGGTCGAACTGCTCGCCTGAGCACCGGAGTTGGGAGTCCCATGTCGCTTCCCGTGCCCGTCCTGCCCGACGGGGTCGACCCGGCGTGGCTGCCGCCCGCCGCCTTCCGGGCGGTCGGCACCCGGCACACGCTGATCCTGGGGTCAGGTCCGCTGGTGGAGACGGTGCACGGTGAAGTGACCGAGGCCTGTGCCCGGTTCGGAGGACGCGTGGACCGCGCCCCCGAGCCGGGCACCGGCACGACGTACGACCTCGTGCTGGAGCTGACCGGCGGCGACGGCTCGGAGGCGTTCACCCATGGGCGCGAGTCCGGCCGGACGACCGTCACCGCGTCCGGACCGGCCGGACTGCTGTACGGCTTCTTCCATGTCGTCCGGCTCGGCGAGGACGCCTTCCGCGGCGAACGCCCGCCGGAGGCGCACCGGCCGGTCCTCGCGCTGCGGATGCTGGACCACTGGGACAACGTGGCCGTGCACCCGGTCATGGGACAGGTGGAGCGCGGGTACGCCGGCGGGTCGCTGTTCTGGGCGGAGGGCCGGGCGCGCGGCGATCTCGACCGGGTGCGGGCGTACGGCAGGCTGCTGGCGGCGTGCGGAATCAACGCCGTGGCCGTGAACAACGTCAACGTGCACGAGACCGAGGCACACCTGCTCACCCACCGGATCGGTGAAGTCGCCGCGCTCGCGGACGTGTTGCGGCCGTACGGGATCCGCACGCATCTGTCGGTCACCTTCGCCGCGCCGGTGGTCCTCGGCGGGCTGCCCACGGCCGATCCGCTCGACGAGGGGGTGCGGGCGTGGTGGGCCGAGGCGACCCGGCGGGTGTACGAGGAGATCGAGGACTTCGGCGGGTACGTGGTGAAGGCCGACTCGGAGGGCCGGCCCGGTCCGTTCGCGTACGGCCGCAGTCATGCCGACGGGGCGAACCTGCTGGCCGCCGCGCTGGAACCGTACGGCGGGACCGTGCACTGGCGGGCCTTCGTCTACGACCACCGCCAGGACTGGCGGGACCGGACGACGGACCGGGCGCGGGCCGCGTACGACCACTTCGCGCCGCTGGACGGGGAGTTCGCCCCGAACGCGGTGCTTCAGGTGAAGCACGGACCGCTGGACTTCCAGGTCCGCGAGCCGGTGTCGCCGCTGATCGGGGCGATGGAACGGACCCGGCTGGCCGTGGAGGTGCAGGCCACGCAGGAATACACGGGCCAGCAGCGGCACGTGTGCTGGCTGGGGCCGATGTGGAGCGAGGTGCTGCGGTTCCGGCCGGACGGCCGGGTGCCGGTCGGGGCGTCGGCGCCGGGCGGACTGGTGGCGGTGTCGAACGTCGGCGACGATCCGTTCTGGACCGGGCATCCTCTCGCGCAGGCCAACCTGTACACGTTCGGGCGGCTGGCCTGGCGGCCGGACGCGGATCCGGTGGACGTCCTCGACGAGTGGATCCGGCTCACCTTCACCCCCGGCGCGAGCGCCGACCCCGCGCGGCTGACGGCCGGGCTGCACGCCGTGCTCGACGGGTCCTGGCGGACGTACGAGAAGTACACCGCCCCGCTCGGCGTCGGGTTCATGGTGCAGCCGGGGCACCACTACGGGCCGAGCGTGGACGGCTACGAGTACAGCCCGTGGGGCACCTACCACTTCGCCGACCGGGACGGTGTCGGTGTCGACCGGAGCGCGGCGACCGGGACGGGGTACGCGGCGCAGTACGCCAAGCCCTGGGCCGAGGTGTACGAGTCGCCGGCCACCTGCCCGGACGAGCTGCTGCTGTTCTTCCACCACATGGCGTACGACCATGTACTCCACAGCGGGAAGACGGTGATCCAGCACATCTACGACACGCACTTCGAGGGCGTGGCGGAGGTGGCGGAGGCCCGCGAGGTGTGGGCCTCGCTCGCCGGCCTCGTCGATCCGGCGCGCCACGCACGGGTCGCGGAGCGGTACGAGGAGCAGCTCCGCGGTGCCCGTGAGTGGCGCGATCAGATCAACAGCTACTTCTTCCGCAAGTCGGGTGTGCCCGACGCACAGGGGCGGCGCATCCATTGAGGCGGCGCCCCTACGGGATCCGCAGGATCGCCGTGCCGAGCGGGTCCACGGTCAGCGGCTCGCCCTGCTCGGCACGCTTGCCGGTCAGCAGGTCGGTGGCGGTGGCGTGGACCGTCAGGTGGGCCGCCTCGGGGGCGTGGTTGAGCAGGAAGAAGAGGCGGGTGCCGTCGGGGGTGACGCGCGTGGCGGTCTCCAGGCCGGGCCGGCCGGCGTACGGGCCGAGGAGGTCGTGCCGGGCCAGGACACGGCGTACGACCTCGTCGACGCCTGGCTGGTCGAGGGCGGTGGCCACGTACCAGGCCTCGCCCTCGCCGTGGCGGTGGCGCGTCACGGCCGGGGTGCCGGCGTAGAAGTCGGCTCCGTACGTGGCGACGGGTTCGGCGCCGCGCGGCTGCACGATCTCGAAGACGAGGCGTGCCTGGTAGGCCGACTCCTCCAGTCGTACGGGCTGGACGACGTCCTGCGGGCGGGCGTCCCATTCGTCGACGCGGATGCCCATGAGGGGGGCCAGCGGGCCGGGGACGTCGGTGAGGAAGGCGCGGTCGTGCTCGTCCACACGGCCGGAGAGGAAGGTGGCGAGGACCGTGCCGCCCCGCGCCGCCACCCCTTCCAAGCGGTCCGCCAGGTCGCCTTTGATCATGTGCAGGACGGGGGCGAGGACCACGTCGTACGGGCTGAGGTCGGCGGTCTGCGGGACGACGTCCACGTCGGCGCCGGCCTCCCGGGCGGCCCGGTAGTAGGTGTGGACGGTGTCCTGGTAGCGGACGAGGCGGGAGGGGCCGTCGGAGATCTCCAGGGCCCACCAGCTGTCCCAGTCGAAGAGCAGGGCGGTGCGGGCGGGCGTGCGGGCGCCGAGGCTCGCGTCACCGAGCAGCTCCAACTCGCGGCCCAGGCCGGCGACTTCGCGGAAGACGCGGGTGTCGTCACGGCCGGCGTGGCCGATGACCGCCCCGTGGTACTTCTCGCAGGCGCCGCGTGCGGCGCGCAGCTGGAAGTACAGGGCCGCGTCGGCTCCGTGGGCGATGGCCTGGAAGGTGGCGAGACGGAGTTCGCCGGGACGCCGGAGCGGGTTGACGTCACGGCAGGCGGTGGTGGACGGGGTCTGTTCCATCAGCCAGAAGGGGGCACCGTCCTTGAGACCGCGCATCAGGTCGTGGGCGAGGGCGGGCCAGGTGGGCGGGGCGTCCAGGGGCGGGTAGCTGTCCCAGGAGACGAAGTCGAGGTGGGGCGCCCAGCGGTGGTAGTCGAGGGGGCGGAACATGCCCATGAAGTTGGTGGTGACGGGCGTGTCCGGGTCGTGGGCGCGGATCGCCTCCTTCTCGGCGAGGAAGCAGCCGAGCAGGGCGTCGGTGGTGAAGCGGAAGTAGTCGAGCGTCGTGCCCTGGAAAGCGGTGTGGTCGGGGCCGCGCCAGTGCTCGGTGAGAGCGCTCGGCGGCTCGATCTCGCCGAAGTCGGTGTAGCGGTGGGACCAGAAGGTGGTGCACCAGGCGTCGTTGAGGGCGTCGAGGCCGGCGTACCGGTCCCGCAGCCAGTCCCGGAAGGCCTCGGCGCACAGGTCGCAGTAACAGGCGCCGCCGTACTCGTTGTTGATGTGCCAGGCGAGCAGCGCCGGGTGCCGCGCGTACCGTTCGGCCAGGCGTGCCGCCAGGTCCGTGGCGAGGCGGCGGTAGGCCGGTGAGCTGGGGCAGAAGTGGTGGCGCTGGCCGTAGCGGTGACGGCGGCCCTCGAAGTCGGTGCGGTTGACCTCGGGGTACCGCTTCGCGAGCCAGGGCGGGACGGCGGCGGTGCCGGTGGCGAGGCAGACCCGGCGGCCCTCGGCCGCGGCCCGGTCCAGGACACCGTCGAGCACCGTGAAGTCGTGGGTGTCCTCGGCGGGTTGGGTAAGGGACCAGGCGAAGACGCCGACGGTGAGGGTGTCGATGCCGGCCCGGGTGAACAGGCGGTGGTCCTCGTCCCGGACCGGCTCCGGCCACTGCTCGGGGTTGTAGTCGCCGCCGTAGGCGATCTTTCCGGTGGGCGGGAGCCCGCCGTCGGTTCCGGTGTGCGTGAGCTTGCCCTCGGTTCCGGTGTGCGGCTCGGTCATGCGGTGAAGTCCTCCTGGGTCTCGGCGATCACCGGGCGGCTGCTGTGGAGCAGGGACAGCAGCAGCGGGGCGGCCAGCAGAGCGGGCAGGGCCTCGGTCAGCAGGGCGGTCCCGGCGGCGGCCAGGACATACACGGAGGCGGCGCCGAGGGTGGCGCGGCCGTGCCGGAACAGGAAGTACCCGGCGAGGCGGGCGGTGTCCCGGGCACGGAACGCGAACAGTGAGGTGAGCACCAGCGCGTGCGCGCCCCACAGCAGGGCGCCGGCGCCGACGCCCGCGAGCAGCGCCGCCCACCAGGCGGGCAGGCCGGTGGCGGGGAAGTGGGTCAGGGTGAAGGCGATCACGGTGAGCCAGGCGAGCAGCGGCGTCCACAGCTTCAGGGCGGGGAGCGCGTTGAGGCGCCAGCCGCGCCAGTAGGCGCGAGCCGGGTGGAGGTCGGTGAGGTCGCGGTCGCGGTGGTGGAGGGCGTAGAGGGCGGCGGACAGGGCCGGGCCGAGGGGCAGCAGGCACACGGCGGCCAGCGGGAGGTCGGCCGGATCGGTCCCGACGAGCAGCAGGGCGGCCAGGCCCGGTGAGGCGGCGGCGAGCAGCAGGGCCTCGACCGTGACCAGGGTGTGGATCAGCGCGGCGGCACGGGAGAGGGGGCCGTCGCCGAACGCGGTGGCCTGCGGCGCGCTCATGACGCGGCCTCCTGGCCGAGGAGCCGGCGCTCGTCCCACCAGGGCGGTGTCTCGTCCTCGACCGAGGTCACCCCGGGTTCGGTGGAGGGGCGGAGGACGAGCTCCTGGTACGCGTCGATGACCTGGTCGACGTGGGTGAACGAGTGGCGGACCTGGCGGGTGCCCTGCCACGCGTAGGGCCGGTACACGCCCATGCCGTCGTTGAGCGGGCGGTGCCCCCGGATGTGCCGGAACCCGATCTCGCGCTGGATCAGGGCGAGGGAGTCCTGGTGGTCGCGGCGCAGGGCGAGGTCGAGGCGGCCGGTGGAGACGCAGTGGCGCCAGGCGCCGGAGAGCCGGCCCCTCGGCTCGGCGGGGACGCGGATCACCCGTTCTCCTTCTGGAAGCGGTCGTGGGCCCGGTTGTGCATGTCGACGAGCCGGTCCATGTTCTTCGCCTTCAACTCGCTGACGTAGGCGTCCCATTCGGACAGCGGGCGTTTGCCGAGGGCGAACTTGAGGGTGTTCTGCGTGACGTGGTCCCTGAGCGGTGTGTCCCACAGCGAGGCCTGCTCCTGCTCGACGGACTGCAACGGGTGGGCCGGATCGACGGGCAGCGCCTGCCGCTGGGCCATCGCGTCCTGGAACCTCCGCTCGTCGGGGCTGAACGAGGAGGACACCAGCTCCCAGCTGCCGCCGTAGGTGAAGACGCCGTTGAAGAAGCCGTAGTCCTTCTGGAGGTCCTTGGGGGCGTCCGGGTCGGAGCCCATCAGGCTGATGCCGGGCCGGAGCCGGTACCGCCCGCCGGGCCGGGTGTACGTGACGCCCTCGACGCCCCACTTGCAGAGCTTCTGGCCCTCGTCCGAGTACCACAGCCAGTCCACGAACTGCATCATCGCGACGAAGCTGTCGCTCTTGAGGGCCTCGCTGGAGATCATGACGCCGTTCTCCAGCCGGGCGCCGCCCAGCACCACCGGGCCGGCCGGTCCGACCGGGACCGGGATCATCTCGATCTTCGCTCCCTCGACCTGCTTCTCCAGGTTGTAGCGGTAGTTCTGCACCAGCTCCTGCGGGTTGGCGCTGATCGCGAAGCACTTCCCGCCCAGCAGCTTCTGCACCGCCGCGTCGTCGGTCTGGGTGAAGCTCTCCGGGTCCATCAGCTTGTCGGCGACCAGTTTTCTCAGGTACTCGACCACCTGGCGGTAGCCGTCGGACGCGCCGGTGAACACGAACTCCTCGGCGTCCGCGTCGAAACTGATGTTGTCGTACGTCCAGCCGGCCCGGACGCCGTGCGCCTGGCCGAGGTAGCTGAGCAGGGCGGCCACCGGGTACGGGGTGTTGGTGCTCCAGCGGTCGGAGAGCGGGTAGCGGTCGGGATACTCCTCCCTGAGCGCCGCGAGGACGTCGTACACCTCGTCCCAGGTGGTGGGCAGGCTGAGGCCCAGCCGGTCGAGGACGTCCGTCCGAAGCGACAGCGAGTAGCCGGACCTGGCCTTCTCGTGCAGGCCCGGCAGCAGGTAGTACTTGCCGTCGGACTGGCGGAAGGAGTCGAGTTCCGGCTCCAGCTTCCACTTCTTCACCTTCGCCCGGAAGTTGGGCATCAGGTGCGTGTAGTCGCTGACGGGGAGGATCGCGCCGGAGGACACGAAGGCGACCTCCGAGGGGTGGTACGTCTTGGGGATCAGGAAGGGGGCGTCGCCCGCGCCGATCAGCACGCTGCGCTTCTTCTCGTAGTCCACCAGGGGCACGTCGACGAGCTTCAGGGTGACGCCGGTGCGCCGGGTGACCTCCTTCCAGAACAGCCAGCCGCTCTTCGTCGGGTAGACCGGGTTGTTGTTGTGCAGGAGCGAGAAGGACAGCGGCTCGGCGGCCTTGAACTGCTGGCCGACCCGGAACTCCTTCATCGCGCCGTTCTGCTTCTTCGACAGGTCCTTGCCGTCGCCGCCGTCGTCACCGCTGCCGCAGCCGGTGAGCGCGGCGAGGCCGGCGAACCCGGCGGCGGAGAGGATCTGGCGGCGCGACAGCCGGCCGGTGTTCCGTCCGGCGTGCTGCCCGGCGGCGCGGCCCGCGTGCGTCTGGCCTGCGTTCTTCACGGAGAACTCCTTTGTTCCGTAGGCGAAGGGAGGGCTCGCGGCGGTCTCGGCGGTCAGCCCTTGACCGCGCCGAGCATCACGCCCGAGACGAAGTAGCGCTGGACGAACGGGTACACGCAGAGGATCGGCAGCGCGGTGAGCACGATGGTGACCGCCTGGATGTTCGCCCCGACCTGGCTGAGCTGCTCCGTGCCGGCGCCCGCGTTGCCGCCGCCGGTGGCGCCCGAGATGAGGTTGCGCAGATAGACGGTGACCGGCATCAGCTCGGTCCGGTCCATGTAGAGGAAGGCCCCGAACCAGGAGTTCCAGAAGGACACCGAGTAGAAGAGGACCATCGTCGCGACGACCGCCTTGGACAGCGGCAGCACGATCCGCAGCAGCACGCCGTACGTGCTCAGGCCGTCGATCTGCGCGGCCTCCTCCAGCTCGGTCGGCAGGCTCTCGAAGAAGGCCTTCATCACCAGCAGGTTGAAGACGCTGATCGCGTTGGGCAGCGCGATCGCCCACACGCTGTTCTTCAGGCCCAGGTTGGTGATCAGGAGGTAGTGGGGGATCAGTCCGCCGGTGAAGAACATGGTGAACACGGCGATGCCGACGAGCGCGCCGCGCCCCTTGAGGTCCTTCTTCGACAGGACGTACGCGTAACAGGTCGTCAGGACCATGGCGACGGCGGTGGCGACCACCGTGTACAGCACGGTGTTGCCGTAGTTCCGCCAGAACATCGCGTCCTCGAGCACGATCCGGTACGTGGTGAGGTTGAACCCCTTGGGCCACAGGGTCACTTCACCGGCCCGGATCTGGCGCTCGGCGCTGAACGAGCGGGCGATGATGTTGACGAAGGGGTACAGGGTGACCAGCACGACCAGAGTCAGGATCACCCCGTTCACGCCCTGGAAGACGCGGTAGCCGCGGGTCGGCTGGTCGACGGAGGTACGCGGGCGCTCGGGGCGCCCCGACAGCAGGCTCACCACAGGCTCGTCCCCACGGTGCGGCGCGACAGCTGGTTCGCGGTCGTGATCAGCACCAGGCCGATGACCGCCTCGAACAGCCCGATCGCGGCGGCGTAGCTGAAGCTGTTGGACTCGACACCGGTCCGGTAGAGGTACGTGGAGATCACGTCACCGGTCTGGTAGGTCAGCGGGTTGTACAGCAGCAGGACCTTCTCGAAGCCGACCGCCAGGAACGTGCCGATGTTGAGGATCAGCAGCGTGATCATGGTGGGGCGGATGCCGGGCAGGGTGACGTGCCAGATCTGCTGCCAGCGGTTGGCGCCGTCGATGCGCGCGGCCTCGTACAGGTCCTCGTCGATCGTGGTGAGCGCGGTCAGGTAGAGGATCGTGCCCCAGCCGGCGGTCTGCCAGATCTCCGAGCCGACGTAGATCGTGCGGAACCACTCCGGCTCCTGGATGAAGCGGATCGGCTCGTGCCCGAACCAGCCCAGGACGTGGTTGACGGGGCCGTCCGTGGCGAGCATCTGCAGGGTGATGCCCGCGACGATCACGATCGACAGGAAGTGCGGAAGGTACGACACCGACTGCACGAACCGCTTCAGGGAGCGCCTGCGCACCTCGTTGAGCAGCAGCGCGAGCACGATGGGGATCGGGAAGCAGAAGACCAGGGTGAGCCCGCCGAGCCACAGGGTGTTGCGGAACACCTGCCAGAAGGTCGGGTCGGTGAGGAACATGCGCACGTAGCGCAGCCCCACCCACTGCTCGCCGAAGATCGAACCGCCGGGCTCGAAGCGCCGGAAGGCGATGACGTTGCCGGCCATCGGCAGGTAGCGGAAGACCAGGAAGAACAGCAGCGGCAGCACGGCCAGCGAGTACAGCTGCCAGTCCCGGCGCAGCGCCCGCCGCCAGCCGGTACGCGCGGCCGTCCGCGGACGGCGACGGGGTGAGGCTCTGGCCGGCGGCGGGTCCTGGGTGCCCGGCGGTGGGGCCGATGTGGTGGAGGTGCTCATGCTCGGGCCTCCCGTGGGGGGACGCGGAACCGAAACTTTCGAGCGCTTACCGGTAACTTCGCGGCAACTTAGGGGCAGCAGTAAGCGCTGTCAATGGGAGCGGCACACGGGAATGCCGGGGCGCGACACAACTCCGTCGCCCTGGATTCACGCCTGGGCGAGGGTGGAAGAGATGAAGGGATCGGGGCGATGACATCGGAACTTTCTGGCCGGTGACCGCAACGATCGGACCGAGCCGCCCCGTTGACGCTGTGAGGTGCCCGCGTGCCCGCGTTCGACCTGCCGCCGAAGGAACTCGAGCACTACCGGCCGGACCTCGAAGAGCCCGCCGACTTCGACGCGTTCTGGCTCGCCACACTCCAGGAGGCCGCCGGGGACGACCCGTTGCTGTCCGTGCGGCCGGTGGTGACCGGCCTGCGGCTGACGCGGACCTGGGACGCGACCTTCCGCGGCTTCGCCGGGGACCCGGTGCGGGCCTGGTTCAGCCGTCCGGCGGGGACGGCCGAACCGCTGCCGACGGTCGTCGAGTACGCCGGCTACGGCCGCGGGCGCGGGCTGCCGCACGAGCGGCTGACCTGGGTGAACGCCGGGTACGCGCATCTGCTGATGGACAACCGGGGGCAGGGCGACCAGTACGGCTGCGGCGGCGACACCCCGGACCCGCACGCGGGCGCGTCGGGCGGTCCGGGCCCCGTGGTGCGTGGCCTGCTCGACCCGCGGGACCACCACCACCGACGCCTGATCACGGACGCGGTCCGCGCTGTGGCCGCCGTGCGCGCGCTGCCGGGCGTGGACGCCGAACGCGTCGCCGCCGTCGGCAACAGCCAGGGCGGCGGACTCGCCCTGGCCGTCGCGGGACTGGTCCCGGACCTCGCGGCGGTCGCGGTCACCGCCCCCTTCCTGTGCGGGATCCGGCGTGCCCTGGACCTCACCGACGCGCCCCCGTACGGCGAGATCACCGCGTACCTGTCCGTCCACCGGGGCGCCGAACAGGCCGCGTACCGCACGCTCTCCTACCTGGAGGGCGTCTCCTTCGCCCGGCGCGCGCGGGCCCCGGCCCACTTCGGGGTGGGCCTGCGCGACACGGTGTGCCCGCCGAGCGGGGCGTACGCCGCCTTCAACCGGTACGGGGAGCTGACCGGCGCGGACCCCCGCAGGGAGATCCACGCCTATCCGTACAACGGCCACGAGGGGGGCGACGCGGTACATGTGCGCCGCCAACTCGACTGGGTAGCAGAGGTGTTGAGCGAGCGGGCCGGGGGTGGGTCGTTGAATGGCGCGGAGTGAGTCCTGATCGGCTGCGCGCTCCGGCGCCGGGACGGGCCGCCTTCGACCGGCAGCGGCGGCGGCTGACGCCGTGCACGCGGTCGGGGTTTGTTTTTTCAAAGGTGCCGGCCACTGGCTCCTGACTCAGGGAGAGAGATGTCCACTGCGACGATCGGTATCGGATTCGAGGACAATCCGGCGGCGACCTGGGCCCTCGGCGGATTCGTCCTGGTCGCCGCCGCCCTGCTCGCCTACTGGAGCTACCGGCGGGGAAAGCGGTAGCCGGCCGTCCCCCGAGGCCCGGGGCCGGCCGCGCGCTGTGCGCCGGCCGTTTACAAATGGGCCGCTCGGCGCTAACTTCCGGTACAGGTAGGTGGGAGCGCTCCCACCGGGCGGACCGGAACCCGCCCCTGACGGTCGCTCCCACCTCCCGTACCGCCTCGCCCGGACGCGAAGTCGCCTGCCGCCGGCCCCGGTACCGAGACCGGCTGCCGCGGGCGGCCTGTGTCTGTCGCCGGGGTCGAATCGCGAACTCCGTGTGTCCCGGGGGCGCTGTGCACGTCGATCCGCCCGCTGTGGGCCGTGGTGACCGCCGCCGCGATGGCGAGGCCCGGTCCGGAGCCGCCCGCTCGATGACTCGGACGAACACGGCGGAGGGCCGCACCCCCGTCACCGGGAACGCGGCCCTCGACTGCCCTGCCGTACCGCTTACTTGCGGATCAGGCTGCGGAGCACGTACTGCATGATGCCGCCGTTGCGGTAGTAGTCGGCCTCACCGGGGGTGTCGATGCGGACGACCGCGTCGAACTCCACGCCCGTGTCGGTGGTGACCTTCACCGTGCGCGGGGTGGTGCCGTTGTTCAGCTCCTCGACACCGGTGAAGGAGAAGGTCTCCTCGCCGGTGAGGCCGAGGGTCTCGGCGGACTGGCCCTCCGGGAACTGGAGCGGCAGGACGCCCATGCCGATGAGGTTCGAGCGGTGGATGCGCTCGTACGACTCGGCGATGACGGCCTTGACGCCGAGGAGCGCGGTGCCCTTGGCGGCCCAGTCGCGGGACGAGCCGGAGCCGTACTCCTTGCCCGCGAGGACGACGAGCGGGATGCCCTGCTCGATGTAGTTGCGGGAGGCGTCGTAGATGAAGGCGACCGGGGCGCCCTCGACGGTGAAGTCGCGGGTGTAGCCGCCTTCCGTGCCCGGCGCGATCTGGTTGCGCAGGCGGATGTTGGCGAACGTGCCGCGGATCATGACCTCGTGGTTGCCGCGGCGCGAGCCGTAGCTGTTGAAGTCACGACGCTCCACACCGTGCTCGGTGAGGTACTTGCCGGCCGGGGTGTCGGCCTTGATGGCGCCGGCCGGGGAGATGTGGTCGGTGGTGACCGAGTCGCCCAGCTTGGCCAGGACGCGCGCGCCCGTGATGTCGGAGACCGGGGTGGTCTCCATCGTCATGCCCTCGAAGTACGGGGGCTTGCGGACGTACGTCGACTGCGGGTCCCACTCGAAGGTGTTGCCGGTCGGGATCGGCAGCGCCTGCCACTGGGCGTCGCCCGCGAAGACGTCGGCGTAGGACTTGCTGAACATGTCCTCGCCGATGGCGTTCGCCACGACGTCGTTGACCTCGGCCTCGGAGGGCCAGATGTCCTTCAGGTAGACCGGGTTGCCGTCCTGGTCGGCGCCCAGGGCTTCCTTGGTGATGTCCACCTTCATGGAGCCGGCGAGGGCGTACGCGACGACCAGCGGCGGGGACGCCAGGTAGTTCATCTTGACGTCGGGGTTGATCCGGCCCTCGAAGTTCCGGTTGCCGGAGAGGACCGAGGTGACCGCGAGGTCGTGGTCGTTGACGGCCTTGGAGACCTCCTCCGGCAGCGGGCCGGAGTTGCCGATGCAGGTGGTGCAGCCGTAACCGACCAGGTTGAAGCCGACCTTGTCGAGGTAGGGGGTCAGGCCCGCCTTGTCGAAGTAGTCGGTGACGACCTTGGAACCCGGGGCGAGGGTGGTCTTGACCCACGGCTTGCGGGTCAGGCCCTTCTCCACGGCCTTCTTGGCGACGAGCGCGGCGGCGACCATCACGTACGGGTTGGAGGTGTTGGTGCAGGAGGTGATGGCCGCGACCGTCACCGCGCCGTGGTCGATCTCGTACGTCGAGCCGTCGGGGGCGGTCACGGTGACCGGGCGGGACGGGCCGGCGCCGGGGACGACGGCGGAGTGCTGCGGGGCACCGGCGCCGTTGTCGTCGTTGCCGTAGGCCGGGGCGTCGCTGGCCGGGAAGGACTCGGCGCTCGCCTCGTCCACCGGGGACTGCACGCCGTGCGGCTGCTCCTGCGCGGGGACGCCCGGCTTGCGGTCGTCGCCGCCGGTGACGCCGGCTTCGACGTAGTTGAGGACGTCGGCCTTGAACTGCTCGGCGGCGTTGGCGAGGACGATGCGGTCCTGCGGGCGCTTCGGGCCGGCGATCGACGGGACGACCGTGGAGAGGTCGAGCTCCAGCTTCTCGGAGAAGTCCGGCTCGGCCTTCGGGTCCAGCCACAGACCCTGTTCCTTGGCGTACGCCTCGACGAGCGCCAGCTGCTGCTCGCTGCGGCCGGTCAGCTTCAGGTACTTGATGGTCTCGTCGTCGATCGGGAAGATCGCGGCGGTGGAGCCGAACTCCGGCGACATGTTGCCGATGGTGGCGCGGTTGGCGAGGGAGGTGGCGGCCACGCCCTCGCCGTAGAACTCGACGAACTTGCCGACGACGCCGTGCTTGCGCAGCATCTCGGTGATCGTGAGCACCAGGTCGGTGGCGGTGGTGCCGGGGGTCAGCTCACCGGTGAGCTTGAAGCCGACGACGCGCGGGATGAGCATCGAGACGGGCTGGCCGAGCATCGCGGCCTCGGCCTCGATGCCGCCGACGCCCCAGCCCAGCACGCCCAGGCCGTTGACCATGGTGGTGTGCGAGTCGGTGCCGACGAGGGTGTCGGGGTAGGCCTGGCCGTTGCGGATCATGACCGTGCGCGCCAGGTGCTCGATGTTCACCTGGTGGACGATGCCGGTGCCCGGCGGGACGACCTTGAAGTCGTCGAAGGCGGTCTGGCCCCAGCGCAGGAACTGGTAGCGCTCGCGGTTGCGGCCGTACTCCAGCTCGACGTTCTGCGCGAAGGCCTCGTGCGTGCCGAACTTGTCGGCGATGACGGAGTGGTCGATGACCAGCTCGGCCGGGGAGAGCGGGTTGACCTTCGCCGGGTCGCCGCCGAGCTCCTTGACGGCCTCACGCATGGTGGCGAGGTCGACGACACAGGGCACGCCGGTGAAGTCCTGCATGATCACGCGGGCCGGCGTGAACTGGATCTCCTGCGACGGCTGACCCTGCGAGTCCCAGCCGCCGATGGCGCGGATGTGGTCGGCGGTGATGTTGGCGCCGTCCTCGGTACGGAGCAGGTTCTCCAGGAGAACCTTGAGGCTGTACGGCAGGCGGGCCGAGCCCTCCACCTTGTCCAGCCGGAAGATCTCGTACGACTCGTCGCCCACCTGCAGCGTGCTGCGGGCGTCGAAGCTGTTCGCCGACACGACAGTCTCCTTCATTTTGGTGCGCTTACCACCGCATCCTGCCGCCAGGCCCCCTTGGCCGATCCGCTAAGGTCAGGCTAAGTTAGGCATGCCTTACTGGAGTGGCGACTGCGGTACGCCTCGGCAGATATCTCGATGTCGAGATAACTCTAGTACATGGGGCCCGGTTGGTCATGCCCGGGCCACTGTCCCGTCTCAGTTCCCGGGCATCCGACGGCCGCCGCCGCGCGGGAGGCGGCCGGGCGCTGCCGCGCGAGAGGCGGCCGGGCGCTGCCATCAGTTCGCCGAGCGGGGGTATCCGACTGGCGTTGGCAGCAACCGACCGAACCCGAGGAGAGGCCCCCATGCCGCTCACGTTCCGCAAGAGTTTCCGGATCCTGCCCGGCGTGCGCCTGAACATCAACCGGCGCTCGTGGTCCATCACCACCGGCGGCGGCAGCCACGGCCCGAAGCACACCCACAGCAGCACGGGACGCCGTACGACATCGATGGATCTGCCCGGACCGTTCGGGTGGCGTCGCACCCGTACCGCCAAACGCCGCTGACGGCCCCTCACGTCTCTCACCCGTACGGATCCCCCAGAAGGCTCCATCTCATATCTGAGATAGCCTCGACCCCATGGCAGACGACTACCTCGTACGCATCGGCAAGCTCATCCGTGACGCCCGGCAGCACAGGGGCTGGACACAGGCGCAGCTCGCCGAAGCGCTCGGCACCAGCCAGAGCGCCGTCAATCGCATCGAGCGCGGCAACCAAAACATCAGCCTTGAGATGATCGCTCGAATCGGTGAAGCACTGGACAGCGAAATCGTCTCTCTGGGCTATGCGGGCCCGATGCATCTGCGGGTGGTCGGCGGCCGTCGGCTCTCCGGCGCCATCGACGTGAAGACGAGCAAGAACGCGTGTGTGGCACTGCTGTGCGCCTCCCTGCTGAACCGGGGGCGCACAGTGCTGCGCCGGGTGGCCCGCATCGAGGAGGTGTACCGCCTGCTGGAGGTGCTCAACTCCATCGGCGTGCGCACCCGCTGGATCAACGACGGCGTCGACCTGGAACTGGTGCCGCCCACCGAGCTGGACATGGCGGCGATCGACGCCGAGGCGGCCGTTCGGACGCGGTCCATCATCATGTTCTTCGGCCCGCTGCTGCACCGCATGGACCGCTTCAAGCTGCCCTACGCCGGCGGCTGCGACCTCGGTACGCGGACCATCGAGCCGCACATGATCGCACTGCGCCGGTTCGGGCTGGACATCGCGGCGACGGAAGGGCAGTACCACGCCCTCGTCGACCGCTCCGTCCGTCCGGACCGGCCGATCGTGCTGACCGAGCGCGGGGACACGGTCACCGAGAACGCGCTGCTGGCCGCCGCCCGGCACGACGGTGTCACGGTCATCCGCAACGCCTCCTCCAACTACATGGTCCAGGACCTGTGCTTCTTCCTGGAGGCCCTGGGCGTCCGGGTCGAGGGCATCGGCACCACCACGCTCACCGTGCACGGCGTGCCGAACATCGACGTGGACGTCGACTACTCCCCCTCCGAGGACCCGGTCGAGGCGATGAGCCTGCTGGCCGCCGCCGTCGTCACCGAGTCGGAGCTGACGGTCCGCCGGGTGCCCGTCGAGTTCCTGGAGATCGAGCTCGCGGTCCTGGAGGAGATGGGCCTCGACCACGACCGCACGCCGGAGTACTTCGCCGACAACGGCCGCACCCGGCTGGTGGACCTCACCGTCCGGCCCTCCAAGCTGGAGGCACCCATCGACAAGATCCACCCGATGCCGTTCCCCGGCCTGAACATCGACAACGTCCCGTTCTTCGCGGCCATCGCCGCCGTCGCGTCGGGCAAGACACTGATCCACGACTGGGTCTACGACAACCGCGCGATCTATCTGACGGACCTGAACCGACTGGGCGGCCGGCTCCAGCTCCTCGACCCCCACCGGGTGCTGGTCGAGGGCCCGACCCGCTGGCGCGCCGCCGAGATGATGTGCCCGCCCGCGCTGCGGCCCGCCGTGGTCGTCCTGCTGGCGATGATGGCGGCCGAGGGCACGTCCGTCCTGCGGAACGTGTACGTCATCAACCGGGGGTACGAGGACCTGGCCGAACGGCTGAACTCGATCGGGGCGCAGATCGAGACGTTCCGGGACATCTGACCGGTGGAGTGTCATGCCCCTGGGAGACGAGGGGCATGACACTCCTCAATGCCTGCTGACCTGCGGTTACACACTTGCGCGACCCTCCATTGATCATCGCTGCTTTTCATCACCTTGTGCAACGTGCGGGCAAGATGATTTCGCAATGGGTGACGATGCATCAGAGACATCTGAGTCCCCGTCAGCCTTCACGGAGAGTGCTCGCCAAGGGGCCTCGCGGCAACGCCGTCACGACATTCGAGTACGACATCTTCGACGAACTCGCGGTGGCCGCGAGCCCGGACGCCAGACTGGAACGTCTGCGCGATCGCCATGGCCGCCTGAGGTCCGAGAAGGTCAACGGCCGGACCCTGACCTACGCGTACGACGCGCTGGGGCGCCGGGCGGGAAGGACGACTCCGAGCGGTGCGGTCAGTGAATGGTCGTACGACGCGGCGGGGCGCAGGACGAAACTCACCGCGTCCGGGCGCGAGATCGCCTTCTCTTTCGACGCCCTGGGCCGCGAAGTGGAGCGCATCCCACGGACCCGCATGGTGATCCCCCTGGTTGGCAGAAGGACAAGGGGTACAACCGAGCCCATCTCCTCGGCGCACAGCTCGGCGGATCCAACTACAATCCGGCAAATTTCGTCACCATGCACTCCTACGCCAATTCCCCCGTCATGAGGCATATTGAAAACCAAATCAGGGCCGCAGTCGAGTCCGGGGAGACCATCCAGTACAGCGTCACCCCTCGATACAACGGGGCTGATAAAATCCCCACGGGAGTAGACGTCGAGGCATACGGCTCGGATGGTTTCGAGTTCACTCAGCACAGAAGTACCGGAATCACCGAGTCGGGAAATACCGCATTCATACCCAACCAGAAAAGGGGAGGCTGACGAGAGCAGTGAAACGAAGCTAACGCCTGCCAACCGGACTCACTTGATGCATAGGAACAGGACCCAGCCGTGACCAACGCCCTCACGCATCTGCTTGAGATCGCGCCAGCGCCGAGCGAGTCCCGCCAGAAAGACTGGGACGAGGTCGAGCGCAGCCTTGGGGTCGAGCTTCCCGCCGACTACAAAAAGCTCATCCACATCTACGGAGGAAGCAACTGGGACGACTACCTGTACGTCCTGGAGCCTGGCTGCCCTAATGAGAACTACGACCTCATCGAATGGGCAGAGCACCAGGCCGAAGACCTGGAAGACCTGTGGGAATTCGAAAGAAAGCCCGCGGAACTGGAAGTCGAAGGGTCCACAGTCATCCCATGGGCGACCACGGACAACGGAGAATGCCTCTACTGGCTTGTTCGGCCTGGCCAGGAGCCGGACCAGTGGACTGTCATGGTGAACGAGGCGCGCGGCGACCGCTGGGAGCACTTCCCCGTATCCTGCACACAATTCCTCGCCTCTTCCCTCGACCGAGAGCTGCATTCGAGCATCCTCTCGTCCATGTTCCCCCGCGCTTCACATGAATTCCGACAGCTGGGTGCGGTGTGACGAGGCGGTGTCGATGATCAGCAGTGGGCACCGGCTGACGACCGCCAGCTCCCGCTCGCTGTCCACCCCGGGCCGAGGGCGCAGGTCTGCACCAGTTGTCGGACCGCCCCGCACGCCCACCCCGGTCTGCACCAGTTGTCGGACCGCCCCGTACGCCTGGTGGGTCTTGCCCGCGCCGACCACCCCGGCCATCAGCAGACTCGGGCCGGTTGTGACCTGCCGCCGGGCTCCCAGGCTGGGCGCGACGGCCTGCTGGGCGATGTCCAGGACCCAGTCCAGGACCTGCGAATGGTCGGCGACCGCACCCTGGTAGCGCGGGGGCATCGCGGCCGGCAGGGCATCCAGCGGGGAGAAAGACTCGGGCTCGTCGACCAGAGCGGCGACGGCTGCCGGGTCGATGTTGCGGGCGGCCAGGATCCGGGCCATCCGGTCCAGGGTGCCTGCGCCGCCGAGCGTCTGCGGGTCGCGGGTACGGGTGCGCGTCACAGCTCCTCGGCGTAGGCGGCGGCAGCGTCGACCGGGTTGGTACACGCCTGGTGAGCGGGCACGTCAGGCCGGATTCCCGGCCGTGCCGAACCGGCCGCTCGTGCGTTCATGGCGTCGTTGACCAGGCTCGGCAGGCGGCTGGGGTGGCCCTGGATCTCCGCGAAGCGCTTCAGTCCGGCGCGGACGTGTTCTGAGGCGATGCCCTCACCGAGAAGCTTCTTGACGATGCGGCCGAGGTGTCCGATCACGTCGCTGGGCGGACGCTCGTCGCACGCGGCGACGTACTCGCCGATCAGGTCGTTGACCGAGACGGCGGTGGCGGGCGCTGTCGTCGCCGCCCACCCCGAGCAGGGCTGGAACCTGCACTGCGACGGCGCGATCGTCTTCGACGACACCGGTGAACTGCTGCCCGACGGCAGCGCCGTCGCCCCGCACCGGGCACCCGCCGAGCGGCTGCCGACCGCCGCCTGACCACTGCGGCCAGGCGGAGGCACCCGGCCGCCGCATGGGCCGCCGCCCACCCTCTCGGCGAGGTGCGGGCCGGGGCTCGTCCCCCGTCCTCACGGCAGGACGGCGAACCCGTCCAGTTCGACGGCGGCCTGGTCGTCCCACAGGCGTACGACCTCCACCACCGCCATGGCCGGATAGTCGCGGCCCGCCAACCTCCGCCAGATCCGGCCGAGTTCGCCGGCGTGGGCGCGGTACGCGGTGATGTCCGTGGCGTAGACGGTGACCCGGGCGAGGTCGCTCGGGGTACCGCCGGCGGCGCGCAGGGCGGCCAGGAGGTTGCCGAGGGACCTCTCGAACTGCTCGGGGAGGGTGCCGCCGACGAGCTTGCCGTCGGTGTCCAGGGCGGTCTGGCCGGCCAGGAAGACCACCCGGGTGCCGGTCGCGACGACCGCGTGCGAGAAGCCGGTGGGCGGAGAGAGTCCGGGCGGGTTGACTCGCTCGACGGTCACGCGTCGGCCTCCTGGGCGTCCATGGTCGCGTACAACTCCCGGGCGATGATGCCGCGTTGGATCTCGCTCGCGCCCTCGTAGACGCGCGGCGCGCGCACCTCGCGGTAGAGGTGTTCGAGGAGGTGGCCGCGGCACAGGGCCCGGGCGCCGTGCAGTTGGACGGCCGCGTCGACGACGTACTGCGCGGTCTCGGTGGCGAGCAGCTTGGCCATCGCCGCGCGCCCCGGGACGTCCGGCGCGCCCTCGTCGTACGCCGTCGCCGCCGCGTACACCATCAGGCGGGCCGCCTCGGTGCGCAGGGCCATCTCGGCGACCTGGTGGGCGACCGTCTGGAGCTCCCGCAGCGGGCCGCCGAAGGCGTCCCGTCGGGCGGTGTGGGTGAGGGTCGCGTCGAGTGCCGCCTGGGCCATGCCGACCGCGAACGCGCCGACGCTGGGCCGGAAGAGGTCGAGGGTGCCCATGGCGACCCGGAAGCCGCGGTCGACCTCGCCGAGCACGTCGTCCGCGGTCACCGGCACCGCGTCGAAGTCAAGGGCGCCGATGGGGTGCGGCGCGAGCATGTCGATCCCGGTGCCGGTCAGGCCGGGCCGGTCGGCCGGCACGAGGAAGGCGGTGACACCACGGGCGCCGGCACCGGCGGTGGTGCGGGCGAAGACGGTGTAGAAGTCGGCCTCGGGCGCGTTGGAGATCCAGCACTTCTCCCCGCTGAGCCGCCAGCGGGCACGTCCGTCCGGCTCGGCGCCGAGCGGGGTCGCGGCGTCTGTGCCGGCGGAGGAGGCGGCACTCACCCATCCCGGCGGAACGGGTGACTCCTTGTCCGGTGCGGAGGTGGTGCCTTCCGGTACCGCCGCGGCCCGGTACGCGCCCTGTCCGGGGCCGGCACCTCCCCCAGCCGCCGCTCGGTGCGCGTGCTGCACGGACCCGGCACCTCCCGCAGCCGCCCCTCGGTGCGCGTCCTGCGGCCGCTCCGCCCGCAGAGCCAGTGCCGCCGCGTCCGAGCCCGCGCCCGGCTCGCTCAGGGCGAACGCGGCCACCGCCGTGCCGTCGGCGACCCGGGGCAGCCAGCGGGCCCGCTGGGCCGGGGTGCCGTGGGCGTGCACCGGATGCGCGCCCAGGCCCTGGAGGGCGAGGGCGGTCTCCGCCTCGGTGCAGGCGTACGCCAGGGACTCCCGCATGAGGCAGAGGTCCAGGGCGCCGGAGGTGAACAGGCGGGACAGCAGGCCGAGTTCGGCGAGTCCGGCGACCAGGGGACGGTTCACCCGACCCGGTCGCCCCCGCTCGGCGAGCGGGTGCAGCCGGTCCGCGGCCAGGGTGCGCAACCGGGCGCACCAGGCGGCCTGTTCCGGGTCGAGCGAGAATGCGGGCATCGCCGTCCTCTCTCCCCGTGGGCGTGGGCCACGGGCCACTCCCCTCGACGGTATCGCGCACCGTTGACTGCCGTCACCAACACGTTACGCTCGTTGCGCGAGCCCTCCACGTGTCCGCACCCGGACCGCAAGAGGACCCGCGGTCGAACCCGCGGTCGGACCCGCACGAGGATTCACACCCGAGCCCCACCCCGAGCCCCACCCGAGCTGCCGCCCCGAGCCACACCCCGCCGCCCACCACCGACGCCCACAAGGCAAGGGGGCGAACGCCATGAACTCCTCGGCCCACGTCGACACGTTCGCGCGCGACCACCTCCCGCCCCCCGGCCAGTGGCCCGAGCTGCGCTTCGACCTGCCGGAGCTGCGCTACCCCCAGCGGCTCAACTGCGCGGCCGAGCTGCTGCGCGGCCACCCGGAGAACAGTCCCGTGTTCCGCACGGCCGCCGGCCCGCCCTGGACGTACGGCGAACTCCGCGCCCGCGTCGACCGCGTCGCGCACACCCTCACCCGTGACCTCGGCGTCGTCCCCGGCAACCGGGTCCTGCTGCGCGGCCCCACCACGCCCTGGCTGGCCGCCTGTTGGCTGGCGGTGCTGAAGGCGGGCGCGGTCGCCGTCACCGTGCTGGCCCAGCAGCGCCCGCACGAGCTGAGCACGCTGTGCGAGATCGCCGAGGTGCGGCACGCCCTGTGCGACGTCCGGGTCCTCGACGACCTCGCCAAGGCCGGGATACCGGAACTCCGGATCACGCCGTACGGCGGTGACGCGCCCGACGACCTGCTCAGCCGGGCCCGGACGGCACCCGACGATCCGTACCCGGCCGTGCGGACCGCGGCCGACGACGTCGCGCTGATCGCGTTCACCTCCGGCACCACCGGTCGCCCCAAGGGGTGCATGCACTTCCACCGGGATGTGCTGGCCATCGCGGACACCTTCTCGCGCCATGTGCTGCGGCCCCACCCCGACGATGTCTTCGCGGGCAGTCCCCCGCTCGGGTTCACCTTCGGACTCGGCGGCCTGGTGGTCTTCCCGATGCGGGCCGGCGCGAGTGCCCTGCTCCTCGAACAGGCGGGCCCGCGGCAGCTGTTGTCCGCCGTCGCCGAGCACCGTGTCTCGGTGCTGTTCACGGCCCCCACCGCCTACCGGACGATGCTCGGCGAACTCGACGCCCACGACGTCTCGTCCCTGCGCCGCTGTGTCTCCGCCGGTGAGAACCTGCCCGCCGCCACCTGGCGCGCCTGGCACGAGCGGACCGGGCTGCGCCTGATCAACGGCATCGGCGCCACCGAGCTGCTGCACATCTTCATCTCCGCCGCCGACGAGCGGATCAGGCCGGGGACGACCGGAGTTCCCGTACCGGGATGGCACGCGCGCGTGCAGGACGAGGACGGCGAGCCGGTGCCCGACGGCGAGCCCGGGCTGCTGGCGGTGCGCGGGCCGGTCGGCTGCCGGTACCTCGCCGACCCTCGGCAGCGGGAGTACGTGCGCGGCGGCTGGAACGTCACCGGCGACACCTACGTCCGTGAGCCCGACGGCTACTTCCGGTACGTGGCCCGCGCCGACGACATGATCATCTCGGCCGGGTACAACATCGCGGGGCCGGAGGTCGAGGACGCCCTGCTGCGGCACCCGGACGTGGTGGAGGCGGCGGTCGTGGGCCGGCCCGACGAGGCGCGCGGACAGGTGGTGGTGGCCCATGTGGTCCTCAAGGAGGGGGCCGGACGGGACACCGGGGCGCTGCGCGCCTTCGTCGCCTCCGAACTGGCGCCCTACAAGTGCCCGCGCGAGATCGTCCTGCTGGACGCGCTGCCGCGCACGGCGACCGGAAAGCTCCAGCGGTTCAAGCTACGTACCGATGGTGACCAGCGGTGATGCCGACGACCTAAGATGATCAATGTGTCCGAGCAGCATGCACCACGGTCTCTCATCGTCACGCTCTACGGCGCGTACGGCCGCTTCGTGCCCGGCCCGCTGCCCGTCGCCGAGCTGATCCGGCTACTGGCCGCGGTCGGCGTGGACGCCCCCTCGGTCCGCTCGTCGGTGTCCCGGCTCAAACGGCGCGGGCTGCTCGTGCCGGCCCGTACGGAGCGGGGCGCGGCGGGGTACGAACTGTCCTCGGACGCCCGCCAGTTGCTCGACGACGGCGACCGGCGCGTCTACGGCACCCCGCCCGAGGAGGACCAGGGCTGGGTGCTCGCCGTGTTCTCCGTGCCGGAGTCGGAACGGCAGAAGCGGCACGTGCTGCGCTCCCGCCTGGCCGGCCTCGGCTTCGGCACCGCGGCCCCCGGCGTGTGGCTCGCCCCGGCGCGGCTGTACGAGGAGGCCCGGCACACCCTCCAGCGGCTGCGGCTCGACGCGTACGTCGACCTCTTCCGGGGCGAGCACCTCGGCTTCGCGCCGACCGTGGAGGCGGTCGCCCGCTGGTGGGACCTGGCCGCCATCGCCAAGGAGCACGAGGCCTTCCTCGACGCCCACGCGGGCGTGCTGCGCGACTGGGAGCGGCGCACGGACACCCCGCCCGAGGCGGCGTACCGCGACTACCTCCTCGCCCTGGACTCCTGGCGCCACCTCCCCTACGCCGATCCCGGGCTGCCCGCCCGGCTGCTGCCCGAGGACTGGCCGGGTGGCCGGTCGGCGGCGGTGTTCCGGGGGCTGCACGAGCGGTTGCGCGACGCGGGCGCCGCGTTCGTCGGCGGGTGATCCGGCGCACCACCCGTCCCTGAAGCACTTACCGGGCTGCCGAGTGCGGTCAGGACGACCATCGCGCGCCACCTCGGTGAGCGGCTGAGGTCCCAGGGACATCGCGTGAGGATCCGACGGCGACGAGATCCGCCGCGTCCTCGTGGCGGGCCTCGGCTTCTCCCCCGCGGACCCGCACCACGAACGTGCGGCGTACGGGCCGGTCTCAAGGTGCTCGCCCGCAACGGCGTCCTGTCCGTTCCGTCGTCCCGGTGATCGCGCCGCACGCGGACAGCCGCCAGGCCGTGCGCGCCCGGCACGAGGCGAGCGGGACGCCGTACCTCGAGGTGCGTGTCGCCACTCCGGTGGCGGTGTGCGGCGAGCGGGACGTGAAGGTGCTCCCCGCCCGGCAGGCCGGGGCACGCTGTCCGGTCCGACCGGCGCCGACGGCCCGTACGAGCCTCCCGCGGACCCGGCACCGGTGCCGCGGACCCAGGAGCGGACCCGGTGGAAGTCGGCGGATGTGGTGCCGGCCGGGGGCCGGTCTGAGCACTCCCGCCCCCGGTGAGGGTCTCCCCTCTCCGCCGGCGCACCGGCGCCCGCCTGCTCGTCGGCCGGGCGGACGGAGCCACGCCGACCGCCGGCATGGTCGGCCTCGCTGTCTGGGAGCGAGGTCAACCGCCGGGCGCCAGGCGGGGCCTGGGGGCGTCCGTCCGTCCCGTCGGCGGACGGCGGCTGCCCGCCCGGTACGGCACCGGCCAGACGACGCCCGGTCCGTCGTACCCCTGCTCGGCCGCCGCGTGCACCGTCCAGTGCGGGTCGTACAGATGCGGCCGGGCCAGCGCGCACAGGTCCGTACGCCCGGCCAGGATCAGGGAGTTGACGTCGTCCCAGGAGGAGATCGCGCCGACCGCGATCACCGGGACGCCGACCGTGTTCCGGATCCGGTCGGCGAACGGCGTCTGGTACGACCGCCCGTGCTCGGGCCGCTCGTGGGCGACCACCTGCCCGGTCGACACGTCGATCGCGTCGGCGCCGTGCGCGGCGAAGGCGCGGGCGATCTCGACGGCGTCCTCGGCCGTGGTGCCGCCCTCGGCCCAGTCGGTGGCGGAGATGCGGACGGTCAGGGGTCTCTCCTCGGGCCACACCCCGCGGACCGCGTCGAAGACCTCCAGCGGGAAGCGGAGCCGCTTGGCGAGGGAGCCGCCCCAGGCGTCGGTACGGCGGTTGGTCAGCGGGGAGAGGAAGCCCGAGAGCAGGTAACCGTGCGCGCAGTGCAGTTCGAGCAGATCGAACCCGGCACGGGCGGCACGCCGGGCAGCCGACGCGAACTGCTCCCGGATGTCGGTGAGTCGGGCACGGCACAGCTCGCGCGGGAGCTGGCTGTCCGGCCGGTACGGGATCGGGGAGGCGGCCACGAGCGGCCAGTTGCCGTCCTCCAGGGGCTCGTCCATGCCCTCCCACATCAGCTTGGTCGAGCCCTTGCGTCCGCTGTGGCCGAGCTGCACGCCGATCGCGGTGCCGGGCGCCCGCGTGTGCACGAAGTGGGTGATCCGCCTCCATGCCTCGGCCTGTCTGCCGGTGTACAGGCCGGTGCAGCCGGGCGTGATCCGCCCCTCCGGGGACACGCACACCATCTCGGTCATCACCAGTCCGGCGCCACCGAGCGCCCGCGCCCCCAGGTGGACGAGGTGGAAGTCGTCCGGGAGCCCGTCGGTCGCCGAGTACAGGTCCATGGGCGAGACGACGACCCGGTTGCGCAGGGTCAGACCGCGCAGCCGGAACGGCGTGAACATCGGGGGCGTGCCGGGCGGGCAGCCGAACGCGCGCTCCACCGACGACGTGAAGCGGGCGTCGCGCAGCCGCAGGTTGGCGTGGGTGACACGGCGGCTGCGGGTGAGCAGGTTGAAGGCGAACTGGCGGGGCGGCTGGTCGAGATACAGGCCGAGGTTCTCGAACCACTCCGAACTGGCCCGGGCGGCCCGCTGGGTGGAGGCGACCACGGGGCGCCGCTCCTCCTCGTAGGCGGCCGACGCCCTGTCGAGGGACGGCTGTTCCTCCAGACAGGCGGCCAGGGCCACCGCGTCCTCCACGGCGAGCTTGGTGCCGGAGCCGATGGAGAAGTGGGCGGTGTGGGCGGCGTCGCCGAGGAGGACCACGTTGCCGTGCGACCAGCGCTCGTTGACCACCGTACGGAAGGTGGTCCAGGACGACCTGTCGGACCTGAGCGGTCTGCCGCCCAGCGCGTCCGCGAAGATCTCCGCGCAGCGCCGGGCGGACTCCCGCCGGCCGAGTTCCGCGAAGCCCGCCGCCCGCCAGACCTCCTCCCGCATCTCGACGATCACGGTGGAGGCGTCGGCCGCGTACGGATAGCCGTGCAGTTGCATCACACCGTGCTCGGTCTCCGCGATCTCGAAGCGGAAGGCGTCCAGGGCGAAGTCGGCGGCGAGCCAGAGATAACGGCAGTGGTGGGCGGCCACCTGGGGCCGGAACACATGGGCGTACGCCTCACGGGTGGTGCTGTGCACCCCGTCGGCGGCGATGACGAGGTCGTAGGACCGCTCCAGGCCGGCCGGGGCCTCGGACCGGAAGCGCAGGTCCACGCCGAGGGCGCGGCAGCGCTCGTGGAGGATCTCCAGAAGGCGGTGCCTGCCGAGTGCGGCGAAGCCGTGCCCTGCGGACCTGAGGCGGATGCCCCGGTGGACGACGTCTATCGCGTCCCAGCGCACGAGGTCACGTCGCAGGGCCGCGTAGACGATCGGGTCCGCCTGTTCGATGCCGCCGAGGGTCTCGTCGGAGAGGACGACACCGAAGCCGAAGGTGTCGTCGGGGGCGTTGCGTTCCCAGACGGTGACGTCACGGTCGGGGCCGAGACGCTTCAGCAGGACCGCGGCGTAGAGGCCGCCGGGGCCGCCGCCGACGACCGCCACGCGCCGGGGCCGGCCGGCCACCACCGGCGGCTGCGGACGCGGCTGTGCTGTGGCTGGTCTCTCGGTTCCCGGCACAGCTGTTCCCGCGCTTCCCGGCACCCCCGGGGCGGGTGCGCTCACCGTCCGCTCCAGCGGGCAGGGCGCTTCTCGGTGAAGGCCGCGTGGAACTCGGCGTAGTCCTCGCCGTTCATCAGCAGGGCCTGGGTCGCGGCGTCCAGTTCCACCGCTGCCGCCAGAGGCATGTCCAGTTCCGCCGTGAGCAGCGCCTTCGTCTGGGCGTACGCGAGGGCCGGGCCCTCGGCCAGGCGACGGGCCAGCGCCCGCGCGGCCCCGTCCGCCCCGCCCTCCTCGGTGAGCCGGCTGACCAGGCCGATGCGCTCGGCCTCGGGCGCCCGCACCGGCTCGCCCAGCATGAGCAGCCGGGTGGCGTGGCCGAGTCCGACGACCCGGGGCAGCAGATAGGCGGCGCCCATGTCGCCGCCGGACAGGCCGACCCGGGTGAAGAGGAAGGCGAAGCGCGCCGAAGGATCGGCCACGCGGAAGTCGGCCGCCAGCGCCAGCACCGCGCCCGCGCCCGCCGCCACCCCGTGCACCGCCGCGATCACCGGGAACGGGCACTCCCGGACGGCCCGGACCACCTGTCCGGTCATCCGGTTGAAGTCGAGGAGCTGGGCGGTGTCCATGGACAGGGTGGCGCCGATGATCTCGTCGACGTCGCCGCCGGAGCAGAAGCCGCGCCCCTCCCCCGCCAGGACCAGGGCCCGCACGGACCGCTCCCGGGACAGCTCGGCGAGCAGGTCGCGCAGGTCGGCGTAGGCGCCGAAGGTGAGCGCGTTGAGTCTGTCGGGGCGGGCGAGGGTGACGGTGGCGACGCCGTCGGTGAGGTCCACGCCCAGGTGCCGCCAGCGGGGGGTGCGGGCGGCGGAGCCGATGAAGGGACTCACGAGGTGCGGCCTCCTCGTTCGCGTGACGGGCACTGACGGGCACTGCCTCACGGAACTCTGCCCTTCGAAGCTATCACTCATCCGTGACTGTCGTCAGGAGTACGCGATAGCACGCCGAGGCCGGGTACCGAGCCCGGCATGGATCCGGGGATGACCCTGACCCGTCACGCCTGTCACGGATCGTCCACACCCCGGTAACGGCGGGATCGGCTGTGCGCGGCGCGGCGTTCACCCGGGTAGGCCGCCCGGCAACGGGGCCGAAGGTCCCGCGCGGTGCCCGTCGAATGCTTTCGCCGGGCGGCGCCGTACCATTCATCGGGTTGAAAGCAGGACAGCCTGCTCATGAACGGATCCGCCTTGTACGAACGTCCCCACGCCTCCGCCTCCTGGCGCATCGCGCTGCCGCACTCCGCCGCGGCCGTGCCGGTGGCCCGCGCCCTGGTGCGCACCGCGCTGACCGAGCTGGAGCACGGGGCGGACAGCGACACCGCGGAACTGCTGACGGCGGAGCTGGTGGCGAACGCCGTGGAGCACACCGCCGGGGACGCGCCGATAGAGCTCGTGGTGGAGCTGCTGCCGACCGGCTGCCAGGTCGAGGTGCACGACCCGGATCCGGCGCCGCCCGGCGATCTCACCCGCCCGGTGGACCTCGCGCCCGACCCCTGGCAGGAGCACGGGCGCGGTCTGCTGCTGATCCGCGCGCTCAGCTCGTCCTGCGGTCACCGCCCCACCGAGTCCGGCAAGGCGGTGTGGTTCCGGCTGCCGGCGGTACCGGCTCCGCGGCGTCCGGAGTGACCGCGCCCCGGACCGGCCCGGTCTCGCGACGCCCCCGCCCGGGCGCGCGCAGGACCTGATCAGGCACGCGGGGCCCGGTCGGACGCGCGGCCCGCTCAGGCCAGGGTCGCCACCAGGACCGCCTTGATGGTGTGCATCCGGTTCTCGGCCTCGTCGAAGACGACCGAGTGGGACGACTCGAAGACCTCGTCGGTCACTTCGAGGGACTCCAGCCCGTGGGCCTCGTGGATCTCCTGCCCGATCTTGGTGCCGAGGTCGTGGAAGGCGGGCAGGCAGTGCAGGAACTTGACGTCCGGGTTGCCGGTGGCGCGCAGGACGTCCATGGTCACGGCGTACGGGGCGAGCGCGGCGATCCGCTCGTCCCAGACGTCCTTCGGCTCGCCCATGGAGACCCAGACATCGGTGGCGACGAAGTCGGCGCCGGCGACGCCCTCGTCCAGGGACTCGGTGAGGGTGACCCGGGCGCCGCTGGACCCGGCGAGTTCACGGGCCCGGTCGACGACCTCCCGCGCGGGCCAGTAGGACTTCGGGGCGACGACGCGGACGTCCATGCCGAGCAGGGCGCCGGTGACCAGGTAGGAGTTGCCCATGTTGAAGCGGGCGTCGCCGAGGTAGGCGAAGGCGATCTCCTTGACCGGCTTGGCGGTGTGCTCGGTCATGGTGAGCACGTCGGCGAGCATCTGGGTGGGGTGCCAGTCGTCGGTGAGGCCGTTGTAGACGGGCACGCCCGCGTACGCGGCCAGCTCCTCCACCTTGGCCTGGCTGTCCCCGCGGTACTCGATCGCGTCGTACATCCGGCCCAGCACCCGCGCGGTGTCCTTCACGGACTCCTTGTGGCCGATCTGCGAGCCGGAGGGATCGAGGTACGTCGTGGAGGCGCCCTGGTCGGCGGCGGCGACCTCGAACGCGCAGCGGGTGCGCGTCGAGGTCTTCTCGAAGATCAGCGCGATGTTCTTCCCGCTCAGGTACCGCGTCTGGGTCCCGGCCTTCTTGGCGGCCTTCAGCTCGGCGGCCAACTCGATCAGACCGAGGAACTCCCGCTCGGTGAAGTCGAGCTCCTTGAGGAAGTGGCGGCCGGCGAGGGCGGTCGGAACTGTCGCCATGGGGGCGCTCCAGAGGTGCAGTAACAGGACGCTGGAAGTCTATACGACATCCAGAATTTCTATACAGACAGGGTTGCCCTCTCCGCGCGGCTGCCGAGGTGCGCCGCCTGTACCGCCCCCGTACGCAGTCGTACGCAGCCCGCTACACGGCTCCCCGCTCCACCGGACAGCTCATGCAGCGCGGTCCGCCCCTGCCCCGTCCCAGCTCGCTGCCCGGGATCTCGATGACCTCGATGCCCTGCTTGCGCAGATGGGTGTTGGTGGTGGCGTTGCGCTCGTAGGCGACGACGACGCCGGGCTCGACGGCCAGGACGTTGCAGCCGTCGTCCCACTGCTCGCGCTCCGCCGCGTGCACGTCCTGGGTGGCGGTCAGGACACGGATCTCGTTCAGCCCGAGCGCGGCGGCGATCGCGCGGTGCATGTGCTCCGGCGGATGGTCGGTGACCTTCAGCTCCTTGTCGCCGACGCCCGGCTCGATGGTGTACGAGCGGAGCATGCCGAGGCCCGCGTACTGGGTGAAGGTGTCGCCGTCCACCATCGTCATCACGGTGTCGAGGTGCATGAACGCACGCCGCTTCGGCATGTCGAGGGCCACGATCGTCTGCGCGGAGCCCGCGTCGAACAGCTTGTGCGCGAGCATCTCGACGGCCTGGGGGGTCGTGCGCTCGCTCATGCCGATGAGGACCGCGCCGTTGCCGATGACCAGGACGTCGCCGCCCTCGATCGTGGACGGGTAGTCGGCCTGCCCCTCGGACCAGACGCGGAACGTCTCGTCACGGAACAGCGGGTGGTGCCGGTAGATCGCCTCGAAGTGCACGGTCTCACGCTGGCGGGCCGGCCAGCGCATGGCGTTGATGGAGACGCCGTCGTAGATCCAGGCGGAGGTGTCCCGGGTGAAGAGGTGGTTGGGCAGCGGGCCGAGCAGGAAGTCGTCGAGCTCCATGACGTGGAAGCGCACGGAGGTGGGCTCCGCGTGCGCGTCCAGGAACTCCCGCTTGGTCATGCCGCCGACGAGCACCTCGGCCAGTTCGGCCGCGGGGAGGTTCTCGAAGGCGGCCCGCAGGTGGTCGGTGGCGAGGACGCCGTACTCCTTCTCGTCGAAGACCCGGTCCAGGACGAGCGCTCGGGCCGCCGGGATCTCCAGGGCCTCGGTGAGCAGGTCGCCGAAGAGGTGGACGGCGACACCGCGGTCGCGCAGCACGTCGGCGAACCCGTCGTGCTCGGCGCGCGCCCGGCGCACCCACAGCACGTCGTCGAAGAGCAGGGCGGTCTTGTTGCTGGGGGTGAGCCTTTTGAGCTCCAGATCCGGCCGGTGCAGGATGACGCGGCGCAGCTGCCCGGCCTCGGAGTCGACATGGAATCCCATGCCTCCATCCTGACCACCTACGACCGTGTTCACCCGTTCGACGACAGTTTCGGATCGAGCTCTTTTACGTCCGCGGGGCGACACCGGTGGTGAGCGTGGGGACCGGGCCGGGTGCGGACGCCCCCGGCTCACTCCCGCGCGCCCGCTCACCCGCTCCGCTCACCCGCTGGGCAGCGGCTGGAGCAGCTCCGGGCGGGCCAGCATGCGACGGGCGGTGCGGCCGGGGGTGAGGGCGGCCCGGGCGACGATCCAGCCGGCGAGGGTGTGCGGTTCGGTCGGGTCGGCGGTCAGGTCGTCGGCGTACCGGGCGAGCGCGGTGGCCGGATCTCCCGCGGCGAGATGTTCGTCGGCGGTGCGCGGGGCGGCGGGACGGGCGGCGAAGGCGTGGGTGCGGACGTCCGGCCAGGAGGTGCGGTCGGGGCGGAGGCGGGGGGCGTCCGGCGCGTGCGCGGGATCGGGCAGCGGATCGACGTTGCGCAGCCGCCACTCGGTGCGGTGCAGGGCGGCGGCCGTGCGGGCGCGGGCGAGCGCGGCCGGGGGGACGGGTTCGCGCAGCCAGCGGTCCAGGGTGCGGGCGAGACCGGTCACCAGGGCCCGGCCCTGCGGGGTGAGGCGGCCCTCGGCCAGCAGGGTGCGCACGACCAGGCGGCTCTGCAGGCGGCGCAGCGCGAAGTGGTAGCCGGCCGGCTGGGCCGCCCGCTCGTCCCGTGCGCTCGCCAGACGGTCCCGCCAGAACCCCGCGACGCCCGTGAAGGCGTACGCGCCGTGCAGCAGCCCGGTGAGATGGCGGGGGTCGGCGCGCCAGGGGGCGTAGTAGCGCTCCTCCCGGTCGTCGTCGAGCAGGGGGAACAGGTGGAGCAGCGCGGCCAGCTTGCTGTGCTGGAACTCGTGCACGAGCGTCTCGGCGAGGGCGAGCGGGGAGGAGGGCCGGGCGATGACCATGGCGCCGAAGGAGTCGCCGCTGGAGGCGGAGACCAGCACGGCGGGCGGCGCGGGTGGCTGCGCGCTGGTCCGCCCCCAGGGCACCACGGCCCGGACGGCGGCCGGGTCCAGCCGCCCGGGTCCGCTGCCGCCCGGCTCGGCGAGCACCGCGACGGCCTCCTCGAACAGCGCCTGCCATGCCTGCGCCTCGGCGCGCTCCAGCCGGGCCGGCGGCAGGGGGTCGTCGAGGTCGCGGTAGGGGCCGAGATCGTCCAGGGGGATGGCGACGGGCCCACGGGGGGTGGAGTGGGTGAGGGTACGCAGCGGCAGCCAGGGGGTGTGGAGCGGGACGCGGCCCACCGGCCGGCCATCGGCGGACGCCCCCGCGGAGAGCGGTTCCCCGCCCGGTGCTCCCCCACGGTCCAGCGGTTCGGTGACCGGGCGGACCGTGAGGGTCGTCGTGCCGCCGCGCCGGGACGGTCCGGTGAGGGTCAGTTCGCCGGCCTGAATGCCGGCCTGTCCCACCGTCCATCCCCGCTGACCCTCCGGGAGCCGGGCCAGGCCCAGGCCGGGGAGGGCGAGGCCGCCGTCGCGGAGCGGGACGAGGAGGTCCGTCCCGGTGCCCGCGCGCAGGGACGCGGTGACGGCCAGGGCGCACAGGTGTCCCGCCTCGGCCCACAGCGGCGGGCCCCCGGCGGTGCCGTGCGTGCGGCGCAGCAGGTGCGCGATCCAGGCGCCGGTCGCCGGGGCGAGCAGCAGCCGGTCGACCGGTTCCGGTGCCCGCGTGGCCGCCTCCTTCAGGACCCGCCAGGCCTCGGCGGCCGGTGTCAGCGGTGTGGACAGCGGTTCGAGGCGGTCCAGCAGGGTGCGCAGGAGCAGCAGCCTGCGTGCCCGCTCCGCCCGTTCGAGGAACGAGACGGCCTGGGCGGAGCCGCCGCCGGCGGCCAGTTCCGCGAAGATCCTCTCCGGCATGCGGAACGGGGCAGGGCGCGGCTCGCTGGACATTCCCGGGAACCTCCGTGGGTGAGCGGGCGTACGGGGACCCGGCCGGGCCCTGCCGTCGAAGCGGGCGATCGGCTATTCGGCCCGGCCTCCGGGCTCACCTCCGCCCTTGACGCTGCTCCGGGGGCGCAGGACCTCTTCGAGGAGGCGCGCGGTGGGACCGAGCGGGGCGAGCCCGTCCACGGCGGTCAGGGGCAGTGCCGCGACGTCCGCCAGATCCGACTCCCATACGTCGGTCCCGGCAGCGGCGGCCGACTGACGTACCGCTGCTTCGGCGTGGTGCAGAGCGGGCGGCTGGTCCAAGATGGTCCCCCTTCTCGCACGGTGGCACGCGATGCCCCGCGCCCATGTCCTTTTCCATCATGGCCATTCCAGCCCGGGTCGAAAACCGTACGATCACGCCACCCGATCATCTCCGGTTCAGTTCCGCTCGCGCGGACGTCTCGCCGAGGCCGCGAGATCCCGCAGCGCGGCGCTCAGTTCGCGCTTGCGGCCGGGGTCGTCGTCGACGGACACCACGGCGTCGAGCAGGTCCCCCAGCGCGTCCGGGCGGTGCCGGGCGAGCCCGTTGAGAATGCCGGTGGCATCCGTGCGGGGCTTGGGGTGACGGGGCAGTGTCGCCGTGACGTGCGGGTCCAGCGCGGTGACCACCGTCTGCCGTTCGACGGGGTCCCCCATCAACGGATAGGCGAGCAGTGCCTCGACGGCCCGTTGCAGCGGCGAGACCGGCCGCGGCCCGGGGGGCGGTTCGACCGGGGCCAGGTACTCCGTGCGCTCGGGGCTGCGCAGCTGGATCTCGGGATGCTGCAGAGTACGGCCCGCTTCCCTGAGGGCCGCGATGCGTGTTCGTACGGCCGGAAACAGTTCCTCCGGATCGGGCGGGGCGGGCAGGACGGCGGCTCGGTCGGCCAGCAGGCCGAGCAGGATCTCCGAGAACAGTCCGGTGCCGCGCACCGGATCGTTGGCGGCGGCCCGGCCCCGGCCGGCCGCCCGCAGCAGGATCTGTCGGTGGACGAGGTCGGGACGTCCCACGGGCAGGGCGTCGGGCGGCAACTGCTCCCGGAAGGCGAGGTCCTCCTCGAAGGTCTCGCAGGCGTCCACGATCCACAGTTGCCCGGCGAACCCGGGCACGGCGTCCCCGGCGTAGCGGGCGAGCGCGGAGTCCAGGTCGATGCCCAGCTTGTCGGCGGTACTGGCGTCCGCGCAGAACAGCCGCAGGTGCCCGGCCCGGTCGAGCACACCGTGCCCGCCCCACCACACCCAGAGGACGTCGCCCTGGACCAGGGGCAGTTCACGGACCAGGACGCGGCGCAGGGTGGCGTGGTCGGCGGGCTCGTACGGCAGCTCGGGGGCGTACGAGGACAACGGGGCGAGGTGGAGCCGCAGCTGGGCGTCCGGCACGCCGGCCGCGCGCAGCAGGCGGTGGAAGGCGACGGCGTCCCGGGCGGGCCCGGGCAGGTCCCAGCCGGGGCCCGCTTCGTACGTCTCGACGCCGACGATCAGCGCGTGCACACGGGCGGGATCCACCCGGGTGACACGGTCGCCCGCCGCGGGCCGGGGCCCGGTCACGGCAGACGGTCCACGATGTGGCGGTACACCTCGGGATTGGTCCAGTAGGCGCTGTGCGCGGCGGGGAACGGCTGGCGGCTGTCGACGGCGACATCGGTGACGCGGCCCGGGAACAGGCCCGCTCCGAGGTAGGAGAGCAGGTCGCGGGGGTCGTACAGGTTGAGCCAGGCGGGGACGTGCGGCGGGAGCGGGGCGGGGTGTTCGAGGGTGGGCAGGGAGCCGGACTCGTACAGGAAGGGGCCCTGGGATCCGGCCGTCACCAGGAGGCGGACCTGCGGCAGCGGGGCGCCGATCAGGGTGTCCAGGGCGATGATGCCGCCGAGGCTGTGGCAGACGAGGGCGACGGGCGGCTCCAGGCCCGCCACCAGGGTGCGCAGGTCCGCGCGGCCCGCCTCGCCCCGGCTCAGGTAGCGCAGGATGTCCCCGGCGGCGGGATGGGCGGCCTCGGTGAGGGCTCGGCGGCGGCGTACGACGGCACGCGACGCGGCGGCACCGGCCGCCCCCAACAGCAGGGACTGCAGCCCGCGTTCGGTGCCCCGGGGTGGTGCGCCGAGGGTTTCGGCGAGGCGGTCGGCGACGGCGTCGCGGGTGTCGCCGACCGGGACGAGCGGCGCGTCGGCGTCCAGGGCGTCGGCGATGACGCGGGCGGTGAGACTGCGGGCGGCCAGCACCGCGAGGTCGTCGGGGCCGAGGGTGCCGGCGGCGGGCCCGAGCAGCGGGTGGGCGGCGAGGTCGACGGCGGCGCGGGCCAGACCGGGGCCCAACTCGGCTGCGGGCGCGTCCCCTTGGGCGCCGAGCGCCGCAAGGCGCGTCTGCAGCCGCTGCTGCGGCGGGGCGGAGCCGGGCGGGCGCTCCACGACGGGTGCCGTGCCCGCCGCGGCGAGGGCGAGTTCGGCGTACGGGTCGGCGTAGAGGGCGGCCCAGGCGGAGGTGTCGTCGGTGCCGGGCGCGGCCGGGGTCTCGGCGAGGCCGCGGACATCGCCCCCGGGCGGCGCGGGCAGGCACGCCCCGCCCTCGGCGAGCGTGGCCCCGTGCGGGCCTCCCCAGTAGTACGGCACGACGCGGAGTCCGTCGCGCAGGGCGGTCAGGCCGGCCGCCACGCGCCCCGCGAGCCTCGAGAAGCCTGGTTCGCGCACTCCTGTGCCATGAATGAAGACGACCGCCGTCATGTGCCCCCCGTGACACCGGTGCAGCGCTGTGTTCGACTTCCGTTACCCCGTCAAGTTACCAGCCCCGCAGGGAGCGGAGCCCGGCAAGGGGCGGAGCCGGCCGGAGACGCCGACCGCCCCGTCGGGACACCGACGCCAAGACGTCGGCAGGCCCGGCCGAGACTCCGCCCCGCCCCGCCGGGCGACCTCGCCGCAGGGCTTCGCCGGAACGCCGACCGTGCTGCCCCGCCCGGACGGCAGCCCTGCCGTCCTCGGGGACGGCAACAGCCCGACGAAAACCTCGCCGCGCCGCCCCGACCGCGATACCCCCACCCAAACCGACCGTGCGGCCCCCGCCACGGCAGCCGTGCCGCCCCCGGAGCCGTCCGACGGAGGCTTCACCGGGTCGCCGACCGCGCTGCCCCGCCGGGACGCATCCGTGCCGCCCGCCGGGACGACAGCCGTCCCGGCCCGCACCGCGGCGGCATCACGCGACTCGTCCGGCCGCCGGCCCTACGGGCACGCCCGGACGCGCGGCACACCCGGACGCGCGGCACACCCGGACATCGGCCCCACGGACACACATCGACGCGGCACACCGACCCACCGCCCCACGGCACACCCCGACGCGGCACACCAAGCCACCGCCGTACGGCACACCCGGTCTCGGTCCCGCGCCGCGGGACGGCTACAGCGGCATCGGGGCCATGTCGCACTCGATGCGTCGGCGCTGCCTGGCCGCGAGAAGCCACGGGTGGTCGACGCGGACCACGCGGGTGAAGCCCTCCACCGCCTTGCGCTGGAGTTCGTCCGCCTCCGGTCCCCGGCCCAGGCCGCGCAGGTCCAACGCGAGGTTCGCGGTGCAGGACAGGGTCAGCGGGTGGTCCTCTCCCGCGACCTCGGCCAGCAGCGGCAGGTTCGCCTCGTCGATCTGGTGCGCCCGCGCGAAGTCCAGGCGCGCGTAAGCCGTGTTGGCCCGGCCGATGGCGACGGTCAGCGTGGTGACGTGCCGGGGGCCGATCGTCTCGGCCAGCTGCCGGGCGGCCGCGTCCTCCCGTTCCTGGGCGTCGTCGAGCACGTCCAGGGCCCGCAGCGTGGCGGCGAGATTGGCCTTGGCCAGCAGGGTGTAGGCGTGGTTGTCGCCCAGGCGCACGGCGTAGCGCTCGGCGGCGTCCTCGCCCTGCTTGCGGGCGTTCTCCAGGTCCCCGGCGAGGCGCAGGTCCACGGAGTAGTTGAGCGCCGTGGACACGGCGTCGAAGTGGTCCGGCCCGTAGCGTGCGCTGAAGCGCCGCAGCGTCTCCTCCGAGAGCTTGATCGCCTCTGCCAGGGCCCCGTCACGGCGTCGGCACACGGCGAGGTCGCGGGCGATCCGCAGGGTGAGCGGGTGTTCCTCGCCGAGCGCGGACCGGGACCGGCGGTGGGCGTCCTCCTGGAAGTCGCGGGCGCGGGGGTAGTCGCCGCTCTCGCGCATGTCGATGGAGAGGGCGTTGAGGGAGTTGAGGGTCAGGAAGTTGGCCGGGCCGAACATCTGGTCGCGCAGTCGGGCGGTCTCCTGGTCCAGCTCCAGGGCGTCCCGGTACTGGCCGCACAGCCGCAGGTCGACGCCCAGGCTGTGGACGGCGCGCAGGGTGGTGGGGTCCTCCAGCCCGAACTGGGGCCGGGCCAGGTCCGTCGCCTCCTGTCCCAGGTCGCGGGCCTCCTCGAAGCGGCCCTGATAGCGGCGGGCGTCCGCCGTCTCGCACAGGGAGTCGACCATCTCCTCGGCCTCGACCTGGATGCGCCGGGACACCTCCAGCGCCTTCTCGGTGAGCGGGATGGAGTCGGTGACCTGACCGATCTGGCGCAGCAGGAAGGCGAACCTCTTCGACATGCGGATGACGTAGATGTCGTCCTCGCCGGAGGTCTCCATCCAGGCGTGCCAGGCCTGACGGCCCAGGTGCGCGGCGCCTGTGTGGTCACCCCAGTAGTAGAGGAACAGCACCGTGTCGTAGACCAGTTCGCGCACCCAGTCGTCGGTGCTGGTGACCGCCTGCGAGGCGAGGACGTGCGGCAGCAGCTCCTGGTAGGAGCGCCATTCCAGCGACGAGGAGTAACTGCCGGGTTTGGCCGCCGACAGCAACTGGTGGGCGGCGCCCCGCATGCTCTCGCGCTCCTCGGCCCCCAGCTTGGCCAGCAGCACGGTTTGCAGCAGGCGGTGCATCTGGAGGGTGTCGGCCCGCGGGTCGACCTTGACCAGGGAGAACTGGCTGAGGTCGCGGATGGCCCGGTTCAGTTTGATCGACTCGCGCAGCAGCGGGTCGACGTCGGGTGTGATGCTGACGCCGCGGCTGCCGCGCAGCACGGACCGGGGAATGGGCTCGGGGGCCATGCTCGCGCAGATGTCGAGGAGCTGCCGGGCCCCCGGGTTGCTCTCCGCGATCCGGGTCAGCGAGATGTCCCACGCCGCCGCCACCGAGGTCGGGTAGTCGGGCGGGGTGTCGAGTTCCAGGATCTCCAGGCTGCGCTGTTGCAGGAGGTCGAGGTACTCCTGCACCAGCATGCCGGTGACGGCGCGCCACGCGCCCGCCTGCTCCACCGCGAGCGGCAGGTCACCCAGGGCCTCGGCGAGCCGCTCGGCGTCCTCGGCCGACAGGTCGGGCGAGCGCTTCTGGAGCAGTTCGACGGACTCCTCGCGCTCGAAGACGTTCACCGGCAGCGGAGTGGCCACCCGCTCCCAGGCCCGGTTGCGGGAGGTGACGATGACCTTCCCCGGGCCGTTGGGCGGGAAGTACCTGCGCGCCACGTCGATGTCCTCGGCGTTGTCGAAGACGAGCAGCCAGCGGTCGTACGGCGCCCCGCTGCGCAGTGCCTCCAGGACGGCGGGCACGGCCGTGTTGGCGGTCGGGGTGCCCACGCTCTCCTGGCTCGCCGGGGCGACGCCCAGCTGGGCCGCGAGGGTACTGAGCGCGGCGAGGATGAGGCTCTCCCGCTCGGCGGGGATCCAGCAGATCACCTTGTAGTCCTGCTGGTGCGTGTAGATGTACTCGAGCGCCAGCTGGGACTTCCCGACGCCGCCCAGTCCGTGCAGCGCGTGCGGCAGTACCGCCGCCGTGTCCTGGGCGCCGAGCTGCTCCTCCACGGCCCTCAGCAGCGCCTGCCGGCCGACGAACGAGGTGTTCCTGAGCGGAACGTTCACCATGATGGCGGGCGTGGTGGTCGTGGTGCTCGTCATGAGCTGCTCGTCCTCCGAGGCATTGGGTGGGGTCGCGTCGATTACCGGACTCGGCACTGATTCTCCAGGTATGTCGGAAATCCTCGACGCTGGATCACTGCCCTTTCCACCGGGCGATCCCTCATCGCCCGACGGGTTCACCTCAGTGGGTGTACCGGCCTGCAAACCGGCGCCCACCCGTTCGGCCCTACCGGACGCGAGCCCGGAGAGGGCGGGTTCGATGCGCTTGGCGCGCTCGGAGTACGGCCCCGACAGCGCGCGCATCACCGCGAGTTCGCTGCGGGCCCAGCCGTGTTCCGCGGGGTCGGGCAACCGCGCGCCCATCGGGTCCCGCAGGGCCGCCCGCAGGGCGACGCCCCGCTCCCCGGCGGCGGGCAGCTCGCCCACCACGTCGACGGTGCGGGCGAGTTGGTTGCGGGTGGTGGTGGCGAGCAGTGCCTCGCGGACCCCGTCGGCGAACTCCGGACGGCCCTCGCCGCCGCTGTCCCAGTCGATCAGCCCGCCCATCAGGATCTCGGCGAGATGGTCCGGACCGGTCTCCGGCATGGTGTGCCGGCGCAGCTGCTCCATGAGGTCGAACTCGAACGGCACGGCGGCCAGTTGGGTGGCGAGCCGACGCGCGGCGGGGGTGGCCAGGCGGAAGAACCGGCGTACGGCGGTGGTGGCGGCGCGCGGGAAGCGCGGGGCGCGCAGACCGGGCGCGGGGGCGCCTTTGGTGAGGGTGCCGGCCAGGACGACGGGCAGGGAGCGGCGTACTCCGCGCTCCCCGGTCACCAGGTCGGCCCAGGCGGCGATGGAACCGGCCTTCAGCGACAGGACCGGCACCGGGACGGCTCCGTCGCCGGCGGCGGGCAGCGGGCGCAGCGGGTCGGGGCCGCCGGGCGGGGCCCAGTGGGCGAGGCCGTGGTTCGGGGTGCCGAAGCCGCCGGCCTCCAGCACCGCCGGGTACGGGTAGAGGGAGGAGCGGTGGCGCAGGTGCGGCGGCAGCAGGTGGACGAGGGCGGTGGGGCCGGCGTGGGCGAGCCGGCCGAGCAGGTCGTCGGCGGCGGACGCGGCCCAGCCGTGGGCGAGCCCGTCGGTGACGACGAGGAAGACCCGGCCGCCGCGTCCGTCGAGGAGTTCGGCGGGGTCGGCGGTGGCCCGGCCGGGGGGCCGGCGCAGGGTCGCGACGCCGGTGCGCGGCACGTCGACGCGGACGCTGCGCACGCTCCGGAAGGCGCCGCTGTGTTCGGCGGCCTCGGCGAGCCGGGCGACGGCGTCCTCCCAGATCCGCATGGTGGGGGCGTCGTCGACCAGCAGCACCAGATCGAAGGCGCAGGTCCGGGCCGGGCGGAGGAAGGGCAGCCACATGCCGTCCACGACTCCCTGCTCGGCGGTGGTCTCCTCGTCGAGTTCGAGGGTGTCCCGGGAGGGGATGCGCCGGGCCAGCCGGTGCAGGGCGCGTGCGAGCAGGGCCGTGGCCCGGCCGGGGCCGTGCGGGGAGGGGCTGTCGGCGGGCAGCAGCGGGCGTCCGACGCGCAGTTCGTAGGGGCCCTCCGGATGAGGTAAGAGCCTGGCCGAAACGGCGGGGGCGTCGGCGGCACCGCCCGGCCGCGCCGGGGCGGCCGGCCGCGGGGACAGCACATCGGGGAGGTCGTCGGGCACGAGGCCCGCGGCGGGCCACCGCGTGGCGCTCACGGGCTCGGCGACGGGCGGGGACGCGGGGGTCTGCTCGCCGACCTCGGCCGGGGCCGGGCCGGGGAGCCGTACGTCCGCGGCGGGCCGGGCGGGGGGCGGGTGGCCGGAGGCGGGGCCGGGCGGGCGGGCGGCGGTGTCCGGGCCACCGTGGCGGGACCAGTACGCGGCGAGCCACACCGCGTCGCCGATCTCCTGCCAGCGCGGTGCGGCGTGTTCCCGGGTGGACGGGCCGGTGCCGTCCGGGACGGTCCGTTCCGGACCGGTGGGGAGCCGCGCTCCGGGTTCGCGCGCGTGCTCGACGGTCTCGGGGAACGCCGAAGGAGGCGACGACCCCGATACGGGACCTCCGTCGCCGAGCCCGGACGCGCGCTCCCTGGGAAAGCCGGTCATTCAGCGGCCCTTCGCGAGGTCGCGGAGCAGCATTTCCACGAGCTTACGCCCGTCACCATGCGCCTGGAAACCACCCGCGGTAGTCATCTGGACAGCGTTGAGTAGCTGGTCCAGTGAGTGTGTACCGCCGGCCTGGACCTGTTGGACGAACAGGTCCACCAGGTCGTCCGTGCCAGCCGGGCGGGTGCCGAGGTGTCCCTCCACCATGGCCACGAGCTGTTCCCGGGTGGGTGTGCGCATCTCCAACGGCAGGCAGCGCCGGCGGAAGGCGGCGGGAAACTCCCGTTCCCCGTTGCTGGTGATCACCACGACCGGGAACTCCCGGCACTCGACACGCCCGTTGTCCACGTCGACGCGGCCTCCGGGGTCGCTGGTGTGGACGCTCGCGGTGTCCGCGGCGTCGCGCACCAGTTCCGGAACGTCATAGCTTCCGTTCTCCAGGACGTGCAAGAGGTCGTTCGGCAGGTCGATGTCGCTCTTGTCGAGCTCGTCGACGAGAAGCACCCGGGGACGATCGTAGGGCAGCAGGGCGGTGCCGAGGGGGCCCAGGGTGATGAAGTCACCGAGCGCGGGCGGAAGTTGACGCTCCCTTGACTCGGGATCCGGGTTGACGTCCGCCGCCGCGGCGCGCAGGCCGGCCTGCCAGGCGGCGATGGCCTGGGCGCGGCCCATGTTGTCGTGCACGTACAGGCCGTCCCGCAGTGACGTCCGGCTGACGATGTTCCACTCCAGGACCCGTCCCAGGCCCAGTTCTCGGGAGATCAGGTAGGCCAGGGTGGACTTTCCGACCCCGGGCGGGCCGGTGACCAGCAGCGGCCGGCGCAGCAGCAGGGCCGCGTTGACCGCGTCGATCTCGTCCTGACCGAGCAGGGGGGTGATCTCCCGCGGGCCCAGCCGCCGTTCCGCGGCCTCGGGGTCGTCCGGCGGGGCGGGCTGGGCGGGGCCGCCGCGGAACCGGCGCCAGGGCGGGGGCTCCGGCAGCCGGGGCGGGACGGCCGGGGCGTGGCCCGTGGCGTGGAAGACGCGCCAGCCGTTCGGGGACGTCTGCTCCTGCGCGCTCATGCCGGTGCCTCCTCGCCGGCGAGGTCGCCGGGGTCGATGTCAACGAGTCGGGTGGGGTCGTCCCAGAAGAAGCCGATGTGGCGGCCCAGGAACCGGCTCGGCCCGTGGGTGTGCAACTCGGCGTTCCGGCGCAGGCGGTGGATGGCCAGCGGGATCTGCACGGGCATCGGCACAGCGGCGAACACGGCGGTCACCACCTCCCTGCGTTCCTCGTCGAAAACGCCTCTGCGGTCCCAGACCGCGAGTCCGATCCCCTCCGCGATGGCGGCCTTGAGCGCCTCCAGGGCGAGGTGGTCGTCGGGAGCGTCCAGCACCACGGCCGTATGTCTGTTCTCCCCGGCGAGGGTGGCCTGCCAAGCGTCGAGCCGCCCACCGTCCGGTTCACTCCAGCCGTGCACCGTGACCCCGTGCTCCCGCAGGGTGCGCCAACGCTCCCGCCACTGCTCCCGGACGAGGGTGTCGTCGCTGCGCATGCGCTCCAGGCTCCGCAGATGCACCCCGTGCTTGAGCCCGATGGGCAGCGCCCGCCCGTCACCGATCCGGTACGTCAGCCCGGCCACGTCGTGGTTGAGGAGGTCGTAGGGCAGGACGAACTCGATGCACGGCAGCGACCGCAGGCGTCCGCCCGGGCCCGGCTCGTGCGGCAGGGACCAGAGCCGGGCGCCCTGCCCCAGCGCCTGTTCCACGGCGGTGCCGAGGTCCTCCAGGGTGGTGGTGGACGGTTCGCCGGGCTGGGGGTTCCAGTGGCCCGGGACGGTGTTGAGCCAGGGACGAACGACGATCTCGCCGCTGCCGTCCCGGGCCGGTTCGACGGCGACGATCAGACAGCGCGGGATGTCGGGGTCGCTCGCCAGGCGGGCGCGCGCGGTCCTGCGGTGCTCCAGTTCCGCGGTCAGGCCGGCGCGGGCGGCCCAGTCGTCGGCCCAGCCGGCCAGGGCGGCGCGGTGGGCGGGGGTGGCGGCGAGCCGGGCCGCGCGGTCCATGAGGAGGACGGCGGGCGGCAGGCCGTCGGGCTGTGTGTTCCATTCCAGGACGTGCGCGAAGAGCTGGTCCGGGGCCAGACCGAGCGGCAGGTCCAGGCCGTTGAGCTCCGTGACGAGGTCGTCCCGCAGCCGGCTCGCGGGCAGTTCGCCCTTGGCCAGGACGGCGCGGGCGCTGTTCTCGTCGTCGCGGCTGAGCGGGCCGGGCGGGCCCCACGGCGTGTCGGGGACGGCGGCCGGGGCCGGGCTGATGAGCCGGTCGAGTTCGTCGCCCGCCGGAATTCCCTCGAGGATCCGGACCACGCCGACGAGTACGTGCTCCCCGCCCGCCACGTTCAGTGCGGCGCGCACCAGGGCGGCCACGTCCTCGCGCTGGCGGACTCCGCGCAGGTCGACCGGCCGCCCGAGCTGATCGGCCAGGAGCGCGGCGAACTGGATGCGCGCCGGGGCGTCCTCCGTACAGCTCAGCTCGCACAGGCCGTCGGTCAGGTCGACCATGAGCTCGAGTCCCCGCGGGCGCACGGTATCGTCGGTGGGCCTGCCCAACCCCGCGCCTGTCTCCACCGACTGTCCCCCATGAGCCGGTACGCCTGCCTGACGGACCTGCGAAGCTAGCACGGCACCTGACGGTTCACCAGGGACCAGGGAGACCGGGCGGCGCGAAGTCCGGCCGAGCGCGCCCCAGTTGGACGACTCGGCCGAAAACCGCTCCTCGCCGGGCCCCCGGCCGCGCTACAGCCGCGGGTCCACCGGCTCCGACTCCAGCGCCAGCACACCGAACACCGCCTCGTGCACGCGCCACAGCGGCTCCCCCTCGGCCAGCCGGTCGAGGGCCTCCAGGCCGAGGGCGTACTCGCGTATCGCGAGCGAGCGCTTGTGGTTGAGGTACCTGCCCCGCAGGCGGGCGAGGTTCTCCGGGCGGGTGTACTCCGGGCCGTAGATGATCCGCAGGTACTCGCGGCCGCGGCACTTGATGCCGGGCTGCACCAGACGGCCCGGCCCGGCCTCGCCGCGGGCGTCACCGTGGGCCTCGCCGGAGCGGGGCGGCTCCGAGCGCACCATCGCGCCGACCGGCTTGACGACCATGCCCTCGCCGCCCAGTCCGGTCATCTCCAGCCACCAGTCGACGCCCGCCCGCACCGACTCGGGGTCGGCGGTGTCGACGTAGAGCCGACGTGTCGTCCGCAGCAGACCGGTCGCGTCGTGCTCCACCAGCCGGTCGAGGAGCGCGAGCTGCTCGTCGTGCGGCAGGGCGGCCAGGCTGCGGCCCTGGACGGCCAGGATCTGGAACGGGGCCAGGCGTACGCCGTCCAGCCCGTCCGTCGGCCAGCAGTAGCGCCGGTAGGCGTCCGTGAACGCCGAGGCCGCCTCGGCCCGTTCGCGCTGGCGGGCCAGCAGGTCCGAGACGTCCACCCCGCGTGCCGCCGCGCCCCGGAGGGCGGCCAGCGCGCTCGGCAGGACCGCCCCGGAGGCGGCGCCGACGGCCGCGTACTGCGACCGCAGCAGGCCGGCCGCCTTCAGCGACCACGGCATCAGCTCGGCGTCCAGCAGCAGCCAGTCCGTGTCGAGTTCGGCCCACAGGCCGGTCCCGCCGATCGCCGTGCGCAGACGGTCGAGGATCTCCTCGGTGACCGACTCGTCGTCGAAGAAGGGTCGCCCGGTGCGGGTGTAGAGCGAGCCCGTCGGCCCGTCCACGCCGAAGCGCCTGCGCGCCGCCTCCGCGTCCCGGCACACCAGGGCCACCGCCCGCGATCCCATGTGCTTCTCCTCGCACACGACCCGCGCGACCCCGTCCTCCCTGTACTGCGCGAACGCCTCGGCCGGATGCTCCAGGTAGCCCTCGACGTGCGAGGTGGCCGTCGGAGCCATGGTCGGCGGAAGGTACGGCAGCAGCCGCGGGTCCACCGCGAAACGGCTCATGACCTCCAGGGCGGCGGCCGCGTTCTCCTCGCGGACGGCGACCCGGCCCTGGTGGCGGGTCTCCACGACCCGGCGGCCGTGCACGTCGGCGAGGTCGAGCGGGCGCCCGTCGTGCCCGCCCGGCGCCTCGCTGCGCAGCGGCTTCGTCGGCTCGTACCAGACCCGCTCCGCCGGTACGTCGACCAGCTCGCGCTCGGGCCAGCGCAGCGCGGTGAGCTTGCCGCCGAAGACGGCACCGGTGTCCAGGCAGATGGTGTTGTTGAGCCAGGTGGCCTCGGGGACGGGCGTGTGGCCGTACACAACGGCCGCCCGGCCCCGGTAGTCCTCCGCCCACGGGTAGCGCACCGGCAGCCCGAACTCGTCGGTCTCGCCGGTGGTGTCGCCGTACAGCGCGTGCGAGCGGACCCGGCCGGAGGTGCGGCCGTGGTACTTCTCCGGCAGACCGGCGTGGCAGACCACCAGACGGCCGCCGTCGAGGGCGTAGTGGCTGACCAGCCCGTCGATGAACTCCCGTACCCGCGCGCGGAACTCCTCGCTCTCGCCCTCCATCTGCTCGATGGTCTCGGCCAGTCCGTGGGTGTGCTGGACCTTGCGGCCCCGGAGGTGGCGGCCGTACTTGTTCTCGTGGTTGCCGGGGACGCACAGGGCGTCGCCCGAGGCGACCATCGACATCACGCGGCGCAGCACGCCCGGGCTGTCCGGGCCGCGGTCGACGAGGTCGCCGACGAAGACGGCGGTACGGCCGTCCGGGTGCGTGCCGTCGACGTAGCCCAACGTGCCGAGCAGCGACTCCAGTTCGGCGGAGCAGCCGTGGATGTCGCCGATGATGTCGAAGGGTCCGGTGAGGTGGGTCAGGTCGTTGTAGCGCTTCTCGGTGACGACCGCCGCGGTGTCGATGTCCTCGACCCCGCGCAGGACGTGCACCTTGCGGAAGCCCTCGCGCTCCAGGTGCCGCAGGGAGCGGCGGAGTTCGCGGGTGTGGCGCTGGATGACCCGGCGCGGCATGTCGGCCCGGTCGGTGCGGCCCGCGTTGCGCTGGGCGCACACCTCCTCGGGCACGTCGAGCACGATGGCGATGGGCAGGACGTCGTACTGCCTGGCCAGGTCGATCAGCTGCCGCCGGGCGTCCGGCTGCACGCTGGTGGCGTCCACGACGGTACGGCGGCCGGCCGCCAGGCGCTTGCCCGCGATGTAGTGCAGGAGGTCGAAGGCGTCCTTGGTCGCGCTCTGGTCGTTCTCGTCGTCGGAGACCAGACCCCGGCAGAAGTCCAAGGAGATCACCTCGGTGGGCTTGAAGTGCCGCCGGGCGAAGGTCGACTTGCCCGAGCCGGAGGCGCCGACGAGCACGACCAGGGAGAGGTCGGTGACGGGCAGGATCCGCCCCTTGTACGTGTCGGTCATGCCGTCTTCGCCTCCTTCTCGTGCGGGGTCTGCTGTGCGGCCGGGCTCAGGGAGAAGACGGCCATCTGGGTCGGCGGCCCGACCTCGGGGTCGTCCGGCCCCACGGGGACGAACTCCACGGTGTAGCCGTGCCGCCCGGCCACCGCGGCGGCCCAGGCGCGGAACTCCTCACGCGTCCACTCGAAGCGGTGGTCGCCGTGCCGGACATGGCCGGCCGGCAGGCTCTCCCAGCGGACGTTGTACTCGACGTTCGGGGTCGTGACGAGGACCGTGCGGGGACGGGCGGCGCCGAACACCGCGTATTCGAGGGCGGGCAGCCGGGGCAGGTCGAGGTGCTCGATCACCTCGCTGAGCACGGCGGCGTCGTAGCCCTTGAGCCGCTTGTCGGTGTAGGCCAGCGAGCCCTGGACGAGCTGGACCCGGGAGGCCTGCCGCTCCCCCATGCGGTCCAGCTTCAGCCGCCGGGAGGCGATGGTGAGGGCCCGCACCGACACGTCGACGCCGACGATCTCGGTGAACCGCGGGTCCTTGAGCAGTTCCTGCACCAACTGGCCCTGCCCGCAGCCGAGGTCGAGCACCCGGGCGGCGCCGGAGTCCTTGAGCGCGGCGACGATCGCGTCCCGGCGCCGGACGGCGAGCGGGGTCGGCTTCTCCTCGGCCTCGGTCTCCGCCGCGACCGCGTTGTCGATCTCCTCGACCTCGGTGTCGTCGGCCTCGGCCAGCCGCACCAGCTCCAGCCGCTCGCGCGCCTCACGCGTCAGCGACCAGCGCCGGGACAGATAGCGGTTGGTGATCAGGTGCTGCTCGGGGTGGTCCGGCAGCCAGCCCTCACCGGCCCGCAGCAGCTTGTCGACCTCGTCGGAGGACACCCAGTAGTGCTTGGCGTCGTCGAGGACGGGGAGCAGGACGTACAGGTGGCGCAGGGCTTCGGCGAGGGTGAGCCGGGCGGACTCCAGGACGAGCCGTACGTACCGGGAGTCGCCCCACTGCGGGAACTCGCTGTCCAGGGGCACCGGTTCGGCGGTCACCGTCCAGCCGAGCGGCTCGAAGAGCCGTCGTACGAGATCCGGGCCGCCGCGCGCCGGCACCGCGGGCACCTCGATACGCAACGGCCTTGTCCGCCGCGGGAGTTCGGGGCGGGCGCCGCACACGCCCCGCATCGCGCTGGAGAACACGCCGCTCAGCGCGACGGCGAGCAGCGAGGACGCCGCGTACGGGCGGTCGTTGACGTACTGCGCCAGCGCGGCGTCCGGTGCGCCGCCGCGGCCCTTGCCCTTGCCGCGCCGGACCAGTGCCACCGCGTCGACCTCCAGCAGCAGCGCCGCCGTGCAGCGCTCGGCGTCCGCCTCGGGGTAGAGGACGTGCGCGGTGCCGTAGGACGTGGAGAACGTCTGCGCCTTCTCGGGATGCTTGTGCAGCAGGTAACCGAGGTCGGTGGCGGGGCGTTCGGGCGTGCCGGTGGTACTGATCGTCAGGAACACTGTGGTGACACCTCGGAATACCTTCTGAGCCGGGGGCTGTCGTCGCCTCGTGCGTCACGGTGCGGCCCCGCGAGGGATGAGCGCGCTGGGGTGGTCACGGCTTGGGCCCTCCTTGCGGCCGACGCCGCGCTGCGGTCGGTCGGCCACGGGAGCGTTCGTCGTTCTTCAGCGCGCCCGCACAACGTACCTCGCCCTCCGCCCCCGCAGGCAGGGATTTTCCCGGCTGCGGACGCGTCCCGCATTGAGGTCAGGATCTGACCTATATGGCTCCTAGTGTGTCTGTCGACCGACCGAGCGGAACGACAGAAGGCAGACACCGTGACCACTCAAGAGCAGGCTGTCCAGGACCTGGCCGGCGCCCCGGCCGTCACCGGCGAGCGCGCCGATCTGCTGGCGATGCTGGCCAAGCACCGGCACTTCCTCCGCTTCACCACCCGTGACCTCACCGACGAGCAGGCCGGGCTGCGGACCACCGCCAGCGAGCTGTGTCTGGGCGGTCTCGTCAAGCACGTCTCCTCGGTCGAGCGGGCCTGGATGGAGTTCATCGTGGACGGCCCGTCGGCGATGGGTGACTTCACCCAGATGACCGAGGCCGACTGGACCCGACGGAACGACGAGTTCCGGATGCTGCCCGGCGAGACACTGGCCGGTGTGCTGGCCGACTACACCGAGACCGCCCGCCGGACCGACGAACTGGTCGCCGCCCTGCCCGACCTGGACGCCACCCAGCCGCTGCCGAAGGCTCCCTGGTTCGAGGCCGACAGCCGGTGGTCGGCCCGCCGGGTACTGCTCCACGTCATCGCCGAGACCGCTCAGCACGCCGGCCACGCCGACATCATCCGCGAGTCCCTGGACGGCGCGAAGAGCATGGGCTGAGCCGCTCCGGCTCCCGGGGAGCGGGGCGCCCGGGAGCCGGGGCACGGGTGCCCTTTCACGGGCGGGGGCGGGATGTGTGCAGGGGCTGCCCGGGCGCGGCGCACCCAGGAAACCGGCGGCCCGGCAGGCCGGCCGCGGAGGAGTCCGGGCGCGTCGCCGGGCCGCGGCACCGGTTCCCGCAACGCGGCCAACGCCGCGACCTGCGCCCAACACCGGCCACCCGCTCCGGATCGGACGCGGCCATGTACGTCAGCGACAGCACTCGTCAGTCCCTGCTCGTCCGGCCGCGCCGGCCCGCCCGGTCGCCGCGGCCGGCTGACCGGCGCCACCGGGGTCCCGGTGGATCCCGGCATCGGTGTCCCGCACAAGGGCGATGTGCTGATCGTGGGTGACACCGTCGCCGCCGCCGGGCCGGATCCGCGGACGCGGGGCACCGTCGCCGCCACTCCCGCAGGGGCACCACGCCGCCACTCCCGCAGGGGCACCACGCCGCTACCCCCGCAGGGGCACCACGCGGCTGCGCACGCGGAAGCGGCCGACGCCCGCGTCGTCGGCCTGGGCCAGGCGGACCGTCACCGGGCCGGCGAAGGTGTAGCCCTGCTCCGCGGCATGGCGGCGGACCTCCGCCGCGAGGTGTCCCGCCACCCGCGCGCTGTCCTCGGTCAGCCGGTCGTGGGAGGCCGGGGGGAGTTCGATGACGAAGGCGTTCGGGACCAGGGTGCGCCGGCGGTCCAGGATCAGGGCGCGGTCGTCGCACTCACGGCGGAGTGTGCCCACCACCTCGGTCTGCCGGCCGGCGGGCGGGACCAGCGCCTTCCAGACGGCGTCGATCCAGTGCTCCATGGCGCGTTCAAGGCCGCTGAGGGATCTCATCCGGCGCCGCTGCCCGCCGGAACACACGGCACACGCGCCCATTCGGGTGCGGCGTCCCACGGAGCGGGGCGGCCGTCGGGCACCGGACGCCCGGCGGTGACGGGAGGCCGCCGCCACCTCCGTGCCGGTGACGCCGCGGCACGCGTCGCGGCGGGGGGACTCACGCGTACGCGTCGGCGAACACCAGGCGGTGCACGTTGTCGACGCTGCCGCAGCGCGCTGTGAGCAGATCGGCGCGTGCCCGTACGAAGTCCGCCGCCAGCTCGGCCCGGCTGTGCCTGCTGAGGCTTTCGCACACCCGGTTGACGAGGGTGCGTTCCTCCTCGTCGGTGTGCTTGGCGGTGACCGCGGCCAACTGCTTGAGCCGCCAGTCCCATTCGACGGAGCCGACCTCGGCCACCTTGAGGAGGGCGAGGAGGACCTTGGCGGCCTCCCGGTGCGACTCCTCCACGTGTTCGACGGTCTCGGCGCCCTCGAAGGGCAGGAGCACGGGATGCACCGTGCTCTCCTCGGCCTCGCCGTGCGCGATCATCAGGTCGGCGAACTCGTGCAGCGCGGCCCGGCGATCGGCTTCGACGCTGCGCATCAGGCGGAGCAGGTCTTCCATCGTGCGGTGATCATCGAGGATCAGCTCGACGACGTCCTGGGGCGGTGTCATGAGATGCGCCTCCTCCCTGCGGTGGGGTTTCCTTCCGCTACCCGGTCCGTCGGCGGCGATGCTCCGGCTGACCCATGTGCACCACACCCTCACCTTCGGGGTTGCCGATCACCGGCACCGGGCATCAGGAGTGGGCAGGACCGGCCGGGCACGACGTGCCACGGCCCCGGCAGGCGGTCGGACCGCGGGGAGGCCGGGAGTCCCAGGAGGGGAAGTGATCCGCCATGCGTACGCATCGGCGTACCCATCGGCGTTCCGTACGAGTGGAGTACCTGCTGCCCGACGAGGCCGCGTCGGCCGGACGGGCCCGGAAGCTGACGTCCGCGTTCCTCTCCCGGCCCCGTCACCGGATGGCGCGGGTGGACGCGGAGCAGATCGACGACGCCGCACTCATCGTGTCCGAACTCGTCACCAACGCCACCCGGCACGGCCGCAGCGCCTGCCGGCTGCGTCTACAGGTGTCCGCCGAGCGGGTGACCGTCGAGGTCTACGACGACAGTCCGGTACCGCCGCGTGTGCGGCCGTTGACCGACGGGGGCGAGAGCGGGCGGGGCCTGGCCATGGTCCGGTGCCTGGCCCAGCGTCTCGACGTGGTCCCGGTCAGCGGGGGCGGCAAGCGGGTGCGCGCGGTCCTGGCGATCTGACGCCGCGCCGCGGGGAGGGAGCCGAGGCAGCCAGGGGGCGGTTCCGGGACACCGGTGTGCTCGACGGCGCTTCGGGTACCGCGTTTGAATGAACTCGGCATGCGCAGCACCCCTTTTTGACTGAAAGTGACGCGTTCGTGACTCATCTCGGCGGTCCCGGTGACGACCGGGCGAAAGAGTCAGCCGACGACCCTGACACGACAGCGGCAAGGATCGCCGATGCCGTGGAGAGCCTGACGACCCTGTGGACCGTCGCGGCGCAGGAAGCGGCCCTGCGGCTGTCCCCGCACCAGTTGAGAGCGTTGCGGGCGCTGGAGGCGAGGTCGGACCTGAATCTCACGGCGCTGGCGGAACGGCTGGACATCGGACTGCCCACCGCCAGCCGGCTGTGCGACCGGCTGGAGGCGGCCGGACTGCTGGAACGCGTGCCGCGCCCCCACAACCGCCGCGAGCTGCGGCTGGGGCTGACCTCGCACGGCCGGCATGTGCTCAGCGACGTGGCCGGGCGGCGGGCCCAGGCGCTGGCCGCCGCGCTCGGGGCGATGGCTCCGGGCGAGCGGGCCGAGCTGAGCCGTGGCCTGACCGCCTTCCTCACGACGCGGGACGTCGCCCGGCCCCGGACCGAGGACCCCGACTGCCGGTGACGCGGGGGAGGCCACCATGCTGCCGCGGCCCGGTGCGACGGTCTCTGCCCATATGCCCGTGCCCGTGCCGGTGTTCGCGACAGGCGACGTCGGCCCCGTCGCGACGCCCGGCACGCTCCCCCGCCGCCTCAAGGGCGTCCAGAGCGTGGGAGGTGCCCCCGCTCGCCGCACCGGCAGCAGACCCGCCTCCGTCCAGTGGCCCACGCACGTCCAGTACGAGGACATCCCGGCCGGCAGGACGGGAGCACGCACCGGACACCGCTCCCTGACGCGCGAACGTCGCCTGCCGCCGCACCGGCGGCCGGTCCGGCGGCCGTCACAGACCCGCGCCGTCCGCCCTCGTTCGCTCCCCGCCGCCGCGACGGGGACCCCCGCCGTGCTGTTCGGCGCGGGCGACGGATCGATTCGCCCGTGCCGCGGCGAGCGAGGTGTCGACGCCCGGCACCCGGACCCGGTCACCCCGTGCCGGGCGGGCCGACGGCGTCGACGTGGTGTGGCAGAGCAACAGGCAGACGTCGTCGTCGCGTTCGGAGTTGTCCAGCAGCGGCTTGAGCAGTGACTCGGCCGCCGCCTCCGGATCCCGCTCCAGCTCCGTCGGGCTCAGCGCCGCGAGGGCCCGGGCGAGCCGCCGGATCCCGTCGTCGATGCCCTCGGCCCTGCGCTCGACGAGCCCGTCGGTGTACAGGGCGAGCGTCGAGCCGGCCGGCAGCTCGACGCGGTGGTCCTGGTACACGTACGGCAGCGGGACACCCAGCATGATGCCCGGTTTGGTGTCCAGGACGCGCACCGCTCCGCCGGGCGTCCGCAGCACCGGCGGCGGGTGTCCGGCGGCGGCCCAGACGACGGTGGGGTCGCCGGGGCGGAAGCGGGCGATCACGGCGGTGGCGTACAGGTCCGGCTGCTGGTGCCGCAGGAGATGGTGCAGCCGGGTGAGGAGCTCGGCGGGGCTGTCGCCCTCGACGGCGTAGGCGCGCAGCGCGGTGCGCAGTTGGCCCATCATGATGGCCGCGGGCAGCCCGTGTCCGGTGACGTCCCCTATGACGGCCAGCAGGCTCCCGTCGGGCTGGCGGAAGGCGTCGTACCAGTCGCCGCCGATGTTGAGTCCGCGGGTCGCGGGCAGGTAGCGGGCGGCCAGCAGCAGGCCCTCGGTGGGCGGCAGGTCGGTGAGCTGGGCGCGCTGGAGGGCCTCGGCGGTGTCCCGGTGCTGTTCGTAGCGGCGGGCGTTGTCCAGGGCGATGCCGATGCGGCGGGCCAGTTCGACCAGCATGACGCAGGTGTCCGGGTCGAACCGGGGGCCGGGAGCCGTGAGCGTGAGCACTCCCAGGGTGGTGCGGACGGTGAGGGGGATGCACAGCAGCGCCCGGTCGGGGGCCAGGGCGGAGGGCGGCAGGTCGTCGACGCCGGACAGGCCGCCGGGGTGGGCGGCCGCGTGCTGGGGACGGCCACTGCGGGCGGCGGCGATCGCGGCGGCCGGCCGGTGCCCGCTGCCCGGGACCTTCTCGTCGTCGAAGAGCCAGACGTCGACGTGCCGGGCGTACTCCGGGACGAGCAGCCCGGGCACCCGGCTCAGGATGTCCTCCTGGTTCAGCGACGAGGTCACCGCGGCACCGGCGTCCGCCAGCGAGGTGAGCAGACGGCGCGCGTTCTCCGCCTCGGCACGGGCGGTCCGTTCGGCGTCGAGGAGTTCGCGCTGGACGTGCGCGGCGGCCTCCAGGTCGGCGTGCAGCGCCAGCACACCCTGGTTGGTCTGGTGCAGCTCCTCACGGTGCAGACGGGTCCACTCGTCCTGCTCCGCCAGCCTGGTGAGGATCGAGGCGGTGTCCTCGTCGGCGGCCAGCAGCGCTTCGGCGAGTGCTCCGTGGTCCACGTCCGCCAGGTGGGCGCCCACGGGCCGGCCGGGGCCGGGGCAGGCCAGCGTGAGCTGCCACGACACCGCGTCGGGCGGCGGGCGCCCGGCCCGGCGGACGGCGACCGTCACCTGGCCGCCCGGGCCGGCCCGGTGCCCGTCGGCTGCCTGCCGGGCGCTCAGCAGGAGTTCCCACACGCCGCCCTGGTCCAGGCAGTGCCGAAGGCGGGCGCTGAGGGCGGTCAGGAAGCGCACGCGCTCGACCAGGGGGACGTCGGTGTCCGCCGTGACACGGGCCACGACGGTCCGGACGCGGGCCGCGTCGGCGGGTGAGCCGATCACCCAGGCTTCCGGGGCCGCCGTCATGCGCCGGGGTCCGGCGGCCGGGGGGCCAGTACGGCCACACTGGTGTCGTCGGGGACGAGGTGGCCGTCGCGGCCGGCGTCCCGCAGGACGGCGGCCGCCACCACCGCCGGGTCGCGGGTGAGGAGCCGGGTGTCGTCCGGTGGCCGCCAGCGGCCGGGCAGCCCGTCGCTGTGCAGGATGAGCAGGCTGTCCCGCCGCCACGGCAGGAGCTGGACGCGCCGGGTGGCCAGGTGGTGCGCGCCGACGATGCCGGGGTGGGAGACGAGGGAGTGCCAGCCGTCGTCGGTGCGCAGTCGCGCGCCCACGTTGCCGATCCCGGCGAAGTGGAGCTGCCCTGCGTCCTCGTCGAGTTGGGCCACCGCGACGGCCGCGCCCCGGGTCGGGCGCAGCGCGGCGTCCAGGCGCCGCAGGATCTCGTCGGGCGGGGTGTGGGCGGCGCGGCTCAGTTCCTCCACCGCGGCGGTGGAGGCGGCCGCCGCCTTGACGCCGTGGCCCAGCCCGTCGGCGAGCATCAGGGTCAGACGCGCGCCGGAACGGGCCCAGCTCCAGGCGTCCCCGGAGTGCTCGTCCCGGGCGAGGGAGACGTTGATGCCGCCCACGCGGCCGGACGGGCGGGACTCCCGCGACGCCCGAGCGGAGGGGGGTACGTGGTCGAAGCGGGCCACCACGACCGTGCCCCGCCCGGGGGTGCTGTACAGGTCGAACGCGTCGGACACGCGCAGGCAGGTGCCCAGTCCGGCGCCCGGTGAGGCGGCGGTGGTGGTGTAGCCGTCGCGCAGGGCCACCGCGGCGTCGGCGATGCCCGGTCCGTGGTCGAGGGAGACGAGTTGGAGGGACGGCCCGGGGGCGTCGGTGCCGAGGTGCCCGCACCCGACCAGGTTGAGCACGATCCGGCCGCCGCCCGCGTGCTTGGCGAGGTTGGCCGCCAGCTCGGTGGCCACCAGCGCGGCGACCGCGGTGCGGTGGCGGTCCAGTCCCGCGTGCGTGGCGGCCGACTCGGCCGCCACGCGGACATCCCGGACTCGGGACGAGTCGTGCACGGGGATGTCCCACACCCGGCTCACCCGGGCTCCGACCGGGGTGGAGGCGTGCCGGAGACCCAGGCGACGACGGTGACGGTGGTGCCCTCACCGGGCCGGCTGTCGACGGCGAACTCCTGCACCAGCCGCCTGGCCCCGCTCAGGCCCAGTCCCAGGCCGCCGCCGGAGGTGTAGCCGTCGGTCAACGCCAGGTCGAGGTCGCGGATCCCGGGGCCGGAATCGGTGAACGACAGCCGCAGCCCCCGGTCCCGTCCGCTGTCCAGCGGTGTGATCCGCACGTGTCCGCCCCCGCCGTGGACGAGGGTGTTGCGGGCCAGTTCGCTGGCCGCCGTGACCAGCTTGGTCTGCTGCACCAGCCCGAACCCGAGCTCGGCGGCGGCCTGCCGCACCTGCTGGCGTACCCAGGCCAGGTCCGCGTCCGAGCCGATCGGCAGGCTCGTCGCGACCGCGTGACGGAAGGCCTGGGTCACCTGGCCTCCCGCGCGGCCGCGGCCGACGCGGTCCGGACGGCGAACGGCCCGGCGGCACGGGCGGTGGCGGACGCATCCCGCCAGGCGGTGCCCGCACGACCGCCCACGCCCGGGACGGTGAACGGCCGGTGCCGAGCACTCCCCCGCCCCGTTCCGGCAAGGCCGACCACAGCGGTGGCCCGCAGCCGGTCCGACACCACCCGCGCACCCGCCGGGCCGACGGCGGAGACGACCCCGGCGGCAACCCGTCCCCGACCGACGGCGGAGACGACCCCGGCGGCACCCCACCGTCGCCACGGGTTGACGGCCTCCGGGGCGGTGGCGTCGATCGGCGTGCCGGGTGCTCCACTGGGCGCGGGACGACGGGGGGCGGTCCGCGGGAGCCGTCCGGCCGTTCCGTCGTGCGAGGTGGCGCGCGGGGTGTCGCCCGGTGTCGGGGCCGGTACGGGGGTGGCGTGGTCGCGGGACGGGCCGTTCACCGCAGGCCCGCGCGGGCGGCCGGCCCCGGAGAGATCTCGACGCCCTGCCGGCCCAGCGCGTACGCCAGGGCGTCGGCCAGGCCGGCCCGGGTGGGCACCGTACCCAGGTCGATGCCGAGCTGGACGATGGTCAGCGCGATGGCGGGGCGGATGCCGGAGACGATGCATTCGGCGCCCATCAGCCGGGCCGCGGCCACGGTCTTCATCAGGTGCTGGGCGACCAGGGAGTCGACGGTGGGCACGCCGGTGATGTCGAGGATGGCGTACCGGGCGTGCCGGGTGACGATCGCGTCCAGCAGGTTCTCCATGACGACCTGGCTGCGGGCGCTGTCGAGGGTGCCGATCAGCGGCACGGCGACCACGCCCTCCCACAGGCTGATCACCGGGGTGGCCACTTCGAGCAGCTGCTGGCGCTGCCGCTCGATCAGTGCCTCGCCCGCGCTGAGCGTCGTCTCCATCATCACCAGGCGCAGGGTGCCCAGCAGCACGGTCAGGGACAGCACGCACTCCTGGGCGTGCGCGTCGGACGGATCCGGGAACTCGGCCCGCAGCAGGCCGGTCACCGGTCCGCGCAGGCCGGCCACTTCGTTGGCGATCAGAGCCGGAGTCGCTCCGCCGCGGACCCGGGCGGCCGCCATCCGCGCGAGCTGTTCCCGCACCGGCCCGAAACCCGGCGCCGTGACGTCCTCCACCGTGCCGGATGCGGCCACCGCGGACAGCGCGTCCACCACGGCCTTGCCCGCCTCCACCGCCTCGTCCCGGGAGACCGTGAACACGGTCCGGAACAGGGCGGCGTCGGCCCACCGCTGGGCGATCTGCTCCCGGCGGCCGGCGAGGAACGCGCCCACCCGCAGTGCCGCCGACTCGGAGGCCGCGTCGTGTTCCGACACCTGCTTGACTCCCTCTGCACAGGGCCGCGTGGCCTCCAGGCGGCAGGCGGTCAGCCCTTAGTTGCCGCATGACAAACATTAGCGCCCGCCGTATGGCGCAAACAACACTTGATCGTCAAAACCTGGGCGGACCAGGATGACCGCCGTCGCGGTCACCGCCCGTGCCAGTCCAGGCAGACGATCAGGGCGTCGTCGTCGGGCGGGAACCGGCCGCGATGACCCGTCAGTTCCCGCAGGACGGCCCGGGGTACCTCGGCGGCGGGCAGCAGCCGGGTCGCCATGATCGCTCGGGCCAGGGCGGCGTCCCCGTACGCCTCGCCGCCCGGGGAGGCGACCCCGTAGACGCCGTCGCTGACGAAGATCAGCCGGTCACCCGGTTCGGCCTGGAAGTCCTGCGCCACGTAGTCGGTCTCCTCGAACATGCCCAGCGGCAGCTGGGCCTCGAAGGCGACGCGGTCCACCACGCCGTCCCGCAGCCGCAGCAGCTGCGGGGAACCGGCGTCCACCACCTGGGCACGCCCGGTGGCGAGATCGAAGTCGAACATGAGCGCGGACAGATAGCAGCGGCCCCGGTAGTGCGCGTAGACCGCCTGGTCGGCCAGGGCCGCCTGGTCGGCGATGGGAATACCGGCCCGTCGTGCGTTGCGCAACGCGTTGATGGCCAGGTTCGTCAGCAGGGAGGCCTCTATCCCCTCCCCCATGCCGTTGGAGACGTACAGCGTCAGCCGGTCCGCGGTGGCCGACCAGTCGAAGTTGTCGCCGAAGATGGCGTACGCGGGCTCCAGTTGCGCGCCGAGTTCGTACTCCCGGCGCGCGCAGGACCGGCCGGGCAGCAGCTGCCACTGCATCTCCGCGGCCAGGGTCAGCCGGTCCTTGCGCCGCGCCTGGAGGTACAGGTCCGTGTCCCGCTCGGCCACGATCACCTCATGGCCGAGCACCTGGGCGATCTCCGCCAGCTCCGCCAGACAGTCCCGGACGCGCTCCTCACCGTGCAGGCTCACCGACAGCACGCCGAGCCGGTCCCCCCGCACGGTGACCGGCAGGTGCACGCGCACCGAGCCGTCCGGGGCGTCCTCCAGGAACGGCTCCTGGGCGCCGAAGGCGCGGCCGGCCGGGCTGTTGTGCACCGACACCGGCTCCAGGGTGTGCGGCAGCACGGACACCGGCTGCAGCACGGACAGGCTGTAGTCGGCCATGAAGAGCTCGACGGAATCCGCCGCGTACCGCTCGATGAGCACACCACGGACCGCGTCGAGCAACTCGTGGGGTGCCGCCGTGCGCAGAGCGCGCTCAGCGGCCACAAATCTGTTCACGATGGTAAACACACCAATCCTTCTGCTGCGGCGCGCACAGACCTCCGCGACGCGACGAGACCGTCCGGCCGGTCGACCGGCCCCTCTCTGACCGGTCCGCGCGCCTAGTACGCTGACGGCTATCCCCGCACCTGCGAGAGTGTGACTGTGACTTCCTTCCGCCCCCGCCCCCAGCCGGCCGAGGTCGCCCGTGTGACCTCCACGGCCGCGGAGCTGCTGGAAGTCCTGTGGGGCCGGGCCTCGACCGCACCCGCCTCCGCGTCCCAACTGCGCGTGCTGCTCATCCTGGAACACCAGGACGGCATCAACCTGCGCACCCTGGCCGACTGCCTCGCCTCCACGCCGCCCTCGACCAGCCGGCTGTGCGACCGCCTACAGGCCGCGGGGTTCGTCGAGCGCGTGGTGAGTCCGGCCGACCGGCGCGAGGTGCGCCTGCACCTGAGCGGCCGGGGCCGCGACTTCCTCGCGGACCTGCGCGCGCGCCGGGAGCGCGAGGTGCAGGCGGTCCTCGACCAGATGCCCGTCGCCCAGCGGACCGCGCTGCTGCGAGGGCTGGAGGCGTTCTGCGACGCGGCGGCGGCGCAGATACACGAGGAGACCCAGGACTCCGGGAGCCGGACCGCCTGAGTGACACGCCTCGGCGTCGGGTCAACCGCCGTCCGGTGCCGGTGATCAGCGCGCGGAGCGCCCTGCGACCACCGGAACATTCCAGATCCTTCCCCGCACACGTCCGACCTCTACTTTCTTGCCTCGCCGCTATAGTTGTCAAACGGCAACTGTCTGCCCGGGCGCCGGTCTCCCGGTCCACCCGCCCGGCCGTCTGCCCACCGTCCCTCCCGTAACGCTGTTACCCCCTGGCGCGGGCGAGTTGCGCTGTCCGTGAGAGATGTCTCGGAGTCGGCGGGGCGCGGCGGGACGCACCGCGGAAGTGACGGTTGTCACGCTTGACATGGTCAAGGGGCATGAGTCGGTTCAGACCGGGTAACAGCCCGCCACGGGCCGCCCGTCAGGGAGCACGACAGGCCGGGACAGTAAGGGGAGAGGCTGTGACCGCGACAACACGCGTCGACACGATGGCGGACGCCGGTACGGAGCTGCCGCAGATCGCCGACCCGCAGAAGATCGCGCCCAAGGACGCTCGCGAACTGTCCAAGCTGTTCTTCGACCGGCTCAGCACCCTTGAAGAGGGCACGCGCGAACACCAGTACGCCCGCAACACCCTCATCGAGATGAACATGTCCCTGGTGCGGTTCGCGGCCGGCCGGTACCGCAGCAGCGGCCAGGACATGGAGGACATCGTCCAGGTCGGCACGATCGGGCTGATCAAGGCCATCGACCGGTTCGAGATCTCCCGTGAGGTCCAGTTCGCCAGCTTCGCGGTGCCGTACATCGTCGGTGAGATCAAGCGGTTCTTCCGCGACACCTCCTGGGCCGTGCACGTGCCTCGCCGCCTTCAGGAGGCGCGCACCGAACTCGCCAAGGCCACCGAGGAACTCGGCACGCGTCTGGGCCGCGCCCCCAAGGTGTCCGAACTGGCGACCCTGATGAACCTCACGGAGGAGGAGGTCATCGAGGCCCGGATCGCGTCGAACGGCTACACCTCCGCCTCCCTGGACGCCGCCATCAGCGGTGACCCGGACGAGCACGACGCGACCCTCACCGAGTTCATCGGCGAGGAGGACTCCGCCCTCGAACTCGTCGAGAACTTCCACGCACTCGCCCCGCTGATCGCCGATCTCGGCGACCGGGACCGCCTGATCCTGCACCTGCGGTTCGTCGAGGAACTGACCCAGGCGGAGATCGGCCGACGCCTCGACATCTCCCAGATGCACATCTCCCGGCTGCTGTCCCGGCTGCTGGCCCGCCTGCGGGAGAGCATGCTCGCCACGGGCTGAGGTGCCGACGGGGCGAGGGGGCCGGGAGCCGTGCGCTCCCGCTCCTCGCCCCCCTCACTTCCGGCCCCCTCGGCCCTCGTTTCCCGGCCCTCACCGCTCCGCCCGCCAGGGGCCGACCCCCAGCTTCCCGGTGGTCCCGAGGTCCAGGTGGGGGGTCACCATCACCGGGGCGGCGTCGGCCTTCGCCCGGACCCTGACGTACGGGACGTCGACGGCGGTGCCCGACCCGACGGTGTTGCGCCACACCAGAGTGGCCCGCGCGCGCTCGCCGGGCCGCAGGGTCACGGGCCGGGGCGGGTCGTCGATGCCGGGCACGGCGGTGGTGATGCCGCCGCTGCCCCGGAGGATCCGGACGCCGTCGACCGGCTCACGCTCGTCGTCGAGGAGACTCAGGCGGGGGTAGCCGTCGATCCGGTAGGCACCGGTTCCGCAGTTCTCCAGCCACAGCCCCACGACCCGCAGCCCCATGGCCGCGTCGCCCTCGTCGGCCGTGACCCGGACCCCGGACGCCGGGCAGTCACCCGGCTCGGCCGGTGCCTCGTCCACGGGGACGCTGGTGACCTGGGAGATCTTGACCTGGGTCACGTCGTGGACGCTCACCGTCGACGGCGGCATCGCGACGGTCCCTCGCGCGCCGCGGTCCGGTTCGACGTCGCGAACGGTCTGCCGGGTGTTGGCCATGACCTCACCGGTGGACGTCGTGAAGTCGAACAGGATGGTGTACGTGAGTGCCTCGGTGCCGTCGTTGGCGATCTCGTAGGTCGCGGAGACGTCGGACGCGGCGCCCGGGGACGGAACGCTCACCCCGGTGATCCGCACACCGTCCACGCCCGGATCGGAGACGGGGCCCCGCGGGGACGCGCTGCCGCCGCCCGCCTCTCCCCCGCCGTCGGCGCCGCCCTGTGCACCGGCGCGTTCGGATCCGCAGCCCGCCACGAGCAGGACGGCGGCGAGGACGGGGAGGACGAGGGGGATGGCTCTTCGCATCGGGCCACCCCACCAGCATGCGGTCGCGCCGCCCGTGACGGAGGCCACAGTTCCGGCCACAGGCGTGTCACAGTCGCCCGCCGAGGAGCTACGACAGCTGCGACTGCACCTGGGACGAGATGAGTTCCAGGTGGTCCAGGTCCGCGAGGTCGAGCACCTGGAGGTAGATCCGCTCGGAGCCGATCCCGGCGTAACGGCCGATCTTCTCGACGACCTCGGCCGGAGTGCCGGCCAGGCCGTTGGCCTTCAGCTCGTCGACCTCGCGGCCGATCACGGCGGCCCGGCGGGCGACCTCCTGGTCGTCCTTGCCGACGCAGACGACGAGGGCGTTGGAGTAGGTGATCTCGTCCGCCGGGCGGCCGGCCGCCTCGGCGGCGGCGCGGACCCGGCCGAACTGGCGCTCGCTGTCCTCCACCGAGCCGAACGGCATGTTGAACTCGTCGGCGTACCGGGCTGCCAGGCGCGGGGTGCGGGTGGCGCCGTGACCGCCGATGAGGACGGGGACCTTGCGCTGCGCGGGCTTGGGCAGCGCGGGCGAGTCCGTGAGGTCGTAGAACTGGCCGTGGAAGTCGAAGGTCTGGCCGGGTGCCGTCTCCCACAGGCCGGTGACGATCGCCAGCTGCTCCTCCAGGCGCGCGAACTTCTCCTTCGGGAAGGGGATGCCGTACGCCGTGTGCTCCTCCTCGAACCACCCCGCGCCCAGGCCCAGTTCGACGCGTCCGCCGGACATCTGGTCGACCTGCGCGACCTGGATGGCGAGCACGCCGGGCAGGCGGAAGGTACCGGCGGTCATCAGCGTGCCGAGCCGGATGCGCCGGGTCTCGCGGGCCAGTCCGGCGAGGGTGATCCAGGCGTCGGTGGGGCCGGGGAGGCCGTCCACGGAGCCCATCCTGAGGTAGTGGTCGGAGCGGAAGAACGCGTCGAAGCCGAGGTCCTCGGTGGCCTTGGCGACAGTGAGGAGGGTGTCGTAGGTGGCGCCCTGCTGGGGCTCGGTGAAGATGCGAAGATCCATGCTTCCATCCTGCACGCCGGGGTGACGGCCCGCCGCATCGGGCCCCGGGCCGTCGCACCCCCGGCGGGGTGAAAATCCGTCAACGCCGTGCGCGGGCGCGCTCCCGCCAGTGCCCCGGGTCAGCGGTGATCGTCCGGCCCCGCGGAGCCGGAGCGTCCGGTGCCCGCGCCCGGCGGTCGCGCCCGGCGGTCGCCACCCGGTCGCCGCCCGTCACCCGTCACCGCGCCGGCACCCGGCACCCGGCACCCGCGTGGGCCCCCTCGGGGCCCTGGGCGCAGGAGGCCGTCATGCCCACCCCCGCACCCGGGTGACCGCACGGCTACGCCGGCAACGCCTCGTCCCTGTCGGCCAGTTTGCGGAGCATCTCCCGGACCCGGTCTCTCGATTCGTCCGCCGCGTCGATCGCCTCCATGCACTGCCAGTACCTGCTCTCGTCGTCCGCGGCGGAGGCGAGGCCGACCAGGGCGATGCCCACCTCGCCGAGGAGGCCGCAGAGGTAGGTGAGGGCCTGGCGGGCGTCGCCCAGGTCGGTCAGCTGGGCCGCCCGCAGGGCCTCGGTGTCGATGTCGGGGCGGTCCAGGACTCCGCAGCCCCGGCCCGCCAGCTCGGTCAGTCCCAGCGCCTCGCCCCGTAGTTCGGGTGGTCCGCCGACGGCGAGGCGGCTGCCTATCGCCTGCGCCAGAGCCTGCGCCTGCCACACCTCCGCCAGGATCTGGGGCGCGTCGCCGCCCCCCGCCAGGGCACGCCTGCTCGTCACGATGAGCCGCACCGCGTCCATGCGTTGCCCCCGTCTGTCCGACGCGCCCTCGGCACGTCCGCCTGAACTCCCTTGTTCACTACCCAGAGTGAGTGCGCTTGAGACGGAAAAACAGAGGAAGGCGGAAAATCTCGGACAACAAATCGGTCTCGGTCGGATTTTTGACTGCGGAGAGTAATAGTGGAATCAACCACTCCTGCGGCGGGACGGGCCGGCCGACGGCGGGTCAGTCGACTACGGGGGCGGTCGGCTGTCGACTGTCGGCTATGGAGGCGGCCGGCTACGGGGCCGGGAATCTCCGTTCGTTCCGGTCGATCTTCGCGTTCAGGGCCGCCAGCGGGTCGATGCCGAGCACCTCGCACAACTGGAGCAGATAGGCGAGCACGTCGGCGACCTCGTCCGTGACGCGGTGCGCGGTGTCGGGGTCGTCCATGACACGCGCCGACTCCTCGGGCGTCAACCACTGGAAGATCTCGACCAGTTCGGAGGCCTCCACGCTCAGTGCGGCAACGAGGTTCTTGGGCGTGTGGTACGGCTGCCAGTGGCGTGCCGCCGCGAACTCGGCCAGCCTGCGCTGGAGTTTCGCCACGTCGAGGGGTTCTGTCACGGCTTCAGGTGTACCACCGTGACGCCGTCCATCCCGGCCGTCCACGACGCGTCGCTCACCGCGCCGACCAGCCGGATGTGCCCGCGGTCGCACATACGGGCGGCGAGCCGCAGCAGTTCGGCCCGCTGCCGGGGATCGAGGCCGCGGTCGAGGTGGTCGGTGAGCACCGTGAGCGTCTGCATGGCCGCCGGTACCTCGCCGGCCGCGTCGATCTCCAGCACCCCGGGACCGGTGAGCAGGACCAGCGCCAGCGCGAGGTAGCGCAACTCGCCGTCGCCCAGCCGCCCGCAGTCCGTCCGGGTGCCGTCACCCCGGTCGAGCAGGGCCCGGACCGTCCCCCCGGGCAGCGGCTGGGCGAGCACGTCGGTGACGGGGCCGGCGCATCCGGCGCGTACCGCGGCGACGAGCTGAGCGTGCCGCCGGCCGCACTCCGCGCGGGTGCGGCACAGCACGTCGGCGAGGTTGTCGCAGCCGCCGAGCAGCCGTCCGGAGCCGCTCGGGACGGGTGCGCGCATCCGGCCGGGGCGCGGGTCGCAGGCGAAGACGGAGCGCAGGGCGACCACCATCTGTTCGGCGGCGGCGAGGACCCGGCGCTGTCCGTCCGTCCGGCCGGCCACCCGCAGCGGGAGCAGGGCCGTGCCGAGCCGGTCGTCCGGGAGCGGGGCGTGGGTGACCGGCGTCGGCCCGGCCGTGTGCCAGGCCGCCTGCACGTGGCGGCGGCCCGGCTCGCGCAGGGCGGTCTCCAGCAGGACCAGGCCGTTCGCGCTCAGCCGTTCCCCGGCGATGCGCAGCGCGGGCTCGGCCTGGACGGCGAGGTCGAGCCGGACCGGACCCTCGGGGCCGTCGGCGGTGCAGCCGATGCGGAAGCCGCGGCGGCGCTGGGCGTCGGGCCGGGCCCGCTCGGGCACACAGGCGAGGGGGTCCGGGAACACCTCGCCGAGAGACAGGCCGCCGCCGAGCCGGGCGAGCGCCTCGTACGCCCGCAGCGCGCTCGTCTTGCCGCAGCCGCTCGGGCCGGCGAACAGGGTGAGCGGGCCGAGCGGGAGGCCGGCGCCGCGGAGTCCGGCGAAGGCGGACAGCCGCAGTTCGGTGAGATACGGACGGTCCGGACGGTCCTCGTCGGCGTCGGGGGCGACCAGGGGTGAGGAGGGCCCCACGGGCCGCGCGGAGGGCAGGGTCATATCCGGACGGTAGGGCTCCGCCGACGGGCGAACCGTTCCGCCCGAGGGACCTTCCTACGATCGGGGGACCGGCCCCGGGTCCCTGGCCGCCAAGGGCTCACCTCTCGCCCCGAGCCACCCGTCAGCCGGTCTCCCCGAGCCGCCCGTCCCCCGGGTCCCGCCCCTGCCGTCCCCCGACCCCTCACACCCCGGGAATCCCCGCCCCCTCCATCAGCCCGGTCACCTCGGTGCCGGCCGGTGTGAGGAGGAACACGTTCCGGTCGACGCGGTGCATTCCGCTCGCCAGGCCGAAGACGACGCCCGTGCTGAAGTCCAGGACCCGTTTGGCGACGTCGGTCTCCGCGCTCGTCAGGTCGAGCAGCACCGGAATGCCCGCCATCAGCGTCTCGGCGACCTCACGGGCGTCCGCGAACACGTTGATCCGCAGGACGACGAAACGGCGCCTGGCCTCGGTCTCGGCCTCGGGTATGGACCGGTGGTCGACCTGGGACGGCCAGGCGTCCCGGCCTCGCAGCGGTACGACCTGGGCGAGCCCCTCCCACTGTTCGTCGGTGACATCGTGGCTGTTCACCGGCATGCTCCGTCCTTGGCTCGCACTGCTGTCTGCATCGGCCAATTCTTACGCATGGTCACCCGTTCGGCCCACCAGCGACACGCTCCGCGATCCCGGCTCACCTCACACCGGCCGCCGGACGGCTGTGCAGCGGGCGTAACCCCTCAAGATCAAGCCGTGTCACATCGGCGTAACGGGCATTTCGTACTGTCGACGGCATGACGACGACCCCCAGGACGCAGCAGGTACGGACGGTCTGCTCGTACTGCGGTGTGGGCTGCGGACTGGTGCTCGACGTCGGGACGGGCCCGGACGGCCGGCGTACGGTCCTGAAGGCGTCCGGGGACAAGGCGCACCCCGCGAACGCGGGACGGCTGTGCACCAAGGGCGCGACCACGGCCGAGATGCTCGCCGCGCCCGGGCGGCTGACCAGCGCGCTGGTCCGGGACGACCGGGGCGAGGAGCCGGTGCCCACGCCCGTGGCCGACGCGATCGCCGAGACCGCGCGGCGGCTGCGCGCGGTCATCGACGAGCACGGGCCGGACGCGGTCGCCTTCTACGTCTCCGGGCAGATGAGCCTGGAGGCCCAGTACCTGGTGAACAAGCTCGCCAAGGGCTTCGTGCGGACCAACCAGATCGAGTCCAACTCCCGGCTGTGCATGGCCAGCGCGGGTGCCGGATACAAGCTGTCGCTGGGCGCCGACGGGCCGCCGGGATCGTACGAGGACTTCGACCGGGCGGATGTCTTCCTGGTCATCGGGTCGAACATGGCCGACTGCCATCCGATCCTGTACCTGCGGATGATGGAGCGGGTCAAGGCGGGGGCCAAGCTCGTCGTCGTCGACCCGCGGCGCACCGCCACCGCCGCCAAGGCCGATCTGTTCCTGCAACTCAAGCCCGGTACGGACCTCGCGTTCCTGAACGGGCTGCTGCACCTGCTGGTCGAGAACGGGCACACCGACCCCGAGTTCGTCTCCGCGCACACCGAGGGCTGGGAGGCGATGGAGGAGTTCCTCGCCGACTACGCGCCGGCCGTTGTCGCGGAGATCACCGGGCTCGCCGAGGACGACCTCCGCACGGCCGCCCGGCTGATCGGTGAGGCCGGCGAGTGGATGAGCTGCTGGACGATGGGTCTGAACCAGTCCACGCACGGCACCTGGAACACGAACGCCCTGGTCAACCTGCATCTCGCGACGGGCGCGATCTGCCGTCCGGGCAGTGGGCCCTTCTCCCTGACCGGCCAGCCGAACGCCATGGGCGGGCGCGAGATGGGCTACATGGGGCCGGGGCTCCCCGGGCAGCGGTCGGTGCTGGTCGACGCGGAGCGGGCGTTCACCGAGGACGTGTGGGAGCTGCCGCCGGGCACGCTGCGGGCGGACGGGGTCGGCAAGGGCACCGTCGAGATGTTCCAGAAGATGGCCGACGGGGAGATCAAGGCCTGCTGGATCATCTGCACCAACCCGGTCGCCTCGGTCGCCAACCGCCGTACCGTCATCGAGGGCCTGGAGGCCGCCGAGTTCGTCGTCACCCAGGACGTCTTCGGGGACACCGAGACCAACGCGTACGCGGACGTCGTGCTGCCCGGCGCGATGTGGACGGAGGCCGAGGGGGTCTTCGTCAACAGCGAGCGCACCCTCACGCTGACCCGGGCCGTGTCCGACCCGCCCGGCGAGGCGACGGCGGACTGGCGGATCATCGCGGCCGTCGCCCGGGAGATGGGCTACGAGAAGGGCTTCGCGTACGGGATTGCCGAGGACGTCTTCGAGGAGATCCGGCGCTTCTGGAACCCCGTCACCGGGTGGGACCTGCGCGGGGTGACGTACGAGCGGCTGCGGTCGACGCCCGTGCAGTGGCCGGCCGCGGACGAGGACGGGCCGGCCCGCAATCCGATCCGGTACCGGTCGGGCGGGGGCGGGCTCCGCTTCCCCACGGCGAGCGGGCGGGCCGTGTTCCACGCGCGGCCGCACCTGCCGGCCGCCGAGATGCCGGACGGCGACTATCCCTTCGTCCTGAACACCGGGCGGGTGCAGCACCAGTGGCACACCCTGACGAAGACCGGGAAGGTCGCCAAGCTCACCAAGCTGAACCCCGGGCCGTTCGTGGAGCTGCATCCCGAGGACGCGCGGGAGCTGGGGGTCGTGGACGGCGACCGGGTGGAGGTCGCCTCGCGGCGCGGGCGGGCCGTGCTGCCCGCGGTGGTCACCGACCGGGTGCGGCCGGGGGCCTGTTTCGCGCCGTTCCACTGGAACGACCTGTTCGGGGAGTACCTGAGCGTCAACGCCGTCACGAGCGACGCGGTGGATCCGGTGTCCTTCCAGCCGGAGTTCAAGGTGTGCGCGGTGTCGCTGGCGAAGGTGGCCTCGCCGACGGAGCCCACGCCCCCGGCCTCGGCCGATACGCCCGCGCAGGTGCTCCTCCCGACCGCGGTCACGCCGGGCGCCGACGCGTTCGGGCTCGCTCCCGCCCCGCCACCCGTGCTGACCGCCCAGGAGCGGCTCTACCTCACCGGGTTCCTCGCGGGCATCGGCTCCGGTGCCACCGGTGTGCCCGTGCTGCCGCCGGACGCGCCCTTCAGCCCCGAGCACGCGCTGTGGGTGAACGGTGTCCTCGCCGGCATGTACTCGCGGACGACCCGGCAGGGCGGGGGCCACGAGACCCCGGGCCGTGAGGTCGTCATCCTGTGGGCCTCGCAGACCGGCAACGCCGAGGAGTTCGCGGGGGCCGTCGCCGACCGGCTGTCCTCCGGCGGGCACCGGGCGAGGCTCGTCGGCATGGACGAGACCGACCCGGGCACGCTCCCGTCCGGTGCCGACCTGCTCCTCATCACCAGCACCTTCGGCGACGGCGACGCCCCCGACAACGGCTCCGGCTTCTGGGAGGCGCTCGCCGGGCAGCAGGCGCCGCGCCTGGACGGGGTCCGGTACGCCGTCCTGGCGTTCGGCGACTCCTCGTACGACGACTTCTGCGGGCACGGGCGCCGGCTCGACGCGCGGCTGGACGAGCTGGGCGCGGTACGGCTGGCGCCGCGCACGGACTGCGAACCCGACTTCGACTCCGAGGCGGGGGCCTGGCTGGACCAGGTGCTCTCGGCGCTGGGGACCGGGGAGGAGACGGCTTTGGGCACCGGGAGCCGGACGGCCGGGACGACGGCGCGGCCCGGGACACCGGCCGCCGGGACGCCGACCGTCGAGGCGGCTCCGCGGCAGTCCGCACGCTCCGTCAAGCCCGCCCCGGTCACCGCCCGTCTCGTCGGCAACCGGCTGCTCAGCGGGGCCGGCGCGGACAAGGAGGTCAGGCGGTTCACCTTCGACACGGGCGGGACCGGGCTGACGTACGAGGCGGGGGACGCGCTCGGCGTGCGGCCGGTCAACTCGCATGCGCTGGTCGAGGAGTGGCTGGCGGTGACCGGGGCGGACGGGTCGGCCGTCGTGTCCGTGGAGGGGGTCGGCGAGGTGCCCTTCGCCGAGGCCCTGCGCCGGCATCTCGACATCACCCGGATTACCCCGGGCCTGCTGCGGTTCGTCGCCGAACACGTGCGGGACGACCGGGAGTTGCGCAGGCTGCTGCGGCCCGACAACAAGGACGGCCTGGCGCAGTGGAGTTGGGGGCGGCAGGCGGTGGACGTGCTCGCGGAGCATCCGGTGCGGGCGGGCGCCCGGGACTGGGCCGGCGTGCTCAAGAAGCTGCAACCGCGCCTGTACTCCATATCGTCCAGCCCGCTCGTGGACCCGTACCGGGTCTCCCTCACCGTGTCCGTGGTGCGGTACGAGAACCTGCGGGGCCGACCGCGCGGCGGGGTCTGCTCGCCCTTCCTCGCCGACGCCGGGACGGACACCCAGGTGCCGGTGTTCGTGCAGCGCTCACCGCACTTCCGGCCGCCGACCGACGCCTCGACGCCGATGGTGATGGTGGGCCCGGGCACGGGGGTCGCGCCCTTCGTGGGCTTCCTCCAGGAGCGGCGCGCGCTCGGACACCGGGCCCCCAACTGGCTGTTCTTCGGGGAACAGCACCGCGCCAGCGACTTCTACTACGAGGAGGAGCTCACCGGGCTGCTCGACGAGGGCACCCTGGCCCGCCTCGACACCGCCTTCTCCCGCGACCAGCGCAACAAGGTCTACGTGCAGGACCGGATGCGCGAGCACGGCCCCGAGCTGTGGCGCTGGCTGGAGGACGGCGCCCACTTCTACGTCTGCGGGGACGCCTCCCGGATGGCGAAGGACGTGGACCGGGCCCTGCGGGACATCGCGCTCGCACACGGCGGGCTGGACGAGACCGAGGCGGCGGCCTGGGTGAAGCAGCTGGCGGCGGCCAAGCGGTACGTCCGCGACGTCTACTGAACGGGCTGATGCGGCGATTCCCGCTGCGGAGGTTCCCCGCTCGCTGACGTACGGCCTGGCCGGACCGGGCGTACGTCAGCCGGGCGCGCGGATCCGGACGTGCGGATCCGGCGTGCGGATCCGGCGTGCGGATCCGGGCGCGCGTCTTCACGCGTCGCCGCGGACGCCGTCGAGCGGCTGGATCAGACCGCGGTCCGGGTGAAGCGGAGCGTGGCGGTGACCGTGGTCAGGCCGCGGATCATGCCCATCTGGTTCCAGCCCATGCCGAACTGGTCGCGGTCCACGGTGAACTCGGCCTCCAGGGTGACCGCGTCGGAGTCCGCCCCGAGGACGCGAGCGGTGAGGGACAGGGGCCTGCTGACACCGCGCGCGGTCAGCTGACCGACGACCTGGGCCGTGCCGCCGTCGCGGAGTTCGGCGCTGCGCACCGCGAAGGTGATCTCGGGGTGGTTCCCGACGTCGAAGAAGTCGGCGGACCGCAGGTGGGTGTCGCGCTTGGCGTTCTTCGTGTCGAGGGAGGCGACGTCGATGGTGAGGGTGCCGACGGCCGATCCGTCGGGCCGCACCTCGCCCCGGCCGGTGACCTCGGTGAAGACACCCTTCACCGTGACGAGGCCCCACATGGTCCTGTGCCGCAGAGCGACGGTGGAGGCGGTCGGGTCGAGCTGCCAGGTGCCGGTTTCGACGGTGACGGTCATGATGTCCTTACTTCCTGTCGTCCAAATTTGGATGACAGCACGCTAGCCAATAATCCAAAGTTGGACAACCGTTAGAATCGAAATCATGGCCGATCTGCCCGCATGCCCCTCCGCGTCCGACGACGGGCTCCTGCCCACCGAACTCCGGGCCTGGATGATCCTGCTCGCCGCCACCGGCGCCGTGGAGCAGCGACTGCGCGCGGTCGTGAAGGAACGGCTCGACGTCTCGCACGACGAGTTCCTCGTCCTGTGCCTGCTGGCCGAGCAGCCGGCGGGCCTGCGGATGACCCGGATCGCGGAACTCCTCGGCCGCCCCAAGACCCGGCTCACCTACCAGGTCGCCTGCCTCCAGCACGCCGGCCTCGTCACCCGCACGTCGGTCTGCGGTGACAAACGGGGCGTCGAGGTCCTCCTCACCGACAAGGCTCGCCGCCTGCTGACGGAGGCCTCCGACGCCCTCTCGGAAACGGTCACCGAGTCCCTCGCCCACTTCATGGGCCCCGCCCAGCTCGATGCGATGCGCGCCCTGCTGCCGGATCACGCCCAGCGGTCGGACACCGAGTAGGGGCTGGGGCGGGGTACGGCTCACCCATGCGGGTCGGCCCGTCCGCCCCGGGCCCACGCGCGAGGTCGCCTTCGTCGCCGGTTCACGGCCCGCCAGGCACCAGCCGGCCGCTCCGGCCGCCCCGAACCCCAGCGGCCCGCGTCCACCCGGGCACCTGATCGCCGGACATCACGACGTCGCCCAGGGCGGCGAGCACACGGACGGCGGCGGACACCGCGGCCCGTACCGCGCTCACCACCCGGTCGTCATGGCGCCGCATCCTCACCTCCACGCGCAGTTCGTCACGCCCGGATACGGTCGTCCCCCCCGGCCCCCGGCACACCCCCGATCCTGTGATCCCGGACACACGAGGCGGCAGGCGCTCGCTCCGCGCCTGCCACGGCGGCCCGCCGACGCGGGCGTCCCGGCCGCACGCCCCACCGCCGTCGGACACGGCCCCAGAATTGGATCGAATCCATTTCTTGAATCATTCGTGTTTATGACGGTAGGTTGTGCGCCATGACTTCGCCCCAGAGCCGGACCACCGCCGATGAGCTGCGCGGCGCCGGCCTGCGGGTGACGGCCGCCCGAGTCGCGCTGCTGGAGACCGTCCGGGGCGGTGACCACCTCGGAGCCGAGGCGCTCGCCTCCGGAGTGCGCGACCGCGTCGGCCACATCTCCCTCCAAGCCGTGTACGACGCCCTTCACGCGCTGACCACGGCCGGGCTCATACGCCGTATCGAACCGGCCGGCAGCCCGGCCCGGTTCGAGGGCCGCGTCGGGGACAACCACCACCACGTCGTGTGCCGGTCCTGCGGTGTCGTCGCCGACGTCGACTGCGAGGTCGGCGAGGCCCCCTGTCTGACCGCCTCCGAGAACCACGGCTTCTCGATCGACGAGGCCGAGGTCATCTACTGGGGCGTGTGCCCCGCCTGTTCCACCAGCCGCAGTGCCTGAGCACCGAGATCCCCCTGTTCGGAAGGATTCCTCCCCATGACCGAGAACCACGACGCGATCGTCACCGATCCGAAGCCCGAGGAGACGGGAGGCTGCCCGGTCGCGCACGGACGCGCCCTGCACCCGACCCAGGGTGGCGGGAACCGCCAGTGGTGGCCGGAGCGCCTCAACCTGAAGATCCTCGCGAAGAACCCGGCCGTGGCCAACCCGCTCGGTGAGGAGTTCGACTACGCCGAGGCGTTCAAGAACCTCGACCTCGCGGCCGTCAAGCAGGACATCGCCGAGGTACTGACCACCTCGCAGGACTGGTGGCCGGCCGACTTCGGCAACTACGGCCCGCTGATGATCCGTATGGCCTGGCACAGCGCGGGCACCTACCGCATCAGCGACGGCCGCGGCGGCGCCGGCGCGGGCCAGCAGCGCTTCGCCCCCCTGAACAGCTGGCCGGACAACGCCAACCTCGACAAGGCCCGCCGTCTGCTGTGGCCGGTCAAGAAGAAGTACGGCCAGTCCATCTCCTGGGCCGACCTCATGATCCTCACGGGCAACGTGGCGCTGGAGCAGATGGGCTTCGAGACCTTCGGCTTCGGCGGCGGCCGTGAGGACGTCTGGGAGCCCGAGGAGGACGTGTACTGGGGTCCCGAGACCACCTGGCTCGACGACCAGCGCTACACCGGCGACCGTGAGCTGGAGAACCCGCTCGGCGCGGTCCAGATGGGCCTCATCTACGTCAACCCCGAGGGGCCCAACGGCAACCCGGACCCGCTGGCCGCGGCCCGTGACATCCGTGAGACGTTCCGCCGGATGGCGATGAACGACGAGGAGACGGTCGCCCTGATCGCGGGCGGTCACACCTTCGGCAAGACCCACGGCGCCGGCCCGGCGGACAACGTCGGCGACGACCCCGAGGCCGCCTCGCTGGCGGAGCAGGGCCTGGGCTGGAAGAACGCCTACGGCACCGGCAAGGGCGGCGACACCATCACCTCCGGTCTGGAGGTCACCTGGACCGCCACGCCCACCCAGTGGAGCAACGGCTTCTTCAAGAACCTGTTCGAGTTCGAGTACGAGCTGACCGAGTCCCCGGCCGGCGCCAAGCAGTGGGTGGCGAAGAACGCCGAGGCGATCATCCCCGACGCGCACGACCCGTCGAAGAAGCACCTCCCGACGATGCTCACCACCGACCTGGCGCTGCGCTTCGACCCGGCCTACGAGCAGATCTCCCGCCGGTTCTACGAGCACCCGGACCAGTTCGCGGACGCCTTCGCCCGCGCCTGGTTCAAGCTGACCCACCGTGACATGGGCCCGAAGTCGCTGTACCTCGGCCCGGAGGTCCCGGAGGAGACCCTGGTGTGGCAGGACCCGCTGCCGGACGCCGAGGGCGAGGTCATCGGCGCCGAGGACATCGCGCTCCTCAAGACCAAGCTCCTCGAGTCGGGCCTGTCCGTCTCGCAGCTGGTGTCCACCGCGTGGGCGTCGGCCTCGACGTTCCGCGCCAGCGACAAGCGCGGCGGCGCCAACGGCGCCCGCATCCGCCTGGAGCCGCAGAGCGCGTGGGAGGTCAACGAGCCCGACCAGCTCGCCACGGTGCTGCGCACCCTCGAGGGGATCCAGCAGGAGTTCAACTCCGGCGCCAAGAAGGTCTCGCTGGCCGACCTGATCGTGCTCGGTGGCGTGGCGGCCGTCGAGCGGGCCGCCAAGGAGGCCGGGTTCCAGGTCGAGGTGCCGTTCACGCCGGGCCGGGTGGACGCCTCGCAGGAGCAGACCGACGTGGAGTCGTTCGCCGCGCTCGAGCCGACCGCCGACGGTTTCCGCAACTACCTCGGCAAGGGCAACCGCCTGCCGGCCGAGTTCCTGCTGCTGGACCGGGCGAACCTGCTCAGCCTGAGCGCCCCCGAGATGACCGTCCTCGTCGGCGGCCTGCGCGTGCTGGGCGCCAACCACCAGCAGTCGCAGCTGGGCGTCCTCACCACGACCCCCGGGTCGCTGACCAACGACTTCTTCGTCAACCTGCTCGACCTGGGCACGACGTGGAAGGCGACGTCCGAGGACCAGACCACCTTCGAGGGCCGCGACGCCGCCACGGGTGAGGTCAAGTGGGCCGGCAGCCGTGCCGACCTCGTCTTCGGCTCGAACTCCGAGCTGCGCGCGCTCGCCGAGGTGTACGCGAGCGACGACGCGAAGGAGAAGTTCGTGAAGGACTTCGTCGCCGCGTGGGACAAGGTCATGAACCTGGACCGGTTCGACCTGGTCTGATCGTCACGCAGACGTCCGGGCCGGCCCGCGCGGGCCGGCCCGGACGTCTGTCGTCGTGCCCGACGGTACGCGTCGTCGCGCCCGGCTTCCGGTCCCGCCCGCGCCACCCCCTCCCGGCGGGACCCGGCAGGCCGTTGTCAGTGTCTGGGGTTAGCGTGCGCAGGAGTGACGGTCCACTCCCCTCCGGAGGTACTCATGGCCTCGCGCCTCAATCCCTATCTCAGCTTCGCCGGCGACGCCCGACAGGCGATGGAGTTCTACCAGGAGGTCTTCGGCGGCACGCTCAAGCTCAACACGTACGGGGAGTTCGGCCAGCCGGACTCCCCGCAGGCCGACAAGATCATGCACGGCATGCTGGAGACCCCGGGCGGCTTCACCCTGATGGGCGCCGACACCCCACCGGACATGCCGCACACGCCGGGCACCAACTTCTCCGTGAGCCTCAGCGGCGACGACGACACCGAACTGCGCGGCTACTGGGAGAAGCTGTCCGCCGGCGCCTCCGTGTCCGTCCCACTGGAGAAGCAGATGTGGGGCGACGTGTTCGGCATGTGCACGGACCGCTTCGGTGTCCCCTGGATGGTCGACATCACCGAGTCGCAGACCTGAGCGACCCGCACCCACACCGACACCCGCACGGCCTCCGAACCGTCAAGGCGAAGCAGCGCGGACATCAAGCGTCGGGCAACAAGGGTCGGGCATCGAGGGTGAGTCCCGTGCGAGGAGAATCCGACTCCTTGGTCGTGGTTCACGCATTCTGAACGCCTGTTCAGCCCTTGCCTGATGCGGCGTTCGACGTAGGTGCGGGTGCGTTCGTCCATGGGCGAGCGCGAGGTCGGCGCCGACTGGAGACGCCGGCCCCCTGGCTACGAGGTCCGTGCACCGCTCGTGCGTGGCGCACCGCATACAGCAGACGGCCCCTCCTCCGGACAGGAAGGGCCGCCTGATCATGGTGGTTCCGCACACATCGGCGGCTATGCGGGATCCAGCACAGGCCGCGCGGGGAGCCCGCCGTCCTTCTCGCAGCGCAGTTCCTTGGCCATGGCCAGCGAGACGGAGTGGGCCACGGTCGCGTAGGCGTCCTTCAACGCCTCGACATCGCCCTCGGGCTCCTTCGGCACATCCCAATGCTCCACGCCGATGACGATGTGGGCCACTCTCGACGAGTCGGACAACCTGGCGCTGCGGCAGGCGAACTGGACCGACGCCCTGTTCGCCGCCGCCAGGGTGCGCTCCCCCATCTTCAGCAGGGTGAAATCCGGGGCCGGAGTTCCCGTCGGGGGACCGTCAGCCAACCCCCAGGTGACTCGGATCGTGACATCCGGCGTACCGTCGGCTGTGTAGATGCGGCAGACGTCGTCGCGCCCCCCGGTGGGGGCCGGAAACGCCGCGACGAGGTTCGTCGCGGCCCGCGCGACGGTGGATTTCTCCGCCGTCGTCCCGAACCGCGACGACCCCGTGATCACCTTCAGCGCCTTGGACGCCTGGGCGGACACGGCGTCACCACCGCACAGTTGCGTCCCCGCCACAGCCTCGTCGGCCGCCTCCTCGTCTCCGTCCCCACCACAACCGGTGGCCCCGAGACACAACAAGCCGGCCACGGCCGTGGCAAGGAGTCCAACGCGCACCGGCCTACGACTGATCACTATCCGCATCCTTACGTGTCCTCGCCCGCCGACCTCAGCCGGTCTCCGGGCGGTTGCCCTGCTGATTCTCCCGGTCGTTGCCGACCCCGTAGCCGATCAGCATCGACTCACGCAGGTCCTGCACGAACGGGCTGTTCTCGGGGTCCGGGACGTGCCGCTGCAAAAACGCCTCCATAGGTGCCTCGGCCAGGGCCTCACCGGCAGAGAAGATCGCCATTCTCTCCTCGTCGGTGAGCTCCTCAATCTTCTCCTTGTGCTCATCCACCGACTTGTCGGAGACGTCGCCGATCATCTGGCCTATGACCTGTTCGGCAGCACCACTGGCGGTATCCGTCGCCAGCGGGATGAGCACCGCGGCCGTGCCCACGGCCGCGGTCACGGGCAGGAAGGCGACGCCTGCCGCGATGCCCGCCGTGGCCCCGAACTCGATCCAGCCCGACCGCTTGGCCACCGCCTTCTCGTAGTCCTCGTGGGTCTTGAGGTTCGTCGCCTCCACCTGGTCGGCCCGGGACTGGTCGAGCATGCCCTGCACCTCGGCGCCCACGCGCACGGTCGCCCTGGCAGCGCCCTCGCTGATCTTCCCGTCCGGGCCCACGGTCCCTTCCAGCACGCTGCGGGTGTAGACCTGCTCCGCGGTCGAGACCGTCGCGTAGGCGTCCGGGTGCTGACCCAGGGTGCTCAGGAAGCCCCGGACGATGCCCCGCCCGTTCCCGTCCGCGGTGTCCGCGAAGTCGAGGTGCCCGTCCGGGTTCTTGCCCGGCGCGAACACGCTGTCCGGATCGTTCTTGGCCAACGCCCAGTTGATGTCGTCGATGTAGCCGGCGCCCATGACGCCCAGGCTGTCGGCCATCGCCTCGTGGTGCTCCTTGAGCAGACCCGGGTCCGCACCGTACTTCTCCATGACCTTCTGCATGACCGCGGCGTTGTCCGCGTCCCGCACCACGCCGGCGTCCGGATGCCCTGCGGGGTAGCCGAGGGTCGCCGCCTCCAGGGCGTGGCCGAGGGCGTCGGGCATCTGGTCGAGCGACGCCTCGAGCTCCTTCTGGTCGAGCGAGTTGACGTCGGGGAAGGACTCCCACTTCTCGTTGCCGAAGAAGTCGAGGTAGTTGTCGATCCGCTCGCCGTCCTTGTTCTTGCCGAGGTCGACCGTGGCGCCGTGGTTGACCGTGCCGTCCTCGTTGTACCCGGTCGGGGGGTCGGCGAAGAACTTCTTGGCCGCTTCCGGACTGTTGCCGAGCGCCTCCAGCATGGCGGTGGCCGGGTCGTAGCCGGCCCCGTTCACGCCGGAGGGATTGAACGGGTTCTTGAAGGGACTGTTCACCACCTTGTTGTCGGCGAACCTGTACGGGTCCTTCTGGTGCAGCTGCGCCACGTGCTCGGCGATCGGGTTGAGAAACTTCGCGTCGTAGTTCCCGTACCGCATGATCCCGCCGAGCAGCTGGTATCCGAACGGCCCGCCGTAGTCGTGCTTGGCCAGCGGAATGCGCTCCGTACCCAACTTGCGGAGCCCCGGACCCCACTTGTCGGTGAACTCCTTGTCGTGGGAGGCGGTGGCCAGATTGAGGCCCAGGTTCTTCTGGAGCTCCTGGACGTCCTTGAGGCGCTCAGGGTCGACCTTGCCGTACTCGTACGTGTCCGTGGAGAGCTGGCCGAAGAACGCGAGCGACTTCTCGGGGCCGAGCTTCTCGTAGAACCCCTTGGAGAACTCCACCGACGAACTGTTGTCCTTCAGCAGCTCGTTGAGCTGCTGAAGTTCCGCGTGTGTGATGTCCCGGCCCTTGGCCGCCAGGGCGGCGGCGCGGGCGGCCTCCTCCTGGTCCAGCTTCGTGTACGTCGGAGCGCTGAAGTCCTTGCGGTCGGTGACGTTGGCCTCGAGGGTGTTCTTGAGCGCGAGGTCGGTGTCGTTGCAGTTGTCGACGATGAGGTCGATCCTCTTCTGCCACGACTCGATGTTCCGCCTCTCCTCCCCCAGGAACTGGCTGTAGTCGGGGTCGTGCCGCGCCGCGGGACTCTCGGACAACGGGTTCCGCGCCGTGACCTTGCCGTTGGCGTCCACGCGGATACCGGCCGCGGGCCCCTCGTGGTCCCGGATGTTGACCAGGTCGTCCTTGGCCTTCTTGATGGCCGCGTAGCCCTCCTCCAGGATCCGCTGCACGCCCTTGGCCTCGGCCGCGGCGTCTGCGAACTCCTTGGCCGTCTTGTCGATGAACGCCTTGGTGACCCCTGCGTTCACGCCCTCCCAGGCCGCGCTGTCCGCCTTGGCCTTCATTCCGTCGGCGGCGTCGGTGGCAAGCTTGTCCAGCTTCCCCGCCATCTCCGACCAGTCGTCGGCGGCGGCCTTCAGCTTTGCCACCGGGGCGTCGATCACGTCCTCGTACTTCAGCATGTCGCGCGCTCCCCCGAGCCCTATTTCATGTATTCCGTGAGCACGGAGATCCGCGTCAGATCTCCCTCGATCTTCGCCTCGTCCTTGGCATGCTGGGCCTTGCTGAAGTCGAGGTGATTCGAGACCTGCGCGCAGGCGTCCAACAGCGTCTTCAGGTGGGTCTGCCAGAAGTCATGCACCTTCAGCACGGCCGAACCGCTGACGAAGTTCCCGTTGGTCAGCGCCGTCGCCGCGTCGAACGTGGAGGAACGGGCGATGTCGCCCTCCTTCGCCAGCCGCCCCAGCAGGTCGTACGCGTCATTACCGATAGCGCCGAGGTCGTCCCGATTGACCACCAGGCCGTTCCCGCCACCACCACCTCCGCCGCCCTCGGCCGGAATGCTGTTGGTCTGCATGGCAGTCCGCTCGGCCGCCGCCGCGCGCAGTTCGGTCCACTCTTGCTCGAACGTCATGAATTCCCCCAAGTCCACCCGGGCAGGCCACTCCCACGTACTCGCACGGCACCGACCTGATCACCCTTGACCAACAGGTCGGGAGCAGTCGGCGCGCACTCGCGCCCGCGCACGGATCAGAACTTACCGTTCCTCTGCAGGGTGATCCCAAGGGGTATGTCGATCTCGGTTTCCGGGCCCGGTCGGACCACAGAACGACACCCGGCCGTCGCCGCTTGCTCTTGCCGGAGACGAACGCGTCCCGGTCCTCGCGTTCACCTCAAGCGGGCGGGCGGCAGCTGTCCGACCGGTGGCGTAAGCGGTTCGGTTGGGGATGGTTCCCGCACCGCCGATGTCCCCGGGCAAGGCGATCCGCAACCGGGACCGGACCGGCCGCCGACGCTGATGAGCTACCCGGACCGGAGCGTGCTGCCGAACCATGTGGGCAGAGGCCTGATCCGCTCCGGGATCAGTGGAGGCTCTATGCGTTGATTCCAACTGCCGGGTGAGGCGCTGGTGTTGTACGCAGTGGCTGGTCTCGTGCTCGTGGGGTGGGATGTCGCCGATCGCTGTGCGGAGTGCTGGTCGACGAACCGGTCGACCCGTCCCGCGATGGCGAGTTCGCCACGGTTGCGGGACCCGCCACGAGGACGGAGCCCGCAGCCGGTTGTTCGCCGGACAGAGGTCAGCCGCTGACCGTGATGTTCGAGCTTCCGCTGCTCCGGTACCCCTCGGTGGCCATGATCATGTAGTACCTGAACTGGCCCAGGTTCATGCCCGCGCGTGCCCAGGCGTCGAAGTGGTTGCCGGTGGTGATGGTGCCGGAGCCACTGGTCACCTTCGACTGCCGGACGCTCCAGTACTGGTCGAAGGTGCGGGTGCCCTCGACGGAGGGCGCGTTGTACCGCGTCGTCTTGTAGATGTCGTACGTGCCGCCGTCGCTGTAGACGGTGCCCCTGTGCTGGCCGGTGGGCCGGTAGCTGCCCCAGTTGTCGACGATGTAGTACTCGACCAGCGGGTTCGATGTCCAGCCGTAGAGGCAGCCGTAGCCGTTGCCCGACGGGTTGAAGTAGCCGGTGTAGCGGACCGTCCTGCGCCCGCCGGTGTTCCAGCCCTTGCCGGCGACGAAGTTGCCGCAGTTGGTCCACCGGGTGCTGTAATTGCCGCCGCCGTTGAGCGTCATGGAGACGGAGCCGCCGCCGTCGGTCCAGAACGAGTAGTACATGCCGTCGTAGCCGGTCTGGTTGGTCGTGATGGTGGTGGCGGCGTGGGCGGTGCCGGGCAGCAGCAGTCCGGACGCGGTGGCGAGCGCGACGGTGCCGGCGCCGCCGAGGAAGCCTCGTCGGCTCAAGCCGCTGAAGGGGGCGGGGTTCTGCTGGATCTGGTCCTGCTGCATGCGTCCTCCCGATGAAGGCTGGTGGGGGGCGGGCGGCTGCTACTGCCCGCGGCCTTGCATGGAACACGGCGGGGACCGCCCGTCGTCGTGCCGGAACGACCGGCCGCCGCCCCTGTCACGTGACGCGAGGGGAACGACGGTGTCCTGTCGTTCGGTGGCCACAGTTTTCGTAGAACGCCATGACCGTGTCAACACTTTCGACAGCCTTTCGGAAACACGTCCATCACCGGAAGAGGTGGTGGCGAGTACGTCTTCGCTGGTCAATCCACCTCCGCCGCGAACCGCTGCGAGAGTTGGAACGACATGGGGAAGGGACGCAACGCAAGCGTGTGCACGGCGCTCGAAACTTTCGAACAGACAGGTGGAGGCGCGAATGCGGCGGTCCCCACCGGGAACGACCGCGCGCGAACGGCCTGGCATGGGTCACCGCGTACGGCGCGGCGTGACCGGGACCGTCGCCTTCGTCGAGGTGCGGTGCGCGCCCGGACCCTCGCATCCGTCAGCCTCGCCCTGGCCCGCTGGCCGCCTCGACGACGAGTACGCCCACACCGCCTCCCCACCGCATCGACGGCTCGGAGCTGCACCTCCTGGACGGCCCCCGTCCCACGGCGGTCTCGATCCGAGGCGACGTGCGGAGCCTTGGCGAACTCCCCAGGAGAACCACTCACACCTCGGCGAGCGTCTGTTCTACGGTGCCAGCAGTGATCGAGGACGAGGGAGGGACCGTGGAGCAGCCGAGGACGGTGTTGGCCGAGCGGATCGCCGAACGGCGGGCGGGAATCGGCGATCCCCGGGCGCTGGTGGGTGAGATGCGGCGCTCGGTCCTTCTGGTCCCGTCCGTCGACGGGCGTCTGTGGTCGGCGCGTTCGGGTGGGGTGCGGTGGATCTGCGGGTTCACCGACGAGGCCGCGCTGGCCCGGTTCGCCCTGCGCCACGCGCCCGGGGACCGGCCGATGGACTACGCGGCGCTGCTGGGCGCGCGGATCGTCGACGAGGTCGTGCCCGCCCTGGGTGAGCCCGCCGGTCTGGCCGTCGACATCGCCAGCGAGGACGGGTCGATGTTCTTCCCGCCGGTCACCGGGGTGGTAGCGGACGAGGTGGCCGTGGACCGCGGCCTGCACGAGGAAGGGGACGGCCGTGGGCGGTGACGGTGGGAACCTGAGTTTCGACCCGGCGTCGGTGGCGAAGTTCACGCGGGGCGTGGGCGCCACCATCGACGGACTCGGTGACCTGGGCGGGGCGACCGGGTCGGTGATGGGCAAGGGTTTCTCGGGGCTGTCGATGACGGGCATGGAGGCCGGGCATCACGGTCTGTCCGTCGATTTCGAGGACTTCTGCGAGCGCTGGGAGTGGGGTGTGCGTGCGCTGGTGCGCGACGCCAGCGCGATCGCGGACCGTCTGGGTCTGGCGGCGGGTACCCAGTGGGAGCACGACCAGTACGTCGAGGGCGCGGTCAAGGTCGGGGTGAACTCCGTGATGGGCGGCAACCCGCACGCGTCCGAGGAGGAGATCACCAAACAGGACTGGGGTGATGTGTTCACCCCGGACGCTCTGGACCCGGACTGGAGTGCCGAGTCGTTCGACAAGGCCGGCCAGGAGATGGAGCAGACCTGGAAGGACACCGGCCGCACCGTGTTGACCGAGGGGCAGGGCGGCCAGCGGTCGGAGATCCTCAACGACGCGCTCGGCATATCCGACGAGCAGTGGAACCAGGCGCTGGACGACACCTTCGGCCCGTCACCGCAGGAACGCGCCCAGCAGGCACAACAGGGTGAAGACGGGGGCAACTGAACATGGGCGTGGGCGACTTCATCAGTGACATCACGCCCGACTCGGTCGAGAACGCGGTCGAGGACGGTGCCGAGTGGGTGGGCAACCGGGTCGAGGACGCGGGAAAGTGGACGGCCGACCGGCTCGACGACGTGGGCTGGCAGTCCGGTGCGGACTGGGTGCGCGAGCAGTCCCGTTCGGTAGCCAACCGGATGGGCGCCGAGGTCGACGAGATGGACCTCGGGCAGAGCGAGGACAAGACCAAGCTGGTCCACGGCAGCCCGGACAAGCTGCGCTCCACCGCCGAGCAGCTGCGCGCTTTCCAGAAGGCCTTCGACGACGCCGGTGACGGGCTCAAGGGCCTGGACTCCTCCCGGCTCAAGGGTGAGGCCGCCGAAGCGCTGCGCACCGCGGTGAGCACCCAGCCGCCCAAGTGGTTCACCGGCGCCGACGCCTGCGAGAAGGCGGCCGCCGCGCTGGAGGCGTTCGCCGCCACCGTCACCTGGGCCCAGGGGCAGGCGCAGACGGCGATCGACACGTGGAAGCAGGGGGTGAAGGCCTCCCAGGACGCGGCCGACGCGCACCGCAAGAAGGTCGACGACTTCAACGGTGCCGTCGACCGCTACAACGCCCAGCCCGCCGACCAGCGCGACCCCGCCACGCTGCCGCCCCGCCCCGCCGCGACGTTCGAGGACCCCGGCAAGGCGCTGATGCAGCAGGCGCAGGATCTGCTGGCCGAGGCCCGCACGCAGCGCAACACGGCCGCGGAGACGGCCCGTTCGGCGGTGCGCGCGGCCCGTGACACAGCCCCCGAGAAGCCGTCCTACGCCGAGCAGCTGAACGACGGAGTGCGGGAGTTCCAGATCATGGGCGACCATGTCGGCGGCGGTGTCATCAAGGGCACCGCGGGACTGCTGAACTTCGTCCGCAGTGTCAACCCGCTGGACCCGTACAACATCACGCACCCGGCCGAGTACGCCACCTCCCTCAACAGCCTGGCCGCCGGTCTGGTCGTCGCCGTCAACGACCCGGTCGGCACCGGCAAGCAGATGGTCAGCGACTTCATGAAGGACCCGCTGGAGGGTTTTGGCCGGCTGATCCCCGACCTCGCGCTGACCGCCGCCACCGCCGGCGGCGGCGCCGCGGTCAAGAGCGCCCGCGTCGCCGCGGACGCCGCCGACGCCGCACGGGCACGCAACCTCCTCGACGACGCCCCCGAGGGCACCCACACCCGCCCCGACGGCGAACGCGTCACCGACGGCACCGACCCCGTCGACCTCGCCTCGGGCCGGATGTTCCTGCCCCAGACCGACCTGACGATCCCCGGCATCCTGCCCCTGGTCTTCACCCGCCGCACCGAGTCCGGCTGCACGGTCGGCCGCTTCCTCGGCCCCTCCTGGACCTCCACCGTTGACGAGCGCCTCATGGTCGACCCCGTCGGCGTCGTCCACGTCACCGCCGACGGCCTCCTGATCACCTACCCCCACCCAGTCCCCGGCGCGCCCACCCGCCCGGAAACAGGCCGGGCCCGCACCCTGCTGGCCCGCGACACCGACGGCGACTACACGCTCACCGACCCCGACACCGGCCTGACCCGCCACTTCACCGCCCCGCCCGGCAGCGAACCCGGCAGCGACGGCACCGCCTGGCTGACGTCCCTGACCGAACCCAACGGCCACACCATCACCGTCGACCGCACCGATGACGGCCTGCCCCTGGCCCTGGTCCACTCGGCCGGCCACCAGGTGAACCTGACCACCGCCGACGGCCGGATCACCGCCCTGTCCCTGGCCGGCGCGGGCGAGGGCGACGTGGACCTGCCCCTGATGGGCTACGGCTACCAGGACGGCAACCTCACCACCGTCACCAAGCCGTCGGGCGCCACCACCACCTTCGTCTACGACGACCGCCACCGCGTCACCGCCTGGATCGACTCCAACAACAGCCGCTACGACTACCTCTACGACGACCGCGACCGCGTCGTCGCCGAAGGCGGCGAAGCAGGCCACATCCAGATCACCCTCACCTACACCGAACCCGCCCCCGAGACCGGCCACCGCACCACAACGCTCACCACCGCCGCCGGGCACGCGACCCGCCACCTCATCGACCACCGCTGCCGGGTGATCGCCACCACCGACCCCCTGGGCCACACCACCCGGTTCACCTACGACCCACGCGGCAACCTGCTCACCCGCACCGACCCACTCGGCAACACCACCACCCACACCTACGACGACAACGACCGACTGGTCTCCGTCGTCCAGCCCGACGGGAGCATGCTGCGCACGGTGCGCGGCCCGTTCGGCCTGCCGAAGGAGGTGATCCGTCCGGACGGGCACCGCACGACCTGCACATACGATGAGCGCGGCAACCGCACCTCGGTCACCGACCCGGCCGGCCGCACCACCCGCTACACCTACGACGACGCCGGCCGCCCGACCTCCGTCACCGACGCCCTGGGCGCCACGACGCTGTTGGTCTGCGACGGCGCGGGCCTGCCCGTCGAGGTCACCGACCCAGCCGGCGGGACCACCCGTCTGGGACACGACGCCCTCGGCAGGCTCGTGCGCATCACCGACCCGGTCGGCGGAGTAGCCCGCTCGACCTGGGACGCGGACGGCAATCTGGTTCGCCGGACCGCCCCGGACGGCGCCACCGAGTCATGGACCTACGACGGTGAGGGCAACTGCCTCACCCACACCGACCCGGCCGGAGGAGTGACCCGCTTCGAGTACACCCACTTCGACCTCCTCGCCACCCGCACCCAACCGGACGGCTCCCGCTACGAATTCGAGCACGACAACGACCTGCGCCTGACCCGGGTGACCAACCCGCAGGGCCTGTCCTGGAGTTACGAGTACGACTCGGCGAGCCGTCTTGTATCGGAAACCGACTTCGACGGCCGAACCATCAGCTACCGTCTCGATGCCGCAGGGCGACTGACGTCCCGGACCGACGCCCTCGGCGGCGTCCTCACCCTGGAGCACGATCAGCTCGGCCGCATGATCAGGAAGCACTCCGGAGGCAGGACCACTTCCTACGCGTATGACGCGTCGGGACGGCTCGTGCAGGCGTCAGGCCCGGACGGCGATCTGATCCGTCAGTACGACCGGCGCGGCCTGCTCAAGACCGAACTCGTCGACGGCCGCGCCATCACGTACATGCACGACGCGCTCGGCCGCCGGGCTCGACGCGTGACCCCAACCGGCCATGTCACCACGTACGCCTATGACGTGGCAGGTCGCCTCGACCTGATGGCCTCGAGCGCCCATCAGGTCGACTTCACCCACGACGCCGCAGGCCGTGAGGTGTCGTGCTCCTACGGCGACACGATGACTGTGTCATCCGTCCGGGACGAAGTCGGCAGGCTTTCCGCCCAGTACCTCACGGCCGGTGGACGGGCCCTGAACAGCCGTACGTACACCTATCGTGCCGACGGCCACCTCACCTCCGTGGTCGATCAGTTGGCCGGCACCCGGTCGTTCGAGCTGGACAACGTCGGCCGTGTCACCGCCGTCAACGCCCACGGCTGGTCCGAACGCTACGCCTACGACCTCGTCGGCAATCAGACCGAAGCCTCCTGGCCCTCTACACATCCGGGCCATGAGACGACCGGCCCTCGCACATACACGGGCACCACGATCACCCGTGCCGGCAACAGCCGTTTCGAGCACGACCCTCTCGGCCGCGTGATCCTGCGGCAGAAGACCCGCCTGTCCCGCAAGGCGGACACCTGGCGTTACGAGTGGGACACCGAGAGCCGCCTCACCTCCGCCGTCACGCCCGACGGGACGCGGTGGCGGTACCGCTACGACCCACTGGGCCGCCGCATCGCCAAGCAGCGTCTCGCGGACGACGGTGAGACCGTCCTGGAGGAAACCCGTTTCACCTGGGACGGCATGGTCCTGTGCGAACAGACGACCGTCTCCCATGACCTGCCGAACATCGTCGCGCTCACCTGGGACCATCGCGGCTCGACTCCCCTCACCCAGACCGAACGCATCCTCGCCCGCGGCGCGGGTCAGGGGGAGATCGACCGCCGCTTCTTCGCCATCGTCACGGACCTCGTCGGCACCCCGACCGAACTGGTCGCCGAGAACGGGGACATCGCCTGGCGCACCCGGTCCACCCTCTGGGGCACCACCGCCTGGAACCGGAGCAGCGCCGCCTACACGCCCCTCCGCTTTCCCGGCCAGTACCACGACCCCGAAACCGGTCTTCACTACAACCTCTTCCGGCACTATGACCCCGCCACGGCCCGCTACCTCACCCCGGATCCGCTCGGTCTCGCTCCCGCGCCCAACCCGGCCGCCTACGTCCACAATCCGCACACCTGGACGGACCCACTAGGCCTTTCTCCCTATCAAGAGGGGGGAGGAAAAGCGGAGGTCGATCCCCGGAAGCTCGACTACCTGTTCAACAAGGACATCAAACCGGACTCGCACAACTCACCGAGGGCACTCCAGAACGAACTACAACTCCACCGGATCGGAATACCGGACACTCCAGAGATGCGGCAATACGTCACAGATCATCTGCCACACGCCGCCCAACAGCCGTTCGGGCGCACTTTCAGCAAGGAGTGGCCCGGCGGAAGCGGCGAATTCGGTGTCACCGAATCTGTCCTCTACGGTCCGCACGGGGCGCTTGGCGTCGAGAGCACCTGGCAGATTCTGCCGGACGGCGGACATAGACTCTCGACAGTCATCTTCCGCGGCAATGGCCCAAATGTAAGTATTCACGGCAGCCTGGACCACTGGCCGCCGTACAGTGGAAAGTAAAGGCGAACATGTACCGAGAGTTCCTCGTTCCCGACGACGAAGAGGTCTACGAGGCCATCGGCGAATGGCCGGATTCAGACGAGAGCGGCGCACGGGTTCTCACCCTGCGGGATGATTTCGGACAGTCTGTCATTTTTTCCTACGATGCACTGGCGAGGTCGGTAAGGATTCGCTGGGTGAACGATAGAGGGGTGGAGATGCTGGATGTCTTCCGCGAAAGCGCAACGCGCCTTTCCTTCGCCTCAGGGCAATCAACCAAGCATATTTCCATCGACTTCCACACGGGCGAGTGCACGGGGGCCTTGGAGATTCAGGTGACGCCCCACCTGGCGGTGCGCGACCGCCTCCTGTTTCAATAGGAGGCGCTTCCCTGCGCCACGCTAAGCGTTGCCGCGGGGCATGCCTGCTGACGAGACCTGACGGCGACGAGGCCACCATCAGCGCTCTCCGCACATGGGCCTGGAGTGGGCCGAAGACCTCGCCACCCTGCTGCATGAAGAGGCCGGTGACCCGGGCATCGACTGATCGCGTCCGGACGAGATCGCAGCTGCAAACGAGTTCGCGAGCTTGTCGCACCGAGCACGCCGGGCACACTCCGACCCCTTGTCAGACGTACATCGTGATGGAGACCGATGAGTAACGCCGCCTGGTGGGAACGGAACGAGGAAGAAATCTGTGTCGTCCGGAGCGACTCCTCGATCTCCGCTGCACGCGCCCTGCCTCCCACCGGACTGATCTACTCGGCCCGGATGCAAGGACAGGAAATGCGCCACTCCGACGGGGTGTTCACCCAGTTCTACGAGGCACTGCGCCTCCCGGACTACTTCGGTTGGAACTGGAACGCACTGCGGGACTGTCTGACCGATCTGCACTGGATCAGCGCCAAGCATTTCCTTCTTACCATCGACGACGCCGACACCGCGCTTTCCGAGTGCGCCGAAGAACGCGAAATCCTCTTCCGCGTCCTGAATGACGCCGTCAAGTTCTGGGCGGGAAAGCCCGAGCTTCCGGGCCAGGAGAAGATCACCTTTCAGGCCGTACTGCTGTGCCCGCCCGACGTCCAGGAGGAGGTGCTCCGGGAAATCAGGACCAGTCGCAGACACCGACCTTCAGGGACGAGTCACAGGACAGCGGATTCGACCGGCGAGAATCGTGCGGTCTCGCGGCACGGAGCTCTCAGACTCGACGGGCGAACACGGTCCGCCGTTCGTCTCCGTGCCGAAGCAGGGGCTAGTCCATGAGTCGGTCGGTATCCCTGGGAACCCGCCTTCTGTGCGGCAGACGCGTCATCGTCATCCAGCGAGAGCCGGGACCAAGATCCATGCCCTCCCCGATCACGAAGAGCCCTGCGACCTGATCACCTGGCGGGAGCCACGTCGGCTGGGTGCGGGCCAAGCCGCCCCTGGACCCCGGCACCCGATTGGGCCGGATGGTGACCGATCAGGGAGGCACGAGTTCCCGACGGCTGGAATTCCCCAGCCATGCGACCGGCCCAGAGCCCCGAGTCGAGCGTCCTCCGAGCGTCAAGAGGCTTCCGACTACGTCGCGAGGTGTCGCCGATGCGTACGCCTCCCCCACGAAGTCGCAGGTCAGGCAGCCTTCACAGGGCGTCCCGCCCGCTCGACCCGCTACACGAGGGGAAACAGGTCGAGCGACCACAACGCGCCGCAAAAGCGCAGGTCAGGCACCCTTCGCGATCGGCTCCAGAATCGCCACGCACTCCACATGGTGCGTCATCGGAATCACGTTGACCTGGGCAAGTCACGGAAAATCCCAGGTCAGATGCACTTTCTCGGCTCATCGGTCTGTATACGGACGCCCAGAGCGTCAAACGAGCGTCATGGCCGACGGTCGGGACCAAGATCCATACCCTCCCCGATCGCGAAGCGCCCTGCGACCTGATCAACCTGTTCGCAGCCTCCCACTGCTGGTCCGAGGCAAGCTCGAGGAGGTCGGCCGCCGCCACGCCCGCGGCCGCTTCGACCACGAGGACCTGCAGGCGAACGGCACGGGCGCCGAGTGGACTGACGACCAAGCCTCGCCGCCTACGGTGTGGAGGAGGCCACCATTACCGCTCTCCGTATCTGGGCCGCGGAGTGGGCCAACGACCTCGCGACCCAGCTCCTCATGGAGTCCCATGATCCAGCCATTGGGGCCGCCTCACCAGCTCCACAATGCGGTTCCGGCAGGAGCATCGCCGAAACCACACTGCACGTCATCCAATAGGGACCGGAACCGTCCGACGTTGGCAGAGGGTCTCCGACCCAACCGGTGTCGGCATCCCGACCTGTGCACCTACGTCTTCGGTGAGGGATGAACACCTTAGGGGCCCGGGCAAGCTGCATCAGCGGCCCCGCTGTCACGGCGGCCATCTCGGGCCGCCCCGCGGTCGCTCCTGACCCATACGAACCGTGACGCCCAACTATGCAGCCCGGGGAGTCTGCGAAGGGGCTGCCCGGATGCCGACGACCTCCACTTCCACTCCCCACGACCGCAGTGTCTTCGCCGTCTCGACAAGCGTCACCTGGGAGAAGGGAAACAGCGTCTCCGGGGTCAGCTCCTCCGTACCATCCTTCAAGAGAATGCCGAACACGAGACGCCGGGGGACGAAGTCGAGGGGCATGATGCGCCTCCCCCTGCTCTGCTCGAAAACCTTGCGGGCGAACTGCGCGCGCACCTCGGCCGACTCCTTGAGCATCTGAACGGCCACCAGCCCCTGGCTGAAAAGGTGGCTGAGCGGACCGGACCGGTGGGCGCGCTTCACCAGGACCAGCGTGTCGTCAGGTGTGAGGACATCGCAGATCTCCACCTCATTGCCGGCCTTGAGTGGGTTGCCCACGTTCTTGCGGTCGAGGCAGACGTAGCCATCCCCCATCCGGGCGACCGACTCGTTGTACAGGTCCTCCTTCTCGCCCGGTTCCCAGGCAGGCAACTCCACCGACGGCGGACGGTTGATCAACCGTGTCACGGTATCCCTGATCGCGGCGAGGTACCGCGCCCCGATCTCGTACCACTCGCAGTCCATCAGGAGGAACCGTCGTTCCCCGAGGGAGATACCGGCCTCGATCCACCGCAGCAGGGGTGTGGCGACGAGCCGGTCCTCGGGAGCGGCCCGGTGGTGGCGGTAGAGCGTGACGGTACTGCGCCGAAGCGCGGCCAGGTGCCCGCCTGCCGGGCGTGTACGCACCCGGTCCAGCACATGGTCGAGCTCGAAGGCGTCCCCCATGGTGACCCCGCAGCCGTCGATCCTCAGCTGGACGGCACCCGCAGCCTGGTAGTACGCCCAGTGGTCCCCGGGGACCCCCTGAGTGATCCGTCCGTCGGCGGGATCGCCCAACGCGGCCTCGAGCTCCTGCTCAAGGAGGGCCAGCGTTGCCGTGTCCTTGACCGGCGTGATGTGCTCGACGAATTCCAGCGCGGGATCGGGGGACTCGTCACGGCACACCCGCGCGATCTCCCGGATGTCCGCGACCAGGTCGGCCGGCTCGATCCCGAGCGGAAGCCGGAGTCCGGCACCTCCTTCCACGCTCACGATGCCGCCCCCGCCGCTCTGGGCTCGCGTAAGGCCGTTGGACTGGAGGACGCCACGAAGGCTGGTGACGAACTGCTGGTGCTCGCGTACGCCGAGGCGCGTGACGGACGTCCCGCCGGGCACGAGGGCGATGTCGGTCCTGGCCTCGCCCATGGTGTTCGCGATGAGGCCCCGCACCTGCAGCGGGTCGACCTGGCGTGCGGCGTAGCGGAGCCCGAAGCGCCGGTCCTTCAGGCGGTCCGGGATCAGCCGGTACCCCTGGTCGTACCCGATGGCGTACACCTCCCCGTCGACCGCGAGCATGAGCAGTGCGGCCGTCCTCCGGACACACTCGGACACGTCGCATCCGGTGGTGCGGGCGATCTCGTCGCACCAGGCCGCCTTTTGCTTTTCGATTCCCGCGCTGAGGAACAGCCAGGGAACCGGGAGCAGTTCGCGGTGGGCGTCGTGGAACTCGGCGTCGAGGGACGCAAGCTGCTTGTGATCGAGGGCCGCGCGCATGCCGTCCCGGTTCGGGACGACGTCGACGAGACGGTAGAGGGTGCGAAGGGACGTGCTGGGAGCCATGTGTGTCTCCAGTCGGTCTCGTGCGTCACCGGTCTCAGGACCGCGGTCGTGCCGGTCGGGGTGACGGACATCGACATTGACAGGCGAAGTCCACGTCCAGAACCTGACCGCCTGATAGCACCTGCTATCAGGCTTTCCTGTATTGGCACTTCCCGGTCGGTCGTAGAGTGCAAACGGCGCCGGTGCCGCGGCACCATGGTCGGGCGAAGAGGGGGACCGGAATGCCCAGCGCACACGAAACCCATGCTCTCGGCCCGTCCAGGGAGACGACCTGGCGCATCTCGCCAACGGAGATCGCGGCTCTCGCCCGGGTGGAGCGAGCCGTGCCCGCCAACTGGCGCCGCCGCCACGGCGATTTCCCGGAACCCATCGCCCGAGACGGCGGCCGTACCTTCTTCGACGGCCGAGAGATCGTCGATTGGCTCCTGACGACGGGCCACGGCAATGCCGACGAGAACGACCTGGGCACGGAGCTGGCACTGCACTGCCTCTCAGCCTGGACCTCGCGCATTCCCAGTCGGCAGATGCTGGACGTACTGACCGCGCTCATGTGTCTGCGCCACCACGAGGGCATGCCGCTGCTTTCGGGGGAAGACACCACCTGGGAGTCGGTCGTGGAGCGGGCCGGACTGCTGGACGAGGACGACACCTGTCTGATCAGTGAGTTGACGAACGCCGGCCCTTGGGGACCGCCCCTGTCCCGGCTCGCCGACGAACTGGTGGCGGCCGCCACGAACACACGCCGACGCCAGGGCGGCATGCTGACGGATCGTCACGGGCCTGCAGCGGATGCCTTCGAATGGCTGCTCGGCGTGCGCCACAGGCTGGGGTTCCACGATCTGACCGCAGACACCCTCACCCCCGGGATGACCGAGTGCATCGCGCGGCTCACGGGGATCGATGGCATGACCGACCCGGTCGTCGCCAACCCGGGTGCCCGCGGCGGAGACCTCCTCGTCGCCCTGCACTCCGTGGCCGGCCCCGGTATCACGCCAAGGTTCGTCGCCTCCGACACGGACCGCTCACTGGTACGTCTCGTACGACGTCGGATGCTGGTCCGCGGCGTGCTGGGACAGGTCTTTGGCGTGCAGGAAGGCGAGAGCGTCCCCGACGCGCTCGACGGACCGAACGTCGTCGCCTCCGTCCTCCCCTACCTGGCCCGCGAGGAACGGCTGCCAGAGAAAACGCTGGAGCGGATCGAGGCCCTGACCGATCTCCTTGCCGAGAGGTGCACAGCCGTCGTGCTCGGTCCCGCCGACGCCTTGACGGAGCCGTTGCGTCCCCACGACTGGGCCGACCGCTTCCGCAGGTATTTTCTGACCAACGGCCTGTTGAAGGCCGTGGTCGCTCTGCCGGGCGGAGTCATGCCGTACCGGCCGGGGTACCGCACCGCGCTCTGGGTGCTGGCCCGTACACCGGAGCAGGAGAGGCGGGGCCGAGTCCTCCTCGCCGACCTGTCGGGCCAGGAGATGACCGAGCGGACTCTCACCGGGATCACCGAGGACATCCGGCGGTGGCGAGCCGGTGGCTGGGACGACGACGGTCTCCCAACGCTCCACCACAGCATGGCCGTGTCCGTCGAGAGGCTGAACAGCCGTGCCGGTGCCGCGCTCACGCCCCGGACGCGGGCTGCTACGGGGGCTCCGGACAGGGTCCTTCGCATGGCCGATCTGGAACTTCGACTGAAGGAGCTCGGCGAGCGGGCCCACCGCGAGTCCGGTGCGGGCGGCGAACTGACGGCCCATGCCTCACTCCGCCCGGAGAGCAGCACCCCACCGTCCACCACCATCGCGCGGCTGCGCAAGGAGCGTCGCCTGCGTATGCTCCCGGGGCACCGGATCGCCACCGAGTACCTGCTGGACCGCGGTGACCACAACGTCCTGACCCCCGCCGAGGTCCTCGGCAGGAAACCGGTCGGCACCCACCGCATCGACCGTGCCGTGCTGATGACGGCATACCGGCACGTCGCCTTTACCGAACCCGGTGATCTTGTAATCACGGCTCAGCCAGAGTTCGGCGCGTACATCGACGCGGACGGTTTCTCCGTCGTCGCCTATCCCGCCCGGGTGCTGAGAATCCGGTCGGAGGCGGCGCGCCCTGTGAGGCCCCGGGTTCTGGCCGCGTTCCTGTCCATGGCAGCCGCGGAGTACCGGCGCACCCGGGGCTCCGTGCACTCCGCGCGTACGCTCGAAGAGCTGGAATTTCCCGATGTCGGTCCGGTGGAAGCCGACCGTCTCGATGCCCTGCTCGAGGACATCGAGCGGCGGTCGTCGGTACTGCGGCAGCAGATCGGGGCTCTCGACGAGCTGGGGAGCCTCGCCACCGCCGGGATGGCCGACGGCACCCTTACTCTGCATGCCGACCAGTGATCCGCCGCTCAAGGAAGAGGAACCGCTGCCATGCCGTCGCGGATGAACCGAGCCGACGTCCGAGCCGAGCTGTCCGGCGTACCGGGCTCCGGTGAGATCCAGCACGTCTTGTGGACGGCCGCGGACAAGCTGCGTGGCTCGATGGACATTGCCCGGTACAAGGAGTTCCTCCTCGGCCTGGTCTTTCTGAAATACCTGTCCGACGCCTTCGACGAGCGCCGCGCCGAGCTCGACGAGGAACTCGCCGAGGAAGGCATGAACGCGGCACAACGGGCCGTCTTCCTGGAGGACAAGGACGAGTACATCGGCTACGGCGCCTGCTGGGTGCCGGAGTCCGCCCGCTGGAGCGCCATCGCTGCCCGCACGGGGAGCGAGGACGTCGGCCGGTACCTCGATGACGCGATCGACGCCGTCATGCAGGAGAACCCACCGCTCGCCGGTGTCCTGCCGAAAATCTACGGTCAGGAGGACATCGGCTGGCGCCGTCTCGCCGAACTGGTCGCCCTCATGGACGACGCGCGGTTCACGGGCCCCGGAGGCAGGCCGGCACGGGACGTCCTGAGCGCGGTGTACGCGGACTTCCTCGACAGGTTCTCCCGGGCGGAAGGGAAACGAGGCGGTGACTTCCACCCCCCGGGGAGCGTGGCCCGGCTGCTGGTGGAGATGCTGGAGCCGTACGCGGGCCGGATCTACGACCCGGTCTGCGGCACGGCCGGGCTGCTCGTCCGGGCAGGAGAATTCGCTGCCGGACACGGGACCACAGCACACACAGACGACTTGGCGGTGCACGGCCAAGATCGGGATGACCGCACATGGCGGCTGGCGAGGATGAACCTCGCGCTGCACGGTGTCGAAGGCGACCTGGCGTGGGGGGATTCCCTCAGCGAGGACCGGTACCCCGGTCTGGAAGCCGACTTCGTCCTGTCCATTCCCCCCTTCAACCTCAAGGATTGGCCACGGAACCCGGAGGACTCGCGTTGGCGGTACGGTGTGCCGCCGCAAGCCAACGCGAACTTCGCATGGTTGCAGCACATCATCGCCAAGCTCGGAGACAAGGGCACCGCCGGTGTCGTTCTGGCCGGTGCCTCGGTCACTGGCGGCCGGGGCCGCGAAGACGAGATCCGCCGGGCGTTGATCGAGGAAGACCTGGTGGCCTGCATGGTCGCGCTACCGCCGAACCTCTTCCGCAGCACCGGCGTTCCCGTATATCTGTGGCTCCTGGACAAGGACAAGTCCCCCCGGGGAACCAAGAACCTGGAAGACCGGCGTGGCCGCATACTGTTCATCGACGCCGGGACCATGGGTGAGACAGCCGGCCGAGGAGAGCGCACCCTCTCCGACGGCGACCTCGCGAAGATCGTCGGCACGTATCGCGCATGGCGGGGCATGGCCTCGGCAGCGGGCAAGCGGTACAAGAACGTTGCCGGATTCTGTTTCTCCGCGGATGTGGCAGATGTCCGGCGCGAAGGCCATGTGCTGTCGCCGAACCGGTACATCGCCGAAGTCGGTGTCGAGTCGGCTGCCGAACGCATCGGGCGCCTGACGAAGGAGCTCGATGGGCTCTTCAGCTTGGCGGACGACCTGACGGAGGCGGTGCGGGCACAGTTGCGGAGGGTCGATGGCTGACTGGAAGTTCGTCGAGTACCAGTCGCTGGCCGCGTCCGAAGACCGTTCGGCCTTCGCCATGGGCCCGTTTGGATCACGGATCACGAAGGAGGATTACGTTCGGGACGGAGTCCCCGTCATCCGCGGGACGAATCTGGCACGGGGAATCCTCGACGGTGAATTCGTCTTCATCACGGAGGAGAAGGCGGACGAGGTGCTGTCGGCGAACGTCTTCCCGGGAGACGTCGTGTTCACCCACCGGGGTGCCATCGGCCAGGTGTCCATGGTGCCTCGCAGGCTGGAATACAACCGGTACGTCATCGATTCGTCCCAGCTGCGGTCCCGGCTGGATCCGGCGAGAGCACTGCCCGAGTTCTACCACTACTGGTTCCGGTCGGAGGCGGGACGGCGTTCGCTTCTGACCCACACGTCGGCTGTGGGCGGGTCGGGCATGGCCGCTGCCCTGACGTCGATCCGCACCCTTCCGGTCCCGCACCCTCCGATGGCCGAGCAGGAGGGGGTGGTCGCCGTCCTCGGCGCGTTGGACGACAAGATCGCCGCCAACAGCCGCATCGTGGCCGCCACCCGCGAGCTGGCACTGGCACATTACGACCGGGCCGTCGAGTCGGCAGACCCGGTCCGGGTCGCCGTTGGCTCCGTCACGAGTGCGCTGCACCGGGGCGTCACACACCGGTACACGGACGCCCCGCATGGGGTGATCTTGCTCGACCAGGAGTGCGTCCGAGAAGGCCGGGTGATCACCGAGTCCGCGGGCCGGGCGCTCAGGGAGGAGGTGGACGCCGCCAGGATGCTGCAGCGCCACGACGTGCTGGTCACCTCGTACGGCGCCGGCACACTCGGCCGTGTCGCCCGCTGGACCGCGGACGCGGATGCGGTGCCGGGCGCCCGTCTGCTGACGGTCCGCTTCGCGCCTGAACTGACCGACCCCCTTTGCACGGGGTTCGCGATGCTGCGCGCACAGCCCAGCATCGAGGCCATGGCAGAGGGGACGCCCCGGCAGACCGGACTTCGGGAGACCCATCTGGCCGCCCTGGAGCTCCTCCTGCCCGCCGACGCCCACCGGCCCGCGCTGCGGGCTACGCTCGAGGCGCTGGAGAACCGGGCCGACCACGGACAGGCGGAGTCGGCCACCCTGGCCGAGCTCCGCGACAGCCTTCTTCCCCAGCTGATGACGGGCAGCCTGCGCGTCAGGGACGCCAAAGCAGTCGTGGAGGACGCTACGTGACCAGCCTGCCCACCGGATCCGAGTGGGCGCAGCTCACGGTGACCGAGCTGAAGCGGCTCGGCTGGGAGGCGTGTCCCGGAAACCGGCTCGCGCCGGGGTCCGGCCACCGGCGTGACTGGGACGGTCTGATCCTCCACGACCAGCTCCGCGAGGCGATCACCCGCCTCAACACTGGCCTGCCTCCGGAGGCGGTGAGCCAAGCCGTGTCCATCGCGGCCACTCCCGTAGACCAGGACGCGTACACCGAAAACAGGCAGACGCACGCGTATATGACCCATGGGATTCGATCCGTCGCCTACACGGACGAGTTCGGCGCACGGCACAACCCCCCGGTCCGACTGATCGATCTGAGGAACGCGGACGCCAACAGGTACGTCGTGTCGACCGACACCGCACTCGCCGGCGCGGACGGGCAGCGTCGCCGCTTGGACCTCGTCCTCTACGTCAACGGGCTGCCGGTGGCCGTGATCGAGGCGAAGCGGGCCCAGGACGGGGACGGGGCGCTGCGAGGGGCGCACCGCACAATTCAGCGGTGCGCGGAGGACTTCCCCGCCGCCTTCCGCTACAACGCCGTCACTTTGCTCTCATCCGGGACCGAAGCCGTGTACGGGACGCCCTTCACGCCGTACGAGCAATATGCTGCCTGGAACGTAGACGAGTCGGGTCGGCCGGTACGGCCGGACCAAGCCGGTGAGGGAGACGCGACAGCAGAACAGCTGGCCCTGCGCGGCCTGTTCGACCGGACCCGGCTGCTGCGCTTCGTCGATGGGTTCATCGACTTCACGTCCACCGGGAAGCGCATCGCCAGACCGCACCAGTATTTCGCAGCGACCAAGGCCGCACGATGCGTGGTCGAGGCCTTTCGCACCGACGGGCGGGCCGGAGTCGTGGCGCACGCCACCGGAAGCGGCACGTCCTGGACCATGGTGTGGACTTCCGGGATCATCGCTCGTGACCCGGCACTGAACTGGCCTACGCTCGTCGTTGTCACGGACAATACCGACCGCGACCACCAACTGTTCGCGATTTTCCAGGAGCACGGGCCTCCGCTGGAGCCCCTGTACCACGCGGACTCCCGTGAGGAATTGCGTGGGCTGCTGTCCGGCATGCGTGCCGGCGGCACCGTCTTCACGACCTTGCAGAAATTCGGCCTCACCACACGTGAGCACACGTCGGGTTCCGGACACCCCACGCTGTCCGAACGGCGGAACATCGTCGTCATCGTCGACGAAGCCCACCGATCCCACCGTTCCCTGCACGCCCGCCATCTCCGCGGGGCCCTGCCGAACGCAACCCTGCTCGCCTTCACCTCCGTACCGCTTTCGTCAGCCGACCGGATGATCCGCCAGGTGTTCGGCGGCTCCATCGACACCTATGACCTCGAGCGGGCCACCGGCGATGGGGTGACGGTCCCTGTCCACTACGAGGACCGGACCATCGAATTCGCCCGGGAATCCTGGCCCGATCTCCCAGAGTTCGACGAGGAGTCCGGACTGACTGCCGGATCCGGACGCCGTCGCACCGAGCGGACCGTCGCCGATCTGAACGCCACACACGGCACCCCGGCTCGGGTCCACGCCCTGGCCTCCGACCTGGTGGAGCACTGGGAGCAACGTCGCGCACACATGACGCCGTTCATCGGCACACCCGGCAAGGCCATGGTCGTCTGTGCCACACGCGAGATGTGCGTGCGAGTGTTCGAGGCCATCCAGGAACTACGGCCCGGGTGGGCTCATCAGGCGGTTGACCACGGGACGATGAAGATCGTCTTCTCGGGCTTGGGCATGGACCCGGACCGGCTGCGTTCCCATGCTCTGACTCCGGCGGAGCGCTCGACGGTAGTCAGACGGGCCCAGGATCCGGACGACGAGCTCGAACTGCTCATCGTGCACAGCATGCTGCTCACCGGCTTCGACGCGCCGCCGGTCCACACCATGTATCTGGACCGCTCCCTCAAGGGCAACCTGCTGATGCAGGCCATGGTTCGGGTCAACCGTCGCTTCCGCGGCAAGCCGGACGGTCTCCTCGTCGGCTACGTGCCTCTTGCCGACAACCTACGTCAGATGCTCGCCGAACGCTCCGACACCGGCCAGGCCGTCCGATACGCAGCCGCGGACATCGACACGGCACTCGATGAGCTGCGCAAGGAGTACGACGCCTTGTGCTGCATCCTCGCGGGCATCGACTGGCGCGCACTGCTCGCAAGACCAGGTCCCCGGTCACACCTGGACGCCGTACTGAAGACCTTGAATCATCTGCGCGACCCCCGCACTCCCGGAAACGACACTGCCGACCCGGCCCGCAATCTCGGGCGGCGCTTTCGCGAGCACGCCTATCGCCTGGAGCGTTTCCATGCACTGACCTTCGCCAGCACCAAGATCGCGGAACGGTTTCCAGATGTTCCGAACTGGCGATCCGACCTGAAGTTCATGACGAAGGTGCGTATCTGGATGGCCAGATTCGACGCCGCAGACCGCGAGGCAATGGGCCCGGACGAATCCCAAGACATGGTGCACATGGTGCAGCAGCTGGCGCAGACCGCCGGGCCGGAGGCGCCCGCCACAGGACTCCAGGCGTCCGAAACCCCGCACTTGGCCACCGAGGCCATGCGGCGGCTGGCCGAGCAGTCCGTACACGAAGTCACCCAGCACAATGTCGTTCGGCGCGGCGTCCTGTCGGCACGGTTGCGGGACCTGACGAGCGAATACGAACGGCAGCGGCTCACCAGCGGGGAGATCATCGCCGAACTGACCGAGATGGTGCACGAGATAGCCTCGGACACCCACCGCGGTGAGCGGTTCGACCCGCCGCTGAGCCAGGATGAACTCGCCTTCTACGACGCGATCGCCGGCCACGGCACGGCCCGCGGCCTCATCGGCGACGCAGCGCTTGCCGACATCGCCCGCGCGCTGGTGACCACTGTGCGTCGGCAACTGACACCGGACTGGGTCTCCCACGAACCTGTCCGCGCCAGACTGCGCAGCACCATCAAACGACTGCTCGCCCGGCACGGATACCCACCCGCGGAGGTCTTGGACGCAGTAGAGCTCATCACCAAGCAGCTGGAGTATTTCGCCCGGGAGTGGACGCCCGAGGAATCCAAGGACTGACGCACTTTGACAAGCAACAGTCCACACTACGCGGCGATGACAATCCGTGACATCGGACGGCGAACACGGTGGACTTCGTGCCGCACGCAGGTGCGGTTCGAAAACCGGGTGCAGCGCATGCAGGCCGATACCCTCAGACTCGACGGCGAACACGGTCCCCTCCTCGTCTCCGTGCAGGAGCAGGAACCAGTCCATGAGTCGGGTCAGTCGGTACCGCTGGCACCCGCCCTCGGTACGGCAGACGCGTCACCGTCATCGAGGCCCCGCAGGTCGGTGAACACCACAGGTTCCGCAAAAGCCCGACAAATCGATTGACCCGCGCTATCTGATCCAGGACGACCACCTCACACTCCGTCAGAAACAGCGTCGAACGAGCGTCAAGGCATTTTCCGAACCCGTCCCTTACGGAGTTGAGGCAGACCGTTCGCGACTCACACACCTGCCGCGAAACCGCCGGTGAGACGCGTGGCGGGACCTACAGCATGCTCCACGCGGTGAACCTACGGAAACATGCCGGCACGCCCCGCCCGCAACCTGGGGAATCAGAAAATCAGCAGGTCAGAGCCCCTTTGTAGCGGGCTCCAAAATCGCCACACACTCCACGTGCGACGTCATCGGAAACATGTCGCCCTGAACGCAAGCGTTAAAACATCAGGTCAGAGAGGCTTTCGGATCCCGAATGAGGGCCAGCGGGCGCCCGGAGCGTCAAATGAGCGTCACGGCCGTACGTCGGTTCGGCACGGACAACCTGGCGTGGCATGGCTACCCGCAGTACGGCAGTACCTCCCGTGGTACGGAGCCTCACGCGGTGGAGTCGTGTCGGTGTGCCCACTGTGGACCCGCCGCGCGTCAGTCGGCGGGGGGCTCTGTCCCCTGCATGTCGTGATCGATTCCAGCATGCAGGGTGCGGCCGCCCGACGGGATCACCTCGACGAGGCGTTCCTCCTCCGCTTGGGAAAGGTCCGTGAAGAGTCGAATGGACGTGTTCACGAGCTCCAGTAGGGGGACACTGCCGCGGGGTGGTTTTACCGAGGCGGTCCGGGTGGAGAAGTTGTACCTCACCGGTACGCCACTTGGCGGCAGGGCTGCTTCGAGTGTCCTGACCAGGGTTCCAGGTCCGAGAGATTCACTGAGGTGGCGGAGACGGTCCCCATGCAAGGCGCCCACCTCTCCTTCGTACGCCACCTTTCCGCCACCGTTGACCAGTGTGATGGCCTTGAGGGTCAGCCCTAGGAGCCGCAGACGATTGCCGACCTCGTCGAGGGCCGGCAGCTCGTACGCCGCTCGTGCCGCCGACGATGTCAGGTGGTCGACCTTCTGTGCGAGCGTGAGAACGAAGCCGGGCGCGTCGAAGCTCAGGACTCCCTCGCCCGTAGTCCAGTGCAGGGGGGCTGCGCCACGGCGAGCGGCGACGGAGGAGGGGGCTACGCCGCATACCCGGGCGTTCCATGTGCTCATCGCGGCGCGCATGAGGTGCTGGAGATTGTCGGTGGCGGTGATCCTGCCGTGCCGCAGCAGATCGGCCAGAGTGATCTCACGGGCGATACGGCTCCAGAAGTTGCCATCAGGGATCTCCTGGCCTTCGAGGAGGTAATCGAGCGACGACTCGTCCAGTTGCTGCGGATATTTGGGAGCGCGTTCGAGCGCGGCAACCGGTGCACCACTAGCGCGCCATAAGGTACCCAAGAAGGCCGTCAGGCGGCGCGCGATCGGTGGGGACAGCGTGTCCGAGGCAAAGGCAAGCGCGTCCTCAGTCCCCTCACGCTCACCGCGGCGGGCTGCCTGCGCACCGGTCGTCATGGCACGGGCCAGCCGGGATACGGAGCGCTCGTCAAGGAGGCCCTGGCCGCCTTCAATGACGGTGTTCGCGATCAGACGCCTCAACGCGGCGTCGGCCGACTCGCCAGCGGTCAGCTCCGCGAAAGCCGCCAAGTCCAAGACCAGGGTGTGGTGGTCGATCGCGAGCGAATCCAGGGTGCGGGCGTCGAAGGACGGGCGGAGAGCGCCGAGCGCCAGAACAATGGGCCGGTCCTGGCGAGCAAGGCGCCTGATGTCGAACCCGAGCTCGTGCGCGTCCGTCGTGCTGCGCAGGTAGACGTATCGGTCACTGAGGTCGTCGTCGTGCGGCCATCGCATGACCAGGTCCGGCATGTGGGTGTGGTTATAGTATCCGGTGCGCCTGGTCCGGATCTGCGGATTGATCTGCCGAAGGTGCTGTTCGAGGAGTCGTTTGATTTCGGCGAACGAGCGGTACGGGTCGTCCGCCTCGAGTGCCTCGGCGATCGACGATACGACGGCGTTCACCACTCCCCCTTTAGGGTCAGCTCGTGCGCCAGGATGGCCCGCCACTCGGTGAGGGGCAGCAAACCCTCCTGCTTCTCTGACAAGACGATGCGCCACACGCGCTCGGACACGTTCTGGACCGCGTTCGCGTCGATCCTCTTCCTGGCCTCGTCCTCGGAGACGTCACCGAAGATGCGTTGCCGGTGTTGGACGACAGCGGACTCGATCCTTTGCGGCTCGTGTAGTTGCGACCAACTGTTCACATTGAAGGGGGCCCAGGTGATCCACATGTAGTGATCACCGAAGAGGTACTTCTCCTGGTGCGCGACGTAGCACTTGGCGAGGAACTCGACGAAGTGAGTGCCCTGGTCCGCCGGCCCCTGATAGTGCTTGACCTCCGCGCAGAACTGGTCGCCATGGTACGAGGCGCCCCGCATCGACCCGCCCAGGTCGAAGGAGAAGGTCTGTCCGCCCTCCGGCCAGGCGAGTGTCAGTTTCCTCGCCCAGGCGTCCGAGTCCGTGTTCGCGAAGGCCCCACAGATCCGCATCGTGCCCTCGAGGTAGAGCTTGGCTCTCTTCGCTCCCGAGATTCCCTTTAAGTGGGCGTCCTCTCCTACCACGGTGAGAGTCTAAGCGCCGCGGAGGGGCGGCGGCTGATGGCCGTACTAGCGAACGGTCCCTGATTCCGAGCAGGGGGGTGCTGTGGAGACAACCTGGCGGTGCCGCGAAGGAGCGGAGCGGACCACAGGATCCAGGCAGGTAGCGCGACAGCCTCTACTCAGGCGGCAATTGACCACACTAGAGCGCCGCACGCGTGTTGTGCTCTTTCTCCCTGAGTCGTCAGGCGACAATCACACAGACGAGAAGGAGGGAGAGCCCGTACAGGGCTATAGCGAGGTGCAGCCCTACCCACAGGCGGTGAAGCCGAATGCGGTGCAGCCGGGGAAACTCGCCGTAGTGCGCCACGCGTGCCCGGGCGAGCCCTTCATCGGACCCCAGCACGCCCCGGTCCGCCAGGTCTCGGGTCAACGCCCGTGCCTGGGTGAGGTGGTAGCAGGCCCGCTCGTAGTACTTGGCCACCGCCACAGCCCCGTAGACTCCAGTCGTCGCGACGAAGAGGCACAAGGGCATGACATTCAGCGTGAACTTCTGCTGGACGATCAGACCGCTTAGGGCTGCCGTGACGATGAGCAGGAGGTTCGTCAATGTGGAGCGCTGGGTCTCACACTGCCGCAGTTGCTCGCGGTGCTCCTTCCAGTAGGCACGTATCGCCTCTTCCGACACCTCGGGCATCAAAACCCCCAGTTGAATGCCTGCACCAGCCACCTGGTTCGCCTCACAGCAGAACCCTCAGCAGTGGAGACACCGTAGCGTGAGGATCTTCATCAGCAGTGCCCGCAGAGGTCTGGAAGAGGAGCGTGACGCCCTTGACGGGCTGGTCCGCGCTCTCGGGCACACCCCGGTCCGGTTCGAGGACTTCTCCGCTCAGACCACGCCGAGCCGGGAAGCCTGCCTGAAAGCCCTGTCGACCGCCGACGCGTGCCTCTTCCTCCTCGGCCCGAACTACGGCCATGTGTTCCCCGAGACGGGGCAGTCAGCAACCCATGACGAGTGGGTAGCAGCCCAGCAAGCAGGTACGCCCCGCCTCGTCTATCGCAAGCTGGGTGTGACCTTCGAGCCCAGTCAGCACGAGTTCGCACGCGTAGTGGAGGCTTACGCCACCGGTGTATTCCGCGACAGCTTCCGCACGGCCGCGGACCTGCTCCCTAAGGTCGCCGGGAAGATCCGGGAGCTGGAGTCGGGCCCGTCCCCCCTGGCCTTCGCCAAGCTGGCCCAGCCACCCGCCCTGCACTGGACCCTCGAGGAGGGTGCAGGCGGCCTCCAGACCGCCGGCGTGGCCACCCTTTTGGAGTTGCACGTCCTACCGCTGGACTCTGCTGGCTACTCGGCCAGGGAACTAGAGGCGCTCGGCCACTCGCTGCCGGGTCGTGTGCGCATGACCGGTATGGTCGAGGACGATGTCCCCCTAAGCTTTTCCCGGTCGCAGGGCCATGTGGCCGTCTCCGTCCCGGCCAGCCGCCCCCGTTCGTGGGACACGCCCCGTCCGGGCCAGCTCGTAGAGGTCCGCCTGTACAAGACGGGCCAGCTCTCCACCCGGGCCATGCTTCCCCAGGACAGTATGGGGCCGATCCTCGATCCCAACGCCCTGCCCAAGCAGATCGCCGAACTGCTCAAGTTCACCGGCGCGTTGAATATCATCAGGCAAGACCGCATCGTGGTGGCTGCTGGCGTGTCGGAGCCCGCCATGACCAGCATCGATACCTTCGACCCACGTCAGTCACGACGCACAGCCAGTCTCGCCGGCTTCGGCAGGTCATTCGCCCTACGTACCGAACCCGACGAGTCCGTCACCCTGGCGGCCCTGCAGGCCGGAGCCGATGAAGTCGCCGACCACCTCGCGCGGGCACTGATCGCGCACCACCCCTCCGCTGCCTGACGTCGCCTCGACAGCAATCGGGCACGGCCGCCGCATGCTCTCGTTGGACGCTTGACAAGGGTCCGAACCGGCTTGGCGATCGACGCCCCTCCTGCCAGCGACTGATGCGGACGGTCGACCTACTGAGCACACCACTCTGACCGGACCGTCCCGGACGAGTTCCACCGCGTGAATCATGTACCGGACGGAAGAGTGCAGGTCGAACGCCAGTGTCACCTTGTGTCTCGGGGGTCGCACGGGCCGATCGCGACCCAGCCAGATCGCGAGCCGTCGCCGGGCTGCACACACGGCTCTTGGCGGATGTGATTGCCTCGAGCGCCACGTCTCGGAACGCCACGGCCAGCTGGCCTATATCGCCTCCTCGAGTCGGTACACGCGGCTGTGCGGGCCCTCATGCCCGTGACCGTCACACTGCTGCTCGGACGGCAAGTCAGTTGTTGGAGCGGCTGCGGGATGATGCGACGGAGACGGGGCCGGTTCCGGCCTCCAGTCCGCAGACGGTGACGAGAAAGAAGCCGTCGTTCTCCGCTGCTCGTTGGAACTCCGCAGGCGTCAGCAGCACCCTGTCCGGTTCGGCGTCCTTGTATGCCTTGAGTTCGTAGAACCGCGTCAATGCGTCCAGCGCGTCGGCGCCGATGCCGCGTTGGGCCCGTAGGTCACGCAGCCAGACGTCGTCGGTGGCGAGTGCCTTGCGCACCACACCCAGAGCCACCCTTTCCTGCTCCGTACCCGTGTGGGGGCGCGGTGGCCTGTGCTGTTAGCGTCACAGGTCGCGCAGCTAGGACTTCCCAAGGCGGGCCACTGCTCAGCTCGCGGGCCCGCGAGAACGCGATCCTCCGCGGCTTCCTCGGTTGTGACACCGACCTACCGGATGACATCCAACTCCGCCGTGCGCCCCACGTCCACGCTGACTCGTCGACTCCCGCATTTCCACGGTCGAGGTGTGAGGAACCCAGCGCGCCTCGTGCCCTGCGCTAGGCAACACACCTTGGCGACCGCGAGCAAGCTGATCACTGCCATGACGAACACGCAACAGCTGCGGAGGGTGTGGGCGGTATGTACGAGCCATGGGGGCTTCCGTCGGAGGTACAGCGGCTGCAAGGACATGCCGAGCGTGCCTTTGTCGAGGTGCAGCGGGCGGATACGAAAGCCACGGCATTGTGTGGAATAGCCGGCGGTTTGTTGGCCGCGGGGGTCGCCGTGCTGTCGAGCGCAGACGGCATGCCCCTGCTCGCGGTGATCTCCCAAGTACTGATGTGTCTGTTACTGATTGCCGCGATAGTGGCTGCGTTGCTCACCCTGCGCCCCGTAGTGCCACGGCCGGGATTACGCGCCGAGCTGATGAGCGAGGCGGTCGTACACGACCGGGCCGGTGTCAGTGCTGCCGCGCGCGGGGAGCTTGAACGGCATGCCGAGGCCCACCGGCTACAGGTGCTTGCCTGGCTCGCGGACAGGAAGCTGCGGTCGGTCCGTTTGGCCGTCGACTTTGCCCTAGCAGCGCTCCCGATGGCTGGAATATGTCTATTGAGCAACATTCTGGTTAGTTGAGACGATCACCTAAGTGTGTCGGGGCCGCACAGCAGGGGGACGTGTGTATCAGCCGCATGCCATGGTGATCGGCGACGAGTTGTGGGCACGCCTGAAGGCACTCGCACCGCAGTGCGTCAGGCCCGCTCGGAGCGTGCTGCTCCGCCAGGGAGATCCAGCAACGCACGTGATCGTGCTGGAGTCCGGGTCAACTTTGATCACCCTGGCCGGGGACTGCGGGCAAAGGACGCTTCTTGCTGTGCGCGGCGCCGGCGAATTGCTCGGGGAGCTGGCCGTACTGGACTCACAGCCGCGTACCGCCACGGTCATCGCCGCCGAGACCTGCCGCATCCGCATCATCCCGGCTGCCGCCTTCCTCACGTTCGTCGAGGAGCATGATCTGCTCGCCCCGCTGCTGCGCCATGCCATCGCCCGGGTCAGAGAGTCGGAAGCTGTCCGCCTCGAACTGGCCACCGCGTCAGTGCCACTGCGCCTGGCCTCGGCCCTGTCCCGACTGGTCGAAGCCGCATCCACCTCGGCCTCGGATCTTGCCGTGCGTCTGACACAGACGGAGCTGTCCCAGATGATCGGCGCCTCCCGCAACGCGGTGGTCAACGCGCTCAAGCCGTGGCGCGAGCAGGACTGGGTCCGCACCGCCTCCGGTGGCGGGCTCCTCGTTCGCGACATCCATTCGATTCAGTCGCACGCGCGTACGCAGGAGTGACAGGCCGCACTTGAGGCGTGCCCACTGCTGGGCAGCGATGGCCGTCCCACCGGAACAGCATGGGCACTTCCCTGACCGCCTGTACTGAAAGGACGGTGCCCGATGGATGCGCCGCTGCACGCAGAGCCCCTGGACGTTCCCGCCGAACTCGCGCTCGTGGCACTCGACATGGAGAAGTACAGCCAGATCCCCGAGGCGAAGATGGCCGCCGCCCGGTGCGACGTGGACGACATCGTCGCAACCGTGCTCGCCGAATGTGAGCTGCCCGATCCGCAGGCGCTGCCCGGTGGTTACAAGGACAGTGGCGACGGGGCCATCCTGCTCTTCCCGCCCTCGGTGCTGGCCCGGCTCGTGGACCCGCTGCTGGGCCGACTCAATGCGGCGCTGGTGCGCTACGAGCGACAGAGGCTGGCCAGCAGTCCGCTCCTGCGACTGCGCGCCAGCCTGCATGTCGGCACCCTGTCCCTCCCCGACCACCGCGGCAAGGCCATCAACGAGACCGCCCGACTGCTCAACAGCCAGGCAGCCCGCCAGGCACTGTCCGCCGCGAAGGACTGCGGTGCATTCCTCGCGGCCGCGGTCTCCGAGGTCGTCTACCAGCGGACCGTACAGGCGGGACGCACGCCGGATCTCGGCCCGCATCACTTCCTCGATGCGGTAGCCCGCGTCAGCGACAAACCCCGCTTCGAGCAGTCCTGCCGAATCCACGTTCCGGGCTTGACCGGACCGGCCATACGCCCCTATCTCGCCGACGCCGCACCGCCGACTCCTTCTCCCTCCTCTGCGCCGCAGTCGAGGGATGCGCAGGCAACACCGGTTGTCGGCAGCGGCGGCACCTTCCAGTTCCACCAGCAGGTCAACGACGCGACTATCGCCGGTCACATCGGAACCGTCCGGATCGACCGTCGCCAGCGATGAGGCACCCAACCGCCTCCCCTGCCCATCTCCCCACACCCACCCTGGAGCTCCCGCATGTCTGACGACCCGTTCGACCCCACCCGCTCCGAGACCAATCCGCCGACCAGCGAACCCGGTGACGGTCAGTCCAACGGCTCCGGCAGCTGGCTGCCGCGTCGCTGGCGTCCGGGCGCCGTCACCCCCGATCACCCGGACCCGAGTCTCGACGACCCATCTCCGTCCCCCGCTCCCCCGTCTACGAATGGTGTTCAGCCCACGCCGCACCTGCACGAAACCGGGGGTGCAGCAACACACCTCCACGGGGACGTTGACGTCGTCGCCAACGTCATCGAAGAACTGATCCTGGAGACCCGAAAGCGGGATCTGCTGGAGGGCGTCGAATTCAGTCACGAAAGGCTGCTCGCCCAGCCGTTCGTTCGGGGCCCGCACTGGGACACGGTCTGGGAGCAGATCGTCGACCCCGTCACCGGCCGTCCTCGCCAGCCCGTGATCGTCATTGTGGCGCCCCGTTCATGCGGCTCCACGACTTTCGCTCTGCGGCTACTGGCCGAGCGCACTGCTGCCGACACCACCATCGTCCAGCTGGACGCCGACTGGGACACCCCCCGTCAAGGGCGCCTGCCGCTGGAGAAGAGGCATGCGTACCAACTCGATCTCAAGCACCCGGAGAACGACCAGGTATCCACCGACTTCCTGAATGCCCTGTCGAAACACGCCTCCCACCTCCGCGACTGCCGTTCCTATCTCGCACTGACCGTCGCGCAGGATCTGTGGAAGGACCACCGCCTCAGCGATCGTGACGGCATCCAAGTCGTTCATCTGCACGAGGCGCCCAATGCCCAGCACGTGGTTGAGGCGCATCTGACCGCCAACGGCTACGACCAACTGGTCACATCACTGCGCTCCTTCCCCAAGGCCACCACGTCCTTACGCGGACTGACGGCAGTGGCCGCCGTGCGGGCCGCGCACACCGTCGTGATGGCCTGGAAGGAACACAGCCACACCGACTCCCAGCCGTCGCTCGTACAGGCCGAAGGCGAGGGTGAAACCGAGAGCACTCTCGAGGAACGCATCATCGCGGCGCTGACCGACTGGCGCGGTGAACTCGACAGCCGGTTCGGTGAGATGAACAGCCGGCACACCCACGACAACCCCTCACTCACCGTCGAGGACCGTTGCCTGCTGCTGGCCCTGGCCGTGCAGCAGTCCGCACCCATGCCCACCGTGGCGCGCAGTGCAGCCGCTCTGTTGGACGCCATCGGAGACACCCCCGCCGCTCCCGGCGCAGTACCAGGGATCTCACCCACCCTCAGTGCTCTGGCCGGACGGGGAATGCGCCGACGCATCCAGGATGTCGGGGGCCAAGTCGACCTACAGGACACTGTGGTTTTCGACCGGCCCGCCTACGGGCGCGCGGTGCTGGAGTACGTCTGGGACAACTACGACGTCATGCGCAAGCCCTTGCTGACCTGGCTCGTCGCGACAGCTCAAAGCGCCGATCCGGAAGATCACGCAGTGGCTGCGCTGGCCGAGCTCACTGTGCGGCACGGAACGGTGGACTACCTCAGCACGCTCGGCGAACTCGTCGGCGGCAGCCACCCGAAGGTGCTTGGTGCGGTCATGGAAAGCGCCGTGCACAACGAACACGTCGGGCGCCTGGCCTGGGAAGCGCTCTACGGGTGGGCGGAGAAGGAGAGTTACGCGCCCGCCGTGATTGCACTGTGCCAACGCATCCTGGAGGACTCCTCCGTCGCTACCTCTCTGGCCAAGCGGGCAATGGTGCGCCTGCGCCGCGTCGCGCACAAGAACAGCGACCCCACCGTAGTCAGCCAAGTCCAGGCTGCCTTCGACGCTCTGGTCCAACACCCCACCGTCGCCCAGCGACTGCTGGTCGGTGAAGTCCAGAGCTGGCAGCAAGGCAAGGTCTCCTCCGCACGCAGCGGCGCACTGGCCTTCCTTGCATTGATGACCGTCCGCCACGACAGCACGCCGTGGCTCGTGGACTCCCCTCCCGCGGACATCGACGTACAGCGCGCCGTCCACGACCTGCTCTCCTCTTCGAAAACCGCTGCCGAGGTCACCTCGCGCCTGACGGACTGGATCCGTACTTGTGCCGACAAACCCAGCACCTACACACAGCTGCGCGACCAGCTCCTGCCGGCGCTGCGCGGCCACAACATGTTCGAAGCCGGCATGAAGCTCATGAACGGGTTGCGTGGCATCTCCACCACTGAGGGCGTGAGCGTGGCCGACGACTTCTACAACCATCTGGTCGATGGCCGTCTTCACAGGGTCTTCCCGCTCGAAGAGAGCATCGCATGAGGTGGCCATGGCACCGCGCCGTCCGTACGAGTACGTCCATCCAGCCGCGTCTGCTGCCCAGCGCCACCGACGGCATCGCCTTCGAGGCCGTGTACACGATCACCTGGCGACCACTGTGGCGTGTGCCTCTCAACGTGGAAAACGCAGTACGCACCGCGGTGCATGCCACGGCTGCCGAGACGGCGGCGCGTCTGGGAGCCTCGGACGTGCCTACCGTGCAGGACGCCGTAAATGCCGCCCTCGGTCGACTGCCTCGTCGTGCTCCTGACTACTGCCTGCTGAACGTCCACGCGGCTCTCGGTCTGCCCAGCGCAGCACAGGAGCTACTGGCACAGCAGGCCGCGGACAAGCAACGAATCAGCCGCCTGCGCTTCCTGAAGGACCACCTCTACGATCACCCGGACCTTGTCGTCCTGGACCAACTCGAACACCATGCCCCCGGCGCCCTGGTCGACGAACACGTTGCCGAACTCCAGCGCCTTGCTCGCCTGATCTGCTCCTGCGACCGCTGGTGGTTCCCGCTCCTGCAGCAATGGGAGCAGGTCGGCCGAGGGTTCACGGATATCGAGAAGCGACAGCAGGCGATGGTCGTTCTGTCCGACTCCCTGAAGGCTCTCAACGGCGGCAGTCTCCCCAGCGGCATCGCAGCAGTGGACATTTCCGGGTCTGACGGAGCACCCCGAAGGGCGCACCCATGAAGCTCGCCCTGTGGCGCATGCTGTTGGCCCCTCTGACCAGCCTCCGAGCCCTGTTCATTCAGCGGCGCAGCGCAACAGCCCTGTCTTACGACGTCGCCTGGCGCCAGACCCGCTTGGACCGGTGCCCCGACGACATGGTCTATCGACTCCACGGCCACCAAGCCACCGCACCCGACCAGGCATCCAGTGCTCAGTCGCCCTTGGCCTCGCCCAGAAAGGACGAGCCGACCGACCGGCGCCCCTGACCGAGCCTTCCGCAGACACACAGACGCCTTCGCCCTGTCCATGAGGACAGGGCGAAGGACGTCTATGCGGCAATGGTCAGCGGGGCGTCAAGACGCTCCCAGGCTCCGAGCACGGCCTTGTGCGCGTCCGGCTGTAGGTGGGCATACCGCTGGGTGGTCTGGAAGCTCTCGTGACCGAGGAGGTGCTGGACCTCGTAGAGCGAGACTCCCTTCTGGACCAGCCATGAGGCGCAGGTGTGGCGCATGGAGTGCGGCGGGTAGTGCGGGACAGGCTTTTGCTCGCCGTCGCCGTCGAAGTAGCAGGCGGCATCAACGGCCGGCCACCACGTCTGGGTGCGCCAGTTGCTGTCGCTGAGGAGGCGACCGGCACGGCCCTTGGTGATGGTGGTGAACACCACGTCGTCCCGTTCGAGCCGGTGAATGTGGCGTTCGAGGGCCTCCAGGACGTGAGGCGGAAGCGGGACTTCACGGCGGCTCTTGGAGCTCTTCGGGTACTCCTTGATGCCGCTCTTGGTGTTGACCTCCACCACGAACAAGCGCGATCGACGCTGGTCGATGCGGTGGCGGTGAAGACCGGAGAGTTCGCCCCAGCGCAGCCCTGTGTAGAAGCCGAGCAGGCACATCGTCCGCCAAGGCGTGGGCAGTTCGTCCAGGATGCTCTGTGCCTGGTCGAGCATGAACCACTGTGGCGGTTTGACCGCGATGGCGGGCAGGTCGATGTTGCGGCAGGGGCTCACCGCGATCACGTCGTCGTCGACGGCCGCGCGCATCATGGAGGACGTCAGGTTGTAGGCCCGCTTGATCGCGGATGCTCCCGCGCCCTTCTCCACGAGGGCGCGGATCCAGCTCTGGATGTCCATGCGGGTGATGGCCCGCATCTCCCAGTCGGCCAAATACGGCAGTACGTGGTTCCTGATGCTGGAGGCGTCGCCCCGCAGGGTGTGGGGCTCGACGATGCGGGCGTTCCACCATCGGTTGTGCCAGTCGTTGAAGGAGATCTCGCCCGCACGTGCGTCTCGCAGGGCGCCACGGGCGAACTGAGTCTCCATATCGGCGCCCCAAGCGTGGGCCTGCGTCTTGAGGGGGAACGCGGCACGGGCCGGCCTACGGTCCGCCGAAGCGACGGAAGGTGAACGCCGCCGCGGTCGCGGCGTAGCGCGGTTCTTCAGCGGGCCCCTGCCGACACGGCGAATTGCAGCCGGTGTGACCAGCGCGGTTTTCGGTGATCCACGCCACTCAAACTTCGGTGGTGGAGGCCAGACCTCCGCCATCCAGGCCCAGTCTCCACCTGGTCCGCAGCTGAACCACCAGCTCTGCCGCACGACCGCACTTGCCCGCGACTCCCCTGCCCCGTCTGAAAGCAATGGATACGTGAAAGTCCTTGGCATCGCTATTGCCGCCGGCGCCCTCCAGTACGGCGCCCTCCGATCCGATCCCGCCATATCCCCGATCTCTGGCGCCCCTGAGCGTCTGGGCAAGGCGGACGGGCTGACGGGGACCGATCTCATCGCGGACACCTACCGTCGCATCAAGCAAGACATCCATGGCCTGTCGCCCGACCTCGTGATCGTGGTGGCCACCCGCAAGAACGCGCAGTGGGCCTACCGGCAGGCCGCCGACCGCGCGTCCCTGGAAGCACTAGTTGTACTGACCCGTGAGGTTGGGGACGCGGCTGGCGGGTGGTTGGCCTTTCAGCGCGGTGTGTCCGCGGTGGTGATTGTAGGTGTGCAGCCAGCCGGGGTATGCGTCGCGTCGTTCAGTCTCTGTGCGGTAGGGGCGGGCGTAGGCCCACTCGTCCAGCAGGGTGCGGTTGAAGCGCTCGACCTTGCCGTTCGTCTGCGGCCGGTAGGGGCGGGTTCGCTTGTGGGTGATCCCGGCTGTGGCAAGGGCTTCGCGCCAGTCGCGTGAGCGGTAGCAGGAGCCGTTGTCGGTCAGCACCCGCTGGACGGTGATCCCGGCCTGGGCGAAGAACGTCTGGGCCCGGCCCCAGAAGGCGGTTGCGGTTTCCTTCTTCTCGTCTGCGTGGATCTCGCTGTAGGCGAGGCGGGAGTGATCGTCGACGGCGTTGTGCAGGTAGCTGTAACCGACGCCGGAGCGGGTCTTGCGGCCGGCCTGGCGGCCCAGGGTCTTGTGGCCGCCGCCGTCGGGGATGTTGCCGAGCTTCTTGATGTCCACGTGCACCAACTCGCCCGGCGCTGACCGTTCGTAGCGGCGGATCACCCGCCCGGTAGCGCGGTCGAGATGAGCGAGACGGGCCAGCTTGTAGCGGGCCAGGACCCGGTGCACCGTGGACGGGTTCAACCGCAGCAGATAGGCGATGCGGGCCGGTCCCCAGCGGCGCAGAACGCGGACCTTGATGATCCGCCGCTCGATGCGGGTCGGCATCCGGCGCGGGCTGGTGCGCGGGCGGCTGGAGCGGTCGCTCATGCCTGCCTCACCGGATCGACGGTAGCGGTCGGCCCACCGCTGGGCGGTGGTCGGCGAGACCTGGAAGCGTTCGGCGGCCCTGCGCAGGGTCCAGCCGTCCTCGACCACGCAGCGAGCCAGACGCAGACGGCCGGTCTCGGTCAGGGGTGCATTACGGTGGGGCACGAGGACCTTTCTGTCGGTGTAGACGTCGCAATCCACACCGAACCGGAAGGCCCTCACTCATTTCAAGATCCCTCAGCCGAGATCTGGCTCCCTCGTCCACAACCTCCCGGGACAGAACAACTAGTCCAGCTTGCCTGTCACGAGGAAGGCATCCGCTGTGAGGAGTGGAAGACCGAGAAGATCGGCAAACTCATCGGCGTGCCGGCCACCGCGGTTGACAGTATCGACCTGGCGCAGTTGGGTCTCTCAGCCCGTCCCAGGTACTGGGCCGGGCGCGGTGATGCCTTTGCGGCGGCCCTCGCCGGGCTGAACGAGTCAAACGCACAGGCCGACCGGTAGCCCCGGCGTCACCCCGATCAACGGAGAGTAGAGCGGTGACCGAGCAGAAGCGACGCCTGATCCTGGACTACGAGTCCTTGCACAGCATGCCGCTGGGCGTCCACGAAGTACACGTGTGGTGGGACCCTCACCTGGGGAACTGGCTTGTCGGCAAGTGCGTCGATCTTGCCGAGTTTCACGACGACGCGGATCTGATCGAGCCTCAGCTCATGGAGAGGATCAAGCATCGCAATATCGTCCCTATGCGGGCCGTGGCCGGGGTTCCCGGCTATCCGCAGCCCATGCGCGTGATCGAGATCCTCATGCCGTACTACGAGGCGGGAAGCATCACCGACGCCCTGGAGGATGGCCGGACATTCACGCCAACGAAGTCCCTCCAAATCATCCAGTCGGCGCTTCAGGGACTGCGGGAGATGCACGAGCACCACGGAATCCTGCACCGTGACATCAAGAGCCCCAACCTGTTCCTCACCGATGATGCCGACCTCGTCAAGATCGGCGACCTGGGCGTGGCTGGCCGGATGGATGCTTCTGGATCCACGCCAGCCATTCAAGTGGCGCACCTCTACTCGCCCCCAGAGATCATGATCGGACCGCGCGTCACCGCAGCGTCGGACCTCTACTCCCTTGGCGTGGTCCTTGTGGAACTACTGGCGGGGAAGTTCGACTACGCGTCCTACAGCCGCACCGACGTCGTCGACGCGCTCCAACAGGGCCTTCCGCCACTGCGTACCGAGGACCGCAAACTGCCCGCTTGGGTCTGCCGACGCCTTCGTCAGCTGGTAGCCAAGGTCACACACACCGACCCGGCCCGGCGCTTCACGACCGCTCGCGACATGAGTACGGACCTGGCCGCAGTCAAGATCGCTGATTGGCAGCAAACCGAGCCCGGCACTTGGCAGGCCCCCCATCTGTGGAAGGACGAGAGCTGGAGGGTCACGGCGGCTTCCGCCGACGGCGGGGTCCAGCTAACCCTCCTGCGGCGCAAGCAGGCCTCCTGGCGGCGTGTCGGTGCGTCGCAGGTGGCCGGCACGCTGCAGGACGGAAAGGCGTTGGCCTATTTCGAGGAAGCCAACAAGCGAGCTGTGAGCCGATCGACTGCCTGCGTCAGTACTTCGTCGGCCTCGGCCGAGCATTTAATCGGTGCCACAGACCTGGACTCCTCGACAGCTTCCGGAGTCACGGTAAACCGCGCTAGGTGGCCGATACCTGCCGGTTCGAGAGCGCCGCTGCGTGCGAGTTGCCAGACCTCGCCTCGGACACGGCGGGCGTCGATGCCTTGCTCGGCGATCATCGGTGCCAGAAGCTGGCGCCACTCTTCGCGACCGGCTCCAACGGAGCAGGCCCAAAGCTGCTCAACCAGTACCTCCGCAGCCCAAGCGTGCCGCGGAAGCGAACGGTCAGGCAGGCGGGCGATGCACAGAGTCAACAATGCGCCCTGCGGACTCATCGCCTCCATGCCACCTCCCGGATCAGGCACTCGCTCACAGGCTCACTATGTCGCCAGCGTGCCTGACCGCGAGGTGCCGTGCAAGGGTGCATGGATCGCTAATCGCACCCGTATTCGATTGACGATGACTTCGACTGGATGGTTGCCGTACAGCGACAAAGACCGAGACCGCTTCTACACCGCTGCCAGAGCCAGTCAGGCGGTGGGCAGCGGCGATGTAGCTCAAACGCGATGGCTCATCGACCGGCCGAACTCGTGATTCCGAAGCGGTGGTATAGCCGCGCTCCGCACTGAACGCGGAGGTGGCCAACTGAAGTGCTTACTGGCCAACTCGGCCGCTCAGCCACAGCGGGCAGCACCTGTCGGTGAGGCAAAGGTCGAAGCGCCCGCCGGGCCGAGTCGATCCGGCTGCGGTGGGTGTTGGAACGGCCGCCGCGACCCGGCGCGCACTTCTCCCTCCGCGATACGGCGCAGTCCGGACAGGTGCGATGCCACTCGGCCTGGCGCAGGGCGGGGTCCACAGATCTGGTCATGGTGCGTGATCTCCCAGGAGGGAAGGCGTGCCGACCAGCGCCTGCTGTCTCCTCAAACCGACCACCGGCTGATCCACGTCGAAATCCAGAGCCATGGCGTCCCGCTTCTCGTCGTCGTTCACCTGCGTTCCAAGGATGCCGGGCCGCGCTGACAATGCCGTAGCGCCGGATCCCGAGCCCACTGTGTGAGCGGGACCGGGTTGGGCGTCGATGTGCATCCGCAATGGCACCCTGAAGTCAGCACGCTGGGCAAGGTGCCCCAGGCCACAAATGAGCACAACGGAGGCCGCACTCTTGCACTCCACGGCGCCGTGCCCACCGCGTGCCCAACGGAGCGGGCAATCACGGTCAGCAGCGGTGCGATCCAGCCCCCTCAGGCGGCATGCAAGAGCACATACGCCCAGAAGGCATCCGCCTTCTCAAGCGCCGTCGCTTCCCAAGCTGAGAGCGCGAGTTCGATTCTCGTCACCCGTCACAGTGTGGAACCCGACGTCAGCAGCCTGGAGTTCGTTGCTCATCTAAACCTTTCGGACCTCTGTGCCCTTCGCGTGCCCTAATTCGCGCCAGGCCGCCGCGGCGTACGGCGGCCCGCCAGCAAAACTCCGGAAGGCCGCAGCGCCGCCCCGCGCCCTGCCGTGGCGTGGCCTCACGATCACTGCGGGACGGGGGCCATGGAACCGGGAAGCGCTGCCGCCGCTGGGAAGGACTTCCCGTACACGCTGGCACCACGTGCTACATCGAAGTCCACGAGGACGGCCGAGTCACCCAGGGCGCGGGACCCGACGCCCATCAACGCGCAGTCGCTGGAGCATCCCGCCTCTCCGCGGTCTGGCCCGGACAGTGGCGAAGCGACCTCTTCGCCATCGATGACCTGGACGAGTTCGCGCGGGCACACGGCATCGTCCACGACGAGGAGCGAACCGGCCTTGCCGACCACGTCCACGACATCCGCTGGAGCCTGGCGGACGGTGAGCAGAATCCCCGCAGCCAGTACGTGAGCATTGACCTACGCCTCGCCTGCGGATGTTCCGTCAAGGACCGTCGCACCTTCGCCGCGCAGATGAGAGAGCAACACGGTTGGGACCTGGCGGTCACTGGCGGCTGAGGTTACCACACGGACGCGAACGGCACCACGTACACGTTCCGTGCCCGCCGCAAGAGCCTCAGTTCCTGAGCGAGCACTTTCGAAACACCGAGAAGTGAGCTTGGGCCGGGGGCACACCTGAGAGCCGCGGGCTCTGACAGAAGGAGCCCTCCGCCCTTCGGCCTCCTGATGGAACGACGCGCTACTCATCATCTGACACCCCATCAGAACGAGCGTCAAATGAGCGTCAAGATGCCTCGGAGAGCGTCACTTCAGCGTCAAGATATCGCCCGTAACGCCCACACCGCACATAATGCGCACCGGTGAAACCGCAGGTCAGGAGCCCTTCGCAACCGGTTCAAGGATGGCAACGCACTCCACATGGTGCGTCATCGGAAACAGATCGAACACCCGCAACGTCCGCACCCGATACCCCCCGTCCCGGAAGTACCCCAGGTCCCGCGCCAGCGCGGCCGGATCGCACGCCACGTACGCGATCTTGCGGGCGCCCAGGGACGCCAGGTGGCCGACCGTCCTGCGTCCCGCGCCCGCCCGCGGCGGGTCCAGGACGATGAGGTCGACCTCGGTGATCCCGGTGCGCGGGAGGACCGACTCGACCTTGCCCTGCTCGATCCGTACCCGGTCGAAGCCGGCCAGGTTGTGGCGGGCGTCCTCCACCGCGCGCTTGCCGGACTCGATGCCGAGGACCGCGCCCTGGTCGCCGAGCCGGTCGGCGAGGGCGCCCGCGAAGAGGCCGACGCCGCAGTACAGGTCGAGGGCCATGTCGCCCTTGCGGGGCAGCAGGCCCTGCATGACGGCCGTCACGAGGGTGTCCGCGGCCTTCGGGTGGACCTGCCAGAAGCCGCCGCTGCCGACGCGGTGGGTGCGGCCGTCGGCGCGCTCTCGCACGAACGCGCGGCCGTGGACGCGGTGGATGCCGCCGTCGTGTTCCTCGACGCGCATCACGGAGACGGGCCTGTCGAGTTCGACGAGGGGCAGGCGGGCACCGGGACGCGGCTCCAGGATCACCATGCGGTCCTGCGAACCCGTCGCCGCGATCGCCTCGACGGACTCCATGCCCGCCCAGTCCCGCTTCTCGATGCCCAGCTCGCTGACGCCCTCCGCCGCGATCATGCAGTGGTCGATCGGTTCCACCTCGTGCGAACGGTGGCGGCGCAGTCCGGCGTTGCCGTCGGGGTCCACCGCGTACTGCACGCGGGTCCGCCACTGCGGCACCTGCCCCGCCGGGACCTTGTCGCCCTCGGCCGGCAGCACCGTGCCGTCCCAGCCCGCCTCCTCCGGCGTGAGGCCGGCGAGCCGCTGCAACTGCTCGGCGACGACCTCGCCCTTGAGCCGGCGCTGGGCGCCCGGCTTGGCGTGCGGGACGGGGGCCATGGAACCGGGAAGCGCTGCCGCCGCTGGGAAGGACTTCCCGTACACGCTGGCACCACGTGCTACATCGAAGTCCACGAGGACGGCCGAGTCACCCAGGGCGCGGGACCCGACGCCCATCAACGCGCAGTCGCTGGAGCATCCCGCCTCTCCGCGGTCTGGCCCGGACAGTGGCGAAGCGACCTCTTCGCCATCGATGACCTGGACGAGTTCGCGCGGGCACACGGCATCGTCCACGACGAGGAGCGAACCGGCCTTGCCGACCACGTCCACGACATCCGCTGGAGCCTGGCGGACGGTGAGCAGAATCCCCGCAGCCAGTACGTGAGCATTGACCTACGCCTCGCCTGCGGATGTTCCGTCAAGGACCGTCGCACCTTCGCCGCGCAGATGAGAGAGCAACACGGTTGGGACCTGGCGGTCACTGGCGGCTGAGGTTACCACACGGACGCGAACGGCACCACGTACACGTTCCGTGCCCGCCGCAAGAGCCTCAGTTCCTGAGCGAGCACTTTCGAAACACCGAGAAGTGAGCTTGGGCCGGGGGCACACCTGAGAGCCGCGGGCTCTGACAGAAGGAGCCCTCCGCCCTTCGGCCTCCTGATGGAACGACGCGCTACTCATCATCTGACACCCCATCAGAACGAGCGTCAAATGAGCGTCAAGATGCCTCGGAGAGCGTCACTTCAGCGTCAAGATATCGCCCGTAACGCCCACACCGCACATAATGCGCACCGGTGAAACCGCAGGTCAGGAGCCCTTCGCAACCGGTTCAAGGATGGCAACGCACTCCACATGGTGCGTCATCGGAAACAGATCGAACACCCGCAACGTCCGCACCCGATACCCCCCGTCCCGGAAGTACCCCAGGTCCCGCGCCAGCGCGGCCGGATCGCACGCCACGTACGCGATCTTGCGGGCGCCCAGGGACGCCAGGTGGCCGACCGTCCTGCGTCCCGCGCCCGCCCGCGGCGGGTCCAGGACGATGAGGTCGACCTCGGTGATCCCGGTGCGCGGGAGGACCGACTCGACCTTGCCCTGCTCGATCCGTACCCGGTCGAAGCCGGCCAGGTTGTGGCGGGCGTCCTCCACCGCGCGCTTGCCGGACTCGATGCCGAGGACCGCGCCCTGGTCGCCGAGCCGGTCGGCGAGGGCGCCCGCGAAGAGGCCGACGCCGCAGTACAGGTCGAGGGCCATGTCGCCCTTGCGGGGCAGCAGGCCCTGCATGACGGCCGTCACGAGGGTGTCCGCGGCCTTCGGGTGGACCTGCCAGAAGCCGCCGCTGCCGACGCGGTGGGTGCGGCCGTCGGCGCGCTCTCGCACGAACGCGCGGCCGTGGACGCGGTGGATGCCGCCGTCGTGTTCCTCGACGCGCATCACGGAGACGGGCCTGTCGAGTTCGACGAGGGGCAGGCGGGCACCGGGACGCGGCTCCAGGATCACCATGCGGTCCTGCGAACCCGTCGCCGCGATCGCCTCGACGGACTCCATGCCCGCCCAGTCCCGCTTCTCGATGCCCAGCTCGCTGACGCCCTCCGCCGCGATCATGCAGTGGTCGATCGGTTCCACCTCGTGCGAACGGTGGCGGCGCAGTCCGGCGTTGCCGTCGGGGTCCACCGCGTACTGCACGCGGGTCCGCCACTGCGGCACCTGCCCCGCCGGGACCTTGTCGCCCTCGGCCGGCAGCACCGTGCCGTCCCAGCCCGCCTCCTCCGGCGTGAGGCCGGCGAGCCGCTGCAACTGCTCGGCGACGACCTCGCCCTTGAGCCGGCGCTGGGCGCCCGGCTTGGCGTGCTGCCAGTCGCAGCCGCCGCAGCGCCCGGGGCCGGCGTACGGGCAGGGCGCCTCGATCCGGTCCTTGGAGGGGGTCAGCACCGACACCGCGTCCGCCCGCAGGAACCGGGCACCCTCCTCGCCCTCGGTCACCCGCGCCACGACCCGCTCACCGGGCAGCGCGTGCCGGACGAACAGCACCTGGCCCTCGTCCGTACGGGCGACGCAGTGACCGCCGTGGGCGACGGGACCGACCTCGACCTCGTACTCCTCCCCGACCAGCGACACCGCCGACGCGTCCGCCTGCGGTTTGTTCGGTTCTGCCTGCATGGCGGGGTGACTCCAGATACGTCAAGGGGGGAACTGCCGGACAACAGCCCACCAGTCTACGTGCTCCCCGCACAGGCGGGTCCTCCCCGCCGGTCAGCTCCCGTGCCGGTCAGCTCCCGCAGAGCTCAGCTCTTCGTCCCCGGCTCCTTGCTCCGGTCCTGCGCCGGCCCCCGCCGCACCGCACCGGGCGCGTTCCAGTCCTGCCGCCTGCCGGCCCGCTTCTTCGCCGCCTCGGAGGACTGCAACTGATAGGGCACCGAGGTCACCATGACACCCGGCGTGAACAGCAGCCGGCCCTTCAGCCGCAGCGCGCTCTGGTTGTGCAGCAGCTGCTCGTACCAGTGACCGACCACGTACTCGGGGATGATCACCGAGACGGCGTCGCGCGGCGACTCCTTGCGCAGGCTCTTCACGTACTCGATGACCGGCCGCGTGATCTCGCGGTACGGCGAGTCGAGGACCTTCAGCGGTACGTCGATCCCGCGCCGCTCCCACTCCGCGCGCAGCGCCTTGGTCTCGGCCGGGTCGACGTTGACGCTGAGCGCCTCCAGGGTGTCCGAGCGCATCAGCTTGGCGTAGGCCAGCGCCCGCAGGGTGGGCCGGTGCAGCTTCGAGATCAGCACGACCGAGTGCACCCGGGAGGGCCGGACCATGTCGTCGCTCGGGCCGTCGGGGGCGGCGATCTCCTCGGACACCCGGTCGTAGTGCCGGCGGATGGCCGACATCGTCACGTAGAAGATCACCATGCCGAGCAGGGCCACCCACGCGCCGTGCGTGAACTTGGTGACGAGGACGACGACCAGCACCAGGCCGGTGAAGAAGGCTCCGAACGCGTTGATCGCGCGGGAGCGGACCATGTGGCGGCGCTTGGCCGGGTCCTTCTCGGTGGCCAGATGCCGGTTCCAGTGGCGGACCATGCCGGTCTGGCTCAGCGTGAACGACACGAACACGCCGACGATGTACAGCTGGATCAGCCGCGTCGAGTCGGCGCCGTAGACCCACACCAGCAGTGCGGCCGCGCCGGCCAGCAGCACGATGCCGTTGGAGAAGGCGAGGCGGTCGCCGCGGGTGTGCAGCTGGCGGGGCAGGTAGCGGTCCTGCGCGAGGATCGAGCCGAGCAGCGGGAAGCCGTTGTACGCGGTGTTCGCGGCCAGGAACAGCACCAGCGCGGTGGCCGCGGCCAGCACGATGAACAGGAAGCTGTCCTTGCCGAAGACGGCCTCGGCGACCTGTGAGATGACCGGGTTCTGCACGTAGTCCGCACCGACCGCGACGCCGTTGTCGAGCAGGTCGACGGCCGGGTTCTCGGCCATGCGGACCTTGGTGAACGAGGCCAGCGCGATGATGCCGCAGAACATGGTGACGGCGAGCAGGCCCATCAACGCGAGGGTGCTCGCCGCGTTCTTGGACTTGGGCTTGCGAAACGCCGGGACGCCGTTGGAGATGGCCTCGACGCCGGTCAGCGCGGCACAGCCGGAGGAGAAGGCGCGCAGCAGGAGGAAGACGAGGGCGAAGCCCGCCAGGCCCTCGTGTTCGGGCTTGATCTCGTACCCGGCGGTCGGCGCCCGCAGGGTGTCGTCGAGGACCAGCCCGCGGAACGCTCCCCACGCGATCATGAGGAAGACGCCCGTGACGAAGACGTACGTCGGAATCGCGAACAGCGAGCCCGACTCCCTGACCCCGCGCAGGTTCATCAGGGTGAGCAGCACGATCACGCCGACCGCGCAGAACACCTTGTGCTCGACCACGAACGGCACCGCGGAGCCGAGGTTCTCGATGCCGGACGAGATCGACACGGCGACGGTGAGGACGTAGTCGACCAGCAGGGCGCTGGCGACCGTGAGGCCCGCCTTGGGGCCGAGGTTGGTGTTGGCCACCTCGTAGTCGCCGCCACCGCTCGGGTAGGCGTGCACGTTCTGCCGGTAGGAGGCGACCACGGTGAACATGAGCACCACGACCGCGAGCGCGATCCAGGGGCTGAAGTGGTACGCCGACACGCCCGCGATGGACAGGACCAGCAGCACCTCGCCCGGCGCGTACGCCACGGAGGACAGCGGGTCGGAGGCGAAGACGGGGAGGGCGATGCGCTTCGGCAGGAGCGTTTCCCCGAGCCGATCACTGCGCAGTGCGCGCCCGATCAGGATCCGTTTGGGCACGTCGGTCAGTTTGGACACAACAGAGGATCGTAGGGCGTCGAACAGGAGGCCGCTCACCCGCCACCCTCCATCTGCCTGACGAGTGAATTAGCCGCGGGCCCGCGCTGCGGGTTCCGAGGCCGCGGCGGTCGCCATGTCTATATGACAAACCCCGTCCGTCCACGCCCCCGGAGGTTCCATGCACACGACCGCAGAGCTGATCGGCGCCGCGGCCAGCCTCGTCGGCCTCGGCCTCCTGACTCTCGCCAGCGTCCGCAGCATCAGCCGCCGGTGAACGGCCCCCGGATCGGGGAGACGGCGTGGCGGCAACCGTGCACAGGGGTGCCGTCGTCCTACCGCGCGTGTGTAGCTTGGGCGTCGGTCTGAGACCCTGATCTGGCTGAGCAGTAACTATTGACACCGGAAGGACGGTCGTGCACATCGTCATCATGGGCTGCGGGAGAGTGGGTTCCGCTCTCGCCCAGACCCTGGAGCAACAGGGGCACACGGTCGCCGTGGTCGACCAGGACCCCACCGCCTTCCGACGACTGGGCTCCGGGTTCGGGGGCCGTCGCGTCACCGGCGTCGGCTTCGACCAGGACACCCTGCGCGAGGCGGGCATCGAGGAGGCCGGCGCGTTCGCCGCCGTCTCCAGCGGTGACAACTCGAACATCATCGCCGCGCGCGTGGCCCGCGAGATGTTCGGCATCGAGAACGTCGCGGCCCGGATCTACGACCCCCGGCGGGCCGAGGTCTACCAGCGCCTGGGCATCCCGACCGTGGCGACCGTCCGGTGGACGGCCGACCAGATGCTGCGCCGGCTGCTGCCCTCGGGGGCGGAGCCGCTGTGGCGCGATCCCACCGGTGGGGTGCAGCTGGCCGAGGTGCACACGTCGACGTCCTGGGTGGGCCAGCGGATCAGCCGCCTTCAGGAGGAGACCGGGGTGCGCGTGGCGTTCCTGACCCGGCTGGGTGAGGCGATCCTGCCCACCTCGCAGACGGTGTTGCAGGAAGGCGATCTGGTGCACGTGATGATGCGCGCCGACGAGGTCGACAAGGTCGAGGCGGCGTTCGCCAAGGGTCCCGAAGAGGAGGGCGGTCACTGATGAGGGTCGCCATTGCCGGTGCCGGTGCGGTGGGCCGCTCGATCGCGGGCGAACTGCTGGAGAACGGCCACGAGGTCCTGCTCATCGACAAGGCGCCGACCGCCATCTCGGTCGAGCGGGTGCCGCAGGCGGAGTGGCTGCTCGCCGACGCCTGCGAGATCACGTCCCTGGACGAGGCGGCGCTCCAGCGCTGCAACGTCGCGATCGCCGCGACCGGCGACGACAAGGTCAACCTGGTCGTCTCCCTGCTGGCGAAGACGGAGTACGGCGTCCCGCGGGTCGTCGCCCGGGTGAACAACCCGAAGAACGAGTGGCTGTTCAACGAGTCCTGGGGCGTGGACGTGGCCGTCTCGACGCCGCGCCTGATGTCCGCCCTGGTCGAGGAGGCGGTCAGCGTCGGCGACCTGGTGCGCCTGCTCCGTTTCAGCCACGGTGACGCGAACCTGGTCGAACTGACCCTGCCCGAGGAGTCGGCCCTGGCCGGCACGCAGGTGGGCGACGTGGAGTGGCCGGAGGACACGTCGCTGGTGACGATCATCCGTGGCACCCGCGTCCTGACGCCGACCCGGGACGACTCGCTGGAGGCGGGCGACGAGCTGCTCTTCGTGGCCGCTCAGGCCCGGGAGGAGCAACTGGAGGACCTGCTGTCGGTGCGGCGGGAGGAAGCGCCGGGCTGAGTGCCGGGCTGTGACGAGGAAGGGCGCCCCGACAACTCGGGGCGCCCTTCCCGCTTGCCTTCGGGACCGCCGGGATCCGGCGGCGCCGGGACCTACGCCTCCCGGCGGTGCCGTCCGCCCGTCGCGTCCTCGCGCTCCGCGGCGGCCGCCGCCTTCCGCTCCTCCTCGGCCTTCTCCTCCGCCTCCATCTCCGCGAACACGTCGATGGGAGCGGGCGCCTTCGCCAGGAACACCCACGTCAGCCACACGGCCAGCAGGAACGGCGGGATCTTCAGCGCGACCAGGACCCAGCCCAGCTGGGTGGTGTCGGCCCACCAGTACAGCGGGAAGAGGATGGCGCACTTGGCGAGCAGGATCGCTCCCCAGGCGTAACTGGCCTTCGCGTAGGCCTTCTTGCGACCCGGGTTGCGGGTGCGCCAGGAGAGGTTCTCCTTGAAGACGGGGCCGAGGATGAGCCCGATCAGCGGGACACCGCACAGCGTGGTGATGATGTAGGCCAGCCCCAGGCCCAGCGTGTAGAGCATGCCGGGCAGGTAGAAGTCCTTGGCGTTGCCGGTCATCATCGCGAAGACGACACCGAAGGCCACGCCGAAGACGCCGCTAAAGGCGTGCTTGACGGTGTCCCGGGTCACCAGGCGGACCACGACGAGCAGCAGTGACACGCCGAGCGCGGCGATCGCCGACAGGTGCAGGTCCTTGTTGATCGTGTAGATGGTGACGAACAGCAGGCCGGGCAGCACCGTCTCGACCATGCCCCGTACGCCGCCGAACGCCTCGAACAGCGCGGCCTCCGTCACCGCCCGGGCATCCTGCTGCGCGTCCTGGGTCGGCTTGTCGAGCGACGTCACCGGCTACTCCCTACCGAGGGGTCTCAGTTCGTATTTCGGGTTGAACAGCACCCGGCGGCCCCGGCTCATCGAGATCCGGCCCGATGCGATCAGTTTGCGCCCCGGCTCTATCCCCACGATGGAGCGTCTGCCGAGCCACACCACGTCCAGGGCGGCGGAGCCGTCGAACAGCTCGGCCTCCAGGGCCGGGACGCCCGCGCGCGGACGCAGGGTGACCGTGCGCAAGGTACCAGCAACCGTGACGACCTGGCGGTCGTGGCAGTCGCCTATTCGTGTGCAGCCGGCGGTCGCGGAATCCTCCCGCAGCTCCTCGGACTCGAGGTCCTCCTGCGACGAGGAAAGCCGGCCGAGCATGCGCCGGAACCGGCCCGCCGGCTTCTCGGAACGAGGAACAGCACTCATGTCTGAAGCGTACCGGGGCCCACCGACAGCTACGTACCCTCCGCTGCTAGCGCTCGAACCGGTACCCCATCCCCGGTTCGGTGACGAAGTGCGCGGGGTGCGAGGGGTCCGCCTCCAGCTTCCGGCGCAGCTGGGCCATGTAGACCCGCAGGTAGTTCGTCTCCGTCCCGTACGACGGCCCCCACACCTCCCGCAACAGCTGCTTCTGGCTGACCAGCCGGCCGGTGTTGCGCACCAGCACCTCCAGCAGATGCCACTCCGTGGGCGTCAGCCGTACGTCCTTGCCGTGCCGCCGGACCTTCTTCGCGGCGAGGTCGACGGTGAACTCGTCGGTCTCCACCAGCCCCTCGTCCTCGCCGCCACCGGTGGGCTCGGCGCGGCGGACCGCGGCGCGCAGCCGGGCCAGCAGCTCGTCCATGCCGAACGGCTTGGTGACGTAGTCGTCGGCGCCCGCGTCCAGCGCCTCGACCTTCTCGTCGGAGGAGTGCCGGGCGGACAGCACCAGGATCGGCACCCGGGTCCAGCCGCGCAGGCCCCGGATCACCTCGACACCGTCCATGTCGGGCAGGCCCAGGTCGAGCACCACCACGTCCGGGTGGCGGGCGGCGGCCAGTCCGAGGGCGGTGGCGCCGTCGTACGCCGCGTCGACCTCGTACGCGCGCGCCCTGAGGTTGATCACGAGGGCGCGCACGATCTGCGGCTCGTCGTCGACCACCAGCACCCTCGTGGGGGTCCGGGGGGTCGCCCCGGTCGGGCTCAGCATGGGGCCTGCCTTTCCGGTCGTACGACCTGCGGAGGCCGACCGGGGCCGGACCCCGCCGCCCGGAGCGTGAGCACCATGGTGAGGCCGCCGCCGGGCGTGTCCTCGGCGTCGAGGGTGCCGCCCATGGCCTCGGCGAAACCGCGCGCCACGGCGAGGCCCAGCCCCACACCCGCTCCGCGCGGGGCGTCGCCGTAGCGCTGGAAGGGCTCGAAGATGCGCTCCTTGGCCTCGTCCGGGACTCCGGGCCCCCGGTCGACCACCCGCACCTCGACCCGGTCGGCGAGGGCGCTGGCGGACACCAGGACGGCCGCACCTGGCGGGCTGTACTTGACCGCGTTCTCCACCAGGTTGGCCACCGACCGCTCCAGCAGTCCGGGGTCCACGGCGACCATGGGCAGTGTCTCCGGGATGTCGAGGTCGGCGCTGCCCTCGGGCACCCCGCCGAGTGCCATCGGCACCACTTCGTCGAGGTCGGCCTCCCGGATCAGCGGGGTGACCGTGCCGGTCTGCAGACGGGACATGTCGAGCAGGTTGCCCACCAGGTGGTCGAGCCGGTCGGCGCCCTCCTCGATGCCGGCGAGCAGCTCCGACCGGTCCTCCTCGGACCAGGTGACGTCGTCGGACCGCAGGCTGGAGACGGCCGCCTTGATACCGGCCAGCGGCGTCCGCAGGTCATGGCTGACGGCGGCCAGCAGTGCCGTGCGGATCCGGTTGCCCTCGGCGAGCGTCCGTGCCCGGTCTGCCTCCTCCTGGAGCCGGCTGCGGTCCAGGACGACGGCGGCCTGGGCGGCGAAGGCGGCCAGGACCCGGCGGTCCTCGGCGGGCAGCACCCGTCCGGTCAGCGCGAGTGCCATGTGGTCCCCGACCGGGACGTCGACGTCCGCCTCCTCCGGCCGCTCCACCGGCCGCCCGATGCCGACCCGGGCCGCGCAGGTCCATGGGTCGACGTCGCCGCCGCGTTCCAGCAGGGCCGCCGACTCCATGCCGAAGGTTTCGCGGACCCGCTCCAGGAGTTCCTCCAGGCCGGTCTCGCCGCGCAGCACGTTGCCCGCGAGGAAGGACAGGATCTCCGACTCGGCGCGCGAGCCGGGCCGCCTGGTGCGTCCGCCGGGCGGCGAGGTCGACGACCGAGGACACCGAGACGCCGACGCCGACGAAGATCGCGATGGCGACGATGTTCTTCGGGTCGGCGATGGTCCAGTGGTGCAGGGGCGGTGTGTAGAAGTAGTTCAGCAGCAGGGAGCCCACCGCCGCCGAGGCCAGCGCGGGCAGCAGCCCGCCGAGCAGGGCGGCGGCCACCGTCACGGTGAGGAACAGCAGCATGTCGTTGGCGAGGCCGAGGTGCACGGTGTTGAGCAGGAGCGCCAGGACCGCCGGGCCGGCCACACCGACCAGCCAGCCCCAGGCGATCCGGGCCCGGCCGAGCCGCGCGCCCCGGGCCACCGGCAGTCCGCGCCCCTTGGCGACCTCGTCGTGGGTCACGATGTGCACGTCGAGGTCGGGACCCGACTCCCGGGCCACGGTGGTGCCGACGCCGGGTCCGAAGACGTACTGCCAGGTCTTGCGGCGGGAGGAGCCGAGGACGATCTGGGTGGCGTTCACTCCGCGCGCGAAGTCCAGCAGCGCGGCCGGTATGTCGTCGCCCAGCACGTGGTGGAAGGTGCCGCCGAGATCCTCGACCAGGGTGCGCTGCACGGCCAGTTCCTTCGGGGAGGCGGAGGTCAGACCGTCGCTGCGGGCTGTGTAGACCGCCAGCACCTCACCGCCGGCGCCCTTCTCGGCCAGCCGTGCGGCCCGCCGGATCAGCGTCCGCCCCTCCGGACCGCCGGTCAGTCCCACCACGATCCGCTCCCGCGAACCCCAGATCCTGGAGACCCGGTGCTCGCTGCGGTACTGCTTGAGGTGGGCGTCGACCCGGTCGGCCACCCACAGCAGCGCCAGCTCCCGCAGCGCCGTCAGGTTGCCCGGCCGGAAGTAGTTCGACAGCGCCGCGTCCACCTTGTCGGGCAGGTGGATGTTCCCGTGCGCCATCCGGCGTCGCAGCGCCTGGGGCGACATGTCGACCAGCTCGATCTGGTCGGCCCGGCGCACCACCTCGTCCGGCACGGTCTCCCGCTGCCGCACCCCGGTGATCGCCTCGACCACGTCGCCCAGCGATTCCAGGTGCTGGATGTTGACCGTCGACACCACGTCGATCCCGGCCGTCAGCAGTTCCTCCACGTCCTGCCACCGCTTGGCATGGCGCGAGCCGGGGACATTGGTGTGGGCGAGCTCGTCCACCAGGGCGACGGCGGGCGCCCGCCGCAGGACCGCGTCGACGTCCATCTCGGTGAACAGGGCGCCCCGGTACTCCAGCTCCCGGCGCGGGACCTGCTCCAGTCCGTGCAGCATCACCTCGGTACGCGGCCGGCCGTGATGTTCGACGAAGGCCACCGCGCAGTCCGTGCCCCGCTCGACCCGCCGGTGCGCCTCGGACAGCATCGCGTACGTCTTGCCGACGCCCGGTGCCGCACCGAGGTAGATCCGAAGCTTGCCGCGTCCCATGGCCTCATTGTCTTCCGGTCACTGCCGCCTACGCAGCGTCGACCCTACGGCCAATGATCGCGACACAGGGGTCCGGGCGCCGCCCGGGGACCGTCTTTGACACAACCCTGACGCCCGGACGTGCCGCCACGACATCCAGGCCGCCCGGGTGCCGGTCTGACCGGCCGGCACCCGGCACAGCGGCGTTCAGTTCGGGTTGCCCCCGTGGGTGAGGGTCTCCCAGGCCACGAAGAGGTTGTTGCTGCCGGCCGGACGGTTGCGCTCGGTCAGCGCCCGGTTGTTCGTCATGGGCATGCCAAGTCGATGGCTCAGGGCATTGTGACCGACCTCGGTGACGGGACCGAGCCCGAGGTGCAGCGAGCCGCCGCACAGCCAGCTCGGCACGGCCGCGCCCAGTTCGTACCTGGCCTGGAAACCGAGCGCCTGCCGCAGCCGCTCACCGACATCGGTGCCGTAGAGGTCCTGCCCCTGGATCCGGCCGGTCTCGGCGACATGGGAGATGGCGGAGATGCCGTACCCGGTGTGCGTGAGGTCGCGGCAGGTCTCCTGGGTGAGCCCGGTGACGAAGGTGGACTGCCCCTGCCAGTACCTGACGACCTTGTCCCGGGTGTCCAGGTTCTGACTCGGCACGGTCTTCGGCAGCTCCCCGTCGGAGGCGAGATAGACGAAGGCGGCCGTACGGGTGCGGAACTTCGCCATGGCCTTGTCGTACGACGCCTTGTCCTCCAGGAAGACGGAGATGCCGACGGCGGCCTCCATCATCGACAACTCCCAGTTGCCGTTGGAGTGCGAGCCGTTGACGACCTCGGGCAGGTAGACGTTCCGGAGCATGGTCGCGAAGCGGCCCGAGTTCGCCCAGCTGCCGGGGTACGTGTACCGGATGATCTCGGCGGCCCTGGGCCAGGAGGAGCCGGCCCAGCCGGTCTGCAGGGGCGCGTTGCTGTTGGTGTGGTCCTTGATCACGGCGGACCAGGCGTCCATCAGCTCGATGGCCTTCCTGGCGTACCGCTCGTCCCGGGTGACGTACCAGGCGAGCGCGTCGGCGTACGCGGCGAGGGCGTCCTCACGCTCGTCCGTGCAGCCGTTGTCCGGGTTCGAGTACGAGCCGCACTCGACGGTCGCGCGCGGCCTGGGCGGGCGGTTCAGATCGGCGTATCTGCTCGCCAGCATCCGGTCGAACGCGCCCTTCCAGGGCTGGGCCCCGGCGTCGACCTTGGTGCGGGCGAAGTCCAACTGGCTCCGGGAGACGGTGACTCCGGGATGGACGAAGGCCGCCGGGGCGGCCTCGGCCCGTCGGTCGGCCGAGGGCGCGAGGACCCCCAGGACGAGGGCGGTGACGATCACAAGGAATGCGGTACGACGCACAGCGGCTCCGTTCTCGTATGTGAACATGGAGCGCCCTCATGAACTCAGGCGTTGACCGGCAACCGTAGGTACAGACCAATCACCCGTCAAGACTCCGCGCGCGGAAAAGGGCCGCATCCCCCACCGGGGACACGGCCCTCCTGGCGTTCGTCCTACCGCACTTCGGTGATCTCCGGACCACGCTGCAACTGCCCCATGCCCCCGCCGAAGCGGGAACCCTCCTCCTGCTGCTGGACGTTCTCGGGAACCATCTGCGCGTCGTTCGGCAGCTTCAGGACGATCGGGTCGCGGGGCGCCATCGGGCCGTCCCCGCGCACCACGACGGTGTCCCGGAAGATCTGCTCCAGCAGCCCGGCCGCCTGCGGCTGCACCGCACCCTGACCCGAGATCACACCGCGCAGGAACCAGCGGGGGCCGTCCACACCCACGAACCGCACCACCTGGAAACCGCCCGTGCCGTCCGGCAGCTGCACCGGCACCTGGGCGCGCAGCTCCCAGCCCAGCGGACCCTCGACCTCGTCGATGATGCCGCCCTGCTGGGTGATGCCGGAACCGATCTCCTCGCGCACCTCGCCCCAGATGCCCTCGCGCTTGGGCGCGGCGAAGGCCTGCAACTGGATGGCACTGTCCCGCAGCACGACGGTCGCCGCGACGATCGCGTCACCCGCGACCTCCACCCGCAGCTCCATGCCGTCGACGCCCGGCACGAACAGACCGCCCAGGTCCACCCGGCCCTCGGCCGGGTCACGGACCTCGGAGCTGTCCCACGGCCCGTCCGGCCGCGGCTCCGGCTCGAGCCTCACGCGCTCGCGTGTGCCCTCTTCCTCGTCCGCCTCAGTGTCGACACTGTCGACGACCTGCTCGGCCTCGCCGGCCGCGTCCTCGGCGGCACCCTTCTTCTTGCGACGTCCGAACACGTCACTGTCCTTCCCGGTCGGATACGACCGAAGCGTATCGATTCCCACCCGTCGCGCCGCCCGCGGCGGCATGACCGCTTGTGCCGCCCCCGTCGTCCACGGAGGCATGGCCGCCGGTGGACCCGAAGCCCCCCTCGGCCCGCGCCGAGTCGGGAAGCTCCGCGACCTCCTGGAAGCGGACCTTCTCGACCTGCTGGACGACCAGTTGGGCAATCCGGTCGAAGCGCTCGAACCGCACGGACTCGCGCGGGTCGAGATTCACCACGATCACCTTGATCTCCCCACGGTACCCGGCATCAACCGTCCCGGGGGCATTCACGAGAGCGACACCGCAGCGGGCGGCGAGACCGGAACGCGGGTGCACGAAGGCCGCGTACCCCTCCGGGAGCGCCACAGACACTCCCGTGGGCAACACGGCCCGCTCGCCCGGCTCCAGCACGCGGCTCTCGGTGGTGCGCAGATCGGCGCCCGCGTCACCGGGATGCGCGTACGCCGGAAGCGGTACGTCCGGATCGACGCGCCGGATCAGCACGTTCAGGGGGTCACGGCTCACGGGTTCACCTCGAAGGCACGGGCCCGCCGGGCCTGGTCCGGGTCGTCCATGGCGGCCCGGATCTCCTCCGGGCGGCCGTTCTCGATGAAGTGGTCGACCTTCACCTCGACGAAGAGCGCCTCGGCACGGACGGCGACGGGCCCGTCGGGGCCGCCGATCCGGCCGGTGGCGGTGGAGTAGATCTTCCGCCCCGCCACGGCCGTCACCTCGGCCTCCAGGTACAGCACGGTGTCCACCGGAACGGGCCGCACGAAGTCCGTCTCCAGCCGTCCGGTCACCGCGATCGTCCGCAGCAGCCAGTTCAGCGAGCCGAGGGTCTCGTCGAGCGCGGTCGCCAGCACCCCGCCGTGCGCGAGGCCCGGCGCACCCTGGTGGGCGGGCCGCACGGTGAACTCGGCGGTGACCCTCACCCCCTCGCCGGCCCGCGTCTGGAGGTGCAGCCCATGAGGCTGCTCGCCACCACAGCCGAAACACTGACCGTAGTGCGCGCCGAGCAGCTCACCGGGCGCGGGAGCGTCAGGATGACGCACCGGTCTCACGGCGTCTGCGGGCGGCTCTACAGCGGCGGAAGTACGACTCACAGCCGCAGACCTTACCCGCCCACCCGTCCCCCATCACCGCCCCACCGGACAGCGCTCCACGCCGACGCCCTCCACCACCCGTCACCCACCACCGCCCCACCGGACAGCGCCGCAGGCCCACAGTGCCGACCTCGGCCGCGCCGCACGCCGGCCGCCCTGGCGGAGGGGTGGCCCGGAGACCGTGCCAAGCTTGGTTTCATGCAGCTCTCCGCCGCCCCGTACGAAGAACGCCTCACCGCGCCCCGCTCCTGGTGGCTGATCTCCTTGCTGGTCGGGGTCTCCATGGCCCTGATCCTGCTGCCCTTCGGCACCCTGCCGACGCTCGGCGGTCTGGCCGGCGGCACCGCGGCGGCGGCGGTCGCGGCCAGCGCGTACGGCTCGATGCGCATCCGCGTCCAGGGCGGCTTCCTGGTCGCGGGAGAGGCGAAGATCCCGGTGTCGGCGCTGGGCGAGGCGGAGATCCTGGACGCGGAGGAGGCCCGCGCCTGGCGCACGTACAAGGCCGACACCCGGGCGTTCCTGCTGCTGCGCGCCTACATCCCCACCGCCCTGCGCGTGGAGGTCACCGACCCCGAGGACCCGACGCCGTATCTGTACCTGTCGACGCGCGAGCCGGAGCGGCTGGCCGAGGCGCTGCGGACGGCGCGGGCAGCGGCCTAGCAGCAGCCCAGGCGTCCTGTCCTGGCACGCCCGGCCGAGGCCGAGGCGTCACCCGAGCTCCTTCGGGACGTCCCCCAGCGCCAGTGGCTCGGCCGGGGTCTCCAGCGGCGGCAGTTCGGGCAGCGCGTCCCACGGGACCTGCGCTCTGCGCAGGTCGGCCCGGATCCGCTCAGCGAGTTTTCTGGTGTCCCGGCGGTTCATGACCGCGCCGACCGCCGCACCCACCATGAACGGCAGCAGGTTCGGCAGGTTCCGCACCATCCGTTTCATGATCTGCTGCCGCAGCTGCTGCTTCATCCGGCTGTTCACCGCCGAACTGAAGGTGGCGGGTTTGCCCACGTCGATTCCGCGCTCCCCCGACCAGGAGTTGAGATACGCGGTGGAACGCTGGGCCAGACTGCCCGGCGGTCGTACGCCGTAGACCTCGTGGAGTTCCGCGATGAGCTTCAGCTCGATCGCGGCGACGCCGGTGATCTCGGCGGCCAGCTCCGCGGGCATCGCGGGCGGAACCGGCATCATCGCCGCCGCGCCGATTCCCGCGCCGACCGTCGCCGTGGCGCCGGCCGCGCCCGCGACGAGCTTGTCCGCGAGCTGCTCCGGTCCGAGCCCGGGGAACTGTCCGCGCAGCGTCGCCAGGTCGCGTACGGGGACCCGCGGGGCGATGTCGATGACCCGGTCGGCGAGGTACGCCAAAGCCGCGCGGGCGCGGCTGCCGCCCTTGTGGACGCCGTCCCGGGCCTTCTCCCGGAACACCGCCGCCCGCCGCTGTGCGACGGGCGCTGGTGGCGCGACCGGCACCGGAAGGTCCGGCCGGCCGGCCGTCGGTTCGAGCGAGGCCGATCCCTTGTCGGATGAGCCCCGCTCGTCGTCACGCGCGCCGTGCCGTCCCTGGGACGGCACCGAGTCCGCTCCCCGCTTCAGGAAGCGGCGCTTCCGAGGAGGGGTCGAGCCAGTCACGGCCGACCCGCCCTCAGTCGCAGTCGCGGCAGATCGGCTGACCGTTCTTCTCCCGCGCCAGCTGGCTGCGGTGGTGCACCAGGAAGCAGCTCATGCAGGTGAACTCGTCCTGCTGCTTCGGCAGGACCCGGACGGCCAGCTCTTCGTTCGAGAGGTCCGCTCCGGGCAGTTCGAGGCCTTCCGCTGCCTCGAACTCGTCGACGTCCACCGCGGACGTCGACTTGTCGTTCCGCCGCGCCTTGAGTTCCTCAAGGCTGTCCGAGTCGACGTCGTCGTCGGTCTTGCGTGGGGTGTCGTAGTCGGTTGCCATGTGCTCTCCCCCTCTGGGTGTCTTCGGTGTCTCCAGCGCACGTAACGCGTGAGAGGCCGGACTTGTGCCCGACCTGAGGCGGAGATTTTGCCTCACATCAAGGTCTGTTACTCAATCGACACCCAACCGGACCCCTCTTGAGTGATCGGGTTGGATGGCGATCGGGACCGTACACGGTCCGAATCCCGCACTTCAAAGGCGTCTCACCGTGTACTTCCCGTGATCACGACCCCGGAAAACCCGGATTTTCCCGGCTTTCCGGCCGTATCCATGATCACGGAGAGTAGATGACCGAAAGTTCACCTCTGTGATCGATCACACACACGGATACTCGATCAGCGCCTTGAAAATTCCGCGCAAAGCGAACATCCCTCGGTGTCGATCCCGGTGCGGGGGTCATGATCTCAGACAGGCAGGGTCACCCGCATCACGAGCCCACCCCCTTCGCGCGGCAGGGCCGAAATGTGTCCGCCGTGCGCCCGGGCCACGGACCGGGCGATCGACAGGCCGAGGCCCACACCCTTGTCGCTGCCCGTTCGCTCGGTACGCAACCGCCTGAACGGCTCGAAAAGGTTGTCGATCTCGTAGGCCGGCACCACCGGACCGGTGTTGGACACCACCAGCATCGCCTGGCCGTGCTGGATCTCCGTGGTGACCTCGACCCAGCCGCCCTCGGGCACGTTGTACCGCACGGCGTTCTGGACGAGGTTCAGGGCGATCCGCTCCAGCAGCACGCCGTTGCCCTGGACGACCGCCGGTTTCTGCTCGCCCCGGATCAGCACGCCCTTGGCCTCCGCCTCGGCGTGCACCTGGTCGACGGCCTGCTCGGCCACCTCCGCGAGATCGACCGGTTTGCGCTCGACGATCTGGTTGTCGCTGCGGGCCAGCAGCAGCAGGCCCTCGACGAGCTGCTCGCTGCGCTCGTTGGTGGCCAGCAGCGTCTTGCCGAGCTGTTGCAGCTCCATCGGGGCGTCCGGGTCCGACAGGTGCACCTCGAGAAGCGTGCGGTTGATCGCCAGCGGGGTCCTCAGCTCGTGCGAGGCGTTGCCGACGAAGCGCTGCTGCGCGGTGAAGGCCCGTTGCAGGCGCTCCAGCATCTCGTCGAAGGTGTCCGCGAGCTCCTTGAGCTCGTCGTCCGGGCCGTCCAGCTCGATCCGGCGGGACAGGTCCGAGCCCGCCACGGCGCGCGCGGTGCGGGTGATCCGGCCGAGCGGTGACAGGACCCGGCCGGCCATCGCGTAGCCGAAGGCGAAGGCGATGATCGCCAGGCCCAGCAGGGCCAGCAGGGAACGGCTGAGCAGGTTGTCCAGGGCGATCTGGCGCTGGTGGTCGATGCACGCGCTGATCAGCTGGTTGAACTTGTCCAGCTCGATGTCGTTCGCGCCGTTGACCGCCGGGCAGTTGCTGCTGGTGACGCTGACGGACCTGCCGTCGACGATCTTGAACAGCGGTTCGTTGCCCGTGTTCAGGGCCTGGGCGGCCAGCAGGTAGATGATCGAGAGCAGCAGGATGCCGGCGATCAGGAACATGCCGCCGTACAGCAGCGTGAGCCGTATGCGGATGGTCGGGCGCAGCCACGGGAAGGGCGGCTCCGGCCTCCGGGGGTCCCAGGTGGGCTTCGGGGGCGCCTGGGGAGGCGCCGGGGTGGCGGCCATGGGGGATCAGATCCGGTAGCCCGAGCCGGGGACGGTCACGATGACCGCGGGCTCGCCCAGCTTGCGGCGCAGCGTCATGACGGTGACGCGGACGACGTTGGTGAACGGATCGGTGTTCTCGTCCCAGGCCTTCTCCAGGAGCTGCTCCGCGGAGACCACGGCTCCCTCGCTGCGCATCAGCACCTCCAGCACCGCGAACTCCTTGGGCGCCAGCTGGACCTCCTTGCCGTCCCGGAAGACTTCGCGGCGGTTGGGGTCGAGCTTGATCCCGGCGCGCTCCAGGACGGGCGGAAGGGGCACGCTCGTACGCCGCCCCAGGGCACGCACGCGGGCCGTCAGCTCGCTGAACGCGAAGGGCTTGGGGAGGTAGTCGTCGGCGCCGATCTCCAGGCCCTCCACCCGGTCGCTGACGTCACCGGATGCCGTGAGCATCAGCACGCGGGTGGGCATGCCGAGTTCGACGATCTTGCGGCACACGTCGTCACCGTGCACGAGCGGGAGGTCGCGGTCGAGGACGACCACGTCGTAGTCGTTGACGCCGATGCGTTCCAGGGCGGCCGCTCCGTCGTACACGACGTCGACGGCCATGGCCTCCCGGCGCAGTCCGGTGGCCACCGCATCGGCGAGCAGTTGCTCGTCCTCGACGACGAGTACGCGCACGTCGCTTGTCCTTCCTGTGTCCACCCGCGTAGCGCTTTCGCCCACGTGGGCAGGGGGGTCGGTGAGTGTGGAAGCTCCATCCTGCCCTTTTCGGCCATAAGTCGGCTGTAAGGCGGGTGAGCACAGCCTGAAGGACAGGTGTGAGGCGGGGGAAGGGAGGATTTTCTCGTCGCCTTGAGGTTTCTGTGGAAGGGAGCGGGGGGAGGACGGCTTTACACCCCGCGATCACGCTCTGCATGTGCCGTAGCACCATGCGGCACTCCGCGATCCGCTTCCGCAGAGTGGGCGTGGGTGTCCGGCACCGTCGCCGCCCAGCAGGGCAGCGCGCTGGGCATCTACTGGAGACGTGATCGCCCCTTCCGAACGGCACACCCCCGTGCCATCGACCCACGACCCAGGACGAGGGGGCGCAGCATGGACGCATTCACCGCAGGACTTCTGCAGCGCATAAGGGCGACCGAGTCCGACCTGACGCGGGCGCGCGAGACCGGCGACGACTTCCTCGCGGAGGTCGAAGAAGCCGAGCTCGACGATCTGCGCCGCCTGGCCGCCGAGCACGGTGTGGAGGTCGGCGCGCAGCGCGTCTGATCAGCTCGTCAGCACCACAGCGGGGCCCCGGCGAATCCAGCGCCGGGGCCCCGCTTCTGCTGCCTCCGGGTGCCGGGCCCGCGCGGCCGACGCGCCGGGGCGGCGGGCCTGGTGGGTGCCCGCTGCGGGTGCCGCCGGCCAGGACGCCGACGCGGTGCGCCCGTCCCCGTCAGTCGCGCCAGGCGCCGAAGTCCTCCAGCAGGCGCTGGAGGGGCTCGAAGACGCCCGGGGAGGCCGCGACCGTCAGGGCGTGTGCGGGGCGCTCTCCGGGCCGTCCACCGGTCAGGGCGCCCGCCTCACGGGCGATGAGGTCACCGGCGGCGAGGTCCCAGGGGTGCAGACCGCGCTCGTAATAGCCGTCGAGGCGGCCCGCGGCGACGTCGCACAGGTCCACGGCGGCCGAACCCCCGCGCCGGATGTCGCGCAGCAGCGGGATCAGCTTGCGGGCGACCTCGGCCTGGTGGACGCGGACCTCGGTGACGTAGTTGAAGCCGGTCGAGACCAGCGCCTGCTCCAGCGGGGGCGCGGGGCGGCAGGCCAGCTCGCGCTCGCCGTCCCAGGCGCCGGTGGCCCGGGCACCCCCGCCCCGGACCGCGTGGAAGGTCTCGCCGCGCATCGGGACCGCGACGACCCCGACGACGGTCTCGCCGTCCTGCTCGGCCGCGATGGAGACCGACCAAGTGGGCAGTCCGTACAGGTAGTTGACCGTGCCGTCGAGCGGGTCGATCACCCAGCGGACGCCGCTGGTGCCCTCGGTGGAGGCGCCTTCCTCGCCGAGGAAACCGTCGTCCGGGCGGTGCTCGGAGATGAGGTTTGTGATCAGTTTCTCCGCCGCGATGTCCATCTCGGTGACCACGTCGATCGGGCTCGACTTGGTCCTCGCGACCGAGAGGTCGGCCGGGCGGCCGTCCCGCAGCAGCGCGCCAGCCCGGCGGGCGGCCTCCTGGGCGAGTACGAGCAGGTCCGAGTGCAGGGGGTCGGTCACGGGGGTCCTCACGCGTAGGGGCTGTCGGCGCCCGCCGCGGCGGGGTGCGGGGCACGGGCCGGGCAGCAGCCCGCCGGGCACAGGTCGTGGCTCGCGCCGAGCCGGCCCAGGGCACACGGAGTGACCTGCTCGGCGCGCTCGACGGCCGCGCGCTCCAGGACGAGGTCGCGGATCGCGGCGGCGAACCGGGGGTCGTCGCCGACGGTGGCCGAGCGGCGCACCGGCAGTCCCAGCTCCTCGGCCCTGGCCCTGGCCTCCGTGTCGAGGTCGTACAGGACCTCCATGTGGTCGGAGACGAAGCCGATGGGGACCATGACGACCGCGGGTACCCCGGCCGCGTGCCGCTCCTCCAGGTGGTCGCAGATGTCGGGCTCCAGCCACGGGATGTGCGGGGCGCCGGAGCGGGACTGGTAGACGAGCTGCCAGGGGTGGTCGACGCCGGTGCGCTCGCGGACGGCGTCGGCGATCACCTGTGCCACGTCCAGGTGCTGCCGGACGTAGGCGCCGCCGTCGCCGTGGCCCTCGACCGGGCCGGAGGTGTCCGCGGAGGCGGTGGGGATCGAGTGGGTGGTGAACGCGAGGTGGGCGTCGTCACGGACGTCCTCGGGGAGGCCGGCGAGGGACTCGAGCACCCCCCCGATCATCGGCTCCAGGAAGCCCGGGTGGTTGAAGTAGTGCCGCACCTTGTCGACCCGCGGCGGTTCCAGGCCCTCCGCCCGCAGGGCGGCCAGCGCGTCGGCGAGGTTCTCGCGGTACTGGCGGCAGCCCGAGTACGAGGCGTAGGCGCTGGTGGCGAGGACCAGGACGCGGCGGCGGCCGTCGGCGGTCATCTCGCGCAGGGTGTCCGTCAGGTAGGGCGCCCAGTTGCGGTTGCCCCAGTAGACCGGCAGGTCCAGGCCGTGGTCCGCGAAGTCCTTGCGGAGGGCGTCCAGAAGGGCGCGGTTCTGGTCGTTGATCGGGCTGACCCCGCCGAAGAGGAAGTAGTGCTGACCGACTTCCTTGAGGCGTTCCTTGGGGATACCGCGCCCCCGGGTCACGTTCTCCAGGAACGGGACGACGTCGTCCGGCCCCTCCGGGCCGCCGAACGAGAGCAGGAGCAGGGCGTCGTAGGGGGTGGCATCGAGCACGTCTGGCATGGGTCGATCCTGTCATCCGGTACTGACAGCCGAAAAACGGCGGGGTGACCACCCGGGTTCCCCGTGCGTCCGGCCAGGTGCGTTAGGGTCACCTCACTCGTAAGCTGTACGGGCCGTATTCACGCCTTACTGAACCGCTGCTCCCCGGCGGCGCTCCCGCTGCCGGGCCGCCGCCGCTTCCGCCCGACCGGAGACACCCGTGCCCAGCCCCTACCTCGCCCTCTTCGCCGCTCCCGGCTCCAAGGGCTTCTCCGCCGCGGGACTCCTCGGCCGGATGCCGCTGTCGATGATGGGCATCGGCGTGGTCACGATGATCTCCCAGCTGACCGGGCGGTACGGCCTGGCCGGCGCGCTGTCGGCGACCATCGCGCTGGCCGCCGCGGTGGCGGGTCCGCAGGTCTCGCGCATGGTGGACCAGTACGGGCAGCGGCGGGTGCTGCGCCCGGCGACGATGATCTCCCTGGTCGCGGCGGCCGGGCTGCTGTTCGCCGCGCACTACGAGTGGCCCGACTGGACGCTGTACGTGTTCAGCGCCGGCATCGGGTGCGTGCCGAGTGTCGGCGCGATGATCCGCGCGCGATGGGCGGCCCTGTACCGGGACACTCCGCACCTGCACACGGCGTACTCCTTCGAGTCCGTGATCGACGAGGTCTGCTTCATCTTCGGGCCGATCATCTCCATCGGCCTGTCCACGGCCTGGTTCCCGGAGGCCGGTCCGCTGCTCGCCGCGTGCTTCCTCGCGGTCGGCGTCTTCTGGCTGACCGCGCAGCGCGCCACCGAGCCCGCGCCGCATCCCCGCGCGCAGCAGGGCGGCGGTTCGGCTCTGCGCTCCCCCGGGCTACAGGTACTGGTGGCGACCTTCGTGGCGACCGGCGCGATCTTCGGGGCGGTCGACGTGGTCACCGTCGCCTTCGCCGACGAGCAGGGGCACAAGGGCGCCGCCAGCGTGGTCCTCGCGGTGTACGCGGCGGGCTCCTGCGCCGCCGGATTCGTGTTCGGGCTGCTGCGCTTCAAGGGAGCGCCCGAACCTCGCTGGCTGCTGGGCATCTGCGCGATGGCCGTGAGTATGATCCCCCTCCTACTGGTCGGGAACTTGCCGTTTCTGGCCGTGGCGCTGTTCGTTGCGGGGCTGTCCATCGCTCCCACGATGATCACGACGATGTCCCTCATCGAGCAGCACGTACCACGCGCGCAACTGACCGAAGGCATGACCTGGGTGAGCACGGGACTCGCGGTCGGGGTCGCGCTCGGCTCCTCCGCGTCCGGCTGGGTGATCGACGCCGCCGGCGCGCAGGCCGGGTACGTGGTCCCGGCGGTGTCCGGGGCCGTCGCGGTCGCGGTCGGTTTCCTCGGGTACCGCCGGCTCAACAGGCCGGTTCCGCATCGGGGAGGCACTGTTGAGCAGCACGGCGAGCGGGAAGAACGGCACGTGGCGTAACTGGGGCGGCAACGTCGCTGCCCGGCCCGCGCGGGAGGTCACTCCGGCCTCGGTGGACGAACTGGCGGATGCCGTACGGAAGGCCGCCGAGGACGGGCTGCGGGTGAAGGCCGTCGGTACCGGGCACTCCTTCACGTCCATCGCCGCCACCGACGGAGTGTTGATCCGCCCTCAACTGTTGACCGGCATCCGGGACATCGACCGGGAATCCATGACCGTCACGGTCGAGGCCGGCACCCCGCTCAAGCGGCTCAACATAGCCCTGGCCCGAGAGGGCCTGTCGCTGACCAACATGGGCGACGTCATGGAGCAGACGGTCTCCGGGGCCACCAGTACCGGCACGCACGGCACCGGCCGCGAGTCGGCCTCCATCGCCGCGCAGATCAGGGGCCTGGAGCTGGTCACGGCCGACGGCTCGCTCCTCACCTGCTCGGAGGAGGAGAACCCGGAGGTCTTCGCCGCGGCGCGGGTGGGCCTCGGAGCGCTCGGCATCGTCACCGCGATCACCTTCGCCGTGGAACCGGTGTTCCTGCTCGCCGCCCGCGAGGAGCCGATGCCCTTCGACCGGGTCGTCGCCGAGTTCGACGAACTGTGGGCCGAGAACGAGCACTTCGAGTTCTACTGGTTCCCGCACACCGGCAGCACCACCACCAAGCGCAACAACCGCAGCGCGGGCCCCGAGCAGCCGGTGGGACAGCTGGCGGGCTGGTTCGAGGACGAGTTCCTCTCCAACGGCGTCTTCCAGGTGGCCCAGTGGGTCGGCCGCGCGGCGCCCGCCGCCATCCCGGCGATCGCCCGGATCTCCAGCAAGGCCCTGTCCGCGCGGACCTACACCGACATCCCGTACAAGGTCTTCACCTCCCCGCGCCGGGTGCGCTTCGTGGAGATGGAGTACGCCGTCCCGCGCGCGGCCGTGGTCGAGGCGCTGCGCGAGCTGAGAACGATGGTCGACCGCTCCGGCCTCCGGATCAGTTTCCCGGTCGAGGTGCGCACCGCCCCGGCCGACGACATCACGCTGTCCACGGCGTCGGGGCGGGACAGCGCGTACATCGCCGTCCACATGGTCAAGGGAACGCCGTACCAGCGGTACTTCACCGCCGCCGAGCGCATCTTCATCTCCTACGAGGGCCGCCCGCACTGGGGCAAGCTGCACACGCGCGACGCCGAGTACCTCGCCGGGACATACCCGCGCTTCGGCGAGTTCACGGCGCTGCGGGACCGGCTCGACCCGGACCGGCGGTTCCAGAACGACTACCTGCGCAGGGTGTTGGGGGCGTAGCGGGCACGCCACGCGGGCGGCTGTCCGCGAACGGGCCGTCCAGCCGCACGAGAAGGGGACACGCGAACGAAGCCATTAGTTCCGTTTCTGGTGATTGCGTGAAGTGCGCCACGTCCAAGATCCCGGAATCCGCTTCAGGACGGCCGAGCACCGCCGACCGGGAGAAGTTGGGCGGCGCGCCAATCCACGCACGTGGCCCGAATGGAGTACTGTTGCGAGCCCTGGGTCAGGTCTCCCGCCAGGGCGTCCGTGGCCTTCAAGGACCGCCGGGAGGGGACTGGTTGCACAGGGTGACGGAGTTTGTCACTTAGCGTTGCGAAAAGGTAACCGTGCCATAACGGCGATCCAGGGCCCGCGCCCGACACGCCGGGCAACTCGGCAAGGTTGTGGCAGGCTGCACCCGGGCAGGCCACACTCGACTAGCGGAAGCAGCGACGCACGTGACGTCGGCAGGCACCACCCGGGAGGTCCCCATGCCCGAACTGCGTGTCGTGGCCGTCTCCAATGACGGCACACGGCTGGTGCTGAAGGCTGCCGACTCTACGGAGTACACGCTTCCGATCGACGAACGTCTGCGCGCCGCCGTGCGCGGCGACCGGCCCCGCCTCGGCCAGATCGAGATCGAGGTGGAGAGCCATCTCCGCCCCCGTGACATCCAGGCGCGGATACGTGCCGGCGCGACCGCGGAAGAGGTCGCCCAGATGGCCGGCATCCCCGTCGACCGCGTACGCCGGTTCGAGGGGCCCGTGCTGGCCGAGCGCGCCTTCATGGCCGAGCGGGCCCGGAAGACTCCGGTCCGCCGTCCCGGCGAGAACGCGGGTCCGCAACTGGGCGAGACCGTCCAGGAGCGGCTGACCCTGCGCGGCGCCGAGAAGGACACCGTGCAGTGGGACTCGTGGCGCCGCGACGACGGCACCTGGGAGGTCCTGCTGGTCTACCGGGTCGCGGGCGAACCGCACTCGGCGAGCTGGACGTACGACCCGCCCCGGCGGCTCGTCCAGGCCGTCGACGAGGAGGCGCGCTCGCTGATCGGCGAGTCCGACGACCTCGCCGCCACGCCGGAGCCCAGCTTTCCCTTCGTACCGCGCATCGCCCGCCTGCCGCGCGACCGTCCGCTGGACCGCGCCCTCGACCGGGAGCGGCCGAGCCTGCCGCCGGCCCCGCTCGACGAGCCCGCCGAGGAGACCGTGAGCGAGCGGGACTCGCTGACCAGCCTGCTGGAGGCGGTGCCCAGCTTCCGGGGCGACCTGGTGGTCCCGGAGCGCCCCGTCGAGCCCGAGACGGAGGAGCCCGTCCCGGAACCCGACGAGGAGGAGCCCCCGGCTCCCGCGGCCTCGGCCGGCTCCGCCTACGCGGACGTCCTCATGCCGCGTTCCGTCGGCAGCCACCGCGACCGGCTCATCGGCGCCACCGACCGGCAGGCCGAGGCGGACGGTGTCCGCCCGGGTCGCCGGGCGGCGGTCCCGAGCTGGGACGAGATCGTGTTCGGGACACGGCGCAAGAAGCAGGAGTAGCCGGCCCTGCCACTTCGGCACGAGCAAGTAGCCGGCTGTACGACCGCTCGTACGAGGCTTTGAGGGCCCGCGCTCGTGAGCGCGGGCCCTTCGCCGTGCCTACCGGGGGTCGGGTCCCACGGCGACCGGACGTGCCGGGTCCGCCGACCACTGGGACCAGGAACCGACGTACAGCGCGGCCGGGATGCCCGCGACCGCCAGGGCCAGCACCTGGTGCGCGGCGGAGACGCCGGAGCCGCAGTAGACGCCGACCTCGGTGCCGTGGGACACGCCCAGCGCCTTGAAGCGGGCGGCCAGTTCCGCCGCGGGCAGGAAGCGGCCGTCGGCCGCGACGTTGTCGGCGGTGGGCGCGGACACGGCGCCCGGGATGTGTCCGCCGACGGGGTCGATCGGCTCGACCTCACCCCGGTAGCGCTCCCCCGCGCGCGCGTCGAGCAGAAGCCCGGTGCGGGCCAGCGAGGCGGCACCGTCCGCGTCGAGGAGACCCGCCGCACCGGGCGCCGGCTGGAAGTCGCCCTCGGCGGGCTCGGGGATGTCCACCGACAACTCGCCCTGCCAGGCCGGCAACCCGCCGTCGAGGACTCGCACGTCCGGGTGACCCGTCCAGCGCAGCATCCACCAGGCACGGGCGGCCGCCCAGCCCTGTCCGCCGTCGTACACGACCACCGGTGTCCCCCGGGAGACGCCCGCGCGGCGCATGGCGGCGCCGAACTCCGCGAGGTCGGGCAGCGGGTGCCGGCCACCGGTGCCGGGCGGGCCGGCGAGCTCCCGGTCCAGGTCGACGAAGACCGCGCCGGGAAGGTGCCCGGCCGCGTACGCGGCCCGGCCGTCGAACGAGGGCTCCCCGGCCGCCTTGGCGACGCTGAGCTGCCAGCGGACGTCGAGCAGGACGGGCGGGTCACCTCCCGCCAGGTCGCTGGCGAGTTCGGTTGCGGAGATGATGGCGTTCATGGTCACCATCCTTGCGCACCGGGTGGCCGCGTCGTCCATGTCCGGCTACTCTCGTCCGCCGGGCAGACCCGGTCACCGGGCGTACGGGATCGGGCACATGCTGTACAGCCGATCGACACCCGTCGGCCATCGAAAGGAAACGGACGGGAAGGCGCACGACGGGCATTCTCCGGGCAGGGGAGCAGCCGCGCAGCGGCGTGCCCGGAGCCCGCGGCACCTCGGGTGGTGCGAGCATCGGCACGGGGTCCGTGAGCACGGAGTCCGGACGACGGGGGCCCGTCAGAGCGGAAGCTGAAGCGACACGGCCGCCGCGAGAGGCCGAGAAGAGAGTGACGATGACCGAGGCAAGGGGGTCTGCGGCCGGCCCGCACGGCCCGGCGCAGGCCCGGCAGGTGCCCGGCGCACCGTGCTGGGTGAGTCTGATGGTGCACGGGATGGCCGCGACCCAGGAGTTCTACGGTTCCCTCTTCGGCTGGGAGTTCCGCCCGGGCCCACGGAAGCTCGGCCCGTACGTGCGGGCCCTGCTCGACGGACACGACGTGGCCGGCATCGGCCAGCTGCCGCCCGACCGTCATCTGCCCGTCGCCTGGACGCCCTACTTCGCCTCGGACGACGTGGGCCTGACGGCCGACGCGGTGCGGGTGTGCGGCGGCACGGTCGGGGTGGGACCGCTGGACGCGGAGGACGCCGGACGGCTGGTGATCGGCTCGGACCCGTCCGGGGCGGTCTTCGGTGCCTGGCAGGCGGCGGCGCACCTCGGCACGTCCGTCGCCGGAGTGCCCGGCACACCGGCCTGGCACGAGCTGCTGACCTTCGAGACCACGAGCGTCGCCAAGTTCTACGAGACGGTGTTCGGTCACGAGGAGGAGCCGGCGGTCCCGGCCGACTGCGACTACGTCACCCTGCGCCTCGGCGACCGACCGGTGGCCGGTATCCGCGGTGTGGGCGCGGCCCTGGCCCGGGACCGGGGACCGCACTGGATGACGTACTTCGAAGTGGCCGACACCGACGAGGCCGCCGCCCTTCTCGCCGACCTCGGCGGCCAGGTCCTGCGGCCTGCGCACTCCACGCCTCACGGACGCGCGGCCACGGTGGCGGATCCCGAGGGGGCCCGCTTCTCCCTCATCCAGAGCCCACGCCGAGGAGCGGTCGACGGGCCGACGGCACGCCGGTGACCGGCGTCGGTCAGCGGGCGAGGCCGGCCGGCGGAGAGGCCGACACCGAGCTGCTGGTCATCCGGTGGCGGTGGTGGCGGCGGCACAGCACCTCGTAACCGACCTCCGCGGCCGGGCGGTTCACATCGCCGACGACGACCTGCTCGCCTTCCACCACCATCTCGCCGCCCACGGTGCGGGCGTTGTGCGTGGCCCGCGCCCCGCACCAGCACATCGCCTCCACCTGGAGGGCCTCTATCCGGTCCGCCAGCTCGATCAGGCGCTGCGAGCCGGGGAACAGCTTGGTGCGGAAGTCCGTGGTGATGCCGAAGGCGTAGACGTCCAGACCCAGGTCGTCCACCACACAGGCCAGCTGGTCGATCTGCTCGGACGCGAGGAACTGCGCCTCGTCCACGATCAGGTAGTCGACCTTGCTGCCCTGCTCGACCTCGGCCACCACATAGGCGTACAGGTCCATGCCCGGCACCGCTTCCACCGCTTCGGTCACCAGACCGAGCCGTGAGGACAGCTTGCCCTCGCCCGCGCGGTCGTCGCGGGTGAAGATGATGCCCTGGAGGCCGCGCGCCGAGCGGTTGTGCTCGATCTGGAGAGCCAGCGTGGACTTCCCGCAGTCCATCGTTCCGGAGAAGAACACCAGCTCGGGCATGGCGAGTCGAGCACCTTTCGATCGAGTGGGAGGAGAGCGGCCCGGAGGCGTCAGGAGCGTACTTCGAGCAGCGGGACCAGCTGCTCGGCGGGGGTCATCGAACCGTGGTTGCCGACCATCGCCGACTCCTTGGGCTCCCGCTCCGAGGCGATGAGGAGGACGTCGTCACGCGCGGCGGCGATCACGTCGCCGAGCCGGTCGTACACGCGCCCTTCGACCCGGTCGGGCGGCCCGAACCAGCCCGCCGCGATCGCCTCGTCCCGCGAGGCCACCCAGAACTGCTCGCCGAGCACCTCGCGCCAGCAGGTCAGGACGTCGTTCTGGGCGCCCGGCACCGCGTAGACATGGCGGGCGCGGCCCTCGCCGCCCAGCAGGGCGACCCCGGCGCGCAGTTCCCAGTCCTCGTCGAAGTCGATGCGGTGCCACTCGTCGAAGGGCACGTCGATCATGCCGTGGTCGGCGGTGACGTAGAGCGCGGTGCGCGGCGGCAGTTGCTCGGCCAGGCGCTGGACCAGCCGGTCGACGTACATCAGCCGGCCGCGCCAGGTGTCGGAGTCGACGCCGAAGCGGTGGCCTGCGCCGTCGACCTCGGAGTAGTACGTATAGACCAGGGACCGGTCGCCCGCGGCGAGTTGCTCGGCCGTGAGGTCCATGCGCTCCTCGCCGGTCTGCCGCCCGTGGAACGTGCCGCCGCTGAGCGCCACCTTGGTCAGCGGGGTGTTCTCGAAGGTGGGGGACGAGACCTGGGCCGCGTGCACGCCGGCCCGGGCGGCCAGCTGGAAGATCGTGGGATACGGCTGCCAGGTCCCCGGCGAGGTCCACGGCTGCCAGCGCAGCTGGTTCATCAGCGCGCCGGTGGCCGGATCGCGCACCGCGTACCCGGGCAGGCCGTGGGCGCCCGGCGGCAGGCCGGTGCCGACGGAGGCGAGGGAGGTGGCGGTGGTCGCCGGGAAGCCGGTGGTCAGCGGGCGGCCGGTGCCGCCGCGCGAGCTGCCGAGGAGCGAGGTCATGAAGGGGGCCTCGTCCGGGTGGGCCCTGAGCTGCTCCCAGCCGAGCCCGTCGATCAGGAACACGCAGTTCCGGTCGGCGGGGGTGAGCTCGGGGATGGCCGCGGTGACCTCCGGTACGGCCATGCCCGCGGCGAGGGTGGGCAGCAGGTCGGCGAGGGAGCCGGTGCCGTACTCGGGAACGGGCGCGGAGTCGAGGGCGAGCGGTTCCGGGTGGTGGTCCCAGGCGGAGGCGGGGTGCGCCATCAGCGGGTGACGTCCGCGGTCGCCTCGGAGATGGCCTGCGCGAAGGCGAGCGCCTGGCGCACCGTCTCCGGGCCGTCCCCGGCCTCGCTCACGCGCAGGCTCAGGTCGTCCGCCGTCGAGCTTCCGGTGTAGCCGTGGTCGGCCTCGCAGTTGGGGTCGCCGCAGGCCGCGGGCTCCAGGTCGATGCGGGAGACGGCACCCCAGCCGATGGTCAGCACGACCTCGCGGGGCAGGGTGCCCGGCTGGTACTGCTCGGGGTTGGCGACCACGCGGCTGACCACGACCGAGGAGATCCGGCCGAGCTTCACGGACTCGGTGGAGGTGGTGGCGTACGGCGTCGGGGAGGTGGTGTCCGCGTTCTGCTCGTCGGTGTGGCTGACGACGAAGCGGTTCTCGGTGAGGACGAGCACGGTGACATGCCGCCGCACCTCGTTCTGGTCGAACGTGGTCTCCTGGTGGACCAGGTACGACCGAATGGGCTCGCCGCCCACAGCGGCCTCCACCGCCTCGGCCACGAGGGCCGGGTAGTAGCCGCTGCGCTCGATCGCCGTTCGCAGCCCCTGGGTCGTCGTACTGGTCTTGGCCATGACGTCCATCCTACGGGGACCCACTGACTGCGAGGCACCGCTCCGGGCCGGTGAAACATCGCTCAGTACGCGGGCAGTGTCCGGGGGCCGAGGTCGTCGCGGGCGGGCGGCGGCGCGAGCCGCACGGAGGCGCCGAGGACGCTCAGGCCGCGCGGGGCGACGACGACCGGCTCCAGGGTGACCGCCACCACCTCGGGGTGGTCGTCGACCAGCCGCGACACCCGCAGCAGCAGTTCCTCCAGCGCAGGCGTGTCGACGGGGGTGGAGCCGCGCCAGCCGAACAGGAGCGGTGCCGTCCGGATCGACCGGACCAGCGAGCCGGCCTCCCGGTCGGTGACCGGGACGAGCCGGTGCGCCATGTCCCCGAGCAGCTGGGAGGCGGCCCCGGCGAGGCCGAACGACAGGACGGCGCCGGCCGCCGGGTCGATGACGGCCCTGATCACGGTGTCGACTCCCCGCGGCGCCATCGTCTGCACCACCGGCCGCAGCTCCGCCGGCTTCCCGAACAACTCGGTCAACTCGGCGTACGCCCGGCGCAGTTGTTCCTCGTCCATGAGGTCCAGCCGTACGCCGCCCAGGTCGGCGCGGTGTCTGAGGTGCGGGGCGGTGGCCTTGAGGGCGACCGGGTAGCCGAGGGCGCGGGCGGCCCGGACCGCGTCGTCGGGGGCGGGCGCGGGCAGCGCGCGGTGGACATGGACGCCGTACTTCCCGAGCAGGTCGCACGTCTCGTCGGTGCCGAGGGTGAGCCCCTGCCCGCGCGCGAGCAGCCCGCCGATCAGCTCGGCGGCCCCCTTCTCGTCGATGTCCTCGTACGCGGGCACCCTGCCGGGTTCGGCCGCGTCCCGGCGCCACTGGGCGTACCGGACCACTTCGGACAGGGCCCGGACGGCACGTTCGGCGGCGGGGTAGGCGGGGATGAGGCGGGAGCAGTTCTGGGGGGCGGGCGGGTCCTGCGTCGCCTTCGTGGCCAGCCGGTCCAGCGGGCGGAACGGGTGGGAGCCGCCCGGCACCGCGGAGCCGGCGGCCTGCGGCGCAGTGCTGGCCGCGGCCGACAGGGCCTCCGCGAGGCCGCCCAGCTCGACGTGGACCACCAGCACCGGTTTGCCGGGGACCCGCTCGGCCGCGGATCTCAGGGCTTCGGCCAGCGCCGCGTCTCCGGCCGTCCCCTCCCCCACGGCGGGTATCGCGGTCACCACCACCGCGTCGCAGGCGTCGTCCGCCAGCGCCCGCGCCAGAGCGGCGTGGAAGTCATCCGGCGACGCCCCCGTCGTCAGGTCCAGCGGCGGCATCGGCCGGAGCCCCTCGGACAGACAGGCGTCGTACGTCAGCAGGCCCAGCGACTCGGAGTTCCCGAGGATCGCCACCCGGGCCCCGGCCGGCAGCGGCTGGCGCGCGAGCAGCAGGCCGGTGTCCACCAGCTCCGTGATCGTGTCCACCCGGATCACCCCGGCCTGCCGCAGCAGCGCGGACACCGTGGCGTACGGCAGCCGGGTCGCCCGCACGGCGTGTCCCTGCGGCGCGGAACCGGCTCCCTGCACCACGACCAGCGGTTTCGCGGCCGCCGTGCGCCGGGCGAGCCGGGTGAACTTGCGCGGGTTGCCGATGGACTCCAGGTACATCAGCACCACGTCGGTGTCGGGGTCGTCGTACCAGTACTGGAGGACGTCGTTGCCGGACACGTCCGCCCGGTTGCCGGACGACACGAACGTCGACACGCCGGTCACCCCGGTGACCCCGCCGCCGCGCCGGTGCAGCCGGGACAGCAGCGCGATGCCGATGGCGCCGGACTGGGCGAACAGCGCGATCCGCCCGGGGCGGGGCATCTGCGGGGCGAGGGAGGCGTTCAGCCGGACCCCGGCCGACGTGTTGATGATGCCGAACGCGTTCGGCCCGATGATCCGCATGCCGTACGCGCGCGCGAGCCGCACCAGGTCGCGCTGGCGCTCGCGCCCCTCGGGCCCGCTCTCGGCGTAGCCGGCGGAGAGCACGACGAGCCCCTGCACGCCGTGCAGACCGCACTCCTCGACGACGTCGGGCACGTACGGAGCGGGCACGGCGACGACCACCAGGTCGACCGGCTCCTCGATGTCCCGCACCGAGCGGTACGCGGGCACCCCGTCGATGTCCTTCTGTCCGTCGGGCAGGGCCTTGTTCACGGCGTACAGCCGGCCGGTGAACCCGGCGTCCCGGATGTTGCCGAGGACGCTGCGGCCCACCCCGCCGGGCGTGCGGCCGGTCCCGACGACGGCGACCGATCCGGGCATCAGCAGCCGCTGCACGGAGCGCCCCTCGGCGCGCTGTTCGCGCGCGTACTGCACGGCGAGCGAGCGGTCCGTGGGCTCCAGGTCGAACTCCAGGCGTACGACGCCGTCCTCGAAGCTGCGCTTCTGGGTGTACCCGGCGTCCGTGAACACCTTGATCATCTTGCTGTTGGCGGGCAGCACCTCGGCGGCGAACCGGCGGATGCCCCGCTCGCGCGCGACGGCCGCGATGTGTTCGAGCAGGGCGGAGGCGACCCCGCGGCCCTGATGGGCGTCCTGGACCAGGAAGGCGACCTCGGCCTCGTCGGGGATGTCGGGGGCGGGGGCGAAGCGCCCTCCGGCGAGGGTGGCGTCGGGCGACGGGTGTGCGGAGGCGGGCATTCCGTCGGCGCCGATGCGGTCGTAGCGTACGGTGGCGATGAACTCGCCGCCGATGGTGGCCGCGAGTCCCACCCGGTCCACAAAGTCGTGGTGCGTGAAGCGGTGGACGTCCTTGGCGGACAGGCGCGGGTAGGGCGCGAAGAAGCGGTAGTACTTCGACTCGTCCGACACCTGCTCGTAGAAGCTGACGAGGCGATCGGCGTCATCGACGGTGATGGGCCGGATGCGTGCGGTACCGCCGTCGCGCAGCACCACGTCGGCCTCCCAGTGGGCGGGGTACTCGTGCCGATCCGACGAGGTCTGCATGGGAGCCAGCGTACGGCTCGCGTACGACAACGGCGCGAGGCAGTCTGTGCGGGACGGGAGTCGGACCGAGGCCGCGGTCCGACGCCGTACCCGGGGCGGGACGAGTGACCGCTCCGGGCATGCTTCACGTATGGGAAACTGGTCTAGACAACCTGATACACCGAAGGGCAGCACACATGGCTGAGCGCCGCGTCAACGTCGGCTGGGCCGAGGGCCTCCACGCCCGTCCCGCCTCCATCTTCGTCCGGGCCGCCACGGCCGCAGGTATCCCGGTGACGATCGCCAAGGCCGACGGCAACCCCGTCAACGCGGCCTCCATGCTGGCCGTCCTCGGCCTGGGCGCCCAGGGCGGCGAGGAGATCGTCCTCGCCTCCGACGCGGAGGGGGCGGACGCCGCCCTCGACCGTCTCGCGAAGCTCGTCGCGGAGGGCCTGGAGGAACTTCCCGAGACCGTCTGAGCACAGACACCGTAACGGAACACAGAAGGGCTCGTCCGAATTACCGGGCGGGCCCTTCGCATTTCCCGTTCACGGGCAGCGGAAATAATCCCCCGGGAATTGCCTCGTCTTTGTATACGGTGCTCGTGTTAATGCCGCAGGCCCGTCATGTTTACGGGAGGTTGCGAGTTCCTCACACGGTCCGGACGATCCCCCTGGGCCGGGAAACGCAGCCGGTGCGCGGTCGTGGCGCGCTCGGTGTGCAACGCCGTGACCGTCCGCGCGCGCTCGCTGTCGCCGCGCGCCACCGCGTCCACGATGGCGCCGTGCTCAGCCCAGGACTCCACCGGGTTGGCGGGCGCCTCCACCGTGTACATCCAGGCGATCTTGTGGCGCAGCTGGGTCAGCATCGAGGTCATCGCGGGGCTGGCGGAAGCCTGGGCGAGCGTCTCGTGGAACCAGCTCCCCAGGGAGCGCAGATCCTCGCTGTTGCCCCGCCTGGCCCGCTCCTGGCCCAGCCGGACCAGTCCGCGCAACACCTTCAGGTGGGCCTCCGTACGCCGCTGGGCGGCCCGGGAGGCGCCGAGCGGCTCCAGCAGCATGCGCATCTCCAGGAGGTCGGCGCCCTCCTGCTCGGTGGGTTCCGCGACGCACGCGCCCGCGTGCCGCCGGGTCACCACGAAGCCCTCCGCCTCCAGCGTGCGCAGGGCCTCCCGGACGGGCACGCGCGAGACGCCGTAGCGCCGCGCGAGCAGTTCCTCGGTGAGCCGGCTGCCGCGCTCGTAGACACCCGCGACGATGTCGTCCCGGATCGCGGTGCATACCGAGTGCGCCGGAATACGCATGACCGACCTCCGCCTTAATCCCCGTGAAACGTCGACGATTGACGTGTGTTCAGTGACTCTATTGCAATGAGCGGGAATTTCCGATGGCGGGCCTGTATCCATGGATATTTTTTGGACAGACGGGCATCCGAAACGCCGAAAGCCCCGGCTCGGGGAGCCGGGGCCTCGGGAGGTCTTGCCGTCCGTCGCCGGACGCGCACGCGGTGCGAACGTCAGAGGTTCACGCCATGGGAGCGCAGGTAGGCGGCGGGGTCGATGTCCGAGCCGTACTCGGCGGTCGTGCGGGCCTCGAAGTGCAGGTGCGGGCCGGTGACGTTGCCGGTCGCGCCGGAGATGCCTATCTGCTGGCCCGGGGTGACCGACTGGCCCACCGAGACGCCGATGGACGACAGATGGCCGTACTGGGTGTACGTGCCGTCGTTCATCTTGATCACGATCTCGTTGCCGTACGACCCGCCCCAGCCGGCCTCGACGACGGTGCCGGAGCCGACCGCGTGGACGGACGTGCCGGTCGAGGCGTGGAAGTCCACACCGGTGTGGCTGCCGGAGGACCACAGGGAGCCACCGGACTTGTAACCGGTCGAGATGTACGAGCCGGAGATCGGGGAGACGTAGGCGTTCAGACGCTTGCGCTCCTCCTCGCGGGCGGCGCGCTCCTCGGCCTCACGGGCCATCTTGGCCTGGGCGACCGCCTTCTTGGCGTCCGCCGCCGCCTTCTCGCGTGCGGCCTCCTCGGCCTTCCGCTGTGCCTCGGCCTCCTCGGCGGCCTGCTTCTGGGCGGCGGCCTGGGCGTCGATCTGCTCCGCGATCGAGTCGCCGATGGTGATGACGGGGGTGAGACCGGTCTGCTCGGCCGCGGGCTCGGCGGCGAGCGCGGGGGCGGCCAGGGAACCGATGACACCGGTGGTGGTGAGAGCCGCGACGCCCGCCGCACGGGCGGTGCTGCGCTTCATCCGGCTGGGACGACGGTGCTTACCGGCGGCGCACATGAACGCCATGGAGTGGGTGGTCCTTTCCTTCCCTCTCGCCTACCGGGTTAGCTGACGGGTTCGGAGCAGGAAGGTCTCCTACGGACCCCCTCGCGGTGCGCGCGGGCGTCCGATTCACCCCAGGGACTTCTGGTGTGGGTCCCCGGCTCCCCTGGCTCGCGCCACGCGGGGACTCGGCGATGACTGTCCGGTGCCGCGGACGCGGCGCACTGCCTGACGAACAGCCGGGATGACGCTAAACGTCCCAACTTTCAATCCCCAAACGGATCACGGCTTTTGTAGCGCATGCCACAGGGCAGACAGGCAACCTTTCCCTCAATTCGGACATCAGGAGGCCCCGGTGACGCTTCTGTCACCGGGGCCTCCTGGGCGCGGCTTCGGCTACTCGGCGGAGACGACGGTGACTTCGCCGATGCCGAGGGCCCGGACGGGCTCCTTGATCTGCGCGGCGTCGCCGACGAGGACGGTCACCAGGCGGTCCACCGGGAACGCGCTCACGACCGCCGCGGTGGCCTCCACCGTGCCGGTCGAGACGAGCTGCTGGTACAGCGTCGCCTGGAAGTCGTCCGGCAGGTGCTGCTCGACCTGGTCGGCCAGTGTGCCGGCGACGGCCGCCGCGGTCTCGTACTTCAGCGGCGCCACCCCCACCAGGTTCTGGACGGCGACGTCGCGCTCGGCGTCGGTCAGGCCCTCCGCGGCGAGCGTACGCAGCACGGTCCACAGGTCCTGGAGGGCCGGACCGGTGTTCGGGGTGTCCACGGAACCGCTGATGGCGAGCATCGCGGCACCCGAGCCGTCCGGAGCCGAGCGCAGGACCTGCCCGAACGCCCGCACCCCGTAGGTGTAGCCCTTCTCCTCGCGCAGGACGCGGTCCAGCCGGGAGGTGAGGGTGCCGCCCAGGCAGTACGTGCCGAGCACCTGCGCGGGCCACACGCGCGCGTGCCGGTCCGGGCCGACGCGGCCGATCAGCAGCTGCGTCTGGACGGCGCCGGGGCGGTCCACGATGACGACCCGGCCGGTGTCGTCGGCGGTCACCGGCGGCACCGGACGCGGCTGGGCCGAGGAACCGGTCCAGGCACCGAGCGTGTCACCGAGCAGCGCGTCGAGGTCGACCCCGGTGAGGTCGCCGACGACCACGGCGGTGGCGGTGGCCGGACGGACGTGCTTCTCGTAGAAGCCCCGGACGGCCGCGGAGTCGATGGCCGCCACTGTCTCCTCGGTGCCCTGACGCGGTCGGGACATGCGCGAGGCCGACGGGAACAGCTCCCTGGAGAGCTCCTTGGCGGCACGGCGGGAGGGGTTGGCCAGCTCGTGCGGGATCTCGTCGAGGCGGTTGCGGACCAGCCGCTCGATCTCGCTGTCCGCGAACGCGGGCGCCCTGAGGGCGTCGGCGAGCAGGGCCAGGGCCTTGGGCAGGCGGGAGACGGGGACTTCGAGGGAGAGCCGTACGCCGGGGTGGTCGGCGTGCGCGTCGAGGGTGGCGCCGCAGCGCTCCAGCTCGGCGGCGAACTCCTCGGCGGAGTGCTTGTCGGTGCCCTCGGAGAAGGCCCGCGCCATGATCGTGGCGACGCCGTCCAGACCGGCCGGCTCCGCTTCCAGCGGCGCGTCCAGGATCACCTCGACGGCGACGACCTGCTGGCCGGGGCGGTGGCAACGCAGGAGGGTCAGGCCGTTGTCCAGCGCTCCGCGCTCGGGGGCCGGGAACGCCCACGGCCTGGGCTCGCCCGCTTGGGGCTGAGGGTGGAACTCCATCGCGGCGAGCTCGGTCACTGGGCCGCCTCCTCGTCGTTCTCGTCGCCGGCTTCGGCGTCTTCGGCTTCGGTGGCGGTCGGCTCGTAGACGAGGACCGCGCGGTTGTCGGGGCGCAGGCGGGCCTTGGCGACCTCCTGGACCTCCTCGGCGCTGACGTCCAGGACGCGCTGGACGGCGGTGAGGGCGAGCTGCGGGTCGCCGAACAGGACGGCGTAGCGGCACAGTTCGTCGGCGCGGCCCGCGACCGTGCCGAGCCGGTCCAGCCACTCGCGCTCCAACTGGGCCTGGGCGCGCTCCATCTCCTCCGCCGTGGGGCCCTCCTCGGCGAACCGCGCGAGCTCCTCGTCGATGGCGGCCTCGATGACCGGCACCTCGACGTCACCGGACGTCTTCACGTCCAGCCAGCCCAGGGAGGGTGCCCCGGCCAGCCGCAGCAGGCCGAAGCCGGCCGCGACCGCCGTACGGTCACGCCGTACCAGCCGGTTGTAGAGGCGGGAGGACTCGCCGCCGCCGAGGACGGTGAGCGCCAGGTCGGCCGCGTCGCACGCGCGCGTGCCGTCGTGCGGCAGTCGGTAGGCGGCCATCAGGGCGCGGGCCGGGACCTCTTCCTCGACGACCTCGCGCAGCTGCTCCCCGATGACCTCGGGCAGGGAACCGTCGCGGGGGGCGGGCTTGCCGTCGTGCGACGGAATGGACCCGAAGTACTTCTCGATCCAGGCGAGCGTCCGCTCCGGGTCGATGTCGCCGACCACCGACAGGACGGCGTTGTTGGGCGCGTAGTACGTGCGGAAGAAGGCGCGCGCGTCCTCCAGGGTGGCCGCGTCCAGGTCGGCCATCGAGCCGATCGGGGTGTGGTGGTAGGGGTGGCCCTCCGGGTAGGCGAGCGCGGTGAGCTTCTCGAACGCCGTGCCGTAGGGGACGTTGTCGTACCGCTGTCGGCGCTCGTTCTTGACGACGTCCCGCTGGTTCTCCATGGACTCGTCGTCCAGGGCGGTGAGCAGGGAGCCCATGCGGTCGGCCTCCAGCCAGAGGGCGAGCTCCAGCTGGTGGGTGGGCATGGTCTCGAAGTAGTTGGTGCGCTCGAAGCTGGTGGTGCCGTTGAGCGAGCCGCCCGCGCCCTGGACCAGCTCGAAGTGGCCGTTGCCCTTGACCTGGCCGGAGCCCTGGAACATCAGGTGCTCGAAAAGGTGAGCCAGGCCGGTACGGCCCTTGACCTCGTGGCGCGAACCGACGTCGTACCAGAGGCACACCGCCGCGACCGGGGTCAGGTGGTCCTCGGAGAGCACCACGCGCAGACCGTTGGCCAGGCGGTGCTCGGTCGCTGTCAGGCCCCCGGAGCCTGCCTGGGCTGTGGCCGTGTGACCCATGGGCATGTACGTCCCTTCGATCGCGGTCGCGGTTGTTCGAACCGCGGTTTTCCTGCCGGTCCTGCCACTGTATGCAGCGCGCGGGGCCCCGGCGAAGTTCCCGGCGGAGCGTACGCCGAGAGCGAGATCGCGGTGACGGGCGAGTCGGCGCCGGGAGCGGGAGGGGACGGCCGGCGGGCCGGGGGCTCGGAGGGGGAGCGGGACGGCCGGTGTTGGAGGGCTGCGGCGGGACGGCTGCGGCCGGTGTCCGGGAGGCCGCAGCGGGAGCCGGGACGGCCGTGTGCGGCAGGCCGCGGCGGGACGGCGGTGGCCGGTGGGCCGGGGCCGCGGGCAGGCGCGCGACGGCGATCGGGCCGCTGCGGTGAACCGGGAGCGGGATGGCAGGTGCGCGCGTGCCGTAGCCTGCGGGCAGTCGTGCCGCGGGGGCGGCACGCAGGGGCGCGGGCGGCACGTGTCGGCGCCGGACCAGGCGGCTTACCCCGGGCCTGGTCCGTCGTTGTCAGTGCCGCGGTCCACAATGGTCCGCGTCAGACCCCGTTCACGCTTCAGCAGGCAAGAGTGAGCCGGAGGGGCGCGTCGGTGTCGAGAGGGCGATCGCGCGAAGGCCCGCAGGGCTGAGCGCGACCGCCCTGTCGACACCGACTTGAGCACCCCGCAGGCGAGCGACCAGCAAACAGGAGGAGCCGGCAGCGATGGCCCGCCGCAGCACGAAGACCCCGCCGCCCGACGACTCGTACGAGGAGCGGATCCTCGACATCGACGTCGTGGACGAGATGAAGGGCTCGTACCTCGAGTACGCGTACTCGGTCATCTACTCCCGCGCCCTGCCGGACGCCCGGGACGGCCTGAAGCCGGTGCACCGCCGCATCGTGTACCAGATGAACGAGATGGGCCTGCGCCCCGACCGCGGCTATGTGAAGTGCGCCCGCGTCGTCGGCGAGGTCATGGGCAAGTTGCACCCGCACGGCGACGCGTCGATCTACGACGCCCTGGTGCGCATGGCCCAGCCCTTCTCCATGCGTGTCCCCCTGGTCGACGGACACGGCAACTTCGGCTCGCTCGGCAACGACGACCCGCCGGCCGCCATGCGGTACACCGAGTGCCGCGCGGCCCAGGCCGCGAGCCTGATGACGGAGTCCATCGACGAGGACACGGTCGACTTCGCCCCCAACTACGACGGCCAGGAGCAGGAGCCGGCGGCGCTGCCCGCCGCCTTCCCCAACCTCCTGGTGAACGGCGCCTCCGGCATCGCGGTCGGTATGGCGACGAACATGCCGCCGCACAACCTCGGCGAGGTCATCGCGGCCGCCCGCCACCTGATCCGCTTCCCGAACGCGGATCTGGACGCCCTGATGAGGCACATCCCCGGCCCCGACCTGCCCACCGGCGGCCGCATCGTGGGCCTGACCGGCATCCGCGACGCGTACGAGACGGGCCGCGGCACCTTCAAGATCCGCGCGACGGTGTCGGTGGAGAACGTGACGGCGCGCCGCAAGGGCCTCGTGGTCACGGAACTGCCCTTCACGGTCGGCCCGGAGAAGGTGATCGCCAAGATCAAGGACCTGGTCGGCTCGAAGAAGCTCCAGGGCATCGCCGACGTGAAGGACCTCACCGACCGCGCGCACGGTCTGCGCCTGGTCATCGAGGTCAAGAACGGCTTCGTGCCGGAGGCCGTCCTGGAGCAGCTCTACAAGCTGACGCCCATGGAGGAGTCCTTCGGCGTCAACAACGTGGCGCTGGTGGACGGGCAGCCCCTCACGCTGGGCCTCAAGGAGCTTCTCGAGGTCTACCTCGACCACCGCTTCGAGGTCGTGCGCCGGCGCAGCGAGTTCCGCCGCACCAAGCGGCGTGACCGGCTGCACCTGGTCGAGGGCCTGCTCACCGCGCTGATCGACATCGACGAGGTGATCCGCCTCATCCGCTCCAGCGAGAACTCCGCGCAGGCGAAGGAGCGCCTGATCGAGCACTTCTCGCTGTCGGACGTCCAGACCCAGTACATCCTCGACACGCCCCTGCGCCGCCTCACCCGGTACGACCGCATCGAGCTGGAGGCGGAGAAGGACCGGCTCAACGAGGAGATCACCGAGCTGACCCGGATCCTGGAGTCGGACGCCGAGCTGCGCAAGCTGGTCTCCGGCGAACTGGCCGCGGTGGCCAAGAAGTTCGGCACCGAGCGGCGTACGGTTCTGCTGGAGTCGGCCGGCGCCTCGGCCGCCGCGGTCCCGCTCCAGGTGGCGGACGACCCGTGCCGGGTGCTGCTGTCCTCGACGGGGCTGCTGGCCCGTACGGCGAATGGCGAGCCGTTCCCGCAGGACGCCGACGCACGGCGCGCCAAGCACGACGTGATCGTCTCGGCGGTGCCGGCCACCGCGCGCGGTGAGATCGGCGTGGTGACGTCCGGCGGGCGCCTGCTGCGGGTGAACGTCGTCGACCTGCCCCAGCTCCCGGACACGGCGGCGGCGCCGAACCTCTCCGGCGGGGCCCCGATGGCGGAGTTCGTCTCCCTGGAGGGGGACGAGACGGTGATCTGCCTGACCACGCTCGACGAGTCGTCCCCCGGTCTGGCGATCGGCACCGAACAGGGTGTCGTCAAGCGGGTGGTGCCCGACTATCCGACCAACAAGGGCGAGCTGGAGGTCATCACCCTGAGGGAGGGCGACCGGATCGTCGGCGCGGTCGAGCTGCGCACCGGTGAGGAGGACCTGGTCTTCATCACGGACGACGCCCAGCTGCTGCGCTACCAGGCGTCGCAGGTCCGCCCGCAGGGCCGTCCGGCGGGAGGTGTGGCGGGCATCAAGCTGACGGAGGGTGCCAAGGTCATCTCCTTCACGGCCGTCGACCCGGCCGCCGAGGCGGTCGTCTTCACGGTCGCCGGCTCACGCGGCACGCTGGACGACTCCGTCCAGACGACGGCCAAGCTGACCCCGTTCGACCAGTACCCGCGCAAGGGACGCGCCACCGGCGGTGTCCGCTGCCAGCGGTTCCTCAAGGGCGAGGACTGCCTGTCGCTGGCCTGGGCGGGCGCCACTCCGGCCAAGGCGGCGCAGAAGAACGGCACGCCGGCCGAGCTGCCGGAGATGGACCCGCGCCGGGACGGTTCGGGTGTGTCGCTGCCGAAGACGGTGGCCGTGGTGGCGGGACCGGTCTAGGCGGACGCGTCCCCGGGACCCCGCACGCCGGGGTCCCGATCGCCCGGCTCGCGATCACCGGGATCCTGATGGTCCAGGGCGTCGTCGTCACCGTCCTGGTCGTCGGGGTCCTGGTCGTCGGGGTCCCGTACGTAGCGCAGGACGCCCCACATGCCGTGTTCGTCGACGTGTGGGGCTTCGGTCGTGCACGCCTCCAGCTCCTTTCCGAGGGCGTCCGCGTCGATGCCGGAGCCGATGAGCACGAGCTGGGTGCGGCGGGCCTCGTCGGCGGCCCAGGGTTCCGGGTAGAACCGGAGGAACCGCCCGACGGCGTGCACGGAGTAACGGTTGCGGGAGTCGTACGGCCCGAAGTCGACGTACCCCTTGATCCGGTACAGCCCTTCGGGCCTGCTGTCGAGGAACCGCATCAACCGGCGCGGGTCGAGGGGCTCTTCCGAGGTGAAGGACAGGCTGTCGTAGCCGGAGTGCAGGTGCGTCCGGTGCTCGTCCCCCTCGGTGTGGTCGTGCAGGTCGTCGAAGGACAGCTGCCCGAGGCGCTCCTCGCTCGGCCGGCAGTCGAAGAGGAACTCGGGGTCCACCCGCCCGTGGTCGGCGGGCACGACGGCGGCCCGGTCGACGAGGGACCGGACCAGCCGGAGGACGCGCTCACCGTCGTCGGCCCGGTCCAGCTTGTTCACGACGACCAGGTCGGCGAGGGCGATGTGCCGGTCGATCTCCGGGTGCCGGGCCCGGGTGTCGTCGAACTCGGCGGCGTCGACGACCTCGACGAGGCCGCCGTACACGATCCCGGGATGCTCGCTGGCGAGCACCATGCGCACGAGTTCCTGGGGCTCGGCGAGTCCGCTGGCCTCGATCACGACGACGTCGATCCCGGCGGCGGGCCGGGCGAGCCGCTCCAGGTAGACGTCGAGTTCACCGGCGTCCACGGCACAGCACAGACACCCGTTGCCGAGCGAGACGGTGGAGTCGCCGAGCGCGCCCGCCACGGCCATCGCGTCGATCTCGATGGCACCGAAGTCGTTGACGATGGCGCCGATCCGGCTGCCACCGCTGTGATGGAGGAGGTGGTTGAGGAGGGTGGTCTTGCCGGAACCCAGGAATCCGGCGAGCACGACGACCGGGATCTCCCGCGGACTTCCACTCAACGCGCTACCTCTCTCACGCCGCCGCGTGCGCCGGGCCGCCGCCCTGCGCACGTACGAGGATTGAATGCCCACCCAGGATACGAGCCGGAAGAATCACCGCGAAGTGAACGATTGTTCGCAGCATTTCGAGGGCAGACGTTGGGCAAGGCGCCGGTTCGTGCGACCCTCGCTTCCCTCCGTGCGCCTCCTCTCCGCCTCCCGCGCCGATCAGAGCCGCTCGGCACCCTGGGAGACGGCAAGCGCCGCCCACCGCTCGCCGGTCCCCTACCGTCGATCCGCACCCCGACGACCGGCGGACGGCCGCCTGATTCGGGGGTTGACATGGCCACACAGAAGTACCTCGCGGGGAGACTGGGCTCGGCAGCGCTCACTCTCCTGGCCGCCACGGCCACGATGGCGCTGGCAGCGCGTCAACGCCGGTCGGAGCAGGCGCGTCTGCACGAACGGCGCCTGGAGCTCGAGGAGCTGGCGATCCGGCGCAAGGCTCTGGCCCATCAGCAGCGCATGCAGTGGGAGTTGCTGGTCCGGGCGATCGACGATCCTTCCCTCGCCGCGGTGATCGACACCTACGACAAGAGCATCCCGGCGGAGAGGCGCCGTCAGTTCTTCTATGCCAACGCCTGGTACGTCCACCTCTACCACGTCCACCGGGCGGGCAGTCTGGACCGGGAGGAGCTGTACCGGCACCTTCGGGAGTTCTTCCAGAGCCCGGTGTTCCGTGAGTACTGGGAGGCCTCGCGGCACATGCGCGCCACCCTGAACGAGGCATCCCTGGAGGCTCAGCTGGGCCTCATGGTCGACGGTCTCGTCAGGGACCTCGACGAGGCCGACACGGACGAGTGGTGGGTCGTCGGCAACCCGCCGACCGACTGAACGGCCGAGAACGCCTGCGACGAACATGGTGGTCCTCACCGGGCGGGCGGCCGAGGGCTCCTCAGCCGGCGAGCGCCGTCGCCGTCCGCAGCTCGCGTACCGCCACCACGTCCATCCGCGCGGGCGAGCCGAGCACCGAGGCCCCGCAGCTCTCCGGGCGGGGCGGCTGTGACGCGCCCTGGGCCACGACCACGCGCCAGTGGCGGCCGTCGGTGTGCGCGACGGTCACCTCCCACCCCGGCGCGACGCTCTGTGTGCGGACCACGGCCAGCGTGCCCGCCGTGTACTCCCCCACCGCCCCGCGCACGGCCAGCTCCGCCGCCTGGCCGGGCCGTTCCCAGGCCGAGTTCCCCCGGCACCCCTCCACGACGATCCGGCCCGCCCGCACGCTGTGCAGGACCTCCTTGACGGCATGGGCCTCGGCCCTGCCGTAGGCGTAGCCGTACGGCAGCACGAGCAGCGTCGGCGAGAAGCGATGTCCACCCAGATGGGTGACCTCCCAGACGCCCTGGACACCGGAGGCGGCCAGCTCCGCCGCGAGCGGGCGGCCGAGGAGGGCGCAGCAGCGGTCGCGCTTGCCGTTCGTGCACACGAGCGCGAGTGGATCGCCGGTGTGGGGCCGTCCGTCGAGCGCCGCGTCGAAACCGCTGTGGTCGCCTCGGCCGAGCGCGGCGAAGTCGACGTCGAGGAGCCGGCGCGGATCGCGGATCGTGGCCGAGCGCAGCCACACGTTCCCGGGCACCGTGTGCGCGACGTACACCTGGCGCGCGGCGGTCGCGGTCCCACTGTCGGCGTGCCGCCCGGGACGGCGGATGAGCACGACACGTACGCCCGTGCCCTTCGCGGCCGCCTCCAGGGCATGGCCGAGCACGGGGTCCAGGTGGCTCGACGTGAGCGCCTTGGCACCCCAGGGACCGGGCTGTTCCAGCAGCAGCCAGGTCGTCGCCGTGGCCGCTGTGCCGGCAACGGGCTCGTCGGAGTCCCGCGAGACGGTTGTGCACGTACTCACAGAGGTGAGCCTAACCTGACTTGGCCCGGGAAGGCCTCCGGCCCGGCTTGTGTCCTACTCCGGTAGCGGCTGAGGCGGCCTCGGCCCCACGTAGTGGCCGCTGGGGCGCATGCGCAGCGGGCGCTCCCCGTACTCCTCCAGGGCGTGGGCGATCCAGCCCGCCGTACGGGCCACCGCGAAGATCGTCTCGCCTGCCGTGGCGGGCATGCCGCAGGAGGCGGTGAGTACGGCCAGGGCCAGGTCGACGTTGGCGTGCAGCGGAGCGTGCCGGGCCGTGGTGTCCACGATGTCGCGGGCCGCTGCGAGGGCGGGCGCCGCCTTGGGGATGTCCTCCAGGAGGGCGAACAGGGCCCGCGCGCGCGGGTCCTCACCGGGGTACAGCCGGTGGCCGAGTCCGGGGATCCGGCGGCCGGACCGCAGCTCGTCCGCGATCACGGGGGCCGCGTCGCCCTGGTCGAGGACGTCGAGCAGCAGTTTGTGGGCGAGTCCGCTGGCCGCGCCGTGCAGGGGGCCCTCGATCACGCCGAGACCGGCGGAGACGGCCGCGTAGGCGTGTGCGCGGGCCGACGCGGCCACGCGCACGGCGAGGGTGGAGGCCGCGAGGTCGTGGTCGATGAGCAGGGCGAGCGCCGTGTCAAGGACGCGCAGGCAGGCCTCGTCGGCGGGGCGTCCGCTGAGGCGGGTCCACAGCCGGTGGGCCAGCGGGCCGCCCTCACGGTGGTCGTGCCGGGTCGGGGGCAGGGCGGCGACCAGGGTGGGGATGAGGGCGCGTGCCGTACCGAGCACGGCTTCCTCGGACAGGTCGAAGCGCAGCGGGTCGGCGGCCGCGGCGGCGACCGCGGCGACCCGCAGCCGGTCGGTGGGCGCGCTGTGTTCGGGCAGCGCGTCGACGGCACGGCGGGCGGCGGTGACGACGGAGCCGGGTGCCGTGAAGGTGATGCCGGGACGCAACCGCCCGGTCCACAGCCACTCGGCGACCTCTTCGTAGGAGTGGCGTGCGGCCAGCTCGGTCGCGTCGACACCTCGGAAGTAGTAGCGGTCGCTGCCGATGAGTGTGATGCGGGTCCGTACGGACAGCTCCCCACCGGAGTTCGCGGTCCCGTCGCCCGCCCGGCGGTTGCGCCGGGCGAGGGCCTCCACCTCCTTGGCGTCGAAGGTGCTGCCCCGGCCGCCGGGCGCGCGTCGGCTGCCGAGCTGGCCGCGGCTGACGTAGGCGTACACGGTCTCGGGCTTCACGCCCAGCAGCTCGGCGGCTTCCTTGGTGGTCAGCCGGGGCCCGGCGGGACCGGGGAGGGGTTCGTGATCACGCATGGGACGTCACCGTATCCGCAGCTCAGCCTATTGATCCGCATACATTGACTTAATCAATATTGACACGAATTCAATCAATCATGGACAGTCGAATCAAGTTCAGGGAGGAATCATGTCCGTCAACAGGTCATCAGGCGCGCTCGTCGACGTACCGAGAGGGCTCGCGGGAGTCGTCGTCACCGACACCGAGATCGGTGACGTCCGGGGAACCGAGGGCTTCTACCACTACCGCCAGTACTCGGCCGTCGAACTCGCACGGACCCGCGGTTTCGAGGACGTCTGGCACCTCCTGGTCCACGGCGACCTGCCCGGCGCCGAGCGCTCGGCCGCCTTCGCCGCCGAGACCGCCGCGCTGCGCCGGCTGCCCGCCGGGGTGTGGGCCGCGCTGCCCGCCGTGGCCGCGGCGAGTGCCGGCTCCGGACCGCTCGCCGGCATGCGTACGGCACTGTCGCTGCTGGGTGCCGCCAAGGGCTTCCGGCCGGTGTACGACCTCGCCCCGGACCGGCGCCGGCAGGACACCCTCGTCGCGGCCGCGGCCGTACCGACGATGCTGGCGGCACTGCACCGACTGGGTCAGGGACTCGATCCCGTGGAGCCGCGCGAGGATCTCACGTACGCGGCCAACTACCTGTACATGCTGACGGGTGCGGAGCCGGAACCGCGACGGGCCCGGGCGATCGAGCAGTACTTGATCTCAACCATTGATCACGGATTCAATGCGTCAACCTTCACCGCGCGGGTCATCGCGTCGACCGGCGCCGACGTGGCGGCCTGCCTCGTGGGAGCCGTGGGAGCGCTGTCCGGCCCGCTGCACGGGGGCGCGCCCAGCCGGGCGTTGGACACCCTGGACGCGATCGGCACACCCGACCGCATCGACTCCTGGATCCGAGAACGGGTTCTCGCCGGCGAGCGCGTCATGGGCTTCGGGCACGCGATCTACCGCACGGAGGACCCCCGCTCCCGCATGCTCCGCGAGATCGCCCGGCGGTTCGGTGGTCCGCGGGTCGACTTCGCCGTGGAGGTCGAGCGCCGGGTCGAGCGGATCCTGGCCGAACTGAAGCCGGGCAGGGAACTGCACACCAATGTCGAGTTCTACGCCGGAGTGGTCATGGAGCTGTGCGGGCTGCCGCGCCAGATGTTCACCCCCACCTTCGCGGCGGGCCGCGTGGTGGGCTGGAGCGCCAACATCCTGGAGCAGTCGGCGGACCCGAAGATCATCAGGCCGGTGGCGCGGTATGTGGGGCCGGAGGCACCGGTGGCAGTTCCGCAGGCCGCCTGACATGCGTGTGGCCTGGTGCCGTTCTGGCGCCAGGCCTCATCGAGTGAGGGTCGAGCAGGGACGGGGTGACGGACTGCTCGCGGGGTGGGGACCCGGTGCGCTCAGCGGTTCTGTGCGGCCGGGGAGGCTTCACGCACGAGTCCGGAGGTGGACGCGTGCCCGCTGGATCAGGCGTCGGGAATGTCCGCCTTGGCGCGAATCAGGGTCTCCCGGCTGACGATGACGATGCGCTCGTAGTCGGCGCGGGCGGCATCGGCGGGGAGTTCGCGCTCCAGTGCCTCGGTGGCCTCGGTGCCGATGACCGCGAAATTGCCGTCACTCAGCTCGAACACGTCCGGGCAGGTAGATCCGGAGTTACTGCCTCGGGCGCTGGGAGGCACACCGATGCGGCGCACGATCTTCAAAGGTACCGGTCCTTAGGAAGCGATAGGTCTGGGCACAGTGGTGGGGGATCACGCTATAGGTGAGGCAGAGGCCGTTGTGGCGGGATGGCCAAAAACTCACTCAGTCGTGTTCGTGCCACCTCCGCGTTGACCGGCGACACGGTTGACCGGCGACACGGCGCGATCTCGCCCTTACCAGGACACCCGTCGTCATGACGGGCCCTAACCAGGACACTCGTCGTCATGACGGGCGGGCACGGGCGCTTCGACTCGAGTCATGACGGCCCGTCCCCATCACGACGAACCGTCCAGACGTCCCCCATCACGACAGACCGTCCAGACGTCCCCCATGTTGATCGCGTCATGCATGCCACACACCCTGCGGCAGCGCCGGCGCCCCCACGTACCGTCATGGGTATGAGCTCCACCGCCCCCTCCCGTCGCCTGCGCCTCGGACTGCCGCGGCGCATGTTCTCGCAGGTGCTGCTGATGCAGCTGGCGATCGCCGCGGGAGTCGCGGTGCTGGCGACCGGGCTGTTCCTCGCACCGCTCAGCGACCAGCTGGACGACCAGGCGATGCGCCGCGCGCTCGCGATCGCGCAGACCACCGCCGCCCAGCCGCGGATCGCGGAGGAGGTGACGGACACGCCGCCGACGGCCGACGGGCCGGTCCAGCGGGAGGCGGAGCGGGTCCGGCGGGCCACCGGGGCCGAGTACGTCGTGGTGATGGACTGGCGGGGCGTGCGCTGGTCGCACCCCAACCCGGACCAGGTCGGCAGGACCGTCTCCACCGACCCCGGCCCGGCGCTGGCCGGCAGGGAGGTCATGGAGATCGACAGCGGCACGCTGGGCCGCTCCGCCCGCGGCAAGGTGCCGCTGCGGGACAGCGAGGGGCAGATCGTCGGCGCGGTCTCGGTCGGCATCGCGTACGACAGCGTGCGGGCGCGGCTGATCCACGCGATCCCCGGTCTGTTCGCGTACGCCGGGGGCGCGCTGGCCGTCGGCGCGCTGGCCGCCTGGCTCATCTCCCGCCGGGTCCAGCGGCAGACCCGGGACCTGGCCTTCTCGGACATCTCGGGGCTGCTCGCGGAGCGCGAGGCGATGCTGCACGGCATCCGGGAGGGCGTCGTCGCCCTGGACCGCACGGGCCGCGTCCGTCTGCTCAACGACGAGGCTCAGCGGCTGCTGGGTGTCGGTGCCGAGGCTGTCGGCCGCTCCCCCGACGAGGCGCTCGGTCAGGGCCGTACGGCCGACGTCCTGGCGGGCCGGGTGACGGGCACCGATCTGCTCACCGTGCGCGGCCGGCGCGTACTGGTCGCCAACCGCATGCCCACCGACGACGGCGGTGCCGTCGCCACCCTGCGCGACCGTACGGAGCTGGAGCAGCTGAGCCGGGAACTCGACTCCACGCGCGGTCTCATCGACGCCCTGCGCGCACAGGACCACGAGCACGCCAACCGTATGCACACGCTCCTCGGGCTGATCGAACTGGAGATGTACGAGGACGCGGTGGAGTTCGTCGGCGAGGTCGTCGGCGACGACCGCGCGACGGCCGAACAGGTCACCGAGAAGATCCGGGACCCCCTGCTCGCCGCCCTCCTGGTCGGCAAGGCGACCGTCGCGGCCGAGCGGGGGGTGGCCCTGGGGGTCTCCGACCCGACCCGGCTGCCGGACCGCCTGGTCGACCCCGGTGGGCTCGTCACGATCCTCGGCAACCTGGTCGACAACGCGCTGGACGCCGTCGCGGGCACCCCGCACGCGCGCGTGGAGGTCGAACTGCGCGCGGAGGGCCGCACCGCCGTCCTGAGGGTGCGCGACACCGGGCCGGGAATCCCGTTGGAACTCCGCGAGTTGATCTTCACCGAGGGATGGTCCACGAAGAAGCCGCCCGCGCATCGCGAGCGTGGCATCGGCCTCCCCCTGGTCCGTAGGCTCGCCGAACGGCAGGGTGGCAGCGCGACCGTCGGCGAGGCGCGTGGCGGCGGCGCGGAGTTCACCGTCGTCCTGCCCGACGCCCTGACCGGGCCGGAGCCGGAAGCCGCCCTGCCCCCACCGCACGCCCCACAGCCCGCCACCGAGGAGAAGTCGTGTTGATCGAGGTCCTGGTCGTCGACGACGACACCCGTGTGGCACGCGTCAACGCCGCCTACGTGGAGAAGGTGCCGGGCTTCCACGTGGCCGGCGAGGCACACAGCGCGGCGGAGGCCCTGCGCCGGCTGGAGACGCTGCCGCATGTGGACCTCGTCCTCATGGACCACTACCTGCCCGACGAGACGGGGCTCACGGTCGTCCAGGAGATGCGCCGGCGCGGCCACCAGGCCGACGTGATCATGGTGACGGCCGCGCGGGACATCTCGACCGTGCAGGCGGCGATGCGGCAGGGCGCGCTCCAGTACCTAATCAAGCCCTTCGCCTTCGCGGGCCTGCGCGCCAAGCTGGAGGCGTACGCGGAGCTGCGGCGCACCCTGGACGAGGGCGGGGAGGCGGAACAGGCGGAGGTGGACCGCATCTTCGGTGCCCTGTCCACGCCGTCGGAGCCGGACCTGCCCAAAGGCCACTCCCCCACCACCGCGGAACTCGTCCGCCAGTCCCTGATGAACGCCGACGGTCCCCTGTCGGCCCAGGAGATCGCCGACCGGACGGGCGTGAGCCGCCAGACCGCCCAGCGCTATCTGAAGTTCCTGGAGCGCACGGGACGGGCCAGGCTGACGCTCAAGTACGGCGACGCGGGCCGCCCGGAACACCGTTACGTGTGGGCGACCCGCACCTGAGGGCACGGCCCGTGGGGGCGGGGAAGGAACGTGCCCGCTCTCCGTACGGCTGTGCGGTCCGGGTGTATCAGCCCACGGCCCGATGCCGTACGACGGTACTCAGCGCGGACCAGCGACGGTGCTCGGGACGGCCGCTCCACGACGGTGCTCGGGACGGCTGCTCCACGGCGCCCAGGCCGGAGACCGGATGACGGTGAGGCGCCGCCCCCTACACAGCCCCCGCTCCCGTCAGCGACCGCACCTCGGTCTCCGCGTGCTTGGCCTCGTCGGGCAGTTCCGTCGAGAGCAGCGTGCCGAGCCAGCCCGCGAGGAAGCCCAGCGGAATCGAGACGAGCCCCGGGTTCTGCAGGGGGAAGTACTGGAAGTCGACGCCGGGGAACAGCGACTCGGGACTGCCGGACACCACCGGTGACAGCACCACGAGGACCACGGCCGGGATCAACCCGCCGTAGACGGACCAGACCGCGCCCCGCGTGGTGAAGCCGCGCCAGAACAGCGAGTAGAGCAGCACCGGCAGGTTGGCGGACGCGGCGACCGCGAACGCGAGCCCCACCAGGAAGGCCACGTTGAGGTCCCGCGCCAGCAGACCGAGAGCGATGGCGACCGCTCCGATGGCGACCGCCGCGACACGCGCCACGGCCACCTCGCTGCGCGGCTCGGCCCGCCGACGACGCAGTGAGGCGTACAGGTCATGGGCCACCGATGCCGAGGAGGCGAGCGTGATCCCGGCGACCACGGCCAGGATGGTGGCGAAGGCGATGGCGGCGACGATCGCGAAGAGAACCGTCCCCCCTGTGGAGTCCGCGCCGCCGCCCAGGTCGAGTGCGAGCAGCGGGACCGCCGTGTTCCCGGCCGCGTTCGATCCACGGACGGCGTCCGGCCCGACGATCGCGGCGGCGCCGAAGCCGAGGACGATCGTCATCAGGTAGAAGCCGCCGATGAGCCCGATCGACCAGACGACCGAACGGCGTGCGGCCCGCGCGGTCGGCACGGTGTAGAAGCGGGACAGGATGTGCGGCAGCCCGGCCGTGCCCAGCACCAGCGCGAGTCCCAGGCTGATGAAGTCGAACCGGGCCGTCCAGTCCCCGCCGTACCGCAGGCCGGGCGCGAGGAACTCCGCGCCGTGCCCGCTGCGTTCCGCCGCTGTGAGCAGCAACAGGTGGAAGTCGCCGTGGAACCGCACCAGGACGAGCACGGTCAGTGCGATGGTGCCGCCCAGCAGCAGGACGGCCTTGACGATCTGGATCCAGGTGGTGGCCCGCATCCCTCCCATCGACACGTAGATCACCATGAGCGCGCCGACCCCGATGACCGTCCACGCCTGCGCCGCCCCGCCGGTACGCCCGAGCAGCAGCGCGACCAGACTGCCCGCGCCCACCATCTGCGCCACCAGATACAGAACGGACACGGTGACCGAGGAAGTTCCCGCCGCGATCCGCACCGGCCGCTCGCGCATCCGGGCCGCGACCACGTCGGCGAGCGTGAACCGCCCGCAGTTGCGTACCAGTTCGGCGACGAGGAACAGCACCACGAGCCAGGCCACGAGGAAGCCCACCGAGTACAGCAGCCCGTCGTAGCCGAACAGCGCGATGAGCCCGGAGATCCCCAGGAAGGAGGCCGCCGACATGTAGTCGCCCGCGATGGCAAAACCATTCTCCATCGGAGAGAAGAGCCGTCCGCCGGCGTAGAACTCCTCCGCCGAACCGTGCCGGTGCCGACTCACCCAGGTCGTGATCGCGAGGGTGACGGCGACGAAGACGCTGAACAGCAGCAACGCCAGCGTCTGGTGGTCGCCCGTCATGACGCACCGCCCCCGGCGCCCCGCGTCAGTTCCTGGGTGTCCCACCGCAGTTCGAGGGCGGGCCGGTCCCGGCGCAGCCTCGCGTGCCGGGTGTAGGCCCAGGTCAGGAGGAAGGTCGTGAGGAACTGTCCGAGGCCGGCCAGCATCGCCACGTTCACCGCGCCGGTCACGGGCCGCGCCATGAACCCGGGCGCGGTGGTGGCGGTCACGACGTAGGCCAGGTACCAGAGCAGGAACCCGGCGACCGTCGGCACCACGAACCCGCGATACCGGCTGCGCACCTCCTGGAAGGCCTCGCTCCGCTGCACTTCCAGGTACACGTCGGCCGCGGCGACGGCGGGCGCCTCGTCCTCCCGGCGCGCCGACGACGGTGCGGGCACGGACACCCCGCCGTCCGCCGACTCGCCCCAGCCGGAGGCGAGTGCGTCGTACCAGGGGTCGTCGTACCGCACGCTCCCGGCCGCCTCCGTGGCCGCCGGATCATGACCGTCGTGGCTGTCGACCGAGCTCTCGGCCCCACCGCCGCTTCCGCGGGGGTGCCCGTTGCTTGACTGCATGCCCAAGGATGGACAGAACGGGAAGGTCCCCGACTCTTCTCCCGGCGCTCTTCACCCCATCAGGTGACTCAGCCCGTCCGCGGCCGCACCAGGCCCTTCGCGCATGCGTGACACGACGCCCGCGCTCGCTCCTGGGCCCCGTCCAGCGACCTGCCACTTCCGGCAGCACCGCTTCACCGAGGAGGAAGCCGCCGGCCTGCCTCAGTCCGCAGCCGAGGGCACGGTCCAGGTCGAAGGCCGCCGAGCCACGCACGGCCCCCCGCCCGCTCGGGCCGGCAGGCGGACCGACCGGCCGCGCGCACGCTCCCGCGCCCTGTCCGCGCCGACCGGCCCGGCGATCCCGCCCACTCCTACGGGGCCCGCCCGGGCGCGGCCTGGCCCGCCTCCTGTGAGCGCGGCCCGGCCGAGCCTCCTTCCCAGTCGGCCCGCCCCAGCGACCGGGGAGAGCCGAAGGCGCTGGCTACGCGTCGATGCGCGACCGGTCCAGCGTCGCAGCCGAACCGGAGATGAACTCCTTGCGGGGTGCCACGTCGTTGCCCATGAGGAGGTCGAACACCTGCTCGGCGGCCTCCAGGTCGGCGAGGTTGATCCGGCGCAGGGTGCGGTGCCGCGGATCCATGGTCGTCTCGGCCAGCTGGTCGGCGTCCATCTCACCGAGGCCCTTGTACCGCTGGATGGAGTCCTTGTACCGGACCCCCTTGCTCTGGAAGTCCAGGATCTTGTCGCGCAGCTCGCGGTCCGAGTACGTGTACACGTACTTGTCCTGGCCCTTCTTCGGCTGGACCAGTTCGATGCGGTGCAGCGGCGGCACCGCGGCGAACACCCGGCCCGCCTCGACCATGGGCCGCATGTAGCGCTGGAACAGCGTCAGGAGCAGGCACCGGATGTGCGAGCCGTCGACGTCGGCGTCGGTCATCATGATGATCTTGCCGTAGCGCGCCGCGTCGATGTCGAAGGTGCGGCCGGAGCCGGCCCCTATGACCTGGATGATCGCCCCGCACTCGACGTTCTTCAGCATGTCCGTGACAGACGACTTCTGGACGTTGAGGATCTTGCCCCGGATCGGCAGCAGCGCCTGGAACTCCGAGTTCCGCGCGAGCTTCGCCGTACCGAGCGCGGAGTCCCCCTCGACGATGAACAGCTCACTGCGGTCCACGTCGTCGCTGCGGCAGTCGGCGAGCTTGGCGGGCAGCGACGAGGACTCCAGGGCGGTCTTGCGGCGCTGTGCGTCCTTGTGCTGACGGGCGGCGATGCGCGTCCGGGCGGCGGAGACCGCCTTCTCCATGACCACGCGCGCCTGCGCGGCGGCATCCCGCTTCGTGGACGTCAGGAACGCCTTGAGCTCCCTGGCGATCACTGTGCTCACGATCCTGCGGGCCGCGGACGTACCGAGGACCTCCTTGGTCTGCCCCTCGAACTGCGGCTCGGCGAGGCGGACGGTGACGACCGCGGTGAGGCCCTCCAGGGCGTCGTCCTTGACGATGTCGTCCTCGGCGACACGCAGCAGCTTCTTGGCGCGCAGCACCTCGTTCATGGTCTTGGCGACGGCCTGCTCGAAGCCGGCGACATGGGTGCCGCCCTTGGGCGTGGCGATGATGTTGACGAACGACTTGAGTGTCGTGTCGTAGCCGGTGCCCCAGCGCATCGCGACGTCCACCCCGAGCTCACGGGTGACCTCGGTGGGCGTCATCTGGCCGTGGTCGTCGAGGACCGGGACGGTCTCCTTGAAACTGCCCTGACCGGAGAAACGGAGGACGTCGCAGACGGGCTTGTCGCTGGCCAGGTACTCGCAGAACTCACTGATGCCGCCGTCGAAACGGAACGACTCCTCGCCCTTGCTGCCGCCCTCGCCGAGACCGTACTCGTCGCGGACGACGATGGTCAGGCCCGGGACCAGGAACGCGGTCTGGCGGGCGCGCTGGTGCAGGTCGACCAGGGAGAGCTTGGCGTCCTTGAGGAAGATCTGGCGGTCGGCCCAGTAGCGCACCCGTGTGCCGTTGCGGGTCCTGGGGATCTTCTTGGTCTTGCGCAGGCCACTCTTGGCATCGAACTTGGCGTCGGCGCCGATCCCCGCGAAGGCTCCGGGAGCGCCGCGCCGGAAGCTGATGGCGTGGGTGTGACCGCTGCGGTCCACCTCCACGTCCAGCCGGGCGGAGAGCGCGTTGACCACGGAGGCGCCCACGCCGTGCAGACCACCGGAGGCCGCGTACGAGCCGCCGCCGAACTTGCCGCCGGCGTGCAGCTTGGTCATGACGACCTCGACACCGGAGAGGCCGGTCTTGGGCTCGACGTCGACGGGGATGCCGCGGCCGTTGTCCCGGACCTCCACGGAGGCGTCGTCGTGCAGAATCACCTCGATGTGGTCGCAGTAACCGCCCAGGGCCTCGTCGACGGAGTTGTCGATGATCTCCCACAGGCAGTGCATCAGGCCACGGCTGTCCGTGGACCCGATGTACATGCCCGGGCGCTTGCGCACGGCTTCGAGCCCTTCAAGGACGAGCAGGTGCCGCGCGGTGTAGTTGGAACCGTCCCGGTCTGCTCCTGCCAGCAGCGCTGTGGACGGCACGGACGTCTCGGCGGTCACGCGGTTCGCTCCTCGCTGAATTTCAAGTGGGGCCCTTCTGGGTAAGGGCGCGGCTTCGGTCGCCGCTCAGAGGGTACCGAGGCCTGGTAGAGCCGATGTAACGCCACCCTCGTCCGAACTCACACTAGTCCAGCGTCGCATGCATGTTCGATCCCTCGATGGAGTGAAGTACATATCACGTTCCCTTCGGGGCATGAACCATTTAGGCTCCGGGCACGTCCTCATGAACAACCGGCAAGCCAGCCGGAAGGACAGACCCCCCGACCGACAGCGCGAACCCGTAAGACACATAGACACGCAATACGGCACATTCGCCGCCAACCGGCAGCAGACAGCCGCCCGGAGAGATTTTTTTCCAGAAAAGGCCACGAGCGGGAACGTTTTCGGGCTGGTTGGATGTTGACCCTGGTACGACAGCTCGTCGAGCTAGAGAAGAGGCGACGTGACTACTGTTCTGACCCCCGCGAGCCCGCTGACGGCCGCCGATCGCTGCGACCGCTGCGGCGCCCAGGCATACCTGCGCGTCGTGCTGCTCAGCGGCGGAGAACTGCTCTTCTGCGCCCACCACGGCCGCAAGTTCGAGCCGGAACTCAAGAAGATCGCCGCTGAGATACAGGACGAGACGGAGCGACTGACGGCCGCTCCCGCGAACAACGCCTCCGAAGAAGAGCGCTGACACTCGCGTTCCACGACGAGCCAGCCCCGGCACAGGCCGGTTTACGGGCGGGTGCCCCTGCTCCCACAGGGGCACCCGCCCGTACTCGTACCCAAGGAGGCCGTCAGCCCTCGCCGGCGGCCGTCTCACGGCTCCCGACCACACGCCCCCAGCCCAGCGTCCGCAGCACGTCCGACACACGCGTGTAGACGCCGGGGCTGCCCGCACGACCACAGCCGCTCCCCCAGGACACGAGCCCGATGAGCTTCCCCTGGGCGACCAGCGGCCCTCCGCTGTCCCCCTGACAGGCATCGCGGCCACCCTCCACCTCGCCCGCGCACAGCATGGTGTCGGCGAGATAGGTCCCGTCGGTACTGCCCGGATACGCCTGCTCACACAGCGCGTCGGCCAGCACCCGCACCGGTGCGGCCCGCAGACTGCGCGCGTAGTCACCGCCGCCCGTGACGTCGCCCCAGCCGTACACCACAGCCCCTGTCCCCGGCGCGTACGCCGGATCACCGGCTGCCGCCATGGCGACAGCCGAGCCCTGCGGCAAGGGCTCGGCCAGGGTGAGCACGGCGAAGTCCCCCGAGTTGCTCACGCCGTCGTACCCCGGGTTCACCCACGTGTCGCGCACGGAGAGCTCCTGCCCCTGCGCGGAGAGAAGGTCCGTACGCCCCGCGACGACCTTGAGGTCCGACACGCTGTCCGGTGGACCGCCCAGCACGCCTTCGTCCAGGCAGTGGGCCGCGGTGAGCACGGTCGAGCGGCCGACGGCCACACCGCCGCAGAACTGACCCGCACGCGTACCACCGAACCGGTCACGACTGGCCAGGGCCACCGCCCACGGACTCTCGGAGACATCGACCGGGAAACCCCCGACGACGATGCTGTCGGCGGCCACGGGGGCGGCGGACGCCAGTGGTATGGCCGCTGCGACGGCCGCCAGGACCAGTGGCCGGGCCAGCGCCCCGGCAATGCGACTTCGCATGCATGCTCCTCACTCCGGGATGTCGATCGGACACCCAGGGTCATGCAGAGAAGCGTGGTCCGCACCGCGACGGCCGGTCGTTCGGACGTCACGAAGGCCCGGCCCCCACTCGGGGAACCGGGCCTTCGACGTCGGGCTGCCGCGATCTAGTCGAGGTAGTCGCGCAGCACCTGGGAACGAGACGGGTGGCGCAGCTTCGACATGGTCTTGGACTCGATCTGGCGGATGCGCTCGCGCGTGACGCCGTACACTTTGCCGATCTCGTCGAGGGTCTTCGGCTGACCGTCGGTGAGGCCGAAGCGCATGGAGACCACGCCGGCCTCGCGCTCGGACAGGGTGTCGAGGACGGAGTGCAGCTGTTCCTGCAGAAGCGTGAAGCTGACCGCGTCGGCCGGGACGACGGCCTCGGAGTCCTCGATGAGGTCACCGAACTCGCTGTCACCGTCCTCACCCAGCGGGGTGTGCAGCGAGATGGGCTCGCGGCCGTACTTCTGGACCTCGATGACCTTCTCGGGGGTCATGTCGAGTTCCTTGGCCAGTTCCTCGGGGGTGGGCTCGCGACCCAGGTCCTGGAGCATCTGGCGCTGCACACGCGCCAGCTTGTTGATGACCTCGACCATGTGCACCGGGATACGGATGGTGCGGGCCTGGTCGGCCATCGCGCGGGTGATCGCCTGACGGATCCACCAGGTGGCGTACGTGGAGAACTTGTAGCCCTTGGTGTAGTCGAACTTCTCGACCGCGCGGATCAGACCGAGGTTGCCCTCCTGGATGAGGTCCAGGAAGAGCATGCCGCGGCCGGTGTAACGCTTGGCCAGGGAGACCACCAGACGGAGGTTGGCCTCCAGCAGGTGGTTCTTGGCGCGGCGGCCGTCCTCGGCGATGATCTCCAGCTCGCGCTTGAGCTTCGGGGCCAGCTTGTCGGCGTTGGACAGCTTGTCCTCGGCGAACAGACCGGCCTCGATGCGCTTGGCGAGCTCGACCTCCTGCTCGGCGTTGAGCAGCGGGACCTTGCCGATCTGCTTGAGGTAGTCCTTGACGGGGTCGGCGGTGGCGCCGGCGGCCGCGACCTGCTGGGCGGGCGCGTCGTCCTCGTCGTCGTCGGAGAGCACGAAACCGGCACTCTCGGTGCCCTCGGTCTCCTCGCCGGGCTTGACGACCTCTTCGATGGCCTCGTCCTCGACCAGCTCGGCGTCGTCCTTCTTGCCGGTCGTCGTCTTGGCCGCCGTCTTCTTGGCGACGGTCTTCTTCGCGGTCGCCTTCTTGGCGGTCGTCGCCTTCTTGGCAACGGCCTTCTTGGCGGGCGACTCGTCCTCGACGGCGGCCTCGGAGGAGGGCTCCGCCGGGGTGGCGGTGGCGGTGGCCTTCTTGGCGGTCACCGTCTTCGCCGCGACCGTCTTGGTGGCGGTGCGCTTGGCCGGACTCTTCGCTGCGACGCTCTTTCGGGTGCGCTTGGGCTCCGCGGCACTGACCATCAGCGTCACACCCTCTTCCTCGAGGATCTGGTTGAGGCTGCGCAGTACGTTCTTCCACTGAGTGGCCGGAATCTGGTCAGCTTCGAAGGCCCGACGCACGTCATCGCCGGCGATCTGCCCCTCAGCCTTTCCCCGCTCGATGAGCGCCATGACAGAGACGGACTCGGCGATCTCCGGCGGGAGCGTACGGGATGTGCTGGCCGACACGAACAACCTCTCGGAACGTTGGAAAACGGCTTCCGGCCCCGTCCAGGACGGACAGGAGCCGACCACCGGCCTGGGGATGGGCCGACGGCGCGGGCGGGGGCCGGGAAGATGCACAGCGCCTTGAACGGCGTCCGTATTCCCTCCGCGGCTGTCACCTCTTAGGTCATCGCGCTGTTTCCACGAGCGTTACGCCCAATCCGCGTGGCCCGAGTCACATCCCGTAAGAGATCAAAATCTGTCAGACACGGACATAACCTGCCAGATGCAGCCTCGACCTGGACACTTCGGTGGGTGCGCCGCCATGTCGTGCCGTCGGACCCCGCAAGATCCCTGAGGATACTGCGGGGTCCGACAGGAGGCGGCGCGCCGACCGGGCGATGCCCCCAGGTAGGGAGATGCGTTCCCGGCCGCTCCGCCCGTGGTGCGCGGTCAGTGCTCGCGCGGCGCGGGCACCACGCGCTCCACCTCGGGGTGGACCGTGAGCAGGTGCCGCATGGCCGTCTCGGCCGCCATGCCGTCCCCGGCACCGAGGGCGTCGGCGATCCGGCCGTGGTGTCCCAGCGACGCCTCGTTCGGCCGGTCGCAGCCGGCGACCGGGCCACCGGAGACCTGGAGGGCGGCCGACACGATCCCGGAAAGGTGCTCCAGCAAGCGGTTGCCCGCGAGCTGGATGAGCAGGGAGTGGAACTCCGCGTCGGCACGCGAGAAGGTGAGCGCGTCCCCCTGAGCCATGGCGTGGCCCATGATCTCGACCATGTCGGTGAGCCGCTGCTGGGCGTCCTCCCGGCCGTGGCCCGCGGCGAGGCGGGCGGCGAGCGGCTCGATCGTCCAGCGCAGCTCGCTCAGCTCCCGGCGCTGGCTGTCGCGCTGTGGGCCGAAGGCACGCCACTCGATGATGTCCGGATCGAGAAGGTTCCAGTCACTGACCGGGCGTACGCGCGTGCCGACGTTCGGGCGCGCGCTGACCAGGCCCTTGGCCTCCAGGACGCGGAGCGACTCGCGGACGACGGTACGGGAGACCTCGAAACGCTGGCCGATCTCCTCGGGCACCAGCGGACGGTCGGCGCCCAGGTCGCCGGAGACGATCATCTGTCCGAGCTGCTGAACGAGTTGGCCGTGCAGTCCGCGTCCGCGGCTGCCGGCGGCCCGTCGGCCGACGCGGCCCAGTTCCGGGTCCGTGCCGTCCCAGGAGGGGACTCCGACACGGTCGGCGCTCGGGGCGTCCACGTAGGGATAGCGGTCGAGTTCGCCCGGGCCGGCGAGGCCGGAGTCTGCGGAGCGGGCGGCGGTCATCATGGTGTGCGCAAGGGTACTCACGGATCCTTTGTCGGCGCCCTCTCCAACTCCCTTGAGGTCTTTGGTGAAAAGCACACGAAAGGGTGATCGCTCACCCCGTCGCAATTGACGCCTTATCGGAAAGAAATGGGCTTTCCCTGGGAAGTTGTGCGCAGAGCGGGACCGGGAGCGAGCGGACGGCCTCATCGGACCCTGCTCCGCAGGGTCGTGAGCACATACGCGCAGAGCAGGGCGGTGAGCGACAACGTCAGCGCGCTGCCGACGGGTTGGGCGACCACGCGCGCGACGGCGGTCAGCCAGCGCTCTCCGCCGAAGGGCCACTGCGTCAGGAACACCTCGCGCAGCCGAACCGAGAACCCGGCCGTGTTCCGCACGGACGGCCCCTCCAAGGCCTTTTGTACGAGCGGTACGACGAGGAGGGGAACGGCCACCACCGCGGCGAGCCCGGCCGTGGTCGACCGGAAGACGCCCGCGGCCAGCAGACCGGCCCAGGCGCACCCGACCACGAGCCCGGCCCAACTGGCGCTCAGCGCGAGCCAGTCGCCGGGAACTTCCGTGAGCTCCTGCCCGTAGACGAGATAGAGCACTTCGGCGTCACAGCCCACCGTGAGAAAGGCCAGCAGGAGCGCGGTGGCCGCGGTGACGACGAGTTTCGCGGCGAGCAGCCCCAGGCGGCGGGGCACGGTGCCGCGGTCCGCCGCCAGGGCGGGGTGGCGGAACTCGTCCCCGAAGGAGAGCGCGCCGAGCAGTCCCGCGCCGAGGGCTGCGGGCGGCAGCGGCAGCTCCCGCGGCCACGCGGCCAGCAGACGTGGCTGGGGGGTGTGTCCGACCCGGGCCAGCAGTACGGCGGTGAGGGCGGAGGTGACGAGGACGGCGGCCCCGGTGAGGAAACCGGTGCCGATTCCGGCGGCGCGGCGCAGCTCGTAGCGCAGCGGGCGCAGGGGGCTGGGGGCGGAGCGTACGGAGATGGGGGGTGGGAGGGGGGACGGTGGATCGCTGGCCTTGAGCGCTGCTGTGGAGTGTGCGCCTGACTGAGCACTTTCCTCTCTCTCGGGCGCGTCGGCGGGCGGGCCGGTGTGCGAGCCGGTGTCGCCGGCTGTGGGAGCCCCGGCGGATTGCGGTGGCGTGGCATCCGGTCGCGTGTCCGCGGACTCATGTGCGGTCTCCGGCGGGGGCGGTCCTGGCGTCGGGCCCATGTCCCCCACCTCGTCGGCCAGTTGGTGAACGAGGACACCGTGGCGGAAGGCGGTCTCGCCGACGTCCGCGCACGTACTCCCGTACACGGACAGCCGATTGCCCTCCTCCCGTACGACCTCGACCGAGCGGTGGGCGGTGCGGGCCTCCTTGGCGATCAGGGCGGCGAGGCGGGCGGCGTGGGGGGTGCGGACGGCGACACGGGGGCGCAGCCGGGTACGGGCGAACTCCGCGGCGTCCTGGTCGGCGACGAGTCTGCCCTGCTCCAGGGTGACCACACGGTCGGCGATGCGTGCGGCCTCCTTGGGGTCGGCCGTGGTGAGCAGGACCGTGCCGCCCTGGGCCGCGTGGGCCCGCAGCATGCCGTGCAGCCAGTGGCACTCGCGGGCGGAGAGTTGGTCGGCGGGTTCGTCGAGCACGAGTGTGTGGGGGTCCGACAGCAGCGCGCAGGCCAGGCCGAGGCGGCGATCCATGCCGCGCGACAGGTTGCCCAGCCGTTCGTCGCGCAGGCTGACGAGGCCGACCACCTCGAGGACTTCGTCGGCGCGCCGGGCCGGGATGCCCGCGGCGGCGCACAGCATGCGCAGATGCCCGCGCACGGTCCGGGCGGGGTGGCCCGGGACGTCGCCCAGCAGCACGCCGACTTCCCGTGACGGGTGGGCGATGCGGTGCAGGGGGCGGCCTCTGAAGTAGGTGATGCCACGACCCTGTTGAAGTTCGAGCATCAGCCTGAGCGCGGTCGTCTTTCCCGCGCCCGACGCTCCGAGGAGTGCGGTGACACGGCCTGCGCGCGCTTCGAAGGAGAGATCGTCGACAGCGGGCGGAAGGTCCTTGCGGGAGTCGCTGGTCAGTCCGAAGGCCTGGATCACCTACAGCAAGATAGCGCGCTATGTCCGGTTTTTCAGGCATCTCAACGCCCGCTCCGCACCGGGCGAGCGGTGCTTCGGGGCTCTGTTCGCCGCTCGTACAGAGGGCCGGTTCCTGATGCGGTCCCGCGCCGGGCGTCCGGTCGTCCGGCGGGTCCCGGCGTCACACCTCGGGGCGCAGCATCGGGGGGTTGAGGAGGGTGGCTCCACCGGCGCGGAAGAGCTGGGCCGGACGCCCGCCCTGACGGGTGGTCGTCCCGCCGGTGGGGACGAGGAAGCCGGGTGTGCCGGTCACCTTGCGGTGGAAGTTGCGCGGGTCGAGCGCCACACCCCACACCGCCTCGTAGACGCGGCGCAGCTCGCCGACGGTGAACTCGGACGGGCAGAAGGCGGTGGCCAGCGACGAGTACTCGATCTTGGAACGCGCGCGCTCCACACCGTCGGCCAGGATCTGGGCGTGGTCGAAGGCGAGCGGCGCGACCGGTTCGCCGTCGCGGCCGTACCCGCTGTGCTGCAAGAGTTCCTCGACGGGGGCCCAGCGCGCGTTGCTGGCATCGCCTCCCGCCCGGGGGGCGGGCAGGTCGGGGGCGAGGGCGAGGTGGGCGACACTGACCACGCGCATCCGGGGGTCGCGCTTGGGGTCGCCGTAGGTCGCCAGCTGCTCCAGGTGCGCGCCGTTGTCCTGCACGGGGACGAACGGGTCGTGGGCGCGCAGCCCGGTCTCCTCGGCCAGCTCTCGCGCCGCCGCCTGTGCCAGATCCTCGTCGGCCCGTACGAAGCCGCCGGGGAGTGCCCAGCGTCCCTGGAACGGCGGCTCGCCCCTGCGCACCGCCAGCGCGCACAGGGCATGGCGACGCACGGTCAGCACGACCAGGTCCACGGTGACAGCGAAGGGCGGGAAGGCTGACGGGTCGTAGGGCATGCGGCGATCATAGTCGTCTGCCTGACGATAAACACTCCCTTCGTCGGCCGTATCGGTGGTTGATCCACTGCGGTCCGTCAGGTGTTCGCGCGTCAGTCCCGGTCGCTGCCGGATGGTGTGTCGTCCGAGGTCACGTCCTCAGCTGCAGTCCCCCGGCCGCCTCTTCCACCATGGCGAGACCGAGTCGGCTGACCCGTACGGAGAAGGGGACGCCCGCGATCCTCAGTCCGGTCAGCCCGACCTCGCCGAGGGGCGCGCTGCGCACCGGGCGCAGGGTGACCGTGCCGGCCGGGACGTCGGGGCGGACGCCCGCGAGGGTGGTCAGCAGCAGAACCCCGGCGGCCGCCGCCGTGGCCGCGGGACGACAGGCCGCCGGATGGGGAAGCGGGGCACTGCCGTCGGTGCGCTGCTCGCCCGCGTACATCTCGGGGAGCCGGTGGCCGAAGGTCTCGGCGGCGGCCATGACCCCGCGCAGCAGCGAACCGGCCTCCTTCTCGTAGCCGGCGGCCGCGAGGCCCGCGACGGCGACGGCCGTCTCCTGGACCCGTACGGCACCGGCGCGGTGGCCGAACGGGTTGTGGCCCGCCTCCCGCACGCCCAGTCCGCGCAGGCCCCATCCGGAGTCCAGCGCCGGGCTCCCGAGCAGCCGGGCGAGTTGTTCGGTCTGCACCCGGTCGAGTAGCCCCGGTGCCTGGTCGCCTGCGCCGAGCAGCCCGGTGTCGAGGAGGTGGGCGGCCGCGGCACCGAGGTGTGGCACGAGGCGTCCGTCGGGGGTGCGGGCCGCCGCGGGTCGGCCGCCGCCGAGGTCCTCGATCCAGAACTCCCGCCGGAACGCGGTCCGCAGTCGCCCGGCCCACTGCCGCAGTTCGACGCCGCCCTGCCGGCCGCACGCGTCGAGCAGGTCGGCACCGAGGAGTGCCGCGCGGTGGGCGTGGGCCTGCGTCTCGCAGCGCACGGGGCCGACCGGGTGCGGGTCGCTCAGATACGTCCCGTCGCCCACGGCGGCGCGCAGCCAGGACAGGCAGCGCTCGGCCGCCGGCAGCAGTTCCTCCGTCTCCCGCTCGGGGAGACCCCAGCGGCGGGCCTCCGCGAGCAGTACGGGGAAGAGCAGGGTCGCCTCCATGCCCGTACAACTGGGCGGCAGATGCGGTCCGGCGTCCCGGCGCGGGCCGGGGATCACGCCGGACAGAGCCCCGGGGCCCGGTAGTTGGGTACGCGCGAGGGTGCGCAGTGTGCCCGCCACGAGGCGGGTGCCCAGGGGCAGCGTCATCCGGGCGGCGGCGAGCGCCTCGGCCGGCGCCATGCCGCAGCGCCAGGGCACTCCGGCCGCCAGGTGGGTGTCGGCCGGGTGGGCCGGGTCGCGCAACAGCAGGGCCTGGAGGTCCTCGACGCTCGTGTGCAGCAGCGCCCCGACACCGGGATGGTCGCCCGTCGCCCGTGCGGTGGCCAAGGGGCTCGTCGCCGCGCGCCCCGCGGCCCGGAGGGGGGGTCCCGCCCCTTCGACCTGTACGCGCAGTTCCAGGCTCGCCGCGCCGCCCGGGGGTAGTTCCACATCCCAGCGCAGCAATCCCGCGGAGGCCAACGCGTCGGTGGGCGCCGGATCGGCCGTGACCGAGGCGCTGCCGCCCGGCCCGGACCATCGCAGGCCGGAGTCGTGGACGCTGGCGGGCAGTTCGGGCCCCGCGCGGCCGGACGCGATCGCCCCGAGGTCGGCCAGGTCCGTACCGAGGGCCACCTCCACCGGCAGCCGCAGCGGGCGGGCGGCCGCGCTGCGGAGGGTGATGTGTTCCCTGCCGTCCGCGTGCCGGGTCCGCTCGACCACCACATCCGGGTCCGGACCGGCGCCGGGGGACACGCGCAGCGTTCCGACGAAGCGGGCGCGGTCCGCCGCGGTCGTCCGGGCCTGAATCGCGGTCGGTTCGCGCCCGGCGACGCGGACCTGGCAGCGCGACAGCACACGTCGGCCCGCGCGGTAGAACCCCTCCAGACCACGGCCGGTCAGCTGTCCCTGGTCCGTGGAGATGGCGAGGCCGGGGAGCGCGACGCAGACGAGAGCGGTGTGGGCGGGGGGCAGTTCGGCCGGGCGGCGGGGAGCCGGGAGCGGCGGTGGCGCCGACGACCGCGCAGGGCGGTTCTGCGGGCCGGGCCGGGAAGGAAGGGGGCCTGCGCCAGTGCTTGCGGTGGAAAGTGGAGAGGGCTGAGCCCCCCTCTGGGCAGACGGCGAACGGACCTGGGCGGGGGGCGGAGGGGGGCGGCGAGGCTGGTCGGGGGGCGGGGGTTGGTCGGGGGGCGGGGAATGGTCCGGGGGCACGAGTCGGTCCGGGGGCACGGGTCGGTCCGGGGGCGGGGGCTGGTTCTGGAGCGGGGGCTGATCTTGGGACGGGGGCTGGTTCCGGGGCGGGAGCTGGCCCTGGGGCTGGTTCTGGGGCGGGGGCGCGACTGGGCGCCGTCCCGGCTCCGCCGGTGGTGGCTGCCGCTGGTCCTGCCGGGCGGGCGAGTGCTCCGCACCCCTGGGTTGCCTGGTCTGCGGACACTCCACCTCGTCCGAGGGCAGGAAGGCAGCTCCGTTCGAGGGCCGCGAGGTGATCCCTCCCGGACTCGGTGCGGGCGGGCCGAAGGGAGGACGGTCGTCGTCGGTGGCGGAGGGCGGAGTCGGCTGATGCAAGGGGGGCTTCCTCTGCACTCTGTGCGCCTCGCGCGTGTTCGGTGCCGGGTGCGGGGCTCCTGCGGGACATGGACGGTGCGACGGTGCCGCCCGGTCAGGCGTTCCGCCACTCAGGTGAACGGGACGGACCTCTTCGGGGTCACGCCCGCAGGTACGGAAGCCGACCGAATGGCGGTGGGTGGGGTGGAGACGGTAGGCGCGGGGGCGGTAGAGGGGCGTTACCGATTCGTCCGCTGCGTGGCGTTCGCCAGTCATCGGGTCCTCACCCGCCACCTGGCGTGTGCCACCCCCACCCGATGTCCACCGTCCGTCGAGGGCCCTGCGGCGTGTGTCGAGTGCCGTTCGGCGTGTGCCGTATGTCGTCCGGCGTTTGCCGTGTGCCGGGTGCGTCCGGCGTGTGCCGCCCGTCCGCCGTGGTCGGTCGCCGAGCCGGTGGAGCAGGCTGATCCTCGGCCGACGGTCGCTCATGTCGTCCCCTCGGCGGCGTCACCTCCCGACCCGACGCCTTCGGAGCAGGCGCCACGCCGTCGCGTGCCGCCCCTGCCCGAAGGGCGGGTCTGTGTGCCGTCCTCACCTGAGGGGCGGGTCTGCGTGCCGTCCTTTCCCGTGGGCCGGGGGCGCGTCCCACCCGTCCGTGGGGTGCCGGGGTGGGTACCGGCCGTCGGTCGGGTGCGGGCACGGGGTACGGCCGTTCCCGACGGGCGTCGGTCCGCCTCGGTGGGACGCGGGCGCCCGTCCGAGCGGCCGCCGGGGCCGGAGCGCGTACGCCGTCGGCGTCGGGCAGCGTCGGCGGGCGAAGGGGACGGTGACGACTCCTGGTCGACGCTGGACACGTCCTGTTGCGCTGGCGCTTCGGTCTCCGGGCGCGCCGGGGCGGGCGCCTCGGTCTCCGGGTGCACTGACGCTGGCGCCTCGGACTTCCGGTGCGCCGGCACTGGGGCCTCGATTTCCGGGCGCGCCGGCGCATCGGCCTGAGGCCGTGTCGGCTGGTCCGCCTCGTGGGCAGCCCGCACGTCTCCGGATCCGGAGCGCGTACGCGCCCCGCGCGCCTCGCGTTCCGCGCGCAGGCAGTGGCGGATGGACTCCGGGTCCAAGCCCTCGTTGCAGGCCTGGTGCAGGAGCCGGGCGAAGAGATAGCCGGGATCCGCGCCCAGCGCCATGGCCAGGGCTTCCCTTGCCTCGATCTCGTCACCGGCCGACCAGGCGACCCAGCCGACGAGGGTGAGCGGTGCCGCCGCGTGCTCGCCGTACGGTCCGACGCAGCGGCGCGCCAGGGCACGCCAGAGTCGTAGCGCCGGGTCTGCCTCGTCGCCCTCCATCCATTCGGCGAGCCGATCTCGGGTCGTACGGTCCTGGAGGCCGAGGATCAGCGTGGCCGCTTCCTCGTGTCGGAGCAGTTCGTCGTCGCGCCGGTCAGCCTGGAGGGCGCCGGAGACGGTCGGTGCCTCGGCGAACCGGGTCAGGACCCGCTCGGCGAGTTCCACCGTCTCCTCGGCCACGGCCACACGGCCGGCTTCGTCGAACATCCTGGGGACCTGCGCCATGCTGGTGGTGTCCAGGACGATCTCCTGCTCCAGCGCCGCAGCGATCTCCCAGGGCAACAGCCTGGCCCGCAGTTCACGCAGTGTGCCGCGCACCTGCAGCCCGGCGTAGGTCGCCGCGGCCGCCAGTACGGACGTGCCCGGCAGCCCCATCGCGGTGCCCTCGGGGGGACAGCATCCCTCGCTCGGGCAGCAGTACGACCAGAAACGGCCGTCAGAAATGCACAGGGCTTCGATGACGGGCACGTCGAGCCGACCGCACTCCGTGCGCAGCAGTCCGGCGAGGTGGGCCAGTCGGCGCATGACCTGCTGGCCCGACTCGCCCTCCCCCGGCTCCTGACAGAGGTAGGCGACCATCTGCTCCGGCTTGGCGCCCCTGCGCTCGCTGCCCGTGATCAAGCCGTGGGCGAGCTGCCGCGCCGCGGACTCCCAGTCGTCCTCGTTGGTGGGAATGCCCAGCCGGGCCCGGCCTCCGAAGCGGCCGCGACCGCCTCGGTCGTTCAGAGCGACCAGGACGATGCTGTCCTCGGGGCGGTACCCGAGGAGATACGGCACGGCATCGGCCAGCTCGTCCGGTGTACGCAGCGTGACCTGGTGCTCACCTCCGTGGGCGTCGTACGTCAGGCACTCGACGTGCTCGCTCGCTCCGGCGCCTTCGCCGCCCGCGCCGCGCGCTCCGTGCGCCCCATGTCCGTCTCGTCCGCCGATCTCGCCGTTACCTGCGGATCCAGTCGTTTCGCTGTGGTTCGTCATGCGCAGACGATCTCGCGGATTGCGAGGTTCCGCTTGAGCCTGTGGATAAGTCCGAGCAGGGACACATCATGTGCCCCTCGTGACGCTGCCCTCCGTCGACCCCGGGCCCGTCTGTCCACAGGCCCGACCCGTCTGTCAGAGCGGTCCTGTTGCATGGACGCATGAGCACACGGGAAACCCGGAACGGCAGGCGGCAGCTGTTGCGGTCCTCGGCCGCCGGCGCGTCGAGGCCGCACCGGCTCGGGCCGGCTGCCCAAGGACAAGGTGCGGGTGATCGACGTACGGGCCGGCCCCCTCCCCAAGGCAGGCCAGGCGAAGCACCTCTGCCTGCCCCACCCACCTGCTCGCCTTCGGCGACCGGCCAGGCACCCGGCTGCATCAGAAACCGGTGACCGGTCGACTGACGCACCGTCAGCGCCGCGACGGCCGGCCCGGGCGCGAGGCCGGGCGGGAGGAGGCAGGCACACCGTGCCACGAGGCCGTGCGTGGGGCCGGCCCGCCGGGCCATCAGGCTGTGCGGCGACCTGCGCGCCGCGCCTGCCACAGACGCGGTAGGCAGACCTACCACCGCCGGAGGACGCCAGGTCAGGCGGCCGAGCGTACGGTGGCGGCATGACTGCGCTCGCGGCCTGGCGTCAGACCGCGCGGGCACATCCGCTCACCGTGGACGTGGTGCTCGCCACGGTGCTGTTCCTGCTGAGCCTGCTGATGCCGTTCATCCCCGGCGAGCCGCCGCGGCGGGTCTCGCTGACCGTCAGCGTCGCGGTGCTGGGGGCACTGGCCTGTGGTGCGCTCGCCCTCCGGCGGCGGTGGCCGACGGCGGTACTGGCCGTCACCACCGGGATCTCCTGCGCCTCCGTCATCGTGTCGGATGTCGCGGGCGGGTACCTCGGGGCGCCGGTGATCGCCGCGTACACGGTCGCCGTCCGCACCGACCGCCGGACCGCCTGGACGGCCGGCGCCGCCGCCGCGCTGGTCTTCGCCGCCGCCTCGCTGGCCGCCTCCGGCGGGGACTGGTCCTCCCCCGGCAACCAGAACATCGTGCTGTGGATCGGCATGGCGGTGGCGGCGGGAGACGCGGTCCGCAGCAGACGGGCGTACGTCGTCCTGCTGGAGGAGCGGGCCCGGCGCGCCGAGCAGAGCCGGGAGGAAGAAGCCGCCCGCCAGGTCACCGAGGAACGGCTGCGGATCGCCCGGGAGTTGCACGACGTGGCCGCCCACCACATCGCCGTGATCAGTGTCCAGGCGGGGGTTGCCGGTCACACGCTCCGCACCGACCCGGACGTGGCGGAGGAATCGCTCGCCCTGGTCCGCCAGGCCAGCCGGAGCGTGCTCGAAGAACTCAGTACGCTGCTCGGGGTGTTGCGCCGGGAAGGGGACCCGCAGGCTCCGGTCGATCCCGTGCGTGGCCTGGACGGGCTGGACGAACTCGTCGGTTCGTTCACCGCGGCGGGCCTGGAGGTCGCCTGGACACTCTCCGGGCGTCCGCGCCCGCTGCCGTCGGCGGTCGACCTGGCGGCGTACCGGATCGTGCAGGAATCGCTCACCAACGTGCACAAGCACAGCGGGAACTCCTCGGCGCGGGTGGGCGTCGAGTACGCCCCCGACCAGTTGGTCGTCCACCTCCACGACGCGGGAGACGGCGGCATGGCGAACCGGACTGCCGGGGCCGACGCCGGGCACGGCGGGCGCGGCATCTTGGGCATGCACGAGCGCGCCAGCGCGGTCGGCGGCCGGTTCGAGGCGGGCCCCGCGCCGGACGGCGGTTTCACCGTACGAGCTGTACTGCCCCTGCCCCTCCCCTCGGCGGAGGAGCGCGGAGACGGAACCGGAACCCGAGAAGGAGTACGCGGATGACCATCCGGGTCCTGCTGGCCGACGACCAGAACCTGATCCGCGCCGGCTTCCGCGTGCTCATCGACGCGGCGCCCGACCTAGAGGGAGGCCGCGACCGGCCGGGAGGCCGTCGCGCTCACCCGCACCACGCGCGCGGTCGCTGGAGGAGGCGTTCATGGAGATGACGCGGGACGCCGTCGAGTATCACGCCACCACCACGACCGGTCCCACGAACCGGGCCGGCACCTCGCCGGGCACCCGTGGTGGCGAGCTCACCGAGGCCGGGAGGGCCGCCTGATGACCACCACCACGGCACCGGACCTGACCACGAAGCGTCCCGAGCGTTCCGATCTGCGCGTGACCGTACCCCGGGTGATCAGATCAGAGTGGATCAAGTTCTGGTCACTGCGCTCCACGGCCTTCACCCTGCTCGGGGCCGTCGTGGCATTGGTCGCCTTCGGGCTGATCTCCGCCTCGGTCACCTCGGGCGGCGGCACCATGGAGGGTCCCGGCGACGGAGCCACCGACCCGACCGACATCGTCCTGTCGGGTACGCAGCTGGCCCAGCTCGTCATCGGCACCCTCGGGGTCCTGCTGACCGCCGGCGAGTACAGCACCGGCCTGATCCGTTCCACCCTCGCCGCCGTGCCCGGTCGGCTGCCGGTGCTCTGGGCCAAGGCGGTGGTGTTCGCCGGGGTCCTCCTCGCGGTCGGCACGGTCACGGTCTTCGTCACCTTCTTCGGCGGACAGGCCATCCTCGGTTCCGACGGCGCCTCCCTCAGCGAGCCGGGCGTCCTGCGCGCGGTGATCGGCGCCGTCGTCTACCTGACCGGCATCGGACTGCTGGGCCTGGCCCTGGGCGCCCTGCTGCGCAACACCGCGGGCGCGGTGACCACCCTGTTCGCCTCGATCTGGCTGCTGCCCGGCTTGATGGGGGCCGTCCTCCCGGACAGCTGGAACGACGCGATCGGCCCGTACTTCCCCTCCACCGCCGGCACCGCCTTCATGACCGTCTCCCCCGGCTCGGACATGCTCTCCCCGTGGGCCGGCCTGGCCGTGTTCGCCGCTTTCCTCGCCGTGATGCTGGGTACGGCCGCGCTGCAACTGAAGCGGCGGGACGCCTGAGGGCGCCGGGATCCCTGCCCTGTGACTCCCGCCGGTCATCAGGGCGCCTGCATCACGGCGCTGCCCGGTCCCTCGGTACCGACGGTCATCAGACCGCCCGGTCCCATCTGCCAACGGTCACGCCGCCTCCGCGGCCTCCCCGGCCTCTCCCTCCGTCTCTGCGTCCCTGCGTCCCTGCGTCCCTGCGTCCCTCCCGGGGATCGGGCCGGCCGCCGGCCACGCCTGCGTCAGCGCTACGACGAGTCCGTCGCACCCACGGACGAGAAGACTCAGCCCGCAGCCGCCAGGACCAACGGGAGTACCTGGTCGCTGCCTGCCTGGCGGAGCAGACGGGCGGCGACCGCGAGGGTCCACCCGGAGTCGGTGTAGTCGTCCACGAGCAGGACGGGGCCGGGAGAGCCGGCCAGGGCTCCGGCCAGCTCCTCAGGGACGGCGAAGGCGCCGGACAGTGCCCTGAGGCGTTGGGCGGAGTTGCTGCGCCGTACCCCGTGCGTACCGCCCGGTCCGGTGTACGCGAGGGTGCCCAGCAGAGGGAGGCGTCCGATGCTCGCGATGCCCTCGGCCAGGGAACCGACCAGGTGCGGGCGGGTCAGGGACGGCACGGCGACGACTCCCACCGGCCGGGGGGAGGCGTCCGGGTCTTGCGTCGCCCAGCCGCCCGGGGAGCGCGCCCAGTCGGCGAGGACGGCCACCGCGGCCCGTAGGACGTCGTCGGGGACCGGGCCGTCGGGCGCGTTCTCCGCCAGCAGCGGGCGCAGCCGGTTGCCCCAGCCGATGTCCGAGAGCCGCCCCAGGGCACGCCCGGTGGAGCACTGCTCCCTGGCCGGAATACGGCCCTTGAGGTCGATGCCCAGCGCGGCCATCCCCGTCGGCCACATCCGGCGCGGCTCGACCTCCACGCCCGGGCGGTCCAGTTCCTTCGCCGCCCCCGTCAGCGTCTCCTCCGACACGGAGACGTCGGCCCAGGCTCCCGCACAGTTGTCGCAACGGCCGCAGGGGGCCGCCCCCTCGTCGTCCAGCTGCTCGCGCAGGAACTCCATACGGCACTGGGAGGTGCTCACGTAGTCGCGCATGGCCTGCTGCTCCGCCGCCCGCTGCCGCGCCACCCAGGCGTAGCGCTCGGCGTCGTACACCCACTCGGCACCCGTGGCCGTCCAGCCGCCCTTCACCCGCTTGACCGCGCCGTCGACGTCCAGCACCTTCAGCATCGTCTCCAGCCGGCTGCGCCGGAGATCCACCACCGCCTCCAGGGCAGGCACGGACAACGGACGTCCCGCGTCGGTGAGGGCCGAGAGGGTCTGGCGCACCTGCGTCTCGGGCGGGAAGGCGGTGTCGGCGAAATAGCGCCAGATGGCCTCGTCCTCCTTGCCCGGCAGCAGCAGCACATCGGCGTGCGCGACCCCGCGGCCGGCCCGCCCGACCTGCTGGTAATAGGCGATCGGCGAGGACGGCGATCCCAGGTGCACCACGAAGCCCAGATCCGGCTTGTCGTAGCCCATGCCCAGCGCCGACGTCGCCACCAGCGCCTTGACCCGGTTCTCCCGCAGGTCCACCTCGGCCTGCAAACGGTCGGCGTTCTCCGTCTTCCCTGTGTAGGAGGCCACGCGGAA